>NC_010718.1:1880000-3165557 GCF_000020005.1 Natranaerobius thermophilus JW/NM-WN-LF | reverse complement strand
AGAAAATAACAGAGTTTTTTTCACATAATATTAACAAGAAAATCAACAAGTAATCCACAAGTTTTCCACAGATTGTGGATAATTTCTGGGGATAACTCCTTATAATCATTTAAATAATATCAGATGGTGTGGAAAACTGCAATAATTATCCCAAAACCTTTCCACACTTCATCGGGTAAATATCCACAATTCATATTACTATATTGCTTGACCACCTTTTTTATATAAGCTATAATTATTTTAGTATTCTGCCTTCCCTTTGTAGACATCCAAGGAGGTGTTTCTTAATGAAACGAACCTATCAACCAAAGAAAAGACAAAGAAAAAAAGAACATGGTTTTCGTAAACGCATGAAAACTAAGGCGGGACGAAATATCCTTCGTAACAGAAGAAGAAAAGGTAGAAAAACACTTTCTGCTTAAAGGCCGCACTATGTGGCCTTTTCTACCTTTTTGAATTTTTTTGACAAAATTCGCCTTGTGAATAACATTTATGTATCGTAATAAATGACTGATTAAATAGTTTATAGCTAATAATTAACTGACAATAATGTTAGAAACAATAGATGGTTAGAAAGATGAAATAGCTATCATTTGTTATTACGAAGGAGTTTTGGTTATGTCCCAAATAGTAACTCTTAAAAAAAATTATCAATTTAGACGTGTATTTAGATACGGCCAATCCTATGCAACCAAGTATATAGTGTTATTTGTTTTGGAAAATTCTCTTAATATTAATCGTGTTGGTTTTTCTGTAGGTAAAAAAGTAGGAAATAGTGTAACTAGAAACAGGGTTAAACGGTTACTGCGAGAAGTTTATCGTTTAAATAACCCCAACATGATGCAGGGATATGATCTGATTTTATTGGCCAGATTTAGAGCTGACGAATTAGATTATCATAAATGTCAGAGGGAATTTATAAGATTAACAAAAAAGTCTAAATTATTACAAAAAAATGTGATATGATAAAAAGTGAAAAATATCTTAATATAAGGTTGAATACTTTATGATTAAAAAAATTATCTTCATCTTTATCAGAGCTTATCAAAGGATAATATCTCCTGTTCTACCTAAGTCCTGTCGTTTCATACCCACATGTTCCGAATATGCCATCCAGGTTATTGATAAATATGGAATTTTCAAGGGTGGTACCATGGCTTTTAAAAGAATCATAAAATGTCATCCATTTCACGAAGGTGGTTATGATCCTGTCGAATAAACTCTTGTGACAGTAATAGATCAAGTTATGAATATCTAGGATAGTATCAGGGAACAATTTCTAGTTTAAGAAATCTAGAAAAAATAACGGAAAAAGATGTTGTTTTGATTCGATAAAAAGAAGGAGGAAGTTTATGTTAGATCCAATTATTTCAGTCCTGGGCAGTATTCTCAGCTTTTTTTATGAACTAACCGGCAGTTATGGACTTGCTATTGTAATATTGACAATTGGAGTTAGAGCTTTAACTTTTCCATTAATGGCTAAACAAATGCAATCTACTAACAAAATGCAAGAATTACAACCTGAATTGAAAAAATTACAGGAAAAATACAAGGACGATAAAGAAACACTTAATAAGAAAACAATGGAGTTATGGAAAAAACACAAAGTTAACCCAGCAGCTGGTTGCCTGCCTTTGATTGTACAGATGCCCGTATTAATTGCTATGTTTAGATTACTTCGTGATTACCAACAATTTTTAGGTGATGTAGACCCTGTATTCCTAGGTATTGACTTAAGTCAATCAGATCCTTTCTTTATCTTGCCAATACTTGCAGGTGGTACAACATTTTTGCAGCAAAAGCTAACTATGACAAGCCAATCTAATTCATCAATGATGATGATCATGCCCTTTATGATAATTTTTATCAGCTCTACGTTACCAGCAGGGCTTCCTCTATACTTCGTAGTGGGTAATATCTTTTCCTTGATTGCACATTTGGTTATGAAGAAGAATAAACCCGAGACCCAAAAAGAAGGGGGAGCTAATCAGTAATGAGCCAGGTTGAAGTTACTGGTAAAACGGTAGAAGAGGCTGTAGAAAAGGGTCTATCTGAGCTGGGTATAGAACGGAACCTAGCTGATATTGAGGTAATTGAAGAACCCTCAAGTGGATTATTAGGTTTTATTGGTGCTAGACCGGCATTAGTTAAAGTTACAAAAAAATTTGATCCAGTAGAACTTGCCAGTGAGTATTTAGAAGGAATTTTGGATAGAATGAGGATACCGGCAACTGTAGAGTTAAAAGCTCAAGCAAATCAAGAAATTCATCTTGAAATAAAAGGTAAAAATTTAGGAGTTATAATAGGAAAAAGGGGTCAAACATTAGACTCATTACAGTTTTTGACTAATTTATATTTAAATCAAAAGATGCAGGGTTCTAACCATTATATAATTTTGGATGCGGAAAATTATCGAGATAAACGCAAAAAAACCCTACAGAAATTGGCTGAAAACCTGGCTTCAAAAGTAAAGAGGACAGGTAAAAAAGTTATGTTAGAGCCAATGAACCGATATGAGAGAAAGATTATTCACACCAGTTTGCAAGATCATGATGGAATCACTACTTTTAGTGAGGGTACAGAACCTAATCGAAAAGTAGTGATTAAATTGCAAGAAAAGTAGTGCAGATTCACTTAAACAAAAACCGCCTTTAGGGGCGGTTTTCTTATAACTTGGTTATTGCCAATAGACTATAAATAATAATAGAGGTGATATAGATTGACTGAGGATACCATCGCAGCATTATCTACTCCTCCTGGAGAAGGTGGCATAGCAGTCATTAGAGTAAGTGGTCCAGATAGTCAAAATAAAGTGAAACAGATATTTAGAAGTTCACGAACTGATGGAAACTTTAATAATAAGAAGATGTATCATGGTCAGATCGTATCGCCAGAAACCAATAGAATTTTAGATGAAGTTTTAGTTGTATTTATGAACAAGCCCTATACTTACACTTGTGAAGACGTAGTTGAAATACATTGTCATGGTGGAATGGTACCAGTTAAAGAGATCTTACAATTATTGTTTAGTTACGGTATTAGACCAGCTGAACCTGGTGAGTTCACAAAACGAGCTTTTTTAAATGGTCGTTTGGATTTAACGCAGGCGGAAGGGGTTATGGACTTAATTACCTCTAAGACAAATAACTTAAAAAATGTTGCTATAAATCAACTACAAGGAAATCTTAAACAGAAAATAGATAGATTAAGAGATGATTTAGTATCTGTAATGGCAAACTTAGAAGCGAGAATTGATTTCCCCGATGAAGATATTGATGTAGAGGATTATCATGAATTAAAACATAGAATTGACAATGCCAAGGTTGACATAAACAATTTGATTGCAAGTTACGATAAAGGCAAAATAATTAGAGAAGGAATCAAAACTGTTATTGTTGGGAGACCGAATGTAGGCAAATCTTCTTTATTAAATCTACTCTTGGGAGAAGAACGTGCTATAGTCACAGAAATTCCTGGAACTACCAGGGATGTTTTAGAAGAAGTGATAAATTTAAAGGGAATCCCTTTGCGCATAATAGATACTGCCGGAATTAGGGAATCTGAAGACAAAGTAGAACAAATTGGAGTTAAACGTACTAGAGATTCTATGGAGCAAGCCGATATTATTCTGGTTGTAATAGATTCTTCTCAGGAATTAAGCCAGGAGGATAAACAAATCTTGACAATGGCTCAGGATAAAACTTCTTTACTTGTATTAAATAAAACTGATCTCCATGAAAAACTTGATATAGATGAAATTGATAAATTAGTCTCCCAAATACCAAAAGTGCGGATTTCTGCGCTTAAAGAAGAGGGTCTGGATAAATTGGAAGAACATATTTCTGAATTGGTTTTTGGTGGGCAAGTTATGCAGACGGAGGAATTAGTAATTACAAAAGCTCGCCATTTTCATTCTCTTGACAAAGTTAAGGAAGCTCTAAGTTCAGCAGAAGAAAATATCAAGGCTGAAATGAGTGAGGATTTAATTGCTATAGATATAAAAGAGGCTTATGATTACTTAGGTGAAATCACAGGTGAAACTGCTTCAGAAGAACTTGTAGATCGAATTTTTAATGATTTTTGTATTGGAAAGTGAGGTTGTTAATATGGCCTATTATGGTGGCAATTATGATTTAATTGTAGTGGGCGCAGGACATGCTGGCTGTGAAGCCGCTTTAGCTGGTGCTAGAATTGGGGCTAAAACTTTGTTATTGACTTTAAATTTAGACCAAATAGCTCTAATGCCATGTAATCCTGCTATTGGAGGTCCGGCAAAAAGTCACATTGTCAGAGAAGTTGATGCTTTAGGGGGAGAAATGGGCAAAAATATAGATGATACTGCTATTCAATTTAGGATGTTAAATACCCGCAAAGGTCCAGCTGTTCAGGCTTTGAGGGCTCAAGCTGATAAAATTAAATATCAAGAACGAATGAAATACATTTTAGAAAATGAAGAAAATCTCCTTCTCAAACAAGAAACAGTTAATCAGTTAATGATAGAAGACAATCAAATTAAAGGTGTCGTTACTAAAGATGGCACTTATTATTATTGTGAACAACTCGTGATTACCTCAGGAACTTATTTAAAGGGAAGAATTATAGTAGGGGATGTAGACTACTCTGGAGGTCCTAATGGCCAGCAAGCTGCCTATGGTTTATCAGAGGACTTTAAACAGCACGGAATTTCTTTAATGAGATTTAAAACAGGGACTCCTGCTAGAGTGTATAGAAAAAGTTTGAATTTCGATGAAATGGAGATTCAGCATGGGGATGATTATCCCTGGAGATTTTCTTTTTATCATAGTTCTGAAAGACTGAAACAATTGCCATGTTATTTAACTTTCACTAATTATGAAACCCATAAAATAATTAATGATAGTTTAAGTAGATCTCCTCTTTATTCTGGAAGAATAGAAGGTACCGGTCCAAGATATTGCCCCTCTATTGAAGATAAAATTGTTAGATTTCCTGACAAATCACGACATCAACTATTTTTAGAACCTGAAGGATTAAATACTCAGGAATACTATGTTCAGGGAATGTCAACAAGCTTACCATTAGATGTTCAGGAAAGGATGCTCAGAACTATACCTGGTTTAGAAGAAGTTGAAATAATGAGACCTGGATATGCTATAGAATATGATTGTATTGACCCAACCCAGTTAGAATTAACTCTAGAACACAAACAAATATCTGGATTGTTTTTTGCTGGTCAAATCAACGGTACTAGTGGGTATGAGGAAGCTGCTGGTCAAGGAATTTTAGCAGGAATAAATGCAGCTCAAAAAATTCAAGGTAAAGAGCCTGTTATTATCAAACGTAGTCAAGGTTATATAGGAGTATTAATTGATGATCTTGTTACAAAAGGGACTCAAGAGCCATATAGGATGTTAACTTCCCGCGCCGAATATCGTTTGATACTGAGACAAGATAATGCAGATTTAAGGCTAACCGAACTTGGTTATCAAGTAGGGCTTATTAAAGAAGGCAATTATCAAAAATTCAAAGAGAAACTAGAGAAGATAGAAAGCGAAAAAGAGAGGCTTAAATCAATTAAGTTAACACCTAATAAAAATGTACAAAACTTTATGGAAGAACACAATACCTCTGGGTTAAAAAAACCTACAACCTTATTTCACATCTTAAAAAGGCCAGAAATTTCATATGAAGCACTGGAGTATTTCGATGAAACAAGACCTGATTTACCTTTAGAAGTTACAGAACA
Organism: Natranaerobius thermophilus JW/NM-WN-LF; assembly: GCF_000020005.1. Taxonomy (NCBI): domain Bacteria; kingdom Bacillati; phylum Bacillota; class Clostridia; order Natranaerobiales; family Natranaerobiaceae; genus Natranaerobius; species Natranaerobius thermophilus. The sequence goes on along the minus strand of NC_010718.1, from coordinate 3,159,832 downwards.
AATTGAAATACAAATTAAGTATGAGGGATATATCGATAAACAAGTGGAACAGGTGCAAAGGTTTGAAAAGTTGGAAGCTCGTTTAATTCCTGATGATATTGATTATAGTCAAATTTCAGGTTTGTCAATAGAAGCAAGGGAAAAATTGCAAACGTACAGACCCAGATCCGTAGGGCAAGCAAATCGGATTTCTGGAATAGACCCTTCAGATATTTCTGTGTTGATGGTTTATCTTGAACAACTGAAACAGCGTGCGGACAGGAATCAGGCCAGTCATGATGATTCAAATACAGAGACAGGTGAAAATGATGACTAATTTATCTAACTTATCTGACAAGATTAAGCAGTGGGGAGAAACAGCTCCAAAGGAAATAGATGAAAGTTTTATTGTATATAAAGAAGAGTTACTGGACTGGAATAAAAAATTTAATTTAACACGTACCACCAGTGACCAAGGGATATATTTAGAACATTTTCTTGATTCTTTAATTCCCTTGAAATATACAATTATTGACGATTATGAAACTATGTTAGACTTAGGGTCAGGACCTGGTTTTCCTGGATTACCTCTAAAGCTGGCAAAACCTGGAATAAAGACCTGTCTTTTGGAATCTAATTTTAAAAAAGTTAGGTTTTTAAAGGCACTCATAAGGAAACTTGAAATCCCTGAGATTGAAGTATATCATGTAAGGGCGGAGGAATTGGCTCATGATCAATTACATAGGAATGGTTACTCTTTAGTTGTTAATAGGGCTGTGTCTTCTTTGAATGTGGTTTCAGAAATATCACTACCTTTTCTTAACAGGGGTGGGCGATTGTTGGTTTGGAAAACTGTTGAGCAGTTTGAAAATGAACAAAAAGAGGCTCAAGCTGCTTTAAAGTTGTTAGGTGGTTCGATAAAAAACACCTTTGAATATCAATTGTCAAAAAATCGTAATCCTTATTTAATAGTAGAAATAGAAAAGACTGGTTTAACCCCGGATAAATATCCTAGAAATGTGGGAATACCGCAAAAGAGACCTCTAAGTTAACTTTTGTTTATACTTTTTTGGCAGGAATTTTTCCTTTAATAATAGAAGGAAAATATTTGCTAGCTGTTGAAAGGTGGTGAACTTATTGTAATGAAAGAATCCTGGGCAAAGTTATTGGGAATTTCGAGTGGTGAGGAAGAGAGTGAACTTGAGGAAAACATCCAAGAAGTTCCCATGGAAGAAATTGATCCCAATCCGTACCAACCACGGAGAGAGTTTGACGAAGAAAGATTACAAGAATTAATGCAGTCAATAAAAACATATGGGTTGCTACAACCAATTGTAGTTAGAAAAGTAGGAGAGCGTTATCAAATTGTTGCTGGAGAACGTCGTTACATGGCATTACAAAGATTAAAAAGAGAAAAAGTTTCTGCTATCGTGAGAGAATTAAGAGATAGTGCTATGGCTGCCCTTGCTATGATTGAAAATATTCAAAGGGAGAATCTTAACTTTATCGAAGAAGCCGAGGGCTATCAAAAGCTAATAAACGAATTCGGTTTGACCCAGGAAGTCCTTGCTCAAAGATTAGGTAGAAGTCAATCAACAATTGCAAATAAATTAAGATTGTTAAAGCTTTCAGAAAATGTAAAGAAAAAGTTGAGCACCTCTAATTTAACAGAGCGACATGCGCGTTCACTATTAAAACTTCCCAATGAAGAAATGCAGGTCGATTTATTAAACCAAATAGAATCGGAAAATTTAAATGTTAAACAAACCGAAGAAAGAGTCAATATTATGCTTGATATTGAAGAAGATACGGATGATAATGGACAAGCCAAGTCAAAAAAGAGAACTAAACGTCCAGTAATTAGAGATCTACGTATATTTTTAAACACCATAAGACAAGCGGTGGATGTAATCAAAGATTCGGGGCTGGAACCTGATGTTTCAGAAGATGATTATGATGATAGGATCGAAATAAAGATAGTTTTACCTAAAGATGCTAATAAACAAAAATAATTTAAATTTATAACAGGCAACTTTTAAAATTGCCTGTTTTTTTCTTGTTTTTTTATGTATAATGTTTTATGAAGAACTTTATATTTAATAGCATATCTCGAAAGGAGAAGTAGTATGCCACGAATTATTGCTATTACAAATCAAAAGGGCGGAGTAGGTAAAACAACAACTGCTGTCAATTTAAGTGCGGGTTTAGCTCACAGTGGAAAAAAAGTTCTACTGTTAGATATCGATCCGCAAGGTAATTCAACTAGTGGAGTAGGGGTAGATAAGAACAAATTAACAAGTTGTATGTATGATTCATTAATAAACGAGACACCTGTACACAATATTGTTGTAAATACAGAAATAGATGGACTGATGGTGGCTCCTGCCACAATTGACTTAGCTGGTGCTGAAATTGAGTTAGTTCCTACTATAAGCAGAGAAGTTAAATTAAGAAATTTGCTTAGGGATATACATATGGATTTAGACTATATAATTATAGACTGCCCTCCTTCTCTGGGATTATTGACTGTTAACGCACTTACTGCTTCAGATTCCGCCTTAATTCCTATTCAATGTGAGTATTATGCCCTGGAAGGTTTGAGCCAATTATTAAATACAATTAAGCTCGTTCAAAATCATTTGAATACTGCCCTAGAAATTGAAGGAGTTTTACTCACTATGTATGACTCACGTACTAATTTAAGTGCTCAAGTGAGTGAAGAAATAAAAAACCACTTTAAAGATGATGTATATAAAACTGTCATTCCTAGGAATGTGAGATTAAGTGAAGCCCCTAGCTATGGACAACCTATTATTACATACGATAATAAATCTAAGGGAGCAGAAGTATATTTACAACTTGCCGAGGAGGTATTGGCTGTTGAGTAAAAAACGGTTAGGAAAAGGTTTAGACGCGTTAATCCCTGAGTTAAAGGAAGAACCTACAAAAGAACAAAGTGAACAGAGAGAAGAACTGCCAATTGAACAACTAGAACCGAACCCTCATCAGCCTAGAAAAGAATTTTCGGATGAAGCCTTAGAGGAATTAGCAAATTCAATTAAGGCCCATGGAGTCATACAACCAATAATTGTAGTGCCTCAAGGAAATAAATATGTCATTGTAGCAGGAGAAAGGAGATATCGTGCAGCAAAACAAGCTGACCTTGCAACTATTCCTGCTATTATAAAAGATTTCTCCGAAACACAAATGATGCAAATAGCTTTGTTAGAAAACATTCAAAGGGAAGATCTAAATCCCATTGATAAAGGGGAAGCCCTTAAAAAATTGATCGATGAACATGGACTTACTCAAAATCAACTATCAAAGGAATTAGGAATCGGCAGATCTTCTTTAGCTAATATCCTCAGGATTTTGCAATTAGAGCCAAAAGTAAGCAATATGGTAAGAAAAGGTGTCTTAACAGAAGGGCATGCAAGAGCTTTGCTATCATTAAAAGGGGATGAACAAATACAACTAGCTGAAGAAATATCACAAAAAGGTTTTAGTGTTAGGGAGACGGAAAAAAAAGTTAAGGACTTACTTAAAAAAGACAAGGAAAAACCTAAAAGAGATTCTTCAAAAGATCCTTTTATAAATGACATTGAAGAAAAGTTAGCACAAAGACTAGGTACGAAAGTACAAATTAACAAGGGAAAAAAGAAGGGAAAAATTGAAATAGAATTTATTAGTAATGATGACTTAGAAAAACTGATAGAGCTACTATCAAAGTAAGAAATAATAATTGCTTATTGTTTCACGTGAAACAATAAGCAATTATTATTAATCAATACCTGGGTATTTGAATATAATTGAAGTAGGGACAAGATATAAACTTCCCCGGTCAAGGATAAGTAGAAAATTTCAAAATGTGGAAGGAAAATTCAGTTTTATGTAGAACCTTAAATAAATGCGTAAAACATTTTGTATAATACTAGCAATTATTTTTGACACAAACGTTGCATCCACATGGTCCTTAATTACACTACAGATTAACAATAAAAAATTTTGATAGCCGGGGAAAAAGGGTGGTGAACTATGAGAAAAACCAAACCCAGAAGTAACACCTTTACAATCATGTTGATTCCGCACTCTGAAAAATCTAGTTTTTCTATCAAACTACCTATATATGTATTCCAAGGTCTAGCTTTTGTACTTGTGTTATCAGTTGTCCTAGTCATCAATATGGTGGGCAATTATATGAGTATGACGGATAAAGCTACTGAAGCAGTTGAACTTAGAGAAGAAAATCGAAAACAACAAGAAAAAATTGATAAATTTGCACAAAAAATTGAGTCCTTTGAAGATGAGATGAAACAAATTGCCAAGACTGAACAGAGAGTAAGGGAAATACTAGACATGGAAGAAGTTGAGGGGGACTCTTTGTTGGCCCAAGAGGGGGGAAATGAATCTCAATCAGAAAAAAAGATTCTTAGCTCGGGACAGGACTTAGACGATAAAGCTTTTCAAGCATCAAGTACTGCCGAACAAGCTGGTTATACAATACGCAAACTAGCGGGTCAATTACCTGACAAACAAATTGACATGGAGGAACTGAAGGAAGCTGCAGTGGAAAAAGAAGAAGAAAGGATGCATACTCCTTCTAAACCACCAGTTAATGGTCGTATCACATCAGGGTTTGGAACTAGGTCAAATCCACTGACTGGTCGTAGAGAATTCCATGAAGGTGTTGATATAGCTGCGAGCCACGGTACTCCTGTTCGTGCCCCGGCCAACGGACAAGTCGTTTATCGAAGCTACCGTGGTGGATATGGGAATTTGATTATAATTGATCATGGATATGGGTATACAACCTATTACGCTCATTTATCTGACTTTAATGTCAGCCGAGGGGAACAGGTAGAGAGTGGAGATATAATCGGATATGTAGGAAATACAGGTAATAGCACAGCTCCTCATTTACATTATGAAGTGCATGTGAACAATTCTCCTGAGAATCCCCGGGAATACATGACGGAATAGCTAGTCCATAAGGAGGAATAATATGTTCAAAAAAAAGCAGTCTCCCCAACAAGATAAAGTGGATACTATTATAGGGCATGGAACAGAATTTAAAGGGAATATTTCTGCTAAAGGCATTGTAAGAGTAGATGGAAAAATAGAAGGGGAAATTGCCACAGGGGATAATTTAATTGTGGGAGAACAGGGAAAAGTTTATGCTAATATTAAAAGTAAAAGCGTGACGATTGCCGGTGAAGTACATGGTAATATGGAATGTTCTGAAAACCTGGAGATATTGTCTACAGGGAAATTATTCGGTGATGTCAAAGTTGCTAACTTATTTATAGATGATGGGGCGCTCTTTGATGGTAATTGTGAGATGAAGCAAAAAAAGGAGCAAACAAAACAGCAGCAACAATAGTTTAACTAATGATCAATTTTTAACCTTAGGTACAGACTCTGTCTGTACCTTTTTTATATAATGATTTGTTGCCCATGAGATTCCTCTGCTAATAATCACTGATAAATTGGTGACTTCATATAATCTGGTGTTTTGAAGAACCATGTACTCCATGAAGCCCCCAACATTAACGATTCCTGAAACGTGACAATTACCTACAGGCTCAAGGTCTTTTTTTACGCCTGCACCTGGCTTCACTGGTCCTTCCTTAACAATCACTTTGCCAACATTACCTGGTTTACCTAAACAAGCATCTACAGCTATAATATAAGGACTTTTCAGCTCTTTATTTAAATCCAATAAAGTTTCTGTTATATTTGTGGCATGAACTGGAGATTCTAGAGTTCCTTTAATTGTAATATCACTAGTTGTGATTTTATTTAGACGGCTTCCGATCAATGGACCAAGAGAATCACCTGTGGACCTATCTGTACCGATACAGACAACCGTTATGTCTTTGGGTTGAGGTTGGTCTTTTTTCAAAATATTAAACAAAGATTTACTAATTAAGTGTGATTTTCGTAACGACTTCCCAGATATTTTAGAATTCATATCATCAGGGGAGTTAGGCATGGTACAAGCTCCTTTCGTAAATACTCTGCTGTATTATTATTCCCTTTTTTCAAGAAGCTATACTTATAAAAAACAGGAAAATCAAATTTGGAGAAGAATTTATATTTGAGGGGGGATATCAATGGATATAGAGGAGATTAAAAAGAAATATCAGGAGACAATGCAGTATATTGAAGATAAAGAGTTTTCCAATGCAGAGAAAGAACTGGAAAACATAATAGAAACTAAACCAGATTTTGCTCCAGCGTATAATAAGTTGGGTGTAGTGAAAGCTCGACAGGGTGAATTGGATTCTGCATTAGAATGTTTTAATAAAGCAGCAGAATTGTGGCCAGAATTTTCTGCTCCCTATAGTAATGTTGGGAATGTTTACATGGAAAAAGGCGATGATATAACTGCTGAAAAATACTATAAACATGCATTATCTATAAACGAACAAAATCGAATCCCTTATAATAACTTAGCTAGAATTTATAAAAAAAGGCGACAGATTGGGAAATTTATTAAGTATCAAAAACTTTCCCATAAACATAGTGGACTTGATGGTGATCACGAGGTGTTTAAGCACTACTTTAATGAAGATGTACCAGAGTCATTAAAAAAAGGGGGAGTCACAGGTTGCTTCACAATGGGCGGAATACTTGGAATAATTATGGTTACAGCTCTGATACTAATAGGAGTTCTAACAAGCTAGCTAAATCTAAAGAAGCAAACTCTAAGAAAAAATATTTTTTAATTTTGTTACTGGCTTTCCTGATATCAGGGATATATTTAATAGCGGCAAGATTTCCTTATTTAGCTAACCCATATCAATATTTTGGGGGTGGGCCTGAAATCACAGAAGTTAGTTCGTTGAACTTAACTCAGCTAGGAATTAATCGAGGAGAAATAGAGGCCCTGGGATTTTTGGAAACGGAAGAGCATTGGTATGTAAAGTTAAAAAGTAACGAAGAACAAACATTGTTAATTTACGATCAAAATTTAGATGAAGTTGCACAAATTTCAACTAGCTCAGGAGAGTTATTTACTGCAACAGAAAGTGTTGCTAAATTACAGAATGATCGATTGACAATTTATAATGGGATGGGAGAAAAACGAACTGAATTATCAGTTAGCAAGAATGATGAACTATTATTTTTTTCTGATGATTCGGTTGCTTTTGTAACTACTGATATAAATACTGATCATGGTGAAATTGAATATAGTGACAAACTTAGATTTTATGACCTGATAGCCGAGGATTTTATTGAACTTGAGTTTGACGAGCAAGCTATACTTCACTTGAATCATTACTCAAAAGACCACCGTCAAATTCTAACATACACGACTATATCTTTAGATAAACTTCCCGAAAATAAATTGAGTTTTTACGAAGTTGAGCATCTTGAATTTCAAGATAATGCTATTGAGTTGCGGGAAGAATATAGTTTAAATTCAACGCCCATAGGTGTTTTTAATCATGGTGATTATCTGCTTGCATTAAAAGAAACAGAAGTTTTAATATTTGAGGATTATCAATTAAAAGGCCTATATGAGAGCGACCATAAAATACGTGGATCTAGATCATGGGATTCTAAACGACATTTTTTGGTTGAGGAATTGGTTATCGGTGAAGGGGTTGAAGATCGGTATAAAAAAATAGTTATGATGAATCACCAAGGAGATGTCAAAAATGATATACAACTAAGAGGAGAATTACTTGATTATAATTACTCGGATATAACGGATAGCTTTTTACTAGCTGATGAAAATTCCTTATACCAGTTAAATAAAGGTCAAGAATATATCCATAGGGCGCCTTGGAAAGGAGCATCACAGGGTACTTTTACTAATAACTGCCGCTACTTTTTTGGATTAATAGAAGACGAATTAAAGCTCTTTGAGATTTCTGGACACCAATAAGAACAGCTTGCAATTATATCAAACTTTCATAATATCTCAAGATTAATTCATATAATGTTATGAATTGATCTTGGGGGGCTGTTAATGAATATCATAGACTTGGTGGTTATGCTAGGATGTGCCTGGTATGGTATTATCGGTTTTGCCCGTGCACTGAGTATTAGTATAGCGAGTGTAGTAGGCCTATTTTTTTCAATACTTCTGGCGACATTTATATCCAGGCCGTCAGCAAAAACAATTGCACAGAAAGTTGACTACGAAGTCGAGACGGTCTTAGGAACTGAACAAATCAACTTGGATTCTCTTCTAGAGCTAGGTATAGGGGAGAATGCTATTAAAAGCTGGTATTTTATAAATGAAGAACAGCAGGAAATGGTGCCTGTCCAGTCTCTTAGTACTGGAGAAATTGAATATGTATGGGAAGTTCCCGTTGATGATTTTGTAATATTTTTTTTAGCAAATTTAGTTTGTTTTTTGATTGTATACTTTGTATGTCAAAAGTTAGTTGGTATTATACTAGATGCAGTATCATTTAGAAATAGACTTAAAACAAAGAAACTAGGTAGGAAACCTCCCAAAGGTAATTCGTGGTTGGGAGCTGCCTTAGGAATAGTTCATGGCTGCTTGGTAATGGGAGTATGGCTTTTTTTGCTTTGTCTCTTGATTCCCTTTGGAGGACCTTATACTTTAGTTAGCGAAGTTCAAAACTCCTACATTGGATTTACATTACTAGAAACCATCACAAATTTTTGGAATTGAAAACAGCTGGGAGGTGACCAAAATGGAATATGATTTAAATCAAGTGGTACGGATGAAGAAACCACATCCGTGTGGAGCAAATCTATGGAAGATAATTCGCTTAGGAGCCGATATTAGAATAAAATGTCTAAATTGTGGCCGTAGTGTCATGATCCCCAGGGCAAAATTTGAAAAACGGGTTAAAAAAATATTGTCACAAGATGAAATTGATCAGGGACTGTCTGAACTAAAGGAAAAGAATTAAATCTAAAAGGTCTAACCATTGACGGTTTAAGGTTTAAAGGGGGTTAAACAGAAATGTCTATTTTAAAATGCGGGATAATTGGTTTACCAAATGTGGGAAAATCAACTTTATTTAACGCATTAACAAATGCCGGGGCTGCTGTTGCCAATTATGCTTTCTGTACAGTGGATCCCAACAAAGGAATAGTAGCAATTCCTGACGAACGATTAGAACAAGTTAAGTATTGTGCAGGTTCCCCCGAAAAGACTGAAGGTTCCATAGAATTTGTCGATATAGCTGGCTTGGTCAAAGGGGCCAATCAAGGAGAAGGTTTGGGAAATCAATTTTTATCCCATATTCGTGAAATGGATGCATTAATTCACGTATTAAGGGGCTTTGAAGACGAAAATGTAGGACATATCTATGGACAACCTGATATTCATGAAGATTTAGAAGTTATTAATTTAGAGCTTATTTTGAAGGACTTAGAAACAATTGATCGCAGACTTGAAAAAACTGAAAAAATGTTAAAAACTAACAAAAAAATATATCATGAAGAATTTGAAGTACTCAATTATATTAAAAAACAATTAGAACAAGGTCATAATATTAAAGATCTTAAATTGGCTGACAAAGAGAGGAAGTTCATTGACTATCTTAATTTGCTAACTCAAAAACCCGTATTACATGTGATAAACGTTAGTGAAACAGCTTTTTCTAATTTTGAAAAAAGACAAGCTCTTGAAAAGTATCAGCAAAAGATAGAGCAAACACAAGGAGGAGAATGTTTGGCAATATCGGCTAAGTTGGAGTCAGAATTGTTAGAGTTGGATCCTACTGAAAAAGATGAATTTTTAGAGGAGTTCAATTTAACTGATTCAGGATTAAACCGACTAATAAAAAAAGCATATCAGTTACTTGACTTAATAACTTTTTTCACAGCTAACGAAAATGAAGCCCGGGCCTGGGCTATTAAACGAGGTACCAGAGCAGTCAAAGGGGCTGGCCAAATACATTCAGATATGGAAAAAGGTTTTATAAAGGCTGAAGTTATCAATTGGGAGGAACTGGTAAATTGCGGAAACTTCCCCCGTGCTAAAGAAGAAGGGAAATTGCGTTTAGAAGGTAAGGACTACATAATACAAGAGGGCGATGTGATAACTTTTAGATTCAATGTTTAAACTTGAAAATCCATTTGTAATATGGTATCATCAATTGTTGTATTCCCTGCTCTATTTTTATTAATAGGGCTTTAATCCAGAGGGAGGAGGTGAAGTTATGAGAGCTTATGAAGTTGTGTATGTTTTAACTCCGGACTTGGAAGAAGAACAGGTTGAAGAAAAACATAACGAGTTTAAATCAGTAATTGAGCGTTATGGTGGTGCACCTGGTGAAATCGATGTTTGGGGCAAACGACGCTTAGCTTATGAAATCGATGATTACCAGGAAGGAATTTACGCTTTAAGGAAATTCCAAGGAGAGAATCAAGTGCTTACGGAGTTAGAGCGCTCTTTAAAAATGGACGAATCAATATTGAGATATTTAATTGCTCGCGATGAAGATGCATAAAAGAGTATTCTCAGTTTAAATAACTTACGGAATTTGATTTTAGGAGGTCTTGCCTTGCTTAATCAGGTAGTTCTTATCGGTAGGCTAACGAGAGACCCGGAATTGAGGTATACCCCGGGTAATGGTGTGGCTGTCTGTAACTTTGGGTTAGCTGTTCAAAGACCATTTACAAATAGACAAGGAGAACGAGAAGCAGATTTTATCAATATAGTTACCTGGAGAAAAGTAGCTGAACAATGTGCCAATCATTTGGGTAAAGGTCGCATGGTTGCTGTAAGTGGACGAATACAGATGAGAAATTACGAAACTCAGGAAGGTCAAAAGCGTAGAGTTGCGGAAGTTGTGGGTGAAAATGTGCAATTTTTGGACTGGCCCAAAGGTAGTTCCGGCGGTTCAAACAGCTATGGAGGGCAAGATTCCGGTGATACTCAAGTAGAAGGCGATGAATTTGGAATTGGCGGTGAAGAATATCAAGTAGAAGACGATGATGTGCCGTTTTAAAACTGGCATAAAGGAGGGAGATAAACTTGGCCCGTAGAAGAAGGCGAAATAAAGTCTGTAGTTTTTGTGCAGAAAAGACTACAACTGTAAGTTATAAAGATTTAGACCGACTTAAAAAATATATTACTGAGCGTGGAAAAATTTTACCGCGCAGAATCAACGGAAATTGTGCTAAACATCAAAGACAGTTAACTACTGCTATCAAAAAAGCAAGGCAGTTAGCTTTACTTCCGTACACTGTTGAAAACTAAGCATTTTAAGCATTAGGACAATACCTGCCAATACAAGCTAATACAACTATCATGAGGGGGCAATTTTGCTCCCTCTTTGTGTTTGGCTGTATTTAGGTTTGATACATCTAATACTTTCAATTGAAGACTTTTACAGTATCAACTACTAAATATCACAGTGTCTTGTGTTTAAAGACAGGAATTCTACTTATCTTGGCGAATTATACTTAGGCGGGTGGAAATAAGGAGAGGTAGGAGGCTAAAGGATGAGCTGGAAAAATGAAAGTGGTAATATAGCGAAGAATATTCGTTTTTTAGAATGGCTTAAGGGAGAACTAGTTGAATCAGTAGGAAAGCTATTTAAGGCACTCATAGAAGGATCTGAAAAGTTAATACTAGATGCCTTGACAGGTATTTTAATTACAGTGTATTTACTGGCCAAAAGAGTGGGGATTGATTTTGACGATCTGGAAGCAGCTTCAATTGAGAAAATTGATGATCAAATAGAAAAAGGTCATGAAGCTGAGAGTTGGTATGGTGATTTAAGTGCCCTCAAGTCATATCTAGATAATCAAAAGAGGTGACTGCATGACTGGTCCTGACAATACAAAAAATATAGCAGAAGGAGCTATCCTAACTGCCTTATTTCTAGTACTTGCCATCCTAACTTATTATACTCCATTGTTTATTTTGTCTTTTGTGATACTACCAACTCCCTACGTAGTGATTATGGTACGTACCAATTTTAAAATTTTTCTAATGGCTGCTATTGTAGGTTTGGCAGCACTATTTACAATAGTAGACCCTGTATTTGCACTTAGTATGGGGATAACTGCCTTACTAATTGGAGGAGGTCTAGGCTACGCTTTTAAAGCAGGGTGGAAAGCTTCAACAGCCATGGTTATGGCAACAGTAGCCATTTTAGCAATATTTCTGGCTTTTTTTGGACTCATACAGCTGGTTTTAGATATTGACCTGTTTCAAGAAATGTTAGTTACCTTTGAAGGAGCATTCAAAAGTCAAATAGAGATTTTAGAAATGATGGGTGCCCCTGAAAGTCAAATTGAAGAGTTACAAGATGTTAAAGAAATTATCAGGGAAAATGTTGTGATTTTTATCCCTGCAAGTTTGGTCGCTGTTTCAATTATTCTAGCTTATTTACAAAATCTAATAAATGGTAAAATTTTGGAAAAATTAGGGTATGTAATAACAAAACTTCCAAATTTCAGGGATTGGCGCTTCCCTCCATTTTTTACCTGGTTTTATATAATTTCTGCCTTTATGCTTCTTTTTCAGCTTGACCTGCATGGATACTGGGGCATGTTAGCAGCCAATTTATTTTTAATATCTAATTACATCCTGTTAATTCATGGTTTAGCTTTTGCTTATTGGTTTCTCAATGAAAAAAAAGGTTTCTCAAATATCTTGATTATAGTAATATTAATTATAGGGCTAGTTATGCCTATCTTAAATATGCTCTTAGTTCTGATAGGAATAATTGATCAACTCTTGAATTTAAGGGTTAAATTAGAAAAGCAGTAATTACACAGAAGGAGGTTATTAAGATGAAGGTTATTTTAAAACAAGATGTTAAAAAATTAGGAACAGCAGGAGAAGTTAAAGAGGTCAGTGATGGCTATGCTAGAAATTTTTTAATTCCAAGAGGTATAGCTGTTGAAGCAAGCAAAGGACATATGAAAGACTTAGAACTTCAACGCAAACAAGAGGAAGAAAGGCAGCAAAAATTAAAAGAAGAAGCTGAAGAGTTAAAACAAAAATTAGATAATGAAAAAGTTGTTATTTACCAGAAAACTGGAGATGAGGGAAAACTATTTGGTTCTGTAACCAATAAAGATGTAGCTGAAGAACTTAAAAGCAAAGGATACACTGTAGAAAAAAAGAAAATTGAAATGGAACCTATTAAGTCCTTAGGGACACATAAAGTACATGTTAAACTACACCCCGAAGTCACTGTAGATATAGATGTTCAGGTATCAGAAAAAAAGTAAAATAAATCAATACAGTATGGAACAAATTTTAGAAAGAAGGGATAGGAGTGGCTGGTATAACAGATCGAATTCCACCGCAAAATATAGAAGCTGAACAATCAGTTCTTGGTGCGATGTTACTTGATGGTGAAGCTATATCATCCGTGACGGAATTTCTCAGACCAGGTGATTTTTACAAAGAGGCTCATGAAAAGATATTTAGAGCGGTGGTTTCCCTGGCAGAAAACAATGAGCCAGTAGATTTAGTTACTCTTTCAGAACAGTTACGCAATGAGGGGCTGCTAGAAGAAGTTGGTGGTGCATCATATTTGGCTGACTTAGCTAATGCGGTGCCCACAGCAGCCCATGTTCATTATTATGCAAAAATAGTAGAAGAAAAATCTTTGCTCCGCCAACTAATCTCAGCATCAACAAAAATTGTTAGTATGAGTTATGAAGATCCCGATGAAGTTGATAAAATTCTTGACGAAGCAGAAAAACTTATTTTTGAAGTTAGTCAAAAGACTACTACTCAGGATTTCGTTCCAGTGAAAGAAATTTTAATGGAAACCTTTGATAACATTGAAAATTTATATCATAATCAAGGGAATGTTACAGGACTTCCTACTGGTTTTATTGATTTAGATCAAAGGTTGTCAGGGTTTCAACCTTCTGATTTAATCATTCTTGCGGCTAGGCCTTCCATGGGTAAAACAACTTTGGCCTTGAATATGGCTCAACATGTATCTATTAGAGAGTCCCGACCAGTGGCAATTTTTAGTTTAGAGATGAGTAAAGATCAACTGGTACAAAGAATGCTATGTGCCGAGGCTAATATCGACGCCCATCGTTTACGTACAGGTGATTTAACAAGTGAAGACTGGCCTAAACTAACCAAAGCTATTGGACCGATATCAGAGGCACCTATATTCATTGATGATACGGCTTCTATTTCTGTAATGGAAATGAGGGCTAAGGCCAGACGATTAAAGGCAGAGCATGGATTAGAGGCAATATTTATTGACTATCTGCAATTAATGCAGGGTCATCAGAACCCAGAAAACAGACAGCAAGAAATTTCACAAATTTCCAGATCATTGAAGTCTCTAGCTAAAGAATTAAATGTACCTGTCATAGCTCTTTCTCAGTTATCTAGAGCGGTTGAGCAAAGACAGGACAAGCGTCCAATGTTAAGTGATTTGCTTGAATCAGGTGGAATTGAAGCTAATGCTGACGTTGTATTATTTATTTACAGAGATGGTTATTATAATAGTGAAAGCGAAAAACCAAATATAGCAGAGGTAATAGTTGCCAAACAAAGAAACGGTCCTGTAGGAACTGTTGAATTATTTTTCAAAAATGACTTTAATAAGTTCTTAAATACTGAATATAGATATGATGAACAGGTAGAATGAATAATACAAGGGAATACTCCCTTGTATTATTTTGTTTATGGAAATTAACGGTTATATAATAGAGTTTATTTGGAGGAAGTCTCTCAATAGTATAGAGCTTAGTTCCCGAACGAATAAATTTTAAATAATAAAATGTTCGGAAATATATTGACACTAGTTATCACCTTTGGTAAACTAAAACCCGTTAAAAGTGAGATTTATTGTATAAAATTGATTTGATAGAGTTATTAATAGATTATACCAATAAAAGGTATGAGAGGTGGGGTAATTTAATGTCAAGTGTTATAGTGGTAGGAAGCCAATGGGGAGACGAAGGTAAAGGAAAGGTTACGGACTATCTAGCCGAAGATTCAGGTGTCATCGTTCGCTATCAAGGTGGCAATAATGCAGGACATACTGTTAGTATTGGAGATAAAGTTTATAAATTACATTTGATTCCCTCTGGGATTTTCCATGGTAACAAAACTTGTGTTCTAGGGAATGGTATGGTAATAGACCCCAAAAGCCTGATTGAGGAACTAGAATACTTGAAAAATCATGGTATTACTTCCTTTGAATTGATTATTAGTGACCGGGCTCATGTGATAATGCCATATCATAAAGTCATCGATGAAATGGAGGAACAGGAAAAAGGAGATAAGAAAATTGGTACTACTGGTAAAGGAATTGGCCCATGCTATATGGATAAAGCTTCAAGAGTAGGAGTGAGAATGGGCGACCTAGTTGATGAAGAAGAATTAGAGGACAAAGTGCGCTGGGCCGTTGAGAAAAAAAATGAGCTACTAAAGGATGTATATGGAGCGGACGGTTTTGACTCAGAATCTGTAATTCAAGAGTATAAGAAATATGCCGAGAAACTAAAGCCATTTATTAAAGATGCATCAGTATTTTTAGAGCAAGCATATAATAGGGGTGAAGAGATCCTTTTTGAAGGTGCACAAGGAACTCTACTGGATTTAGACCATGGTACTTATCCTTACGTGACAGCTTCGAATCCTGTAACAGGTGGAGCTTGCGTTGGCGCTGGAGCACCACCCCACCTTATCAACAGTGTAGTAGGTGTGGTCAAAGCATACTCTACCAGAGTTGGTGACGGTCCTTTTCCCAGTGAACTGACAGGTGAAATTGGAGATCAAATTAGGGAAAAAGGCAAGGAGTACGGAACTACTACTGGAAGACCTCGTAGAGTTGGCTGGCTTGACACAGTAATATTAAATTACTCCAGAAGAATTAACGGTTTTAACCATATTGCATTGACATTGCTTGATGTTTTATCAGAATTTGATACAATAAAGATCTGTGTTGCATATAAATATAGAGGAGAAACAATTGAACATTTTCCAGCAAGTCAAAAAATATTATCGGAATGTGAACCGGTATTTGAAGAACTACCTGGTTGGAAAGAAGATATATCTCAGATTCAGGACTGGGATGAATTACCCGATGCAGCTAAATCTTATATTAAAAGAATAGAAGATCTGACCTCTGTACCAGTCTCTATAGTTTCTTATGGTCCCCGGCGATCTCAAACTAAGATAAGAAATAAAATAAAAAATAAATAAAGGGTTGACAGATTAAGCTGAGTAGTGTACCATTAGTAAATGTCAGAGGCGTGAGCCATTAGCTCAGTTGGCAGAGCACCGGACTTTTAATCCGGGTGTCCCAGGTTCGAATCCTGGATGGCTCACCATCTAGTGGCCCCTTGGTCAAGTGGTTAAGACATCGGCCTTTCACGCCGAAGTCAGGGGTTCGAATCCCCTAGGGGTCACCATGGCGAGATAGCTCAGTCGGTAGAGCAGCGGACTGAAAATCCGCGTGTCGGCGGTTCGATTCCGTCTCTCGCCACCAACACAAAATTCCTTGAAAGCGGTTCTCGAGAAATTCGAGAACCGCTTTTTTGTTTGGATGTATTAAAGTTGAATGTTGATTACTGTTCAATTGTCAGAAACATAATAAGTGGCCCACTTATTCAATAGCACGTGGCTCAGTAATTGCTAGAATAGGTGGCTCAAAAATTCATGAGCAGGTGGGTCAGATTTTCATTGACATTCGCATGCTCTAGTTTAAATAAGCTTTTTTAAAAAATGCAATAACATTATGAACATTTTTAGCCATCGCTCAACTGAAAGGGTATTAGCCAATAATGTTGAATTAAATAATGTCGGATTATGTTGAATTATGGTGAATTCCATGTCCATCTGAAATTGACTAAAGGTTTTAATACCGGCTTTTAAAACAAATTGAGACAGTTGAATCAAATAAACTTCGCCATAGGAGGTGGTGCTCATGACTGAGTACTCCGTTGGTTTTAGCATTTTGCTCTTAGGTATGCTATTATTAATTGGAAAATTTATTAGGGTTAAAATCACTTTATTACAGGATTTATTTCTCCCTAGTTCTGTAATAGCAGGTTTTGTAGCTTTATTATTGGGCCCAGAAGTTCTAGGTAATATAGTAAATCTAACTGACGTATTTCACTGGTCTGAGGCAGGTCTATTTCCTAAACATAGCCTGGAAACTTGGGGGTATTTACCTGCTCTAATGATCAATGTAGTTTTTGCCGCTCTTTTTCTTGGAAAGAAACTGCCAACTTTAAGTAAGGTTTGGAATTTGGCGGGACCTCAAATAGTTTTAGGGTATATATTTTCTTTTGGTCAATATATTGTAGGTCTACTATTAGTTATTTTCTTTTTAACTCCTGTCTTCGGAGTTGATCCATTAGCAGGAGCATTAATTGAGATTGGTTTTGTAGGAGGTCATGGTACAGCAGCTGGATTGGGAGACACCTTTGCGGAAATGGGCTTTGAAGACGGAGAAGCACTTGCTACAGGTATGGCTACAGTTGGAGTATTAGGAGGAGCCATTATTGGTATCACTCTGATTAATTGGGGTGTTAGAAAGCAAAAGTTTCAAAACAAAACTGAACCTCAAACAAGAGATGATGTTGAAAAGAAAGGATTAACTGAGCTAGATCAAAGACCTCCCGCCGGTCACCTTAGCACTAAAGCCGAATCTATTGAACCATTATCATTGCATTTTGGGTATATTGCTTTGTCAATTATATTGGGTTACGGTATTTTACAAGGACTTGTTTGGATAGAATCCTTGACCTGGGGAAGTGCTACTGGTGTTTATTTAATTGAATACGTCCCTCTCTTTCCTCTGGCAATGGTGGGAGGTATTATAGTTCAGTATGTTTTGGATAGGATTGATGTTTATAAAACTCTCGATCCGGATTTGATTTCTAGAATTCAAGGCTTTGCTTTAGATATTTTGATAGTTAGTTCTTTGGCTACTCTTGAATTAGCTGTAATTAGGGATAATATAGTTCCGTTTACGGTGTTAGCTCTTGGTGGAATTATTTGGACTGTATTTGTCTTTAGAGTACTTGCTCCTAGAATTTTAACTTCGTTTTGGTTTGAAAGGGGTATAGGTGACTTTGGACAGTCTATGGGAGTTGCCGCTACTGGTTTATTATTAATGAAAGTAGCAGATCCAGATAACGATACACCTGCCCTAGAAAGTTTTGGGTATAAACAAATTCTTTTTGAACCTATCGTTGGTGGAGGTTTGTTTACAGCAGCCTCGGCACCACTAATTTTCCAATTTGGAGCTGTTAATATATTAATTTTTCTTTCAATTATTACAGTAGCGTTGTTGATTTTTGGATTACTCTACTTTAAGAAAATGAGGATATAATTAATAAAAAAAGAGCGGCCTTAGCCAATGTTCTAATAGGCTAAGGCCGCTTAAATTAACTCAACCGTTCTACATTATGTACCAATGGGATTAGTTTATCAAGACAACTCTATATCGTACTATCGTCCAGAAAACCCACTCAGAGTTGTAAAAAGGGCACTTTTAAACCCTTCGAATTTTCCGTCTGCTGCAAAAAAGGCAGTACAACCTGCAAAGCCTGCCCATGCAGGAAGGTTTATAAAGTAACTTACCTCAATCCAAATACCGCACAAAATAGCTGTCGTAATCGATAAAGCAGTTAACTGTTTCAATTTTTTCCCCTCCTAAGGTTAACCTTACTTAATTTTAAGTTATTCGAGTTAACTTTTCGTAAATCAATAAAGGTCCACTATAACACCTTGCTTAATACTGTCTAAAAAGTCTAATATTACAAATAACCCTAGACCGAACCTATTGGCCGGTCTAGGGCTTAAAAGTCTTGTGTTTAGATATGAAATTTAGTCCGAGATATTCTGGAACGAAGCCGTATTGGATTAGTAAATTTGCGGCAGTAAGAGGGACGGCGGTTAGTCACTGTTATCTAACTTAATTGTTTTAGTTTAAAATTATTTTATTCTTGATACTCTGATACTTCCCATTCGTGAACATTCCAGCTTAATGCTTGCCACGCTGAAGGCTCAAAGTTTTCTACCCTATCATTTTGGGACCAGAGTTCTTTGGAACTATATACGAAAATATAGGGTAGATCTTCATTAAATACATGTGCTAATTCATGATATATTTCTTGTCTATCGTCTTGATCAAAGGTTCTGATACCTTCTTCCATTAACTCTTCTGCTTCTTCATTGTGATAATGTCCTGTGTTAAATTCACCAATACCAGTGTATTCTACACTAAAGATATTGCTTGGATCTGGGTCTGTACCCAAACTCCAGCCCATATTCCAAAGATCGAATTCTCCACGTGCATCATCTAGACGGTCCACCATTGAGTTAAATTCATAGTTATCAATATTGAGTTCAACCCCGATTTCCGGCCATTGCTCTAAAGCTAAAGTAGTCAGGTGCTCTGACCATTCATTATCCGCTATGGTGTCCCATTGTAGAGAAAGTTTTTCGCCATCTTCATCAACTCTAAACTCTTCATTTTCATCCCATTCGTAACCAGCCTCATCTAATAATTCATTTGCCTTTTCTGGATCATATTCGTAGTAATTTAACTCACCTTCAGGATAAGCCCAACTTACAGGTGAAAATGGAGCAGCAATAGCTCTACCTAACTCATCACCTAGTAAACCTTCAATAAAAGCATCTATATCTAAACCATAGGCCAACGCTTGCCTAACTTTTTGATTTTCTACATGCTTATTATCGTGCTGAATTCCAATATAATTATAAGAATTATCCAAGAAAGTTAATTCTTCTTGAAAATCTATATCTTGTAACATTTCTAAATTTTCAGGAGTTGAAGAAACTTGAACGATATCAGCTTCACCAGTTTCAACCAATGGTAACTGCTGTTCGGATTCTATTTCTTCGTAAATGATTCTATCCACTTCAGGCTCTCCTAGATAGTAATCTTCATTTGCTACCAGAATTGCGTGTTCATCGGGTCTATACTCTTCAAGCTTAAAAGGACCACTACCCATGGGGTCATCAGTTAACTCATGCAGTTCCTCATACTCGTCAAATTCATAGTAATGACTTGGCATTACCCAGGTAGAATAATCATAAATGTCACCAGCATTGGGTTCTTGTGAAGTGATTTGAATGGTGTAATCATCAATGATTTCGATACCTTCAATTTCATCGGTTTCACCTTCTCGATATTCTTCTACTCCCACAATATTATCGGACCAAGTAGAACGAGGGCCGTCGTATTCAGGATGTGCAGTAACTTCTAAAGTGAAGGCCACATCCTCGGCTGTAATTTCCACACCATCATGAAACTTCCACCCTTCACGCAGGTAAAAAGTGTATTCTAGACCATCATCTGATATCTCGTAATCTTCAGCAACTGACCTTTGGCCTGTAGTTAATTCACCATCTTCATTAACTGTTAAAACTGTGTCAAAAATCATACCCAAAATCCAGGAGTCATAAACGGTGCTTTGTAATGGCGGATTAAAGATTCCATCAAGATCAGGTCCACCAATAATAATCTCATTTGGTCTTTCAACAGCAGGATTTTCTACTTCATCCGGGTCTTCTTTTTCTTCATCTTCGACTTGGGGTTCTTCGTCTTTAGCTTCTTCAGGAGGTGCGCAACCCGCCAAAGCAAAGGAACTCGCAAACAACAAGACAACAAAGAGAACTAGTAATTTTGAGTTTCTCAAAGAATCCCCCTCCAAAATAATTGTTTTAGTTCACTAACTTTAGTTCAATGGGCAAATAACTATTTAATTATGTTAACAAATATCACCTCCTGTTTTTTTATTTAAGTTCTAAATTATATGCTTGTCATTAAATTGATTACGACCTTATAAAGCTCTTTATAAATATATATTTATAAGGTCACGTACATTATTAAAACTTTTTTCTGGTAGTAGTATATAGTTAATTCTATTTTTATGTTAATTTTCCTGCTGAAAAATTAAAAATAATTTCAATATTATGAAATTTCACTATTAATAAAAAAATTGCATATACAGATCAAATTTTATAAAGTTTTTTATCGTTTTTTTAAATTTAATGGCAAAACATGTTTTAAAGTATTACATTTTGTAAAAATATAATGAAATTGTAAAAAATTTAAAGAAGGTATTTTTGCATTTCTGAAGAATAAAAGTTGACGGGTCTGAGTATACTAGGATAACAGTTTAGGGGAGGGATATTATGGAAGATAAATCAGGAAATGACAGTTTAAAAGAAAGTTTCAAGAGTATAATGGCTCCTAAAAAACTATTTTGTGGATTCGTGGCAGTACTTACTTTAGGAGCTGGCTTATATACATATTCCCAAACAAAAGAATTCAATGCAGGGTATGTAAATACCTTATATATACAGAATGAAGAAATAGCAGTAATTGATAGAGAGCAAAGGGATAAAATTGAGGAAATTTTAAAGGAAATTAAGTCAGAAGTAGAGGACGAATACGATATTGATAATTTATATATTGCAGAAGAACTTGAAATTGAAGAAGAACATAGACAAACTAGTCCTACTGACGATATGATTGAAATCAAAGAAAAGCTCAAAGAAAACTTGACTTTTCACACCAGAGGTTACGCTTTATACGTGGATAATGAGAAAATAGGGGTTATTAGAGAAGAGCTCTCTCCTGATGAGATAGCAGAAGATGTGGCTCAACACTTTGTAGATGGTGATATTGAAGAAGTTGAAATTGAAGAAGATATTAGAGTGGAAACTAAAGAGATTTATCCTGGTAAATTAATAGACAAGGATAGTGCTATAAGTATTATTTTAAATGGGACTGAGTACACAGAAACTTATGAAGTTCAATCAGGGGACTCCCTTTGGACTATTGCCGATGAAACCGATAAAACAGTAAGTCAATTGAGGGAGGCAAATCCTCAGCTTGATGAAGATGAAATGTTGCGCCCTGGTGAAGAGATAGAGTTAGTGAAAACCGAGAGTTATGTCAATGTGCGTACTACTAAAAAACGAAAGGTTAAAGAATCAATTTCCTATGATACAGAATATCGAACTGATTCTTCTCTTTGGTGGGATGAATCTAAGGTAATGGAACCAGGAAATGTAGGGAAAAGGGAAGTAGAATATAGAGTCCATAAAAAAAACGGGCAAGAAAAGGAACAAGAAGTTTTAAGAAAAGAAATATTAGAAGAACCTGAAAATCAAGTAATTGTTAGAGGTTCAGCGCAAAGGCCTAGAGCTGAAGGTGATAGGTTTTTATTTCCTATAAACCCTTCTAGTGGACGTTTCACCTCAGGTTATGGCCCTCGTGGAGCAGGCTTTCATAGTGGTGTTGATTTTGCTGCTCCTCGGGGAACACCAGTTAGGGCAGCTGCAAGCGGAACAGTTACTTTTTCAGGTTATAAAGGTGGTTACGGAAATCTAATTGTAATAGAACATTCTGGCGGTTATGAGACCTATTACGCTCATAATTCTGAAAATCACGTTCAAGAAGGGCAACAGGTTAACAGAGGAGATGTAATTGGCCTTGTAGGTAGTACAGGCCGTAGTACCGGGGCACATCTTCATTTTGAAATTCACCGACATGGGAGCCATACTAATCCGTTAAATTACTTTGCACCTCAATAATAAAAATAAATACCCAAACTAGGATTTTTGTAAAGTGATTTAGGTGAACAGGCTCTACCTTTTATTGGTAGGGCCTTGTTTATTTGTAATCATTTTAATTAGGAGCTGCTATAACTAGCTGATACTGTATAATTGAAATTTTACAGTTATAGATATCCAACTTTAATACAGCCATAATTAATAATCTTGCTAAATATATTATTTATTTGTATAATCAAGAAGACTCTGGAGGTGAGGAAATTGAGCTTGTCTAAATACTTACAGGTGATTACAAAAGGCGATATAGTTGTTGCTGTTTTAATATTAGTGGCTTTTTTAGCTAGCATGGCTTTTTTTTGGTTGAATCCTGGGGCAGGTCAAGAAACTCAGGATATAATAGCAGTTATTGAATTACATGGAGAAGAGGTAGATCGTGTAGAGTTACCTCCTGAAGGAGAATCAAAGGAAGTGGAGGTACCATTGCAAGATGTGGATTATGAAGCTATTATTGAACTGGAACACAATCGGGCGCGAATTCAAAGAATGCCAGAAGATGTTTGTCCAAGAGGTATCTGTGCAGACACTGGATGGGTACAGAGAGAAGGACAGGCTATTGTTTGTGTCCCCAATAGGCTGATAATTCATTTAGAGGGGATTGAAGATGATGATGATTTAGATAGAATTACAGGTTAATGAATCCTTTGATAATGTAACTTGTGACTCACAGAGGGGGTTGTTACGGAATTTTAACCTGTTTGTAATATTCTTGTAACATTTATGGGTTATAATAAAGATAACAGTTAATCAAATTAGGTCTGACCCCCTCTTAATATAGATTTATCGATAGCGGTGCTAAGCACCGCTATCTTTTTTTATGTAATTTTATCCTTTTATATATGAGCAGGAATTGTTTAGTTAAGAGCGAAATAATGTATAAAAGTAATAATTATGTTAAGCAGGTGAATTAAATGAGTTACAGAGTTTTAATTGTAGAAGATGAACAACCTATAGCTGATATCATTAATTTCAATCTTGTCAAAGAAGGGTATGAAACAGAGGTCGCCTATAATGGTGAAGATGGATTAGAGAAGTTTGCCAGCTTTTCTCCACACATAATAGTTTTAGACCTGATGTTACCTGGAAAAGATGGTTTTTCAGTTTGTAAGGAGATTCGCTCCCAAAGTTCGGTTCCCATTTTAGTATTAACAGCCAAGGATTCGGAAGTTGATAAGGTGTTGGGATTAGAATTGGGAGCAGATGATTACGTTACTAAGCCCTTTGGAAACAGAGAACTGTTAGCCAGGATTAAGGCCTTACTCCGAAGAGTCAATTTATCTGGGCAAGATTCTTCAAGTAGTGAAAAAGATGAGGATATTTTGAAGTATAACGATGTTGAAATAAATCTAAAAACTGCTGAAGTAAAAAAACAGGGGCAAGCCATAGATCTGACTTATCGGGAATTTCAATTATTCGTTTATTTAGTCAAACGACAAGGAGAAGTAATTTCTCGGGAACGGATGATTGAAGAAGTCTGGGGATACGACTTTATTGGGGAAGACCGTACCGTTGATGTTACCATTAGGCGCTTAAGAGAGAAATTAGAAGATGATCCAGGGAGCCCAAGCTATATAATGACTAAAAGAGGTATGGGTTATTACCTTAGGAGGACTTAATATGTTTAAAACAGTCCAGTGGAAACTGGTTGTTATATATCTATTACTGGTGCTATTAGCCATGGAGCTAATTAGTGTTTATCTATTACAGTCACTTGATCAATACTATCTAGATGATTATAGTGAACGTATGTCAACAGAAGCCGAACTAGCAAAAAGCTTGCTGCAAAGGCACATGACCGAAGAACAAGATGCTGATCAAATTTCTCAATTGCTCGGGGAGTTTGGCCAGCAAGCTCATAATGAGATTACAATATTAGATGAAAATGGTAGAGTCCTGGCTACTTCCTCGGGCGAGGAAGAACTTCAAGGAAATATTATTGTGGAAGAAGAAATTACTAGAGCCCTAGCTGGGAGTCAAGGGAGTAATATTAGAATAAATCCAAATACAAATATTCGACAAAAATCCCTTGCAATTCCTATAGAAAGCGGGAACCAAGTAATAGGAGCTGTTTATTTGGTAGGTTCATTAGAACGTGTTGATAATACATTGAGTGAAATTAGAACTATTTTATTTACAGGGACACTTTTCGCCATGCTTGTAACAGCTCTCCTAGGGATTATCTTATCTAAGACGATAACTAAGCCTGTGAAAGTAGTTACAAGGACAGCTCAGGCTATGGCCCAAGGTGATTTTAATCAACGTATCGATGTAAAAAGTGATGATGAAATCGGGAATCTTGGTCGAATGTTTAACCATTTAGCCTCTCGCTTGGACTCGACTTTGAAAGAAATTTCGTCAGAAAAAGGGAAAATTGAAGCTATCCTAACACAAATGAGTGACGGAGTTATTGCTGTTAATAGCAATAAGGAAATAATTCATATTAATCCAGCTGCGGAAAGAATGTTAAATGTTGAAAGAGAAAAGTTACGAGGTCAGTGCGCCAAAGAGTTACTATCTAAGTTTTTTACTGATGAAGAATTTGATCAAATACTGAAAGGTGAAACAAATGTTAAGGAAGAAAAAAACCTGACAACAAATGAAGATATGGTGGTGAGAGCACAATTAGTCCCCTTTAAATCTGAAGAAAAACAATACGAAGGAGTCATCATTGCTTTAAATGATATAACGGAGCAGGAAAAATTGATTCAAATGCGCCAAGAATTTGTAGCCAATGTTTCTCATGAACTTCGAACTCCTTTAACCTCAGTTAAGAGCTATGTGGAGACTCTTTTAGATGGTGCCCACAAGGATGATGAGATTGCTCCACGGTTCTTAAAAGTAGTGCAACAAGAGACAGATCGAATGGTAACTATGGTGAAAGATCTGCTAGTATTGTCCCAGCTTGACAGGAAGGAGCCTATTATAGAATGTAGAGATATTAATTTTATGGATGTACTTGATAGAAGTATATCTGCAATTGAATCACTTACAAAAGATCAAAAAATAGAACTGCATTTAGATTATAAAAGTTTAGAAGGAGAGTATATTGACGTCTTTAATGAAAAACCTGAATTTATCAGGATTTCTGGGGATTCAGATAAACTGACTCAGGTATTTACAAATATATTAGAAAACGCAATTAAATACAGTCCTTCTGGTGAATGGATTCAAATCACCGTTGAAGATTATTATGAAAACATTAAAATTTCAGTGAAAGACAATGGTATGGGTATCCCGGCTGAAGATTTACCCCGGATCTTTGAACGGTTTTACCGGGTGGAAAAGGCTCGCTCTAGGGCCCGGGGAGGAAGTGGCCTCGGCCTGGCTATTTCCCGGGAAATAATCAGAAATCATGGTGGAGACATTAACGTATCCAGTCAAGAGGGAAGGGGAACGGAAGTGATCGTTTATCTCCCGAAAAATCAGGAGGTTCAATATGAATTGGGAGCAAATTAAAACTGTATTGTTAGTTATATTAGTCATAAATAGTATTTTCCTTACTAGTCGTCTTTGGGTCACGGATTATCACTATGAAAGGTCTGAAGAACCAAATATAGAAGAAATAACCTATGGCGACAATCCTGAACTATTTCAACAGGTTAAACCTGAAAAAATTGTCTATCATGCTAATGAGCAAATTTTTCTTTTAAGACGGGACAGAGAGGTATATGAACAAGTCTGGAAGCTATTTTGGGACAACATTATAACAGGAGAGAATTTTACTACTGGAAATATTAAAGATAAAGAATCATTAGAGCTAACTAAACCTTATTTTATATATAAATTTTCTGGAGTATCACCTTTAAACTTGATGCTGAATGGAGAATACGGGTTACCTTCCAATTATGACGAAGAATATTCAGATTTACTTGTGACCTTAGATGAAAATCCCCAAATTTATCTAGTTGATAACGGCTCTCAAGATGGTTATCCTGTTAACATGTCAGTGTTAGGATTTGAAGAGTTTGAACAAGAAGAATTAGAAAAACGGAATTTAGAATCAGGTCAAGAAATAACTTCTCAGGATATAGCTGAAATTTTCTATCATACGGGACAGGAGTACTTGGCGGATATTGAAGACCTGTTAGGTCAAGTTCCTGACTCCATTTCAAAAGAATGGTATGAAATCTTAAAATTAAAATCAGAGGAGATTCACGATAAAGGGTATACAATGTACTTACCCACTGACAAAGAGCTTGAAAACCTTGATCTGATTCCTCAAGTTTTAAATTTTGAAGAGCAGAACAAGGAGAAATTGGCGAAAGCTTTCTTTTTAGACTTATCCTTTGTTAGAAAAATAGAGGAACGAGATGGTACTACTATATATACCGATGGTCAAAGAGGGCTCAGGTTTTATCCTGATGGCGGTTTACAATATAATGCCCCACAAACCAGGGATAGTATAAGAACTGCTGATTCTAATACTTTCTTAGATAGAGGTGGACGATTTATTTCACTTTATGGTGGCTGGGTTGATAATCTGAAAGCAGCACAGCTAACTACGCCTAGCAGTGAATTTCAAGACTCTACCTACAATTTGACTGAAATAAATTATCTGTATTATCATCATGGTTTTCCAATTTTGAATGAATTTTTATTGAATATATCTATGGCAGATAATAAGTTAGTAGAGTATTTTAGACATATACCAGAGAGCTTTAAAAAGCTTGATAAAGAAGAGGGGAATTTGGTAGAGATTCAAGAAATTATCAAAAACTGGATTGCTGAAGAACTTTATGATGGTGGAGAAGAGCTTAGTTTTGATATTGAACAAGAGCAAGATTTACAGGTTTTAACTAAAGAATTAGAAAAACAGATTTTAGATGCAGCTAATAAATTAAAAGGGCTAGATAACATCACCCTTGGGTATGAACTTCAATCTGCAGAAGGCGAGAACGAGTATTATATTCTTCCAGTTTGGAATATAGAGTCAGGTGATGAATCTAAGAATTTTCCTGCTTGGAATTCATCGAGAGATAGTTTATATTAGATTATTTAAAGTCAATTCTTTGGGATGATATGAAGGAAGGGTGAATTTATGTGGATTGGGGACAGGCTAAAAATATTTTATTAGTTGCCTTTTTGCTTTTGAATATAGTTTTAGGTTATAAAGTTATTAATGATTCTGATTTGACTTATCTAAGAGCCCAAATATCAGAAGAAGAACGAGAGGAAGTTAAACAAAATTTAGAAAAACAAAATGTGGTTTTTGATGGTGATATTCCCGATAATATTTTTGATTCCCAGCATATCTCTGTTAGCAATTATGAACTAAGAGTAACCGAGGTGGCGGAAGCTATTGTTGATGGTAGTTTTTTAATCGATGGCAATGATGACAATAGTGGTGAAACAAGAATTTTATCCCATGACGAAAATATGATAATTACTCAAGGATCTTCTGGAAAGCTATCTATAAGATTTAAGGAAGCTTATTTACCTGACTCCCAGAAGCAATTAACTAAAGATTCAGAAGAAGCCTCTCGAGAATTGATCAATAATTTTTTAAAAAAGCTAAATTTAACAGATGAATTTAGCTATCATGGGAAATACCGTTATTCTAAAGAGGAAATTACAAGAATCCATGATGAGAATGAAAATTTTGAGTGGTTAAATGATGAAGAAGAGTTAGTCGATATGATCTACTATCAAGAATTTGATGACCATTTGATGTATGGGGGGTACGCTGTAATTACTCTATCGCCTAACGGAATCAAAGGAGCGGAGATTTATCTTTTACAAAAAGAAGGACTTAAAGAAGAAAATATTGAAGTTATACCTGCCACAATGGCATTATTAAGATTGGGTGAGTATTTACCAAGTTATACGGAAATACAAAGAATTACTGGAATCACCTTTGGATACTATACGGAAGAATATACTGCCGAAACATGGGAAGCGGTTCCTGTTTGGAGAATTGAATTTGATACCAGAGAAGTTTATTATATAAATGCGTTTACAGGTGAAATAGAACGGGAAGGGGTGTATTGACAGATGCAGGTAAACGGAGAAGAACTAGAACAAAATGGGTTAAGAACAGCAGCTGAGTTAATTGCTATAGCAGCGCGGACAGCTCCTAAGGGTAAGGGTGTGGATAACCTGGTCACCTCAGTTGTATCAGAAGAAAATTTGGAGCGTTTACGGGAACAAATGTACAATATTGCCGACAGAGAAGGGTCAATTGCCGATTTTTTTAAAAGAGATGCTGACAATCTTAAAAAAAGTCCTTATGTAGTGCTTTTTGGCACTAAAGTAAGTAGACTAGATGTACATCCTTGTGGGTTTTGCGGATACAATAATTGTCAAGAGAATCATCGTGATAATGGAATCTGTGCGTTTAATCCCGGTGACTTGGGTATTGCTATTGGTTCGGCTGTTAGCAAAGCGGCTGACTTGAGAGTGGACAATAGAGTCATGTTTACTGTGGGTAAAGCAGCTCTAGAGCTCAAACTTTTAGGTGATGATGTAAAAATAGCCTATGGATTACCTTTATTTTCAGGTGGGAAGAGTATTTACTTTGACAGATAATTTGTACCTGATATTCCAAAATAATAATCAACAAGAGAGGGTTGAACTATGAGATTATTATTAATTCGCCATGGTGAATCAACAGGAAACTTTGAAGAACGATTTCAAGGTAAGAAAGAATACCAATTAACAGATCGTGGATGCAAACAAGCTCAAAACCTTGCAGAAAAATTAAGAAATGAATCTTTTGATGCAGTGTACACAAGTTCTTTATCAAGAGCTCACGATACTGCTAAGGAAATCTGCAAATATCACTCTTTGGATCCCATAGTTGATGAATTGTTAAGTGAATATTGCTGGGGTGTGATTGAAGGCCATACTAGAGAGGAAATTAAAGATAAATATCCTGATCTAGGTATGAAATTGGAAGAAGATTTCTTTGCTACTTCCATTCCCGAGGAAGAAGGGATGATGAACTTAAAAAATAGAGTTTCAGATTTTTATGATAAAATTTTTTCAAATTATAATGGTAATCTGAATCGTCCCAATATCGCAGTAGTTAGTCATGGACGTGTGCTGGGAGGTTTGGTTGTTTATTTGACGGGATATAGTTTTTATCATACCCCATGGCCGTATACTTTTAGCAATGCTTCTATAACAGAGATTTCCTATTGGTATGAGTATGATAAAGGAAGAATTGTCAAAATGAATGATACATCTCATTTATTTAATTAAGACTTTTAGTCTTAATAACTTTACTAGCAGGAGGGATGGAACTTGACAAATAGCAAAATTTGGTTTGCAGACGCGAGAGCGACGGAGTTTGATTATTATTACAGTTTGGTAGCCAAGTTAGAGGAAATTTTAGATCAGGTAGATGTAGGGAACTATTTTGAAAAAGATGATTACGTAGCTATTAAAACTCATTTTGGATCCTATGGAGGACACAGGGTTGTTAGACCTATTTTTATTCAAAAAGTAGTTGAAGCTGTGAAACAAGCGGGAGGAAAACCTTTTGTAACTGATACTGTCCGCATTCCTGGTATTGAATACCTAGAAGTGGCCAATAGTGAAGGTTTAAATCACCTGTCTTTAGGAGCTCCCATGGTCTTAGCTGATGGTTTATTTGGCAAGGATTTAGTAAATGTAGAGTCAGGCCCGATTTTAGGTGAAATAGGTATTGCATCGGCAATTCATGATGCACCAAGTATGATTGTAATCTCTCATTGTAAAGGTCATATCGGCTCTGGTTTTGGCGGAGCAATCAAAAATCTTGGTATGGGAGCAATTAGTTGTAAAAATGAGTGTGGACATGCGGAACGGGGACGTATTCACTTTGCTCAAAATACTGGTTTGAAGTGGGAACCCGAAAATTGTACTCTTTGTGAAAGATGTGTAGATGTCTGTCCCCATGATGCGATATATCGTACTGAAGAAGATCAAATAGAAATTAATTATGAAATATGTGTGAAATGTGGACGTTGTGCCAGGGTATGTAAAGAAGAAGCTTTAATTGTACCCCAATCTGAAGAGCGCTTCCAAAAGGGGTTAAGTGAAGCAGCCTATGCAGCTGTACAGACATTCCAAGAAGGAAGAATTTTATACATAAACTTTATATTAGAAGTTCAACCTGAATGTGACTGTATGCCCATGGCAGATACCCCTCTCATCCAGGATCAGGGAGTGCTAGTATCTGATGATATAGTTGCTATTGAACAAGCCACTCTAGATATTATAAAAGAAGCTGAACCCCTACCTCAGTCAAAAGCAGCGGAAAACAATGTCACTCCTGGCAAGGAATTGTTTAATCAAGTCACTGGTAAACATCCACAGTGGCATGTAGATTACGCCGAGGAATTAGGCATGGGGCAAAAAGATTATGATTTAATAAAAGTCAACAGTAAAGAAAAACCTGAAGAAGACAAAAAGTAAGTGACTTATAAACTACAACAATAGATGATTCTTTTAGATAATTGTTGAGAAAGTGAGGGAAACCGGTGGAAGTTGCTGTTTTAGCTAGTGGAAGTAATGGAAATTCAATTTATATAGAATACTATGATACTAAGCTTTTAATTGATGCTGGTCTGTCCGGGAAAGCAATTGAGAGGAAAATGGCCAATGTAAATAAAGATCCTAAAGAATTAACGGGTATAATTGTCACCCACGAACATAGAGATCATGTAAAAGGTGTGGGAGTCCTAGCTAGACGTTTTAATATCCCTGTTTATGCAACTAGAGATACTTGGCCATTATTGCCAAGTATAATAGGAACTGTCCCTGAGAAATCTGAGAAAGAACTTCCCAAACAAGGCTTATATATACAAGATCTTTACATTGAACCATTTCCTGTAAGCCATGACGCTGTTGATCCAGTGGGACTGTGTCTTTATACACCTGAGAAAAAGTTAGGTATTGCAACTGATTCAGGGATTTTTACACCACCCATGTTTAAGAAACTTACTAATTGTCATGGATTGATTTTAGAATCAAATCACGATCCAGATTTGTTATCTCGTAGCAGTTACCCCGAATACCTTAAAAAAAGAATTCGTAGCAGGAAGGGTCATATATCTAATAATACTTTGGTTCATTGTTTACCTAATTTAATTAATGAAAATTTACGTTGGTTAATTCTTGGTCATTTAAGTGAGAATAATAATTGTCCTGATCTGGTCAGGAACTTTGTATCAAACTCTTTAAGCAAGATAGGACAGGATATGGGTATTGATGTACCTTTTAAAGTTGCCGAAAGATCTGGCCCCCCTATAACATTCACTCTTTAATTAATAAACCATTTGAAGCTCGTAAAATGGCTGTGCTATAATTTTATCACAGCTATCAAAACTAGAGGGGGTAATAACATGTCTTTTTATAAACGACAAGGACCTAGTTTTGTCTCCATAATTATAGTTGCCTTACTAAGTGCTATCATCGGAGGGGTATTAACTGCTATTATACTTCCTCCTGCCGTTGCAGGTAGATTAGAAACAGAAATGAAAGAATCCCCTCAAAAAGAGGCGGAACAGTCAGAGCCAAATAGCGATGAAGAGGATCACTTATTTTGGGAAGATATTGACCCCGAAGAATATCAAGATACTCCTGTAGTTCGTGCTGCCCAAGAGGTGATGCCAGCAGTGGTTGGTGTCACTAACAGGGCTCAAGCTTGGGATCAAACTATGGATCGAGGTACAGGTTCAGGTGTTGTCATTGAACCTGAAGGTTTAATCGTAACTAATTATCATGTTATTGAAGCTGCTGAAGAAGTGGTCGTCACAATAGAAGAAGGGAAAAGTGCAGAGGCAGAAATAGTTGGTGAAGACCCTGAAACAGATCTGGCAGTTTTAGAAGTTGATCCACAAAACTTTGATAAAGAAGAACTTCATAGTGCAGAATTTGGTGATTCTGATGAGTTAGTTGCCGGTGAGATGACTATTGCCATTGGTAACCCATTGGGATTGGCTTTCCAGCAATCAGTCACTGCTGGAGTGATTAGTGCTACGGATCGGAAAGTAAGAGTTGGTGAAGACTACATTAGCCTAATTCAAACAGATGCAGCTATTAATCCCGGAAATAGTGGAGGCCCCCTGGTAAACGCTTTAGGTGAAGTTATAGGTATAAACAGTGTAAAAATTAGGGATGCTGGAGTAGAAGGTATGGGATTTGCAATACCAAGTAACCGTGTTTCGGAAATAGTTGAGGATTTAATTGAATACGGCTTTGTGGAACGACCTTGGATAGGAATTTACATCCAAGAAATAGACCCCTATATTGCTGAAATATATAATTTACCAGTGAACTACGGTATATTTATCCAGGAAATAGAACCAAACAGCCCTGCTGCTGAAGCCGGTATGCAAAGAGGGGATATTTTAATTGAGTTTGCAGGAGAACAAATAGATAGTCAAGCGAAATTGCGAAATGTTCGTAATGATTATGATGTTGGCGACAATGTAGAAGTGACTGTATTAAGAGAAGGAGAAGAAATTACTTTAGATATGACTTTAGAAGGTGATCCTAGACTAGATCAATAGTAGAAATTGTAATAAATACCGGGCAATTCTTCTGTCCGGTATTTATTTTTATCAAACTCGCATGATGCGTTCAATTGAAAATTCTACAGTACCAATAAATAAATATAACAGCTTTTTTTATTAAAATGGGGGATTGAGGATGAAATTTAGAGTGGTAGCAGTAGGGAAGATTAAGGAAAAATATTTAATCCGAGGTATTGAAGAATATCAAAAACGATTGCGACCGTATACGGGTCTAGAAATAACTGAAGTTAAAGATTCAGTTCTTCCCAATAAATTATATCAAGCAGAAATTGAAAAGGTTTTAATAGAAGAAGAAAACCGAATTAAATCAAAATTGTCCTCAAGGGATTATATTATTGCTTTAGATTCGGAAGGTTCCCAATTCACATCCGAAAATTTTGCTCAACAAATAGAAAACCTAACTCTAGAAGGAATTAACCAATTTACTTTTATCATTGGAGGCACCTTGGGTTTATCGAATTCATTAAAAAAGGAAGCTAATATGCTATTATCTTTTTCTAAGTTTACATTCCCTCATCAGTTAATGAGACTAATTTTGACTGAACAACTTTATCGAGCTATTAAGATAATCCACAATGAACCGTATCATTACTGAAAATTTAATATATACTCAAATAAGGAGGGAAACCCATGTCCGATCAATTAAATAATTATATTTTATTAATTACCGATGAATCTTTTGGTGAATCTGACAGAGAACTTGGAAAAAAATTAATGTCGAGTTATCTTTATACCTTGGAAGAAGGCGATAATGAACATTTACCTACCCACATTCTACTGTTAAATGAAGGGGTTAAACTTGCTACAAAAGAACCTACATTATCATCTCTAAGAGTATTAGAGGAAAAAGGTGTGGAAATAATGGCCTGTGGAATTTGCGTAGAGTATTTTGATTTGGAAGAAGATATTTCAGTAGGACAGATTGGAAATATGTATTTGAATATGGAACTAATGGCTCAGGCAGATAAAGTAATTACAATTGGATGATTAATTATGGCTTGTAAACCTAATCTAATTGCAAGGAGGTGGAAATATAAAAGAGCAAGGAAATTCACAAACTTTACTTGTTTATTATTCCAATGAGGGATCGACTCGGGAGGTTGCTCGAGGGATATCCAAAAGGTTACCCTGTGAGCTTTTGGAATTACAGCCTGTTCAAGATGTTCCTGATAGTAAATTCCTTAAGTATTTGTATGGAGGAAAACAAGTATTTTTGAAAGAAACGCCGAAATTATCAAGTTATGAGATTCAACCGGAAAACTACGATTTATTAATTCTTGGAACTCCAGTATGGGCGGGTTCCTATGCACCAGTGATTCGTTCTTTTATTAGAAACCATTTCTTTCAAAATCAGAAATTTGCCCTATTTTGTACATATAGAGGTCAAGCTATGTCTGCTTTAGATAAGTTAACTGAACTTGTTTCTCATAAAGATAATCAAGTTATTACTCAAATGGATATAAAAGAAGAGATTTTAAAAAAACCTGATCAATTAAATCAAAAAGTTGATGAATTTATAAATATGTTGAATAAATAAAGCCTCCGTTTTTCGGAGGCTTTATTTAATTTATCCACAAGAGTTGTTAACATTTCTGTGGAAAACTTGTTAATTACTTTTGGATAACTAGGAACTTGTGGATATTTTATCTTAAAATTTGTATTATCTATTAAAATCCTTAGAGAAATTTTATAGTATTAACAAGAAATATAACAGCGCTATTTATTGAATAGATGGGTGATTTCATCCCAGGGAAGTGCTTTAACAGTTCGATCTTGATAGGCTGTTATCGAATTACTACAGCTTAATGCATTTAAAACACTTTCCTCTACTGTTTCTACAGCAGCTTGAAAAATATTGTTCATAAGTTGGGGGTGGTCAAGATAACTTGTGGATAAATAATGTTCTCTTTCTTCAGTTATATTTAATTTATTATTGGGAGTATTTTTAGAGAGAAAAGGTGATATATTTACATTTGAAAAAGCTAAAGCAACTTCTCCACTACCATGAGAAGCAAATCCACCAACCTTAGAAAGGCCAAGAGGAGCTCTTTTAGCTATCCTTTTTAGTTGACGGCTATTCAATGGGATATCAGTGGCTAAAATCATTATAATTGAACCACTGGAATCGGAAAGTTCGGGCTTTTCATCTTGATCTGTATTAACAGAATTATTCTGGTTCAAATATTTCCCAACAGGTATGCCTTGAATTTCAAGATTATTCTTACTACCAAAATTAGATAAGACTAAGGTTCCCAGGGTATAACTTCGATTTTCCCAGGAAATTACCCGTGAGCTAGAACCAATCCCTCCCTTAAAACCAAAGGTTATCATACCTGTACCAGCACCTACGCTTCCCTCTTTAACTTTTTTACTGGAAGAATTGTTAATAGCAGAATAAACATGGGACTTTTCTACAGGACGCTTCTGGATGTTATTTAAATATCCATCATTACATTCAAGAATGACCGGATTTATACTATTAATTCGATATTGTTCATTACTTTGATTAACCATATAATCTATCGTAGCATCGGAAACCTTACCTACATTTAAAGTGTTAGTCAGCATAATGGGAGTTTCAATGGTTCCAAGTTCTTGGACTTGCAATAAGCCAGTACATTTTGTAAAACCATTCATAATGTGAGCAGCACCTGTGACTTTTTCTTGAAATAGATCTCCACTATGGGGGAGAATTGCAGTTACACCTGTACACAAATCTTCTTCAAGGATTGTCTCATGTTCTACACAAACTCCAGATACATCTGTAATACAATTTTTAGTACCTGGCATTAGCGAACCAGGGAAAATCCCCCTATCTCTAATTCTTAGAATTTCCATAAAAGTTCCTCCCATCAATTCTATGTTTTCAATTAGAACTTCAACGATATAGATGTTAATCCTTCCTATTAAATTAGTTCTAAATATAA
This sequence comes from Natranaerobius thermophilus JW/NM-WN-LF, assembly GCF_000020005.1. Taxonomy (NCBI): domain Bacteria; kingdom Bacillati; phylum Bacillota; class Clostridia; order Natranaerobiales; family Natranaerobiaceae; genus Natranaerobius; species Natranaerobius thermophilus. The sequence goes on along the minus strand of NC_010718.1, from coordinate 3,123,851 downwards.
CAAAATCCGAGTAAAAAAGTCGGAAATCAAGGGAAATATTTATTTATAGGAGAATAAAAGAGCAATTCAAATAAAATTTAATGTGAGAAACTTTGCGTTAAAACTAATAACCGAGTATGATACAGGGGTGAGAATGATTTTCAATTTCAACACCAAAACCAATAGAAAAGGAGTGTCTTATATGAACAAGCTAGTAGCAAAAATTGAAAAAACTACATTGACTCTACTTATAATAGTACTTTTATCCGGGGTTTTTATGCTGACCGGATGCGGAAGTGGTGGAGAGCAAGCTGATGAATTGGTAGTTTACTCGGCTCGTAATGAAAGATTTGTCAACGAATTACTAGACAAATTCACAGAGGATACGGGAATTGAAGTAAAAGCATTACATGGTGCTGATCCCCAACAAATAGAAGAAGAGGCTAATAACGTTCAGGCGGATATCTTTATTTCAAATGATCTTGGGGCTTTGGGTTACTTGGATGAACAAGGACTATTACAAGGATCTGAACCTGAGGGGATAGAGAGTATTCCTGAAAATTTCAGAGCAGAAAATAACGCTTTTTTTGCTATTTCTTTAAGGTCTCGTGGCTTTATATATAATAAGGATATGATCTCTGAAGAAGATATGCCAAGCAGTGGTGAGGACCTTTTCGACTCTAAATGGGCCGATGTAGAGGGCGGATACGCAATTACTAGAGGCGGTAATGGTGGTATGATCGGACATGTATCAGCGCTTAGACATGAATGGGGAGATGATAAAACCTCTGAATGGATTGCTGCTATTAGAGAACATGCCGGGGGTATATACGAGGGTCATAGTGATGTCCGTAGGGCAGTTGGTGCTGGAGAGCATGCCTTTGGTCTTGTGAACAACTATTATTTTCATCAGCAATTGATGGAACCTCAAGATAACAATGTAGGTTTTATTTATCTAGATCAAGGCCAGGATGAGATGGGGACAGTAGCTAATGCCGCTGGGGTAGGATTAGTCAAAGGAGCTCCTCATCAAGAAAACGCAGAAACATTTTTGGATTGGTTACTTGAAGAGGAAAACCAAGCTAAATTTGTAGGAGAGTCATTGGAACTGTTAATTAATTCGGAATATGGAGATAAAGTTGAATATCCATCAGAAGTGGAACCACATATTGTGGATACCGATGAATTGAAAATTCAGGAAATGCCTGTTAAAGAGTTGGGAAATTACTATCAAGATACAACAGAGCTAATTGAAGAATCAGGATTAGATCTGGAATTAAGATAAGCTAAAGGTCAAGTGTAAAATGGTGATAATTGGGGGGTGATTCAATTGAGTAAACAAAACAATAAAAAAATAACTAAGATAATACAGTATAAATGGTTTGAATTATGGAGGGGTAACCCTCCCGGGATGCCGCTACTTAGTTTGGCCATTTGTATAGCTCTGATTATGATAGTTCCCATTCTTTATGTTATTTGGCAGTCTTTATCTGCTGGAGCCAACAGCTGGATGCGTTTATTAGATGATAGAATCCCCCAATTATTATGGAATACTGTTTCCCTAACTGTTGCGGTCACTGTATCTGCCACGGTGATGGGTCTTTCCCTGGCTTGGTTAGTTGTCCGGACGGATATACCTGGGAGGAATTTTTGGAGATGGCTGTTGGCTCTTCCCTTAGTAATACCTCCCTATGTAGGAGCTGTAACTTTCATTATAGTACTGGGACCTAGTGGCTGGTTACAGGAGTTTTGGTCAAACACACGGCTGTTAAGCTTTCTATTTGGAGAATATCCTGTAAATATATATTCTTTTTTGGGAGTGTTTTTAGTTCTGACTTTGTTCACCTATCCCTATGTATTTTTAATAATCAGTGCCTCTCTACGAAAAATGAATTGTAATTACGAAGAAGCAGCACGGGCTCAAGGCATGGGAACACTTGAAATATTTCGTAAAGTAAATTTACCAATGCTGCGCCCTGCTATTGGTGCAGCCGGTATTTTGGTATCATTGTATGTACTTTCTGATTTCGGGGCCGTATCAATGCTTAGATATGTAACCTTTACCGCTGCTATCTATTTCCAAAGAGCGGGTTTTGACACAGCTTCTGCCTCAGTGCTTAGTCTAGTGCTCATCCTGCTAACAGCAATTATAATTTGGATAGAATCACGTACTCGCCGGAAAAACAAATACTATCAAACATCAAATAGCTTTAGGGCACCTGCTATTTTAAAGCTGGGTAAATGGAAACCTCTAGCTTTAATTTTTGTAGCCTTGATCTTTGCTTTATCGGTATTAATACCAATTAGTGTTTTGATTTATTGGTCAAGTATAGGTATTTCCATGGGTGCCTTAAGTGTAGATTATTTGGAATATGCATTCAACAGCCTGTTAGTTTCTGGAATTGCAGCTTTAATTTGTATGGTATTTACCATGCCAGTGATTTATTTGAAATCCAGATACCCTTCCATAGTTTCAACTGTTATATCCAATATTAGCTATTCAGGTTATGCTCTACCGGGTGTTATTGTAGCTTTGGGATTTGTGTTTATCTTTAATAATCACATTCCTTGGTTATATGGTACTTTTTATATGATAGCGTTAGCTTTAGTAGTACGCTTTCTTCCACAAGCCTTACAGGCGGGAGATGCGGCTTTGAGTTTTATTTCACCAAGAATTGATGAAGCTGCTCGTAGTTTGGGATATCCTCCATGGAAAGTAATGTTTAAAGTGGTTCTTCCTAACATGCTGCCAGGGATTCTATCTGGTGGTGCCTTGGTTTTTGTTAGTTCTCTAAAAGAGCTACCGGCTAGCTTAATGTTAAGGCCACCTGGTTTTGATACTCTGGCCGTTCGCATTTATTCAGATGCTCATGATGGGATTTACCATATGGCAGCCCCCGGGGCATTACTGATTATTTTAGTGTCACTTATTCCTTTAAAATACATGTTAAACAAATACTAGGAGGTGAGGAGATGCAGGAGAAGTTTACTATCAAGTTAGACCAGGTAAGTAAAACTTATGTTGGATCATTTGAACCAGCTGTTAACAATATTAGTTTGGCCGTTGAAAAAGGTTCAATAATTACATTACTAGGTCCAAGCGGTTGTGGCAAATCAACCACTCTTAGATTGATAGCAGGTTTTGAATGTCCTGATAATGGTGTAATAACTTTGGGAGATCAAGTAGTAAGTGATAATAATTATTGGGTTCCACCTGAAAGACGAGGTGTGGGGATGGTTTTTCAAGACTATGCTTTATTTCCTCATCTTAATGTATTTGATAATATAGGTTTTGGCTATAAAGCTAAGGATCGACTTAGCAGAATCAGAGAAGTTATTAATTTAGTTGGTTTACAGGGTTTCGAAAATCGTTATCCCCACGAATTATCTGGTGGACAACAACAAAGGGTAGCACTGGCTAGGGCTTTAGCTCCCCGGCCAGTAGTAGTTTTACTAGATGAACCTTTTAGTAATTTGGACGCAGATATGCGTGCAAATATGAGGAATGAAGTCAAGAAAATTATAAAGGAGGCACAAGCAACGGCGATTTTTGTATCCCATGATCAGCTTGATGCCTTTGCAATCTCTGATGAAATTATAGTGATGAATAAGGGGACTATCCAGCAAAGAGGCACTCCAAGAGAAATTTATCAGTTTCCAGAGAACAAATTTGTTGCCGAATTTGTTGGGCAAACCAATATCTTAAAAGGAAAGATAGCAGAAGATGGACTGTTTGTTGAGACTGAACTTGGGCAAATTCCATATCCTCATAAATATAATTTGAATTTAGATGGAGAAGTTTATATTTCTATTAGACCTGAAAGTTTAGAACTAGATGATAATGGTCCTTTTGAAGGAATATTGAAGGAATCAATCTATAGAGGAGAAACTATCGATGCTCTGGTAGAGGTTCAGTTTACAAACGGCAAAAAGGAACTATTAATGCATATTCATCCAGAAAAGGTTGTAAATATTGGAGAACAGGTTAGGTTTAAAATTTTACAGGATTTTGTAGCTATAATCTGTAATAATCAACAAAGCATAAATGAGTGTTAATAAAAACAGCCTCTCATCATTTGGATGAAAGGCTGTTTTTTAATGCTTGCTGAACAAAACTATTAAATAAAGGATGTGGAGCTCCTGGTCTTGATTTAAATTCTGGATGGAATTGAGTGGCTACAAACCATGGATGATCTTCTAACTCCACAATTTCAACAAGACGATCATCAGGTGAAACCCCTGAGACAACTAGGCCATTGTTCGTAAGCTGTTCTTTGTAATCATTATTAAATTCGTATCTATGCCTATGTCGTTCCTGGACGATATCCTGTTGATAGGCTTCATAGGCACGAGTTCCCTCAATTAACTTGCATGGATAAGCACCTAGACGCATAGTTCCCCCTAGATCTTTTACCTCCTTTTGTTCGGGGAGCAGATCAATTACAGGATATGGTGTTTCTGGATGAAACTCCGAACTGTAAGCCCCATTTAAACCAGCAACTTCGTGAGCAAAATCAATTACAGAACAATGCATACCAAGACAAATTCCTAAAAATGGAATATTGTTTTTCCTGGCATATTGAGCTGCCATTATTTTTCCTCCAATTCCTCTATCTCCGAAACCACCTGGGACTAAAATACCGTCAACTCCTTGAAATGCTGTTTCAACTGAACCGTTTTTCTCTAATTCCTCAGAGTTAATCCATTTGACTTTAACTTTGGAATCGTAATTAAAACCAGCGTGGTCCAAAGCCTCTGTTACGCTAATATAGGCATCCTGTAGAGAAACGTATTTTCCTACTAACCCGATAGTTATTTCCTGAGATAAATTCTTTATCTGGTCAACAAGTTGCTTCCATCTTTCCAACTCCAAGCTACCTGAATTTAAATTTAACCTATCTGCTATTAGTCCATCTACCCGCTGTTCATTCAGGGCCATAGGTACTTCATAAATATTTTCTACATCTAAATTTTCAATGACTGCATTTACATCAATATCACAAAATAATGCTAGTTTTTCTTTGATTTCTTGGGACAGTTCGTAATGAGTTCGACAAATTACCATATCGGGTTGAATACCTAGGCTTCTGAGTTCTTTTACACTGTGTTGAGTAGGTTTAGTTTTTAATTCCCCGGATTTTTCCAAATAAGGGACTAGGGTAACGTGAATATACATGACGGAATCACGACCGATATCACTTCTCATTTGCCTAATAGCCTCTAAAAAGGGTAGACTTTCAATATCCCCCACAGTTCCACCTATTTCAGCTATTACCACATCTGCATCGTTATCTTTACTGGCCTGGTAAATGCGAGATTTAATCTCATCGGTTATATGGGGGATTACTTGCACAGTTTTTCCTAAATACTCACCTTTTCTTTCTTTACTGAGTACTGACCAGTAGATTTTCCCAGTGGTTATATTGTTGATTCTACTTAGGTTTTCATCAATAAATCGCTCATAATGACCCAGGTCTAGGTCGGTTTCGGCACCGTCCTCGGTCACAAAAACTTCACCGTGTTGGTATGGGCTCATTGTGCCAGGATCAATATTAATATAAGGATCAAACTTTTGGATAGTGACATTTAAGCCACGATTTTTTAGTAAGCGACCGATTGAAGCTGCTGAGATTCCTTTTCCCAGGGATGATGCTACGCCTCCGGTTACGAAAATGTATTTACTCATTCTGGCACCCTCCTGTATAGTATTCCACGACTTGCACTCATGTCTTATATTATCTAATACTAACACTGGATTTGCAACCGGTTAAATTATGATTTTAAATTTATTTTTTTCGACGTTGTCTTCGTGCTAAATTTCTAGGTTCTAAGCTGATTTCTTTATCCTCCATTAGAGCTGTCACTCCTGTGGCTGTATTATCAGATAACTGACAATCGTTGCAGCTTTGTTTGCCACACCCTCTGCTCTTATCTTGTGGTTCTGAGTACTTGGCTATTACACCTTCATAATTTCTTAGAATAACACTTTCAGGAGATTGAGAAATTAAATATTGGGGCATTACAGGGATCTTTCCACCGCCTCCTGGGGCATCTACCACATAGGTTGGCACGGCAAAGCCACTAGTATGCCCTCTTAGATGTTCCACAATTTCAAGACCTGCCGATACGGAAGTTCTAAAGTGTTCAATACCTTGAGATAGATCACACTGATAAATGTAATAAGGTCGAACTCTATGCTTAACTAACTCGTGAACTAAATTTTTCATAGTTCCGGGACAATCGTTGATTCCTTTTAACAACACAGACTGATTACCTAAAGGTATACCAGCATCCGCTAATTTTGCCAGGGCTTTTTGCGCTTCTGAGGTTAATTCTTTAGGGTGATTGTAATGGGTATTAAGCCAAACAGGATGATATTTTTTCAATATTGAAACCAGATCATCCGTGATTCTCTGAGGAAGTACTACAGGAGCGCGAGTGCCAATCCTAATTATCTCTACGTGCTCAATTTTATATAATTGGTCCAGGATATATTCTAGCCTTTCATCTGAAATTATTAAACCATCTCCACCGGAAATTAGTACATCCCTCACACGAGGGGTGTTTTTAATGTATTCAATAGCATTATCAACTACTTCTTTAGGAGCAGCTTTATCTGTGGTACCGGCTATTCTTCTTCTGGTGCAGTGACGACAGTACATGGAGCATTGATCGGTTACCAGAAACAATACCCGATCTGGATATCGGTGAGTAATACCTTCTACGGGAGAGTCAGTATCTTCACTCAAAGGATCTTCCAGGTCAGAATCACCAAAATTCAACTCCAGGGAGCTTGGAACTGCCTGGCGTCTAATGGGGCAGCTAGGATCATCCTTATCCATTAAAGATGCATAATAAGGGGTGATGGCCATTCTTAAAGTTTTTAAAGCTTGCTGGATTCCTTCTTCCTCTTTGTCAGTTAAGTTAATAATCTCTTTTAGTGATTCTAAATCAGTGATCCTGTTTTTTAACTGCCAGTTCCAATCTTGCCAATCCTGAGTACTTACATGGCTAAATAACGGATTAAATTCAGTCATCAAAACCCGCCTCCTTTAATTTTTATTTGTGTTTTTATTGAATTTTTTAACATTTTAGATCTCAAATAAATTATTTTATAGATATTATATCAGACTTATCTATTTGCGGAACAGGGAGAATCCATTGAATAATTGGATAACAACCTCAAATTCTGGGAAGACTTATATAGATAGAAAAATTATTAGGAAAAGAGGGAATTATTTTGAGGCGCAAAAGATCGCCATCAAAAGAACAATACCTAGAGAACAAAAAAAGACCGGGCTTTATTAATATATTTAAAAAAATTTTCAAATTGCTGTTTATTGTAGCAATTATTTCTGTCATTGGATTTATTATCTTATTACCAGTTGTAGTATCTGCTTTAGAAGATGTCTCGCCTCCTGAATTTGAAAGTGCTACTGTTATGTTAGATAAAAATGGAGAGGAATTCTATCATGAGTACGATGATTATCGGATTTATATTTCAATAGATGAAATGCCAGAAGAAATGGTAGAAGGGATCATGGCCGTAGAAGACAGGAGGTTCAAGGAACACTTAGGAATAGATATAAGAGGTATAACTAGGGCTATGTGGCGTAATATTAGAGCCAGAGAAGTCGTCGAGGGTGGTAGTACTATTACCCAACAATTAGCTAAAAATTACTTTTTAGATCATTCCAGGACAATAGATAGAAAAGTTCGAGAATTTTTCTTGACTTTGCATCTAGAAAGGACATTGAGTAAAGAGGAAATTTTGGAACAGTATTTAAACGGTATCTATTTCGGCCATGGAGCTTATGGTGTAGAAGCTGCCAGTAGAATGTATTTTGGAAAAAATACCAATGAATTAGAGCTTCAAGAGATTGCTATGTTAATTGGAATACCGAGAAGTCCCTATTATTATTCACCATTTCGAAATCCAGAAAATGCTCAACAAAGACGTGATGCAGTCTTACATATAATGGCTCAAGAAGGAGTGGTTAATCAGGACACAGCTCAAGCAGCTGCTGTTGAAGCACTAGATGTTACTGGATATAATCCTCCCAAGGAAAATGCTTCTTATTTTGCAGATGAGGTTAACAGGCGACTAGAAGAGAAATTGCCAGAAGATTATACAGAAGATTTTCAAAGGGGAGGCTTTCGTGTATATACTACTTTAGATCAGGAAATGCAGTCAGAAGCTGAAAGAATTTTAGATGAAGACTTGGGAGTAGTCAGATATGCTGAAAGAGGGGATTCGGAAATTCGTCAACCACAAGGTTCTATGGTAGCATTGGAGCCTGATACCGGTAGGGTGAGAGCTTTCGTAGGTGGTCGGGACTATGAAGAAACCCCTTTCAATCGAGCTAATCCTATTAGTCCTAATAGACCAGTTGGTTCTACGATTAAACCATTTGTATATGCTGCAGCTTTATCGGAAAATGAAATCACACCTGCTACTACCTTTACTTGTGAGGAAACTGTATACCCAGAGGAACCGGGATGGGATAATGGCCCCTTCGTACCTACTGATTATGGCGGTGTTTACCATAATGATGACCTGACAATTCGCAGAGCAATTCGGGAATCGTGTAATGTAACTGCTGTTAAAGTTCATGATGATATGGGGCGGTATCCTAGTGTGGAGCAGGCTGAAAGTATGGGAGTAATTGACGATATTCCAACTACCCTTTCCTTTCCTCTAGGACAGGTCGAAGCTTCGCCTTTAAAACTTACATCAGGATATACACCTTTTGCCAATGAAGGAATTTTGGTAGAACCGAAACTGATAAAAAAGGTTGAAGATAGTAGGGGCACAGTTATCTATGAAAATGAGCCAGAGCGGTCAGTAGAGCTGAGTCAACAAACAGCTTATCAAATGACCAGTATAATGGAGGATGTGATTTCTCCTAGAGGCACGGCTTCAAGTATATGGGATGAAATTGATTTTCCAGCTGCCGGGAAAACAGGCACAACGGAAGGCCGAATGGATGCAGTTTTTGTAGGTTATACCCCCGAACTAGTAACTACTGTATTTGTAAGTGATGATGGCAATGTAGAACCCGTTCCCGGAACTGGAGGGAGTTTAGCTGCACCTCTTTGGAGTGAATTTATGAATTCTGTTTCTCATAAATTGGATCATGAAGACTTTTCTCGTCCTGATGGACTAATTGAACGTGAAATCTGTGAAGATTCGGGGAAACTAGCAACAGATTATTGTCCTGAAGAAGTAGTAACAACTGAATATTTTGAACCGAGAACCCAACCCGATAATGATTGTGATGTACATTTACCAGAAAAAGAGGAAGGCCCTGGCTTTCCTCCTCCTTGGTGGCCATTTTTTCAAGAAGATAACGATTAGTTCTATAGGGCGATGAAAAAGTTTACCAGGATTGGCACTAAAATGGACAATATGGCTCAATTAAAAAAAGCAATTGGTATATATTGTTTGCCTGTTCCCTGGGCTATAATTGGGAGTGTCACATCCATATTATAGCTTTGCCCCCATCTATTTTATCTGATTGTAGGGAGTTTTGTCATCACTGAGTATCTACATAGAACTGTAAAATTCGTAACATCCCATAACAATTAGAAAACCACCGTATATTTTAGTCAAAACTTCTGGAGAAAAAGACATAGCTAAAATAGCTCCTCCTATCGCTCCTATAATACTGCCACTAGCCAGTGGAATTATAAGACTTTTGTTGACATTTCCTTGTTTGTAATGGGTTATTATGGCAATAATAGACATAGGTAAAAAGGCGATTAAAGTGACTCCCTGGGCTACATGTTGTTCTATTTGTACCAGAAGTACCAAAAAAGGTATCAAAACTGCTCCACCGCCAAGGGCTAGCCCTGTCACTATACCTGTTATAAAACCAATAACATAAATTAAGATTGTCTCTAATATCATGACATTATCAACCAAATTCCTGTAATAATAATGAAAGTTGCAAAAATTCTCTTTAAAAAATCTGGGTTTAAGAAATTCATAAGTTTAGCTCCTAAGAAGCTACCCAGGGCTCCACTAGCAATTACTTTCAGAGCTAATAAATAATCTACCCTATCATGAAAACCATAAATGGCAGCACTGGCCAGGGCGGTGGGTAAGATTACAGATATGGTAGTACCATGAGCGATATGCTGTTTGAGTTTTTTTACATGAGTCAAAGCTGGAATTAAAAAAGTGCCTCCTCCTACACCTAGTAAACCATTGATACTTCCAGTGATCAATCCTATGACTACTAGTTTGATGTGGCTCATAAAATCACCTCATCCCCATTGTTCCCAGAGATATGTAAAATAATCCTTGTTGCCACTGTTTTTAAAAAGTGCTACTATAAGGGGGACAATAATTAAAAGGGAGGGGAGTTACATGGCCTACAAGATTACTGAGGAATGCATTAAGTGTGGCGCTTGTGAACCTGAATGCCCAACAGAAGCTATTTCTGAAGGAGAAGAGATGTACGTAATTGATGCCGATAACTGTATCGATTGCGGGGCATGTGCTGATGTCTGCCCAGTGGACGCTATAATTCAAGAATAACCTCCTGAAGTTTTATTTTAGGAGAGATTATTTGACGTTACTTAAAGTGTTTTCAAAGAGTTACGGGGTAAATGTTACATTTACCCCGTTATTACCCTATAAGAAATACGACACAACAGTAAGTTTTGGATGATTTGATTCGGAGGAATTGCTTATGACTAAGCGCAAGGCTATTGTTCTAGGAGTAAATTATTATATTGGACTTAGTGCTATTCGCTCTTTAGGAAAAGAAGGCATTCCCGTAATTGCCATGGATTATGATCCTCTATCCTATGGATTTGGTTCCAAATATGTGTCTGAACAGGTGTTGATTCCTGATATTAATAAAGAAGGTGAAAATAAGGTAGTCGAATTTTTAAAAAACTTTGGAAAAAAGTTTTCAGAAAAACCTGTATTATTGCCTGCCGCTGACCCCTATGCCATAATGATATCTAATTCTGTTGATGAACTGGAGGATTATTACTTATTCCCCCCATTACCTAAGGGGCTGGTGTCTGATTTAGTTAATAAACATAAACTCTACAAACTTGCTCAAAAACATGGAATGCCAATACCTAAAACTTTTTTTGTTCAAGGTATTGAAGATTTAGAAAATATTAAGAATGAAATGGTTTACCCTTGTATAGTTAAACCCGAATTGAGCCACGAATTTGTAAAGAAATTCCGAAAAAAGGTTTTTGAAGTCAGTAACTACCGCCAACTATATGAAGCGGTATCTTCGGCTACTGATGCCGATTTAGATGTAATGATTCAAGAAATTATTCCTGGTCCAGATGATCATGTTTATACTTATGATGCCTATTTTAATAGAAATGCTGAACCTGTTAAGGTATTTACCAATCGAAAACAAAGGCAGTTTCCTATACATTTTGGAGCATCAGTCTTTACTGAAAGCGTATTTGAACCTAGAATCATACAATTAGGCGAAGATTTTCTTAAAAAAATTGGGTATCATGGAATAGTTGAAATTGAATTAAAAAAAGATCCTCGTAATGGCAAGTTTTATATGATTGAAATCAATCCCCGAGTTACCAATTTTAACAATGTGATTTTAACAAGTGGGATTAATCTTCCTGCTGCCCAATATTACGACATGATTGGTGAATCACTTTCCCAACAGATAAACCGCGAAGAGGGTCTGAAATTCGTTTATTTTTATGAAGATGTCAAAGCAGCTTTTAATTACATGTCAAGTGGTGAATTAAGCTTTTTTAGATGGATCAAATCGTATATTGGGCCCTTAAGTTATGCCATATTTGATTTGCAGGATCTAAAACCTTTGATATTATTTATCAAGAAGTTAATTAAGAGGTTTTTTAAAAAAATTACTGGAGCTCGAACAAAGGGTGTTTGAATTTTTGAAAACTAGTACATGAACAGAGATACGATTATAATTATGAACCCTTGATTTGCAAAGGAGGTTAACTTTGAAAGCAAAATTTTTTCAGGTTGATTCTTTTACAGAGACATCTTTTGGTGGCAACCCGGCAGGGGTAATTATCTCTGAACAAGAGTTACCTCGTGAGACGATGCAAAACTTGGCCAAGGAAGTCAATGCTTCTGAGACGGCTTTTGTTTTGCCGGGTTTGGAGTTTAGATTCTTCACTCCTACAGTAGAAGTTTCCTACTGTGGACATGCAACAGTAGCGGCTTTTCATGCTTTAGTGACTTCTGGATACCTAACACCAGATCAAGATGGTACTACCTATACTCAAACTACTCAAGAAGGATCTTTTCCGGTGACTGTTTATCCCAGAGGAAATGGTTCTCCCTTAATATGCACTTGGAAACATGATAAAGATATCGAGATGGGAGATAAGGTTTCTCCTTATGTATTAGAGGACCTGTTTTATATTAAAAATTCAGTGAATGCTACTTTTACTAGTGTTAATGAGTTTTGCCCTATGGATTTGCCTTTACAAGTGATTAATGTCGGGATTTCTGACCTTCATGTTCCCGTGAAAGACGTAAAAACCCTACAAGATTTAGTTCCTCGCTTAGACAGATTAGCACTATTATCAAGAAAAATGGATATTGTAGGACTACATTTATTTACTTTTTCTAGTCCTCGAGGCGGGGACTTATTTGTCCGAAACTTCGCTCCCTTAGTAGGAATAGATGAGGAGGCAGCAACTGGCTCTGCAAATAGTGGATTAGCTTACTATTTGGCCCAATACGGAGCCGTTGATTATGGGAAAAGATTACTAATTGATCAGGGTGACACTCTAGGTAGGCCTTCCAGAATGTATATAACTCCAGAAGAACAGGGAAGTGTACTGGTTGAAGGAACTGGTGTTACTATTTTCTCAGGGCAGGTGGATATTTTATAACAAAAGTACTAGTTTTATAATAAAATATGCCCACATTTATATTAATAAAATTATCAGGAAGGAATTAACAAACCCTCCGTAGAAATTTTTACTAAAATCACCTTAGTGTCAGTGGTTGTTTTCATAAAATATTTAGGTAGGTGTTAATTAGAGCAATATTTCGATTATTTTCGGAATTTTTAGACGGTTATTCTTGGGTTTATCTTTAGTATGTATGTTTTATCTGGATAACTCAGAAAATAATGGGGGGCGAAAACATGAAAGGCCGGATATTAGTGGTGGATGACCAGGCAGGAATCCGAATGCTTATTAAAGAAGTATTGGAGTTAGAGAGCCATCAGGTTGAGACTGTTTCTACAGGCGAGGATTTTTTTAACTTACTAAAACAGGATGATTACGATTTTATGATTGTTGACTTATTACTGCCTGGATATGCTGGATCGGAGTTACTTACTGAATTAAATAAGTATGCTTCGTTATCTAAAGCCATGGTGATCAGTGGTATAGGCTGCCCTGAAACAAGGGAGAAGGTGAAAAAACAGGGGGTTGCCGATTATATGGAAAAACCTTTCGACCTACAAACTTTAAAAGAAAAAGTCCAAAGAAGCCTTGAACAAATAACAGCCTAATTATAATATTATTGTAGGGAGTTTCCGCTTCTTAGGAAGCGGAGAATTTTTGTTAGTTAGTTTAAACGATACATAATAGGAGGGAGTACCAATGCCATTAGTTAAAGGCAAACAACTGGTAGATATAGCGGAGCGGAATGGCTTTGCTGTTGGTGCATTTAATGTGAACAATCTTGAAATTATCAAAGCTATCATTGAATCTGCTCAAGAAGAACGTTCACCTGCAATTTTACAGGCTAGTCAGGGAGCTATTAAATATGCCGGAATTGATTTTATCGTTGCCATGGTAAAAGCTGCTAGTGAACAAGTTGATGTTCCCCTTGCGCTACATTTAGATCATGGAACTAGCTTTGAACAAAACATGCAGTGTATCAGGAAAGGATTCACTTCTGTTATGTTTGACGGCTCTAAATACTCTCTAGAGGAAAATATTCACAAAACTCGACAAGTGGTTCAAGTAGGGCAAGCTGCTGGTGTATCCGTTGAAGGTGAACTGGGTAAAATTGCAGGTACAGAGGATGATATTTCTGTTGATGAAAGAGAGGCTTTCATGACAGATCCTAAGGAAGCTGAACGATTTATGCGAGAGACAGAAGTTGATTATTTGGCTGTTGCCATTGGGACTGCCCATGGTCCATATAAAGGTGAGCCAAAATTGGACTTTGACAGACTTAAAAAAATCAGAGAATTGACTGAAGCTCCCATTGTGATGCACGGTGCTTCAGGAGTACCAGAAGAATCTATTAAAAAAGGGATTGAGCTAGGAGTTCGAAAGATCAATATTGATACTGAATTGCGACAGGCCTTTACTTCTGGATTAAAAGGGGTTATTTCAGAAAAACCGGAAGAATATGACCCAAGAAAACTATTAGGCCCTGCCAAGGACTCTATGAAAGAAGTTATTAAAGAAAAAATGCGATTATTTGGGTCTTCAGGAAAAGTATAATATTACACCACTGAAGGGTGATGAAGTATATGAAAATATTTTTAGACACTGCCAACTTAAATGATATAAAAGCGGGAGTATCTTTAGGTGTCGTAGATGGAGTTACTACAAATCCAAGTCTTGTGGCTAAAGAAGGGGTATCTCTGGAGAACAGAATCAACCAAATTGCTGAAATATGTAATGGCCCTATTAGTGCAGAAGTTATCGCTGACAAACGAGATGAAATGGTGGCAGAAGCAGAGGAATTAACCAAAATTTCTCCTAATATAGTTGTGAAAATCCCTCTAACTCAAGATGGATTGCAAGCAACTAAAGTTTTATCTGAAAAGAATATTAATACTAATCTAACCCTGGTTTTTTCACTAAATCAAGCTATCTTAGCTGCAAAGGCTGGTGCGACCTATGTTAGTCCCTTTGTAGGCAGGGTTGACGACATAGGTGGAAATGGTATGCAGTTAGTAGAAGAGATAGTGACTACTTTTAATCAATATGCCATAAATACCGAGGTGATTGCAGCTAGTATTAGGCACCCAAGACATGTTACTGAAGCAGCTCGAATCGGCTGCGATATAGTAACGATACCAAAAGCTGTGTTAGAAAAGATGGTAAATCACCCTTTAACGGATAAAGGAATAGAAAAATTCATGGAAGACTGGCATAAGAATAAACAAAAATAGATAAGCAGGTTAACTAGATTTTTCGAATGTTAAATAAGGAGGAGGCTGGCTAATGGAGAGAGAATTAGCTTTAGAACTAGTACGAGTAACCGAGGCTGCTGCTCTTGCTTCAGGAAGAATGATGGGTCGTGGAGATAAAGAAGGTGCGGATCAAGCCGCAGTTGATGCGATGAGAAGGGCTTTTGATACCGTTCAAATAGATGGACGTGTGGTGATTGGAGAGGGTGAAAAAGATGAGGCACCCATGCTATATATAGGAGAAGAAGTTGGAAGTAGAGATGGAATTCCCGTTGATATAGCCGTTGATCCGGTAGAAGGCACTAACTTAGTGGCCAAGGGTCTTCCCAATGCCCTTTCTGTAGTAGCTGTAGCACCAAAAGATGGATTATTGTATGCCCCTGATATTTATATGGAAAAAATAGCTGTAGGTAAGGAAGCTAAAGGGTGTATTGATCTGGACGCTCCAGTAGAGGAAAATTTATCAGCTATTGCCAAGGCTAAGGGAAAGGATGTTTCTGATTTAGTAGCCATCGTATTGGATAGACCAAGACATGAAGATATTATCCATGAAATTAAAAGGGCAGGAGCTAGAATCAAATTAATCAGCGATGGTGACGTTTCAGCAGCCATAGCTACTGCTATACCTGATACTGGAGTAGATGTTTTATTCGGTGTTGGGGGTGCTCCTGAAGGTGTAATTGCAGCTACTGCATTAAAATGTCTAGAAGGCGAAATGCAAGCACGCTTGAAGCCTAAAAATGGAGAACAAGAAGATAGGCTTAAAGATATGGGGATCAATGACCCCTCTAGATTACTGCAAATGGAGGACCTAGTCAGTGGAGATGATGCTATGTTTGCAGTTACTGGAATTACAGATGGAGACTTATTAAGAGGCATCAGATATGAAGCTGGAAAGAAAGCACGCTCTCATAGTTTGGTTATGAGAGCAAAAACTGGTACAGTTAGATTTATTGATGCCATTCACAGATTGGATAAAAAACCCTCTTACTATTATGAAGAGTAGTGTCAAAAACTTCCTGGTTGCTTTACTATGGCAACCAGGAAAATCTTAATGTTGTCTAGCATTTTGAGCTTGCACGCTTGCCACGCTACAAGCAATGGTTGTTTAACCTTCCAATCCCCACTTAACCTATTTTAAATAGGCGCCTGTTACATTTAGTTTATTTTAAATAAATAATTTATACTCGTTAAGTGAGGTTTGTTGTTTATCCCCATTCTGAAGAATAATTTCTTACCCAATAGTTTCCCTATTATGTCAATCTATACATCAATTTAAAATTTTATGTTTTAATTGATTTTACCTTGTTAAAAGATGTTACAAGGTAATATTCGTAATTAGGTTGGGGTAGTTTTTAAGGAGGTAATAAAAATTGGATATTAAAGATTTAGAACAAAAAACAGTATCTGAACTACATGAAATTGCCAAAAAATATGGCGTGAAAAACTATACTAGATTAAAAAAAAGTGATTTAATTTTTAAATTAATTGAAAGCTATACTGAAAAAGATGGTTATAATTTTTCTGAAGGTGTTTTAGAAATTATGCCCGACGGATATGGTTTTTTAAGACCGGACGGCTATACTCCTGGTAGTAATGATATTTATATTTCGGCATCTCAAATCAAGAGATTTGGATTAAAAACTGGCGATCTGGTTTCTGGTAAAGTGCGTCCACCCAAGGATAATGAAAAATATATGGCTTTGTTGCATGTAGAAGCTGTGAATTCACGTCCCCCTGAAGAATCAAAAACAAGAAAAGATTTTTCTATCCTTACCCCGATTCACCCAGATGCCCCTTTTCGATTAGAAATTAGGCAAGATATGTTAGCACCTCGCATGATTGATTTATTCTCACCAATAGGGCGCGGACAGCGAGGGATGATAGTTAGTCCTCCTAAAGCAGGTAAAACTGTGTTGCTTAAGCAGCTAGCCAATTGTATAGCTGAAAACCATCCAGAAACTGAGATTATAATTTTATTAATTGACGAGCGTCCAGAAGAAGTTACTGATATAGAAAGGTCTGTTGATGCTCAAGTGGTCAGTTCTACCTTTGATAATTATCCTGAAAATCATGTCAAACTTGCTGAACTAGTTATGAAACGGGCTGAGCGCATGGTGGAAAACCAAAAGGACGTTGTAGTCTTGTTGGATTCTATGACACGTCTGGCTCGAGCTTATAACTTGGTAATTCCCCCCAGTGGCAGAACTTTATCTGGAGGTATTGACCCTTCAGCTCTACACAAACCAAAGAAATTCTTTGGAGCTGCCAGAAATATAGAAGAGGGAGGCAGTTTAACAATACTTTCTACTGCCCTAGTTGATACTGGAAGTCGTATGGATGACGTAATTTATGAGGAATTCAAAGGTACTGGTAATATGGAGCTTCACTTGAGTAGAAAACTGGCTAATAGAAGAATATTTCCAGCTATTGATATTTCACGTTCTGGTACCAGAAGGGAAGAGCTGTTACAAGATAAAAAACATTTAGAGTTAATTTGGACTCTCAGGCGAGCTATGATGGATGCTAGTCCAGAAGAATTCTTAGAAACTGTAGGAGAAAAATTAAAACGAACTTCAAACAATGATGAATTTTTAAAGAATCTTCATCATATGTAAAATGGGCTGTTGCTCTTAGAAGGGACTTGTGTTATGATAATGGTTGCGAATTTGAAAATAATATTCTAACTTGAATTTATATGAGCGAGGTGAAATATAATGAAAAGAGAAATTCATCCAGAATACAAAAAGGCCAAAGTGGTTTGCGCCTGTGGTAACTCTTTTGAAACCGGGTCTACTAAAGAAGAGCTAAAAGTTGAAATTTGTTCCAGTTGCCATCCTTTCTTTACAGGGAAGCAAAAGTTAGTAGATAGCGGTGGAAGAGTTGAGAAATTTAAGAGAAAATATGGCCTTGAATAAAACAAGGATTCGTGAGAAGCAGGGCGTAATAGCTCTGCTCTTTTTGTAGGAGGTTGTTATATGAATCAAAAAGAACACATTGGTGGCCAGGCTGTCATCGAAGGTGTTATGATGCGATCTAAGGGAAAACTCTCCATAGCAGTTCGACAGGCAGAAGACAACATTTCAATAAAATGTCAACCCATAGTATCTTTAGGAGAGCGGTTTTCCCTATTTAAATTACCGATATTACGTGGTATGGTGGCATTTTTTGAATCTCTTGTATTGGGTGTTAAAACCCTAACTTATTCTGCTAACCAAGTTTTGGAAGAAGAGGAAGAGGAACTTACTGATTTCCAACTTTTTCTGACAGTATTTGTATCTTTACTGTTTGGTGTCAGCTTGTTTTTTTTGCTACCTACTTTCATTATGGGAATAGTTAAGGGCCCTATTGAAACACCTCTTCTAATAAACCTTGGTGAAGGTCTAATCAGAATTAGCATTTTCCTGGGATATGTCCTGTTGATTTCCCGGATGAAAGATATTCAAAGAGTTTTTCAATATCATGGTGCCGAGCATAAAGCTATTCATTGTTATGAAGCGGGAGAGCAATTAACCATAGACAATGCCAAAAAATATACTACATTACATCCTAGATGTGGTACCAGCTTTTTGTTGATCGTTATGTTGACTAGTATTATTTTGTTTTCTTTTTTTGGCTGGCCCAATTTACTTATGAGATTTGTCATTCGATTAGCAATACTTCCGCTGGTTGCAGGAATTTCTTATGAAGTTATTAGACTGGCTGGAAAAAAGAAAAACACTTTTACTAGGTTGATATCAGTACCAGGATTGTTTTTACAAAAGTTTACAACGAGAGAACCCGATGCTGAGCAGATAGAAGTGGCTTTGACTGCTTTAAACAACTTGATTTCTGAAAGTGAGGAAAGAGAGGTGAATCCATGCTAGATAAATTAGAAGGTATAGAAAAACGATATCAGGAACTGGAAGATTTAATGTCAGATCCTGAAGTTATAAATGACCCTGAAAAGTTAAAACAATATTCTAAAGAACATGCATCTCTTGAGGAAATCGTTAATAAATATCGACAATATCTTGAAACAAAACAAGAATTTGAAGAGGCTAAGGAAATGCTAGAAGAAAATGATGAAGATCCGGATATGGAAGAATTTTTAAAGGATGAAATTCCTCGACTGGAAAATCAAATGCAAGAGATCTATGACTCTCTTAAAATTCTGTTATTGCCCAAAGATCCCAATGATGAAAAGAACGTAATTGTTGAAATTAGAGCCGGAGCGGGTGGTGATGAAGCAGCTTTATTTGCTGCGGATCTGTATCGTATGTATACCCGCTATGCTGAGATAATGAACTGGAAAACAGAAATAATGGATAGTCATGAGAAAGATATGGGTGGCTTTAAAGAGATTGTTTTCATGATAGAAGGTAAAAATGCTTATTCGCGTCTAAAATTTGAAAGTGGTGTCCACAGGGTACAGCGAGTGCCCTCTACCGAATCTTCTGGTAGGATTCACACTTCAACTGCTACTGTTGCTGTATTGCCTGAAGCGGAAGATGTAGAAATTGAAATTGATACCAATGAACTCAGAATAGATACATTTTGTGCTACAGGACCAGGAGGGCAAAGTGTTAATACCACACAATCGGCAGTTAGAATCACCCATGAACCAACTGGAGTTGTTGTTAGTTGCCAGGATGAGAAATCTCAGCATAAGAATCGAGATAAAGCCATGAAAGTATTGCGAGCTAGAATATATGATATGTATCTGGAGGAACAACAACAGCAAGAGGCAGAAGAACGAAAAAGTCAGGTGGGAAGTGGCGATAGGAGCGAAAGAATAAGAACTTACAACTTTCCCCAGGGGCGAATTACCGATCACAGGATAAACTTCACAACTCATAGACTGGAACAAGTGTTAGAAGGCGAAATCGATGAATTAATTGATGCTTTAATAACTACAGAACAAGCTGAACAATTGAAAAAAATGGGAGCCTAAACTATGGGAAGG
Source organism: Natranaerobius thermophilus JW/NM-WN-LF (assembly GCF_000020005.1). Classification (NCBI taxonomy): domain Bacteria; kingdom Bacillati; phylum Bacillota; class Clostridia; order Natranaerobiales; family Natranaerobiaceae; genus Natranaerobius; species Natranaerobius thermophilus. Next base: position 3,103,784 of record NC_010718.1, on the reverse strand, counting down.
TGTAAAAATGAAAGACTACGAAGCCGAATATGAAAATAGAGAAAATGACGTGACAGTGGCAGAGGCCCGAAAATGGGCCTCTGATTATTTAAAAAGAGCCAAGATTGAAAATTACATTAAAGAAGCAGATTTCTTATTAGCATTTATCTTAGATTGGGATAGAAGCAAATTATTAGCATATCCGGAAAAACATCTGAGCAGTGGTCAGTACAAGGAATTGAAAGAACTCGTAATTAAAAGATCTGAAGGAACTCCCTATGCCTACTTAACGGGAAAAAGAGAGTTTATGGGACTTGAATTTACTGTTACAGAAAATGTGTTGATTCCCAGACCTGATACAGAAGTGGTTGTGGAATTTGCTTTAAATTGTCTTGGAAAAATTATTTTGAAAGATAATCCTAATAATAAAAAGGAATTACAATTTAATGAACTGAATTCTCCTATTAAAATATTGGATATCTGTACAGGTAGTGGCAACATTGGCCTTTCAATTGCTTATTATTTTAACAAAATGTATGGGCAAAATTTAGAACTAACTCTATCAGATATCTCGGATAAAGCCTTAGAGATAGCCCATATTAATGCTTCCAATTTAGGTTTGCTATCTCAATGTAAGTTTGTTAAAAGTGATTTATTTTCTAATACTTCGGATGATAATTATCGATTAATAACAGCTAATCCCCCTTACATTTCTTCAAAACATTACTCGACACTATCTAAAGAGGTTAAGTTGGAACCAGCTCATGCCCTACTAGCAGGGGAAGATGGTCTATATTATTATAAAAAAATCTCGCAACAGATTAAAAAATATCTATCCCAGGATGGGGTACTTATCTTTGAGATTGGCGAAGATCAGCAAGAAGAGGTTGAAAATATGCTTTCAACTCAAAACCTTGTAGTGACAAGTGAACAAGATTTGGCAGGGCGACCACGGTTGATTGCAGCTAGTAGAGGATACGAACCATTTGGTTAATGAACTAAATATTGCAACTTATTAAGATTTACCGGCGGGAAAACCGCCGGTTTTTTAATTTATGTGCTGTTATATTTAGTCGTTGATACTGAAAAACTTTCAATAAATAGATTCTTGTGTTTAACAGTACTTCTAACGAGTGAACTGTGAAAAATTTTTTAAGTTATTTGTAATTTTTATGTCTAATTTTTGAAAAAACTGGCAATACTCTGGTATAGAGGCGCTTTTGAGCCGGCTTAAAAGCCCTTGCCTTTTTGTTAATAGGGAGGGTTGTATAATGAAGTTACAAAGAGTTACTCTGAGCGGTATAAATACATACAAATTACCAGTTATTTCATCTGAAGAAACTCAAAAACTTTTTGAGAGGTTAGAGCAGGGAGATGAACAAGCCAAACAAGAGTTAATTAACGGTAATTTGCGACTGGTATTGAGCGTGATTAATAAGTTTAAAAATCGGGGAGAAAACCTGGACGACTTATTTCAAGTAGGTTGTTTAGGTTTAGTTAAAGCCGTGGATAATTTTGACCCCAAACAAGGTGTTAAATTTTCTACTTATGCTGTTCCTATGATTATGGGAGAAATAAAAAGATATCTAAGAGACGATAGTCCCATGAGAGTCAGTAGAAGTTTGAAATTGCTTGGTCAAGAGGCGGCGAAAGCCAAAGAAAAGCTGCGAAAGGAAAAACCTTATGAACCTACAATAGAAGAACTTGCCAGTGAATTGAATATTAGCCGAGAAGAGCTTGTGGAGGCTTTGAACTCTTCTTCTGAACCTTTAAGTTTATATGATCCCGTTTATTCGGATAGCACAGACCCCGTGCTGTTGGTAGATCAAATTAAAGACGAAGAAGAACGACTTGAAAACTGGGTCGAAAATATGACTTTAAAAGAAGCCATTGCTAAGCTTCCGGAGAGACAAAGGAATATTGTCAACCGCAGATTTTTTAAAGGACAAACCCAGGTAGAAGTTTCAGATGAGTTAAATATTTCTCAGGCCCAGGTTTCTCGTTTGGAGAAATCAGCTTTATTACAGTTGAGAAAACTAGTTAAAGAAGAAGTGGCAGCTAATCGGGAGGGGAGGTCGAATCAAGATGATTAATATGAACAAATTTATTAATAAATTCAGGGAGTTAACAGACCGTACAAAACTATTAATCATTACGCACAAGATAACTAAGAGAACATTTCTAATTATATTTATGTGTGTTTTGGGAGTATTTTTTGCTACCCACTCACTGTTTCTAGGTGTAGAAGAGTTAACGAACTCTATTGGCCATAGGCATGAGTCTCAAAATCAAGTTGATGAAGATATACTTAGATTACATATAATACCAAATAGTGATCTGGAACAGGATCAAGATGCTAAGGAAAAAGTTAGAAATTGGCTAATAGGAGAATTAATGAAAAACAGGGAGATAAAAAACAGAAGGGCATTTACTAATTACATAGAAACCCATAAGGATGAACTTGAGGAGGAAATGGAAAATCACTTAGTAAATAACGGTTATTACCATGATGTTAACTTATCCCTAAAGGAGAAAGTGTTTCCAACTAGGAGATATCGGACTGAAGTTTTACCAGGAGGAGAGTACGAATCTCTAGTTGTTACTTTAGATAAAGGTCAGGGAAGCAATTGGTGGTGCGTCCTATTCCCCCCATTATGCTACGTGGACTTGGCAGTCATGAATGACGAGAAATTAGAAGATCCCGAAGAAGATCAGGAGACAAAAGGGGATAGTGATGAGCTAGAACTTAAATTTGTATTGTTTGAATGGGTTTCTGAACTGTTATCATAAATCAAGATCTTTCCGGTTGCTAAAGTCTGTGTAATAAATTATAATGGCGTAGAGTGATAGTAAACAAACTAGCGGGGGGTACCTTAAGTGGGAACAATTGGAGAGGTATTGGTGGGCCTTTTGGGTGGTTTGGGTCTCTTTATTTATGGCATGCAAATCATGTCTGAAGGGATGCAAAAGGCTGCGGGAGACAAGCTCAGGAATATACTTGAAGTTCTAACAAAAAACCCTGTCATAGCAATGTTTACAGGCGTCATTCTAACTGTACTAGTTCAGAGTAGTAGTACAAGTACAGTCATGATTGTCAGCTTTGTAAATGCAGGCTTAATGAGCCTGGGACAGGCTGTTGGAACTATATTTGGAGCAAATATTGGAACGACAATTACCGCCCAGGTAGTTTCTTTTGACCTGGGTATGTTTGCTTTACCTGCCATTGCTGTAGGGGTGGCTCTTAATTCTTTTGCAAAGCGACGATTGAAAAAATACGTGGGAAGATCTATCCTGGGCTTTGGTATCCTTTTTCTAGGATTAACTATGATGAGTGATGCCATGGTGCCCCTAAGAGAACAGGAAATGTTTATTAATATGCTGAAACAGTTTGGAGCCTTTCCGGCCTTAGGGGTTCTGGCAGGAGCTATGTTCACTATTGCTGTTCAAAGCAGTAGTGCCGCCACAGGTGTAATTATTGCTTTAACATTACAGGATTTGCTCACTTTTGAATCAGGTGTGGCTTTAATTTTAGGAACCAATATCGGTACTTGCGCTACCACTTTAGTTGCAAGTGTGGGTTCAAATTTAGCTGCCAGGCGTACAGCTGCTGCGCATATAATTTTTAATACCATTGGAACCTTGTTGATACTAATTATTTTATCACCTTTTTCAGAAATTGTACGTATGACAGCAGATACAGTCCCTAGACAGGTGGCAAATGCTCACACAATTTTTAACGTGGGAATGGCCGTTGTTTTTTTACCTTTTACTAATAAATTTGTCAATTTAGTAATAAAACTTATCCCTGGTGAAGAAACAGGTATCCAGCAGGGAAGTAAGTATTTGGATAAACGTGTTTTGGCCACCCCAAGTGTGGCCATTTCAAATGCTAGAAAAGAAGTTATTCGTATGGGTAAGCTAGCTCACGAGATGGTTGATGAAGCTTATGAAAGTTTTTTAGAAAAGGATTTTCGAAAAATGAAGTTAGTAGAGCAAAAAGAAGATGTGGTAGACCAACTAGAGAAAGAGATTTCAACTTATTTATCGGCTATTTCTTATAGTTCGTTGACTACCAGTCAAAGTAAACAAGTAACTTCTCTCATGAACGCTATTAACGATATTGAAAGGGTAGGAGACCATAGCGAAAATTTAGTCAATCTGACAAAAGCAATTATAGAAGATAATCTTCCGTTTAGTGATACAGCTATCAAAGAACTTTCGGACTTCCACGAAAAAGTGTCTGGAATGTACCAAAAAGCTATTAATGCCTTTGAAGACGAAGATTACGAAAAAGCAAGAGAAGTTGTTGAATATGATGATGTGATTGATGAAATGGAAAAAATATTGAGAAAGCATCACATGATGAGATTGAATGAAAAGCGCTGTCATCCTTCTTCAGGTGTGGTGTATCTTGATATCTTAAGTAATTTCGAACGAATTGGAGACCATTCAACTAACTTAAGTGAAGCTATCTTTGGTGATGACTAAAAATTGATTTAGCAAATTACTTTGATTAATTTCTTATTGATTTTATTGGAGTGAGCCCCATGAAAAAAGATGATCATAAACTAAAAGAGTACGAGCATAAATTTAAAGAACACAAACTGACCCCACAAAGAAAAGCTATTTTACAAGTTTTTCTAGAAAATCACGGAGGACATTTGAGTGCAGAAGAAATTCTTAAGTATGCCCAAGAAAAAAATAATGATATTGGTTTTGCAACGGTTTATCGTGCCCTAGATTTATTTGAAAAACTTAAAATAATAAATAGAGTTAACTTTGGTGATGGTAGAAGTAGATATGAACTAGTACAGCGGGAAATGAAACATCATCATCACCATTTAGTTTGTATGAATTGTCAGCGAATCATTGAAGTAATGGATTCTTTACTTCATGAGTTAGAAGAAAATATAGAAGAAGAGCATAACTTTAGCATTTATGATCATAGACTTGAGTTTTATGGATATTGTGAGGATTGCCAAGAAGGGGAGGACTAACAATTATGAAGTGGTCACCTAAATTTAATAAGCTAAAATCACAAAGATTAACAGCCCAACTGTGTACAGTACTTGTGATGTTATTAATTTTGCAGCTTATGATACCTTTTGTTAGTTTCACTAATGATTCCGTTCTAGCTATTGAAAATACAGATGAGCAAACTGAACAAAAAGACCAAGACAAAGAATCGAAAGAACTGGAATCCCCTGAGGAAAAACCTTCTGAGAAAGCTCCCTCTGTGGACCCCACACAAGAAAAAGGGGAGTCTCCACACCCCGAAGCGGAAGTTATTCCTGAAGAAGAGATGGAAATATTTAGAGGTCGTGTTTTGTCCATTGAAGAAAGAGAAGGCGATGCGCAAACAGATGGGTTCTTTTCTGACACTCAATATGCTGAAGTTGAACTAACCTCTGGCCCCTTAGAGGGGGAAACTCGTGAAATAGAAAATATTATAACAGGTAACCCTCAATATGATATCCACTTAGAAGAAAATCAAGAGGTATTATTAGCTGCCAACTATCAGAATGGAGAAATATTGGAGCTGACATTATACGATGTGGCCAGGGATAGATATATATATTACGCTTTAGGATCATTTTTGGTTTTGATACTGCTCATTGGTGGCGTCACGGGTATTAAGACTATCCTTACTCTTGTTTTCACTGGCTTTATGGTAATTAAAGTGCTACTGCCTCTTATTTTGGAGGGATATAATCCACTTATTTTAAGTGTGTTAATAAGTACTTTTGTGGCAGTTGTCACTCTCACAGTTATTGGTGGTTTAGCTAAAAAAACAATAATTGCAGTCTTGGGTACAATTGGAGGATTAATCGTTGCTGGTTTCCTGGCTTTATATGTTGGAAACCAAGCTTCTCTTACGGGATTATCTAGTGAAGAAGCCCAGATGCTCCAATTTGCCGATGTGGCTGACCTGGACTTACAAGGATTGTTATTTGCTGGAATTATTATAGGTGCATTGGGAGCTGTTATGGATATTGGTATGAGTATAGCTTCAGCCTGTCAGGAAATGGTTGAAATTAATCCCAGGGTTCAGCGTTCCCAATTGATTCAGGCAGGGATGAACATAGGTCGAGATATTATGGGAACCATGGCCAATACTTTAATTCTCGCCTATGCAGGGAGCGCTATGCCGCTACTACTGTTGTTGACTCTATATGATATGAGCTATATTGAAATTGTTAATATGGATTTGATGGCAACGGAAATAATTAGAGCTTTAGCCGGTTCCATTGGACTGCTGGTAGTTATTCCATTGACTTCTCTAGCTTCCGGATTTATGTTAACCCCCGATAATAAAAGGAGGGCTAAACGTGATGAGCCAAAAACAAAGAGCGAATGATAAAATGGGATTAGAGGAGAAGCATCGAAAATTAAAGAATTATTTAAGCACAATGGATGGTGCTGTTGTTGCATTTTCAGGTGGAGTTGATAGTACTTTACTTTTGAAAGTGGCTCAAGAAGTTTTATCTGATCAGGTGTTAGCTGTTACCTCAACTTCAGAAACCATTCCCGAACGTGAGCTTGACAGGGCAAAAGAATTAGCTGAAGATATTGGTGCTAAACACAAAACGATATACACAGAAGAGATACTACAAGAAGAATTTCGAAAAAATCCCCCCAATAGATGTTACTACTGTAAACAGGAGTTGTTCAGCCATCTTTGGGAGATAGCAAAAAGTTATGGATTTAGCTATGTTCTTGACGGGTCCAATTACGATGATGGGGGCGATTTTCGCCCTGGCCTGGAGGCAGCTGCCAAGCTACAAGTGCAAAGCCCATTGAAAGAAACCGGATTTACCAAAGAAGATGTTCGTCAGTTATCTAAAGAGCTAGGGCTTCCCACTTGGAATAAACCAGCTATGGCCTGTCTTTCATCAAGATTCCCTTACGGTGAAGAATTGACGAGAGAAAAAATTGACCAAGTTGAAAAAGGGGAGGATGTCCTAGATGAGCTAGGTTTTTCCCAATTTAGGCTTAGATACCACGGAGGTATGGCACGCCTTGAGTTGAGCAAAGAAGAGTTCGATATCGCCATTAAGCATAGTGAATACATTTCACAAGAATTGAAGAATTTGGGCTTTCAAAAAGTCACTTTAGATTTAGAGGGATATCGAACGGGAAGTATGAATGAAGAATTGCAAAGCTCTTAACCAAAATCTTAAACTGTCATAAAAGTAAATTAAACACAACAAGTTAATAAAAAATATCCAGGGTTTGTCAAAAACCCTGGATATTTTACTATGGAATATTTGGATTTGGCTGGTACTCACTGCACACAATTTGATAAGCTTCTTTAATAGGGAGACCATGTTTAGCTGCTAAGGACTTAACACTTTCAAATTCAGGTGCCCAATTATAAACCTTTCCATCTTTAATACCCTTTTTGATAACTGCTTTGCCCAAAGAAGTTGTTACCTCATCTTGATGTCTGGTTAGTTTAACTCTTTCCATTAAAGAACTTCTGACTCCTAAAGTGGTAGTCCCTTTCAACATGAGCTCTCTTAATTGATTCACCTTATCAGGAGGTGATAGTATTTCAATTAGAGTTCCAGGTCTTTGCTTTTTCATTTGTGTAGGTGTAAAGAAAACATCTAGTGCTCCGTATTCAAAGGCCTGTTCCATTAAATAAGTATAGAATTCTGGATTCATGTCATCAATATTGGCTTGCAATACAAATACTCTATCGCAATTTTCATGTATTAGTTTTTCCTTGGAATTGTTATTGAGATCTTTATCCGAGTTATTAGATATAACTTCCGTTCCCAATATTCCTCTCAACAAATTGGGTTGTTCCAATTGTTTTTTTCCTGCACCGTAACCAGTTTTGATAATATTCATTTCAGGATATGGGCCAAAGCCATCAGCCAGGCTGCTTAAAATACTGGCCCCGGTAGGGGTGCATAACTCGCTCTGAATGCCTTGAGAATAAACTGGGACATTTTTATAGGATAAAAGTTCTAAAGTAGCAGGTGCCGGTACGGGAATTTTTCCATGTTCGCATTCAATAAAGCCAGTACCTAAATGAACTGGAGATGAATAAATTTTGTTAATATTTAACAGATCCAGACCAATGGCTGAACCAAAAATATCAATAATAGAATCCAGGGCTCCCACTTCATGAAAATGGACTTTTTCTGGACTTGTTCCGTGAACTTTAGCTTCTGCCTGGGCTAGATTGTGGAATAAAGAATGAATATTATCAATCACATTATCATTAAATGGACCTTCATCTGCTAATTTGAGGATATCTTTTAGGTGTCGGTGGGCATTTTCTTTAGGAACTCGGACATGAATACTTGTGCCTGTAATGCCATTATAACTAACTTGTTCACTTTCTAAATTAAAATCAGGCAGTGGAAGTTCTTTTAAAGAAGCTTCAATTTTTTCTAAAGAAGCTCCTAGATCTACTACTGTACCCAAAAACATATCCCCAGAAATTCCCGAGAAACAATCGAGGTATAGAATTTTCTCCATATGTAATCTTACACTCCTTTGTTTTAAATTGCTTATCTTGTGTCCAGTTTACTAATTAAAGCGGCTTGATAACCAGCGCCAAAACCGTTATCAATATTGACTACACTTACTCCCGAAGCACAGCTGTTTAACATTGTTAACATGGAACTCAATCCATTAAAATTTGCACCATAGCCTATGCTTGTAGGACAAGCTATTACTGGTACATCAACAAGTCCTCCTACTACACTAGCAAGGGCTCCTTCCATGCCCGCTACTACTATTACACAACTAGCTTCTGTCAACTGATCATAAAAATTTAATAAGCGATGAATTCCCGCAACACCAACATCGTAAAACTTTTCAACAGGAGCTCCCATAACTTGAGCAGTCTCAAATGCTTCTTCTGCGACAGCTAAATCGGATGTCCCTGCTGAAACTAGGGCCACTTTCCCATACTTTGAATTTGGTGTTTTACAAGCTTCTTTTTGGTATATAATAGTTCTAGCGAGATCGTTGTATCTAGCTTGTGGTATTAAATGGCGTACTTTGTTGAATATTTTATCACTCGCCCTGGTAGCCAGTACATTATCGTTATGTTTTACAAGACTTTGAAATATTTCTGCTACTTGATGAGGCTCTTTACCTTGACAGTAAATTACTTCTGGGAATCCTTGCCTTTGACTTCTGTGATGGTCAATTTTGGCGTAACCTAGGTCTTCAAAAGCTGTTTGCTTAATTTTATTGGCAGCATCTTCTGGTTCTAAGTTACCACTAGAAACTTTATTTAAGATTTCCAATATTTGTTCTCTTTTCAAAGCTTTCACCTCTCAGTTTTTCGTTATCGTCACTATTAAAATTATATGTCATGGTGAAAAATGGGTCAATTAACAGGAAATAATTAATAAATGTAGAAAATCATAGAGAATCAAAAAGCTTGCAATAAGGAAGTGATAAAAAATGACTAAGTTTGAAAAAGTCGACAAAATAAAACCAGATAAAACTATTATAAAACAAGCGGCAGGAATTGTCCGCCAGAACGGTTTAGTCGCCTTTCCAACAGAGACTGTCTATGGACTAGGAGGGAATGGACTTAGTCCTGCTGCAATACAAAAAATATTCCAGGCAAAAAACCGCCCATTGGATAATCCGGTGATTTTACATTTGCACTCTGTCAATCAAGTTGAAACACTAGGCTTTCCACCTGAAGAATTCTTTTTTTTAGCCGAAAAATTTTGGCCTGGTCCCTTGACTATGATTATACCTAAAAAAAATATTGTCCCAAGGGAGGCCTCTGGAGGTTTAGATACAGTAGCGGTTAGAATGCCGGATCATAACGTAGCCCTTGCTTTAATCCAGGAAGCTCAGGTTCCCATGGCTGCTCCTAGTGCTAATTTATCAGGACGTCCCAGTCCAACAACAGCTGCCCATGTGGAACTCGATCTTAGCGGTCGAATAGACATGATCATAGATGGAGGAACAACAGGGGTTGGTTTGGAATCAACTGTGATTGATCTTTCCGAGAAACCTTATCAGGTGTTGCGCCCAGGAGGAATCACAGCAGAACAACTTGCTTCTGCCCTTGATTATTGTCAGGATACCTTTTTGTATACAGGATCAGAGGAGGATTATTACGCGGAAGGAAATCAATCAAGTTGTGACGAAATGATTACAAAGGATAAAAATTCCATTAAATCACCAGGTGTTAAATATCGACACTATTCTCCTCAAGGTGAGTTATATCTGGTGGAAGGTAGTGGACACAAGCTTTTACATAAAATGTATGAATATGCAAATGATTTTTCAAAGCAGGGTTATAGGATCGGAATATTGTTGACTAATGAACTATTAGAAGAGGATGGCAACCTTCATAAGTTTTGCTATGTAAGACGCCTCGGCAATGAAGATCAACTGACAGAAGTGGCTCATAGCTTATACGATGCCCTTAGGGAAATGGACCAACAAGGAATAGAAATCATTTTATGTCGTACATTTTCTCCCAAGGGAATTGGTGTTGCTCTTATGAATAGGCTCTTAAAGGCATCAAATGGTAAAGTCCTTTAAATCACTACTTGTTTACACAATTATTAAACAGCTAGATCCAATAAATGAAAGGAGGACTTATTATTAGGACTATATTATTTGTTTGCACAGGAAATACATGTCGTAGCCCCATGGCAGAATGGATCTTTAATAACAAAGTTGAAGAATGGGGCCTTTCTGATAAATTACAAGGAAAATCTGCAGGAATTTTTGCTGTTGATGGAACTCAAGCATCAGAACATGCCAAGAAAATAGTTAACTCAAAAGGAGGTGACTTATCAGAGCATAGGGCGCAAGTGGTTAAACAGGAGTTAGTGGATCAAGCTGATTTAATCCTGACCATGACAGCTGAGCAAAAACATTTTGTTGAAAGTAATTATAGCTCTGATAATAATAACGCGTCCGTTTATTTAATTACAGAATATGTCTCTAAGTTACTAGAAAACCCTGAGGAATTAAATCAGACAGGCACATCCGAGTCAACTTCGATCAATAGTTGTAAAGATGGGGAAAAAAGTGAAGTTAAAGACCCCATAGGTGGAACCTATGATGAATATCAAGCTGTGTTTTTTGAATTAGAAGAGTTGATTGAGATTATTGTGAAGAACCATAACTAGTTTAATGTTTAAGGGGGATTTGGCTTGGAAAATTCTACGGATCATCCTAAAAAGTATAAATCTTTAGGTATGGTTTTAGGAGTATTAGTGTTTATTTTAGCCGCTGTCCCTTTGCTGACTTCTGCAATATTACTAGCGGTGCAAGATATGCTGGTAATCAGACCTTGGCAGATATTTGTGATTGTAGGCATTACAGTTGTATTTGCACTTTTAGTTTATTTTTACATAAGATCCAGAGTCCTTGGTCCCTTATCATATTTGTTAAAGGCCTGTGAACAGGCATCTCGCGGAGATTTGTTAAGGACAGTGGAACCAAGTTCACAAATCAGGGAAATTAGGCAAATAGAAGTTGGGATGGGTCAGTTATTTGGATCATTGCGTCAAATGGTAGGCAAAATTCAGATATCGGCAGAACAAACCCAGGAGTATGCTAAGTCACTGGCTTCAGGTATAGAAGAAGCTAATGAAGCTATTAATCAGATTGCAACCACAGTCAACGATATTTCTTCAGGAGCAGAAGAACAGTCTCAAGCAACAGATCAGACTCTTCAAGGAGTAAATGAACGCTTAGAACAAGTGGAACGGATCTCAAGTAATGCAAAAAGTGCCCAAGAAACAGCTGAACAAATGGAACAAGTCATCGAAGATAGTTCCAGCAAAGTAGAAAACTTAATCAAATCTTCTGAAGAAACCGCCGAAAACAATCAGAAGGCTAGAGAAATGATTAAGAAACTAACAGATCAAGCAGAAAAAATTACTGAAATTGTGAATGTTGTTACTGATATATCAGAACAAACTCATCTCCTAGCTCTAAATGCGTCAATAGAAGCGGCCCGGGCTGGTGATTCAGGTCAAGGTTTTGCGGTAGTGGCACAAGAAGTCAGGAATTTGGCTGAGGAATCGGGAAAATCAGCAGAAGAGATTTCAAATTTGATTTACAAAGTTAAAGAGATGGTTAATGAGGCGGATAGATTAGTTGAACAAAGTGTTAACAATTCACGCCAGGGTGCTGAATATGCCGATACAGCCAGAAACGCTCTGAAAGAGATAGTAACTGCAGTTCATAGAGTAGCGGAAAAAGTTGATGATGTTCAGAGCGGAGCTCAGGTTCTAAAAGAAAGTATTCAGGAAGTTCAGGATTCTGTTCAAAAGATTAACGAAATAGCTCAAAGTAATGCGGCAGGGGCAGAAGAAACCGCTGCATCTACTCAAGAGCATACAGCCACAATGGATGAAATGAATACATCTTCTGACAATTTGAGTAAGATTTCGGAGGAACTATTGCAGCTTGTGAATGAAACTCTAGCCAGTGAAGAGGTCTACCAAAAATACCAAGATGGGATTAATGATATTAAAGAAAAACTCCAAGAAGCCTCTGAAAACTTGAAAGAGATTGAAATTGACAAACAAGAACAAGACCCTTATTTAAATGAACTAGCTAATAATCCTAATGTTGAAATGTTATTTACTACCGATAGAGATGGGAAAATCGTCTATATTTCTCGAGATGTGGGTGTCTCCGATGTTTCTTATCGCCCCTGGTATAAAGAGGCTATTAAAGGAGAGGAATATATTTCGAATGTTTATATTTCACAGGCCAATGATCGTCCCTGTGTAACTGTAAGTCTGCCCATTTTAGATGCATATGGTAGTGTAAAAGGTGTCCTGGGAGCTGATTTATTCTTAGGATAAATTTAGATAAACTTTTTCAAACAAGTTTATATCCGATAAAAAGCAGATACTGTAATATAACTTGTGATCACTATTAATCAGAAAGGGGATAATTATGACATATTTAACGCCGAAAAAAGTGCTAACTGAAACAGGTCAAATTCTTGGAATCGCCAGTGATCATGGTGGCCTGGAATTAAAACAAGAGATTATAAATCACTTACAAGATTCAGGTATAAAAATCGAAGACTTAGGTTGCTACCAGGATGAGTCGGTGGATTATCCTGATTATGCAGAAAAACTTACACAAAAACTTGTGAATAATGAAATTTCATACGGGATATTAGTATGTGGGACGGGGATAGGTATTTCGATAAGTGCCAATAAAGTTCCCGGGATTAGAGCAGCCCTTTGTCATGACTGTTTCTCGGCCCGTATGGCAAGAGAGCATAACGATGCAAATATTATTGCCCTTGGTGAAAGAATAATAGGAAAGGGTCTTGCTTTAGAAGTTGTTGACACCTTCTTAAACAGTCCCTTTGGAGGCGGTCGCCATGAAAGGCGAGTAAATAAAATTACAAAGTTAGAACAAAAATACTCTTAAAAGGAGGATCATTAATGGAAAACGTTAAAAAGACAGATCCAACTATTTTTTCTTGGATTGAAGAAGAATGGAAAAGACAGGAGGAAGGTATTGAATTAATAGCTTCTGAAAACTTTGCCTCTCGGGCAGTGATGGAAGCTCAAGGTAGTGTCCTAACGAATAAATATGCAGAAGGATATCCCGGAAGGAGATATTATGGCGGATGTCAATTTGTTGATAAAGTAGAAGAACTGGCTATCAGTAGAGTTAAAGAGCTATTTAATGCCGATCATGCCAATGTCCAGCCCCATTCAGGAGCCTCAGCAAATATGGGGGTTTATCTGGCAGCATTGAAGCCCGGTGATACTGTCTTGGGTATGAGCTTAGATCATGGTGGACATTTAACCCACGGAAGTCCGGTCAATATATCTGGTAAATATTTCAATTTTCATCATTATGGTATTTTAGAGGATACAGGTAAAATTGATTTTGACAAAGTCCGGGAGTTGGCAAAAGAACATAAACCTAAAATGATAGTAGCTGGCGCTAGTGCTTATCCACGCATTATTGATTTTGCTACTTTTCGCGAAATCGCTGATGAGGTAGGGGCTTATCTAATGGTAGATATGGCTCACATTGCAGGGCTTGTGGCAGCGGGGCTACACCCAAACCCAGTCCCTTATGCTGACTTTGTGACCACAACTACTCACAAAACTTTAAGGGGTCCACGTGGTGGAGTGGTTCTATGTAAAGAAGAGTACAAAAAAGAAATTGACAAAGCCATGTTTCCAGGTCTACAGGGAGGACCTCTAATGCATGTTATTGCTTCCAAGGCCGTCAGCTTTCAGGAAGCTTTAAGTTCTGAATTTAAAAATTATCAAAAACAAGTAATAAAAAATGCTAGCGTTTTGGCTGATGAACTTAATAATTTAGGATACGATTTGGTAGCAGGAGGCTCTGATAATCATCTAATGCTAGTTGATCTTCAGAAAAAAGGTGTAACTGGTAAAAAAGCTGAACGAGTTCTGGATGATGTTCATATCACTGTCAATAAAAATGCCGTACCTAATGATCCAGAAGGTCCTTTTGTAACAAGTGGATTGAGACTGGGGACACCTGCTGTTACTACCAGAGGTTTTGCAGAAGATGAAATCAAAGAAGTTGCTCAGTTGCTCGATAAAGTAATTACCGGATTAGAAGATCAGGAAAATCTAGAAAAATGTAAAAAACAGGTAACCGACTTATGTCATAGATTCCCCTTGTATCGTCAATAATCTAGTTTTATCCCCTTTAAATTTGTGTTATTATAGATGTGATTTAAGATTGGATAAAATTAATTGGACTAAATAGGGGGTTATAGTATGAGCAAATTACATGTAGTGGATCATCCATTGATTCAGCACAAGTTAGCTTTTATTAGAGACAAGGAGACGGGTTCTAAGACTTTTCGGGAACTTGTTAATGAGGTTTCAATGTTGATGGCCTATGAAGTGACAAGGGAATTACAAACAGAAGAGTATGAAGTGGAAACACCAATTAGTACGGCAAAGACACGCATTTTGTCCGGAAAAAAGCTGGGATTAGTACCTATTTTGCGAGCAGGTCTTGGAATGGTAGAGAGTGTTCGAAATTTAATTCCTGCGGCTCGGGTTGGTCATATAGGGGTGTATAGGGATCCAGAAACCCTTCAACCAGTAGAGTATTACTGTAAACTACCCCAGGATATTCACGAGCGCGAATTGATAGTTTTAGATCCCATGCTTGCTACAGGAGGATCGGCTAAAGCTAGCATTCAATTCATTAAGGATCGGGGCGGTACTAATATTAGATTTATGTGCATTAATGCAGCCCCCGAAGGGGTTGAGGAACTTCAAAAAGCTCATCCAGATGTGGATATCTGGACTTGTGCAGTAGACGAAAAACTCAATGAGAAGGCTTATATAGTACCTGGTCTTGGAGATGCTGGAGACCGACTATTTGGAACTAAGTAACGGAAGTGATAACTATGAGACAAAGACCCGATTGGGATAGCTATTTTATGGAAATTGCCGGAACTGTCAAAAAAAGATCTACATGCCTGAGACGTCAGGTTGGAGCTGTCATGGTTAGTGAAAGAAGAATATTGGCTACGGGCTATAATGGTGCCCCTCAAGATCTACCTCATTGCAGTGAAACAGGTTGCCTTAGAGAGGAATTAAACGTTCCCTCGGGGGAACGCCATGAAATCTGTAGAGGCCTTCATGCAGAGCAAAATGCCATTATTCAATCGGCACTTCATGGTGTAACCACTCGGGGGAGCACCCTTTATACTACTGACTTTCCTTGCTCTTTATGTGCCAAAATGCTGGTAAATGCCGGCGTGAGTGAAATAGTAGCTGAACGGAGCTATCCAGATGAACTTTCAAAAGAAGTACTTGCCGAAGCAGGTATTAAAGTCAGGAGGTATGGTAATGAAACACCGGGTTGTTAGCGTCTTTGGAACAAGGCCAGAAGCTATCAAAATGGCCCCCCTGGTTTCCGCCATTGAATCTTCTCCTAATCTGACATCTTCAGTGGTGGTAACAGCCCAGCACAGAGAAATGCTGGACCAGGTGCTAGATCTTTTTAAAATTGAGCCCGATTACGATTTGGACATAATGAAAACTAGACAAAGCCTCTCAGAAATCACTTCTAATGTAATTTTAAAATTAGAACAAATTCTCCAAGATATGAACCCTCATCTGCTACTAGTACACGGAGATACTACTACTACTTTTGCCTCGGCCTTATCTGCATATTACCAAAAGATTTCTATAGGACATGTGGAAGCGGGATTGAGAACATGGGACAAATATGCTCCATTTCCAGAAGAAATGAACAGAAATTTGGTAGGTCCCTTGGCTGATCTTCATTTTGCACCCACAAGTAAGGCGAAGAACAATTTATTAACTGAAGGGATTTCCGAAAATAAGATTTTTGTGACTGGAAATACTGTCGTAGATGCTTTGAAGACATCAGTTCAACCCCAATACCAATTTCAAGATCCTAAACTTGCCAGCTTAGATTTACCTTCTCTCTCTAATCGCACAACAGCTAATAAAAAACTTATAACTTTAGAAGTTCATCGCCGAGAAAACTGGGGTGCACCTATGAAAAATATATTTAAAGGAATTAAGAAATTAGTAGATGAATTTCAAGATGTTATGGTAGTATTTCCCGTTCATCGAAATCCTGCGGTGAGAGAAACAGCATACGAAATTCTTGGAAATCATGATCGGATAATATTAACTGATCCTTTACCAACAAGAGACTTCCATAATCTAATCGCTAGAAGTTATCTGGTGTTAACTGATTCAGGTGGAATTCAAGAAGAAGCACCTTCCTTTGGAGTTCCTGTCTTAGTAGTGAGAGAAAAAACAGAACGAGAAGAGGGATTGAAACAGGGGACTGTTATGCTCATAGGACGTGAACAAGAGCGAATATATCAAGAATCCAAGAAATTGCTAACAGATAAAGAACTTTATGAAACCATGCGCAAACAAGACAATCCTTATGGAGACGGTTTTGCCTCTTCAAGAATTGTTTCTGCTATTGAACATTATTATGGCCATAAAGATGCCCCAGAACCAGATTACAAAGTCAGCCCGGTATAATTGTTATCCGGGCTGACTTTTTTAATCTAGTTTTTCTTTAATTTTTTGTCCTGTAGGTGTAATAGCCAGGCCACCTTCAGCTGTTTCTCGTAAAGTTGGAGGCAGACTTTTACCAATATCATACATAGCTTCAATTACTTCATCAGCTGGTATTACGCTCTTTATATCAGCTAAAGCCATATCAGCAGAAGCTAAAGCTTGAGATACAGCCATGGTATTTCTCTTTTGGCAGGGCACCTCCACTAATCCCCCCACAGGGTCGCAAACTAGACCTAAAACACCTTTTAAGCTAATAGCTACAGCATTTAAAACCATTTCTGGGCTACCTCCCATTAGTTCAACTGCTGCACCAGCTGCCATGGCACCACCAACACCACATTCGGCTTGACATCCTCCTTCGGCTCCAGCTACTGTT
Source organism: Natranaerobius thermophilus JW/NM-WN-LF (assembly GCF_000020005.1). Taxonomy (NCBI): domain Bacteria; kingdom Bacillati; phylum Bacillota; class Clostridia; order Natranaerobiales; family Natranaerobiaceae; genus Natranaerobius; species Natranaerobius thermophilus. Next base: position 3,086,372 of record NC_010718.1, on the reverse strand, counting down.
GCTTTCTCAGCAACAACCATTCCAATGCCAGAGGCCGTAAAGAAGCCGTCAATTAATTGTTTCCGGCTAAGATTTTTGTGTTCAGATACTGTCAATAAAACTCCTGGTAAAATTCCGCAGGCACCTGCAGTAGGAGAGGCCACAATTTTTCCCATAGATGCATTAACCTCTGAAACTGCTAGGGCCCTAGATAAAGCGAGGCCGCCTAAGCTACCCATTAGAGGAGTGTTCTGCTCTATATATTGAGTCATTTTATTACCTTCTCCACCTATTAATCCTCCTAAGGAGCGCTTCGGATCTTCAATCCCCTTTGTTACAGAATCTTCCATAATCCTAATACGGTCATCCATTAATTTCTCAAGTTTTTTAACATCCTGTTGTGCAGTTTGGGCTTCATAATGTTTAACTATCCAAGATATATTTTTATTATGCTGATTGGCCAAGTCTTTCAAGGTTCTTAAAGAATTAAATTCGAAGTCCTTTCCGTTTTTGTAACTTTCTCTGATATTGTTATGGCTCATATTTATCCCTCCTAATCATTGAGTTCTAGTTAAATCTATAGCGGCTGAATAATTCTTGCTTGTTCTATATCATCGTCCTGGGTTAAGTTATCTTTAATAGACTCGGAAATAGGATCATCAGTTTCAAGTATTAAAGATGCTGTATCTCCCTTTCTAGTCCGTGAAACTTGCATATAGGCAATATTAATTTCTTGATCGGAAAGATATCTTGTAATTCGGAAAACTAATCCTGGACGATCCAAATGTTTGGTTATTAAGGCATGGTATTGTCCTGACAACTTAACATTAAAGTCATCAACTTGTGAAATCTGTATCAGACCCCCACCTAGTGAAGAACCAACAATTGTAACCTGGTTACCATCTGGAGCTGTTAAGTTAATTTGACATGAATTAGGATGTTCTCCTTTTAAATCTTTCTCCTGAAATAAAAAAGAGACTTGTTTTGATTTAGCAATTTCCTTGGCTTCATTTAATTGTTCGTTATCCGGGGCAATTCCCAATATTCCACCAAGAATGGCCACTTCAGTACCATGACCGTATCTAGTTTTTTGAAAGGATTCATGAAGGAATACTGTTGCTTGTACTGGCTCATCTTGCAGTATTTTTCTTGCCATTAAACCCAAACGACATGCTCCCGCTGTATGTGAACTAGATGGACCTATCATAACAGGCCCCAACACATCAAAAACGCTCGTATTCATATATAATCACCTCTTATAGATTTAATTTGCTAATGCTTGATAAAATTACCGCATATGTGGTATCTTAACTTAAAGGTAGGTTTTTGTAAAAGCTTTTATTAAAACTAGTACATATATACATTTTATAAATGGATTCCCACGTAATAAAAAGAAGGTATTTTTAATATAATATAGAATGTGTGTTAAAGTATACGGATTTTAAAACAATACAGAAAATTTCATATCTTAGAAAATTATCTTCGGAATTTATCTTCTTTTGCTTTTTCTCTTCTGAATAACTAATTGAATTAACACAGAGAATATGATACAATATTCACAAGCGCCGTTGATGTACTGTGTGCCAGGAAATTAATGGTGTTTTGTGAATAGTCTGGCAGGTGATTTTCATTTGGAATAATATTAAATACTTGGCTGTTTTAGGCCAAGTTGGTTTAGTGATTATCACTCCTGTTCTTGGTGCTTTTTTTATTGGTTCGATTTTACAAGACAGGTTTGATATATCAGGTGGATATATAATTGCACTGGCCTTGTTTGGTCTTTTGGGTGGTCTATACAGTGCTTATAAATTACTTTCGAAATGGTGGCAAATATGAATCAAGTTATTGAGCTTAAATTAAAAGTTATCAAACAAACTGCTTTAATCTCCTTCGTTATCATAGCATTCACCTTTGGTTTTGGATATTCAGAATTCGCTTTTGGATTATTTTATGGTACTATTATAGCTATTATAAACTGGTTACTTTTGGCTAAAACTGTGCAAAATTCTGTTGGTTTTTCACCCCAAAAGGCCAAATTTTATGCTGTTGCACACTATATGCTGAGGTTTTTTATAATTTTTTTAGCAATGTACATTGCAGCTATGAGGGAAGATATACACATACTCGGTGCGATACTGGCATTATTTATTCCAAAACTAGCTATTCTTTGGGAATACCTAGTACTAGGTTTTCTAAAAAATAAAAGTAAAGAAAATAAGAACTAATTAAGCGCATATGCGCAGGAAGGGGGATTGCTAGTGGATACCGATTTTGCTCCACGCGAAATTGTGGAATTTGAGTTTGGAGCTCTGACAGAAACCATTATAGTCAGCTGGGTAATTATGGCCTTTTTAGTTATAATATCCATTATAACTACTAGAAACTTGGAAAAAATACCATCAGGCCTACAAAATTTCATGGAATTAGTTTATGAAGGGATTGAGTGGCTGGTAGATAGTACCATGGGCGAAAAAAACAGAGCTTTCTTGCCGTACATGGGAACTTTAACCCTTTACCTGATTATTGCTAACTTAACTGGGCTATTAAACATTCGTCCTCCCACATCCGATGTTAATACCACATTTGGCTTGGCAGCGATCACATTTGTTTTAGTCCATTACAGTGGAGTCAGGAGTAAGGGAGCTGCCGGTTATATGAAAAGCTTTGCGGAACCATTGCCTTTCTTATTGCCATTAAATTTAGTCAGTGAAATAGCTCAACCATTTTCCCTGGCATTCCGTTTATTCGGGAATATGGTAGGAGCCTTTATCATAATGGCACTTATTTATTCTTTTGCTCCTATCCTGATACCAGTTTTACCACACATGTATTTCGATATCTTTGCCGGAATTATTCAAACCTTCATTTTTGTTATGCTAACAATGACTTATATATCTTTAGCAGAAGATTAAACAGGCAACTGGTTCTTAAAAATATCCACTGTCTTAACCCCTAAGAAGGGAGGTAATGAAATGTGGAAGGCACTTTAGATTTCATCAATGTTTTTTTAGAATGGTTGTTAGAATTTGATACTCATGTCCTGGTGCTAGCAGCTAGTGCTATAGGCGCTGGTTTTGCAATGATAGCCGGGATTGGCCCCGGGATAGGCCAAGGTTTTGCTGCTGGAAAGGGGGCAGAATCTGTAGGTACTAATCCTAAAAGGGGTCGACAAGTAACAGTGGTAATGCTTTTAGGAGCAGCTGTTGCTGAAACTTCTGGTATTTTCGCATTAGTTGTGGCCCTTATTCTGTTATTTGCCAATCCTTTATTAGGAGCAGGAGGTATAGCCCTTGTCTTAATAGCTTCTTGTCTTGGAGCTGGACTTTCAATGATAGCAGGAATAGGTCCAGGTATTGGTCAAGGTTATGCTGCAGGAAAAGGGGCTGAAACAGTTGGAGTTAGACCAGAACATCACGGCAATATTGTTAAGGTGATGCTTTTAGGTCAGGCTGTTGGACAAACTACGGGTATTTACGCCCTAGTAATTTCATTGTTATTACTTTTTGCAAATCCCTTACTTGCCATAGTGTAAGTCAGGTCTGATTTTCAGGTTTTATTTTGTTTGTCTGATCAAAAGAAATTATTTGATAAGGAGGAATTTAACATGATTGATGGTCAATCTTTAGTACTAGCAGCTAGTGCAATCGGTGCTGGCCTGGCAATGATTGCTGGTATCGGTGCAGGAATAGGACAGGGTTTTGCCGCTGGTAAAGGTGCTGAATCAGTTGGAAGACAACCTGATGCCCAGGGTGATATTATCAGGACCATGTTACTAGGTGCTGCTGTTGCAGAGACAACTGGTATTTATGCCTTGGTTATTGCATTGTTACTTCTATTTGCTAATCCATTGATCGGTATGCTGTAGAAAGGGGGTCGAAAGACCTTGGTAGATCCGAATTTAGTTACATTTGTGTTAACCATAGTAAATATTCTGGTCCTGTTTTATCTCTTGAAACGGTTTCTCTTTAAGCCAATTGGGGAGTTTATGGAAAACAGGAAAAATGAAATTAAGCAGAATTTAGAAGATGCGGAAAAAGAAAGGCAAGAGGCAGAAAAGCTAAAGGAACAGTATTATGAAAAACTTCGTGGTGCCAAATCCGAAGCTCAAGAAATTATTCAACAAGCTCGCCAGCGGGAAGAGGAAATTATTAAAGAAGCGAAACAAGAAGCGAAACAAGAAGCAGATGATATGATTGCCCGCGCTCGAGAAGAAATCAATCAAGAGCAAAAGAAAGCAATTGAATCACTTAGAAGCGAAGTATCCGACCTAACCATTCAAATAACTGAAAGAGTTCTTAATGACACCATTGACAAGGATCAACAGAAAAAACTTGTGCAAAAATATCTAAAAGAGGTAGGTAGGGTATCATGATAATACCAAAAAGATATGCCGAGGCTTTATTTCAATTAGCAAAAGAACGGGAAAAAATTAATGAGATAACTCAATCTTTTAATCAATTGATTGAAAGGCTTCGGTCTAATGAGGAAGTTTTTAAACTTCTATCTTATCCTGTCGTTGATATTGCAGAAAAAAAACAAGTTGCCGATGAGCTAACTGCAGATTTAGAGCAAGAAATACGAGATTATCTAAAAGTTTTAATTGACAATAAACGAACTGATGAATTAGCGGAAATTCACGATACTTTCTTAGACCTTGTTAGAACTGAAGAAAATAGAACTTTATGTGAAGTGAAAACCCCAATACCTTTAGATGAAGATGAACTTAAAAAAATTCAAGATTTACTTGCCCAAATGTCTGAAGGAGAAGTAGAAATTGAAACTACTACTGATGAATCTATCATTGGTGGCATAGTTGTGAGAATCGGGGACCGAGTCTTTGATTATAGCTTAAAGGGTCAGTTAAATAGTCTCCGAGAACAACTTAAAAAGACAACTATCACAAGTTGAGGTGAAGGTTATGAGTATTCGTCCTGATGAAATTAGTACGGTGTTAAAAGATAAAATTGCAAATTATGAGTCTCAAGTAGACGTTTATGAAGTGGGCACCGTGCTTTACATCGGGGATGGTATCGCCAGGGTCCACGGACTAGAAAATGTTATGGCTAACGAGTTGGTCGAGTTTCCAGGCGAAATTTACGGGATGGCTCTGAACTTGGAAGAGGACAATGTAGGTTGTGTTTTATTAGGTGAATACAGCCACATTAAAGAAGGTGACCAAGTTAAACGAACTGGCCGTATTATTGAGGTACCTGTTGGTGACGACCTGGTAGGCAGAGTTGTTAACCCCGTTGGTGAACCGAGAGATGGAAAGGGGCCAATTGAAGCAACAGACTTCAGGCCTGTAGAAACTCGTGCTCCGGGAGTTATTGACAGGAAGCCCGTTGAAGAACCCCTACAAACAGGGTTGAAAGCTATTGACTCTATGATTCCTATTGGTCGTGGTCAGAGAGAGCTGATCATAGGTGATAGGGGAACGGGTAAGAGTGCTATTGGAATTGATACCATCCTAAATCAGAAAGATTCCGATGTATATTGCATTTATGTGGCCATAGGACAGAAAAAGTCTACTGTTGCCCAGGTTGTTGATGTCCTCGAACGACATGGAGCTATGGATTATACCACGGTGGTAGCTGCTACAGCTGATGAACCAGCACCACTACTATATCTTGCACCCTATGCTGGTTGCAGTATGGGTGAAAAGTTTATGCACGAAGGGAAGCATGTATTAGTTGTGTATGATGATCTTTCTAAACATGCTGCCAGTTATAGGGAACTGTCCTTGCTACTAAGACGACCACCAGGCAGGGAAGCTTATCCTGGGGATATATTTTACCTCCACTCTCGTCTGTTAGAGCGTGCTGCTAAACTGAATGATGAGAATGGTGGCGGCTCCTTGACAGCACTTCCAATTATAGAAACCCAAGCTGGTGACGTGTCAGCTTACATCCCAACAAACGTTATTTCAATTACAGACGGTCAGATTTATCTGATCAGTGATCTATTCCACGCAGGGCAGCGACCTGCAGTTGATGTCGGTATCTCTGTTTCAAGAGTTGGTGGTTCAGCACAGCTGAAAGGAATGAAACAAGTTTCAGGGACATTACGTTTGGACTTAGCTCAGTACAGGGAGCTAGAAGCTTTTGCCCAGTTTGGAACTGATTTGGATAAATCCACACAACAAAAACTTGCGCGCGGAAAGAGAACCTTTGAAATACTAAAACAAGATCAGTATCAGCCGATGCCCGTAGCGGATCAGATAGTTATCATATTCTGTGCTACCCACGGTTTATTAGACGATCTAGAAGTTGAGCAAATCAAAGAGTTTGAGAAGTTCTTATTGAGCTATGTAAAAGATAATGAACCAGGAATTTACCAGCAGGTGGAAACTGGTGAGAAAATATCCGATGAACTTGAAGACCAGTTAAAAGAAGTTATAAATAAAGCTAAAGAACAATTTAAAGAAGAAAAAGAACTAACCGGTTAACAGACTACGCTTAACTTGTTTACTGGTTTGAGACTGTTTTTTACAGATATTAATTTTCTTCGGAGAATTAGGTGGTGATGGAATGGCACAGAGTACCCGTGAAATTAAAAGGCGCATTTCAAGTGTAAATAGCACCAAACAAATAACAAGGGCTATGGAAATGGTGGCTGCTGCCAAACTCAGAAGAGCACAGCAAAGGGTGGAAGATAATAGGCCTTATGAGGAAAAAATGCGCCAAGCCATTTTTAGAATTCTTAACCAAGCTAAAACCATCAGTCATCCCCTTATGGAGTCAAAAGGGCAAGATTTGCCTGCTGGTCATATTATAATGGCAGCTGATAGGGGACTATGTGGTGGTTATAATGTGAATGTTGCTAAAGCGGCTGCTGAGCATATTGGTGAAAATAAAGAGTCTACTAAAATAATAGCTGTGGGTAAATATGTAAGGGATTATTTTAAAAAACGAGATTACAATGTAATCTCGGAATATTTGGATATAGAAGATTATCCTTCCTTTGACAGACCTCAAATGATTGCAGAAGCTGTGGAACAAATGTTTTCTGATGGTGTCATTGGAGAGGTCTATTTGACATTTGCTGAGTTTCAGAACGCTATGATTCAGCGTCCTGTAACAAGAAAAATATTACCCATGTCAAAGGAAGCCTTTTTACCGCCTGAAGAAGAATCCGAGAATGCAGATGACACTGAACAGAATAATCAAGACCCAGCTGAGACTGCTGGGTTGGAAGATCAAATTTATAAGTTTGAACCATCTGCGGGAGCGGTTCTTGGCGGTTTGTTGTCCAGCTATATGAAAAGTACTCTTTTTAGAGCTTTATTAGAATCTAAAGCTTCAGAACAGGGAGCTCGTATGACAGCTATGAAAAATGCCACGGACAATGCCGAAGATATGATTGAGGAACTAACCTTGTCATATAATAAAGCCCGACAAGGCGCCATAACCCAAGAAATCTTAGAAGTTGTCAGTGGAGCTGAAGCAGCCAAGTAGAATGGGAAAAGGGAGGTAATAGCAGAATGAATGTCGGGAAGGTACAGCAGATTATCGGTCCTGCAGTTGACATTAGATTTGAAAAGGGAAAACTTCCCGAACTGTATAATGCCATTGATATAAAAGCCGGTCTAAATGATCGGGGAGAACCTGTTTCTCATGAAGAAGGTTCAAGAAAAATAGAGGTTACTCTTGAAGTGGCTCAACACCTTGGTGACGAAGTAGTCCGGTGTATTGCCATGGGGTCAACCGATGGTATTGTACGGGGGATGGAAGCTTATGACACCGGGCAGCCTATTACTGTACCAGTTGGACGCTCAACACTGGGAAGAGTGTTCAATATTACCGGTGATACCATTGACGGGCAAGGAGAAGTAGAAGGTGAAGATTACTATCCTATTCATCGAGATTCACCTAAATTTGAAGATCAAGAAACATCGACAGAAATTTTGGAAACAGGAATTAAAGTTTTAGACCTTCTTGTACCCTATGCCCGAGGTGGAAAAATTGGCCTGTTCGGAGGAGCAGGAGTTGGAAAAACAGTTCTTATTCAAGAGTTAATTCGTAATATTGCTTACGAACACGGTGGTTTTTCAGTATTTTCAGGTGTTGGTGAACGCACCAGAGAAGGTAATGACTTAGTGCTAGAAATGAGTGAATCTGGGGTAATTGACAAAACAGCTTTAGTATTTGGTCAGATGAATGAACCACCAGGTGCTAGAATGCGAGTTGGACTAACAGGTCTAACCATGGCTGAATATTTCCGTGATAACGAAGGTCAAGACGTTCTGTTGTTTATCGACAATATTTTCAGATTTACTCAGGCAGGTCAGGAAGTGTCTGCTCTAATGGGCCGTATGCCATCCGCTGTTGGTTATCAGCCCACATTACAGACTGAGATGGGAGAACTACAAGAACGGATCACTTCCACTAAGAAAGGTTCTGTAACTTCAATTCAAGCTATCTATGTGCCTGCGGATGACCCAACAGATCCAGCACCAGCAACTACATTTGCTCACTTGGACGCCAGCACTTATTTGGAGCGTTCTATAGCTGAGATGGGAATTTATCCGGCAGTGGATCCCCTAGTTTCAAGTTCTAGGATTTTGGATCCGCAAATAGTTGGGCAAGAACACTATGATGTAGCCAGAGGCGTTCAGCAAGTACTGCAGCGTTATAAAGAACTTCAAGATATTATTGCAATTCTTGGTATGGATGAATTATCCGATGAAGACAAACTTACTGTATCTAGGGCGAGAAAGATTCAGAGGTTCTTAAGTCAGCCTTTCTTCGTTGCGGAACAGTTTACGAATATGCCGGGTAAATATGTACCAGTTAAAGAAACGGTTCGTGGATTTAGAGAAATTCTAGACGGAAAACATGACGATTTACCAGAGACTGCTTTTTACATGGTGGGAACCATTGACGAAGCCGTGGAAAAAGCAGAAGAATAACTGTCTCCCGGGAAAGGGTGTTGTTAGATGGCTAGAAAGGAATTTCAATTGGAGATAGTCACCCCAGAACGAATTGTGTATTCTGATAAAGTGGTGTCTATCACTGCCCAGGCGGAAGATGGTCGTTTAGGCATTTTACACGATCATCGCCCCCTAGTTACGAAATTGCAAATTGCCCCTTTTAGCTTTATCACGCAAGAAGGTCAAGAGGAAAATGTTGCTATCAGTGGTTCTGGCTATTTGGAAGTAACTCCGCAAAAAGTGACTGTATTATGCCAGACAGCTGAATTATCCCATGAAATCGAATTGGAGAGAGCCCAAGAAGCTAAAGAACGTGCTGAAGAGAGATTACAAGCAAGTGATGAAGCTATTGACTACAGTCGAGCTGAAGCTAGCCTGAAACGTGCCATTGCCCGAATAGATGCTGCTAGAGCACAAAGAAATGATGACTAGATGACCAATTATTGATAAAGTTAATAGGGTGGCTATTAAGTATAACTAGAGCAAAAAAGGGTATATTAACTATTGAGTATAGATCAAAAGGCTCCCGATGCTACTCGGGGGCCTTTTGTTGTTTCTTGATAACAAAATATTATTTTACTAGAATTACATAGAATAGTGATTAGTTCACAATTTTATCTCGAACATTTTCTAAGTTGAAACCCTGATAAACTCAGCTTAATGGAAAGCGAGGTGTCAAGATGGTTAATGAAAACAACAATAATAATGGTGAGGGCTTATCATCTAAATCTAAACTAGAACAAAAGTTGTTTACGGGAATACATGGTACTCCTGAACTAAAGAAAACAGAAAAGAAGAAACATCTAGGTGAGTTTAGGGAACGAGTGATTAAAGCATTAACTTTTGATCAGGTACACGAAGAAGGGACCTATCCAGAAATAAAAGAAGCTATACGTCACCCAAAAGCACGGCATTTAATAATCAGTCGCAAGGTTGATTTAAATTATGCACGAGATTATATTAACCTAGCTCGCCATGAGGGGTTATCTTTTACCACTGTTGACGACCCTGATTTTGAAGGTCCAGTAGCTTTGATTGTAGTCAGTGATGAAGCTGTAAATGAAGATGATATTTATGTACAATCTCGTAGTGATAAGCTGAAAGAACTAGGTGTATCCGAAAAAATTATTAACACTTCTAGGGGTAGCTTATTATGTCTCGATTGTTATCAAGAGCTAGCTGAAAAAGCTCCAGACGAAGTAGAATATTATAATAAACTATCATTTTTGGATAAACTGTTAGGGAAAAAATGTAAATCATGTGAAAATAACTAGATAAATAAAAATTTAATAAAAAATTTTTTCCTCCTGAATAAAGTTACTTAATAATGTCAACACTCTTTAATTAGGAGAACACCCAGCTACTTTTTTATTCAGGAGGAGGGTCCTAAATGTACTTAATGGCAAAATGCCGAGAACTTTACCATGGCTTAATAACACAAAGAAAAGTTTTATTGACTTCAGTTATTATATTGTCACTTATACTAATCCTAACTATTGTAATAATTGAAAGCCCTCAGGCCAGGTCAATAACTTTTGCACAAAATGAAGTTTTTGGGAAAGAATTAAAAGATCAAAAATTAAATCACACAAAACACGCAGAAGATTTGAAATATTTACTTGAAATCGTTAACGATTTGGATGGAAAAATCCAAGTTGGAACAGTTGAAGCTGTGGTGGATCAGCCTAATACTAGAACTTCTTTATCTGAGATGGAACAGATCGTGAACCAACTTGCGGACAAGCTTAAATTGGAAAAAATAGACGAAAATTATTCTATTAAAAGTAGTGATATAAATGGCACACATGGTAACAAGTCCCAAAAGATGGTCATGGCTAAAGCTGGGACAGAAAAGTTAGATATTCAAATAGTAATGCAAACAGTATTAAAAAAGGGGACACAGGATAAAAGTTTTATATTGCTGCGAGTTGATGAAAAAATTCAAAACAATGAAGAACCTAAGTATCTACAAAAGTATTATGAAAAATTTGATAGGGCTTTATTATCCCTTGAAGAGAACGGAGAATTTACCACTTGCCTTTCTGGGTTTTTAAATGATAAACTATCCGAAGATAAACAGAAAAAAATAATGAGTAAACTTTTTGAAAAAGAAGGCATATCTATAAAAGAACAGCATGAAACTTACAATGAAATGATTTTTACAGGCTATAGTAGTAAGATGGACAATTTAATTATGGCAGGAGATGAAAGACTAAACCTCAGTATTGCATTAGCTAATGAACGTGGAATGGACATGACTTCTTTTAGAATAGCAACGCCTTTAGTTTATTCTGACTATTAATATATATTGCTTAAACTAAAACTGAAACCAGAAATATCTAGAAATTACGCAATAAAGAAGGAATTTGGAGTTTCAGGATAGAAAGGAAACTACAGTAATTAATCCCTGTAAGGTCCTATAAATGATTTATGATATTATCAATAAGAAAGATGCACTCTAAGATAATGAAGTTGATTTTTAGTTTTTATTATTTGCGGAAAAGTGTAAACTTATAAAGTCATTGATAGTTTTCAGAATGGGAGGAATCATATCTTGGATAAAATAAATGTGGTAGGTGGTAATAAGCTGACAGGGAAAGTTAGGATTAATGGAGCAAAAAATGCTTCTCTTCCAATAATGGCTGCATCTTTGCTGGCTACCGAGCCAGTCAAAATTAATGAAGTCCCTCCATTAAAAGATGTTGGTACTATGTGTGAGGTATTATCACACTTGGGATGTGAGGTTCGTGATTCCCTACCGGGTGAAGTCACTGTTAATCCAACAAATGTTAAAAACATAGAAGCTCCCTATCATCTAATGCGCAAGATGAGGGCTTCATTTTTAGTCATGGGTCCACTGTTAGCAAAACAAGGTCGAGCTAGAATATCTTTGCCGGGTGGCTGTGCCATTGGCAGTCGCCCAATCGATTTACATCTGAAAGGTTTCTCATCTTTAGGTGCCGATATAAATTTTGGTCACGGCTACGTAGAAGCAGAAGCCAAAGGACTTCAGGGGAATAGAATCTATTTGGATTTTCCCAGTGTAGGTGCTACAGAAAATATCATGATGGCGGCAACTATGGCTAAAGGTACCACTGTCATAGAAAGTGCTGCTGAAGAGCCAGAGATTGTAGACTTGGCTAATTTTCTAAATCAGATGGGTGCAAAGATCATCGGTGCGGGAACTGATACCATTAAAATAGAGGGTGTTGATGAACTTAAAGGGACAGATCACACTGTAATTCCAGACCGTATTGAAGCAGGCACCTTTATGGCTGCTGCTGCCATTACTGGAGGAGAAGTTCTGGTTGAAAATGTTATATCTGATCATATCAGACCAGTAATTCGAAAAATGGAAGAAATGGGAGTAGAAATCACTGAAGAAGCTTCTGGTTTATTTGTCAAAAGTTATGATGAGTTAGCTCCTATTAAATTAAAAACTATGCCTTTCCCAGGTTTTCCAACAGATATGCAGCCACAGATGATGGCACTAATGACTAAAATTATCGGCGAAAGTTCAGTTACGGAAACTGTTTTTGAAAATAGATTCAAACATGTTGATGAATTGCTTAGGATGAATGCTGATATTTCTATAGATGGAAGAACTGCTCAAGTTAAAGGCGGTAAAATGCTTACAGGAGCTCCTGTTAAGGCTTCAGACTTAAGAGCTGGAGCGAGTCTAATTTTGGCAGGATTAATATCAGATGGAAAAACAGAGATATCGGATATCCATCATATTGAAAGAGGTTATTACAATATGGTTGAAAGGTTGCAAGATTTAGGTGCTAATATCTGGAGGAACGAAGAATTTTTAAAAGAGGCAGTTAACAACAGTTAGATTAACTTTTATTCAAATTCATTATAAGAACACCTGGACATTAAGTTGTCCAGGTGTTCTTTTTTTTTGCATATAGCCATATCTATAAATAGAGTCGTATTATAGATCAACTTATTAGGAGTGCTGGTATGGTCAAAAAAAAGAAAAATGAATTACAAAAAATTCTAATTGTTGGAGCTGCTATAGGAGCTATACTTTTAATGATAATTATGGCAATAAGTTCTACCTATTATTATTTAGCAGATGATCCAGAACCCGAAGAGCCACCAGAACTTGAACCTCTGACTCTAGATCGGGATGACATTGTAGTAAGAGTATATTTTCATGAAGAACAAGAAGTTAAAGAATTAAAATTAGAAGAATATCTGGTAGGAGTAGTGATTTCTGAAATGCCACCTGAATTTGATCAAGAAGCACTAAAATCTCAAGCGGTTGTAGCAAGAAGTTACACATTATCCAGATTGAATAAAACAGGTGGCCCTGGTTGTGATAATCATCAGGAAGCTGATGTTTGTACGGATCCTGATTTCTGTCAAGCTCATTATACTAAAGAAACAGTAGAAAATATTTTTGGAGAGAATGCTAATAAATATTATGACAGAGTAAAAGATGCGGTTTTGGCAACAAAAGGTGAAATTATGACTTATAATGGTGATCCCGTTCCGGAAGCACCTTATCACTCAACTTGTGGAGGGCAGACAGAAACAGCTGGAGCTGTTTGGTCAGCTGATTTTCCTTTCTTGCAATCTGTTGAATGTGATTATTGCGATCACTCTTCATACTATCGAGCTGAAAGAAACCTCAATAAAAAAGATTTAGAAGCAGGCTTCAGTCAAGCAGGCTTTGAAATTCCTGTTTTAGCTGCTGGAGAGATGCCCGAGTTGCAAGTTACTAAGCAATCGGAAACTGGCAGAATTCAAAAAGCAAATCTATTAGGTAATCAGCTTTCAGGTCATGATATCAGGTCAATGTTTGATATACCTTCAACAAACATAGAATGGATACCTGAACACGATTCTGTAAGAGTCGTTACAAAGGGGTTTGGCCACGGTGTCGGCCTTTGTCAATACGGAGCTGATGGTATGGCCAGAGATGGCCAAAACTATCAGGATATAATTAAATACTATTTTGAAGGAGTTAAAATAAAAGATAATTTATATAAATAACTTATATTGAACTGCTGAAAAGTCCCGAAAAGGGACTTTTTTTATTTGTTTGCCCGGCATGCCTGCCGCGCCGATGGGTTGAAAGAAACCCTGTCACCTAACCAGCAGGAAGACAACCATAAGGCAAGGGCGTCACCGGTGACGGTGGAGTCTGAAGGAAGCTGAAGGGGGAATTTGGAACATAGTGAGAACAAACCGAGGATGGCCTTTTAGGTGGGTAACCTTGCAAATTATGGGAAAGCCCGAAAGCTGGATAACCTAAAAGGTTAGGACGGATGCGTTCAAATTCAGGCAAGCAGACTTAACCGGGGAGATACCTGTATTGTCTTGTGACGACAAGTAAAGTTAAGACAAGTGGAAACATGAGTTTTAACTAAAGCAGTGCAGGAGGCAGATGAACCCGTAGTATTGAAGAACTTTCGGCCAAAGAAAGCTGGTAACAGTCTGGAGGATAAAACCGAAAGGACACTACACCTGGTTGTAGTGGTACATAATGACCGAAAGGGAATTATGTAGTGTGAAGGGGTGAAAGTAGACCAAAGAGTGTAGCAAGAACTCGAGTAGACACTTTAGGTAGGAAGAAAACTGAAGCTGAAATGCTAAAGGGAACGGAAAGTCAGGTGGTGACGAGCTTACTTGCTTTACCGTCCGCCTAGTGGAAGTAGAGCGTACCCTGATAGGTAAGATTGCCAAAGAGCTAGAGACACCGTTAAGCACGTTCAAAGAAACCACAACTAAAAGTGTAGAAAGAGGGAAGGCACACAGCGAAAGAAGGTGCAATTGATGAAGAAATGGTACAGTTTAATAGACAAGATTTATTCCAAAAAGAATCTAGAAGACGCCTACCGCAGGGTCAGAGCTAACAAAGGTAAACCCGGCATAGACCAGGTAACCGTGGAGGCTTATGGCTCCAACCTAGAAGAAAATCTGGAAACCCTTCATCATGACCTTAAAATTGGCGCATACAAACCACAACCTGTGAGGCGAGTTAAGATACCCAAACCAGATGGAAGTACTCGCCCATTAGGGATTCCAACCGTAAAAGACAGGGTAGTCCAACAAGCAACGTTAAATATACTTCAACCGATTTTTGATCCAGACTTCCACCCGTCAAGCTACGGATACAGGCCTAATCGCTCATGTCACAAAGCAATAGCTAAATCAGAACAGTTCATTAATAAATACAATCTAAGACATGTAGTAGATATGGACCTATCTAAATGCTTTGATAAATTAAACCATGAGTTGATTATCGAAGAAGTAGCCAAGAAAGTTAGTGATGGAAGTGTTCTCAAATTAATAAAGAAGTTTTTGAAGTCCGGAGTAATGGAAGATGGAGCCCTAGAAGACACAGAAATAGGGAGCCCTCAAGGTGGAGTGATATCACCACTACTAACCAACATTTACCTAGACAGATTTGATAAAGAAATGAAGAGTCGCAATATCCGAATAGTAAGATATGCCGATGATATTTTAATATTCGCCTACACACCAAGACAAGCGAAAAGATATAAAGATATAGCTACTGAAATATTAGAAGACGAATTAAAACTAACAGTTAATAAAGAGAAAACTCACATAACAAATGACCGCAAAGGTGTTCCCTACCTAGGAGTTATCATAAGGAGTCAAAACATATCCATCCAGCCTGAAAAGATACAGAAATTCAAAGAAAAAGTCAGAACTCTTACACCAAGAAATCATGGTAGAAATCTATCCGAAATCATAAAAGAGCTAAATCCAGTATTAAGAGGATGGGCAAATTACTTCCGAATAGCCAATTGTAAGAAACAATTTGAGAACTTAATGAAATGGATTAGAAGAAGACTTAGGATGAAGAAAATGCGAGAATGGAAAAGTTGGAAACAACTACACAAAACTCTTCGCAGAAAAGGCTACAAAGGGGAATTTGAGAAAATCTCCATGAATAAATGGAGAAACTCATCAAGTCCTCTCATAAGTTTAGCACTACCCAATAAGTGGTTTGACGAGATAGGTCTAATTAATATTAGTACCTATCAAGTTGGTATTTTGCATCACTTTAGAAAGTGATCGAGGTCTACTAGGAGCCGTGTACGTGGCCCGTAAGCACGGTTCTGTGAGAGGAACGAAGCCACAGCTAATTACTGTGGCTTCTACCTACTCGATTTACATATTTTGGACTAGCCAAGGGAACAATGAGTTATAGGAGGTGAGTTACTAATGCATAAAGTCAGACAGTTTATAAGAAATCTTGTGGCATATCTAAAAAGAATTCCTAAAAAAACTGCATTGATCGGGGTATATGGAGTTATTGTTGTTATTTTAATTGCGTTTTTACTCTTTAGAGTATTTGCATCACCTGACCCAAGTATACCCGAAGCAGATTTGGAGGAAGAAGAAAAACCAGGTTCTATTGATGTTGAAGAAATATTTGATTCAGCGGCCGAAGAAGACAGCTCGTCTGTCAAAGAAGATTATGAACAAGATAATTCAGTCACCATGGATATAGGTGGAGAGGAAGAATTTGATTCAAAGGTAGGAGAAGCTAGTGAAGAAGACAAGTTTGAGAGCTATCAAGAACGAGACAAAGATAATCATGAGAAAGAGGAACAAGAAAAATCAGCAGCAGAATCCGAGGAAAAAGAACAAGCGGTTGAAGTGACTTCTGCCCAAGATGTACCCGAGGCTCTTTGGCCAGTCACAGGAGATATTCTGACAACTCATGGTGAATTATACCAAGTTAACAACCAATATCGCTTTCATAATGGAATTGATATTAAAGCACCAGAAGGTGAAGAAGTCAAAGCTGCATGGGATGGAGTGGTGGAAACAGTTAGTGAAGACACATCCTTAGGCTTAAAGATGGTAATTGCAAGTGATGGTTTTTCGGCAACTTATGCTAATTTAGAAAGTTTAGAAGTGGAAGAAGGTCAACAGGTATATCAAGGTGAGGAGATTGGAATAGTAGGTACTACAGCAGAGTTGGATGCCAGTGAAGGCAGTTATTTACACTTTTCTGTATTAATTGACGATCGATCTATAGATCCAAAGCAGGTTCTCCCAGATGATAGTCATTAGTCGAAATCTGAACACATATAAATTTAACCAGAATGACATAAGGGGGCGAGGAGATGCAAGATTACATTCAAGAGCGTGTACTTGAAATTAGCCAATATATTTTAGACACGAAAGCAACAGTACGTCAAGTGGCTAAAAATTTTGGCGTTAGTAAAAGCACCGTCCATAAAGATATAACTGAGCGACTCCCCTTAATTAAACCTGACAGAGCAAAAGATATAAAAAAAATATTGAACCAAAACAAAGCAGAGAGACATATACGAGGTGGAGAAGCTACTAGGAAGAAATATTCACAACCCCATGAAATTGATGAATCTGAAATTGATCAAGAAAAAGAGCTAATTAAAGAAAATTCTTCAATTTCCAACTAAAAATTTGTCTCTTAAACAGGAATTAGTTACGCACACGTCGAAGATATTTTATTGCCAAAGTGTATCATTATGTATTATTAACATTAATTTAGACTTCAGTGAAACCAGTATTTCTCACTGACAATATGAAATTTTGGGAGGATCTGCTATGCTCGGTTTAAATACGGATATAGGAGTGGATTTAGGTACAGCGACGGTGCTGATTTATCGTAGAAAGAAAGGTGTTGTTCTCCAGGAACCTTCTGTAGTTGCGGTCAATAATGATTTAGGCAAAGTACTTGCCGTAGGTGAAGAAGCTTATAATATGATTGGACGGACCCCTGGAAATATAGTTGCCATACGACCAATGAAAGACGGTGTTATTGCCGATTTTTCCGTAACAGAAATTATGCTTAAAAATTTTATTGAAAGAGCATGTAAAAGGAAAATGTTTTTGAAACCCAGAATAATGGTTTGTGTTCCAGCGGGAATCACTTCTGTGGAACAGAGGGCTGTCCTTGAGGCGGCAACCAGGGCCGGTGCCAAACAGACTTTTCTAATTGAAGAGCCCAGGGCGGCGGCCCTAGGTGCTAATCTAGACATTTTCGAACCCAGTGGTAGCATGGTGGTTGATATCGGAGGCGGGACTACAGATGTGGCAGTTCTTAGTTTAGGAGACTTGGTCACTAGTACCTCACTAAGAATTGGTGGAGATAAATTTGATGAAGCAATTGTCCAATATATGAAAAATAATCATAATCTAGTTATTGGTGAGAGAACTGCTGAAGATATTAAAAAACAAGTTGGGACTGCCTATCCTGAATTAAAACAGGATACCATGGAAGTTAGGGGTAGAGATCAAGTGTCTGGATTGCCCCGCAATGTAACAATTTCCTCAGAAGAAGTTTATCAAGCTCTCAAGGAGCCTGTTAGTAGTATTTTGGAATGCATAAAGCAAGTTTTAGAGCAAACCCCACCAGAACTTTCAGCTGATATTATGGACAAGGGGATTGTAATTACAGGGGGAGGTTCTCTCCTCCATGGATTGGACAAGCTGTTACAAGATGAAGTAGATACACCAGTCTATATACCAGATAACCCTATAGGATCAGTAGCTGAAGGTACGGGAAAAGCCCTTGAATACCTGGACAAGCTTGAGAGTTCCTTAATAAGTAGTAAAAGTATTTCAAAAAAAAATAGGCACTAGGGATCTAGGTAATGATCAGGACTGAATTATATGAGATGAAATGTGGGGAGGAGGTGAATATAGGTGCTACGTGGTTTATATACATCCTCATCAGGAATGCTTACCCAGCAAAGAGTTCAGGAAGTGAAATCAAATAATATGGCAAATTTAAATACTACAGGTCATAAAAGGGATATGTCGGTTAAAAGTGAATTTTCAAACATGTTGATCAGCCGGATAAATGACCCAGAAAATATAGGTCCACCACAAAGTCCACAAGTAGATAATCGACCTTATATAGGTGAGTTGGGAACAGGAGTACTATTAGATGAGACGGTGAAAGACTTTTCTCAGGGACCTCTGAAGGAGACGGGTAACACCCTGGACCTTGGCCTGGAGGGCGACGGATTCTTTACAGTTAACGGCCCTGATGGTGAAGAATATTTTACTAGAAGCGGGGCATTAACATTATCCTATGATGAAACTTCTGAAGAAGCTACCCTTGTAACCCTCCAAGGTGATCCCGTATTGGGAGAGGAGGGGATTATCCAACTCTCTGGAGAAAAGGACATCACCGTAACTGAAAATGGGGCGATATATCAAGGGCAAGACGATGAGGCTGAACTAATAGACAACCTTGCTTTAGTGAACTTTGAAAACCCTCAAGGCCTAGCTCGCTACGGTGATAATTTATTAGAACAAACTGAAGAATCTGGTGCCCCACAAGAATTAGATTTAGACGGAGAAGATTTTGGTATACTATCCGTACATCAAGGGAAGATCGAAAGTTCCAATGTAAATTCGGTTGATGAGATGACGGGTATGATAAATGCATTAAGGGCATATGAATCGAATCAGCGGGCAATTCAGGGCCACGATGATACCCTGGAGCGAGCTGTTAACGATATAGGTAGACCCGTTACATAACTGTAATTTTGACTGATAAATGTAGATAATAAAATCGGAGGTGACATTACCATGTTTCGTTCTTTATGGACGGGTGCATCAGGGATGAATGCCCAGCAAAAAAATATGGATGTGGTTTCAAATAATCTGGCTAATGCCAATACTACTGGTTATAAAAATAGTAGAGCGGAGTTTCAAGACTTAATATATGCCACATTAGAGCGTCCCGATGGACCAGACGATCTGGGTGACGATGGTAGGTCAACACCAGCAGGTATTCAAATTGGTCATGGTGCTAAAAATTCTGCAACGTTAAGAGACTTTAGTACAGGTAGTATGCAAGAAACTGAACAAGATTTTGACTTGGCAATTGAAGGTGACGGTTTTTTTATAATTGAAGGTACTGAAGGAGAAGAATATTATACTCGTGACGGTTCCTTTAAAATTGATGGTGAAGGTAATTTAGTGACTTCAGATGGGTTACATGTACAGAGTTTTGATGGAGAAATCCCCCAAGAAGCTACAAATGTCTCAATCACAGAAGAGGGTAGAGTTATCGCTACCTTGGAAGACGGGGAGACTGACGAAATTGGCGAAATAGAAATAGCCAGTTTTATAAATCCAGCTGGTTTGGAAGCTCAAGGTAGCAATTTGTACTCTGCAACAGCAGCTTCTGGCGATGCTTCCGTAGGGCTTCCGGGGGAAAACGGTAGAGGTCAGCTACAACAAGGTTTTTTAGAAGGATCTAATGTAAATATAGCTGAAGAAATGGTCAACATGATCACTGCACAGCGCGCTTATGAGACCAACTCCAAGTCTATTCAAAGCACCGATGAAATGATGAGTATTGCCAACAACCTTAAAATGTAATTGATATTATCCGGGCATTTGAAGATTAACGGGCTATAGGAGGCATATACAATGATAACTGAAGGAATCAAATTCCCCAGTAGTCAACCGGAGTTATTGGATCCTGGGAAGAAAATCGAACAGAATCCAGAAAAATTTCAACAGCAATTAGAAGATGCGCAAGAACGAATTGACTCACAAAACTCAGTTGAAGGAGAACAATCTCAAGACGCAAATGCACAAGAAAAAGAATCGCAAGAACTCTATCAAGCTGCACAAAAATTTGAAGGCATGTTTATTCAGGAAATGATGAAGTCAATGAGAGAGACCATACCAGAATCAGACCTTATCGACGGTGGTTTTGCTGAAGATGTCTTTGAAAGTAAATTAGACCAACATTACTCCGAGAAAATGGCTGAATCCGGAGGCTTTGGTTTGGCGGACAAAATATATGAACAATTCACTTCATATCAAAGGTGATTGGCAGAAAAAGTTAAGTAATAAAAAAAGAGCTACTATTACCAGCTAAGGCTGGTAGTAGTAGCTCTTTTACTATTTTAGTGTTCATATTAGATTAAATGTCCCAAGAAAATAGCTGCTACATAAAAGTAAATTAATAGTCCAGAAATGTCTTTTATGGTAGTAATAACAGGCATTGAACCGGCTGCCTGATCAAAATCAAGCTTTAGCAAGATAAAGGGTATTAAAAATCCTAAAGCTGTTGCTATAGTAACGGTAGCCCAGAGAGAGATCCCGATAACCAGGCCAATTCCTTCAATTTGTTGCCATACACTTGCAATTATTCCAGCTGCTATTCCTATCATTGCACCCATACTGCTTCCAACGGCTATCTCTTTTAACCAATGTCTTATAAATCTATTAAGACTGATGTGACCAAGAACAACAGCACGAGCAAAAATTGTAGAAGACTGAGTACCAACATTTCCACCCATATCCATTATAACAGGGATAAAGAAAGCAAGAGCATGAATAGCCTGTAATGATTCTTCGTAACTTTCAATAACAAATCCAGCCAGCATACCGCCAATAAGAGTGATTACTAGGAAAGGAAGCCTAACCCTCCAGATTTCTAGAAAGCTACCTTCAACCATTCTAAGACTTCTACCACTTTCTACCTGTTGAGTAGTTCCGGTTACTCCAGTCAAGCCAACTTGTTCAAATAAATCTTCTGTTTGTTCTTCTTCTAAAACGTCCATAGCGTCATCTATTGTGATGATTCCTACTAATCTATCTTCCTTGTCAAGTACAGGTAAACTTAGTAAGTCCCTATCCTTTAACAATCTGGCAGCTTCTTCTTGATCTGTATCAGTATTTACTTCGGCAGTGTCTGTTCTCAATAACTCTTTAACTTTTGTATCCGGTGAAGCTAGTACTAGACTGCTTAGAGAGACGTCACCTTCTAGTTTCCTTTCATTATCTGTAACATATAAAGTATATATAGTTTCTTCGTTATAGCCCTTTTGTCTAATTCGTTCAAGAGCTTCGCTTACTGTTTGGTCTTTTTTAACATTAATATATTCTGGAGTCATTAATCTTCCGGCAGTACCCTTTTCGTAACCTAGTAGTACCATGACATCTTCTCGTTCTTCTTTGCTAATTGAATTCAATAATCTTTTTGTTACTTTTGCAGGAAGTTCATCTAAAAGTCTGGCCTGGTCATCCGGATCAAGCTCTGAGAATACTTCAATAGCCTTTCTTTCTGTAAAAGATTTAACTAGGTCGTGCTGTAGAGATGGATCAAGTAATTCAAAAATCTCAATAGCACGGTCTTTATCAAGTAATCGAAATACCATTATTCGTTCTTCAGATGAAAGCTCTTTTAAAATTTGGATAATATCATGTATTTCCGTTTCGATAAGTAATCTTTTTAGATCATCCATCTGTTTGTTGTGAAGATAATTTTGTGCTTTCTCGAAAATCTCCATATTAATCCCTCCTGTAATTTTGGTGATGTTCTGAAAGAATCAAAGACTTGTTTGGGTTTGGGAACTTCTGTAGAGTCCTGTTTCATCTAATCACCTCCTTGCTAAAAATATTAAGTGATTATTAGTATTATTGTAACCAATTATACAATAAAAAAAGCGGCTCAGAGGAGCCGCAGCCGCTAAACTACTACCTATATAGTAATAATAAACATAGGTTAACTAAACTAGTTTATTAAAACAATAAACAGCTTACGCACTCCTCGTCTTAGCTTTGGCACTGGGTGACGTAGATCCGAAATTTAATATCTAATAAGGTAGAAGAGGACCAGCTGCATTAGACAGGCCTTAAGCCGACACTGTCTGTTATACCCATTGGCGTCTCTCGACGTTTTTGGGCAGCAGCTTATATCCACCCAGGAGCCTCACCTAACGAGTTTATAAATTTATAATTTTATTTAGTTAATTTAGTTTAAATATTCTCTGTAACTACGGGTAAATATTATCATTGCGACTTAACATTGTCAAATGTCAATGTTCTTTGAAAATGTCACCTAAAAACGCATAAATTTGTTCAGAGAAAATGTCACCCCCCAGGAAGGTAGACCGAGTTTTAAACTCGGTCCCTGGTATTTAGTATAGTATCTAAAAGTTCTTGATCAGTCAGGTCGTAGTTAAGATTTGTTCTTTCACTTTGTTTTCTCCAAGGGTGATTTTCATCTGGGACTATTCTATTTTTAGGTGATTGCGTTGTTTTAACTTTTTTGGTCATTTTAGTAGTTGAAGGCTTGTCCACAATTTGAGTTTCAAACACCATATCTTTATATTTTACTTTAACTCCAAATTTAGGATTAGATAGGACAGTAACTTTAGATTTAGGAACCAGTTGACTATTTTTATCTAAAATTTGATAGTAACTTCCTTCAAAAGAGAAAGTGGCACTGTTGTCCACAGTTCTTTTGAATTTAGAACAAAGTATATGATCAAGATTAATATCTTGATTTAAACAGGTAAAAGCCGATAGCTCATTTTCGGGCTTTAGGGCAAATCTTTTATTAAAATCAGGCAAGAAATCTTTTTGTAAAAATTCATTAGCTTTCTCCATGGTAGTTATATTGTGTAGCTTAAAAAGTGTGGGCAGTCTGCTTTGTAAAGTATCAAAAAGCCTTTCAACTCGTCCTTTTGCTTGTGGAGAGTTAGCAGGTATAATAGTGACTCCTAACTCTTCCATAGCTGCACCAAATTGAGTAGGCTTAACTTGTTTACCTGCGAGCTGTTCATCAATCGAAAGCTTGTCCGATTTAGGTGATCTAAAAATAGTGTGCTTATCGCTATAAAGACTTGCAGGAATACCATAGTTTGAAATTAACTGATGCATAATCTGAAAGTATCCCTCAAGACATTCATTTTCAACAAAAAATAATCCTAGCAAAGCTCCTGTGGCATCATCGATAGCAGCGTGTAAATCACAATCAAAGCCAGTGTCAAACCAGTCATAAGGTGAGGCGTCTATTTGTACTAAAAGTCCCATTCTGTCCTTGCGTTTGCGTCTGTGGTGACTCTTACTCTTTTTATGTTTTTTAGGACTAGAAATTCCAGCTTTACTAAGAATTCTATGAACAACTGGCCTACTGATAGAGATTT
This sequence comes from Natranaerobius thermophilus JW/NM-WN-LF, assembly GCF_000020005.1. NCBI lineage: Bacteria > Bacillati > Bacillota > Clostridia > Natranaerobiales > Natranaerobiaceae > Natranaerobius > Natranaerobius thermophilus. Next base: position 3,062,522 of record NC_010718.1, on the reverse strand, counting down.
TTTCTCGCTCGTTTAAAAGTTCTGTAAAATGAGTGAAATTTGCATTTGGGTATTTTTCTAACTTTAGAGAAATGATATGTTTTTCAGTACTTTCAGGAACAGAATGATCAGGCTTTTTACCTCGGCTTTTATGTATGACAAAACTGGGTCCTTCTAGTTGCACTCCTTTCTTCAGTCGTTTAATTTGTCGATCACTGAGGTTCAAAGCTCGTGCTGCATCTCTAATGGTTAAGTAGCCATCAATTGTTTGATTGATAATATTTAGTTTTTTAATTTCTTCTTGGGTCATTTGATATGTCACCTTTTTAGTCATAGTGACATTTTCAAAGAACATTGACACATAAATTAGATACTTTTTTAACAATATTGAATATCCTTACTAAACAGTTAGACAATACCAACATAAAAAAACTTAATAAAGGTGACCTTAGTTAAAGGAGGTGGACTTAGGTCAAAATTTTGGACACCAAAAAGTTAAGTATTAAGCAGATTGCTTTGCTAGATCCTCAACATGTTGAGGAGTTAAAAACTCCAAACTTCCATGGATTCTTGTTCTGTTGTACCAGCTCTCAATGAACCTAAATAGAGCAATTTCAGCCGATTTGAAGTCTAAGTACTTAACATGGTTAACTTCTTCCTTTTTCAAAGTAGCATGAAATGATTCGATATGTGCATTGTCATAAGGGCAGCCTTTTCTGCTAAATGATTGCTTGATCCCTTTGTACCTTAAAAAACGCTTAAAGTCATCGCTAGTGTACTGGGTACCTAGATCACTATGTAGAATAAGTCCATTGCCAGGTTTCTGTGTATCATAAGCATTTTTAACAGCTTTAATAACTAAATCTGTTGTCATGGTCTTGCTAAAAGAGTATCCAACAATTTTATGGGTGTGTAAATCCATTACAGAGGCTAAGTAGCACCAGCCGTCTTTAACAGTATCAATGTATGTAATATCAGTAACCCACTTTTGATTGACAAATGTAGTTGAAAAGTCTTGTTTTAGGAGATTCTCTCGTTCGACTACTTTTTCTCTACTAGGATAAGGCCGATATTTTTTCCTGACAATTGATTTGATACCCTCTTTTCTCATTAATCGTTGGACTCTTTTTAAGCTGACTTTGTATCCTTTATTGATTAGCACAGCGTGGATCTTTGGTGCACCATATCGCTTTTTACTGTTTTTATGAATTTGAGTTATTTGATCTAATAGTTCTCTGTTTTCTTTGTCACGATTAGATTCAACTCGATTTATTGTTTCGTAATAAGTACTTCTCGGAAAGTCTAGAGCATCACAAATAGCTTTGATAGTATGCTCGTCCTTTTGTTCTTTTATAAATTCAGTAAGCTCTGTATTGTCTACTTTTTGGCGAATATGGTCATAGCCTTTTTTAAGATTTCATTCTCCTCTTTCAAGCGAGCCATTTCTTTTTGCATTTCTTCCACATCTTTTGAAGTGGCTCCCTCACTGCCAGATTGTTGGTTTGGAGAGAAATCTTTGATCCATTTATAAATAGTAACCTCTGTCACACCATATTCGCTAGACAAATCCTTCACAGAACTACCTGAATTATATAAATCTACAATTGTTCTTTTGAAGTCTTCATTATATCTCTTATTACTCATTACTGGACACATCCTTTCGTTATTAATATTGTAAGTGACTTAACCATGATGTGTCCAAGAATTTATACTAACACCAAGGATAAAAACCAATGAGTTAAGCAATTTGAGAAAATTTATATCTTATAGTTATCCACACACAACTTTAATACAGTCTAATTTGTAAAAAGCAATTCGTTATTTAGCAAAATAAACGGGGTGAGTTTGGGTGAGTTTATCGCGTCTTGCAGTAAAACGACCAATAGCTACTATTATGGTATTATTAGCCGTATTAATATTAGGATTTTTAATATACCCTCGATTACCATTAAACCTACTTCCTCAAATGAATTATCCTATGGCGGTTGTAGTGACTCAATATCCAGAAGCAGGTCCTCAGGAAATTGAAAATATGATTACGAGACCCATGGAGGAGATGGTTGGTACAACGGCTGGAATAGAAAATATTTCATCTCGATCCTATGAAGAATTGTCCATGGTTATGGTAGAATTTTCCTGGGGGACTGATATGGATTTTGCATCACTGGAAATGAGAGAAAGAATAGACACTGTTAGGGAGAATTTACCAGAAGGAGCTGAATCCCCTCAAGTCGTTAAAGTAGATCCATCCTTGATGCCAGTTATGTTTGTAAGTGTGGGACTGGAAGAAGCAGAAGGAGAACACCGAGATTTAATAGATTTAGAACACCTGGTTTCAAATCAAGTGGTTAATCGTTTAAAAAGAATTGATGGTGTGTCATCTGTAGAACTTTCTGGTGTAGGTGAAAGGGAAATAAGAGTTGATTTAAATGAAGATCAGATGGAAAAATATGATTTAAATTCTCAAGAAGTTTACGGGATACTATCAGGACAAAATATCAATGTGCCAGGTGGAAGAATTGTGGAAGAAGAACAGGAGCTTTTGGTGAGATCTGTGTCAGAATTCAGTAGTCTTGATGAACTTGAAGAAACCACTGTTGGGATAAACACACCTGATTTTCCAGGAGAAACTAGCAATGGCTTAAATGATTCATTTTCCTCTGGCGATGAGTTACCTGCTGATCAGAATCCAGAGGTTTCTACCGAATTTTCGACTGATAGAAGGCAGGGAGAAGAGTTTTCTGGTGATTATGGAGAACCAGTATATTTAGATGATATAGCAGATATTAGAGATGAGTATCAAAGGGAAAGTTTAGTTCGTCTCAATGGAGATAAAGCTTTGGGATTGATTATCCAAAAACAATCTGACGCAAATACAGTTCAAGTTACCAGAAATATTAATGAAGAATTGGCCAAAATTCAGGGTGAATACCAAGAACTTAATTTAGTACCCACCTGGAATCAAGGCAATTTTATTGAAGAAGTGCTTTCAATGGTACAACAAAATGCCGTTTTAGGAGGATTTTTGGCTGCCCTGGTACTATTTGTGTTTCTAAGAAATTATAAAAGTACCCTCATAGTAGCCATTAGCATTCCAGCATCTATTCTAGCCACTTTTCCTCTAGCTTACTTTACGGGGCTATCTCTCAATATAATGACACTATCGGGATTAGCTCTAGGGATAGGAATGTTAGTAGATAATTCAGTTGTGGTTCTAGAAAATATTTTTAGACACGTAGAACAGGGAAAACAAATTAAAGAAGCAGCTATCACGGGGACAGAAGAAGTTAGTTCTCCCATAATCGCATCAACTTTAACTACTATTGCGGTTTTTCTACCTGTATTTTTATTAGAAGACCTAGCAGGTATTATTTTTGCAGATTTGTCCTATATGGTAGTTTTTTCGCTTGCCATGTCGTTATTTACAGCTTTAACGGTTATTCCTGTACTCTCAGTGTTATTAATTGGGCATAATCAAGCCATTTCAAAGTTCATACCCATTGAAAATTTGAAAAAACGATATAAAAAAAGCCTGCACTATCTATCGAAAAAAGGAAAATATGTTTTAGGTGGAGCTATTATATTAATGGTAATATCCTTTACTTTGCTCCCAAATTTGGGTGGAGAATTTTTACCACCCATAACTAGATCCGAATTTACAGTAGACGTACGATTACCACCCGGAACTCATTTGGAAACCACAGAAGAAGTTGTTACAGAAGTAGAACAATATCTTTTAGATGAGGAAGAAGTTGACTCTGTATACGCAACCATAGGTGAGCGAGCTAGTCAAAGAGAAGGAGCAGGGTACACTCAAAGAACTCCCCATCGCGGTGAATTGATGGTGATATTGGAAACAGATGAGCAAGAAAAACTTGCCCAACAAGTTGAGAGTGAATTTTACGATCATGACCAGGCCTCAATTAGCGCTTCCGAGATGGAGGGAGATTTAGAGATGGGTGGTGATGCTATTGAAATTGACTTAATCGGTCCAGAACTTGACACACTGAGGGAACTGTCTCAAGATATAGCTAATGAAGTTTCTGAATTAGAAGTTGTTTCAAATGTTTCGAGAAACTTACCTACACCCAGACCAGAACTACAGGTTTCTCCCAAAGACGAACAAAGCATGTTAAAAGGAATTACTCCCATTCAAATGTCTCAAGACTTAGAAACTGATTTAACAGGAAGAAGAGCAACAATTTTTAGAGAAGATGGTAGAGAGATCCCCATAGTATTAGGTTACTTTAGCGAAGGACCTGAGTCTACTGAAGAAATAAAAGAAAAATACCAGGATATTGCCACAGTTGAAAAAGAGCCAGGCCCTACGGTTATCAATCGACAGGACGGTCAGCGCTATGTAACAATTTCAGCCGATTCGGAAACAAGAGATGTTCGGGGAGCGGTAAATAGTATCCAAGATAGATTAGATAATGTGGATATCCCGCAAGGTTATCGCCTAAATTATGGGGGCGCTTACGAGGATATGTGGTCCTCATATTTAGAGCTAGGTGGAGCTTTGGCTTTATCTTTGTTGCTAGTATTTATGGTCATGGCAGGTCAATTCGAATCTTTACGTTATCCTCTTGTTATTATGGTCAGCATACCTTTTTCTTTTGTAGGTGTAATTCTAGCACTATATATTTTGAATGATACTTTAAATGTGGCATCAATAATGGGGGTTATTATACTTTCAGGATTAGTTGTTAATAATGCTATTGTTTTAGTGGATTGCATTAAACGGGAAGATAGTGTCCTTGAAGGTGCTTCCCTTAGATTGAGACCCATTTTGATGACTACTATTACTACCTTGTTGGCATTAATTCCCATGGCTATTGCCGTTGGTCCTGGGTCTGAAATTCAAAACTCTTTGGCTTTTTCTCTTATAGGTGGATTGTTTAGTGCTACTCTACTAACATTAGTGATACTGCCTTTAGTAATCATCTGGATTAAATCTAGATTTAATCTAGATTAGATATATTGAATTGAGTGGAAATTTTTATGAAATTCAATTGACAATTTATGTAATTGAGTGATACTATAATTTTAAATTAAGTCAGCAAATTAGGGGAGCCGTATTGGCTGAGAGTGGACCTGAAGAGGTCCTGACCCTTTAACCTGATCTGGGTAATGCCAGCGCAGGGAATTACTCATAGATCCTGTAATGTATTAGTTAATAGGACCTTTCCCTAGATCGGGTAAAGGTCCTAATTTTTGTTAGTTGATAGTGGTTCCCAATATATAAGGAGAGTGATTAAGTGAGTGATGAACATACTAATAGATTAAGGAAGCCGCGCTTGTTTGTCACGGATTTTGATGGAACCGTTACATTTCAAGACAGTTGTAATTTAATGATTCAAACTTGTGCCCGAAATGGATGGCAAGAGCTTAATCAACAGTGGGAAAAAGGTGAGCTTACGACAAAAGATGTTGCTCGAGAGACCTTTAAGTTATTTGATTGTTCCTGGGAGGATGTTAGCAGAGCTATAAGTAATATTCAAATTGACCCTGATTTTAAAAAATTTGTTGACATAATAAATAGAGAAGGTGATCAGCTATACATTGTAAGTGATGGTTATGATTTATTAATTAAAGAAATTTTAGGTAGAGAAGGATTATCACATATTCCTTTTTACGCTAATAAATTATTGGTTAACAATAGAAATTTCAGTATGACAACACCATATTCTAATGATAACTGTCATCAGTGTGGTAGCTGCAAAACTGCAATAATTCGAAGCTTAATTAGCAATTTTAAAACTGTCCCTAAAACAATCTATGTAGGAGATGGCTATTCAGACCGATGTCCCATAGAAATTGCAGACCTTGTTTTTGCCAAAGAAAAACTATATCAAATAGCAAAATCGAAAGGAATTGAAGCTAATAAAATTAAGAGTTTTCAGGATGTAATAAATAAACTAGATATTAAAACGGAATAATCTATGGAATAAATACGAAACTATAAAACTGAATGGATACCAGCTTGGAGAAGTTGAAAAAATACAGACTAGATCAATATAATCCTTAATTAGGAGAGATAAACTTGATTGATTCAATGTATATCCAAAAAAATGTAGGTTTTTACGATCGTATAATCAGAATTGTCATTGGTATAGGTCTGATAGTTGTACCTGTACTATTTGGATTCCCTGGCTGGTTAATTGCTTTACTTGCAGCTTTAGGCGGGTCAAATATTTTAGAGGGAGTTTTGGGTTTTTGAATAATTTATCACTTAGTGGGGTGGTCTACCCTGACAAATCAATTTTTCTGATTTTAATCTTTAAGGAATAACGGCCTCATTTCAGGCATCCAATAATATTGAGGTGGGGTCGATGTTTTTCCAGTCTGGTTATTTTAAAATTCTTATTTCAGCTTGTATTTGGGGAACTGTGGGTATTTTTGCCAGATGGAGTGCAATGCCAGCTACTGACCTGGCTTTCTATAAGACATTATTTGCCTGTTTATTTTTATTGTCGATTTTGCCCAGGGAAGATCTTTTGATCACAAATAAATTTAAGGCATACATGGTTATCTTTTTAACAGGAATTTTATATGCTTTGAATGCAATTTTATTTTTATCTTCTATCTATCTAACCACTTTAAGTAATTCTCTATTTGCTTATTACACTAAACCAGTAATTGTAGCATTTTTAGCCCCTTTTTTCTTTCGAGAAACTCCGGAGTTCAGAAATATCCTGGCCATAGTCATTTCTCTGGTAGGTTTAGCCTTAATTTTAACCCCTTCTGTAGTCAGTATATCAACTCAAGACTTGGCAGGGATCGCCTTAGGTTTGTGTGCTGCTATAAGTGCTAGTCTAGTGGTGATCTTAGTAAAGCTAGTGCAATTACCGGCGCCTATAGTAGTTTATTATAAAATGGTTGTGGCCATCTTGATAATGTTGCCCTTGGTGAATTTTCAAGCTAATTTCCACCATGGGCAAATTTTTATAGCGGCAATTATAGGTGTTATTCATACTGTTTTGCCATATATTCTTTATTACTCGGGCATGCAGGTAGTAAAAGCTTCATATGGAATTACTTTAACTTACTTTGATCCTGTTGTGGCTTCTTTTTTAGGGGTGTTAATTTTTGGAGAAGAATTAACCTATCTGTCTCTAATTGGAGGGATATTAATAATAAGCAGTGGTGCAATCATAATGCGTCATTAATCAAGATTATGGGTCACACTTTAAACAAGATGTAGACTTCAACAAAATTAGCCATGAAAACCGAGGAAATTTTTGTTATAATGAGTAGAAAAAGTTTTTACGGTTTGGCGGTGACACAGGATGTATGTCTATAAAGGCAATATTCACATTCACACTAAATACTCTGATGGTACCTCTACAATTGAAGAAATAGCAGAGAAAGCAAAAAAAAGAAATTTGGATTTTATTATTATTAATGATCATAGACATTTATTAGGTAAACAGCGCAGATTAGAAGGTTATTATCATGATGTACTTGTTATTATTGGTTCTGAAATCAACCTGGAAAAAAACCATTATCTTGCTATCGGAATAGACGAGGAAATCCCTAGAAACGAAGATAATCCCCAGGAAGTTATTGATGAAGTTAATCGGCAAGGTGGGATAGGTTTTATAGCCCATCCTTACGAAAAAGGTTCTCCATTAGTCCGCAATAACAGAACATATCCTTGGACAGACTGGGATGCCCAAGGATTCACCGGGATGGAAATAATCAACTATTCCAGTCAATGGCGTGATGGAATTGATTCCAAATTACAAGGCTTATATGCAAACTTTATAAATGATCAAGCTTACTTTAAATTTCCCAATAAAGAAGCCTTTGAAAAATGGATGGAACTGACTAAAGAGCGAAGAATTGTTGGTATTGTAGGATCTGATGCCCATGCACCAATACTTTCCAAATTTTATTTTTCAATTACAGTCTTAAGCTATGACTATCTATTTAGATGTAGTAATAATTATATTTACCTTGAAGAACCTTTATCCGAAGAATATGTGACTGCAAAACAACAAGTACTAAACGCTCTATCCCGAGGAAATTTATATATATGTCATGATAGGAAAGATTCAGGAGATGGATTGGTAGCTTACTTAAAATCTTCAGATAACCACAGGTTTTTCCCTGGAAGTAAATTAAATTCAGGAACATACACTTTGGTGTGTCAATTTAAAGAGTTTGTACCTTCTAAGACTAAACTGAAATTACACATGTATCGGGACGGACATTTGATATCGGAGTATCCTTTCCCTTTTAGGGAAAAAATTCGGTTTAAGCAAGGTACATATCATCTGGTGATCTCACATCCTCGAGATGAGAATTGGATTATCTTAAATCCTTTTTATATGTGGGGTCAATAAATTAAGACTAATAGTTATCTATTGAGCTTGTTTTTAAGGAGGAATTGATTTGGCTGGTTTTAATAAAAAAACTTTTTTAAACTACTCTTTGTTTATTTTTGCAGTGCTTATCGCTTTAATGATTTTTATTCCAGAGGCGTATAGTGCTAGCCCTGGCCCTGAAAAATTAGAAGAAAATATTGACGCTAACCCTCTTATTCCCGACTTAACAAAAGAGGAGGAGTTGCGCGAAAAACTGGTTGAAGAAGCCGTTGAAATTTTAGAGACTTATTATGTGGAGGAACCTCCCCATGATATTCAAGATGCAGAAAGTTTAGAAGAGCTTTTTGAAATATTAGATGACCCTTATACCATGTACTTGTCTGAAAAAGAAAAAGAAGAATTTGCCGAATACTCTGGCGACCCTGTAAATGGTAAGGTTATTGCAGACTCTTTAGGTTATATTCAGATTAAAGAATTTAGCGAAAACTCTAGTGAAGATTTCAAACAAGTAATTATAGAACTTTTAGAAGAGGATATACAGGGTTGGGTAGTAAACCTGCGTGGTAATCCTGGAGGAACAGTTGAAGATGCAGGTAAAATTTTAGGTCATTTTGTTGGTGAACAAGATATCGTGGTGGCAGAAAATTATAGGGAACAAATTATTTGCGGATCTAAAGCAACTGAACCTCAGCTAGAAAAACCAGCAGTTTTTTTAGTTGATCGAAGGTCGGCTAGTGCAGCTGAAATGTTTGCTTATGCTATTAAAAATCAGAATAGAGGTTTAGTTATCGGGGAGAAAACTTTTGGCAAAGGTACTGTGCAAAATTTATTCCCCCTATCAGAAGGGGGAGGGTTGTTAACAACAATATATGAAGTGAAAACATTAGATGGAAAAACAATTGAAGGCAAGGGGATTGAACCGCATTTTGATTTAACGGATATTGCCATTAAGACTGAAATTTTGAAGACGACTAAGAGATCTTTGATTAAAGATGTATTGTCAGATAATTAACTTATCCATTCTTGTAAATGTGGTGATATTTTTGCAAGGAAGTAGTTCTGGTTTCTTTTCTCACAAAAATTGAAGATTTTTTTGGATACCTCTAATAGCTCTTCCTGGTCATTGTTTGAGATAGCAACTTGAATAGCTGCTAAATAATAATCTTTAGCCTGATCTAAGTCTTCTATGCTTTCCCACCCCTGGGACAATTCTAGATAATATTTAAATAATGTCTTGGTCTGGGCTTGTTTTTTAAGAATAGACTCATTTGTTACGCTGTAATTGAGTAATTTGAAAAGATTGGTTTTGTTATTACATCGGACTTCGATATTGATTAAGTTTATAATTATGTCAAGCATTTTATTAGTGTTGTTTTCTATGCTAAGTTTTTCCCAAAGCTCATAATAGATATTTTTTGCTTTTTTTAAAGCATCTGTTGCGCTATAACATTTTGCCAATAGCAGCAAGCAATCTGTCGTAATAAAATCATTCTCAATATTAGCCTTGAGCTCATTATCATCAGCTGTACAGCTATCATTACATAGTATTGAATTTATAAGTGCAATACTTGACGAATAATCGGCCTGATGGTATAAAGCCCAGGCTTTTTTATATTGCAAGAGATTTCTTTCCCTTTGATTCAAACCGTTGATGGATTCAAATGTATCGTACATAATTTCGATTAATTTTAAAGCACTATCCTCTATATCTCTATTAATAAGATTATCAATAATTCGCTGTTTGATTGCAAACAATTTATCTTTGTGATGGGGATAAAAACTATAATTTTCTTTGGACCTGATCAAATACATATACTCATTATTTAATTGTTTAGAGGAATTGTAGAAATCGGATAGCAGCTCGTAAAGTACTGCTTTTTTATCTGTTAAGCGATATTTTCGCAAAGTATTTTCCACTGATTTTAATTCTTGCTCATCAAGTGTTAAATTTCCCTCAAGCAACTCCTGTTCTTTTCTGTTAATAAAATCCTTCACTTCTTCCTTTACTTTATATCTCTCGGGCCTGTAAAAATCTTCAGTATCAACCCAGTGGATAAGTGAATAATTTAAGCTTTTATTAATATTTTCAGCAACTAGAGAAGCTACATCACTATTAAGCGGAGTTCTATTATTTTCTATTAAACTGATCAAATTTCTCGTAATGTAGTCTCCAGTGATTTCTTCCTGTCTAAGCCCGCAATTTTTTCTAATTGTTTTTAACATTTTCCCAGGGGAGGAAGTTTGAAAATTCACTCGATACCACCATCCTTTTTACCTAATATAGTTTTAATTTATAAGAATCCTTTCGTATACAATTCTTTATTAACAATAAAAATCCTTTTAGAAATTTTGATAATTTAATACACTAAGTTTTTTAAGCCGTTAATATATTAATTGATTAACACAATGCATAATCTTTTATTATAACATTTTTTTATAAATTTTGAAGGGAAATGGAAAAATAATATCGAAATTCACAATACCCTAAAAAAAGGGTGAACAAATTATAGGAAACTAACTGCAAGTTTATAGATAAGTTACGATAATTAATAAAAGGGAGGGTACTTTTTGATACACCTGACTGGTGAAAATCTAAAATTTAAAGAGATTGAAAAAGTTATCAATCACGGAGAACAAGTAGAACTGTCCACGCAAGCTAAGGAAAACATAATTGCCAGCAGGCGACTCATTGATGATTTAACTGAAAAAGAATCAATAGTATATGGAGTTACAACAGGTTTTGGTAAATTTAGTGACACTTTCATCTCTAGTGAAAATTTACAACAGCTTCAGGAAAACTTGATTTTAAGTCATTCAGCTGGAGTTGGTGAACCTTTTTCCGAGCAAGTGGTACGGGGAATGATGCTTTTTAGAGCTAATAGCCTGGCCAAGGGTCATTCTGGAATACGTTTAGAGACGGTGCAATTATTGATAGATATGTTAAATAAAGGAGTACACCCTATTATCCCTTCTAAAGGGTCTTTGGGAGCTAGTGGTGATCTAGCGCCTTTAGCTCACATGGTTTTAGTGATGATTGGAAAGGGAGAAGCATATTATCATGGCGATAGAATGGCAGGTGACAAAGCATTATCGGAGGCTGGTTTATCTCCCGTCAAACTAGGAGCAAAAGAGGGCTTGGCCTTAATAAATGGCACCCAGGCCATCGTTTCAGTGGGCACTTTAACATGGTTAAGAATGAAAAACCTTTTAAAGACTGCCGATATATGTGCAGCTATGACCATTGATTCTTTGGAAGGAATCTTGGATGCATTTCAAGACAAGATTTTTCGTCTGCGACCTCATCCGGGGCATGGCAAAACAGCTGAAAATATCCGCCGACTGCTACAGGACAGTGAAATCATAGAAAATAGGGAACACAAGCGAGTACAGGATGCTTATACACTGCGATGTATTCCTCAAATCCATGGTGCTTCTAAGGATGCCCATGAGCATATAGGGGGAATTCTTAATAGGGAAATTAATTCAACTACCGACAACCCATTGATTTTCCCTCAAGAAAATGAGGTCATATCCGGCGGAAACTTTCACGGGCAACCTTTAGCTCTACCTATGGATTATATGAGTATGGCTATAGCCGAGTTGGCCAATGTCGCCGAACGGAGGATAGAAAGACTGGTAAATCCTAATTTAAATTTTGGATTGCCTCCTTTTTTAATTAAAGATGGTGGTGTCAGTTCTGGATTTATGATTGCCCAGTACACTGCTGCATCTTTGGTAAGTGAGAATAAAAGTCTAGCTCATCCAGCTAGTGTAGACTCAATACCGAGTTCGGCTAATCAAGAAGACCATGTTAGCATGGGTACAATTGGAGCCCGAAAAGCATTATCCATACTGGAGAACACTGAAAAAGTATTGGCTATTGAGCTGTTGTGTGCCTCTCAAGCATTGGATTATAGGCAGCCACGTCAAAGTGGAAGTGGTACAAGAAAGGCTTATGAACTGGTAAGAGAACAAGTCCCCCACTTAGCCGAGGATAGAGAATTAGCTTCGGATATAGAAACTGTTGAACAGCTGATTGTTGAAGGTCGCCTAGTTTCGGAACTAGAGAAAACCATAGGAGAACTGAAGTAGCAATCATACTGATAGATTAGAAAGTTTTATCACCATGTTAATAAAAATTCGGCCTTATGTTACAAAGAGATGTTTTACTATTGTAAAGGCCGAATTTACTATAAAATTTCAGAAATCTTAAAATAGTTTAAAATTAAAGTAAATTATGATGCTTGAGAAAGGAGTGGCGATTATGTCAAGGAAGGTTAGAGCACCCAGAGGAACTGATTTGCATTGTAAAGGTTGGCAGCAGGAAGGGCCTATGAGAATGTTAATGAACAACCTTGACCCAGAAGTTGCTGAAAAGCCTGAAGAACTTATTGTTTATGGTGGTAGTGGCAAGGCAGCAAGAAACTGGGAAGCCTTTGATGCCATTGTAAAAAGTTTACAAGAACTTGAGGATGATGAAACTCTACTAGTACAATCGGGAAAACCTGTGGGAGTATTTAAAACCCATTCTCAAGCACCTCGGGTGCTAATTGCAAATTCACTGTTGGTTCCATCCTGGGCAGATTGGGATCAATTCAGGGAACTAGAGAAACAGGGTTTGACCATGTATGGACAAATGACTGCGGGTAGTTGGATTTATATTGGCACCCAGGGAATATTACAGGGTACCTATGAAACATTTGGAGCGGCTGCTGATAAACATTACAATGGAGATTTGTCCGGAAAGTTTGTACTAACTGCTGGCCTTGGAGGAATGGGGGGTGCCCAACCTTTAGCTGTGACCATGAATAATGGTGTGGTATTATGCGTAGAAGTTGACAGGGAACGTATAGAAAGAAGAATTGATTATCAATATTTAGATAAAATGGCAGAAAATTTGGACGAAGCGTTAGAGTTAGTGGATGAAGCCGTCTCCGAGAAAAAACCCCTTTCTATTGGGCTTTTAGGGAACGCAGCTTCTATTTATCCGGAATTAGTTAAAAGGGGTAGAATTCCGGATATGGTAACTGACCAAACATCGGCTCACGACATCCTAAATGGGTATGTACCAGCAGATTTAGACTTTCCTTATGCTTTAGAGCTCAGACATCAAGATCCAGAAAAATACATGAAGCTTTCAAAATCAAGTATAGCGAAACATGTGGAAGCCATGCTTGAATTTCAAAAACAAGGAGCTATAGTTTTTGACTATGGGAACAATATCCGACAGCAAGCTTACATTGAAGGTATTACTAAAGCTTTTGATTTTCCCGGTTTTGTTCCGGCTTATATACGTCCGCAATTTTGTGAAGGCAAAGGGCCCTTCCGCTGGGTAGCTCTATCAGGGGATCCGGAAGATATATATCGTACAGATCGATTAATATTAGAAGAGTTTTCAGACAATGAACATTTATGTCGCTGGATTAAAATGGCTGGTGAACAAGTGAGCTTTCAGGGACTTCCCTCCAGAATTTGTTGGTTAGGTTACGGTGAGAGAGCTCGATTTGGGAAGTTGATCAATGATCTAGTAGCTAAAGGTGAAATTAAAGCACCAATTGTTATTGGCCGAGACCACTTAGATTGTGGTTCAGTAGCTTCACCAAATAGAGAAACTGAAGGCATGAAAGATGGCAGTGATGCCATTGCTGATTGGCCTATTTTGAATGCTTTAATTAATACGGCTGCTGGGGCTCACTGGGTATCGGTACATCATGGCGGAGGTGTGGGAATAGGTTATTCCCTTCACGCTGGAATTGTAGTCATGGCAGATGGCAGTAAGGACGCCGAAGAACGACTTGAACGAGTTTTAACTTCAGATCCTGGAACAGGTATTATTAGGCATGTAGATGCCGGTTATGAACTAGCTAAAAAAACTGCCAGTGAGCAGGGAGTTAATATACCCATGTGGAGCTAACTAGTTTTATTAATAAAAAATTAACTCATAAATATAGGAGGTGGTTTTACAAACTCAAGTATTTGGCTCATAGTGATTCCATTGTTTATTGGTTATTGGTAATTTACTAATAATAGGAGGGATGAAATATGGCTTTAATTGAATGTGTACCTAATTACAGTGAGGGGAGAGACAAGGCAATAATCGAAAAAATTGAGTCACATTTTAAAGACAAGGAAGGTATCAAACTTTTAGACACAGCGCCCGATGAAGATCATAACCGAACTGTTATAACTGTAGTTGGAGAACCAGAACCTCTTGTAGAAGCTGTGATAGCTTCGGCAAAAACTGCCCATGAAGAAATTGATATGACAAAACATCAGGGTGAACACCCTCGAATGGGAGCTACAGATGTAATACCATTAACACCAGTGAAGGATATATCCATGGAAGAATGTGTAGAACTTTCCAAGGATATTGCCAAACGGCTAGGAGAAGACTTGGATATTCCCGTATTTATGTATGAAGAATCAGCTACAAGAAAGGACAGGAAAAACTTAGCTAAAGTAAGGAAAGGGGAGTATGAAGGGGTTAAAAAACGAATAAATGAAGAAGGGGAAGAACCAGATTATGGACCTGCAAAAATGCACGAAACTGCTGGAGCTACTGCAGTAGGAGCTAGAAAACCCCTTGTTGCTTATAATGTGAATTTAAGCACTTCTGATGTGGATATAGCAAAGAAAATTGCCAAAAATATTCGCCAAAGAAGTGGTGGCTTAAAAAATGTTAAAGCTCTGGGAATATATTTAGATGATAGGCAAGTTGCTCAGGTGACTATGAACTTGGTTGATGTAAATCAAACCCCTATTTATAGGGTGCAAGAATTAATTAAAATCGAAGCTGCTAGATATGGAGTATACATCACTGATTGTGAAATAGTGGGGCTAACCCCTGTAGAGGCTCTAATTGATGTTGCTCGCTATTATCTACAGCTAGATGGATTTGATTCGGAACAAGTCTTAGAAAACCGATTGATTGATTAATGTAAAAATATCAACTATTATAAAAAATTATTTCAAAAAGATTCCATGGATTGATCAGAATAGTCCCGGACTATAGCGTCCGGGGCTGTCATTCTTTTATGAGGGGGGTATATATGGTTAAAGATCTAAAAGCTGTTGATAAAATAGTTATTAACGCAGGAGAGCTAGTAACAGCAGCTGGTAATAGTGACCGCCCCAAAGTTGGGACAGAACTTAACAACCTCGGTTTAATTCAAAATGGGGCTGTAGCTATTAAAGGTGACAGAATTGAAGCTGTGGGGACTACCGAGTCAGTAATTGAACAAGTGGAAGTCACAGCTAAAACTAAAGTGATAGACGCCCGTGGGAAAACAGTAATGCCTGGTTTTGTTGACCCACACACTCACATTATATTTGGCTCTACCAGGGAAAAAGAACTGGGATTGCGTATCGAAGGAGCGGAATATTTAGAAATATTAAAAGCCGGAGGAGGCATTTTAGGTACTGTCGAATCTACGCGCCAAACATCGGAAGATGAATTATATTATGCTGGAAAACAGCGATTAGACACTTTTTTAAAAGAGGGAGTAACAACCGTAGAATCCAAAAGTGGCTATGGCCTTGATACAGCAACAGAACTTAAACAGCTAAGAGTTGCTAACAAACTTGGGAAAACTCATCCCGCAGATGTAGTTCATACATTTTTGGGAGCCCATGCCATTCCCAAAGAGCATAAAGATAACCCGGACAAGTATATAGAAATAGTTGTAGAAGAGATGTTGCCCCGGGTTATAGAAGAAAATCTGGCGGAATTTTGTGATGTGTTTTGTGAAGAAGGTGTATTCAACATAGATCAGTCCAGGAAAGTCTTACAAACTGCCAGGACAAAAGGTATATTGCCCAAAATCCATGCCGATGAGATTAATCCCCTGGGAGGGGCAGAACTGGCCGCAGAATTAGGTGCCGTCTCTGCAGATCATCTTGGTAAAGCTACAGATCGAGGTATAAAAGAAATGGCAGAAAAAGGAGTAGTGGCTGTTCTACTTCCCGGGACACTGTTTTTCTTAATGAAGGATGAGTATGCTAGAGGCAGAAGAATGGTTGAAGAAGGAGTTCCTGTAGCCTTATCCACGGATAGAAATCCTGGTTCATCACCAACTGAATCTATGAGTTTAATTGTTTCTCTTGCCTGTTTAAAAATGAAATTACTCCCCAGTGAGGCGATCAATGCAGCTACTATAAATGCTGCACATGCCATTAACAGGGGACATCTCATTGGAAGTATCGAAAAAGGTAAACAAGCTGATATTGTGATTTTTGATATGCCGAACCATGAGTACTTGCCTTATCATTATGGGATTAATCACGTGGAACGTGTGATTAAGAAAGGTACTATTGTGGTTTGACATCAGAAAATAACTTAATACTGTTAAACATCATTAATATTACATTGATCGTTTTTTGTTAACTAGGGGCTGTCCCAAAAAGTGATAATTTTTGGGATAGCCCCTTTCTTAGATTAGCCCATTTATCTACATTCAAATTTAACGCAGTCTTTATTTAACTGTAAAAGTAATAAATTCTAAAACTGAGGAAAATATAAAAATACCAGTTTAGTTAACAGGAGGGTGACAGAGATTGATTCAAAATCAAGCTGATAGTCAGGAAAAACCCCAATTTTACGTAGCTGTTGGGTTGATGTCTGGTTTATTTTCGGGAATTATTGCATCGGCTGTTCTCTGGGGTGGATGGTTGTTGCCAGCCTTAGGGCTTTTAATTACTAGGGTGAGTTTATTTTATGGATTATTAGTTATAATGGCTGTTACCATAATAGCAGGAGGTATTTATGGATTTATTGCCAGGAACAAAATTAATAGTCTTGTACAAAGTTTATACATTGGGATTGGAGTAGGATTTGGGCTTTGGTTGCTTGGTCCTGTGACTTTAATTCCCTTGACTTTTGGTATGCCCCCTATGTTTGCTGAGTTAGAGGAATTTGGGCTATCATTTGTCACTTTCTTGGGGTATGGAATCTCATTATCTTTAATTTATCAGGTTTGGATTGGCAATGTGGCAGGTATGTTGCGCTGGGTGATTCCTTGGGCTATGATAGTAATTGGCTTAGTGGCAGTTCCCGTTCTTTTAAGGGGAGCTATGACGACTAGTCCAAGGAATCTGGAGTTTCCTGGCCGTTACGATATGGAAGTAGTTGTCAAAAATTTAACTTATCCTACTAGCATCACTTTTTGTGATGAAGACTATCTATATGTAGCAGAAGCGGGTTACAGTTATGGAGAAAAGGAAACCACACCAAGAATTATAAAATTAGATCCTGAAGGGACTTTTGTTTCCGATTTGAATAATGATTTTGAAGGCCCTATTAATGGTTTGACTTATCATGAAGGACATCTTTATGTTTCTCATAGAGGTACGATAACTCGCATGACCACAAGTGGTGAAGAAATGGAGGATGTCGTCACTGGTCTGCCCTCAAAAGGTGATCATCATAATAACGAGGTGGTATTCTGTCAAGAAGGATACATGTATTTTGGGCAGGGAAGTGCCACCAATTCCGGAGTAGTAGGGGAAGATAACTTTATGTATGGATGGCTGCAAGATCATCCTGAATTTCATGATGTCCCTCCTGTGGATATTACTTTAAGAGGAGAGAATTTTTCTTCCAGAGATTTAGCAGATCCAGATCCTACTGCGGAAGTTCAGACAGGTGGTTTCTCCCCCTTTGGGACGACTACAGAAGACGGTCAAATAAAAGAAGGAAAAACGCCAGGAAATGCTGCTATTTACAGAGTAGATCCTGATAATGATTACGAACTTGAACTGTGGGCTTGGGGACTTAGAAATCCTTATGGTTTAGCCTTTGATCAAGACTACGAAGAACTATATGCCACAGTTCTAGGTTATGATGACCGCGGTAGTCGGGCTGTTAGCGATTCTCCCGATTGGATATACGAAATAGAAAAAGATGGGTTTTATGGCTGGCCTGATTTTGCTGGCGAAGATCCTATAAGTGAATCAGAATTTGAAAGTGACCGGGGGGAAAACAGGGACTTGTTGTTAGAAGATCCACCTGATCCAGAGCCACCTTTAACAGAATTCCCTCCTCACTATTCGCCTATGAAATTGGCTTATTCCGAGGAATTTTCCGATGAAGGAGATTTATTTGTGGCGGTTTTTGGCGATGGCGAACCTTTAACAGGTGAGGTTGAGGAAGCTGTACCGGCCCAGGTAATGACTGTAGACACTGAAACTGGGGAATTTGCTACTTTTATTGAGAACAAAGATGAACCAAGGTCCGGAAGATTTGGTGAAGGTTTGAATAGGCCAATAGCGGTTAAATTTGACCCTCAAGGGGAGCATCTTTACCTTTTAGACTTTGGAGTATTCGAATTTCCAGATATGACCCCTAATGCAATCCCAAAGAGTGGAGTACTATGGAGAATTTCCAAATCAGATTAAACAACTATTGACATACTCTAACAGCTAAAGCAGTGGGCTTTCTGCTGGTGTTTATTGTAAACTTTTACTTTTTATATTGATGTCTGTGTGTAGTAAAATAACATAGGTTACTGAAGTTTTAAGTTAACACCGGTATCAGGGTTTTGGGAAAACTCCCTATACCGGTTTCTTAATTATGATTTGAAGGGATGTGAGTTTTTTAATCGAATAATAATGATAAGTCCACTAATGGCTGTTAAGACTTGGACTTGCCCCTTCTTTAACCCTCAATGACCCCCATAGGAAGAAAAAATGTAGATCAATTTATATTATAGCCCAAGCTTTATCTTGGAGGTGAAAAAGTTGAGTTCTCAAGAATTTGAATTTTGTCAGGCATGTGGCAGGGAAGATAAAGAAAGTTTGGAAAATTATATGGTAAGGAAAAATTTTGCTTTTGGAAAAAACTTTCCCATTGAATATGAAGAGATGAGTCTGTGTATTCAGTGTAGGGAGAACTATGAACGTAAAAATAGTCGTATGAAAGTCTTGGCAGTTATAGTTTTAGCTGTGATTTTAATTTTTATGGGGATTAATTTCACTATTTTAATAAGCCCAGCCATTTTTTGATTTTTTTGAAAATATTTTAAAATTTTAAAGGAAAAAAGTAGTTGCGTGTCGAATATACTTTATTACTATATTCCTTTTGGATTATCTTTGAGAATTAGAGATTATTCAGGGAATATAAATAAACTCTTCCTAAGAAGAGTATCCAGGAGGATGGAAAATGTGATCAAAAATTTAGGTTTAATACCAAGACTTGTTATTGCTATTATTTTAGGTACTGTTATTGGTATGTTTTTTCCTGAATGGACGGGAGACTTACTCTATACCCTGTCGAGTATTTTTGGTCAGCTGTTGTTTTATGTAGTTCCTTTAATTATTTTGGCCTTTATTATTCCAGGTATTGCTGAGCTGGGAGAGAAGCCGGGGAAAATGTTGGGTTTGACTGCAGGAGTGGCTTATCTATCAACAATTATTGCGGGAACCATAGCTTTTTTCGCTGCCATGTTTATCATTCCTAGTATTACTCCAGAACTGGTGGAAGTGGAAGAAAGTACAGGTTTATCAACTTTTATTGAGATTGAAATTGAACCTTTAATGGGTATTATGACTGCATTAGTAACAGCTTTTATATTTGGTATTGGTATCAACTATCTAAAAAATGTCAAAGAAGAAAAAACATTGTATAGATTCATGTTGGAATTTAGGGAAGTTACAAGAATGGTAATTCAAAAGGTTATTATCCCATTACTCCCACTGTATATTGCAGGTATTTTTGCCAACATGGCTGCTGAAGGGACTGTTTTTACAACACTAGGTTTATTTGCACCTTTATTTGGTCTGGTAATTGGTGTTCAGCTACTCTATTTGCTAATGCAATATACAGTAGCCAACCGACTTTCGCCTAAAAACCCGATTTTCGGGAGTATTCGAAAAATGGTCCCAGCTTATACCACTGCTTTGGGCACGGTATCAAGTGCGGCTACTTTACCGGTTACTTTAAAAAGTGCAAAAACCCTAAGTGTACCTGAAAAAATTACTGATTTAGTTGTACCTTTAGGCGCTACCATCCACTTAGCTGGTAGTACCATTGCCCTAACCATTAGTGCAGTAACTGTTTACCTACTTCATATTGGTACACCAGATTTTCTATCTTTTCTCCCTTTCATCATGATGTTAGGAGTTGTTATGATCGGTGCACCTGGAGTTCCTGGTGGAGCGGTCATGGCGGCTTTGGGACTTTTGGGTTCGATGCTGGGCTTTGGTGAAACAGAGATAGCGTTGATGATAGCCCTTTATATGGGTCAAGACCCCTTTGGTACTGCGTGTAACGTAACTGGAGATGGTGCTAACAGTATTATTGTCAGTGCTTTTGCTAAAGAACCTGGTTCCCAGCCTACAGAACCGGATTCAGGTGTTCAGGAACCAATAATTGATGAGCAAATGACTCCAAAGGTAGAGGGTTAGGAGATGCTAAAGCTAATATGGCGGGACTTTAGAAGTCCCGCTTTTTTTATGTTTATTCGATTATGTTATAATTTGATAAGATGTTAAATAATTTGAGAAGAACCGAGGTGACAACCATGATTGGAGACTTTTCCGGGTCAGGTAATCAAAACAAAGGCAATGGTAAAGATCCCCTTGATAAATTAATTGATTTTTCAAAATACAAGCGCAGGAAACAAGGCCAAGATAAACATGAAGCCAGTAATACTGAGGAATCATTGAAAAACAAGGAAACAAACCATGCCAGTATTTTTCCTTCCCAATACCCTGAACCACCTGTTGACGATGAAATCAGAGCTAGATTCCAACATTTACAGTCACTGATTGACAAAATAAATAATCAATTGGAACAAGAGGCTAGGCCTGGAGATTTTCCTAACAATATCAGTCAAAGTGCCAGTGACTTCAAAATAAATTATCCTGAAGAGCTTAACCCACAACAGCTGGAGGCAGTTACTTACTGCAATGGGCCTTTATTAATCATAGCAGGCGCAGGGACTGGTAAAACTAGAACTTTGGTATACCGGGTTTCTTATTTACTAGAATCGGGGATTCCCCCCCAAGAAATTTTACTTTTAACATTTACACGAAAGGCTGCCCGAGAAATGCTGGAAAGAGTCAAAAAACTCTTAGGCACTGAAAGTACTGATAGAATTAAAGGAGGGACTTTCCATTCTTTTGCAAATAATGTCTTGAGAAGATACTCGGGCCTAGTTGGTTTATCCCCTGATTTTTCTGTTTTGGATCAGATTGATTCACAAGATGTGGTGGATTTACTTAGAACTGAATATGATTTTCACAGACAAGAAAAAGCTTTTCCCAAGAAAGAGCGGATTTTCGAGATTATTTCCAAAAGCAGGAATACTCAAAAATCAATAGGTCAAGTGATAAGTGAAGAGTTTTCCGGATTAGATGATTATATAGATGAAATTGATACTATCGCCCAAGCTTACCATAAATACAAAAGACACTATAATCTGATGGATTTTGATGACCTGTTATTGGTTTTACGAGATAATCTGAGAGACAATTCTACTTTCCGTAAACAGTTGTCTTCGGAATTATCCTACATACTTGTAGACGAATTCCAAGATACTAATGTTGTTCAAAACGAGATAGTTAATTTGCTTGGTTCACAATCTAGGAATATCACCGTAGTAGGAGATGATTTCCAAAGCATCTATGCTTTTAGAGGAGCTAATTGGGAAAATATCCTCTTGTTTCCTCAAAATTATCCCGATGCAAAGTTAATAAAGCTTGAGAAAAACTACAGATCGCACAATAAAATTCTCAAATTTGCCAATGAAATAGTGGATTCGGCTCAAATAGGCTATCAAAAACATCTCTCCTCTGAGTTCCATGAGGGTACGCTACCTCAATTTATTAAATATTATTCCCAGGAGGAGGAAGCAGAAGCTATAGTTTCTGAGATACTTGCTTTACGGGAACAAGGCTTTTCATATAAGGATATGGCTGTATTGTACAGAGCTGGTTTCCACGGCAATTATATTCAGGCAGAACTTTTGAGGAGGAAAATTCCATACGTTGTTTACGGTGGTATTAAGTTTATGGAGAGAAAGCATGTTAAAGATCTGGTCTCTTATTTAAGGTTAACAGTCAATCCCATAGATGCTGTTTCTTGGAATCGATTTTTAAAAATGATTCCAGGGATCGGAAGGGTAAGAGCTAGCCAAATTGTTGAAGAAATCACTGAACAGGATGGGCGTTTGAACTTTAATAATTTTAAGGGGACGAGCTATTATAAGTCTTTATTATCTTTACAAGAAGTTTTATTAGAAGCTGGAAAAAAGGGGATTTCACCTTCTAACAGTGTTGCTCGGATAATTGAATATTATTACCCAATACTGGAAAAACAAGAAGTGGATGCTTCGGAACGAAAAAATGACTTAGAAGTTCTCTATCATTTATCCCAGAATTACTCGGAATTAGAACAATTTTTGGCTGATTTATCCTTAGAACCTCCTGCCAATAAATTTCAACAAGAAACAACCCCTGCATTAAATGAAGCTGAAGACGACGATAGCTTGGTGATATCTACCATTCACTCTGCTAAGGGTCTAGAATGGAATACGGTTTTTATTCCTCACTTACTAGATGGCTTGTTCCCTAGTTCTAAGTCCCTGAGAGATCCATTTATACTAGAAGAAGAACGTCGATTGTTTTATGTGGCTATAACACGGGCTAAAGAAAAACTATATCTATCAATGCCCCATCAGGTAGTATCGTATAATGGTTACTTTATCCAACCCTCTAGATTTTTAAAAGATCTGGACCCTGCTTGCTATCATTTTCAGGCCTTTTTCCAGGATAACAAAGAATAAGTAAAGTTATAAAAATAAATCTATTTTTCAGGGTTTTCACTTTATGAGAAAATTTGATAGAATATTAGTGACGCGAAATATTATATATTAATTCAAAAATATTTTGGAAGGAGTATTATTATGTCTGCCGGTACACCCAATCAAAATAAGAGTAAAAAGCTAAATTGGGCAACCTTAATGGTTATGTCTACTGCCTATATGGCAGTTGTTTTAAATATGCAGGGTATCAAAGCTTTATTACCCCGCATACAACAAGAATTTATGATCACCGGTTTTGAAGCGGGTTTGTATTCTACTTTCTATTTTGCTAGTGCTACCTTGATTGCTATTTATAGTGGCCGGATAGTTGACTCTATAGGGCCTAAAAGAGGTTTAATTTTTGGTGTAGGTTCTGTTGGTATATTAATTATATTACAGGCAATTAGCCCTACTTATTTACTTATCTTGTTCTTGGCTTTCTTTGCCGGGTTTGGATTTAGTATTGTCACCCCTTCTGCAAGTAAAGGGGTGTTAAATATTGTACCTAAAGAGAAACGTGCCTTTTCTTTAGGGGTTACTCAGTCAGGGGCGAGTATAGGTGGAATTTTAGGTGCCTTAATTTTACCTCCCTTAGCCGAGGTGCTAGGTTGGCGAACGGCGCTGTTATTTTCCGCTGGTTTTGCAATTCTAATGAGTTTGTTTATAGTTAAATTTTATAAAACAGATGCGTCAAATCAAGGGAACGGGAATGATTCCCAAGACAGTAATCAACAAAATTCATCGCTAAAAGACGATGTTTTTTACTTATTAAAATTTAAGTATTTAGTTTGGATATGTGTAATGGGAGCAGTTTTTGGCATGGGTATTAGCTCTGTGGCTACACATTTACCTTTATACTTACAGCAAGATATAGGTTTTGGTAGTACTTTGGCTGGTATAGGTCTGGCTGTTTTCCAGGCAGGTGGGATTTTGGCCCATCTCGGTTGGGGCTGGTTTAGCGACTCCGTGTTAAATGGAGACCGGCGTACGGCCCTTGTTATTGTTGGTATACTTGTGGCTGTATTGTCCCTGTTGGTGGGCGGTGTAGTGACACCGGCAGCAGCAAATATTTCACCAGTATTAGTCATGCTATCTGCTTTTTTACTTGGTTTGACGATTCTGGGTCTTCCTGCCCTTTATCTTTCAGCAATTGGGGAAGCAGTTGAGGATAGATATGTTGGAACAGCTACTGGAATTGCTTTGACTTTTGTTCGGGTTGCAAATGTGATTTTCCCACCTATTTTTGGTTTGTTTGCCGATTTGAGTGGTGATTATGGTATTAGCTGGATATTCTTAGGTTTAATTATCATGGCTATCTCAATCAGTTTTTACTGGTTTACAAAAGAAAGTAGTAGTTATCAGACCAGTAGCAGCAGGACCGTTTAAGGTCCTGTTTTGTTTAGGTCAGCAATCAGAAAGGGGATAAAGCTTCATGATAGTAGAT
This sequence comes from Natranaerobius thermophilus JW/NM-WN-LF, assembly GCF_000020005.1. Classification (NCBI taxonomy): domain Bacteria; kingdom Bacillati; phylum Bacillota; class Clostridia; order Natranaerobiales; family Natranaerobiaceae; genus Natranaerobius; species Natranaerobius thermophilus. The sequence goes on along the minus strand of NC_010718.1, from coordinate 3,037,971 downwards.
ATTTTTGCTGTAATTCCAATTCTAATATTATTAATATTTCTTTTATTGTTTAAATTACCAGCCAGAAAAGCAGGTGCTATATCATTCTTGACAGCTACTGGGATTTCTTTGTGGGTATTTCAATTACCCCTAGAAGGTATGGTAGTAGCATTGGGAAAAGGGTTTTCCCTATCACTATTTGTGTTATTGATAATTTGGGCAGCTGTTTTTCTATACAATTTAGTCAATGAAGCAGGTGCCATTGAAGTGATCAGTCGTAATTTAACTTTAGTAATCGAAGATAAGTTTGTACAATTTTTATTGTTAAGTTGGGTCTTCTCCTCTTTTTTACAGGGGATTGCTGGATTTGGAGTGCCTGTGGCTATTGTGACTCCTATACTAGTAAAATTAGGTTTTAATCCTTTCGCTTCAGTAGCTGCAGTATTACTTGGGCATAGTTGGTCTATAAGTTTTGGCTCTATGGGATCTTCTTTTTACACTATTGGACTAGTTACAGGCTTACCTTCTAGTGATCTCGCTTTTTGGATGTCACTATATACATCAGTAGCTATGTTATTTACAGGTTTTGGAGTTTGCTATATTTATGGAGGATTTCAAGCTATTACTAAGGGAGTCCCTTATATTCTTTCTACAACTGTTGTCATGGTTGGTTCTATGTTTATCATTACTTATCTACAGATGATGTCCGTTGTTTCCTTATTAACTGCATTAGTTGGATTAGTGTTTTTGTTTTTTGTTTATCGAAAGTTGGTTGTCCCTACCAAAGAGAACTATGATAGTGGAATAAATTTTTATCGAGGTAAACTCAATCTACTTGAGTCTATTTTACCCTATGGACTAATCATAATTTTATCAGTGTTATTTCAACTCTCCCCGATTCAAGGACCAGAATTAAATTTTGATTTTCCTGGCTTTGAAACTGGATTGGGCTATATCGTCACAGAAGAATTGCAATATGTAACCATCGATCTATTGACTCATCCAGCACCAATTATATTAATTTCCTCCTTGGCAGGTATATTTGTTTATAATAGTAAACAAATACTGTCCCGGACAGAAATTTCTCAAGTCGTTAATAAAACAGTCGAAAAATGTACTGGGACCACACTGACCTTGACATGGTTAATTTGTATGGCTTTGTTAATGATGGATTCAGGCATGATAGAAAATATGGCTCATAATGTAGCCAATTTAACTGGTCAATTTTACCCGATTTTTGCACCGTTCTTTGGTGTTTTAGGTAGCTTTATCACAGGTAGTAATACTAATTCAAATGTGATATTTGGAAGTTTTCAGGCTACAGTAGCAACTACTTTGGGGGTTAGCCCGGCTATTATGGCGGCTGTCCAATCTATCGGAGGATCTGTAGGATGTAGTATTGGCCCTACCCAGGTATTACTGGGGACGTCTTCAGTAAATTTAAATGGTAAGGAAGCTTATATTTATGGCCGTATAATACATATAACTTTATTGATTGCTGTGATTTTAGGAATGGTTAATTGGGTGTTGTTAAATACATTATAAACTTGGGTTTATAGGCTTTTAAACATAGACTGGATTAGAGTTGAATGTTGATAACTGTAAATTTAATTTTACAGTATCAACAACTAAATATTACAGTGCCTAAACATAAACCCAATCATCTTATATTACTCATAATTAATTGTTGGCAGGAGAGATTAATATGAATAAAAAAAGCTACTCTATTGTAATTCTAATATTTGTATTTCTGATGATCTATGGTGCTATCCACATTGAGACGGGGAGTGTATTGGCGTTACCCGCTGTAGTAATTTTGGGTGTCAATGCCCTGTGGAATTTGTTCTTTTAATTTACATTTGATAAGATATTCATAAATTTAGAAAGTTAGCATAAATTTAGAAGGTTAGATAGCTTTGTAGATTTTAAAGGATACTAAACTGGAGGGGTTGTTATGCTGAAGTTTGACTCTTTGAATCATCCGTATTCGTCTCGAAGAAGTGTTACAATGGCTCGGAACGGAATGGTAGCCACTTCACAACCATTGGCTGCCAATGCTGGCTTAGAAATTTTAAAACAAGGTGGAAATGCCATTGATGCCGCTGTTGCAACTGCTGCCTGCTTGACTGTCGTTGAACCCACTTCAAATGGTATAGGTGGTGATGCATTTGCCCTGGTATGGCATCAAGGGAAACTCCACGGTTTAAATTCTAGTGGGCCTTCTCCAGAACAAATTTCTAGAGAGGCATTAATCAAAAAAGGATATGATAAAGTTCCCAATTTTGGGGTTTTACCTGTTACAGTACCTGGAGCACCAGCTTCTTGGGTAGAACTTAATGAACAAATGGGGAGGTTACCTCTGGAAAAGGTTTTAGAACCCGCCATTGAATATGCCCGGAAAGGATTCCCCATAACTCCAGTACTCGGCAAGAACTGGGATAGAGCTTTCAATAAATATAAGCAAGAATGGCAAGGTGAAGAGTATTCCGAATGGTTTCGTGTGTTTGCTCCCCATGGTCGTGCGCCGATGATTGGTGAAATGTGGAGTTCCCAGGACCATGGTGACACTCTAGAAAAAATTGCAGAAACCCGGGGGGATTACTTTTATAAAGGTGAGTTAGCAGATAATGTAGATTATTTCTTTAAAAAATACGGTGGTTATCTTAGGGGAAGTGATTTAGAGTCATTTACCCCAGAGTGGGTGGACCCTATTAGTTTAAATTATCGTGGTTATGATATTTGGGAAATACCACCTAATGGGCAGGGGATAGTTGCACTAATGGCTTTAAATATACTTCAGCATGACGACTTTGAATCCAAGGAACTTTTATCTACTTATCATCGCCAGATTGAAGCTTTAAAGCTTGCTTTTATAGACGGAAAAAAATATATTACGGATCCTCATCACATGAAAGTTGATATTGATGATTTATTATCTGAAGACTATGCCCGGGAGCGAAGAGCTTTAATTAAGGATGAAGCTATAACTCCAGAACCTGGTTCTCCTCCTCGAGGTGGTACAGTGTATTTAGCTACAGCAGATGGAGAGGGCAATATGGTATCCTTTATTCAGAGTAATTATATGGGTTTCGGATCTGGAATTGTATTGCCAGGAACTGGGGTAGCCTTTCAAAATAGAGGCTGTAGTTTTTCACTTGACTCTTCCCATGATAATGTCCTGGAATCAGGCAAGAAAACGTACCATACCATTATTCCTGGTTTCATGTCTAAAGGTAAAGATCCAATTGGTCCCTTTGGAGTCATGGGTGGTTTTATGCAGCCTCAAGGTCATTTACAAGTTGTGATGAATACTGTGGACTTTGATTTAAATCCACAAGCAGCTCTGGATGCACCTAGATGGCAGTGGATAAAAGATAAACAAGTTTCCGTAGAAAGAAAACTTCCTGCTCACATTGCGGAAGGATTATATCGCAGAGGACATGATATTAACGTTAGTCTGGATTCTGGAAGCTTCGGGCGAGGGCAAATCATCTGGCGTGATCCTCAAAGTGGAGTACTTTTTGGTGGTACAGAACCACGGACAGATGGTTCTATAGCAGTTTATTAAATTTAAAAAAGCCGATTGTTTTAATCAATATGTTGAAAATAATATATTGCCTCGAAAGGAAGTGAATTTTGGATAATCAGGCAACAGGCACAGCCTATTTGCTTATAGCGATAGCTGCTGCCTTTTGGGGAGTTATCGGTTTATTTATTGTCCCTTTGTATCAGTTCGGATTTTCTCCCTTACAAGTAGTGGCTTTGAGAGCTATTTCAGCTTCAATTTTAATGCTAATATATGTGGGGATCTTCAATCCTTCTGCGTTAAAAATTTCTTTAAAAGATATTTGGTACTTTATTGGAACGGGAATAGTTAGTATAGTATTCTTTAACTGGTGTTACTTTACTGCTATTCAGGAGATGTCACTTTCGATTGCTGTGGTGTTGCTATATACTGGCCCTGCTTTTGTTGCACTGCTTTCTTATATTTTTTTTAAAGAACCTCTGACCGGTAGAAAGCTGGCGGCCTTGGCTTTTACATTAATTGGTTGTATGCTGGTTACAGGACTCCTACCTGCTAATGAAATATCAGTTTCACCCTTGGGACTATTATTGGGGATAGGATCAGGATTTTTCTATGGTTTATACAGTATTTTTGGTAAGGCTGCTAGTTATAGATATTCATCTTTGACTATTACCATTTACACCTTTGTCTTTGCCGGACTTGCCTTGCTGCCTATGAGTGGAGTAATTGCAAACATGGGCGCCTTTGTGAACCCTTGGGTTTTGCTAAGTATTTTAGGACTGGGATTGATATCTACTGTTCTGGCCTATATTTTATATACCCTGGGGCTTTCTCGTATAGAATCTAGCAAAGCTTCTATCATTGCCACTATTGAGCCTGTTGTGGCGGCTATATTAGGGAGAATTGTTTTTGGTGAGCAGATGACTTTATGGCAAGGCGTAGGTATGTTAATAGTTATTTCGGCTGTGATACTGGTATCAGAAAGGACTGGGGAAACTGAAAAAAAGCCATTTGTCCCTGAAGCCGATGAAATGCAGAATAAAAGTCATGAAGGGGGAAAATAAATGCAGATAATTAGCGCAAGCCGTCGCACAGATATCCCAGCTTTTTTTGGGGAATGGTTTAAAAATAGAATCAAAGAAGGTTTTTTCTATAGTGTAAACCCCTTTAACCCGCGGCAAATTAGGGAGACCTCTCTTCGACCAGAAGATGTGGCCTGTATTGTATTTTGGACCAAAAATCCCCGTCCTTTCTTTCCTATTATTAATTTACTTAATCAAGAACAGTACTTTTATTATTTTCAGTATACCTTGAATAATTACCCTGATTTTCTTGAGCCTGGCTTACCTTCATTAGAAGAACAATTATCAACTTTTAAGAGATTGAATGAAATCATTGGCGAAACGGGACCAGACCGAGTCCAATGGCGTTATGACCCCATTATAATAAGCTCTAGGACACCTATTGATTACCACTTAGGGAAGATTGATTATCTAGCAGCTACACTAGAAGGTTATACCAAGCGTCTCACCGTCAGTTTATTAGACTTTTATAAAAAGATTAGTCGCAGGTTTCACCTATTATCTGAACATGAAAATGTGAAATTTTATAGTACTGAATCATTATCTGACTCCGATCTGACAAAGTTGGGCCTGGGTTTAAATAAGATTGCCAAAGACTACAATCTGGAATTGTATAGTTGTTGTGACAGATATTTGGCTGAATATTCTGTAACACCTGGTTCCTGTATAGATGGAGAATTAATTTCAAGTTATACAGGTATTCCCTTTAATGAGATTTCCCGGGATTGTAATCAAAGAGAGTACTGTTTGTGCAGTCAATCTGTGGATATGGGAATATATAGCACATGTAAACACTTTTGCAGTTATTGTTATGCTTATGGTCGACAAGAAACAGTAGAAAAAAACCTTAATAGTCATTATCACATAAACAATTCTTCATTACTGGATTTTAGAAAATGATAAAACCAGACTTTAAACTTTGTTTTAGCTACCATATGTCGCCACTAACTCATGACTAAAATCACGAGAATGCGTGACGACTTTGCAAGGTGTTTAATAAGTATAGGGTGTAATGTCTTTACCGGGTTATTAATTAATGTTAAGATATTTGTAAGGAAATTTAGTGTCCCTAAATATAGTGATACTATGCAATACGGAGGTTATTGAAATGGAAACTGGGCAAGAAATTAGAGATGGGGAGGTAGTTGGAAAACGAAGTCAGAATGTTAACCATTTTCCGATATTAATGGTAATGTCTACGGCATACATAGCTGTTGGTACCAATGTTCAAGGTTTTAAAGCTATGCTCCCTATGGTAAGTGCAGATTTTCAGATAGGTAGTGCGGAAGCGGGACTTTATACTACCTTTTTCTTTTTAAGTGCTACAATTTTAGCTATTTTTAGTGGAAGAGTAGTTGATCGCCTGGGTTCCAAAATGGGTTTGGTTATGGGTACTGCTATTATTGGATCTTTAATGATAATTCATTCTGTAACCAATATTTTTGTACTTTTATTGGCTCTAGCTTTTTTTACTGGTATCGGTTTCAGTATTATTACACCTTCCATTAATAAAGGGGTTATGGAACTTGTCTCCCCAAATAAAAGGGCAGTTTCACTGGGAATAACCCAAGCAGGCGGCGGAATCGGTGGCATACTTGGAGCGTTACTGTTACCTTTTTTAGGTGAATTATTTGGTTGGAGAAATGCAATCTTAGTTTCGGCTGGAGTAGCACTTTTGATGAGTGGAATTTTATTTAAATTTTATAACCCTGGTCAGGACGGAACCAAGTCCCAACAGGAAGAAAACACTTCTGACTCTGAAGAATCTTCTAAATCAGATTCTAGTTTCAAAGAAGACCTGGCTAAATTAGTAACTAATAAAGTTTTGCTGACAGTTTGTTTAATCGGTTTAACCTTCGGCTTTACTATTAGCAACATAACAACACATTTTCCTTTATTTCTTGACGGAGATTTAGGTTATTCTGGTTTTATCGCCGGAGCATCTCTGGCAGTGTTCCAAACAGGGGGTATTATTGGTAAACCTAGCTGGGGCATTATCAATGACCGTTTCTTAAGGAGCAATAGACGACTTGGTCTATTTATACTGGGACTTTTAGTCAGCTTGTTAATGTTGGTACTGGCTATATTTTTCGATGAACCGGGGATCCCAATTCCTGTAATTATGATTTTTACTTTTATTCTAGGAGTTACTAGCCTTGGTATACCAGGACTATTTTTTACTACTGTGGGAGATGTAGTTGACAAAAAATTAATGGGGACTGCCACTGGATTGGCATTAATATTTATTAGGACCGGAGTTGTTATTGGCCCACCTTTCATAGGTTGGCTGGCTGATATAACAGGAAGTTATCAAATTAGCTGGATTACCCTGGCAACTGTAATATTTATATTATCATTATCATTTTTCATTTTAAGCTCTAATTATAAAGAAAATCTGTATGGGAGTACTTAAGTTTGGTGCTAGATCAATTAAAAAGCCCTGTCAGTGGTTAAGTAATTGCCTACTTGCCACAGATCAGGGCTTTTACTATTTAACGATGTTATTCTATTCTTACTCTGAAAGTTTTTCAACAAATAATTCTGTATTATGCTTCATCATTTTTAGATAATTTTCTGCTTTACTACCTTCTTCCCCCAGGGCATCGGTGTAAATAGGCTTTCCTATTTCTACGTCTGTTTCTTCAGCGACATTTTCCATGTAACGTGGATCTATGGTGGATTCAACAAATACAGCCGGAACCTGGTGATTCTTTACCTTATCTACAATTCTTGCGATTTGTTGGGGTGTTCCTTCTTCATGAGCATTCAACTCCCAAATCCCATCGGTTTTTAAATCATAAGTTTCTCCATAATACTTAAAACAATTTTCTGTATTAATAATTAACCGGTTTTCTTGTGGGATTTCATCTAACTTTTGGCTAAGCTGTTCATCCAGTTTTGTAAGTTGTTCCTGATATTTCTCGGCCCTATCTTGGTAGTACTCCTCATTGTTGGGGTCTACATCAATTAAAGTTGAAGTGATTTTTTCCACATAATAATCACGTACTAAAATCGGGTCCAACCATAGATGAGGATCGGGAATGTCCGTTCCTTCCAAGGGAAGAGTGGGCCCTTCCTCTGCCGTTGGAACTACCTTCACATCTTCGGTAACGCTTTCAGTCACTTGCTCTAGCCAAGTTTCTATATTATAACCATTCAAGAAAAAGATTTCTGCATCACTAATTGCCTGAAAATCACTGGGGGTAGGTTCGTACTCTTCTGGTTCTTCTCCTAGAGGTACAATATACTCTACTTCAGCTTTGTTACCTGCTATCTCTTCAACAAAATCTGCGATAATTGAAATACTAGTAACTACTTGTATTGAATCAGTTTCTCCGGTTGTTTGTTCTTCTTTGTCTTTAAGTTCTTCATTTTGGGAACTTTGACAACCTGATAAAAGTAGCATCCCAAAACTTAAGATTAATATCCCTAAAATCGAGGGAATTAAAGTATTTTGTTTTTTTAACTTTTTTAAGTTAAGGCTTTGGCACATGTTTGTTCCTCCTTCAAATTAATTTAGCTATACTTGACTCTTTTGATAATAATACCTTCCCTGGGAGAAAAGAGGAAGGCTGCTAAAAAGAGCACTGAAACAGCCAAAACAATTGCTCCACCTGTGGCCACATCATAAATAAATGAAAAGTAAACCCCAGCCAAGGAAGATATTACGCCTATAATGGCCGACAATATCAGCATTCTAGCTAGATTACGCGTTAACAGAAAAGCGGTGGCTGCAGGGGTTATTAACATGGCTACTACTAATACAATTCCTACTGTCTGCAGTGAAGCTACTGTTACGAGTGATAATAAGAGCATTAATAGATAGTGAAGTTTATCTGTTGCAATACCTATAGCTCGTGCCATGATGGGGTCAAAGGTGGAAATAACTAATTCTCTGTAATAAATGAAAATTCCTATAAGGGAAACTATCCCTGTCGAAGCTGTTAACAACAAGTCTGATCTTGAGACTGCCAAAACGTTACCGAATAATATATGCCATAAATCAACTTCAGTACCATCCAAAGCAGTTATCATAACTATCCCCAGTGCAAAAGCAGCAGTGAACAAGATTCCAATAGAAGAATCATCTTTTAGCTTGCTATTTTGGCTAACATATCCAATTCCTAGGGCCGTAGCTACTCCGGTGATTACTGCACCTATGAAAAAAGTGATGCCAAGCATGTATGAAATTACTACTCCGGGTAAAACGGCATGAGAGATGGCATCTCCCATTAATGATAGTCTTCTAAGAATAATGAAACATCCGATTACTCCACAGAGAATTCCAACTAAAGTTCCTGCTATTATTGCATTTTGCAAGTACTGATAGTCACCGACGGCCTGTAGAAAAAACGAAAAATTGGTCAAAAGTGTACCACTTATCATCCGGACACCACGAGGAAATCTTTATTCTTTTGATCTCCTCCTTCTGAATCTGTTTGCATAATCACTGCTTCTCCCTGATATGCCTCTGTTAAGTAATGAGGTTGGAGAACTTCTTCTGTTTTGCCAGCAGCTATTAGATTTTGGTTTAATAAAATCACATAATCAAAATACTGTCTTGCCCTTTTTAAATCGTGATGAACAACAAAAAGGGTTTTACCTTGCTCTGATAACTCTGCTAATAAGTTAGAAATCATTTTTTCTGAAGTAAAATCAATTCCTGTGAAGGGTTCGTCTAAAAAGAATAACCTGGCTTTTTGCGCCAAAGCTCTGGCCAAAAACATCCTTTGCCGTTCTCCACCAGATAGCTCACCAATTTGTCTTGTCTTTTTATCTGTTAATCCTACTTGCTTAATACAATGATAGACTATTTCTTTATCATGTTTTGTGGGACTTTTTATTTTTGGTAAATAAGGATATCTACCCATCATGACAGTTTCTTCAACAGAAAGAGGAAAGGTTAAATCAATGTTGCTTTGTTGAGGGACATATGCAATTTGTGACCTGGATTCATTTACAGTTTTTCCAAAGATTTTTACCTTGCCATGATAATTTGTTAATCCCATTATAGCCTTAATTAGTGAAGATTTTCCTGCACCATTGGGACCTAAGATTCCAATTTTCTGACCTTGTTGTACTGAAAAAGAAACTTTATTTAAAGCACTAACTTCGTGATATGAAACAGATAAATTTTCGACCTGAACTGCCACGCCATTTTGGCTTGCCTTGCCAACAGTCATTGGTAATCCCTCCGTTTTTTAGCTGCAGTTAACTTTGTTATACGCGGTTAACTCCAGTCTTTCACTAATAATATATGGGTCTGCTTATATCTTGTGCTTGTCCAAAAAAATATCAGGGCATAATCATGGGAAATTCAAACATTTTATTTTTTGTTCTGTTTATATTGATGAAATTGCCTGAGTATTTCTGGGTTATCTTTTAAAAAATCGAGAAAATCCGATAAAATCATAAAATTATCGTAGCTGATGTGGTGTTCAATTCGTTCAACTTCTCTTTGTAAATCTCCCCTTGCCCCAATTGTTTTTAACAGTTCTTCCAGTATGTGATGCCGTTCAAGCAAGTATTCTCCGATCTGTTGTCCTTTAGCTGTCAAATGAACCATACCGTATTTTTCATATTTTAAGTATGATTTCTGAGATAATTTCTGTATCATTTTAGATACAGATGCAGGTTTCACATTTAAACTTTCAGCAATTCTATTTACCCTGGTATAGCCCTGTTGATCACTTAATCTAATAATCATCTCCAGATAATCTTCCATGCTAGGTGTTAAATCGTATTTTTGAATTTGTTCATAACCTCGATCGGTGTAAAATTCCTTTCCTTGATTTTCAAAGCGATTGTCTTTTTCATTGCGATTGTCTTTTTCATTCTTATTCATAATAACCCCTCCCCAAAATGAGTATTAAAAACTATTGTCATTATCAATTAACCTGTGTTATCTTATTATTGATATCGACATTAGGGTGATAGTTTTGGAAAATTTGGCAAGTAATGACAAAATAATATCTACCAAAGCTCTGGTTACCACAGCTTTGTTTGGAGTAATATCTTACTTAATAATGTTTATTGAGATAAACTTACCTTTTATGCCATATTTCCTAAAGCTTGACTTGAGTGATATCCCTGCGTTATTAGCTGGGTTTTCTCATGGTCCCTTAATGGGAGTTGCAGTAGTTTTTTTAAAAAACTTTTTTCATGTATTTTCGACTGCAACTATGGGAATTGGTGAACTGACAAATTTTTTGGTTAGTGGTAGTTATGTTGTAGTGGCCTCTTATTTGTTTTATAAAAGAAAATTTTCACTTAACTCATCTTTATTTGTGGGAATGGCAATAATGACTATTTCAGCTGTTGTAATTAACTTGATGGTTGTTATTCCACTATACGAAACTGTTTTGGACTTGCCCTTATCAAAAATTATCGAAATGGTTGGTGAAATTAATCCACTAGTAAATGGATTAGCAAGCTATATTGCTTTTGTACTAATCCCTTTTAACCTGATAAAGGGTATTGTGTTATTTTTTGCTATGATGATGGTTTTTCCTAAAATTCAATCTTATAAATATTTATGGAGGTGAGAGTAGTGAAAGAAATGTCACTGTACAAAGAGGTTTTCAAGGATGTTGATGGGGAGGTGGAGCAATTAGGAAATGATATCAGTGAAGAGAAGTTAAATTCATTTTCACTAAAGTACGAGACAAAGGTACCTCAATTGGAAAAAATGTGTTATATTATGGAGAAAGTATTGCTGCAAAAGAAAACTGAAGGGGTAGTGTACGCAGGTTTTCAAAAAGTCTCTAGAGCGGAAGATATCTGGGACAGATTTAGACAGATTGCCGATAATGTGGATAAGGTGTACATATTTGGTGAACATGATAAAGACTTGACTCCACATCCGAATGTTGAATTTATCTATTTGCCAAAAAATCATAGTTTGACAAAAGAATGGTTTCTGGTTATTGATAGGCCCTTGGCAAAATCTATGATGGTAGCTTATGACATGGATGGATTTTATACAGAAGATTTAAAAGATCGTAATTTCAAAGGAGCAAAATCAACTAATCCTAATACAGTCAAAAAAGCTGTTGACTTACTTGATCAATTGATCTGAGGGGAAATTTTATGAACGGACAAGATAAAGGAATTTTCTATCAGCTCAGTCACAAATACTCTTTACTGCATCAAACTAAATTCACAAAAAGTTCCATGTTAGCAGTTAGTCACGCCTTAGAAGATATAGTCATATCTTCAGGTTTTAAAGCTGATATGTATGTATTTTTTCAACACTTTAAATTTTTCATAGAAGAGATTGACAGATACTTAGAACTAGCTAAAATCTGCAATAATATTTACATTTTTACATCTGATGTAAAATGGAACGAATTAAAACAGCCAAACTACCCAAACAATTTAATAATAATAGAATTGAATTCTTTATCGCCTTTGATCCAAGAATGGAATGTGATAGTAGATTATAGGCCTAACCCCATGATTCTGGCAACTAGAGAACTAGATGAACAACCAGATCTAATAAATTGGGAAAGAGAACCGCAAACTATGAATCAAGACAAACTTCCAGGTAAAGATGACTTTAGAGCTTTTTTGGGTATCTTGAGTTTTGATACTAAGACAGCCTTAGATGGTGTAAAATTAGCCAGGATGAATGTACCTGAAAACTCATTAGCGGATCCAGCGGAATCCTCTCTGTTAAGTCAGGATAATTCTAATTTGGACTCTAAAACTTCAAGGGATATAGATACAACGACATACTTTATTAATCGCGCTTTAAATGAAATAGAAGACAAGACAATTCAACTCAAACGAGCAAATGTACAATTACAAGAGGAAATAAAAAATAATAAGAGAACCTCATATGAAATGATCAAAAGACTTTGTTTTGCTGCTGAGTATCGAGATGTGGAAACTGCTTTGCACCTGATCAAAATGAGTTACTATTCCAAAGAACTTTACAGGGCTTATGGTGCTAATCCAACTGAAGTTGAGTTAATGACCTATGCTTCCTTAACTCACGATATCGGAAAAATTGGCATACCAGATCGGATTTTAATGAAAGCAGGGCGATTAACAAGTGAAGAATATCAAGTTATGAAAAGACATCCTTATATTGGAGCAAGAATTTTGCAGGATTCTTCACAGCGGTTAATTAACATGGCTAGAAATATTTGCTATTATCATCATGAAAAATATAATGGAAAGGGTTATCCATTAGGGTTAAAGGGTACGGATATTCCTCTGGAAGCACGCATAGTGGCTATTGCCGATGTATTTGATGCTCTGTCATCAAAAAGAGTATATAAACAAGATTTCTCTAAAGAAAAAACTCTTCAGATTATGTTAGAAGAAAGAAATAATCATTTTGATGGGGAATTGTTAGACCTGTTTTTTGAAATAGTTGATGAATTATTGGAGTTTAAGTTTAGACTAGAAAATTTATCTATGCATAAAACAAATACTGAATTACTTAATTTATATCTTCAAGAGATTAACTAAGAAGGGTTGTTTACCCTTCTTTTTCTTTTTTATGACATTTAATAACACTTTAAAATATTAATGTATTTCATTGACAGATAAGATGGAATATCGTAGAATATTCGGCAAACAATTCTATATAATTTGATTATTCAAAATATTAGTAATTATTGCTAAATTAATATTGCTTGTTGATCCAGTTGTAATATAGACTGAATCAAAATTGAATGTTAATAACTGTAAAACTTTAATTTCATTTAATAATGTCATAGCTTTGGAATATTTAATAAAATAGTGCCAAAATAAAGTGATGGAATAAGAGTGTTATTGAAAAAAATTAACAGAAATTTTGAATTAATCAAAAAAGTTATTGAAATTAAAAAATTGTAGATACATAAATATAAACTAGAGGGGGTGGTCAGACAAAAAGGCTGTTAGCTTGCTATCAGTTTAGACTAAATTGTTCGGAATGAAATTTCAAATTTGGGGGGAAATTTATTGCGAAAGCTGTTAATTTTACTGCTCGTAGTTTTTGTGGCGTCTTTTGGATTTATGGGTTGTGATCCGGCTGATCCTGAAGAAATTGCTGAAGAAGAAGAAAAAGAGCCTGAAGAAGATGTTGACGAAGAAGAGGAAGAGCTAGAACAGGCTATTACTCATGCTATATGGAGTGAACCAGACGGACTATTTAATTATTGTGAATATGAAAGTACTTATGATCTTGATGCTTTTAATCAAGTATTTGATGGCATGATGGAAGCAGATCCCCATGCAGATTTGGAACTAAATCCAAATTTAGCAGAAGAACATGAAATAAGTGATGATGGAAAAACTTTTTATTACAAACTAAGAGATGATATTGAATTCCATGATGGTGAGCCACTAACTGCAGAAGATGTTAAATTCACTTTCGAATGGATGTGTCATGAAGACTATATAGGTCCCAGAGCTAGTTACTGGCAGCACCTGGAAGGGTTTGACGAATATCGAGCTGGAGAAGCTGACGAAGTAGAGGGAATTGAAATTATTAGCGACCATGAAATAGAATTCCACTTTGAACAAGTTGATGCTTCTGCCGTATATTATGTTAGTACCTGGGGCATTTCACCTAAACATGTATGGGAAGATATCCCTGTAGGTGAAAGAAGAGAAGCCCCTGAAATGACAGAACCAATTGGAACAGGACCTTTTGAATTTGAGGAATACGTTGAAGGTCAATACGTAGAATTAGTTGCTAATGAAGATTATCACAGGGGAGAACCAGAATTAGAGAGAATTACTGTAGAAGTAAAAAGTCCCGATGTAGTCAGGGCAGACTTGGAGACTGGTGAAGTTGATATCGCTGAAGTTCCACCTGATGAGAGCGAGTGGGATGATTATGAAGCTCACGATGAGTTAGCCCTTGAATATTATCCCACTAATGGTTATCAATACATGGGTATGAACTTAAGGGATGAAAGTATCTTTAGTGATCATGCTGTAAGAGAGGCAGCTACTTACGCTATCAATAGGGAAGGTATGGTTGATGGTATCCTAGATGGTTTAGGTAAAGTCCAAAATTCCCACTTTTCACCTAACCAATGGGCTTATGACGAAGATTTAGATACTTATCCCCATGATCCTGATAAAGCCGAAGAAATATTAGAAGATGCTGGCTATACTAAAAACGATGATGGAATCTGGGAACAAAATGGTGAGCCCTTAGAATTCACTCTATTATATCCTACCGGCGACGAACCCAGAGAACAAGCAGCTTTAATCATTGAACAGGACTTACAGGGAATTGGTATTGACATTACTTTAGAATCTTTAGAATTTGCCACTTTGAGTGACAGGGTTTTTGACGAAATTGATTTCGATGCTTATCTTATGGGTTGGTCTTTAGGTGCAGACCCAGATCCAACGGGTATCTGGGGACCTGATGAAAGATTCAATGCTGTTGGATTTGTACATCCGGAAAGCGACGAACTAATGGAGCAGGGTCTTCGTACTACAGATAGGGATGAACGAAGAGAACATTATGTAGAATGGCAGCGCTTACTTCAAGAAGAGATGCCTTATGTATTCTTGTACGCTGACTATGAAGGTTATGCCTACAACAATGATATCCAGGTATTTGAACCAAATCCTTGGAATATTTGGTATGACGTACATGAATGGTACCTTGAATAAGTCATAAAGGTGTGATGAGGGGCCCCACCCTTTTTTGGGGTGGGGATCCTTATTTACGAAAGGAGGCGTGGAATGTATCAATATATAGTTAGAAGAATTCTTCAACTTATCCCTACAATTATTGGGGTTACTATAATTGTTTTTTTGGTAATCAATGCAGCCCCGGGTAATCCCATGAGCGGAATGGTAGACCCCAATTTGACTGAGGAAGAAATCGATCGTCAATTAGAAGAAATGGGATTAAAAGATCCTATACACCAACGTTATTGGAGCTGGATTACGCAAGTAATCCAAGGAGATCTGGGATATTCATTCAGATATCATGTTCCGGTAGAAAGTTTGATTGGTTCCAGGATAGGTCCAACATTTATGCTTTCCTTTTCTGCCTTATTCGTCAGTATTTTATTAGCGGTTCCGATAGGTGTGCTGTCTGCTACTAGGCAATATTCCAAAGTAGATAACTTGTTTACTGTTATTGCAATTGGAGGAGTATCTATTCCCGTGTTTTTCCTGGGTATTTTGCTGATTAAATTCCTTGCCTTTGATTTTCAAATATTCCCAACAGGAGGTTATCCAAACCTGAGTGATGAAAATTTCTTTACTGCTATACCTAGAGTTTTGCATCATTTGATACTTCCCATGATTGCTTTAGCTGCAGCCCAAACTGCTAGGTTTATGCGTTATACTAGATCCAGTATGCTAGAAGTTATTAAACAGGATTATGTAAGAACTGCTAGGGCTAAAGGCTTATCAGAGAAAATAGTTATTTATAAACATGCCCTGCGTAATGCTTTGATACCAGTCATCACACTCCTCGGTTTAACCCTTCCGTTCTTATTCTCCGGAGCTATATTAACAGAAACGGTCTTTGTATGGCCCGGTATGGGTAGATTATTGCTAGACTCTGTACATGACAGGGATTATCCTCTGTTAATGGGTATAAATCTGTTCTTTGCCTTTATGGTAATGCTGGGTAATTTACTGGCAGATGTGTTATATGCCGTTGTTGATCCCCGCATTAAATATAATTAATTTATTATAGAAGGGAGTGGATGGATTGAGTAATACTGCAACTTCTACTGCCCAAGAGAGGGTGGAACCCAAAGGGGTTATCACTCCAAGGCAGCTGGTTTGGAAGCAATTCAAAAAAAATAGATTAGCTCTCATTGGCATGTGTGTTTTGATATTTTTTGTCTTGCTTGCCATATTTGCTCCAGTTTTGTCTACTCATGAAAGAGATGCCTACGATTTGACAAGGGCTGAAGAACCCCCCTCTAGTGAACATTATATGGGTACAGACGAAATAGGAAGGGACATATATACAAGATTATTACATGGTGGTCGGGTTTCTTTATCAGTTGGAATAGTCGCTACAGGTATTCAATTAGTTATCGGTATCATTTTAGGTTCTTTGGCTGGTTACAAAGGCGGGACTACCGATACTATAATCATGAGATTAACTGATATGTTTTTGGCTTTTCCTTTCCTTGCCATGGCCATTACTATAGCTGCAGTATTAGGCCCCAGTATCTATAATACTATGATTGTTATCGGCATATTATCCTGGCCAAGGACTTGTCGAATTATCAGGGGAGAATTTTTGAAAATTAAAAATACTGATTATGTTAGAGCAGCCAAGGCTCTAGGACTTAGAGAGCTAAAACTGGTCGCCAGGCATATGATCCCTAATGCTTTACCACCTTTGATTGTTAATGCCACTTTATCCATGGCAACTGCAGTTTTGGTAGAAGCAGGCTTGTCCTTCTTAGGACTAGGGGTAGTTCCACCTCAACCAAGTTGGGGTAATATGCTAGAGATAGCTAGAAACCTGCGGATCGTTGAGAATTTCTGGTGGATGTATGTACCTCCTGGCCTAATGATTTTCTTAACAGTGTTGAGTATTAATCTAGTAGGGGACGGCTTACGTGACGCCCTGGATCCTAGATTGAAGCAATAGGAGGGAGTGCTTTGGAAGAGCTGTTGAATGTTAAAAATTTGAAGACTAATTTTTATACAGATGATGGGATTGTCCGAGCAGTCGACGATGTTAGTTTTAGTGTAAATCGTGGTCAAATACTTGGTGTAGTAGGCGAATCCGGTTGTGGAAAGAGTGTAACTTCAATTAGTATTATGAGATTAATTCAAGACCCTGGTAAAATTGATAATGGTGAAGTTGTTTTTAGAGATAGCAATCTTCTGGATTTTTCAGAGGGTCAAATGAGAAAAATTCGCGGAAATGATATATCTATGATATTCCAAGAACCTATGAGTGCACTGAATCCCGTATTTACTGTGAAAGATCAGTTAGGAGAAGCGATTAAGCTGCATCAGGGCTTGAGTGATAAGGAAGCTTTTGATAAAGGTCTCGAAATGTTGAAAAAAGTTGGTATTCCTAGAGCGGAAAATGTTATGCACGAATATCCTCATAGTTTGAGTGGGGGTATGTGCCAGAGAGTTATGATAGCCATGGCACTATCTTGTAATCCGGAATTATTAATAGCTGATGAACCAACTACAGCTTTGGATGTGACAATTCAAGCTCAAATTTTGGAATTAATCAAAGAACTAAAAAACGAATATAACTCATCAATAATGTTAATTACTCATGACTTAGGAGTTATAGCTGAAATGGCTGACCACGTAATCGTCATGTATACTGGGAAAATTGTTGAGAATACGGATATAGTCACATTATTTAAGAATCCGAGACATCCTTACACAATAGGTTTGATTAATTCTCGTCCGGATATCAAAGATGAATTAAGAGAATTAAAGGCCATTCCAGGATCTGTTCCTAATTTGTTAGAGATGCCTGTAGGTTGTTCATTCCATCCTCGTTGTGAATATAAAACAGAAAAATGTGAACAAGAACCTCCTCCAATGGTTGATTTAACTGAAGACCATAAAGTAAGATGTTGGAATGTCGACAAGACTGGAGGTGAGGATTAACTTGTCTGAAGAACCGATTTTAAAGGTGGAAAATCTTAAAAAATACTTTCCCATAAGGGCAGGAATACTTTCTAGAGTAGTTAATCATGTAAAGGCGGTAGATGGGATTAGCTTTAGTATTTATCCTGGAGAAACCTTTGGTCTAGTAGGAGAGTCAGGTTGTGGAAAATCGACGACGGGTTTGACGGTTTTAAATTTACATGAAGCTACTGCAGGAAATATTGAATACAGAGGCAATGTTATTAATGAAATCGATAAAGAAGAGCTTAGAAAATTAAGGAAGGACATGCAGATAATCTTTCAGGATCCTTTTAGTTCTCTTAACCCCAAAATGATGGTTGGAGATGCTATTGGAGAACCTCTAGAAGAGCACGGTATTACTAAAGGCAAGGAAACCAGAGATAGAGTGATTGAGATGTTAGAAGTATGTGGCCTAGAGGCATCTCATTACTACAGATATCCTCACGAATTTTCCGGAGGTCAGCGACAGAGGATAGGAATAGCCAGATCCCTGGCTTTAAACCCAAGTTTTATAGTGGCTGATGAACCCATTTCGGCTCTAGACGCTTCTATTCAGGCTCAGATAATGACTTTATTGGAAGAATTACAGGAAGAATTTAATTTCACCTATATTTTTATAGCCCACGATTTGACTGCAGTAAAATATCTGTGTGATAGAGTAGCAGTTATGTATTTAGGACATATTGTGGAATTAGCACCAACTGAAAACTTGTTTAAAGATCCTCTCCATCCCTATACTCAAGCTTTGATATCAGCAATACCAGTTATGGATCCCCTGGCCAAGAAAGAAAAAATTCTCTTAGAAGGAGATATCCCAAGTCCAGTTAATCCACCTTCCGGTTGTCGATTTCATACCAGATGTCGAATAGCCGAGGATATTTGTACCAGAGAAATACCCCAGCTAGAGGAAAAGGAAGATGGCCATGAAGTTGCTTGTCATCTTGTCAAGTAGGAGGGGATAAGATGCCTTTTAATAAATTGTACAATCGCGATAATAATGAGCAAGGAGAACAGTTTACAGAAGAGGAAATAGAAAAAATCAAAGAAAATAGCGAACAAATGGACTGGTCCGATGTATTAGCTCTAACTATAGCTGGTATTCAACTGTTACTTCCCATGGCAGTATTATTAGTTATCAGTTGTTTAATTGTTACCTTTTTCTTCTTCCTGGTTTGGGGATAATGTCAATTTTGATTAAGATTAAAAATAAGAAAGCCGGAGGCGCGATAGGCCTCCGGTTTTCTTTTGGACAGTTGGCAGTTATTCAATTTATGGTTTTTGAAAATTTAGATTTATTGGATTATTGAATTTACTATTGCTTGGTATTGTAGTTCAAAACTTCATTAACGGCAATTTCTAAAATTTGTGGCGCCTTTTGAGTAAAGAAGGGTAGATATAATCTTTCAGTATATTGATGAGCATCTTTTCCAACAGGACCCACATTTACAACTGAAACATCGAGTTTACTTATGTCTTCAATAGGTAATCTATAAACACGGTTGAGGGCTGGCATATTGGGGTTCATGTAATTGGCAATATCTTCACTTTCAGGTACGTAAAAGAAACTTAAATCACTTATACCTTTGAAAAACTCGGTAACCTTGTACTCTAATCCAAATTTTTCTCTAGTTTCCTTTTTGATATTTTCAACCACATCTAGAATAAATTGTTCTTTTTCTGTTTCTCTATTATTTTTAACATGAGGATAGAAAGGAGGTAAAAAGGCTAAAACTATCTTGGGATTTCTGTCCGGGCAGTAATCATGGGCCTTGTTAACCAAGTGAATCGAATATTCCCGCTCATCTTTTACTGATTCTTTAAGTTGTTCGGCAGTTTCGTTATAATCATTTAAAAAGTCATCTCCCCAGGCCTTATAGGCAGAATTATAAAGCTCCTCAAAGGTATAGACTTTTGGTTCCCAGTTGAGACTAGCTTTTTCACTAACACCCCAAGAGTTTTCCACACCATCGGGGGCTAGATTTTGAAATCCATCATAACGTTGATTGTAAATTTCGATGGAATTATCTAAGGCTTGCTTAGCAATAGATTTCATTTTTTCTAGGACATCATAGGGACTAGAATTAATGGTCATAACATTATAATATCCTATAGTTACTTGAGGTGTAGTGACATTGTAAACTCCTCGCAGGTCATTTAATTTTAAATTAACAGGGGGAGGAGTTAACTCTCCTTTGAATTCATCACAAAATTCCGGACTTTTTTCCATTAAAGCTTCTACTTGTGAGAATATCAGACTTGAATTTAATCCACCGAAAGGATTTCCGGCATGGGTCTCTTTTCCAAAGCAATAGAATAATGGAAGAATCTTTCCGATACTTCCGATTGCTATATCATTTTTTCCCTCAGAATCAGGTTGATGACTCTCACTTTTGATTACAGAAATGTATTCTAAATCATGCTTGTCTCTTAGTTCTACTAAATGTGGCACAGCCGATAAAATACCTTCAGAATTATTTTCTTCGTCAGGAACTGACACCAGGACAATGTTTCCGTCAAACTCATTAATTTTATGGGAATAATCATGCATCAATGCAATTTGAAGAGCAGCTCCTGATTTCATATCCATAACTCCGCGTCCAAAAAGCCATTCGCCAGTTTCTAAATCCTTTCTAGCTTCTTCTGGCAAATCAAAATCTGCCATTTTTTCTGTGATTTTTTCAGGATTAAAAGCATATTCACGAAGACTACCGAAATCTTCGATATCAACTACATCGTGATGATGTAGTAAAATAACAGTCTTACTTCCCTTACCTTTAAGTAATGCAGTGACATAATATCTGTCTAAATCATCATAAGGCAGTTTTTTTAAGTTTAGTAATTCCTGATTTTCTTGAAAATATGGTATTTCGGACATTATATTATAAACTTCTTCTGCCATACCTCGTTCCTTTGTGGTTCCTGAAACGCTAGGGACATTTACCAGCCGATTGAGAATCTCTTTTAATTTTGTCTCATCATTCAGCCACATAATAACCCCTCCCGGTTAAAAATTCAAAATATTGTTACTCCACTAACTAAATATTATCAAAAAATTCTTTATAATTAAACCTTCTAGTTAAAATTTTCCAAAAGTACAACTGACTTTGCGACTTTGGCCTATCAACACTAAATGAAAATTCAAAGAATTATTACTTTAACAATTTTAAATTTTAAACATTGACAAGGTTATGATAGCTAATTATAATAAATAATTAAATAAAATGATATTTATTTTTGTATGGGAGTGTACCTAGGGTTCCGATCTAACAAGATGTCTGGTCCGAGGGGTACAAGACACCTGTTTGAAGGTGTCACACCGTGGGGATAAAAACCTCTGGCGGTAGGTTCCATTATGGACCTACCTGTCAGAGGTTTATTTATTTTCAATAACTTTTATTAATTACCAAGTTAACACATTAAATTGCCAAAAAATTGGGGGTGAATCGATGAATCAATTGATATCAGAGTCTACTCAAATAAAGGATTCGCTAATTCAATGGAGACGTGATATTCATAGTTATCCTGAACTAGGGATGCAAGAAGAAAAAACATCTAATCTGGTACAGGAAAAAATATATTCCATGGGTATTGAACCAAAAAATGGTGTAGGAAAAACTGGAGTTTTAGGTTTAATTGAAGGGGAAAATCCTGGGCCTACTATTGGATTACGTGCTGATATGGATGCATTGAATATGAATGATGAAAAAAATGTGTCTTATGCTTCTGAAATCAGCGGTATGGCCCATTCTTGCGGGCATGACGCTCATACAGCTATGTTGCTCGGGGCAGCTTGGATTTTAAAGAATAACCCACCCAAATATGGGAATGTTAAGTTGATTTTCCAACCTGGTGAAGAAGGATTTTTTGGAGCCAAGAAGATGATCGAAGATGGTGCTCTTGAAGAACCTAAAGTGGATGCAATAGGTGGATTACATGTAAACACTACAATTCCAACTGGTAGTATTATGTATGCTGAAAGTCAAGTTTGTGCCGCTGCAGATTTTATTGAAATTGAGATTATTGGTCAAGGGGGACATGCAGCTCATCCACACTTGACAAAAGATCCAGTACCCGTAGCAGGTGAAGTTTTATCATCATTACAGAGAATTATTAGCAGGAATGTGGATCCCTTGGACTCTGGGGTGATTACCATAGGACAAATACATGGTGGCAGTGCCAATAATATTATCCCTGAATCAGTCAAACTTGGGGGGACAGTTAGAACTTTAAATCCAGAAATAAGAAATAACATGGAAGCAAGAATAGAGTCCGTGGTATCAGGTATTACCCAGGCCCACGGCTTGGATTACAAGTTTAAGTACACCTATATGTATCCTTCTGTAAATAATGCTGATCAAATGGTGGATTTATTGGCTAAAACTTCCCACGACCTCTTAGGTAAAGAAAATGTTTTAGTAACTAAGCCTAGTATGGGTGGAGAAGACTTTTCATTTTTTACCGAGCGAGTACCTGGAGTGTTTTTTCGTTTAGGAGTTAGAAATGAAGAAAAGGGAATTACTTATCCTGGGCATCATCCATTATTTGATATTGACGAAGAAGCATTGCCTATAGGTTCTGCTATTATGGCAGGGCTCGCATTAAATTACTTAAACCAATAATAATTTAATTTTAAAGAAAGAATTAGGAGGGGAATAATTATGATTCAAAAACTAAAGAAACTCGCAATAGTAACTACCTGCTCGGCTTTAATATTGACAGCTTGTGGTGGTGAAGTTGATGAAGAAGCTGGTGGAAAAAACGATGAGCAAGGCAGTAAGGAAGAAGCACTCGAGGTTGAATATGAGGATAGATTGACAATTGGTATGGGTACCGACATGGTTACTTTTGATATCCATGACCATAACAACACCTCGACAGAAGCTGTTCATATCAATATTTTTGATTATTTGTTTCGACAAGAAGATGGTGAAATACAGTCTGAATTAGTTTCAAAGCATGAGATTATAGATGATGAAACGTGGAAATTTAAATTAAAGGAAGGCGTAAAATTTCACAATGGAGACGAGTTGACTTCAAAAGATGTCCAATTCACCTTTCACAGGGTGATAGAAGACAGTTCTTTAACGGAACACTCGAATTACAATCAAATTTCAGAAGTGGAAGTTATTAATGATTACGAATTTTATATTCATACAGAAGATCCTGAACCGGCCCTACTTAACCGGATTTCTCGGATGGGTTCAGGAATTTTACCAAAGGACTATATTGAAGAAGAGGGCTGGGATCACTTTTTAGACAGTCCTATTGGCTCAGGTCCCTATGAATTTGTTGAATGGGAACGGGATAATCGTGTTGTACTAAATCCCTTTGAAGACTATTATGGTGACTATGATTCTCCTTGGGAAGAAGTGGTTTACCGAGTAATACCTGAAGATTCTACCAGGGTTTCCGAGTTGTTAACAGGGGGAGTAGATTTAGCGGTGAATGTTCCTCCTACTGACTGGGATAGGGTTGATGATAATCAGGGGACTCTAATATCGACAGGTGACTCCAATAGAGTTATGCTGTTAATCTTAAATCACGAAGAAGGACGACCTACTGAAGAGCAAAAGGTGAGGGAAGCTATTGACTATGCCATTGATAATGAAGCACTCACTGAATCTATTCTAGACGGTCAGGGGACTCCAGTCAGAACAAGGGTTACTCCAGGTAACACCGGTTATAATGAAGAGTTATACGACGATTATCGTTATGATCCCGACTATTCTAGAGAACTGCTTGAAGAAGCTGGATACAGCGATGGTGTTGAACTAAAGTTTCATGCGCCTCAAGGGCGATATTTGATGGATAGCGATGTTTCAGAAATGATTACAGGTATGTTAGCAGAAGTGGGAATAAATGCTGATTTAAACCTGCTTGAATTCAGTCAATTTGCCGACAAGTATCTGGGAAATGAAAATGAGGATTTAATGTTCTTAGGATTGTCTAATTCCATGTTTGATGCTGCCCATGCTCTTAGAAATTTCCATTCAGAACAAAATACTGAGAGGACCTATTATGAAAATGAGCGAGTAGACGAGCTGTTAGAAAAAGCCGAATCTAACATGGATTTTGAAGAACGAAAAGAACAATATCAAGAAGTTCAAGAAATTGTTGCAGAAGAATTACCTTATGTTTACTTGTATCAACAAAAGGATAGTTACGGTATAAACAATCGAATTGACTTCGAACCCCGTTTGGATGAAATGATTTACATTCCGGAAATTGGTAAAACAGACTAGAGGTGATGAATGGTGGCTAATTATATTCTAAGAAGAATACTACAACTAATCCCTGTGATTTTTATAATTTCTTTTGTTGTATTTTGCCTGGTATACGTTGCTGGTGACCCTGTAACTATGATGCTGCCAGAAGAAGCAACCCAGGAAGAGGTAGAGGCCATGAGGGAATCTCTTGGCCTCAATGACCCTTTCATGGTTCAATATGGTCGCTTTCTTATTAATATGCTACAGGGAGACTTTGGCGAATCATATCGTTATAATGAACAGGCTTTACCTATTGTGATGTCCCGTATTCCTGCCACTTTGGAGTTAACGGTATCAGCCATGGTAGTAGCGACAGTAATTGCAGTGCCTTTAGGGATTTGGTCTGCAGTCAATAAAAATTCATTTTTAGATATTTTTGTAACAGGTGGAGCTGTCCTGGGAAAAGCTATGCCAAACTTTTGGTTAGGTATTATGTTGATTTTAATTTTTTCAGTTAATTTAAGGATATTTCCAGTATCTGGGCGGGGCACCTTGTTACATTTAGTCTTACCAGCTATTACTCTTGGTACAGCCATTGCAGCGGACATGGCCCGCCTAATTCGATCAAGTATGATTGAAATTATGAATCAAGATTATATTAAAACAGCTAAAAGTAAAGGGCTTAAAAAGCCGTTGATTGTCTATATTCACGCTTTTAAAAATGCATTGATACCTGTAATAACTATTATGGCCCTTCAAGTTTCGATTCTGGTTGGGGGAACTTTGATTACTGAAACGGTATTTGCCTGGCCGGGTCTTGGACAACTATTAATCCAAGCTGTTAATACCAGAGATATGGCAATTGTTCAGGCAGCAGTTATGATAATTTCTTTTATGGTCATAATCGTGAATTTATTGGCAGATATTTTATACGGATTTGTTGATCCAAGGATAAATTACAGTTAATGAAAGGAGGGCTCCTAATGGCTCAAAGTACTGATATCAACAATTCAGATCACCGTGAAAATGGATCTGGAATCATCAATAGTTTACAAGAAAAAGATTATATTCTTTGGGTGAGACAGCTCTTAAAAAGTAAGACAGGTACTGTGGGTTTACTGATAGTTCTTGGAGTGGTCCTCCTTGCTATTTTTGCACCCTATATTACTCCCCATGAACCTGATGCAATGAATGCGGCTGAAAGGCTCTCACCTCCAAGTTTTATAGAGGGAGGGAGTGGAGAACACATTTTGGGTACTGATAATGTCGGTAGAGATATATTTACCAGAATTTTATATGGAACGAGAATATCATTGTTTGTGGGAATCACATCAGTGGTTGTGGCAGGTATTATCGGAGTCACCTTAGGACTAATAGCTGGTTACTTTGGAGGAATTGTTGACAATATAATTATGAGAGTTGTGGATGCTTTTTTAGCTATCCCCAACATCTTACTTATACTGGTAATACTTGCAGTCTTTGGGCCGAGCTTATGGACAGTTATCGGGGTTTTAGGAGCCACCAATTGGGTGGTTTATGCCAGAATGATCCGGGGCGAGGTTTTGAGCGTTAAAGAACAGGAATATGTAAAAGCCAGTAAAACCATTGGTACTAAAAATACAGCTATTATATTCAAGCATATTTTACCCAATGTTATGTCTACTTTTATTGTGATTTCGACTTTAAGAGTAGCAACTACTATAATCTTAGAAGCTTCATTGAGTTTTTTAGGACTGGGCATTCAGCCACCTCAAGTTTCCTGGGGTGGAATGTTAAGTGACGGTAGAGACTATCTTGCTACTGCATGGTGGATTTCCACTTTTCCCGGAATAGCCATAACGATTACAGTATTGGGAATCATTTTTTTGGGTGACTGGCTAAGAGATGTCTTGGACCCTAAAAGTCAAAATGCTTGATTAAACTTTATATTGTTGATTATATCAACTTTAACGGATAAACTTTAACGGATAAATGTATTAGAGTTAGAGGTAATAATTATAGATATAATTATTAAACGGTTGTGAAAGGAGGAATAACATTGAAAAGTGACCCTATCTTGAAAGTGGACAACTTAAAGACTGTTTTTCAAAATGACAGAGGGACAGTGACTGCAGTTCAGGACGTTTCCTTTCAAATAAATGCTGGTGAGTCCGTAGCTATTGTTGGAGAATCGGGGTGTGGTAAAAGTGTGACAGCACTTTCAATTATGGATTTAATTGATACTGGAGGAAGAGTGGATTCGGGGAAAATTAAATATTGTGGAAAAAACTTAGTTACAATGAATCATGAACAAAAAAGACAGCTGCGTGGTAGAGAGATAGCTATGATTTTTCAAGAACCCCTTTCGTCATTGAATCCAGTATTGACGGTCGGTCGACAAATCACTGAGCCCCTTATTGTTCATCAAAATTTGAATAAAGATCAAGCCAAAGAGATGGCATTAAAAATGCTTGAAAGAGTAAAAATACCTAGGCCTGAAAAAGTATTTAAACAATATCCCCACTCTCTGAGTGGTGGTATGAGGCAACGTGTGATGATAGCTATAGCGTTAATCTGTAATCCAAGATTACTGGTTTGCGATGAACCCACCACTGCTTTAGACGTAACTATAGAAGCTCAAATTTTAAAGTTGTTAAAACAGTTGGGAGAGGAATTCGGTACGAGTATTATGATGATCACCCACGATTTGGGAGTGGTGGCTGAACTCGCTGATAAGGTCATAGTTATGTATGCCGGTCAGGTTGTAGAAGAGTCTGATGTATTTTCTCTTTTTAAAAATCCCATGCACCCTTATACTAAAGGATTGCTGAACAGTACTCCCACCATTGATAGTGGAGAATTGGCAAGCATCGAAGGTACTGTACCAACACCGGACAAGATGCCAGATGGCTGTCGTTTTCATCCCAGGTGCCCAGAAGCTATGGAAATTTGTAATGAAGCTTCTCCAGAAATGGTGGAAAATCAAGGTCACAAAGTTCGCTGTTTTCAACACCATGAAGTATGTAAAAAGGTGGCGATATAATGTCTGATGGCCAAAGACAAAGTCCTATTCTTGAAGTAGAGCAGTTGAGTAAATATTTTCAGGTTTCTGGTGGAGGATTATTTGGTAAAAAGCAACAGTTACAAGCAGTTGATAACGTAAATTTCAAATTGTATCCAGGGGAGACTTTGGGTATAGTGGGCGAATCTGGTTGTGGTAAATCAACTACGGGAAACCTTATGACAAGATTGTTAGAACCGACCAAGGGTAAAATTTATTTTGAGGGTGAAGATTTCACAGCTCTAAAAGGTGAGAGGCTCCGGGAACGAAGAAAAGATATGCAAATGATTTTTCAGGATCCCTTTTCATCACTAAACCCTAGAATGAAAGTTTTCGATATTATTGCCGAACCATTAAAAACTCATGGCATGGCCAAGGGTGAAGAATTGCGCTTTCAAGTATATCAACTTCTGTCAGCCGTTGGCCTGGGAAAGGAATATGCCAACCGCTATCCCCACGAATTTAGTGGTGGACAACGTCAACGGATTGGGATTGCCAGGGCTCTCGCATTAAAACCTAAATTGATAATATGTGATGAACCGGTATCTGCCTTGGATGTGTCTATTCAGTCTCAAATTTTGCAATTACTTAAGAAACTGCAAAAAGAGTACGATCTTACTTATATATTTATTGGTCACGGATTACCGGCAGTAAAATATATCAGTGATAGAATCGCAGTGATGTATTTAGGTAAACTCGTTGAACTAGCCAGTTCAGAAGAACTTTTTAGAAATCCTAAACATCCTTATACCAAAGGATTGCTATCGGCTTTACCTATATCAGACCCTGAGTTGCGCAATCAAAAAAGTGAATTCATGTTAGAAGGTGATTTGCCAAGTCCTGTAAATCCTCCTAGAGGATGTAGTTTTCACACTCGCTGTCCATTTTCCCAGGAAGTTTGCACCAAAACGGCTCCTCCGGAGCGGACTTATTACCCGGCCACTTCAGATGAGCGGTTAGTAACTTGTCATTTTCCCTTAGAAGATTATAATCAGGCCATTTAAAATTTGGCTCTAACTCTTGTTCAGCTGTTCATTCGTTAATATGTACTGTCAAATTTTATAATTTTGTTTAATTGAGATTTCATTAATGAGTTTTCAATAAAGGATTTCACATAAAAAAACCGCGGATAAATTAAATTTACCCGCGGTTTAAAATATGGTCGGGGCGGCAGGATTTGAACCTGCGACCCCTTGGTCCCAAACCAAGTGCGCTGCCAAACTGCGCTACGCCCCGTCAACATTTATATTATAACTGAAAAACTTACTTTTTGTAAAGGTAAAACAGCAAAATACTAAATAGAATTATTAATTATCGCTAAAACATTCGTTCACTCAATCCTTTTTACCTGAATAGGTAAAAGCATTTTGGTCCATTTTAATTTTATGATCTTCTACCCTCCCAATTCGGCCACCACACTTGCCACATACCAATTCATCATCAGATATTTGGCCCTGATAAACCCTGTTAATCCTATCTTTATAACAGCGCAGCACTTGTCCTTTACCAATTTTTTTGTATCTAAAGATTTTGGCTTTACAAAATGCACATTTAATTATCAACATAATAAATACACCTCTATTCGTCTAGCTAGCTAAAGAAATGCACTTAATTAGTTACCCCTTCGCTTAGTTACATTTTAATAATACTGAGTAATTAGGACAAGTTAATAATCAGTTTTGTGATATTTAGGATGAACTTATGATGAACTAATGCGACAAAAATTTAAGGAGAATTGATGAACAAGAATAAGGCCATCTGATTTCAGATGGCCTA
Source organism: Natranaerobius thermophilus JW/NM-WN-LF (assembly GCF_000020005.1). NCBI lineage: Bacteria > Bacillati > Bacillota > Clostridia > Natranaerobiales > Natranaerobiaceae > Natranaerobius > Natranaerobius thermophilus. The sequence continues at coordinate 3,008,763 of NC_010718.1, read as the reverse complement.
AGTGTTTAATTGATTATACTTAATTTTTTAGTATTTCATTAACAGTAAATTCTAGAATTTTAGGTGCTTTTTCAGTGAAAAATGGCATATGCAGTCGTTCAGTGTATTGATGAGCATCTTTACCCATGGGCCCTACATTAATGACTGATACATCAAGTTTACTAATTTCTTCAATTGGTAGATTGTAAACATGGTTATTAGCTGGCATATTGGGATTCATATACTTAGCAATATCTTCACTTTCGGGTACCGCGAAGTAACTTAGATCGCTGATACCTTTGAAAAACTCTGTCACATTAAAATGAATTCCATGTTTATCTTTCCCTTCTTGTTGTAGTCTTTCTACTACTTCTAGCATATAATTTTCTTTGTCCGTTTCTCTGTTGTTCTTAACATGGGGGTAGAAAGGTGGCAGAAAACCTACAATTATTTTAGGATTTCTATCAGGACAGTAGTCGTGTACTTTATCTACTAGTTGAAGAGAGAACTCTCGCTCATCTTGAGCTGTTTCTTTTAGTTCTTTTGCAGCCTGATTATATGCTTCTAAGAATTGTTCGCCCGAAGCCTGATAAGCAGAATTGTATAGTTCATCAAAAGTGTAAACTTTTGGATCCCAATTTTTGCTGACTTTTTCACTTGTTCCCCAAGAATTATCAATTCCATCCTCTCCTGCTAACTCTTCAAAACTGTCAAAGCTGTTATCATAAATCTTGATTGCATTATCTAAGGCCTGTTTTGCTACTTTTTGCATTTTTTGCAAGATATCATAAGGGCTTGATGTAATTGTTAGGATATTATAATACCCTACTGTTACTTGGGGAGTTGTTACGTTGTATACTCCTCGTAAATCGTTGAGCTTTAAATTAACTGGTGGTGGTGTTAGTTCTCCTCTAAATTTGTCACAAAAATCGGTATTGAATTCCATTAATGATTCTACTTGAGAAAATATTAAACTAGAATTAAGTCCTCCATAGGGATTACCTCCGTGAGTTTCTTTTCCGAAGCAGTAAAAGAAAGGTAAGATCTTTCCAATACTTCCGATAGCTATATCACTATTTCCTTCATCATCAGGTTGATGACTTTCGCTTTTGATAACAGATCTGTATTCTAGACTATGTTCTTCTTTTAGCTTATTTAAATGGGGAACTGCTGATAGTATTCCGATGGAGTTATTTTCTTCATCTGGTACTGACACAAGTACAATGTTTCCATCAAAATCTTCTATATTTTGAGAGTAATCGTGCATTAGGGCTAGTTGTAATGCTGCTCCTGCTTTCATATCCATTACACCACGTCCAAATAACCATTCACCGCTCTCTAGGTCTTTTCTTGCGTCTGATGGTAGGTCAAAAGTTTCCATTTTACTAGTGATTGTATCGGTATCAAAGGCATATTCTTTTAAATTCCCATAATCTTGAACATCAACTACATCGTGATGATGAAGTAAAATAACAGTTTTATTGCCCTTACCTTTTAAAAGGGCAGTTACGTAGGATCTTTCTAAACTATCGCCGGGTAATTTATTAATATGAAGTAGGTCTTTATTTTCTTGGAAGTAGGGTATTTCTGATAAGATTTTATGAATTTCTTCTGCAACACCTTGTTCTTTACTGGTCCCTGATATACTAGGTACTTTTACTAACCGATCTAGTAATTCTTTTAATTTATTCTTGTCCTCGAGCCACATTATATAATACCTCCTTATAATATTTTAAAAATTTTAATATTTAATATATCAAAAACATGCAATAATTATGCCGACAAAACGGAAATTTCAGATTACTGAGAATTTTAAACCAGAATTCATACTCACTCCTGCTTCAACAAATCTATTAAGAAAGAAATTCTGGTTTAAAAATGTTAATTTGTGTAAATGAAATACGCCAAATATTTGACTTGTAAAAATAATTTGCGCAAAATAAAAATAGATTAAAAAAAGAAGCTGCTATATCCAGCAGCTTCTGAATTTTAGTATGCAAATACGTGTTTGCCAATTGTAGTAATTGGTGTTCTAGTAAAAATCCATTCTGAAGTAGCAGTTACAGGATTGTAATAGAAAGTTGCTCCTTCACTGGGATCCCAGCCCTTTAATGCATCGGAGACTGCATCATAAGCAGTTTCATTAGGTTGTAACCAAAATTGTCCATCATGTACTGCTGTAAATGCCCATGGTTCAAAAATTACCCCTTCAACATTGTCTGGCCATCTAGAGTCTTCAACGCGGTTGATGATAACTGCTGCTACTGCAACTTGGCCTTTGTATGGTTCACCACGAGCCTCACTATATACTGCATGTGCCAAGAGGTCTCGTTCATGGCTGTTGATCTCTAATCTTTTATAGTCTTCTTTATTTTCCTCCTGACTGGCTTCAACCTCACTTGTGAAACCTGAGATAAAAGTCAAGCTTATGGCTAATGCCAATAGGCTGATTCCCAGGATCCTAGATAACTTACTAAAGCCTAAATGGCCTTTAGAAAAATACATAGAATTCCCCCTCAAAGCAAATATTTTGGTTTAGTTAACTACAAGCTAGTTAACATAATATTATAATCTATTTTGATGAACAAATCTACTGATTGCCGAGGGAGCTTTTAAAAACAAATCTGAACACACATACATCTTATTTTTGATATAATAAACATAATACTAACAGTTGTGTTAATTTGAGAATATATGAAAATATTTGGCTGAGTGGATAAGTTTAAAAAGTAAAAAGTGAGATTGACAAATCAATAAAAATCCTTTAATATTAAACATGAAGATGAAAATCATTCTCACCGAAACTGTTTGGGAACTGACAAATGCCAAATCCGGTAAGGGGGCGTTTATAAATGGCCGTATATATTGAGGGGTATTTACAAGATTCACAAACTAATAGTTATCAGCATAAATCAGTAGATCAACTGTTAAAGGAAGAGGAAGGTATCATTATGGAAACCCCTGGGGATACGCTGTTAGCTTCTTTAGGCCTAAGGAAAGGAAAAAAGGTAACTGTAAAGGCAAAACAAGTATGTAATGGACCAGTTATCTGTTCTGTAGATGGAAGAAATATTGCACTCAGTAGAGATATAGCCTGTAATATTCTAGTTAATTGCAATAGATAAAGGTTCTATTGCAATTTTATTTTAAAATTCATTGATAATGATTCTCAATGAATTTTACGATGTATGAAGAGATGAATGAAGAAAATATAAAGGTTTTGTCTGGGGGTTCATTTCATGAAAGGTTTTTTTGCATCTTGTGAGAAATATGGTTGTTTATTTTACCCTGCTTTTTATATTTACACACGCATGTATAGGGAAGTAGTTCGTCGTGAGGTAGAGTTAGGAAATATTACTTCTCAAGATGTAGTGTTAAATGTGGGCTGTGGTGCTATACCCTTTACAGCCATTCATATTTCACAACTGACGGGAGCAAAAGTGGTTGCATTAGATAAAGATCCAGAAGCAGTTAAAAAAGCAAGATATTCTTTGGAAAAATTTCAACTCAATAAAAATATTGAGATTTACGAGGGAGATGGAGTAGAAGACATCCCAGTTCCCTTTAATGTTGCTATAATTGCGTTACAAGTAGATAGAAAATCTCTTGTATACCAGAATCTATCCAATCAGACCAATGGAAAAGGAAGATTGATTTTTCGGCAACCAGTGGACAAATTTAATCAAGAATATGGCAATCTTTCCTTAGATTTAGTACCCGATGACTGGGTATTGCAAAATATGAAGACATTTAACTATTCGAATCTCTACCTAACTACTTAACAGGAGGAATTTATTTGAAAAAACCTTTTTTGTTCATTTTCGGTATTTTAGTTATTACTTTAGTAGTTGTCTATATAGGTTGGGAAGAGATTTATTTAGTCCTAAATAGAATGGAAGCTGCTCAGATAATGATTATGGCATTACTGCAGGTTTTTACCATGTCATTGACGACTCTCATTTGGTATTATCTATTAAAGCAAAAGACAAATATGGTATCATACAGCAAAGTTTTTTCTATTAATTTGGCAGGTAAGTTTGTGGAGAGTGTAACTCCTTCGGTTAAAGTGGGCGGAGAAGGTTTAAAGGTTTATCTCATGAAAAAGAGTACTGCCTTGACATATCAAGAATTAATGGCTGTAACTGTTGTTACCAAATTTTTCTCTTTACTACCTTTCCTAGTCATTACTTTTATCACTTTGAGTTATGCTTTAATGTTTCTATCTCTTCCTACTATCGTTTATTTAGCTTTTATTGGACTAGTACTGTTTTTTATATTGTTCTTTATATTTTTTAATTACTCAGCCATTTATGAACATTTTTATCCAAAGGTTTCAGGAAAAAGTTTTATTAATAAACCTGTTATTGAGAAATTATTAACTAAATGTCAAAAAGTTCACAGGTTTTTATCCCAGGCTTCTATGGAATCTAATTCTTTAGTAACTCGACCTGTTCAAAGAGGGTTATTGTTTTGTATCGGTGCTCTCGTATGGGCAAGTTATCCACTCAAAGTGTACTTAGTCGCTACAATGCTCGGTTTTGATATAAATCCAATTATAGCGGTTATTGCCACTTATACTGCTTACTTAGTAAGCATGATACCGTTACTTCCCGGAGGTCTTGCTACCTTTGAAGGTAGTATGGCTTTAGTTCTAACTATAGGAGGATTAAGTTCCCCAGAATCTCTTTCCGTAGCATTGATGACTCGAGCATTCACTTTTTGGCTGCCTCTGATTATTTCTGCCTTTATAACCGGGTATTATGTTCGAACTACCGGAGCTGAGGCTAGTAATAACTAAAAATTGGTGCAATAGCAGGGCAAGAGAAGTAAGAAAAAATAATCATAATTTAATAATCATAATTTAAAATATAGTGGCAGGTGATTTAAGTGTCAGATAAACATAGCAAAAAAGACAATGTTTTACTGATAGGTCCTCCAAATGTGGGGAAGAGCGTAATATTCAGCAATCTTACCGGATTAAATATTAGTATAGCCAATTATGTTGGGACTACCGTAGAGTACACTGTGGGAGAGCTTCAATTAGATAGCAAAACGGCTAATTTGATAGATGTTCCGGGAACTTATACATTAGAGGCGACAAATGACGCTGAAAGAGTGGCTGTTGATATGCTTCGGGGAGAAGCTAAGTCTCAAAGTGCTAACCACTGTCATAACGAGGGCGGATTGACAGATGTCTCTGTGGATAAAAAACCAGCAGCTGTTATATGTGTCATAGATGCTTATAACCTGGAAAGTAGTATTTATCTGCTATTACAAGTATTACAGTATAAAATTCCTACTGTTGCAGTTCTCAATAGGATAGATTTAATAGAAGAAAGAGGGGAGCAAATTGATATCAGCTCTCTTTCTCATTTTCTTGGGGTTCCCGTTGTTCCTTCTGTAGCTGTTGAGAAAAAAGGTACAGAAGAGATAAAAAAGACACTATTGGCTTCCTTACAGGCAGGAGTTTCTTCTGTTGACAGCAAATCGCAAGAAAAACCAAGCCCAAATGATAATCAGAAAGCTGAATCCTGGAATTTAAAGAATCTTCCTGATGATCCACAGGAGTTATGGTCTATTGCCGAATATATTAATGAGAAAGCCAAAAAAAAGAAACCCGAGTCTCAAAAATCCAAACGTCAGTTATGGGGCGATTTATTAGTTAAACCCTGGCCAGGTCTGCCTTTAAGTATATTGATTTTGGCCACTATATTTGGAATAGTAGTTGGTGTAGGGATGGGGATTCGTCAGTATTTGTTACTACCTCTGTTTAGAGATTTGATTATTCCCTCTGTAGTTTACGTAGTTGAAGGTTTAATCCCGGAAGGTTTAGTACTGAACGTTTTAATAGGTGAATATGGCTTGCTGGTTAAAGGTTTAGAATGGCCTTTTACCCTAGTACTGCCTTATGTAATTTCTTTTTATGCTGCCCTTAGTGTTATGGAAGATAGTGGATATCTGCCGCGATTAGGTGGCTTGCTGGATGGAATTTTAAATAAATTTGGTTTACCGGGATCTAGTGTAGTCCCTTTACTTTTGGGTTATGGTTGTGGTATACCGGCCATTATGGCAACAAGATCTCTTAACTCTCATAAGGAAAGATTGACTGTTTCTACTCTCGTTTGTCTGGCCATACCTTGTGTTGCACAGTCTGGGGCCTTTATTGCTTTACTGGCAGAACGGTCTATCTTTGTACTGTTGGCAGTATTTTTGTTTTCTTTATTAATTATTTTCTTAGCTGGTATTACCTTGGACAAGGTATTGGCAGGTTCTCGACCTTATACAATAATGGAGATTCCCGAATTACTTGTACCTAGAGGTGAAGTTGTTTTTAAAAAGGTATGGTTGAGAATTAAAAATTATATAGTTGATGGTGCTTTACCCATGATTGGCATTATTGGGATAGCAGCCTTATTGTATGAAAGTGGAGTTATGACATTTCTAGGGGAATTATTGAGTCCTTTAGTAGTCACATGGCTACAACTTCCAGCAGAAGCATCAACTCCTCTGGTATTGGGAGTTTTTAGACGCGAGCTAACGGTCATTCCCTTAATAGAAATGGATCTAACTACCTTGCAGTTATTTACCGGTGCCGTAGTAGGATTATTTTACGTTCCGTGTGTGGCTATTATAGCTGCTTTGGCTAGAGAGTTTAATTTTAAAACAGCCTTTTTTATACTATTGCTTACCGGTTTCTTAGCTTTTTTTGCCGGAGGGGTTATTGCCAGGATAGGTGGTTTATTCGTATAATGTGCATCGACTATTATTAAATTTAAACTTAAAATTATTTTGTACCTTGTTTTACAGCCCGGGTTTATTAACCCGGGATTTTTTATTGTGCGCCATGCATGACGATTAGCTAGGTGGTGTAAGTCCACTATGGGGGTTTGTAGTTACCAACCATTAGCCAAGAGCAAGGGTGCCCATCGTGAGGTGGGATCTGAAGGAAGCTTAAGGCAAAATTCCGACCCAAGGCACACGAACATCATCAGGCATAAGGTATGGGATGAGTTTGCAATACAAAACGAAGTCCAATCAACTACACGGACATACCAGTGTAAATGATGTGGGTACATGGAATGAAAGTTAATCGTCTTACCGTGGGAGGTCTCATGGACGTGGCAAGATGAACTTCGAACCACGGTTGAAATAAGATTTGTCATGAGAAGTCAGCAGACTCCATAGTACTTGATGAGGTCGACATCATTAAGGAAGGGATGAACCTAGGAGGAGATCAGTAAATGACTGTTACCAATAAAGGAATGAAGTGCCGCCAACTTCTGACAGGCGAAAGCTGCAAAGAAGGCTCACCGCAGAAGAATAGTGCGGAACACGAAGGATATGCGGGAGTGCACAGTTCTTTAAGGATAACTGAAAACAACATCTCCAATGCAAACTTGTCGAAGGGGAATTTGCTAGAGGAAATTTTGGATAGAGACAACATGAATAAAGCATTCAAGAAAATAAAATCCAACAAAGGCTCTCACGGGATTGATGGGATGGGAGTAGATGAACTTCTACAATATCTCAAAGAAAACGGGGACCACCTCAGGCAAAGAGTCCTGGACGGTAAATACCGCCCTAATCCCGTCAGAAGGGTAGAGATACCTAAAGAAGATGGGAAGAAAAGAAAATTAGGCATACCTACAGTGGTAGACAGGGTAATCCAACAAGCAATAGCCCAAGTACTATCTCCAATATATGAGGAGCAATTCTCAGATAACAGCTATGGTTTTCGCCCTGGACGCAGTACTCATGATGCAATTAAGAAAAGTCAACAAAACATAAATGAAGGATACAAATATGTAGTAGATATGGACTTGGAGAAATACTTTGACACAGTAAACCAGAGCAAATTGATAGAAGTGCTATCTAAGACAATAAAAGACGGTCGAGTAATATCTCTTATCAACAAATATCTAAGAGCAGGAGTAATGATCAAACACACCTATAAGGATACAGAAGTTGGCGTGCCCCAGGGCGGGCCTCTTAGCCCTATCCTCAGTAACATAATGCTCCACGAATTGGATAAAGAACTTGAGAAAAGGGGGCACGAATTCGTCCGCTATGCGGACGACCTGCTAATCTTTTGTAAAAGCAGAAGAAGTGCCGGACGCACCTTGAAGAACATACTACCCTTCATCGAAAATAAACTATTTCTCAAAGTAAATAAAGATAAAACTGTAGTTGCCTATGTAGGAAAGGTAAGATTTCTTGGGTTTGGCTTTTACAGACATAAAGGAAAAGCCAGATTAAGAGTTCATCTTAAATCAGTTACAAAGATGAGAACGAGAATAAAAGAACTCACATCTAGAAGTTATGGAATAAGCAACGAAGCCAGAGCAAAGAAACTTAGCCGATACATTATGGGTTGGGTTAACTACTTTAAACCAGCTGATATGAAGAATCTGTTAATAAATACTGACAGTTGGATGAGAAGGCGTATTCGCATGATTTACTGGAAACAATGGAAGAAAGTGAGAACAAAATTTAAAATGCTCAAGTTCTTTGGAGCCAATAAATACAAAGCATGGGAATATGCAAACACAAGAAAGGGCTACTGGAGAATTTCCAATAGCCCCGTCTTATCCAAATCCCTTGGAAATGATGTAATCAAAGGATTTGGTTTCCTATTCTTTTCGGAATATTATCGACAAGTTAAAGCGTAAACTAGGAACCGCCGTGTACCGAACGGTTTGCTCGGTGGTGTGAGAGGTCGGTAGATAAAATAATTATCTACCTCCTACTCGATTAGTATTTTAACTATCTATATAATGGACCTTTTTAAGTCTGTTGTTGATTTGGATAAAAAAAGCGATAGCAATTAGCTATCGTGTAAGAGACATAAATTAGATGATGTGCCTTAGTAATCGGATAATTCCTATATTATCATCTGGTATAGGGGTCACCCAACCGTTTAATGCAGGATAGGGTTGCCGGCAAATGACAACACGAGCTAGGCAAAGTCTGGCTATGATCGAACGGATTATAATCTAGCTACTGCAACTAAATTTTACCCTCTTTTTTTAAATCTTCGATAGCGTGTTTTACAATCACTTTTCCAAGATTATAAAAAACAATAAGACGCAAAATAAAACCTATAATTCCTGCTGTTAGTTCTTCCATAATCATCCTCCTTTACTTATACTCACCATATCTTATACGCAACAATCCATTCATTTCCATTTTTTCACGGAATGATAATAATTTCAACCTAATTAATCGCATAATTATGATGGAACCACTTATGATAAAAGCGAGAATGCTTTTGGAAAATATTATAAATTAAAAGGGATAACGAATATTGTTATCGAATAACTTGTGATAAAGGAGGGTGAAATTTTTGGATACTCAAACACAACATAAGCAAGTTAAACAAGCATTAACAGGCAATGAAAGTATTGCCAGAGGATTTTATGAAGCAGGTGGTTTTTTAGCTGCTAGCTATCCAGGTTCTCCTACCGTAGAACTTTTGGAGGCTATAAAACAATATCAACAGGGATATACTGAATGGTCACCTAATGAAAAGGTTGCTCTGGAAGTCGCAATGGGCGCTTCCATGTCAGGGGCCAGAGCCCTTGTTTCCATGAAACACGTAGGACTCAATATTGCTCTAGACCCCTTAATGACCTTTACCCAAACTCAAGTTTCAGGGGGATTCGTTATAATGGTAGGGGATGACCCTGGAATGAAAAGTTCTCAAAATGAACAGGATAGCAGAGTATTAGCTAAGTATGCCAATATGCCAGTTTTAATGCCATCATCAAGTGCTAAAGCCAAAGAATACACAAAATTGGCCTTTCAGCTTAGCGAAAAATTTCAAACACCAGTTATGTTATATATGAACAGTCGTCAATGTCATAGTCGTGGACCTGTCAAATTAGAAAATCCTCAAGATATTAATATCTCGGGTTACACTCCTGATATATCCAATCATGCTATGATCCCACCTTATACAATTCCCAAACAGCAGGAAATGCAAAGTAGGATAGCTAATTTAACGAATTACGCAGAAACAGCTTCGATTAATCAATTAGAAGAAATAGAAGGCTCCAATACATTAATTATCACTACCGGGCTCATGTATCAAAATTTACAGGAAGTAAGTCCCAAAGCCAGTGTTTTAAAACTTGGAATGGCTTATCCACTCCCCATTCAAATGATTGAGGAACTAGCTTCCAAGTATCAGCAAGTGCTGGTATTGGAAGAATTGATGCCAGTAATAGAAGATGAGCTAAAAACTAAGGGGATTCAATGTGACGGAAAGAAATACTTTAATTTCACAGGTGAACTGTTGACCTCTGATATCAGCTCTGGATTGGAAAAAGCGGGTGTGATATCAAAGGATCAAAAACATTCCGGAAAAGAGTCAAGTGAACATGCAAAGCAAGCTGTACCAGAACGTTCTCCTATTATGTGTGCAGGATGTCCTCATAGACCAGTATTTGATATTTTGAAGAAGTCCGGTATGAAAGTGGTGGGGGATATAGGCTGTTACTCCCTTGGCTTACTACCTCCCTTTGAAGTCTCCAAAATAAATATCAGTATGGGAGCTAGTATGGGTATAGTCAAGGGCATGAGAAAGGCCTTTAATGAACTAGATCAAAAAGAACCTTTAGTGGCTCTCATTGGAGACGGCACCTTATATCATTCGGGTCTATCTGGACTAGTTAACTTGGCTAAGAACACTGATAAGACAGATAATATCACTGTGATTGTCTTGGATAACTCAACAACCGCTATGACTGGAGGCCAAGCCACACCTAGCACTGGACGACAGATTAAAAGTTCAGAGAGCAATTTAGATATTCAAGAAGTTTTGCAATCCCTAGGATTTGACAGGGTTACAAAAGTTGATCAATTTGACTATCAAACGACAAAAGACATTTTTGAACAAGAAACTTCTTATGAAGGTTTATCTGCAGTAATTACATCAAGACCATGTGCCCTTAAATTTAAAATAAAAGAACCACACTTTTATGTAAATCCAAATGTCTGTATTGGTTGTCGAAACTGTGTTAAAACAAACTGCCCCCCCATTAAAATGACAGAATATCCTAATCAAGATAAATTAAAATCCTTTATAGATCCCGATGTATGCGTAGGCTGCAGTGTTTGTTCCCAAGTTTGTCCTGTAGAAGCAATTCGGCGGGTGAGAGGAGGAGTCCAAGATGACAGTTAATTCTAATAGAGCAAGGTCCACGAATATAATTCTATGCGGAGTTGGGGGACAAGGACTTGTTCTAACTACAAAAGTAATAGCAGATGCAGCATTAAATGCAGGTTATGACTTTAAAACAACTGATGTGATTGGGTTAGCTCAGAGAGGTGGCAAAGTATGGGGTTCAGTCAAAATTTCTCAAGACCAAATTTTTTCACCAAATATACCTGAGGGAGAGGGTCATTTCATGATTGCTACAGAGCCCTTAGAAGCTTTAAGGTGGCTTGGTATTATGTCACCGGAACCCAAGGGTTATATTTTTGTCAATACTAAGGAGATTCACCCCTCCCCTGTACTATTAGAGCAAGAGGAGTATCCAGTCAATTACCAGGAACAGTTATCTGAAAAATGTAATTTAACGACAATAAACGCCTTTGAAACAGGAAAAAAGTTTGGTACTGAAAAATTAGCTAATACACTTCTTGTAGGAATGTTAGCAGCCAAGCTTGAAATTCCCTGGCAAGCTTGGTTGAACTCTTTGCGAAATAATGTACCAGCAAAATACAGTCAGCAGAACGAAAAAGCTTTAGAGTACGGGTATAATTATGTGATTTAGCTGGAACATAGAAATTGGCTAGAACAGAATTGAAAATGATATTATTATGGTTTTAGGTTGATTATAGGGAACTAGGTTTTAGTATGTTATAATAATCGTAGTCGTTGGTATAAACACAGATAAACAGATATTTTGTCTATATTTCCCGGGAAATGTCGGGAGTAGCTTTACTGGGGTGATAAAAAAATGTCAAAAGATATGGATTTAAATCAACTAGCCGTTATAACAGATTTCGATGGCACAATTACTTCTCAAGATACAAATGATCTGATTATTGATAACTTTGGTACTGAAACAAACCAGGAAGTTGAGCGACTTTTTCAAAATAGCAAGATTGGCACCCGGGAGGCCATGAAAAGACATTTTAAAGAAATTAAAATTTTGGAAAATCAATACAGTGAATTTCTATTACAGAACACAGAAGTTCGAACTGGCTTTAAAAGTTTTACCCAAATATGTATGAAGCATAAAATTCCCCTATATGTGGTCAGTGGCGGTTTTACAAATATTATCGAGAAAATATTACACAGTGTTGATCCATTGATTAACTCCTATGCCAGAATTTATGCCAATCAATTACACTTCAATAAAAATAATATCAGCATTACTTTTTATCATGATTCTGTCAACTGCATTAAAGATTTTGGCCCCTGCGGGAATTGTAAACGCAGTCATGTAAAGAATTTACAAGCACAGCATAAGCAGGTTATATTTATAGGAGATGGACTGACAGATAGATGTGGTGCAGAAACTTCTGATTTAGTTTTTGCTCGTAGCAACCTAGCTGAATTTTGTAGAGAGCATGGGATATCTTTTTATAATTTTAAAGACTTTAATGATGTACAGAGACAAATCTTTAACATATTTCTTAACTGATCTGAAATAGCAGTCTAAGAACTAACCTAGAGATAGAAAAGGCTTGTTAAAGCTGGAAGGGAAGTGGTACTTTACCTTCCAGCTTTTTTTCTTTTAGTTGTATTAGAGTTGTATGTTAATAGTTGAACTCTTTATTTTCACATCCAATATTTCGGGCAGGTACTTAAAAACTCCCAAGCAGTAGAATAAAAACGTCCTGATCAACTACTCATCCCTGAACATGATAATCAACAACGGAGTATAACAGCGCCATTATTTTAGATTGCCTTGTGAAAAAAGCAAAGATTAGCAGGAAAAAGAGCTGAATGTAAAGAAGAATATTAAGGGTCACATAATCAACTCCTATAAGAAATTAAAATTTGTACTTAGAAAAAATAGTTTATAATATTAATAAAAGGAGGAAGATATAGAGTGGTAGCTAGTTCGAAATGGACAGAGATTAAAGCACCTTTTTCTGGTAAAGTTGTTGACTTAAATGAAGTGGAAGATCCTAAATTTGCACAGGGCGAAGCAGGGAAAGGAGCTGCTATAACGCCCTCGGAAGAAACTGATGGGATTTTAGTGTCACCTGTTAAGGGGAAAATAACGAAAACCTTTGATACTAATCATGGTATTGGTTTAGCCACTGAAGATGGCCTAGAAATTTTGATTAATATTGGTAGTGAAACAGTACAACTAGAAGGTTATGGGTTTGAAGGTTTGGTTGAAGAAGGGGAACAGGTAGATGAATCTCAGCCATTAATAAAATTTGATCATCAAATTATAAAACAGGCTGGTAAATCACTGGTAACTCCTGTCGTAATAACTGATTCTAACCGGATTGAAGAGGTTGAATATAATTCCGGTAATGAAACAGAAGCGGGTGATGTATTGTTTAAAGCTAAAATCACAGGATAATACAGAAATATAATCTGTATTATTTGACTATAACTACCTCAACTGTGAGGTGTAAACATGAAATTAACTGTAGTGGATAACTATTTCCAATTAAGCCAAAAAGCAGCTGAAATCATAACAGATCAAATTATTTCAAAACCCAATACAATTTTGGGTTTGCCAACCGGAAGAACCCCTTTAGGTATGTATGAGTCACTGATCTCCAGGTATCAACAAGGGCAACTTACTTTCAAAGATGTGACAACCTTTAATATTGATGAGTTTTTAGGTATATCTGAAGACAATCCTATTAGCTATCATTCTTACATGAACTATTATTTCTTTGACCACATTGATATTGATAAAGAGAATACTTTTCTTCCACCTAGTAATCCAGAAGATCCAATAATAGCAGCAGCAAATTACGAACAAAAAGTCAAAGAAAATCCTGTAGATCTTATGATACTTGGTTTAGGTACTAATGGACATATCGGTTTTAATGAACCTGGAAACTCCCTCAGAGAAGACACTCATGTGACTGAATTATCGGATCAAACAATAATAAACAATAAAAAATTACTAAAAAAAACTTTAGGTAATGAATCCAAAGATGATTATGCCATTCCAGATAAGGCTATAACTATGGGAATAGGAACAATTTTAAGTGCCCAAAAACTCCTGATAATAGCTAATGGTAGTGAAAAAGCACCGGTGATCAAGCAATTGTTCTCTCCTGAAATAACTACTAGATTACCAGCTAGTTTAGTCAAACTACATTCTAATGTAACTATAATTGTCGATGGAGAGGCATATAATTAACTTGCTTTTTCTGGAATAACTGCTATAATTATTATTACAAGACCATATGGGAACATGGGATTACAAAATCTCAGCCCTGGCCCAATGATGGCCAGGGTTTTATTTTTAAGTGGCTTGGAAAGGGGATAGTAAAATGAAAGATACAACCAAGAATATAATTTTTGAAAATGTCAAGTTGTTTGATGGGGAAAAGATAATTGAGAATGCTACCATTGTAATTAAAGATGGATTAATAGCTGATGTTTTGGATAAAGACGAAGCGATACAAGATGATCAAGCTGAATTTACAGGTCAAGTTTATAACTTAAAAGGCAGGACATTACTGCCAGGGTTTATTGACGCCCATACCCATCTAGACCTACATGGGATGGCTGATACCTATGATGAAAATTTAGTAGAGGATAAATTGAGAGCTATTAGAGCTGCAAAAGAAATGGAAACAACCCTGCAGGCTGGGTTTACAACAATTAGGAACTTGGGTTCTGTAAATGGAATTGATATAAGTGTCAAAGCAGCTGTTGAACAGGGGATTATTAACGGACCGCGCATTCTTACCAGCGGCAAAATCCTATGTATTACTGCTCCCGGATCAGAGTATTTTAATGGCTTATATGAAGAAGTTAATGGTTACGATGCCTTCAAGGAAGCAGCCCGTGAACAATTAAAACTGGGTGCAGATGTTTTGAAAATTATGGCAACTGGAGCCATAATGAATCCAGGTGGGGTGGCTGGCGCTGTTCAACCAGATGTTGATGAAATAAAAGCTGTTGTTGAAGAGGGAGATAAACTTAATAAAAAAGTGGCATCCCATGCCCATGGAGCAGAAGGAATCAAGAATTCCATTAAAGCCGGTGTCCATACCATAGAACACGGTACATTCGCTGACGAAGAAGCCTTAGAAATGATGTTACAACATAATATTTATTATGTTCCCACTTTAGCTCCTGATTATTTTATGACTGAATACGGCAAAGAAGGTGGAGTTGCACCCTTCATGGTAGAAAAGCTTAAGCATAAAAAAGAAGCTAGAATTAAAACTTTGAGGAAAGCTGTTGAAATGGGGATTAAAGTTGCTAGTGGCTCAGATGCTGGTACCCCCTATAACTTTCAGGGGAATAACGCACGGGAAATGGCTTTGATGGTGGAATATGGTATTATGTCAAGTCAAGAAGCACTAAAAACAGGAACTAAAATAGCGGCTAAAGCCTGCGGTTTAGAGGGTGAAGTAGGACAAATCAAACAGGGTATGGAAGCAGATTTAATTGTAATAGATGGTAATCCCGTTGAAGAAATTAACTTGATTACAGATACAAAAAATATTCAACTAATAATGAAATCAGGTAAAATCGTCAAAGATGTCCTGTCAAGGTCGTAACATCAAAAATTAACTACATTTTCTTGCGGTAAACTAGGTATTGTTTGGTGAATCGGTAAAACAAGAAAGGGCTATGGTAATAGAAAATTTACCACTAGCCCTATTTTTAATTGGCGCTGTTATATTTAGTTATTGATACTGTAAAATTTAATTGAACGGATTAAGCGAGGGTTTGACAGTACATCCTTTTAATTAGATTCTTTTTGTTGCCAAGCGTTCACAAAAGATGCGATTCCCTGAAGGAAGAACCCGCCTGCTATCCAATAATATACAAATTCCGGGAAAATTAGAATAAGTCCTCCCATGGCAATGTATACGATTCCGGAAAACACCAAACTAGCTTTGGTGCTTTGCTCTGTTTTTTCACTCATATTATCAACCACCTCAATCACTTTATGATTTTTAAAGGCTCGATTCCAAAAACTGGAGTCGGGTCTACTGGCAATTAAATTATTTTTAACATCTTTCCAAAAATACGGGAAAAATACTATATTTAGTAAAATACCAGCTAAAAATAAGCTTAAAAGATAAGTTAGGCTAGAATAGTAGTCTCCCCATGTAAGTAAAAGGCCGATTTCATCCATGAATAAACCCAAACCAGCCCCATAACATAACGCAGCATGTTCACGAGAGAAATGCTTTGACCCGACTATGGCAATCCAACCCGCAATGGCGAGTAATAAGATACCGAAATAAAAGTGATGAATATGATAACCGAATAAAATGATATTCCTACCAATATAAAAATCAACCTCGGGTGTTAACCCCTGTTTAGCTGCATCGGCAAACTCGCTTTCAGCAGAACCGGCTATTTGTACCATTAATCTGATGATTATAAAGGCGGCAAAGTATGATATAGTTATTAAAAAAGGAATTTTCCTTGATGAGATGGTCTTTTTAACTATAAATCTCACCTCCTTTTCGACAGACGAGTTCTACAAGACCACCCAAATTCCTCCTAGCAACAAAAGATAATTATTACTATTAATCAAAAACTGAAGTCAGTCATGCAGAAAGAGGTTGTTCAAAGTATGTATTAACAATATAATGAAATTGGGAGAATTCTAAAGATTTTAAATTTAGAAGCTGTTGCCAAACCTGAATACTTTTAAGTTTAATTGAAGTTTTACAGTTATCAATATTCATCTTTTACATCTTAAAACTAAGTAGTACGTAGAATTATTTTAGGGAGGGCTTTATATGGCTCTGATTTTGCGGAATGCACAATTGATTACGGAACAGGGGGTTCTTTCTCCGGGTTATCTAATAGCCGGAAACGATGGCTATATTTGGGATTTAGGTCGAGATGTTGATGATAATGTTCTGGCTCCTAGTGATACTTCTATTGATCAGGGAGAGTTGGGGCTCATTGAGAGCAAAGAAATTGACTTACAGGGAAAATACTTGGCGCCAGGCTTCATTGATCTACATACTCACGGCGGACTAGGATTCGATATAATGGATGCGGATACAAAAGGACTAGAAAAAATAAGCGCATTCTATTTAAAACAGGGTGTGACTGGTTTTTTAGCTACTACTTTCTCATCATCCTGGTCGGAAATCAAACAAGCTGTAGGGACTGTCAGAAAATATTTAGATAACAAAGCTAGCAATCAAATTGACACTAATTTACTGGGAATGCATTTAGAAGGCCCTTTTATTAATCCAGAAAAAAAGGGAGTTCAAACGGAGAAAAATATCATTCCCCCTTCATTAAAAAGTGTTAACGAGTTATGGGAACTTGCTGGGGCGCATTTGTACATGATATCTCTGGCTCCTGAAATGAAAAATGCATCTCAACTGATTAAATGGGGGAGAAGACACAACATAATTATGTCAGCTGCCCACACAGATGCTACTTATGAAGAGATGAACAATGCTTTTAGTGCAGGATTATCCCACGGGGCTCATTTATTTAATGGCATGAGTGCAATTCACCATAGAGCTCCTGGTGCTGCTATAGCCTTGCTCCTACATCCTGAAGCGACCATTGAATTAATTGTCGATGGGAAACATCTTCATCCAGCTATCCTTGATTTAGTAATTAAGCAGAAACCCTTAGATAAAATTGTCCTTGTTACTGACTCCATCCGAGGGACTGGTTTAGAAGAGGGAAAATTTCAACTAGATAAACAGATAGTTACTGTAAAAAATAACACTGCAAAAACTCAAGAAGGGCAATTAGCTGGCAGCACCCTCACTATACCAGAGGCCCTGAAAAATATTATGAAATTCACCTCTCTATCTTTGACTGAAGCTGTAAAGATGATATCTTTAACACCGGCCAAAATTCTTGGGTTGTCACAGGAAAGAGGCAGCTTATTACCCGGCAAAAGAGCGGATGCAGCAGTATTAACAGAAAAACTGGAAGTAAAAAACACAATTTTAAAAGGAAAATTGATAAATAATGAAATTAACAGCTAATTTTTCTCTAAAAAACTATCGCCGGGTGGTTTGGGGGGTGTTAGCCCTTGCCTATTTACTGGGCTTTTTCCATCGCTATTCTCTTGGCGTTGTAGCAGATACCCTCAGAGAGGAATTGGCATTATCAGGCACAGCGCTCAGTAATCTTGCTTCTATTTATTTTTACAGCTATGCTCTTATGCAGATTCCTTCTGGTATATTGGCTGATACAGTCGGCCCCCGGAAGGTGGCTACAATCGGATTTTTATTGGCCTCGAGCGGGTCTGTTCTAATGGGAATTTCGCAAGAAATTGCTTTGCTCTATTTAGGTCGTTTTCTCGTAGGAATTGGTGTGGCTGGTTTGTTAATTTGCATCTTTAAAATTCAATCCGTGTGGTACCGGCCTGAAGAATTTGCAACTATGACAGGATGGTCTGCTTTAATGGGGAACTCCGGTGCACTTTTCGCCACAACCCCCTTTGCTGTAATGGTACTAAATCTAGGATGGCAAAACTCTTTTATATTAATCGGTCTATTTTCTTTTATAATCTTAGGATTAATATGGACCTTTGTCAGAGATGATCCCCAGGATCTTGACTATCCTCCGATAAACCGACACCATTCAACTCAGAGTTTTAAAACTATTAATCTATCTAAAGGCTTCAAAAGTGTACTTTCAAACTCTAATACATGGTTTTGCTTTGTAATTTTAATGGGTTTACATGGAGCAATGATGAGTTTTTCTGGTGTCTGGGGAGTAACTTACTTGCAATCCAGTTATGAAATTGCTAAAGACCAAGCTGCTTCTTTGATTTTTGTGTTTACATTAGGAGTTATTGTAGGTTCTCCAGTAATGGGTAAGTTATCCGATCGTCTTGGAAATAGAAAATTATTAATACAAATTAGTGCTGCTGTTTTTTTAATATTTTGGCTTTATAAGTTAGTGCTATGGCAGGGCACCCCTCCCACAATTCACCTTCCGTTTCTATACTTTATGGGAGGCTTTTTTGCTATTTTTGCCATGCTATGTCAGGCTGTAGGGAAAGAAAGTAATGATCCTTCATATACAGGAATTGCTGTTAGTGTGATAAATACCGCTCCATTCATTGGCACTACAGTGATGAACTTTTTTATTGGAATAGTACTTGATATTACGGGTCATACAGGAGTCTACGGTTATCGATTGGGTTTTTTAATTTACGCTGTATTTTCTTTAATAGCTTTAATTTGTGCTTACTTCCTCAAAGAAAAATCCGTGCATTCTAGCTAAATTGAAATATATAATGAAATATATAATAAATTACTTATTTAGTGCGATTCACAATACTCCTATATTTAGTTTGTATCGGATGTGGAAAATAAAAAGGATTCCCTCTAAAACCAAAAACTCGAGGGAATCCTCTTTATTATATAAAATTTTAAATTGCTTTTTGGGAGTTTGTTATTACTTATCTAATTCATTGTTAATGTATTTGTCTTTCTCTTTAGCTAGCACTCCACCTAAGGCTATTAAAGCGATTAAGTTTGGTGCTGCCATCAAGCCATTCATGGTATCTGCAAAATCCCAAACAACTTCCAAGGCTCCTACTGCACCGGTGAAAATTAAAATTAAGAATATAATCCTATAAGGAATACGAATTTTTGGTCCAAAGATGTATTCCCAACTTTTCTCTC
The DNA here is from genome assembly GCF_000020005.1 of Natranaerobius thermophilus JW/NM-WN-LF. Lineage (NCBI taxonomy): Bacteria > Bacillati > Bacillota > Clostridia > Natranaerobiales > Natranaerobiaceae > Natranaerobius > Natranaerobius thermophilus. Next base: position 2,988,984 of record NC_010718.1, on the reverse strand, counting down.
CATAGAAAGACCAGGTAAGCATAGTAGTATAAGCAAAAACCATAATAGCAATAGTAATGAAAACTCCACCAGGGCCAGGTAACCCTCTGTTAAAAGCTTCAGATGTTAATACAGCACCAGTTTCACCTGATTCTAGTGCTCCTGTTACTAAAATGGCCAGGGCAGTCATAGTACCGACTAGAATAGTGTCAATAAAGACTTCCCAAATACCCCACATACCTTGCTTGGCGGGAGTATTTCTGGCCTGGGCGTGTACGATAGAGGCAGCACCTAGACCGGCTTCGTTTGAGAAGATTCCCCGGGCAACACCGTAGCGAATGGCGACCATAATACCTGCTCCTGCAGCTCCTCCGCCGGCAGCACCGGGGTTAAGGGCATGCACAAAGATATCTCTAAATGCCCCTGGAACTTCGGGTAGATGCATTAAGATAATTACAAGGGCGCCTAAGATATACACTACCGTCATGATGGGTACCAGGATCTCTGCTACCTGGGCAATACGCTTAATTCCTCCCAAGATAACTAGAGCTACTAGCACAGCAGCAACCAAACCAGTGATATACATAGGAACTCCAAAATCGTCTGCTACTGCTTCAGCCACTGTGTTGGATTGTACCATATTTCCAATTCCAAAGGCTGCGATACCGGCGAATAAAGCATATAAAATGGCAAGCCACATCCAGTTCTTTCCTAGACCGTTTTGAATATAGTACATGACTCCACCGGAAATTTCTCCGTCTTCATCAGTTCTGTACTTAACTCCCAAAGCAGCTTCCCCAAACTTAGTAGCCATACCTACAAGGGCTGTAATCCACATCCAAAATAACGCTCCAGGTCCACCCAGGTGAAGGGCAGTAGCAACACCGGCGATATTTCCAATTCCTATCGTTGCCGCCATGGCGGAAGTAATCGCCTGAAAGCCTGTGATAGCCCCTGCTTCACCTGATTCAGTCTTTTTAATCCTTTCAATAATCGTTTCCTTCCAGGACGTCCCAAAATGAGTAAACTGAAAGAATCTCAACCTAATTGTTAAGTACAGTCCGGTACCAACTAATAAGATGAGAAAAGGAGGACCCCAGACTATTTCATTCAATGCATCATTAATCGTTAAAAGAAATTCCATATAATTCCCTCCCTTAAAATGTTGAAGTGACACAGCCATTGACTACAATACTCATTCTTATAATTCCAGCTTCAGTTCTTTGTGATTTGTGCCAAATAAGGCCATTTTATCCTTCTCAGTATTCTTCCAACTTTCACCTCCTTTTATGATAATAATAATTATGAAATAAAATTATGATAATGGTAAATTAATAATAAAATTTGAAAATTGCCACTGTCAAGAAAATTCTGTCGAATTCGCAAGTATTGACATATACAATAAAGTCAGATAAACTTTATCTCAAATAGAAGACCTTTAAAATAGTCCAGTGAGACTGTTAAGGGATAATGAGGGCATCTATGGTGGCTACATGTGTACATAATTTTGGGAGAGTACTCCAGTATTATGTATACTTTGGATAAGTTTGCTAATATTCCTGTCTCACTGAGATAGGAATTTTTTATAAACAAATATTTTAATGGGGCTGAGTTCCAGGGAGGTGTTAAAGTGGTTCAAGAAAAAGCGGAGATCATGGATCAAGAAAAATTTAATCGTACTTTGACTCGCATTTCCCACGAAATTATTGAGAAAAATAAAGGTATAGATGATCTTGTTCTGATCGGCATTAGAACTCGAGGAGTACCACTGGCAGAACGACTGGCTCATAAAATTGAGGAAATAGAAGGGGAAAGTATAGCTACTGGCTTACTTGATATTACACTCTACCGGGATGATTTAAGCACTTTATCTGAAAAACCTATTTTAAATAAAACTGAGGTTCCCTTTTCCATTAAAAATAAGAAAGTTGTATTAGTCGACGATGTCCTTTACACTGGTAGGACGGCCAGAGCAGCTCTGGATGCTGTAATTGATTTGGGTAGACCTAAGTATATCCAACTGGCAGTAATTGTAGACAGGGGACACCGAGAACTGCCAATTAGAGCTGACTATGTTGGGAAGAATGTTCCTACATCTAAAAAAGAATTAATTTCAGTTAGATTATCTGAAATTGACGGAGAAGACAGAGTCATGATCGAAGAGACGGTAAAGGAATAAAGGATTTTTAATTTACAAGATTAAGTTCCCTTGAAATTAGTCCCGTGAGGCTAATAAGGGAGGTGATGCTAGGCGTATTGTGTCAAATTATGTCCAATTAGCTTAGTGTAACTTCCTATTAGCTTCACAAAATGAAGCATAGGAAGTTTTTTTATGGTCAATTTTACATCTGAAGAGTATTGCTTGTTGATATTTATTGACAATTAACTTATGATAGGGGGTTAAAAATTGGGTCTACAGCGAAAAAGTCTACTGGGATTAAAAGATATGGAAAAGTCAGAAATAGAATCTATTCTTGATTCAACGGAAAGTATGAAAGAGATAGTACAGAGAAAGAATAAAAAACTTCCAACATTAAAAGGCTTTTCCATGGTGAATTTATTTTATGAACCTAGCACCAGGACCAGATCATCCTTTGAAATGGCGGGTAAGTACTTAGGTGCTGATACGACAAATATGAGTGCTTCTGCTAGTAGTGTTGCTAAAGGAGAAAACCTAATTGATACAGGGAAGACGTTGGAAGCCATGGGAATAAACTTAATTGTGATGCGACATCCACTGGCGGGTGCTCCCCGTTTACTGGCAAATAATTTATCTTGTTCAATAATTAATGCCGGCGATGGTTATCATGAACATCCCACTCAGGCGCTTTTGGATATGTTTACAATTAAAGAATATAAAGGCTCTCTCAAAGGATTAAAGGTAACTATAATTGGTGATATTTATCACAGTCGAGTTGCCAGGTCTAATATCTGGGGACTTACTAAAATGGGTGCAGATGTTAGACTTGCAGGCCCTCCAACTTTGCTTGATCAACGAGTGTTTACAGAGATGGGGGCTAGTTGTTATTACAGGGTAGAAGATGCTTTGGCTGATGCCGATGTTGTGATGGCACTTCGAATCCAAAGAGAAAGACAGGGAAAAACACTGTTACCAAGTTTGAGAGAATATGCCCGATTATACGGGATTAATCAAGAAAGATTTAAACTTGCTAAAAAGGATGCCTTGCTACTTCATCCGGGACCTGTTAATCGTGGTATTGAATTGACTTCTGAACTAATGAACAGCGAAAAATCAGTTATTGAAGAACAGGTGACTAACGGAGTTGCTATCCGAATGGCATTGCTTTATCACTTATCTGGAGGTGAAGATAATGGGGATATTGCTTAAGGGAGGTATTATTTATACAGGAGAACCCGTTAGTGATGGAACACAAATGGATATTTTAATAGAAGATGGTATGATTAAGGATCAACAAAGGAATATTAATCCCGAGGAGCTGGGAAAATCCGAATCCGAGCAGCTTGAAATAATTGATGTTTCAGGACTAACTATTGTACCTGGATTAGTTGATATGCATGTACATTTAAGAGAACCTGGTTTTGAATATAAGGAAACTATCGCCACTGGGACAAAAAGTGCCGCCAGAGGTGGTTTTACCAGCATAGCTTGCATGCCAAATACTAAACCAACTGCTGATAATAGTGGTACTATTGAGTTTATTAAACAGAGGGCGAAAGAACAAGGACTAGTTCACACATATCCCATCGCAGCCCTAACTGTTGATCGGGTAGGTAAAGAAATTGTGGAAATGGATGATCTATACTCTGCTGGTGCAGTAGCCTTTTCTGATGATGGAAGCTGGGTACATGACTCCGGTGTCATGAGAACAGCTTTGGAATACTCTCAACTATTCAATGTTCCTGTCATAAGTCACTGTGAAGACGAAGGGCTTTCGGATTCTGGTCAAGTAAATGAAGGTTATCTGGCTTCCGTAATGGGTCTAAGCGGAATTCCCAATGAATCCGAAAGTATCGCTGTAGCCCGGGATGTGATGCTTTCTGAGTTAACAGGTGCTCATCTTCACATAGCTCATATCAGTACCGCCCAGTCCGTTGATATAATTAGAAAGGCGAAAGATAGAGGAGTACCTGTAACCGCAGAAGTTACTCCTCATCATCTAATATTAACTGATTCAACAATCCAAAATTACAATACAATGGCCAAGGTAAACCCTCCTCTCAGAACAGAAGAAGATGTTAAGGCCCTACGCCAGGGTATAAAAGAAGGAGTGATCGACTGTATAGCCACTGACCATGCCCCCCACAGTACAGACGAAAAAAATGTGGAATTTGACAATGCCCCCTTTGGATTAGTTGGTTTGGAAACAGCCTTTTCCGTGTCCAAAAAAGCTCTAGTGGACAGTGGTGTGTTGTCACTTTCAGAACTAATTGAAAAAATGTCCACAAATCCTGCTAAGCTGTTAAAACTTCCTAGTGGAAAGTTAGTACATGAAGCCCCAGCTGATTTGACCATTTTGTCATTAGATGAAAAATATACCGTAAATCCAGGCGACTTCGCTTCCCTGGGCAAAAACAGCCCCTTTGCTGGATGGGAGTTGGAAGGTAAAATCGTCGCTACAATGGTTTCAGGGGAATTTAGTTATCGACAATTTGGGAGCGATGACCATGTGGTATGATGAATTAGGAAAAATAAGCTATCACACTAAGATTGCCCCACAAATTTTTTTAATGAAGATAAAGCTTCCAAAAATTAGCACTAGTATTCATCCGGGGCAGTTTGTCAACATCCAAGTCAATGGAGCTTATGATCAGAAGGAAGACAGCTTTGCGACAATTATAAGTGATCCCCTGCTCAGAAGGCCCATAAGCGTTTACGATGTGTGTCCCCAAGAGGGGGAACTATCTATCATGTATCAGGTTGTCGGCCGTGGAACGCAAATTTTGTCATCTCAGGCCGAAGGAACAAGACTAAAAGTTATGGGTCCTTTAGGAAACGGCTTTTCGTTAGATGAAGGGCAGAAAGTTGCATTAGTTTCAGGAGGGATTGGCATTGCACCCTTATACCTGCTGAGTAAAAAACTTGCTTCTAATAATTGTCAGCCCCACCTTCTAGCAGGTTTTTCAGGGGAAGAGCAAGTCAGGTTACTGCAAGATTTTCATGAATTGAATAATATGAACATCAAACTGGCAACTGATGACGGGTCTGCGGGCTACCATGGGCAGGTAACTGATCTATTGAAAAATTTTTTGTCAAGCTATCAGGAACAAATAGATATGGTGGTTACTTGTGGGCCAGAAATAATGATGAAAAAAGTTGTAGATTTAGCTACTCGAGCTAATCTACCTGTAAAATTATCTGTAGAACGAAAAATGGCCTGTGGAGTTGGTGCCTGTCTTGGTTGCACCTGTGAATCTGTGGATAATCAATCCTACAAGCATGCATGCATCGATGGTCCTGTCTTCTGGGGAAATGAGGTGAAACTAAATGGCTGATCTTAAGGTGAATTTTGCAGGAATACCAATGAAAAATCCTGTAGCATCGGCATCGGGAACTTTTGGATTTGGTTTTGAATATCAATCGGTCATAAGTCCACACGAGCTTGGTGCTTTAGTAGTTAAGGGATTAACTTTGTCTCCCAAAAGGGGTAATCAAGGAACCAGGCTGCACGAAACAGCTTCGGGCTTGTTGAATTCCATTGGTCTGGAAAATCCCGGCATTGACAACTTTATTAATGAAATATTACCTGATTTACGTCAATGTGATGCTACTACCTTAATTAACATTTCAGGTGGTAACGACGAAGAATATGTAGAAATTACACAAAAGCTCAATAATTGCCAAGGGATAGCGGGCTTGGAAGTTAATATTTCGTGTCCTAATATCCGAGAAGGGGGATTGGTATACGGGGTAGATCCCGAACTGACATATCGCTTGGTTTCTAAAGTTCGGCAATCCACTTCCTTTCCAGTTATTGTGAAATTATCCCCCAATGTCACAGATATAACTGAAATAGCCAAAGCTTGTGAACGAGCGGGTGCCGACGGCCTTTCTCTCATAAATACTGTTGCAGGTATGGCTATTGACATTGACCAAAAAGAGCCTGTTTTTGATAATATTTCGGCCGGCCTATCTGGCCCAGCCATTAAACCTATTGCCTTAAAAGCAGTTTACCAGGTGAGCCAAGCAGTTGACTTACCGGTGATGGGCATGGGTGGAATTTATAATTACCAGGATGCCATTGAATTTATCCTGGCTGGCGCGACTTCAGTAGCTTTGGGAACGGTTAATTTTGCTGAACCTACAGCCGCCAAATCAATAATTCAGGGGATTGACAACTACTTGGAGCGAGAAGGGTATCTTTCAGTAAATGATATCAGAGGTTTGGCATGGAAATAGAAATCAGTACTGAATCTGGAGGGATCTGGTATATGAAGGATAAAGGAGATAATAATCGAAATGATCAGCCAGCAAGGGAAAAGTCAACTGACCTAGAGGATAAATTGATTGTAGCCCTGGATATGCCTGACCGAACACAAGCCCTTTCCCTGGTTGATGAGTTGGGAGAACAAATTAAGTGGTATAAAATCGGTTTAGAGTTATTTTGTTCCCAGGGACCAGAAATCATATCTGAATTGGTGGATAGAGATAAAAAAGTATTTTTGGATTTAAAACTTCACGATATTCCCAATACTGTTTCCAGAACAGCTAAAGAATTAGTACGAAGAGGCGCATCTATGATAAATGTTCATACAGCGGGCGGTAAGGACATGATGGCTAGAACTGTGGAAGAGGTACACACAGAGGCAAGTGGTAGAGGAATCACACCACCTAAAATAGTTGGTGTGACGGTATTGACTAGTTTGGGACAGAATGAATTTAATAATCAATTGGGGTTTAATGGTCACATAGAAGATAAAGTTGTCGAATGGGCTCAAATGGCCCGAAATAGTGGGTTAGATGGAGTGGTAGCTTCAGCTAAAGAAGCAGCCCAGATCAAAGAAAAGTTGGGAGCAGAGTTTTTAATAGTTACACCGGGAATTCGGTTGGCTTCTGATGATAAAAGTGACCAAAAACGGGTGTTGACTCCAGATAAGGCTTTAAATAAAGGTGCTACCCATATAGTGGTAGGACGATCAATTACTGGCAAAGAAGGGCCAGGGCAAAAGAAAACAGCGGTTCAAGAGATATATAACTGTATGAGGAGTGAGCAAAATGACTAAAGATAATCGTATTATGGAAATTTTTGAACAAACAGGTGCAATAACTCATGGACATTTCTTATTAACATCAGGCAGACACAGTGATTGTTATGTTCAATGTGCCCAGGTTCTTCAATATCCGTATTATACTGAACAGTTAGTTCAGGAACTGGGTAAAAAGTTGCCAGGGGACTATGATATGATCGTAGGACCAGCCATGGGAGGTGTGATTCTCTCCTATGAAATGGCAAGATACTACAATGTGAAAGCAGTATTTTCCGAACGGCAGAAAGGGAAAATGACTTTTCGTAGGGGCTTTGAAATATCTCCCGGACAAAAAGTTTTAGTTGTCGAGGATGTGGTTACAACTGGAGGTTCTGTTCAAGAAGTTATTGATCTTGTTAATGAAAAAGGTGCAATAGTCAGCAATGTGGCTGCCCTTGTGGATAGAAGTGGTGGGAATATAAGTTTTTCAGGGGTTGAAAATGGATTTGTTTCCCTAATAGAAATGAATATCAAATCCTATGAAGAACAGGATTGTCCCCTGTGTGAACAGGGGAGCACACCTGTTAAGCCTGGGAGTCGTAATATTGATAGTTAAAAGAACCGGTTTGTTTTAAGGAAAACTGATTTAAGATGGAGTCACCCTTTTTATCTTTTGGTGCCATGTATCCCATCATTTCGAAAATAATTTTTTGAGCCGAGTAAAGAGTGATTTCAGAATTATCCCAAGGTGGAGATACCTCTACCAAGTCCATGCCAATCAAATTTAGTTTAGATAATTCTTCTAGCATTATTAACAGTTCCCGGCTGCTTAGCCCTCCTGCCACAGGAGTGCCCGTTCCTGGAGCAAAAGCTGGATCTAAGACATCGATATCCAAAGTTAAATAAGTTTTGCGATTTCCAACTAAATCAGCGATTTGTTGAGCCATTTTAAGAGGGCCCTCCATAAAGATCTGCTTTGCTGTGACTATATTAGTCTGTTTTCCATGGAGGAAATTATGTTCTTGGGCTTCTGAACATCTGATTCCGACAAAATAAGTGTGTTCCGGCTTGAAAACATCTAACTCCCAGCCCCTCCTATGGGTACTGCCATGGGAAAGGGGATTTTCGTCCAATGTGTCACATATATCGAGATGAGTGTCAAAGTGAATAATGGCGATATCTTCTTCGTCACCTTTATAGACCTGATCTATAGCTCTTAACAAAGGTATGGTTATTGAGTGATCTCCGCCCAAGAAAATTGGGAACATGTGATCATTTTGGAGATACTTGGCCTTGAAAATTTCTTCAACTTGGTCTTGTACTTTTTCAAAATAATCTCTTTGAGTTTCGAAGACATCTTGAAAAGGGATATTTCCCATATCACAAACACTGGCAGTTAATTGTGCCCCATCTTCTGTAACAGGAGGATTCCGATCTGAACTTGAGCGGATGTACTCAGGCCCGGAGCACGTACCTTCCCTAAAACTACAACCTTTATCAAAGGGAATACCTAAAATTGTAAAATCGGCTTCACCTGGAGAAAAGTCTTTGCGATATAAACCTCGCCACAAACTTCTTCGACTCATTTACTGATCACCTCTACTTGTATAGTTGTAGTATTATCCTTGTCCAAATCTAGGACAAGGATTTGTGTGCTAGTTTGATTATAGCTTAACAAGTTATAAATTTCGCGACCTACTTGATTATTCCTGCTTTAGAGATTTTAACTGTTAATTTTTATTAAAGTTAATTTTGTTAAAGATATCAAAATTTCTAAGATCTATACTTAGTATCACCTTACATCTTTGTTACATAGTGAAATAATTTTTTAATACTAACAGGAAATAAGAATTTTTTATAGAAAAATAAAGGGAACACTGTCTGAAAGCAAATAATGTACTATCATCCCTTGGTTAAACCTTGTTTCAAAAGGAAACAAAATCAAAAATTGCAGAAAATTGGAATTCCAAAAGATAGCGTCCAAAAAAGGGAATAGCTAGAGTGGAATTGAAATAAAGAAAGTAGTTCGACTGGGTAACGACTGTGTGACCTGGAGGTGGTCCATCAATAAAAATATGTACTATTATAAAGTAAATTATCCGCAATACAAAACCCAAATAAAATATTTTCGAGGGGGAATGAATTTGTTTAGAAAAAGGTTGTTGACAATATTAACTTGTATACTAATCTTTTCCCTAACCATTGTCACTGCTTGCTCATCTGATGAAGAAGCGGGCGACACTGGTCCTGCTGAATCCACTGATGAACTGGTTTGGGGAATTACTGAAGAAGCCGATACCCTTGACCCTAGAGCTACAGTTTCTACATATTCTGTAGAAGTTTTTGAAATGGTTTTTAATTCACTGGTTTACCCAGATGGTGATTTGGAAATCCAAAAAGATCTGGCAACTGATATTGAAGTCAAGGATGACGATGTCACTTATGTTTTTGAATTAAGAGACGATGTCACATGGCATGACGGAGAACCTTTAACTGCTCATGATGTGGAGTTTACCTATGAAACCATTTTAGATCCAGAATTTGGATCACCTCATAAAGAGCGAATTGATTACATTAAGAGGGTAGAAGCAATAGATGATTATACCGTTGAATTTGAAACTGAAGACCCCCATGCTGCTTTTTTACACGATCTAGATAGATTCATTGTTCCAAAACATGCAGCTCCTAGAAACCCTTTTGAGGATGTGGATGAAGTAGAAGAAGAAAAAGAGGGAGAAGACGTTTTTGCCTATGAACCTATCGGTTCAGGTCCTTTTAAAGTAGTTGAATGGAGACCTAATGATACACTGACCTTAGAACGGTATGAGGATTATCATGAAGGCCCGGCTGAACTGAAGAAGATTATTAGACGCGAAATACCAGAAGTGGAAGCGATATATGCGGACTTAATGGCTGGTGATATTGATAAAGGGATAGTGCCTGACCAAGAAATTGATGATATTGATGAAAATCCCGATTATACTTTGATACAGGAACGAACCTTAAATTACTTTCCGATTTTTATCAATCACGGCTACGACGGTCATGATAAATTAAGCCAATTAGAAGTGCGTCGTGCATTAAATAAGGCTGCTGATTACGATCAAATAGTTGAACACATTTTCCCTACTTCATACAGGGCTCATACTCCCATCATAGAAGGGACTTGGGCCCATGACCCTGATGCAGTTCGAGTTTATGAACATGACCCAGAGAAAGCTAGAGAACTACTAGAAGAAGCAGGTTACGAAGAGGGTATTGAATTAGAATTGATCATGAGTGATTCTAACACCAATATGGAGTTTGGTGAAATGTTAAGTGCACAATTTGAAGAAGCCGGCATTGACTTAGATGTCAATACCATGGACTTTGGTGCCATGTTGGACCGTACTCTTGATGGTGATTATCAGCTTAGTTCAGTTGGGATGACTAATATGACAGATCCTGATGAATTTATGCAGCGATATGTAGATGGAGGTGGGGCTTCCAATTATGAAAATCCCGAAATGGATGAGTTGATTATAGAAGCTAGAAGGACCGTGGATGATCAAGAAAAAAGAGCAGAACTGTACTCAGAAATTCAAGAGATTTTTAGTGAAGAGGCGGTTGATATTCCCATCAGAAATAGTACAATACTTGTAGTTTGGAATTCTGATTTTAATATGGACTACAACTATATTGAGCGATATCGTAATATGAAGGATGCTTACTGGGATTAAGAATAATTATGAGACCTGATATCTAAGACAAATGAGTTATACAAAATAAAACTTGTAGGTATTACCAGTTCCCAATTAGGGGCGGGGCTTAACTCCCCCGCCCCTAAATACATGGTAGTTCCAAATACAAGTATATTCCTAAATAATATTCGTTGTAATATTGGAAGGAGGTAGGTTCGTGCACATTTATATAATAAAAAGATTGCTTCAAGCAATTCCGGTACTTTTTATCGTAACTATAATAACATTTTCACTGGTACACATCATGCCTGGCGATCCAGCGCTAATTATGGCGGGAGAAGATGCTGATCCCGAAACGGTGGAAAGAATGCGCGAAGCTATGGGTCTTCACAGGCCAATTCATGAACAGTACTTGGACTGGCTGAGTGGAGTATTACAGGGTGACCTTGGTACCTCCTTACGTGATCATCGACCAGTTTTACCGTCGATTCTGCAAAGGCTTCCTGCGACTCTTCACCTTGTATTGGCATCCTTTGTAGTATCTTTTTCAATTGGAATTCCCATTGGAATTTTGTCGGCAGTCAAGCAAAATACAGTTATTGATTCCATTGCTCGGGTGTTTGCTCTTTTGGGAATTTCCTTACCTAACTTTTGGCTGGGATTGATGCTTATGTTTATATTTTCACATAGATTACAATTGCTACCAGCCAGTGGTAGTGGGACGATTTGGCATTTAATTATGCCTGCCATTGCCTTGGGAACAGCCTCTGCAGGTTTGATTACCCGATTGACGCGTTCCAGTATGTTAGAAGTTATTAGACAGGATTATGTTAGAACTGCCAGATCTAAAGGGTTGGGAGAAAAAGCAATTATATATAAACATGCTTTGAAAAACGCTATGCTACCAGTTGTGACTATAGTTGGTTTACAGTTAGCTGCTAGACTCGGTGGTTCGGTGATTGTTGAAACGGTTTTCGCCTATCCCGGAATGGGGAGATTTGCTTTTGAACGCATGATGGCAAGAGACATGCCTATGATCATGGGGATTCTGTTTGTATTTGCAGTAATATTCATAGTGATTAACTTGATAACTGATATCTGCTACGGATTTTTAGATCCAAGGATAAGATATGACTAAATGTGATAAGGGGGGACAGGTTTTATGTCAAATCCACAAGAAGAGACTTTAAAAAAAATTGACAAATTGAAAACGGAAAATACCAAAACTAAAAATAAAAGTTTTAAATCAGATGCCATTAGAAGATTTAAACAAAGTCCCACTGGTATAATAGGATTGATAATTATAGCCTTATTTCTGTTTATAGCTGTGTTCGGGCCCTATATCACACCCCATGATCCCTTTGACCAGGATATATCTAAATCCCATGATCCGCCCAGTTTAGAACATCCAATGGGCAATGACTTTTTGGGAAGGGATGTTTTTAGTAGAGTAATATATGGTTCTAGAATTTCTGTATTTGTAGGAGTGACTGTGATACTAATAAGAATGTTAATTGGTATACCAATTGGCTTGATTTCTGGGTACTATGGCGGTATTGTTGAATCAATCCTTATGAGAATTGTTGATGCAGTAATTGCCTTTCCTGGCATTATCCTTGCTTTAGCTATAATGGCTGCGAGAGGGCAGGGTTTGGAAAATGTTATTTTAGCTCTATCAGTTACTGGTTGGACAACCTTTGCCAGATTGGTTCGAAGTGAAGTATTATCTTTGCGTGAACGAGAGTACATCCAAGCTGCCAGAGGTGTCGGGTTTCACGATATAAAGGTAATGGTCCGTCATATATTGCCTAACTGTATGGCCAGTATTATAGTATACTCCACTATGACTATAGCTGTAGTCATAATAGCCGAAGCAAGTTTGAGTTTTTTAGGATTAGGTGCTGGTGCTGAACAGGTCACCTGGGGAATTCAAATGTCAATGGAACGTGAATACTTGCGGTACGCCTGGTGGGGAGTCACCTTTCCTGGATTAGCAATTGCGACTATAGTTTTAGGGTTTAATTTACTAGGTGATGCTCTTAGAGATGTGCTAGATCCCAGGCTAAAAGAATAATGTCCACAGGTGCAACTTTAGGCAGAAGAATTCGAGTTCAATAATTTAAGAAACATTTATGAGGGGTGATTCCGTGAACTCCACTTTGCTGGAATTAAAAAATTTAAAAACTCATTTTAATACCCCAGATGGTACAGTCTCTGCTGTCGACGATGTCAACTTTCAGATAAGCACGGGAGAAACTGTGGGGATAGTGGGAGAATCGGGTTGTGGAAAAAGTGTAACTTCTTTATCTATAATGAGGCTTTTACCCGATACTGCCCAGATATCCGGTGAAATTTCATTTAGGGGAGAGGATTTACTGCAAAAAAGTGAATCACAAATGCGACAAATTCGTGGCAATGAAATGTCTATGATCTTTCAAGAACCCATGACATCATTAAACCCAGTTTACACTATTGGTAATCAAATTTCAGAAACACTGAGATTGCATCAAGGCCTTGATAAAAAACAAGCTTTTAATAAAGCAATAGAGTATTTAAATATGGTTGGCATTCCATCACCTAAGCAAAGGGCTAGGGAATATCCTCATCAGTTAAGTGGTGGTATGCAACAGAGAGCAATGATTGCCATGGCTTTATCCTGTAACCCCCAATTGTTAATTGCTGATGAACCGACCACTGCATTAGATGTTACAATCCAGGCTCAAATTTTAGAGCTGATGAAGGATTTAAAGCAAAGATTATCGACTGCTATTATCATGATAACTCATGACCTGGCAGTTGTAGCTGAAATGTGTGAACGAGTTATCGTAATGTACAGTGGGAAAGTAGTTGAAATTGCCAATATTAGAGAATTGTTTAAAACCCCTTTTCACCCTTATACAGAAGGTCTGATCAAATCTATACCTAAATTACATTCTAAAACAGATTTTTTATACGAAATAGAGGGAACTGTCCCTAATCCATTAGAATTACCCCAGGGTTGTAAATTCCATAACCGCTGTGATTATGCTTCCGAAAAATGCCAAACACAAGAACCAGAACTGATAGAACAGGAAAATAACCATTTTGTCAGATGTTTTTACCCAAGAAATGTCGGAGGGGGTGACCTGTAGTGGAAACTAATAGTCCCAACAATTTAATGACAGTAAAGAATCTAAAAAAACACTTTCCCATAAAAGGCGGTATTTTGTCCAGAACTATAGGCCATGTTAAAGCCGTAGATGATATCAGCTTTAATATTAAAAAAGGTGAAACTTTGGGTCTAGTTGGAGAATCGGGATGTGGAAAATCAACTACTGGAAAGATGTTGATGAGATTGTTAGAACCCACTGCAGGTGAAGCGTATTTTGAAGACCAGGATGTCTTTAAATTTAAGAGAAAAAACTTGAAAAATTATCGTAGAAAAGTTCAAATGATATTCCAAGATCCCTTTTCCTCCTTGCAGCCCAGGGCTACTGTGGAAGACATGCTGGGTGAAATTTTAAAGTATCATGGTATGGCCAAGGATAGTACTGAAGTTCGTAGTCGAGTCATAGAATTAATGGAAATGGTTGGTTTGTCCAGCTATCATATCGGAAGATATCCTCATGAATTTAGTGGTGGACAAAGGCAGAGGATTGGCATTGCCAGGGCTTTATCTCTGGAACCGGAAATGATCATCTGTGATGAACCTGTTAGTGCTCTTGATGTTTCGATTCAAAGTCAAATTATTAATTTGTTAAAAAGGCTTCAGCAGGAATTAGAGTTGACATATTTATTCATTGCCCATGACCTATCAGTGGTCCAGCATATTTCTGATCGAGTAGGTGTTATGTATCTCGGTAAAATAATGGAATTAACCAGTGTGGATGAGCTGTTTGACAATCCTTTACACCCCTATACTAGATCACTGTTGGAAGCAATACCCACACCAGATCCCGATGCAACCACGGTAAGAGCTGTAGTTAAAGGTGATGTTCCCAGTGCCAGTAATCCTCCTTCAGGTTGTGTGTTTCATACTCGTTGTCCTGAAAGCCATGAAAGGTGTTCCCAACAAAAACCTTCTTTTAATAAAGTGAAGGCCGATCATTATGTATATTGTCATTTATATGAATAAAGGGGAGTCTTATTATGTTTGATATTATCATCTGTAATGGCAAGATAATTGATGGCACGGGTAGCCCCTGGTTTTACGGTGATATAGCTGTTAAGGATAATGAAATCGCTGCTATTGGTGATCTACATCAGAAAGAAGCTAGTGAAATTATTGACGCTCAGGGCAAGGTGATAGCTCCTGGTTTTATAGACATTCATTCTCATTCCGATGACAAATTTCTTAAAGATATTCGGGCGGAAGGTAAACTTCGTCAGGGTGTTACCACAGAAGTGATGGGGCAATGTGGTAATTCTATTGCACCATTACAGGGACCAAATCGGGACATTGTGGTGGATGAATTAAAAAAAGAAGGAATTAAAGCTTGCTGGGAGTCTTTTTCCGAGTATTTTAATCTACTTCAAAAACGAGGCTTGCCAGTTAATGTAGTGGGTGTTGTAGGACATGGCACTCTCAGAAAACAGGTCATGGGTTATGAAGCTCGCCAGGCTACAGAACAAGAACTCTCTCGAATGAAAGAAATATTAGCATCTGCCCTAAATGATGGAGCATTTGGAATGAGTTCTGGGCTAATTTATCCCCCTGGGAGCTATGCAGATGATCACGAGTTAATTGAATTACTTACTATAGTATCAAATTATAATGGGATTTACATGACTCATATGGAAAATGAAGGAGATAGATTAATCGACTCCCTTAATAACACTATTAAAGTAGCTGAATCGGCCGGTGTTAAAGTCCAGATATCTCATCACAAAGCCGTAGGAAGATCAAATTGGGGAAAAGTATCTAAAACTCTTGCCTTAGTAGACAAAGCGAGACAAACAGGAGTAGATATTACTATGGATCAGTATCCTTATACTGCTACTAGTACAGGATTAGTATCATTACTTCCCCAAGAAATTTTAGAAGGGGGTCGTAGGGCATGTTTGGAACGATTGACCAGAAAAGAAAAGCGAGAAAAATTAAAAAAATATTTGCGAGAATCATTTGAACAAGATCGCAAATGGTCTGATATATTAATTGCCCGGGTCAAAACAAACCATAACAAAGATTTGGAAGGGAGAACCATTTCGGATATTGCCAGTGATTGGAAACGCGATCCTGAAGAAGTTGTGATGAATATCTTGGTAGAAGAGGAACTACACTGCCAGATGATTGCATTTTCCATGAGTGAAGATGATGTTAAAAAAGTTATGAAAAGTCCTTATGTTATGATAGGAAGTGATGGTTCATCTCTTTCAACTAAAGGACCTTTAAGTGAAGGTAGACCACATCCGAGAAATTTTGGGACCTTTCCCCGCGTAATTGGTAAATACGCCAGGGACGAGAAGGTATTATCCTTAGAAGAAGCTATTTGGAAGATGACTGGTTTTCCAGCAACTCGTTTAGGACTTTATAATCGAGGATTATTAAGACCAGGTTTTTACGCTGATATTGTGGTATTTGATCAAGATAAAATCAAGGACATGGCAAACTTTGATAATCCTTGTCAGTATCCAGTTGGAATTGATGAAATATTTATCAATGGCCAACGAGTCCTACAAAAAGGGCGATATAATGGTTCGCTTCCAGGCCAAGTTTTAAAAGCTAAGTCAGCATTAAAGTAGAATGGTAATAACAAAAGAAGCGGCTCAATAAGCCGCTTCTTTTGTTGTCTTTAATTATTGTTAAATTTCAGCTACTACCGAGCAACAATCATCTTTAATCAATTAACCCCTGATCTTTCAAGAATTCCTCGGCTACATCTCTTGGGAGTTCTCCTCCTTCATCAACTCGATAATTCAGTTCTGAGTTACGAAAATAATCGTTTTAGTAATTTTAGAAGTTCGTCTTGCAATTGTTCCCTGGTGATAGAAATCAAGGCACCAAAGGGTTCATCCATTAAAATTATTGGAGGTTCTGCTGTTAGTGCTCTAATAACACCTATCCTTGTTGTTGTCCTCCACTTAACTCGACACATTGTCTTATTTTGAGGTATTTTGCTAACAGAGACCATGAGAGTTACTTTTTGTTGTTTTATGTGATATTTAGTAACTTTTTGAATTAAGGCAGGAATCCAGAGAAGATAGTATAAAAGTTATTTATAAAGACTCTCTTTTTATTTATAGCATAGCTGTTTAAAAGTTAAATTTTCAGACAACTCGCCTGTTTAAGTTCACAAAATAACTAGATTGGGAGCAAGAGGAATTTTTTATTTTTTGTATAATATATTTAATTGCAGAGGTGATTAGATTATGGAGGTGATTTTTTGACCCACCCACAAAAAACCCCTTTGTATGATATCCATAAAGAACGAGGGGGAAAGATAATTGACTTCGGTGGTTGGTACTTGCCGGTACAGTTCACAGGTATTATTGACGAGGTAATGACAACTAGAAAAGAGGCCGGTCTATTTGATGTTTCCCACATGGGAGAAATAATAGTAGAAGGCCCAAAGGCTTTAGAGTATCTTCAAAAAATGGTCCCTAATGATGTGGCCAGATTAAAACCGGGTAAGATACTTTACACACCAATGTGCTATGAAAACGGTGGAACTGTAGATGACTTTTTAATTTATAAAATGGATGAAAATAAATTCCTTCTTATTGTTAATGCAGCTAACACGGACAAGGATTTTGAATGGCTTCAGGAAAATAATACTGAAGGTGTTGAATTGAAAAATCTTTCTGATGAATATGGTCAGATAGCGATTCAAGGTCCCAAGGCCGAAAAAATATTACAACGCTTGACGGATACTCCTCTTAAAGAGATTAAATTTTTTAATTTCAAGGAAGATGTGGATTTAGATGGTGTGAAAGCTTTAATTTCCCGCACTGGTTATACTGGGGAAAATGGTTTTGAAATTTATATCAAGGCAGAAGAAACAGCCAAACTTTGGGAAAAGATTGAAGATGCCGGTGAAAATGATGGATTAAAGCCAATTGGTCTTGGAGCTAGGGATGTACTTAGATTTGAAGTTTGTTTGCCATTATACGGTAATGAATTGTCACCTGAAATTACCCCCCTAGAAGCCAGACTGAATCCTTTTGTTAAGTTGAATAAAACAGAAGACTTTTTAGGCAAAGATGTGTTAGTGAACCAAAAAGAACAAGGTCTAGAAAGGGTTCTTGTAGGATTTGAGATGATCGATAGGGGAATTCCAAGAACCAATTATATCTTGATGAAAGACGGACAGGAGATTGGCTTTGTTAGTTCGGGATCACAATCACCAACTCTTGATAAAGCCCTAGGGCTTGGCTTCATTAAGCCTGAGCATGACCAAGAAGGTAATGAAATTGAAGTGAAGATAAGAAAGAAAACTGCAAAAGCAAAAATTGTAAAAACACCTTTTTATAGGAGGGGATAAAAATGGTTAATGTACCAGAAGAATTTTATTATTCAAAGGATCATGAGTGGATTAAAAAACTTGAAGATGGGAAAGTTTGTGTCGGAGTAACTGACTATGCTCAAGATCAATTGGGAGATATTGTCTTTGTAGAACTTCCTGAAGAAGAGGATGAATATGAACAGGAAGAAACATTTACGGTAATCGAATCTGTAAAAGCCGTAGCAGATACTTATGCTCCGGTATCTGGAACAATTGATGAAATAAATGAAGACTTAGAAGATAGTCCTGAATTAATTAATCAGGATCCTTATGGAGATGGTTGGATAGCTGTCTTTCAACTTTCTGATGAGTCTGAGTTAGAAGAGTTATTGTCCGCTGAAGAATATCAAAATTATTTACAAGAAATTGAAGAGGAGGAATAGTTTTGAATAATAACTATTTACCTCATACTGACAATGAGCGAAGGGAAATGTTAGAGGCTATTGGGGTAGACTCGGTCCGTGAGCTTTTTAAAGATATTCCCAAGGATGTCCTACTGGACCGAGATCTGGACTTACCACCTTCATTATCTGAGCCAGAGTTGATTAAACACATGCAGGACCTGGCCGATAAAAATGAAGACTTAACAGAATACACTCCTTTTTTAGGGGCTGGAGTGTATGATCATTATATTCCCAGTGCCATAGGACACATTTTGAAAAGAAGTGAATTTTATACGGCATACACACCATATCAAGCTGAAGCTAGCCAGGGTACCCTGCAGACAATATTTGAATATCAAACTATGATTTCTGAACTTACCGGTATGGAAGTCGCCAATGCTTCCATGTACGATGGTGCAACTTCTGTGGCTGAAGCAGCATTAATGAGCTTAAAAGCTGCAAAAGGCAATACTGTCCTGGTTTCAGAAACCGTTAACCCTAGTTATCGACAAGTATTAAGAACTTATGTAGAAAATCAGGGGTTTGAAGTAAAAACAATTCCCCAGGATGGTGGCGTAACAAATAAAACAGAAATTGAAAATGCCCTATCGAAAGATGTTGCCTGCTATATTGCTCAGACACCTAATTTCTTTGGAAATTTAGAGCAATTGGAAGGAATCAAAGATAAGTTAAAAGAGCATAAAGCCATGTTTGTAGTTTGTGCTGATCCTATCTCCTTAGGGCTTATCAAGCCCCCTGCAGAACACGGTGCTGATATTGTAGTAGGTGATGGCCAAAGTCTTGGAAACCCCATGAACATGGGAGGACCTTTACTAGGATTCTTTGCCAGCACGAAAAAATTAATTCGCAAAATGCCTGGTAGGATAATTGGTGAAACTACTGACACAGAAGGTAATAGGGGGTTTGTGTTAAACTTACAAACTAGAGAACAGCATATCAGAAGAGAAAAAGCTACATCTAACATTTGCTCCAACCAAGCCCTGAATGCTCTGGCAGCGTGTGTTTACTTAACATTAATGGGCCCCCAGGGTTTAAAACAAGTAGCTAACTTGTCCCTACAAAAAGCTAATTATGCCAAAGAGAAAATAACAGAATTAGATGGTTATGAATTGGCCTTTGACCGACCCTTTTTCAAAGAATTCGTAATTAAAACACCCAAACCTGTTAGTGAGATAAATGAGCAACTTCTTGACAGGAAGATAGTAGGAGGTCTTGACCTGGGACGCTTTTATTCTGGTTTAGAAAATCACATGTTGATCTGTGTGACTGAGAAAAGAACCAAAGAAGAAATTGACAATTTGGTTCTTGGATTGGAGGGTATTAAATGAGTAAACAAAAAGCTCTTATCTTTGAACTAGGAGGCAGTGGGAGGAAGGGCTTCTCCCTGCCAGAAAGCGATGTCCCCGAACAAGACCTAAAAGATTTGCTACCAGAAGAACAAATAAGGGAAGAGACCCCTGGTCTACCTGAGATTTCTGAAAATGAAGCTATTAGGCATTTTATAGAATTATCTATTAAAAATCATCATGTTGATAGAGGGTTTTATCCTTTAGGTTCTTGTACTATGAAATACAACCCTAAGGTTAATGAAGATATTGCATCAATGCCAGGATTTACTCAGCTACATCCTTATCAGAGAGAAGACCATATTCAGGGAACTCTGGAGATGTTGTACAATACCGAACAGTTTATCAATGAAGTTACTGGTATGGATAGAGTAACCTTCCAACCGGCAGCTGGAGCTCATGGCGAGCTAACTGGTCTGCTAGTAATGAAAGCTGCCCTAGAGGCTAAGGGAGAACAACGCACTAAGATTTTATGTCCGGACTCTGCCCATGGCACTAACCCTGCTAGTGCAGCCATGGCTGGTTTTAAGCTGGTGGAGATCAAATCCAATGAAAAAGGTTTAGTTGATTTTGATGACTTGAAGGCCAATTTAGATGAAGATGTAGCGGGTATAATGTTAACAAACCCAAATACATTGGGATTGTTTGAAGAAGAAATTATGGATATAGCAGAAGCGGTTCATGAAGTCGGAGGTCTCTTGTATTACGATGGTGCAAACTTGAACGCCATCATGGGTTATGCCAGACCAGGGGATATGGGCTTTGATGTGGTTCATCTCAATTTGCATAAAACATTTTCTGCACCCCACGGTGGCGGTGGCCCTGGCAGTGGCCCCATAGCTGTTAAAAAAGAACTAGAACCATATTTACCAGTACCGGATATAAAAAAACAAGGTGATAAATTTGTCTTGGATTATGATGTTCCCAACACTATTGGTAAAGTTCATGGTTATTACGGTAATATAAATGTGATTATAAAATCTTACAGCTACATGCGTTATATGGGAATGGAAGGCCTGAAACAAGTAAGTAGTGACGCGGTATTAAATGCAAACTATCTGCGGGAACAATTAAAAGGCATTTATCAACTTGACCATGATCAATTACCATGTAAACACGAATTCGTAATCAGTGGTAATAAACAGAAGAAAAACTACGGTGTTTCAACTATGGATATAGCCAAGCGGCATCTAGATTACGGTGTTCATCCTTCCATGGTATATTTCCCACTAATTGTGGATGAAGCTATGATGGTAGAACCTACTGAAACTGAATCCAAAGAATCCTTAGATGAATTTATCGATGTTATGAAACAAATATCCCAAGAAGCTGAATCTGATCCTGAAACAGTTCAAAATGCTCCCTATACTACACCTGTCAAGAGATTGGATGAGGTTACGGCTGCTAGGAAACCTGTGGTTAGGTGGTATCCAGCAGAAGAATAGTCGAAATAACACGAATAAATACGACAAGATAACTTAATAAGTTGTTTTTAGAAGTAATTGTGCCCACTGTTTATGTGGGCACAATTTACGCTTATTATTGAAACTGCGGAGGTGTTATTGTGGAACAAGTCGATTTATTAATAGTAGGTAGTGGCCCAGGTGGATATGTGGCAGCTTTAAGAGGTGCTCAACTGGGAGCTCAGGTGATGATGGTAGAAAAGGATGAAATCGGTGGAACCTGCCTTAATCGGGGATGTATTCCTACTAAAACTCTTCATAAAAGTGCAGAACTATTTACTGAGATGAAAAAAGCCGATGAATTCGGATTTCAAATAGATAATATTAATTTGGATTATCAGCGAGTTAGTGATAGAAAAGAAGAAATTGTGGGAAATTTAAAAGATAGTGTTAAAAAGCTGTTGAAAAAAGCCGGAGTTCAAACTGTATTTGGTAGGTGTGAATTAAAAGCCGATAAAGAAGCAGAGGTTGACTTGCATGATGGCTCAAAAATGGAAGTAAAGGCCAACTCTGTAATTATAGCTACAGGTTCTGAGTCTGCCACTTCTGATCTTCCTGGATCCGATCACAAAGATGTGATTGGTACTGATGAAATACTAGAAATGAGAGAATTAGTTGATGATCTGGTGGTTATCGGTGGTGGAGTCACCGGTGTGGAATTGGCAGGTATAATGTCGGAATTTGGGGTTAATGTTTCACTGGTAAAAAGAACACCATACATTTCACCTGTTGATGACGATATTGCCAAGCGTTTATTTAGCATTTTGAAGCGGGCTGGAGTTAATGTGATGACCCAAAGCCAGGTTAAAGAAATTCGTGAACACGATGGTGAGAAGAGTTTAGAAGTTGTAGTAGAAAAGAAAGGTAAGGAACAAAGGGTACCGGCAGATAAAGTATTGATTTCTAGAGGACGAAAACCTCATTTAGATGGATTAGAAGCATTGGATTTGGAAATAGGCGAAGATGGGATACAAGTAAATGAGAAATTAGAGACAAATATACCAGGTGTTTATGCAATAGGGGATGCAGCAAGTCAAGGTGCCATGTTGGCTCATGTAGCACATCATCAAGGCGTTTTGGCTGCTGAAAATGCCATGGGTGAAGAAAGAACCTATGATGATAAAGCAGTTCCTAATTGTGTATTTACAGTCACAGAAGTTGCTTCCGTGGGAGAAAATGAAGCTTCTCTTAAAGAACAAGAAATCCCTTATAAAGTAGGACGCTTTCCCTTTGGTGCCAATGGAAAAGCTTTGGCAGAAGGCAAAATAGATGGTCAGGTAAAAATATTATCTCACCAAGAAACGGATCAGGTTTTAGGAGTCCATATTATGGGTCCTCATGCCTCTGATTTAATACAAGAAGGAACTGTAGCAGTCAAAGAAGGACTAAAAACCGCTGATCTGGGAGAGTTGATTCATCCTCACCCTACTTTGAGCGAAACTCTTTGGGAAGCCGCTCTGGACTCCTTAGATATGCCCCTTCATCAGTTACCCAAAAAGAAGAAAAAGTAAAATTATAGCAATAGCAATATCTAACATTACATTAGATGGTGATGTAAAAAACACATCAATTTAATAAATTGACTCATTTATGGAAAAAATAGGCGTATCACGTAATAGTGATACGCCCTTTTTTTACACATTTAATACAGCTTATAAATAATGAAGATTATCTATGGTGGTGTCGATAATATGAATCTAAGCAATGCCAAACAGAGATTTAGAAATTTGATTCAGGAAAGGAAACGTAAGCCGTTAACGACCATGTTATATGATCTATGGAGATTATTTTATAGTGATAAGTCGTTACCCTATCATTATTTTTTAAAATTTTTGTACAGGCCACATATAACTGCGATAGGTAATTATTTAAGTATGAAACAAGAAACAGAGATAATGAATAAAAGCCGACAGGATACTCCAGATATTATAGATAAAGTGGCCAGTAATAAACTCTTTTTTCATTTTTATGCCAGAAAAAGTGAAGTTCCGGTACCTAGTTTGATAGGGTGGAATTTACAGGATGATTATTTTAAATTTAATCATGGGGAAATATCTCCTTTGTCACCAAAACAATTTGAAGAACAGATTAAAAAAACCATTACTACTGGAATGAAAGTTTTTTATAAACCTGTTTCAGGTATGGGAGGAGCAGGTTGTGGTCGTATTACTGAAGAGAATATTGATGGATTAGACTTTTCTGATATGATAGACTCTGATTTTATCTTTGAAACCGAAGTGTCTCAACATAAAAGCATTAATCAAATATACGATAAGAGTTTGAATACCATTAGATTTATCACTTTTTATGATAGAGAACAAGATGAGTTTATGCTTTTGGCAGCTTTAATGAGGTTCGGTGCAAAAAGTCAAAGGGTAGATAATATTAGTAAAGGAGGTTTGTTCGTCCCAATTCATCAGGAAAAAGGTATATTAAAAAAGTACGGCTATACTCACTTGCATTATAGTGGTGATCAAAGAGAGTTCCATCCAGATAGTGGATTTAGATTTAAAAATTTTAAAATACCTTTTTACCGAGAGGCAAGACAGCTAATTGAGAATAATATTTCCTTATTCCCTGGGGTACTACTGGGTTGGGATATAGGTATAGCCCCCCATGGCCCTGTATTGTTGGAATTAAACAGCTTACCGGGCCTGATGGGAGCTGATATAGGTTATGGAGGGTTGAAATCTCATCCTCAATTTAACCTAATCCAAAATTACCTGACTAAAAGTTAAAGGTATAAAAATTAATTAATTTTAAATACTCCATAAAAGTATTTCGGGCTTGTCTTCTGTTCTTCCACCACTCATCAGGATAATAAGGGTCATAATGACTGGGTGACGAAACTATATCTATGTTTGTTAAGTCATGTTCCTTTAGTTCTGTTTGTAAAATTAATTTAGCCCTCTTAGAATGGTATCTAGATGTTACCAAAATTACCTTAAGGTCTTCTTCGCTATGGTAATTGCTTGATAAATACTGGGCGACTTTACCTGCTTCTTGCTGAGTGCTATCTACTTTTCCAGGGATAATATTAATTTGATCATCGTCAATCCCCATTTGCATAGCGGCTTGCTTATTGATTTCGGCACTAGAAGGCAGATCTAACTGTTTCTGTTCCATGAGTTCGTAATTGGTAAAGCTTTTGCTTTCTACCATTAAGATGTTCTCAGCGTAGTTGTCTTGATGAAGTTCAACCCCATGGGCAATTCTATCTGGAATACCGCCTTGTAGGACTAGGATGTAAGAGCCATCCCGTTCTAGGGGTTCTTCAGCTACCAGAAATTTTCCAATGGCCGTTAGTAGATTATCCCAAAATATTGTCAAAATCAAAATAGCCACAAGTAACAACATAACCAAAGTTGTCATTAGAGGTTTCTGTTGGGTTATATTTTTGATTTTGTTGATATTAATCATGTTGTCATTCCTTTCTTTTTAGATAACTCATAAATACATGATAAACTGATGGCAAAGATGATCATCTTCTTAAATTTATCTTATAATTATTTGTACTTGATTTCAATATTAACACCAAAAATGTTATAGATGTAGCAAAACGAAACATTGTAGCAAAATAAAACAAAAGCATGTCCGCAACACAAGTATTGTCTGATATGAAAGGCCAGTTTGCAACATAGAAAAACACTATCAAAAGTAGATTGTATTAATATACAACAGATGATAACTCTGTCCTGTGCAGATAACGGGCAGGGTTATTTTTTATTTAGAGCTTTATAAAGGGGTTTTGCCTGTTCTTATAGGTAGAATAAAAAATGGCATGAAAATTGCAAATTTTTAAACATAAATTGTTATAGTTATATAAATTTCGGAGGTGGCTGCAGTGTCAGATCAACAGATGAACAGAAACAGTATAGGTATCGTTTCCCTGGCTACGTATATACCCGATAATTTTATGACTAGTCAGGAATTGGCAAATAAAAGCGGCGTTCCTCAGGATGTAATCGAGGACAAAATGGGAATTAAACAGAAACCAATCCCCGGAAAAGAAGACCACACCTGTGAAATGGGCATCAAGGCTGCCAATAGGGCAATTGAAAAAGGAGAAATAGATCCCGAGAACATTGATCTGGTCATCTATATTGGAGAAGAACATAAAGAATGGTTGCTATGGACTGCCGGGATAAAACTACAGTATGAAATCGGGGCCGAAAATGCCTGGGCTTTTGATATAAGTCAACGTTGTGGGACTGGGGTAGTTGGAATCGAGATAGCTAAGTC
Organism: Natranaerobius thermophilus JW/NM-WN-LF; assembly: GCF_000020005.1. Classification (NCBI taxonomy): domain Bacteria; kingdom Bacillati; phylum Bacillota; class Clostridia; order Natranaerobiales; family Natranaerobiaceae; genus Natranaerobius; species Natranaerobius thermophilus. Next base: position 2,963,222 of record NC_010718.1, on the reverse strand, counting down.
TTTAATGATGGCTAATCCAGATATTAATACAGTGTTGTTGGCTGGTGGTTATAGGAACTGTGATTTTATTGACTATGAAAATCCACGAGTACGGTTTATGTATAATCTAGGATCTGGTGGAGGCGCCATGATTTTGCAAAAAGGATTAAACAAAAATAAAGTGCTCGAAAGCTCAATTATAACCGATGGTTCTCTATCTGAAGATGTAATAGTACCGGCAGGAGGTACTAAACAACCAATTAGCAGTGAAGCCATCAAGAATAAAGAAAATTACTTAGATGTGACGGATCCTGAGGGTATGAAGGAGCGATTAGATGAAGTATCAATTAAGAACTTCTTTAAAGTGATTGAAACCGCTGTAGAAAAAAGTGGATATAGCACTAGTGATATCGATTATCTAGCCCTTCTTCATATGAAAAAATCAGCTCACAAAGGTGTTCTGGAAGAACTGAATCTTTCTGAAAAACAATCTATTTATCTTGAAGAATACGGCCATTTAGGTCAATTCGATCAAATTTTATCAACTGAGCTCGCCCTGGAACAGGGAAAAATTACAGATGGTGATTTAGTGGTGTGGGTAAGTGCAGGCATAGGTTATGCCTGGAATGCCTCTGTTATTAAATGGGGTAATTAAAGAAGGATATGTTACTTTAATCTAGCCTGGGCTTAATAGATTTTTTAATTGAATCTTATCAAAGTTAACTTTTGGGAGGGACTAAAATGCGTCTCAAAGAGGAATATCGTAAAAAACTAGTTTCTTTGGACGAAGGGGTTTCACAAATTAAATCCGGTGATGAGGTGGTAACAGCCATGGCTGCTTCACAACCCCCTGGGCTAATGAACCAGCTGGGAAGTAGAAGAGATTATGTGAGGGATGTCAGGGTTATCACCTGTTTACCTCTGGCAGAGTATAGTTTTTACAGTCAGGAAGGTATGGAGGATAGTTTTTTCATGGAAAGCTGGTTTTATGGCCCTCATGTCAGAAAAGCTGCCAAACAAGGTGCCAATGTCAGCTATATTCCCAATCATCTTCATTTATCGGCCACTCGTAGGTTCCAATATAGAAAACCTGATGTTTTTCTAGGTACTGCCACCCCAATGGACAAACACGGGAATTTTTCCTTGTCCCTTGGTATTACCTACGAGAAAGAGGCTATAGAACAAGCCAATATAGTTATTTTAGAGATTAATGAAAATTTACCCAGGACCTATGGAGATATCAATGTTCATATATCTCAGGTTGATTATTTAGTTGAAAATAATACTTCTCTATTTACTTTGCCAGAAATAGAACCTACAGACAAAGATCATAAGATAGGTGGTTACATTGCCGAACTCGTTGAAGACGAGTCAACTTTGCAATTGGGAATAGGTGGAATACCAAACGCAGTAGCAAAAGCCCTGGAAGATAAACGAGATTTAGGTATTCATACCGAAATGATGACAGATGGTATGGTAGATCTATATGAAAAAGGTGTTATTACTAATAGGAAAAAAACCCTTTGGAAAGATAAAATGTTGGCTACCTTTGCCTATGGTTCTCAAAAGCTCTATGACTTTCTAGACAATAATTTGGGAGTGGAATTTCAGAGGGGTAAAGTAGTAAATAACCCATATATTATTGGTCATAACTGGAAAATGGTTAGCATTAACACTGCATTGCAGGTAGATTTAACAGGTCAAGTTTGTTCTGAAAGTCTGGGTCATTCTATATACAGTGGAACCGGCGGCCAATGTGATACAGCTGTAGGTTCACAGAAGTCAGAGGGTGGTAAGTCAATTATTGCCCTTTACTCCTCAGTCAAAGATGATACTATCTCGACAATAGTTCCTGCATTGAATGAAGGAGCAGGAATCACCTTACCTAGAAATGACGTAGATTATGTAGTTACAGAATACGGTGTAGCAGCCCTGAGAGGGCGCTCAATTAAAGAACGAGTCGAAAATTTAATAAATATAGCTCACCCGAATTTTAGAGAAGAATTAAAATCTGAGGCAAAAAGTAAAGGGATTATTTAGAGAACTAAATTTTAAATATAACTGGAGGGATTGATTGTGAAATTACAAGATAAAGTGGCATTGATTACAGGAGGGGCAGCTGGAATTGGTAAAGTTACAGCTCAAAAGTTTGTAGATGAAGGGGCTAAGGTAATCATTTGCGATGTAGAGGAAGAGACACTGTCTGAGACAAGGAATGCCCTGAGTGCAAGTGGAGGAAGTATTGAAGCCAAAGTAACTGATGTGACCAATAAAACCCAGGTAGATCAACTCATTGATCAAATCGTAAATGATTACGGCAAGTTGGACGTAGTTGTCAATAATGCTGGAGTGACTGCTGATGCCACTTTAACTAAAATGGCAGAAGAACAGTTTGATAAAGTAATTAATGTCAATTTAAAAGGTGTATTCCTAGTAGGCCAAAAAGCAGCCAAAATCATGAAAAAGCAGGAACAGGGAGTTATTCTAAATGCTTCTTCCGTAGTAGGTCTATATGGAAATTTTGGCCAGACCAACTATGCAGCAACTAAATGGGGAGTCATAGGCATGACCAAAACTTGGGCTAAAGAACTGGGTAAAAATAATGTACGAGTAAATGCAGTGGCCCCCGGGTTCATTGAAACTGAAATGGTTTCTGAAATGCCCGAGAAAGTGGTTAATATGATGCAGGAAAAATCACCTCTTAATAGATTGGGAAGTCCTGAAGAAGTTGCTAATATTTATTGTTTTCTGGCTTCTGATGACAGCTCTTTTGTAACAGGTTCAGTTTATGGTGTAGACGGTGGAGTGGTACTGTAGAGATTACTAATCCAAGTAAACAATTATCAATTATCTATTAACAACTAAAAAACAAGTGCAGGATTAAACTGGTTATTGTCGAAATTTTCTCACAGAATGTAGCGTATTGCTACAAATCTGTGGGGGGAGGTCTGCTTGTGAGCACAATACTCAAAAATTTTGAAAATGTAGTTGATGTAGTAGACAGGATTTTTGATGTGATTCCCGTGCCAGTGATCCTTGTGGACGAAAAAGGGATTATTCGAATGATAAACAGAGCCTTTGCTGATCTATTGAAAGTTTCAAAACAGCAGGCCATAGGTCGCCCGGCTGTGGAGGTCGATCATAATAGCAAATGGCCCGTTGTGCTTAAATCCGGTGAATTTGATATAGCTAAAAAACATAAATTCGCAAGAACAGGAGAAGATGCCGTCGTTCACAGAATACCAATTTACGATTATGACAGTGGTGAAATTGTCGGCGGTTTCGGCATGGTTCTGTTTCAAAATTTGAAAGAGTTAAGGGACTTGGCAGATAAAAATAAGCTCTTGGAAAAGAAACTAGACCACTACAAACAAAGAGTGCGCCAAATTTATAGTACTAAGTATTCTTGGGATAATATCAAAACCTGTTCCTCTAAAATGGAAGCATGTAAACAAAATGCTAAAAAAGCAGCGCGAACTGATTTAAATGTACTTATAACGGGTGAAAGTGGAGTGGGCAAAGAAATCTTTGCCCAGGCCATTCACAATGAAAGTCATCGTTCTGATCATCCTTTTATCAAAGTAAACTGTGCTGCTATACCAGAAAATTTACTGGAATCCGAGCTATTTGGTTATCAAGGTGGGGCTTTTACAGGCGCCTCTAAAGAAGGAAAACCAGGTAAATTTGAACTTGCCGACAAAGGCACCCTGTTTTTTGATGAAATTGGTGATATGCCGAAAAAAATGCAGGCCAAGCTCTTGCGAGTTATTCAAGAAGGGGAGGTAGAGCGACTGGGAGGCCAAAAAGAACAGGAAGTTGATGTCAGGATTATAGCTGCAACCAATAAGAATTTAGAAGAGTTAGTTGCAACTGATGATTTTAGAGAGGACCTGTTTTATCGGATAAATGTCTTGACTTTGAATATACCGCCTCTTAAAGATCGAAAAGAAGATATAGCACTACTGGCAGAAGATTTTCTATACGAAACTAAACAAGAAATGGGAGAGAATAAACAAATTTCTCAAGAAGCAGTTGAGGTACTTCAAAAATATGATTGGCCGGGTAATATCAGGCAACTGAAAAATATTATTCAGCGCTTGGCAGTCAATGCTGAAACCACTGTAATTGAGAAGAGCGATATACCCATAAAACTTCTAAAACAATTGCAAATTAGCGAATCTCCAAGTTATCCGGAAGAAGGATTAAATGAAATAGTAGAACAGGTGGAAAAAAAGGTTATCAGAGAAACACTAGAACTTTATGATTTCAATAAATCCATGGCAGCTAGTATATTGAATATACCCAGGTCTACACTGTATCGAAAAATGAAAAAATACGGACTCAAGGAGGGTATTTATGGTTCGGATTAACATTGATTCTGTGGAAATACCCAGGGGGGAGACAATTTATTACCGCTGGCGTGAAGGGTCTAGCTCTAGTTATCCTTTGGTTTTGGTTCATGGAAATATGACTTCTTCGAAGCACTGGGATCTGTTAATGGAAAACTTGACCGAGAAATATCAAATTTATGCCATAGACTTGCCGGGTTTTGGGCTCTCAACTTATAACAAACCAATTAATGATATAAAAGATCTATCTCTGGTTTTGCGCCAATTTTGCGATAAATTAAATCTTGAAAAATTCTATCTGGTTGGTTGGTCAACTGGCGGTGCTGTTGCTATGAAATTGATCGCCGATAATCCTCAATATGCTGATAAACTAGCTCTATTAGCACCCATTTCTACACGTGGTTATCCTATCTATAAAAGTGATCAAGAGCAACAACCTTTAGAAAGGGTTATCACTAGGGATGAGGTAGCCCAGGAATTTGATTCCATAGTTAAGGCATTTCAAAGAAAAGATCGGGAAGTTGTACGTCAGATTTGGAATCAGCTAATCTACGTCAATAATCAACCTTCCCCGGAAAAATATGAAGAATACTTAGACGATATTTTAACTCAGCGCAATTTAATTGATGTCTATAATGCCCTAAACAAGTTTAACATCAGTGAAGTGAGCAATGGCGTCGATTACGGTACTGGAGAAGCGAGGGATATTAAACTTCCTACTAAAATACTTTGGGGTGATTTAGATCAGGTTGTCACCAGGGAAATGATCAGAGAAACTATCTCTGACCTTGGAATTTCTGCCACACTGGTGACTAATGAGCATTGTGGGCATAATCTGATGATTGACGATTTGCCATGGGTAGTGAAAGAACTGGAAAGCTTTTTACAATAACCAGGAGAGTGGGAGTGGATATAAATGTCTGTGTTTATCCAGATAGTAATTTCCGGCTTAGAAACAGGAAGTTTATATGCTCTAGCAGCCCTTGGAATTGTTTTGATCTATCAAACTGCCACCATTATTAACTTTTCCCAAGGCGAGATGGCCATGTTTGCAAGTTTTTTAGCCTTTACTTTATGGAGAGGAGATTTACCCTATATTGTTGCATTTTTAGCTGCAATTATCTTTGCCGTGTTTTTAGGTGGCTTTGTACACAGGTTTTGTATTAGACCTGCCCATAAAGCTAGTAAAATAGGAAGAATGATTATCACCTTAGGGTTAATAATGGCAATTGATGGTTTGGCAGCTGCAATATTCGGGATAGACTCGCATTATATGAGACCTGCCGTAGCTGCAGATAACATAGTCGTGGGAGATCTTATCCTTCGTCCTAATGCCCTGTTTATCATAGGGGTTACTATAGTCATTATGCTGGTGTTATTCTATCTTCTTAACAATACCTTTTGGGGCATGGCAATCAGGGCAACATCCCAAGATGAAACAACGGCTCGATTAATGGGAATTCCCGTACAAAGAATACACATGTTGTCCTGGATAATTGCCGCCACCTTGGGAGCTGTCACCGGAGTCCTGGTAGCTCCTACTACCAATGTTTCTACTACTATGATGATGGAAGTTCACTTAAAATCAATTATTGCTGCAGTACTTGGTGGTTTTGGTTCTTTTATCGGACCTGTTGTTGGTGGTTTTATTATAGGAATTGCAGATAACTTAATCGGTTATTATGTGTCCTTAACTTGGCAGACGGTGATTGTTTATGGATTGCTTATTATAGTTCTCATCATTAAGCCTTACGGAATACTAGGTAAAAACCCTGGAAAGAAGGTGTAAAAATGATTGTATTCAAACGGCCTTATCTGTATATCACCCTGGGTTTATTATTTATACTGGTCCCGATAGTGAATATCTATCTCCCCATCTTCTCCCGGGGACAAATGACTATTCTGAATATGATCGTCATTTATTCCATTGGTGCCATTGGGTTTAATATTCTGTTAGGTTATTCGGGTCAAGTATCCCTAGGTCATATAGCTTTTATGGGCTTGGGAGCGTATCTGTCCGCTTATATCACTCAAGTTATGGATTTATCCTTTATTTTGGGATTGTTAGTTGCAGGAATCATTCCCATGTTATTAGGTCTAATTTTAGGAGCTATAGCTCTAAGATTAGAAGGTCATTACCTGGCTATCGCTACTTTAGGTCTCGGAATGACCATTAAGCACATATTCATTGAGTGGACTGCTTTTACCGAGGGTTTTTCAGGTAGAAGAGCACCACCGGCAGAAATATTTGGGCTTGAAATCATTCAACGTGAGCATTCATTAATACTAGGCACAATAGTATTAGTTATATTGGCTATCTTTGCTTATAACTTACTTAACTCCAAAACTGGTAGGGCTTTAATGGCCATGAGAGATAGCAGTCATGCAGCTCAGGCCGTAGGTATCAGCATGTTCAAATATAAAATGATCGCCTTTGCTATCAGCACTTTCTACGTGGGTATTGCTGGAGGTTTATATGCTCATTTGATCAGATTTATTGAACCAACCCGTTGGGGTTTGGAAGCATCCCTTGATTTAGTTGCTATGACAGTGATAGGGGGGCTGGCATCAATAGGTGGCAGTGTGGTTGGAGCTGCATTCTTAGAAATTGTGCCTAACTTGGCTCGTAATTTACCGGTCTTAGAGGGAATTAGAAGCATTAACTTTATTATTACAGGGATACTGTTGATTTTGACAATAATTTATTTTCCTGAAGGCCTATACAGAAAGTTTGTCAAGTGGGGTAAAAGTGGTCTGGCAATTATCGGTGTGAGCTATCAATCAGGTACAGAAAGCGCTAAATCTGACAATTCTTTTAATAGCTCAAAAGAAAACCAAACTTCGGAATCTAAACATGAAGGACCAGGGGGTTGATATTACTATGGCTTTATTATCAATTGAAAATTTAACTAAAAGCTTTGGCGGTTTAGTTGCGGTGAATGAGTTATCTATGGATGTAAACCAACAAGAGATTCACGGCTTAATTGGACCCAATGGGGCGGGGAAAACTACCGTTTTTAATTGTATCAGTAAATTCTATACACCGGATAAGGGAAAAATCCTTTTAGATAATGGGCAAAATGTTTTAAATTTATCACCACATCAGGTAATAAGATGCGGTATTAGTAGGACATTTCAAAATGTGGAACTTTTTGATAATTTAACTGTCCTAGAGAACTTAATGGTAGGTTATCATTCCAATATGAGAAGTGGTTTACTTTTGGAAGGTTTAAGCCTACCTGGTAGTTTAAGTGATGAATCTAAAGCCAGGGAACGAGCTGAATCCATAGCGGAATTTTTAAATATAAAGGATACTTTGAAAATGCCAGCAACCTCTCAACCCCTTGGAATTCAGAAAAAGATTGAGATGGGTCGGGCTTTAATCTCCCAGCCTAAATTGCTGTTACTTGATGAACCGGCAGGAGGAATGAATGAAAGAGAGACTCAAAACTTGGCTGGGTTAATTACACAAGTTCAGGAAGAGTTCGGCATATCCGTTATCCTAGTAGAACATGATATGAGCCTGGTAATGGAAATTTGCCATAAAATTACCGTGATGAACTTTGGCAGAAAAATTGCCTGTGGCAATCCCGCAGACATCCAAAAGAACCCTAAGGTACAAGAGGCTTATCTGGGTAAAGGAGAGGATGCAAGTGCTTAAATTAGTTGATATAACAGCTTATTACGGATATATCAAAGCTTTAGAGGACATTAACATGTCTATAGAGGAGGGGGAGATCACAGCACTTTTGGGTGCAAACGGAGCGGGTAAAACTACTATTTTAAAAGTTATTTCAGGATTATTAACACCTACCCAGGGAGAAGTTTTGTCAGGGGATAAGAGACTCACCAAACTATCTCCGGAAGCGATAGTCAGCAAAGGGATAATACAAGTACCGGAAGGTAGACGGATTTTCCCCAGAATGACAGTTGAAGAGAATCTAATAATAGGGGCTTATAGTACAAATAAAAAGATTCTCTATGTAAAGGATAAAACTCTGTAAAATTTTGGAAACACAGGATACAGTAATCCAAATTTGAAATTTTGCTCTTTTAAAACTAAATTAAGCAGCGTGTTTTTCTCTAGCTTTTATGAACTTGCTTTCGTTGTAGGGCTCTTTGTTTACCCACATAGCAAAGAGTATCCTAACCCAAATATTAGCTAGAGTCCTTACAGCTTCATGATGCTGTTTACCTTCTTTGCGCTTTTTGTAGTAATAGTCTTTGGCCCAGGGGATCCACCTTGTAGTTTGTAGAGCGAACTGATGTAAAGCGTTTCGAAAAGGCTTAATACAAGAGTGTCGCCTTTTTACAATACGCATTTTGCCACTTTGATGGAGTACTGGTGAAGTTCCCGCAAGGGCCTGTACCACCGAGGCGTCAGCATAACGGCTGCGATCGTCTCCCCACTCTGCCAGCAGCCTCGGTGCAATTCGCTTACCGGCACCTGGTATGCTGTCGAAAATTTTACTGTCAGAGTGGGACTTAAAAAGTTTCTCGATTTCCTTGTCGTACTCATCAATATGTTCTAATAAAGGCTCTAGCTGATCTAGGATAGTAAATAAAAACTTAGACTTGGCAGAACAAATGGCTCTGTTTCCTTCTAAATTAGGTTTTTGAAGCTTTGTGAAGATCTCATTAGCTTTAGACGTAGGGTTAGGATGTTTTTGCTTTTTTAAAAACTTAAAGATCTCATCTCTACTAGCTTTTCGAGCCTGTTTTGGAGTAGGATATTTCCTTAAAAAAGCTAGAGAAACAGGTAGAGTTATTTTAGAAAACAATTCAAGAGCAACAGGGTAATATTCTTTCAGGGTTGAAATCAGTCTATTTGTTAACCTAGCACTTTCTTGTATAAGAGCTTCTTGATCTCTGGTGAGTACTTTAAGTTCTTGAATGTGTTCAGAATCAGGCTCTAGCTTATGTAAGTCATGGAGCTCTGATCTACCCATATTAGCTAGTATTTTAGCATCAATAAAGTCAGTTTTAGCCCCAGAAGCTTTTCTTCTAGCATCAACTAGTTTGGGGTTAACAGAATAAACAGTGAAGTTATTTTCTAAAAGATATTGGGTTAAAAGTCCATGTTTAGTTTCAATTAAGCAATAGAAGTTTTCAGGATCGTCATCATGTTTTAATAGCTTGTTTTTTAGAGTTTCAAAACCATCTTTAGAATGTTGAATAGTGAAGTTATCTAGTTCTCTACCATCGCCACTCATGACCAGGATATCATGTTTTGTATCAGCCCAATCAATCCCAACAAAGTACATTCTAAGACCTCCTTAAGGTGATGGTATTTAGTAGCAGAGGTAAGCCTTGTCTAGCATCAGTGCTCGAGGCACAACTTCTCTATAGTCCGTAACTGCTACTTATGGTATCCGGGGAAGACAGTTCTTTTTTAAGTAGTCGTACTAACTAGGGGTGTTTGGTCTTTCCCCGGATGGCCACCTTTACTTTATTATTACGTGATCCAAGAGGGGCTTTCCTGCCCTTCTATAAATAACTATAACAGACAAGGGGGGGTTAGAGAATAAATTTAATCAGGTGTACCATTACTTTCCCGCTATCGCTGACAGAAGAACTCAACTGGCAGGAACGTTATCCGGGGGGGAACAGCAAATGCTGGCCCTAGGCAGAGCTTTAATGGCTGATCCAAAGGTATTGATGTTAGATGAACCTTCTTTAGGGCTAGCGCCTAAAATAGTTGATACTATTTTTAAAATTATTAAGGAAATTAACGAAGCCGGGGTGACAGTGCTTCTGGTAGAGCAAAATGCTTATCAAGCTCTGCAAATTGCCCACTATGGGTATATTTTGGAAACAGGAAAACTCAAATTAACAGGCAGCAGTAAAGAGTTATGGGAAGATCCCCAGGTGAAAGAGGCCTATCTGGGAACATAAGATTTTGTGTGACTAATATTTCAGGCTGGAGGATGTCGAGGGAAAATTTATAAGGAGCATTCCTGTAATGAATTAAAATGAAGATTGATAAAAAAAGTACCTCCTGCTAATATACGAGGTGTCGCTACACCTAGAAATGACGACCCTTAATTTAAGCAGAGGAGGTACTTACCATGAAGTATACCCAAAATGAGAGAATTAATCAAGTAAAAGAGTCAAGTTTGATTATCGGAGTAGACATTGCAAAAGCAGAACACGTAGCAAGAGCTCAGGATTTTCGGGGTGTGGAGTTTTCGAAACCAATCACCTTTGAAAACACCAGGAAAGGTTTTAAGAAGTTTTTAAGTTGGCTAGAGGTAATCAAACAAGAACAAGCAAAAGAAGAAGTCTTAGTAGGTATGGAACCTACTGGCCAATACTGGCTGACTCTAGCTCAATTTTTAAAGCAAACAGGTATCCAAACTATTTTAGTAAATCCAAATCACGTAAAAAAGAGCAAAGAACTAGACGACAACTCACCAACTAAAAATGATATTAAAGATGCAAAAGTGATAGCACAGTTAGTAAAAGATGGCCGTTACTCAGTACCCAATATCCCTACAGGAATATATGCAGAACTACGGAATGGGATGAATTTGCGAGATCGGCTAACAGATGACTTAAGGCGTGTAAAAGGTAGGATAGACAATTGGTTAGATCGTTACTTCCCAGAATTCAGCACAGTGTTTAAGAACTGGGATGGAAAAGCAGCACTATTAACCCTAAAAAATTTCCCTTTACCAAAAGAAATATTAGGTCATAGTGAAGAAGAGATAGTAAGTTGCTGGAAACGAGAAGTGAATCGAGCAGTAGGTAAAAAAAGAGCAAGAAAGCTGAAAGAAGCAGCCAAGAATAGTACTGGTATAACAGAAGGCGAAATAATGGCAAGACAAGAATTGAAAACCCTATTGTCGCAGTATGACGCTTTAATAGAAGAGTTAGAACAAGTACTTGTTCAGATAGAAAATATTTTAAAAGAAATTCCAGGAGCAGAAGAAATGATGAGTATTCCTGGAGTAGGGATGGTAACAGTGGCAGGATTTTTGGCTGAAGTGGGTGATCTTTCTAATTATCAACATCCAAATCAAATTAAGAAGCTGGCAGGCTTAAATCTAAAAGAGAACAGTTCAGGTAAGCACAAAGGTGAAACCAAGATAACCAAACGAGGTCGACCTCGTTTGAGAGGACTCTTATATCGCTGCGTGATTCCATTAGTAGCCAAGAATCCTGAATTTAAGTTATTACACGATTATTATACCACAAGGCCAGAAAATCCCTTAAAAAAGAAACAATCGCTTGTAGCATTAGCGTGTAGATTGATCAGAGTTTTGTTTGCCCTAGGTACCAAAAAGACACCTTATAATGGCAGGATGATGTTAAAGAACAGTTCATTAAATTTATTGCAGGATGCTGCATAAGCAGCCAAATTGGAGTCTTAAGAATTTATACTACATCCACAAAAGGAGCACGGAGAAGCCAGTCATAATAATCCATTCGGGCATTGACCCTGCTAAGGAGCAAAACTGGCCTCCACCCTTGGCTAGGTAGAACGAAGGAATTTATAAGGGCCATAATGGACCCAGTGAGATATGGGAGGTAAAACCACCAAGGAACAAGTGGAGATCCATTAAATGTGCCACCATATTTTGCCAGGAACAACCCTTATTTAAAGGCACTCCTGTTTTACAAAAATTTCATTATATGAAATTTTCTTCCTAGTCCTTAAAATGGATGGTAGTGAAATCTTGAGAATGAGTGAGTATATTGAAGAAATAATTAATTTATAGAGGGAGGGACATTATGTTAACAGTTTGTAACAGAGCTGTACTGCCAATCGCTATTTTGGCGATACTGATGGTAGCTGTGATGACAGGTTGTGAAGAAGAGGTTGGAAATGGAGAACTTTCTCAAGGAGTAACGGAAGACGAGATTTTAGTGGGCAGTGTTGGTCCACAATCAGGGCCCTTTGCTTTTATGGGTAGCCCTTACTACGCTGGTATGGAATCCTATTTCAAGACAATAAACGAAGAGGGAGGCGTGGATGGACGAGAAATCAACCTAAAAGTTCAGGACGATGAATTTGAACCAGATAACGCTATTTCAGGCATGGAGACTTTAATTTATGAAGAGGAAGTCTTTGCTATAGTTGGTCAGCTTGGAACTCCTGGGATCCTGGCAACTATGGATATGGTAAGAGAAGAGGGAATTCCCTCGGTTTACTTTGGAGGAGGTGCTTCTGAATTTAGAGAAGCAGGTGAAAACTTTTTTCCTGTTCAACCTATTTACGATTATGAAGGTAAACTTATGGCAGAATACGCTATAGATGAGTTTGATGCAGATGAATTGGTTGTTATTTATGCAAATGACGATGTGGGCCAAGATGGACTACAGGGAATCAAAACTGGTCTTGAGGAAATGGGACGAGAAGATGCCCTAGATGCAGATAGAGAGATCTCCTTTAACCCTGGAGATACGGACTTTTCCAGTCAAATTCAATTAGCAAGAGATCAGGATCCGGATATGGTATTACTATATGCCCTGTCAGACGATGCGGCTAATATATTGGGTGATTTTGAGGACGCCTCTTACGAGGTTCCCATAATGACCACATATTCTAACACGGATGATTCATTTTTAGAAATGGCAGCCCCTCAAGCTCCTCAAGTAATGACAGAACTTTATTCCCTGGGCTGGTTAGAGATGGATGAACAGGCCCTTCAACCTCTAAATGACGCAATGGAAGAATATTACCCTGACGAACCTATTAATGCTTATACTATGGCCGGTTGGGTAGCAGCTGAAACCTTTGTGGCAGGTCTTGAAGAAGCAGGAGATGACTTGACTTGGGACGGTTATATTGATGCTATGAATCAGCTTCACTTTACAGAAGGTCTGGCACCTGAAATCTCTTATGAGCCCGGAGTCCGTGAAGGTGTAACTCATATGTCTGTCAGCGAAGTGGTTGAAGAAAATGGTGAGTATAGATTTGAACAGGTAACTGATTTCAGAGAATTCGGAGAATAATATTTTACTTACCTTGCTAGTGTACTATTAGTAGATGAGAAATATATGAGAAGTCTATCCCTTGAAAGGAGGGGTGATTATTCCTACAGTTAAAGCCAATGGTATTAATATATATTATGAAGTAAAAGGTGAGGGGACTCCTCTCTTGTTGATAGAAGGCTTGGGTTATGCTACCTGGATGTGGTATCGACAGGAGAAATTACAACAGAATTTTCAACTAATCAAATTTGACAATAGAGGGGTTGGGGGTTCAGATAAACCCCAAGATCCCTATTCCGTTGAATTGATGGCCCAGGATGCAGCTCAGCTAATGGAAGCCCTTGAAATTGACAAAGCCAATGTTTTAGGGGTTTCTCTAGGCGGGTTCATTGCCCAAGAACTGGCGTATAGCTATCCTGACAAGGTAGAGAAGTTGATTCTTTGTTCAACATCCTTTGGTGGGCCCAATAGTATTCCGATTCCCCAGGAAACCTTAGAAGTTATGCAAAAAGGTGGGGGTGAATACTCTTCCCTGGATGAATTAAGAAATGCCGTGGGTGTTGCTCTAGACCGTCGGTTATGGGACGAAAACCAAGATATAATAGATAAAATTTTACACGAGAAATCTACAAATCCCCAGCCAAAACACGCATATCTGAGACAAATGGAAGCTGGCGCAGCTTTTAATGGTGAAGAAAAAACTTCCCATATAAAGGCACCCACTCTTATATTAGCAGCTAAAGGTGACCGGGTAGTTCCCTGGGAAAATGCTCAGTTGCTGCACGATAAAATTCCACATTCTCGCCTGGAACTATTATCAGAAGGTGGGCACTTGTTTTTTATGGAGAGACCTGACACAGCTAATAATTTAATTCGGGAGTTTTTGAAGGAGGATTAATCAATGAATAGCTTAGTACAAAATGCCGTGATTACAGGTACAGGCAAGTATCTTCCTCCACATCTGTACACTAATAATGATATTGCAGAAATATTAGGCCATCCTTTGAAGGATGGCCTTGAGACAAAACTTGGGATAAAACAGCGGTATTTTACTGGAAAAGATGAAAGCACTGCTGATATGGCTGTGAAAGCCGGAGAACAAGCCATAGCAAATGCGGGTTTATCCAAAGATGATATTCAGTTATTGATTATAGCTACAGACACTCCGGAATACATCACACCGGCTACTTCCTCGGTGGTTCAAGGACGTTTAGAGACTTTTAATGCGGGGACCTTTGACTTAAATGCTTCCTGTGCCGGATTTGTTAGTGGACTGGAAGTGGCTTCAAGGATGATACAAACGGGAGCTTATCGACACATATTATTAATCGGAGTTTATAATATGTCTAAATTCGTAGACAAATCAGACTCCAGTGCTCTACCTATTTTTGCCGATGGTGCCGGAGCCGTAGTTTTATCAGGCACCAAAAATCAGGATAGGGGTTTTATGAACGGTAAAATGATCGCTGATGGAACCCAGTATGATTTCCTAGGAATCTATGGGGGAGGCGCTAAAAACCCTATGAATGAAGAACGGTTGCAAAAAGGAGAACATCAACTGACATTTTTAAAACCTTTGCCCCCTGATCGCAATATTAAAATATGGCCTCCTCTAATAGAAGAAGTGTTACAATCCCAGGGACTTAACTATCAAGATATTGATCATATATTCTTTACTCAAATAAATAAGATGGTAATCCAGGAAGTTATGAAAATAATAGATCTTCCCGAAGAAAAAACCACTTATATTATGGGTGAATACGGTTATACCGGTTCCTCTTGCATTCCCATTGCCCTTAACAAAGCTTTAAGCGAAGATAAACTATCTCCAGGAGATTTAGTATTATTCGTCGGATCTGGTGTGGGATTTGCAGTAGCCTGTGCTGCATTTAGATGGTAATAAATTTAAAACTCGTTTATTAGCCGAGCTGCCTTGTAGTTAACTAAGGTAGCTCGGCATTTTTTATAGCTGCTTATTAAATTTATTTTTTATTGTTCTTTGGTTCTTGTCAAAAATATAGTCTCTGTGATATCTTATAAATGGCTGACAGCTGAATATAGCCAAATAAATCTCAAATACTCTGTTATAAAGATGTATACTCTAATATAATCCCGTGTTTGTTGTCGAATCTATGTCGAGAAACAATATTGAGATGTTCCCTCAATATGATCAAATTTAAAACACAGAATCAAACAAGAAGCTGAATAATTTAATTTAACTTTGCAATTAAACTATTGAGTACTAGCTTAAACAAAACTTTCCAAGAAAGGGGGAATATACGATGTTGTATAAGAAAGCGGGAATCTTTATTACAGCAGTATCTGCAATTGGCTTTGGATCTATGACAGTATTGGCTCAACTTGCCTATGCTTCTGGAGCCAATACAATGGATTTGCTGACTATTCGATTTACTGTAGCTGCTCTCATTTTTGGAATAATTATCGGATGTATGGCATTAACCAATCATCTTAAATGGCAGCTTAGCTGGAAACAGGTGTTAACTTTGATTGCCTTAGGGGCTTCAGGTTACGGAATTTTCTCTAGTATGTACTTTCACGGGGTATCTTTAATTCCGGCTTCATTAGCCGGGTTTTTGCTGTTTACTTACCCGGTAATGGTTTGTATCCTGGCTTACTTTTTAGGTGAAGAACCGGTTGATTCTCAAAAAATTCTTGCTCTAGCAGTATCCCTCTGTGGATCAATCTTTGTACTAGGACCTGTAGTGGAGGACGTAAACTGGGAAGGTGTAACCTTTGTTATGTTGGCTGCTTTCCTTTATTCACTGTACGTGGTAGGAAGCAGTCGTATTTTGAAAGATGTTCATTGGTTTCCTGCATCGGCTATACTAACTATATCTTGTGCAGGTTTTTTCCTTGGAAGGGAACTGATTTTCAATAACGGCTATAATCTAGCAAATATCAATGATGAAATCATGTTTTATGGTGTTATCTTAGGAGTGTTTTCTACATTAATTGCCATTGCTTGCTTTTATTTAGGACTGAGCTTGATTGGACCATCACGAGCTTCTATCATTAGCACCTTAGAGCCAGTATCTTCTGCATGCTTGGCAGCGTTAATATTCAATGAACAACTTTCAATATTACAGTTAATAGGTGCCTCTTGTATACTGCTCTCAATATTAATTATCCAAAAAGCAAGAGACGAAGACAATGTTGTGTCCAGTAATAGATATCATAGGGAAAGGCAAGCCTAAAATCAAGTAAAATAAAAAACAGGGGTTTTCAGTATTATAATTCAACTGAAGCCCCTGTTTTTTAATGATCAGTTACCTTTTATGATCCCATCTCAATCTCTTAGTGTTAAGTTCTAAATGTTGTTTTTCCTGGGAGGTGGGGAAATTATACAAAAGAAACCTGCCAGTAAAGGGAAAAACATCATCAATATAATGATTTCAAAATAACCTCCGAATATATCGTAAGAAGCTCCGAAGGGAAGTGGCCCAAGGGCTGATCCGATAACCATAGCCGTAGTAGCAACTCCTCTAATGCTTCCCAGATGTTTTCTACCAAAATAATTTGGCCATAACACATTGGTACTAACTTGTTCAAAAGAAGAAAATGCCCCGTGCATAATGGCGTAGAGAATTAACAGCCATGCGGATTCAGCTGTCAAAACTATTGTCATGGTGATCATAAATATAAAGAAATTAGCTGCCTTAACAAGATTAACTTGAACCCTGTCTAAAATATAACCAGCTATAAAAGTACTGCAAAGCTGTGTAATAGCAAAAATACTCAATATCGAAGCGGCAAAACTTGAAGAATGTCCTTTCTCAGCCATGATTGACACCATGTGGAAAACTAGACCAGTATTTATCATGGCAGGTATTGCAGTTACTACAAGCATTAACCAAAATGTTCTGGTCCCTTTGGCCTCCGCTAAGGTCCAGGGGTCTTGTTCATTATTTTTAATAACATCATTGGTCTCTGATTGCTTATTTTGTTTAGTATAATTTGAATTAATATCATTCTGATTGTCGGGATGGCCATTTCCATCAGGTTTTTCTCCAATATCCTCCGGTTTATTTCGAACGAAAAACCAACCAATTGGTGCCATAACAAATATCAACAGTCCTGCCCAGGCTCTCCAGGCTATCTCTACACCTAGATTGTTAATCATAAATTCGTTTACGGGTGGATATACTGCTGAGGCTATTCCACCACCTAATGCCATAAAGCTCAGAGCTATCCCTCGTTTTCTTTCAAACCACTGGGGGATTAATGTATTAGGGAGTAAAGTCATAGATCCCTGACCAAACATTCTCAAGAATAGAAAACCCACAATTAACATTACCGGCACGGTTACAAAGCTCATCCAAATACAGGTAATAGCAAGTAAAATGGGAATAATTAAAACCATCTTTCTATGCCCTTTACCGTCTATAATTTTACCAATTAAAGCTAAATTCATGCCGGACACTAGAGTGGCAGCAGAGTAAAAGCCCGAAACCAAAGATCTATTCCATCCCAAATCCTCAACATAGTAATTTATAAATATGGAAACAGAATAAGTTTGGCCTGGTCCTGAAAAAAACAAGGCCAAAGCTCCTAGGAAGACAATTACCCAACCGTAAAAGAAGGGTGTTTGCACTGGGATACTATTTGAACTTGTGTGACTGTTTAGTTTGGTTTTCATGGCTCTTGCTCCCTTAATTTATTTTAAGATAGGCTGTATTAAAGTTGAATGTTGAAACTGTAAATTTCTATTTCAATTAAAAATGCTTAGGTTTGGTACATTAATACTCCTGATTCCTAATCAACTATTCATCTTTAATAAGATCAGCAAATAACATCCTGTTATTTGGCTCTAATTCTCCTGTTCACTTGTTAAGATGTACTGTCAAACCCGCATAATCCGTTCAATTAAAATTTTACAGTATAGCATTTTATGATAAAAAATGCATTAAATAATACATTATATTAATGAAAAAAATATGTCAATGTAAATATGACATAATAGCTGAAGGATATTTTACTTGAATTACAGAATTTTTTTAAAAACGATTTAATTGTTTATTGTTTTGTCTTATGAATTAAAAATCTTTCTTTGGGAGGTGAAAGTCAATAATATGAAATCTCAAACAGAATACTTGTGGTTTGAAACTAACCACAGAAGGGAGTTTATTAATATTACTCCCCAGGTTGAAAAGGTAGTTCAACAAAGCGGGGTTAAGGAAGGAATTTGCTTGGTAAATGCTATGCATTTGACTGCCAGTGTATTTATTAATGATGACGAGTCAGGCTTGCATCAGGATTATGAAAAGTGGTTGGAGGAACTGGCCCCTCATGAACCCGTTTCCCAGTACGCTCATAACACGGTGGAAGATAATGCTGATGCTCATATGAAACGTCAGGTCATGGGGCGTGAAGTGGTTGTGGCAATTACAGATGGTAAGTTGGATTTCGGTCCATGGGAACAAATCTTTTACGGTGAATTTGATGGTCGTCGTAAGAAGCGGGTTTTAGTTAAAGTCATTGGTGAATAAGGGAGTGGGTGTGTGTGGATTTTGGTGCAAAATTATCTCAAAGAGAACTTAAGTCTTTGGAAAGTTTTTTAGCTAATGTTCAAAGGGATCATGATTCCCCGGGATTAGCAGTAGCTATCACTAAAGGCGATGAACTGATATACGCTTCTGGATTTGGGTACCGGGATTTAGGTGAAAAAGCTTACATTGATGAAAATACCATTATGGGGATTGCCTCTATTACAAAGACGTTTACTGCTGCGGCAATATTAAAGCTGCAAGAACAGGGCAAGCTATCTCTGGATGATTCAGTTCAAACGTTTCTTCCTCAATTACAATTCGGTAGGAAAAAAGATCTAAGAGATACAACCATTTTGAACATGTTAACTCATACTACCGGATTACCACCTTTAAAAGCATTGATTTACAGTATTAGAGAGAATTCTGAACACGAGGATGAGCTGGTCCAAAAACTTGGCGATAAAACAGAAAACAATAATGAAGAAGAACAGGTACAGCTTAACAGTTATCAAGATCTGATAGATTATGTGTCCAGAGAAGGGATCGATTTGTTAGGTAGCCCTGGAGAATACACCAGTTATTCTAACGATTGCTATGCTTTGTTGGGAAAAATTATTGAAGAAGTTTCCGGGAAAAGTTATCAAGATTATATATCGGAAAATTTTCTCAAGCCTTTAAATATGAATCGGAGCACTTTTTCTCTGGATGAAGTTTTACACAGTGACAATGTAACTTCTTTATATTATTACGATGAAAATACGGAAGAGGTCAAAAAAGCCCAGGGATGGCAGGAAGCACCTCCTTATCAAGCAGGAGGTTGGCTCAGGTCAACTGCCCGGGACTTAGTGAAGTTTTTTCAGATGTTAGCTCTCGGTGGAAGGCAGGGGCTAAAACCTGATAATAGGATTTTAACAAAAAGTTCAATACAAAAACTACTACATCCTGTGACATATTCACCTTGGGATCTGGTCAGTACATATAACCTGGGTTCTTGGATTCAGTCAAATTACTATGGCAGAACCCTGATTCAACATGGCGGTAGCTTGACGGGAGTCTCTTCTCATGCCGGCTTTATTCCGGAAGAAGAATTAGCTGTGGTAGTACTGAGTAATCTCCGCGGTTTTCCTGTTTATAAAGCTTGGCATGGGATCGTTAATATATTACTTGGATTGCACGTGGACACTTCAAAGGTGAGCTACTACCAGCGGAACTGGCCTAGTGAGCTACTTGTATCCCGGTCAGGTGTCTTTAAATCAGGTGAAGGTATGGAACTGGAGTTATTTGTTCAACAAAATACTCTTCAATGCAGAATGATTAGAGAAGATAAAGTATATCAGATTAAACCTGTAACTCGATATGTAGGTACTATAAATGTTAAAGGCGATGAAAAAGAAATCTGGTTTTATCATAACAGAAAAGACAGTAAACCTTGGGCTATTGGATTTGGCGGCAGAATGATTAAGAGGGTGGAATAAAGATTAAAGAAATTGAAGGTAGGTGCGGTCAAGGTCACAACAAATTGCCGCACCTGCCTATGCTTTACATCAATAATTTCTGTTTTTGTTGTTCCACCACAGATTCAATGGATATTCCATCTTGTTTTAATTTATTTTGAATACTTTTCACCTTATCATAGAGACTATCTCGTTCCATATCTTTGAATTGTTTATAAAAACCTAATCTTCTTCCTAGTTGAAAATTTTGACGTTCTTCTTTGTTAAGTTTTAAATAAGCATCGATTTTTAATAATAGTTTTTCCTTATCCTCAGGTAGCTGCCCTTTGAGATTTTCCAACAGATTTAATCTATGATCACAAGTTAAAAAAGAACTTGTATCTATATTTTTAATTATTTCCCTTTTTTCTTGGACAATTTCGTCATCATTTAAGGGAGTTAGTTTTCCTTGTTGAACTAAATCATGTAATTCAGTATTTGGTGAAATACTCAAAGTTCTCATTCGAACAAAACTGGGACTGGCAGCATTGATGACTTGAGAAGTTTCTTTGGCATGTTCAGAACTGTATTCGCGCCCACCCAGGCCAAGTAGTACATATTGAGTTAATGTAAAACCAGCTTGGACCGCCTTTTTTGCCCCCTGTTTTTGTTCTGCTTTAGTGACTCCTTTATTGACCATGTTTAATACAGTGTCACTTCCAGTTTCCAATCCCATGTGAATTCTACTGAGACCATTTTCTCTTAATTTTTGTAAAGTATCCAGAGATCTTTTTGCCAGGGTTCGGCCCTTGGAATAGGCAGTTACTTCTGTAACTGTAGGAAGTTTATATTTTATATGGTTCAAAATAACTTGTAATTCTTCCGGAGGGATTACTAGGGCATCAGCATCTTGTAGAAACACTTTTTTTCCTCCCCAGTAGAGCCAAAAGGCAATCCTGCTCAATTCTCGATCTTTATAATAAAGTTCCCTTACAGTTTCTTGACTGATTTTAGAACCTAATTGTGGATTTCCCCTATATTTGAAATTTCGATATGACTCTGTTTCCAAATTTTTTGATATATCTATTATTTTTGTTATTGCCCGGGAAATTTCGTCAATTTCTCGTAAGATATCTTGCAATTCTCTTTTAGAAAATTTTTCTTGCCCGTAAAGGGGACAAAATGCGCAGCGGTTCCAGGGACAATTTCTGATGACTCGAATTAATAAGCTATCGAATTCATTGGGTGGCCTAATTGGGCCTATTTCCCGGTCAAAAATTTTAGTTTGCCAATTATGTTTAGTCATAAGTATCACCTCACAAAACCATCTGACAATTATAAAAAAATTATAAAAATATCCACTAAAAAACTATCGACTATCCACCCTTAGTTTATCAAAAGAGTCTTGCAAAAAAAATAAATTAAAGTTATTATGCCCTTGAGTGGGTTAGCCACTTAAATTATGTTAATCAATCCTAACAAATAAATTTACCCGGGGGTATTATTATGAAAACTAAAATCTCCAGAGAATTATATGATTTTATTATGGAACAAAATCGAATTACCCCTTACCACCGATTGTTGGACATGAATATTACCAATCTGGACAACGGTTTTTGTGAAGCAGAAATCAAACTAGAAGAAAAGCATATGAATCCCATGAATATCGCTCATGGAGGAGTGGGTTTTTCGATTTTAGATGTTGTCTCAGGTACTGCAGCTACTACTACAGGGGTCAAAACTACAACTATTGAAATGAATATTAACTATTTTCGACCTACTGAAATTGGTGACCTTTTAATTGCCAAGGGCTGGATTATTAAGACGGGTAAGAGTATTTTGGTAGCGGAAGGAAAGCTATACCGTGATGATGACATAGTTGCAGTCTCAAGACAAAGTATGAAAAATCTGGGAGGACTGACAGAGAAAGAGTTGTCTCAAAAATCATTGAGATAACTTGATTTGTATTCTGATTTTAAAGAAAAATTACAAATACTTTTACAAGGGAAGTGAGACAATGAAACCAGTATTGTACATTGTTAGCGGCATTTTTGCGGTTTTTGCTATTACATATTTTGTGCGAGCTAATTATTCACTTGCAATAACTCTTGCTATTATGACCATTTTATTATTGAGATTTACTAAAAGCCGTTATGTTATTGAAGCCGAAAACCAACAGAGGGGACAGAACAGTAGCCAAATTAGTAAAGAAGATGATGAAGAAGGAAAAGAAGGAGAATAAGGAAGAGATATTAGAAAAGGGGGATCCCAAGTCTTTTACTAAGCTTTGGGATCCCCCTTTAAATTAGCTAATATAATGCTTTAACAAGTATTATATTTAATTTTATAGATTTAATCGGCGTCAGCGGTTTGTTCTTCGTTACCTTCCCATTTCTCCATGGTAAATCCGGTGAAGCCGTATATAATTGAAAGTAACAGGGCAATTAAGTTAAAGAAAGCGTATGGTAGATAAGCAAATGGATTAACACCTAGAGCACCGTACATGAAAGCACCACATGTATTCCAAGGAATTAATGGTGATGTAATTGTTCCAGAAGATTCTACAATCCTTGATAAGTTTTTAGGATGTGATCCCATTTCTTTAAATGCGTCCCTATACATTCTAGCACTTAAGACGATTGCTAGGTACTGATCGGCAGTTACCAGGTTGACAAAAATAGAAGTTAGATGGGTTACTAAGGACAGTGATCCGACAGTTTTAGCAACTTTTAAGATATTTTCTAGAATGACTTCTAAGAAGTTAGCTCGTTCCAAGATTCCTCCAAAGGAAAGGGCAACGAAAATTAATGAAATGGTCCACATCATTCCGTCAAGTCCACCTTCGGAAAGTAGGTCGTCCACAACTTCCACTCCTGAATCCATTACATAACCGTAATGCATTGATCCAATCACATCAGCTGGAGCTGCTCCTTGGAATATCAAGGCAAAAATTCCGCCTAAGATACTGCCTCCAAGTAAGCCTGGGATTGGAGGAACTTTAAGTCCAATTAGTACTAATACAAATAGAACTGGGATTAACATGATTGGATTAATTGTAAAGTGTTCAGATATAGTTTCACTAATTAGAACAATATCTCCCTGCTCCATAGATTGTCCTGCGAACTGTAGTCCTAGTAAAGCAAAAATAATCAGGGAAATAATATATGCTGGAATTGTAACATACAGCATGTGACGGATGTGATCGAATACGTTAACATCACCTGTTGTACCAGGTGCCAGGTTTGTAGTATCTGATAATGGTGACATTTTGTCCCCAACATAAGCACCTGAAACTACTGCACCGGCAGTCATTGCTGCTGGCACGCCTAAACCTTCACCAATTCCCAATAAGGCAATACCAATTGTTCCAGCTGTTGACCAGGAACTTCCAACAAATAAGGCAACTATAGTTGAAATGATTGCTGCTGCTACTAAGAAAATCTGTGGTGATAAGATTTGTAACCCGTAATAAATCATGGCAGGTACAACTCCGCCTTCGATCCAACTGCCAATTAAAGTACCAACAATCATTAGTATGACAATTGCCTGCATAGCAAGCATAATTCCTTTGAATATTCCGTCTTCAATTGTATCCCATTTGTATCCAACCATAACTATGGCTACAAAAGCTGCCACAGCTCCTGCAATTAATAGTGGAATGTGAGGGTCAACTTCCCAAACAATAATACCGTAACTTAGAGCTATAATTACAAATATAATAGGTATTAGTGCTTGCCCGAGAGTGGGCTTTAAATTAGCTTCTTCATTCATAGGTATTCCTCCCTCTCCAAAATTTTAGATTGGTTAAAATTTTTAGACAATTTTTACCAAAGTGACTATTCATATTACATTTATTTTACTAATCACCTCCCCATTTGCGGAGTATTTAGAAAATTTGTGTAAAACAAATGATACTACTAACAAATTAGATTAAAAATTTTATTCATATCATATTGTATAAGAAAATCTTTGCAAAAGAAATAGGTTATTGCTAAGAAATTTAATTTGATATCAAATTAAATTTTTCCTGCTTATGAAGGAAAATTCATATAAAAAAAGAAATCGCATAGATAAATGGTAAGTATATTAATAATATTCGCAAACTTCTGACGAGGAGGTCTTTATTATGAAAATCACATTAAGTATCATAAAGGCCGACATTGGTAGTATTGGTGGACACTTACAACCAAGTGATAAATTATTGAATACAATTGAAGAACACTTAAACAGTTACGGTAATGATCAGTTTATTGATTTCTATCTTGGCTATACTGGTGACGATGTTTTCATACTTCTTACTCATAGGAAAGGAATAAATAATCGACAAATTCATCAACTGGCCTGGGATACTTTTATGGTAGGAACTGCCACGGCTAAAAAACAAAGACTTTATGGTGCGGGACAAGATCTACTGTCCGATTCCTTTTCCGGAAACATTAAAGGTTTAGGCCCTGCTGTGGCTGAAATGGAAATTGAGGAACGTGAAAATGAACCCTTTTTAGTATTCACTGCCGATAAGACAGATCCTGGAGCTTATAATTTACCTTTGTATCTAAGTTTTTGCGATCCCATGCACAACCCCGGTTTACTGTTATCACCTAAAATAGGTGACGGTTTTACTTTTACAGTTATGGATGTGTCTCACACGGAACAAGATAGAATAATTCAACTAAATACTCCAGAAGATATTTATAATTTGGCTGCTCTATTGAGAGATAATGAAAGATTTGTAGTAGAATCAATTCATTCAAGAAAATCTCAAGAACAAGCTGCAGCAGCAAGTACTACTAGACTTCATCATATTGCAGGGAAGTACGTGGGAAAAGATGATCCAGTATTGCTTGTCAGAGTGCAGAGTCATTTCCCTGCAGTGGGAGAGATTCTGTCTCCTTACAGCATTGGACATTATGTCGCCGGTTTTATGAGGGGAAGCCATCACGGCCCTCTCATGCCTGTCAAGAAAAATACAACTGTATCTTATTTTGATGGGCCACCCATGGTCAATGCCCTGGCTTTTTGTGTCAGTGAAGGTAAACTTACAGAACCAGTAGATTGTTTTGATCAGCCTTTCTGGGATCATATCCGGGATAAAGTCTCTAGAAAATCCTTGGACTTACGGGAACAAGGTTTTTCAGGACCTGCCATGTTGCCATATTCTGAATTAGAATACGGTGGCATCACCCATAAGATGGAAGAGTTAGAAAAAAGATTTGATTTTCGTTAATTCAGGATTTACAAATTGTTTTAATTTTATTGATACTGGCTTTTAATCTTCCGTGTATGATGTAATCAACATAATAATTAAGGAGGAATAACCATGTTTAAAAAAGTATTGATTTTAGGTGCGGTAGTAGTGCTAAGCTTGACAGCTCTTATCGGTTGTGGCGATGTAGATGAGTTAGAGAAAGAAGAGGACTTTGACGAAAGTCGTCCAGCAGAGGTAGAAGTACTTTAATAGAAACCAACACAATTAGCAAGTAAGATTAACTACTAAGACTCTTATAATACAAAGATAAATGGGAGGGGTAACACCCTCCTTATTTTCTATTTAAATACTTTAATGGCTTAACTTGAAAAAGATAAGCCATTAAAAAACCTCCCAGTAATATAAAACAATTTATCAAAAAACTCGGGCCTGGTGAAATCCCCGGCCATATGTTAATTACTGACCCTAATAATAAACCTATAATAGCAAAATATGTCAAGCAATAGAATTGTTTTAATAAAAAGTGTATTAAACGGGCTACAGCTAGTACACCAAGTAATTTACCAATACCAAGTACCAGGAGTACCATACCGTGTAAGTTGCTCAAGGCTGCTATGTATGTGGGATACATGTCTATTACCATTAATACCATAGTCAATCAATTCAGGATCAGTTATCAGAGGACGATCTCCTGGTTGATAAAGGAGTAACAGCACAGGTAAACTAAAAAACAATATCGCTGTCAATAAATAAGAAATTCGGAATTTAGATAGCTCCATTTTTTGATAAATAAAAGGTACAGCTCCCAGAATCAAGCCGATAAAAAACAATTTCAGCGGGACAGGATATGCTACCATGATCTTTTCGATAGTGCGCGCAAACAGAAATAAAGCTGTTAAGAGACCAGTTAAAAAGGGTATCAAAAAAGCCAGGTGTTGTTTTCGCTGACCGTCCTGACTGGCAATTCCTTTAAAAGATCCAATTAAATCGTCATAAATTCCAAAGACTATGGCAACTGTACCACCACTAATTCCTGGTACCAAATTAGCGATTCCAATGAAGGCTCCAGATATTGCTAGTGCTATCGGCTTAAATTTTTTCACCACTTTCATTAAGGATCACTCCAAAAGCTTTAGTTTTACTTAATTGTTTAATCAGATTGTTAATCTATTTGATTGTCTAATGTTTTAGGATAATCTGATAAAATTCCTTGAATGTGCTTTTCCAACAGCTTGTTCATTTGTTCTGGATCGTTGATTGTCCAGATGTAGATTGGTTTACCAGTAGCTTGAGCGGCTACTTTAAAAGGATAAGTTAAAACTGGAAGACCACCATAGTCTGGTGGGACAAACAAGGCATCAAAGTCCCAATCTGGTAAACTTGCTATTCCTAAATGAGCGAAAAGATAAAATTGTAAGACCTCTCCAATGCTAGCCACAGACGGGTGTTTGGCAAATGATTCCTTAGTTCCTTAACGGTATTTGTATTCATGGAAGCGACTAGTACTCTCTCTTGGGCATTGTGGTCCGAGATAACTTCGGCAACTGCTTGTGCCGATTTCTCACCTTCTTTTTTTAGCTCCACAACTATGGGTTTGTTTGGAAATTCTGACAATACTTCATCCAAAGTAGGTATAATAACTCCTTGATCTTTAAAAGGGTACTTACCATTGGATTTTATTCCATAACCTGCATCCCATTCTTGTAATTCTTCTAAAGTAAAGCTTCGAACTTTTCCTTCACCGTCAGTAGTTCTGTCTACAGTTTCATCATGAATTGCTACTGGTATATCGTCCTTTGTTAGCCAAACATCAAGTTCTAAAGCATCAGCCCCTTTTTTGGTAGCTTTTTCAAAGGCAATTATTGTATTTTCAGGAGCTTTTCCGGAGGCACCCCTGTGAGCGACATTGACAGGTTGTTCTACCTGGCCAAAAAAATTATCTTCAGGCATGGGAACTGGATAATAACTACCTTTAATAATTTGAATTGTATTAAGAAGTAAAATCAAAACTATAATAATCGCTGTTATTTTAATTGTTATGTGTAAATGCTTCATAATCTCACCTCACTCTCACATAAAATTATCTCAAATCTTTAAAAATTAGTTAACACCTTTTAGGTAATTTAAAACAAATTTTACGATAAATATAAGCAGAAAGTTCACTGCTTTAGCTTTGGGAATATGTCACTTAATTTGTATAAATTTTGATATAAATATTTAGTTGGGTTACAATTTATGATAGAGATTATAATTGTTCTCTATAGTAACATTTAAAAATCAATCTATTTGTTAAAGGTAAGGAGGTATTTGAATTGAATGAAGCTGAGAAAAGTTCTTTAAAGTTATTTGTGTTGAAAGCTCTAATAGTTGTGGGTGGTATAGCAGCTTTTTTTATAATAGCTCTCTCGTCTTTTTTTCTCTTGGGAGGAGCTTTTATTTCACTGCTGGATGCTGACCCTGTGGAAGAAGATGACCTGGTTTATGTGATTGATTTGGAAGGCGAAATTTCCGAAGCAGCAGGGCCCGGTCCAGGAGGTTTAGGTATTTCTCCTAGAATTGTCCAGGAAAGTCTGGATAAAGCCAAAGCTGATAACGCTGAAGCAGTAGTGTTGAGAGTTAATTCCCCCGGCGGAACGGTAGCAGCATCCCAGGAAATAGCTTCAATCATTGATGATTTTGAACTGCCCACAGTAGTATCTATGGCCGATTCGGCTACTTCAGGTGGTTATTATATCTCTGCCGCAGCTGACAGGATAAAAGCCCAGGATACTAGCACCACCGGTTCAATTGGTGTGATTAGTGTTATGTATAATTTCCAGGAATTATATGACAATTTGGGAATTGAAGTTGAGGTAATAAAAACAGGTGAATACAAAGATATGGGTTTTGAAACCATGACAGAAGAGGAACGTCAAATAATTCAAGACCTATCTGATGAAATGTATGAACACTTTGTAGCAGAAGTTTCGGATTACAGAGATATGGATAAAGAAGATGTTTATGAGGTGGCTACTGGCGAAATAATGACTGGAACAGCGGCTTATGAACAGGGACTTGTTGATGGTTTAGGCGGTATAGACAGGGCAGTAGACAAAGCTGGTGAACTGGCAGGCATTGAAGACCCTAATACCAGATGGTTAGAACCCGAAGGCTTGTTTGATCAGCTGTTTTTCCCCATGGTTCAGGAAAGTGACTTATTAGAATTAGATTCCCTTTCGGAAGAAACTGAGCAAATCGATAAGGCTAGAAACCTTCCGTCTGTGGAATTTCGCTATCAAAGTAATTTTTAATCCTCTTCTATGGAGGTGTTAAAATGCGTGCCTCTAACAGACATGAATGTCAAGGATCTGAACCCATTTTTGATCTAAATATCGTGCGGTCAATTAAAAATGATCTACTCCAAAAGGGAGAGTTTAAGGCTTATTTGTTATTTAAGCTGGGGACATCTACACCACTAACGCTTGAACAGCTACTAAAATTACGAGTTAAAGATTTAACATCAGATGAAGTCAAGCTCTACTTATCTCCAAGTTTCCCCCGGGAAATCAATGATTTCTTGCAATCACAGCCTGAAAATCAAGAACTATTTTCCCATAAGGAATTTCAAGCTGTGAAAGACAGAGCTGTTACCCACGGAGTGATAGATTTTGACCAGGAAACAATGCGCAAGACTTTTGGCTACCATTATTTTCAAAAAACCAGGGATATCAGAAAAGTTGAACAGGCTTTGAATATGAAACCAGAAACCTTTACTTTCAAATATATAGGGTATTACGATGAAACTTACTATTGCTTTTATTGTACCAAAGGCTGCCTTTGGTAACTTTTTTTATTGGTGTAGAGCTTTTATGAAAAGTGCTGTTATATTTAGCTGTTGAACTGTGAAATTTTCAAACGAACGGATTGAAATTTTACAGTTATCAACATTCAACTTTAATACAGCTTTACTGAATTACTTATTGACTAAAAGGGGGTAGCTTAGAATCATGAAGGCTATAAAGGCTTTGACGAATGTTACAATTATTGATGGTACAGGAAAGGAGCCGGTACCTAATGGAGTGGTGGTCATAAATGAACAAGGTGAAATTCATTCTTGGGGTGAGATGGACGAGATAGATATCCCCTCAGATGCGGAAATTCGAGACTATCAAGGTAAAACTCTTATGCCAGGCATAGTGGACACCCATGTACATTTTTGCTTTGAGCCCTGTGCTGATCCTTTTTCTGTCCTGACTAAGGAATCCGATGCCCGGACCGGATTGAAAGCTGCCAGCTATGCTTTGAAAACTTTACTCTCTGGTGTGACTACTGTAAGAGATATGGGTGGAAAGAATTACGTTGATCTTGACTTGAGAGATAGCATACATGAAGGAAAACATCTTGGCCCTAGGATGTTCGCATCGGGTAAAATTCTTACTATGACAGGCGGCCATGGTTGGGCCATTGGTGAAGAGATTGATGGAGAAAGTGAAGCCAGAAAAGGAGCTAGAAAACAGCTGAAAAAGGGTGCGGATTTATTGAAAATAATGGCCACCGGTGGTGTCATGACAGAAGGAGTAGAACCAGGGTCTCCCCAGCTTACCAAAGAAGAAATCAAAGCTGCTGTGGAAGAAGCTCACAAGGGTGGCAAAAAAACAGCAACTCATGCCCAGGGAATCAGGGGTATAAAAAATGCCATTGAAGCTGGCATTGATTCAGTAGAACATGGTATTTTTCTCGATAATGACATCATAGAAACCATGGTAGAACAAGAAGTGTACTTAGTTCCAACTTTATCTGCTCCGTATTGGATTTCTGAAAAAGGTAGAGAAGCTGGTATTCCCGAACATGCCGTTAAAAAAAGTGATGCTATTATTGAGGATCATGTAAGCAACTTTAAAAAAGCTTATGAAGCAGGTGTCAATATTGCCTTGGGAACCGATGCTGGTACTCCTTTTAACGAACATGGTAAAAACAGTTTTGAACTGGAATTGATGGTAAAACACGGTATGGATCCTTTAGAAGCAATAAAAACAGCCACTTACATGGGGGCAGAACTTCTCGGAATTTCCGATAAAGTTGGTCAAATTGCACCGGGATTGTATGCTGATCTGTTAATTATTGATGGAGATCCTGTAGCAGATATTGAAGATATTGAAAAAATCCACAGTATATACAAAATGGGTAGGGAGATCAAACCTGAGGAATTAACTATCGCCGAATCCGTCTAGAATTAATTTTTGTCAGGCAGCAATTAAACGGGCAGTAACTTTTTGCCAGTATCTTCGTCTTAATATATAAATACAAAATAATCAAAAAGAAAGAGGTAATGGCGTTATGACAAAAGTTAGAGCTTTCATGTCTTTACTTGTTTTAATTGTAGTAATTGCTACTTTAATTGTGCTGCCCGCTTGTAGTTTCAATAACAGTGATGATGCGGCCAAAGAAAACAGTGATGCGGCCACAGAACCTGAATCAGAGGAAAATGCCTCAGAACCCAAAAATTATGAGGAATGGCCTGAAACCAAAACTGATATTATGACTATGGAAGGAATGGAAGAAGAAATTGAATTGCAGCGGTTTTTACATCCAGATGATTTATTCCTGACTTACTATCCTGAAGATATGATTACTGAAGAGATAACCTGGAATCACGGTTCGGTTCAAGCTTTTTATTCCAATTTTCAAGGTGAAGTAAATAAAGATGCCTTTGTCAAGTTTTATATTTTCGATAATGATAAGGAACCAGCTTCTCAGGGGGAGCTAAATTTACAAGAATTTTCAAGTGAAATGGATTATGAATTGGAAAAATCAGATTCAGAAATAAAGGAAGAACTCTTGGAAAAGCATCCTTGGGCCATGGACGCAGGTATTTACTATGATAATAACATTTCGGGAAATGTATTTTCTGGAGAGCAATCTGGAACTTATTTCCTGGTCGTTATTCAATATCCCCATGAGTTTGGTGATGGCATGGAACCACGTATTAAAATGATTTTAGACCATTATTATTGGATCGATACGGAGGAATCTTTAACGGAAGTTAATTAATCGTTAAGCTTGAGGAGTGAGTGTATATGTCTTATTTTGATTATCAGATTTTAGGTTCTGTAATGCCTATGCTAGAAATTAGTCTACAAAAGGACCAACGACTATACTGTCAAGCAGGTGCCATGCAGTGGATGGATGCCAATGTAAAAATGGATACCGGTATGAAAGGTGGGGTCATGGGAGCTCTTAAGCGAAGTGTTTCCGGTGAAGGTATGTTCTTGACATATTTTACAGGACTGCAAGATAATGCCAAGGTAGCATTTGGCCACACCTATCCTGGTAAAATTATTCCTCTAGATATATCCAAGGGAACTATGATCTGTCAACGAAGATCTTTTTAATGTGCCACTGAAGATGTAGAGTACGGCCTGTACTTTCACAAAAAACTGCGGGCTGGCTTTTTTGGTGGAGAAGGCCTAGTACTGCAGAAACTTTCAGGAACCGGTATGGCCTTTATTGAGATAGACGGGGAATGTGTTGAAAAAGAACTGGCCCAAGGAGAGACTATTAAAGTGGAAACTGGGTCAGTGGGTGCTTTTGAGGAAAGTGTTAATATGAGTGTGGAAAGGGTTAAGGGTATCAAAAATATGTTCTTAGGTGGAGAAGGATTTTTCTTAACAAGCCTGACAGGCCCTGGTAAAGTCTGGCTTCAAACTATGCCTATTCAAAGCTTGTCAGGTGAGTTATCAAGTTATTTACCGAGTAAAAATTAATAAAATATTTATAGTTTGGTCCTTAAAGAATTTGCCCTCAAGGACATTGTCACCAACTGATACTGATAGCAGTTGTGGGCAATGTTATGTATCCTTGAGGGCTTTTTTGTTACCAAGTTTTATATTTTTGCTTGGTATTCATAAGGTATACTAATAAACTTACCTGGTTCATCTATTTCAATAAGGTTTTGCAGGGCTTCTCGTATAATATTCTTTTGCACTTTTACATCATTGGGAGGGCCTACATTGGCACCCATGGGAACTAAAGCGTGAACAGCTCTAGGTGAACCTTGCTGTTTAGCTACAGGATGCAGAGCGGCAATCATTATTGTTGGTATACCGGCTTCTTCAACCCTTCTCTGCACAATCACGGCAGAGCGATGACAAGTTCCTCATCCAGCAGTGAAAATGGCTGCTCCTGCTTCAGCTTCTTTCAATTGCTGTGCTATTTCTGGACCTACACTATCATTGAAGGCATCAAAATCGCCTCCACCTCCCATAAAACCTATATGGCTGGCACTGCCTCCTTTAATCATTCCCTCATCCGCTAGTTCGTTTAATCTGTCGATGGGGAACATGCAATTTATATCTTGTCTGACGTCCTTGTGGTCATATCCTCCGTGAGTTACCATTAAATTTTCAGAACTCACATCCCAAGGGATTTTTCGATAAGTGTTATCTCCAGCCTTATTAAAGGGCTCTTGATCTTTTAAATGAATACCTGCAGCTGAAACCAGGGCTACTTTCGTATTAGATAGATCCTTAGGAGCTTCTGTCCAAACAGCGGGAGGCTGTTGGGGGACAGGAACTTCCGAATTTATTAATTCAGTATTATTGGTTAATTTGTTTTTTAGCATGGTAACTGCTCTGTCAGCATCCCAATCGGTCAATGTGTTTTCAGCTAATACTTCCGTTTCAAACATACTATCGCTTTTGTTTAATTCCACCATGGCATCCATAAATTCATTTCCGATAATTAAAGCTCCTTGTTTAGCTGCATAAGTAACCCCAACTACCGGGAAACCTCTTTTACCCACTTCTTCAATGTGTTTGGCAAAATCAATATGGTTATTCCCGAAACCTTCAGTCATAACAATTACACCATCAGGTTGAAGTTTTTCCATAGCCATGCCCACACGTTCAGCTACATACTCTTTTTCATGATTTGATTGAGGTGAGCCTACGGCCAATACTCCAGAGAAATAAAGATCTGTGTCTTCATATAATTTATGGAGTAACGGATCCCTAGAATAATGTCTAGTGGTTTCTTTAGTTGATGGTCCTACACAGGTCATGGCATGGATGCCACCGTCTTTAACTTCATTGGGTGACATTAGCACCGGGACATTGCCCAAATCTACTACGCTCTTACCACCAGTTACTCCACAAGGTTCTAGAGGAAGCAATAAATTATCATGCATTCCCCCTTGACCCATCATTTCTTTGACTAGAACAACTTCCGGCTTATCTTGATGGGACGGAGTATCTCCTTCAGTGACTGTTGTAGTAGTATGAGGGGGAGTATTATTTATGTCCCTTTTAATTGCATTTCTGATTTCTTGTATTATTTCATCAGCTGCCCTGTGACAGGCTGTAGGACCGTCCCTAGTCATGGCTATACCGTCTTCGATTATCATATCCAGGTTTAATATTAAATCTTCTTCATCAGGACAACCAGGCATATTAAAGGCGATCTTTTCTGAAACTTTTCCAGCAGTGCTACCGAATTCCGCTACCTGTTTGCCGCTGGCTTCTCTCCCTGTCAGTAATACTGTGATGCCATTCAACTCTAAAGTGGTACCTGTACCCATTTTATCTTCCATTTTAGTCTTTACAGGAATAACATCCATCATGGTATTCACTTCAATATCTTCATCTTTGCTAGTGAATACGCGCATTTTAATATCTTTTAGCTCGGGATATTTGGCTGCTACTTCTTGAGTAATATTACTATTTACTAATAATTTATTACCTTGAATTTCAGTCCTACCATGGGAATTCAAATTTAGTTCGGAAATTTGAAAACCTTGTATCTCTAAATGTCTATTCATATAAAATCCTCCTGTTTGATGATCTGTTGCGAAGCTGTTTTAACATTTCTAGTTTTAACTGTTGCTTGAACCATTATGAGAATTTTACAGGAAAAATTTTATCCCATGAATAGCAAATAACATCCTGTTATATAGCCTAAGAACAAAAAAGGCTTGCCCATTGAAGCGTAGAGTTATATCAAAATTTACTCTAGCAAATGGACAAGCCTCTTTTAAATGGACAAGCCCTTATTAAATTCTGCTTGCTAAAACTGTAGTTGAATTTATCTAACTTATTTAATTATTCTACCTTCTTTAATAATCATTTCTTGATTCTGATAGGCCTTAACATCATTAAGAGGATTTTCATTTAATAAAACTAAATCTGCCACTTTATTTTCTGCAATAACACCTCTATCTTCTAACTGGAGGAGTTCAGCAGCTACTGATGTTGCTGACTTCAACACATCAGACAGAGACATACCGTAATCATTCATAATTTTTAATTCGGTAAAATATTGCTCAACAGGCAGATAAGGTGCAAACAAATCTGTACCTACTGCAATTTTGACATTTAAATCAACTGCAGTTTTGAATGTTTCCTTGTGAATTTTGACAACTCTTTTGGCTTTTTCCGCAGCATATTCTGGTAGTCCTCCACCAACCCCGATATCAGCCATTCGCTTCATAACCGCCAGGGTAGGTACCATAAAGATATTTCTATCTTGCATATTAGTTAATGCTTTCTCATCGGCAAATATGCAGTGTTCTACTGAATCTACACCGGCTTGGATAGAGTTGTGGATACCAGTTGATCCCTGGGCGTGAGAAGCCACTTTTTTCCCTTGGTTATGAGCTTCTACCACAGCAGCTCTCATCTCTTCTTCTGAGAGTTGGGGAGCTCCCGGCTCTTCACCTTGGGTATAAATACCGCCTGTAGCCATAACTTTTATCAGGTCAGCCCCTTGTTTTAAAACTTCTCTAGCTGCTCTGCGTGCTTCTTCAGGGCCGGAAATTTCTGTTCCTAAAAACCAGCCATGGCCACCGATCATTACAAGGGCAGAACCAGAACTGACAATGTTTGCACCCTCAAGCTTTCCACCTTTAATGGCATCCCTTAAATTTAAAACAGTTTCTCCCGGGCTTCCTACGTCTCTTACAGTAGTGATGCCGTTTTTAAGACAATCTTGAGCTTGTCGAGCAGCCATCAAGGCCATGTAAGACTCGCTTTTGCCTTCAATTTCTGCCTGGGGATCACCACTTCCGTCCCAAACTAAATGAACATGGGTGTCAATTAGGCCTGGGATTAAATACTTGCCCGTTCCTTCAATGACATTCCAATCAGCTAACTTGGCCTCATTTGCTAAGTTTTTGCCTATCTTAGCGATACTTCCCTGCTCTATATAAACATCGTACTGTTCTAATATTTCGTCATTCTGTCCGGTGATTACATTGACAGATCTAATTAACAAAGGTTCCTGTCCAGTTCGATTCAAGTTACTCCCTCCTTGAACTTTGGGTCATCAAACTAACTACTACCAAGACTATAATAGCCACAGGAACGGATATCAGGGCCGGGTCATAGCCTACAATGTCAAAAAATTCAATTCCCAGAGTCACAATAACTCCACTTAACATGGAGGCAATACCGCCTATTTTCGTAACCTTATTGCCCCATAGATAAACACCTAAAATAGCAGGGGTGATTCCTGCCGCATAGACTGTATAAGCGTACATCTGAGCCTCTAATATTGAAGGGAAATACTGTATCAGGATATAGGCTAGAATTCCTAAGACTACTATCAGTCCCCGGGTTAACAATAGCTGTTCTTTACTGCTGGCATTTTTGTTGACGTAGTTTCTGTAGATATCCATAGTTATATTAGTTGCAGATGATAACAAATAGGAACTACCAGTAGTGATAATAAAGGCGGTGATTGAAGCCAGCATTAATCCACCAATAAAAGTCGGCATAATTGTCGTAGTAGCTATTAGTGCCTGCCCAGGATCAATGTCAGGGAAGTTAACTCTAGCTGAAAAAGCTATTAGTGAAATAGCGGGATAAATGACCAATAGTCCAACGGCCCAGCCAATTGTTCCCATCTTAGTTTCACTATCACCCTTTGATGAAGCTAATCTCTGATACATGTTTTGATCACCCAGTAGTAAAAATAAAGTTGGTAAAAAATATCCTAAAAATCCAATGAAATCTAGCTCTCCCAAAGCTGATAAACTAGTTTCTGGAACCTGGGTTACAACATTTTCCCATCCTCCAGCCTGAATCAAAGCAGATGGGATAGCTACTATCAATCCAATGACTATGATAAAAGCACTGAGAGCATCAGTAGGTGCAACTGACATTAATCCTCCAACGGTAGCCAAGAAGATTACAATTACAGCTGCTATTGCTGTACCTGCATCAACGGAAACACCTGTAGTTACGTTCAATACCATTCCTAGGCCAGTATACTGATAAGAAACTATCCCGACAAAAGCCAGGATAATTATAATACTGGCAATGATTTTGGCTGTTTCACCGTATTTTGTTTCTAAAGCTTCCGCAATTGTGTACTTACCTGAAGCTCTGATTTTTGGTGCAATGATGTACAAAATGCTAACACCGAGTAAGCTAGATAGTCCGAATAGTATCGCGGGCCAAAGACCATAAGAATACCCTATGGACGTACTACCTCCTGTAACCGTACCACTTCCTACCCATGTAGCCAGGAGTGTACCCATTAAGACAATTGGTCCCAAACCCCTTCCGGCCAACATAAAATCCTCACTGTTTTTAATTCTTCTGGAATAATACAAACCAATACCTATCATGAGAACGAAATAGATTATTAAGAAAAATAATAGTTCAGGTTGATGTGTTAATTCCATCTTCATACCTCCTTATGCTTTAATTTGTTAAAACAAAACTGTTTAACTGATTAATATTCTAGTAAACTTGATATTTTCCTTCCTAAAACTTGTTTTCGAAATTTTTATATGAATATATTTATTAAGTTATTGAAAGAACTATTACAAGAACTATTACTCTAAATTTTACACGCGGTTATACTTAGTTGTAGAGCTGTAAAATTTTACAGTTACCAACATTCAACTTAATTCGGTCAAGTTTTTAACTTAGCCCATTAAAAAACTCCCTTCAGAATCAGGTCAACTGAAGGGAGTTACAAATTTATTTTCATTATGCTTCTTTACTGGCCTCTGGCCTTTGTATCTATTTTGTCTAAGGCCTTTCGTAAATACGGAGATAAGATTAACGCAATGAAACCACCGACTAAAGCAGTAATTAACTGGGGAAATTGTAGCATTTGGGCTACTTGTGGAGGTACTTCAATGACTAATCTAACAGCAATGGCCAGGGCAGCAAACTTGGCTATAGAAGCTACTGCAATAGCTAAAATATTGTTAATCTTGGATAAATAATTAAACAGTATTACATATAGCCAATTACCCAAAACAATAAAGGGAATGGCAGGTCCTAAAGGCGGAGCTAGAATTCCTCTAACGAAAGCAATTACTGGAGTAAGAGCTCCAATAACCATAGCACTTTTATACCCTAGGATGATGGTTGATATTAATAGCATAGCGTTAATAGCAGGTCCTGTTAGGTATTGAGGTAAAGCCAGCATTTGAAAAGCCAGGGTAATCCCTAAAAACAATGCAGTTTTAGTCAACATCGACACTGAAACATTAGCAGTTTTCATCTGATCACTCCTTTGTTAAGTAAGTCGATAGAATCTAGCTCCTTCTAGCTCCTGTTTGAGCAATTAGTTTTGACTGCTTTGTAAGGCTGTAATGGCATTAAGGGCTTGAAGAACTGTGCCAACTGATAGGCAATCTTCATTAATATCAAAAAACTCATTGTGAATGGGATAAACTTCATTTTGATCTTTATTGGCACATCCTAGCTTGTAAAAAGTACCACTGCTTTGTTCTAAGAAGTAGGAAAAGTCCTCTACCCCCATAGTAGGTGAAGTTTCCACTCGAACATTTTCATCTCCTAATAGTTCTTTGCCCTTGGAGAGAACTAGATTGGTCATGATTTCGTCATTTATTAAAGGTGGATATCCTTCTTCTATAAACACTTCTCCCTTGGTATCTAATCCTTGGGTAATAGCTTCTACAGTTGTTTTGACCCTAGACAACACATATTGTCTGGTTTCCGGGTCTAAAGTTCTCACTGTGCCTGTCATGGCCACTTCACCAGCAATTACGTTATGCTGGGTTCCTCCCTGAATTGTCCCCAAACTGATGACTGCCGATTTAAGGGGATTTACATTCCGGCTAGTAATTGTTTGCAAAGCAGATATGACTTGGGCCGATGCTGTAATGGCATCTCTTGATTCGTGAGGGTAGGCTCCATGACCTCTTTTTCCTTTTATCTTAATGCTTATAGTATCGGATGAGGCGTTCATTTGATCGTATTTTACTCCTATTGTTCCTAAGGGTAAATCGGGGGCAACATGCAGTCCAAAAATTGATTTTACTTTCGGTTTTTCTAAAACTCCAGCATCAATCATGGGCTTGGCTCCACCTACTGTTTCCTCAGCTGGTTGAAATATTAATTTTATCTGACCGGAAAATTTATGTCGAATTTGAGTTAATATGCTAGCTGCTCCTAATAAAATAGTTATATGAGCATCGTGGCCACAAGCATGGGTTACACCAGGGTTTTGAGATTTGTAGGGGACGGACTTCGCATCTTCAAGGGGAAGGGCATCCATATCGGCCCTAAGAGCTACCGCCTCGGCCTCCTTAACTTGATCATCATTACTTTGGCTTTTAGCCGTTCCGTTGATAATCCCCACTACTCCTAAATTCGGGAAATCTGTCTGGACTTCTAATCCCATTTCTTGTAGATAGTTAATAATTCTATCTCTTGTTTGAAACTCTTGGGTGCTGAGTTCAGGATATCTATGGAAATCTCGTCTCACTTGAACCAACCAGTTCTGTAATTTTTGCCCTTGCTCCCAAATTTCTTGTGTTTGTATCATTTCACCCTTTTTTTCACTCATCTCACTCACTCCAACTACCTCCTGTCATAATAACAGACTTTAAAAGTGCACCTTCTTTTGTTATAAGCGCTATTATATTTATTTTAACTTTTGATATGATGCAGAAACAAGCAGGAATATAAAAATTTTAACCGAACTCAGTTTTATAATTAGCACTATTATATAATCAAACTGGTGAAAGAAGGTGAGATTTTGGTACATAAATTTGAACCTGAAAATAAAGAAAAGCTTGATTCTAAGGAACGCAGGGAAAAGCTTCCTCCCAAAACCATTTTAAAACAGTTAGGACTAAAAAAGGGAGATATAGTAGCTGATATAGGCTGTGGTTCAGGTTTTTTCACTATTCCAGCAGGTGAACTGGTTGGTGAACAGGGAAAAGTATTTGCTCTAGATATTTCTTCTGAAATGTTACAGACTGTAGAGGATAAAATTGCCACTCAGAACTTGACAAACATTGAAACTCGGCTTACAGAAGAAGATGATCTTAAATTATCCCGGGGATCTGTGAACTTTGCCTTATTAAGTTTTGTATTGCATGAAGCGGAAAACCTTCACAAATTTATAGCAGAAGTCAAGAGGATATTATCATCAGAAGGGACCTTGGCTATCATAGAATGGCGAAAAGAACCTACTGAAAGCGGCCCACCCTTGGAGCACAGAGTATCATGGCAGCAAACTGTAGATATACTAGAAAGCCAAGGATTTAAAGCAATTAAAACCTGGAAACCAGAAGAGATTTCACAGGCGATCAGTCCTGATTACTACGGAGTGACTGCCAGGCTCAGGGCTTAAACTAGTAACCATAGTAGAGAGAAAAAGAAAGTGTAACTTTGATATAATTAACGTGTTTTGTTATTATATTCACAAGGGTATTAGTAAAATTTATAAACTAGGGAGGTGAAGACTGTGGAAAAATTATTAATTGCTCCATCTAAATACGTTCAAGGTCCTGGGGTAACTAAAACCCTGGGTGAATACGCTGAAAATTACGGTCAAAAAGCCTTGATTATCGGCGGTAATACAGCTTTGAAAGCATCTCAAACTAATATAACTGACAGCCTAAAAGAACATCATGTTGACAGTGAAGTGGTTACTTTTAGTGGAAAGTGTACGGAAAAGGAAATAGATGATCTTCAAGACAAATTTGCAGAGGTTGGAGCGGATTTTATTATTGGAGTGGGTGGAGGAAAAGTAATTGACACTGCTAAAGCAGTGGCCCACTACAAGGATGTCCCCATGATCATCGTTCCCACCATTGCAGCTACTGATGCCCCTTGTAGTGCATTATCAGTCGTTTATACCGAGGAAGGGGCTGTGGATGAGTATCTATTTTTAAAACAAAATCCCGATGTTGTTATGGTAGATACGGATATAATCAAACAAGCACCAGTGAGACTCTTTGTAGCCGGAATTGGCGATGCCCTGGCAACCTATTTCGAAGCCCGGGCCTGCTATCAGAACAACGCTGATAGTGTAGCTGGTAAAAAAGCGACCAGAACAGCTCTGGCCCTGTCAGAACTTTGTTATGAAATTTTAGAAGAACACGGAGAAAACTCTGTGACAGCTTTGAATAATAATGCCCTTACCCCGGCAGTAGAACAAGTGACAGAAGCCAATATCTTATTGAGTGGCTTAGGTTTTGAAAGTACCGGGGTGGCAGCAGCACATGGGATTCATGATGGATTGACAGTTCTAGAAGAAACTAAAGAAGCCTATCACGGAGAAAAGGTGGCCATTGGCACTCTGGCTCAGTTAGTTTTAGAAGGGGCTACTGAAGAATTAGATCAAGTTCTAAAATTGTGTTATTCTGTTGGCCTTCCCACTACACTCAAGGAAATTGGTATAGAGACGGTAGATGAACAGCGATTGTTGAAAGTAGGTGAGGCTA
Organism: Natranaerobius thermophilus JW/NM-WN-LF; assembly: GCF_000020005.1. Classification (NCBI taxonomy): domain Bacteria; kingdom Bacillati; phylum Bacillota; class Clostridia; order Natranaerobiales; family Natranaerobiaceae; genus Natranaerobius; species Natranaerobius thermophilus. The sequence continues at coordinate 2,922,120 of NC_010718.1, read as the reverse complement.
GCTGTGCGGAAGGTAGCATGATTCACAACATGCCCTTTGAAGTCACTCCCGAAATGGTTAAAGATGCCTTACTAACAGTGAATGGCCTGGGAGAAGAGGTAGATATATATATTGATTAATTAGTATAATTAATCAGGCAAAAAGACAGGGCAGGAATAGTTAACCGACTATTCCTGCCCTGTCTTTGTTTAATAAGTTTTTAGTCTTTACCTTTGATCAGGACTGTACGAGGGTAAAAGTAAAGTGTTTCCCGGGGCAGGAGTTTTGGGTTGATCTAGTTTGATCGTGATTTCATCATCATGAATTAACAATTTATAAACAGTTTTAGGGGAAAGGTTTTGTTTTGCTCCCGTTGAACTGGAATTTTCAACGTGGATACTATTAGCTCCCGTTATCCATAGATACCGTCCCAGTGAATAGAATTCAGGTTCCGATTCCCAGTCAATATCAACCGGAATACTGGCCAGGCTTCTGCCATAACGTGGTATTGGTTTAGATCCCTGTTCGGTAACTTCCTGGCCCAGTAGTGTTTTTATATGACTTCCTGTCAGATTGTCTTCGTAAATCTTTCCGTAATTGTACTCATCACTTTCCTGAAGATAACTGTGCTTACTTTCGAATAAATTTGTAACTGCCCATTTGAATCCCTCCGAGCTAATCTCACCCGGAAGTTCTGACTTTAAATGACTTTTTAGTACTTTTAAATCCCGGTAAGTAATAAAAGGATAATCATCTCCGTAAAAACCCTGACTTTCCGAATACCCATAATACAAATCACCTGAATCTTTCAACCAGTCATCACTTGTAACCCTGAGGCCATTAAGCATTTTCTTCAGTAAATCTACAGTTTGATTGTATTCTTCATGGGATAAAATAGTCTGATTGTATGTTTTCTGGTGATGCAGTAAGTGAAATAAGTAATTGATATTGTGAATAGTGTGATTTAGCGATGCTACCGGGATTTTATTCTGGTGCTGATCTTCGTGAAAATAGTCTGGGAATAAAGTTCCTCCATCTAATTCATAAACCAGATCTTTTTGTAAGACTTTATTAAAGTAATCCACATAATTTGTACCTGCTTGGACCCAATCTTCCCTTTGAAATTCTTTTCCCGCATCTAATAAAAATATTGAAGCATCGGCGGACATTCTGGTATCGATAAATCCATCAGTGATACCGAAGGCCCTGTTTAGGTAATTGGCCTCTACATCAGTTCTGAAAAATCCATCTTCACCCATCATCCCCATAATAGTGTGGGCACTATTGAGTAAGATGACGTCAAACAAGGGATTACTGCTAAAGTTGGTATAATCCATAATCAAAAGAGGAGTAGTGACCTGAAGATTTAGATTATGTAAGTTTTTTGGTAGCTCTTCTGGATCTTCATCCTCATAATAACTTTGAGGGGTTTGTCTGTATGAACCCTGGGCTGTTTGCCATTCCAGGTGGCCGTGATAATTATAAGATGTCTTAAGAGCTTCTATACATGTACCAGATAATTCCTCTAACTCCATTTTACCAGCATCGATTATAAAAGTATTTAATCCCTCTCCTTGGCTGAGGGTGAATCTTTGTCTATTCCACTGGGGATGCTCTTTATCAATTAAGCCGCGATAATTTTCCCAACTTTCAAAGTGAATGATATCCCCAACAAAGGCGACATGTCCGTTTATTTCTTTTAGTTTATTCAATGCTTCATGAGTTTTGAATTGGGAACCAGAATTATTCTGTCCTGAAACAGTGGTGTTTTTCTCCAAAACAACATCTTCTCTGAATTCACTATCTAAGAATATTACACTGCTATCTTGTAAATGGTTTTTTTCAAAACTTCGTTCAGTAAACTCCATCTGACCTAGTTTGTTATTATTTTCCGGATTAAAAATGTTTAAAATAAATTTTCTTTCATTGATCAGCTCATCATTATCAGTCTCTTTTTCAACGCTGATTCTAGTTTCAGTTTCAGGAAAGCTATAATCTATCTGTAAACCATTTTTCATTTCCCAGCTAAAATGGTCTCCGTGCAGATAGAATCTGTTATCATTTTGAGTGCTGATTTCATTATCTTCTCGGGGCGATTCCTCAGAATCATGTGCCATAATATCATTAGAAAAATTAGCACCAATTAATATCGTCAAAGATAATATTCCCGTACCGGCTATTCTAACTAAACTAGTCTTCATTATTAGATCACCTCTATCTTTATTTGAAGGTTGTGTTAAAGTTGAATGTTGATAGTTGAACTCTTTAATTTCACATCCAGCCTATTCGAAAAGATTTTTTTATGGGATAAAGAAATTTTTTATGGTTCATGGTGAAATGTAGCTCTTAATTAAGATTTTTCCACTTGCTTAACTATTTTTCTACAAAAAATAACAAATTCCTTTATGACCATGGTTGTGATTATTTAATACAATTAGAAAATATACAAAGATCAAATCAACTCATTAAATTCAGTTGTTTTTCCGGCTTAGTTTTGGATGCAAAATTTGCTATTGGTTTATTAAAATTTTAGCTGTCAATGTTCTTTGAAAATGTCACCTAAAAACGCATAAATTTGTTCAGAGAAAATGTCACCCCCCAGGAAGGTAGACCGAGTTTTAAACTCGGTCCCTGGTATTTAGTATAGTATCTAAAAGTTCTTGATCAGTCAGGTCGTAGTTAAGATTTGTTCTTTCACTTTGTTTTCTCCAAGGGTGATTTTCATCTGGGACTATTCTATTTTTAGGTGATTGCGTTGTTTTAACTTTTTTGGTCATTTTAGTAGTTGAAGGCTTGTCCACAATTTGAGTTTCAAACACCATATCTTTATATTTTACTTTAACTCCAAATTTAGGATTAGATAGGACAGTAACTTTAGATTTAGGAACCAGTTGACTATTTTTATCTAAAATTTGATAGTAACTTCCTTCAAAAGAGAAAGTGGCACTGTTGTCCACAGTTCTTTTGAATTTAGAACAAAGTATATGATCAAGATTAATATCTTGATTTAAACAGGTAAAAGCCGATAGCTCATTTTCGGGCTTTAGGGCAAATCTTTTATTAAAATCAGGCAAGAAATCTTTTTGTAAAAATTCATTAGCTTTCTCCATGGTAGTTATATTGTGTAGCTTAAAAAGTGTGGGCAGTCTGCTTTGTAAAGTATCAAAAAGCCTTTCAACTCGTCCTTTTGCTTGTGGAGAGTTAGCAGGTATAATAGTGACTCCTAACTCTTCCATAGCTGCACCAAATTGAGTAGGCTTAACTTGTTTACCTGCGAGCTGTTCATCAATCGAAAGCTTGTCCGATTTAGGTGATCTAAAAATAGTGTGCTTATCGCTATAAAGACTTGCAGGAATACCATAGTTTGAAATTAACTGATGCATAATCTGAAAGTATCCCTCAAGACATTCATTTTCAACAAAAAATAATCCTAGCAAAGCTCCTGTGGCATCATCGATAGCAGCGTGTAAATCACAATCAAAGCCAGTGTCAAACCAGTCATAAGGTGAGGCGTCTATTTGTACTAAAAGTCCCATTCTGTCCTTGCGTTTGCGTCTGTGGTGACTCTTACTCTTTTTATGTTTTTTAGGACTAGAAATTCCAGCTTTACTAAGAATTCTATGAACAACTGGCCTACTGATAGAGATTTTTTCTCGCTCGTTTAAAAGTTCTGTAAAATGAGTGAAATTTGCATTTGGGTATTTTTCTAACTTTAGAGAAATGATATGTTTTTCAGTACTTTCAGGAACAGAATGATCAGGCTTTTTACCTCGGCTTTTATGTATGACAAAACTGGGTCCTTCTAGTTGCACTCCTTTCTTCAGTCGTTTAATTTGTCGATCACTGAGGTTCAAAGCTCGTGCTGCATCTCTAATGGTTAAGTAGCCATCAATTGTTTGATTGATAATATTTAGTTTTTTAATTTCTTCTTGGGTCATTTGATATGTCACCTTTTTAGTCATAGTGACATTTTCACAGAACATTCTAGGGGTGACAATATCACAGAACAATTACATTTATTAAAATTTTAGCTTGATAAAAAACAAAAGATGAGTTATAATTTATTTGAAATTCAAAAGTGAAAAAATTATCAAACAATTAAATCAATTCACAGATTTTAGGATCTGTGAATTATTTTATATCGCTAGCAGGAACAGTGTTCTGAACAAAGGAACAGAAACGAAAGGGGGTATTAATAAATTCTAAAACTGTTAAAGATCAATTGTTTAAAAATCGTCATTTAGGAGGGTAATAATGAGTAAGAAAAGTTCTGACACAATCATTATCGGTTTCGCTCTTTTTGCCATGTTTTTAGGAGCAGGTAAGTGATTTTTCCGCCATTTTTAGGTCATTCTTCTGGAAGTGACTGGTTGCCCGCTGCAGTTGGATTTTTGTTAACAGGAGTAGGGCTTCCTCTGTTAGGGGTTATTGCAGCTTCGGTAGCCGGCGGCACTGTTGATGATTTTGGAAAAAATGTCAGCCCCAATTTCGGAAAAATTTTCGGAATAGTGATTGTTTTGGCAATTGGACCTTTATTAGCTATTCCCAGAACTGGAGCAACGGCTTTTGAGCTAGGAGTTGTACCATTTTTCAGTGATTCACTTATTGCTTCAATAATTACTACAACTATCTTTTTTGGACTTACATTATATTTTGTTCTCAATCCTTCTTCAGTTATAGATAGGATTGGAAAATACTTGACTTCAATCTTAGTTGCAATTCTGGGAGCAATAGTTATAGGTGGGATTTTAAACCCCATAGGTAATCCCGTAGATATGGAGGCTGCTACACCCTTTAAAACTGGTTTAACAGAAGGTTATCAAACTATGGATGCATTAGGTTCGGTTATTCTAGCGACCATCATAATTAGCAGTTTGAATGAAAAAGGTTATAGTACCACATCAGATCAAGTTTCAATAACAATTAGAGCAGGAATGATTGCTGCTACAGGTTTAGGATTAATTTATGGTGGATTGCTGTTTCTAGGAGCAACTTCCAGTGCAGTTTTTTCTGAGGGGATCCATCGAACAGAATTATTAATTGGAGTGAGCGATAAAATATTAGGCTCTATTGGTACTTATGCCTTGGGGATGAGTGTATTTTTAGCTTGCCTAACTACCTCAATAGGCCTAACAACCACAGCTGGCAAATTCTTTAGTGGAATTACAAATGGTAAATTAAATTATAAACTAGTAGTTTGGGTAACTGTTTTATTTAGTGCTTTTTTTGCCAATGCTGGAGTAGAATCTATTGTAAGGATAGCTGAGCCAATTTTGGTAGCAATATATCCTGTCGCCATTGTTCTGATAATTATGACAATCTTTAATAATTACATAAAAGATAAAGTGGTTTATCGGGGAGCTGTTTTTGGAGCATTTATAGTTGGTTTATTTGACTCAGCCATGTTATTAGATTTAGAACTTTACGGACTCGAAAGTATTATGGGGAATTTACCATTTGCAGAATACGGTGTTCAATGGATAGTACCTGCCATCTTGTTTGCCTTGATTTCTAAGTTACTCAAAAGAGGGATTTCTCTACGGACTAAGGAGAGTACAGACACAGCTTAAATTTACCAAAAATCAACAATCTGTTATAATTAACACAATATAAAATGAAACTCAGTTTAGATAACTTTTATGTAAAGGATGGGATCCAAAATGAGCGATAGCGAATCTAAAAATATTCAAGCCATTGAAAGAGCCCTGGATGTACTACTACTATTTTTAGAAAAAAAACGAGAACTAGGTGTGAGTGAGATCAGTCATTCTTTAGGTTATTATAAAAGTACTGTACATAGGATACTATCAACTTTAAGTAGCCGTGGCTTTATTTACAAAAATCCCATTACAAATAAATACTGGTTAGGAGTTAAAAATTTCTCCTTAGGCATGTTATATCAAGACAAATTTGTATTAAAAGATGTGGCCTATCCGTATCTAAAAAAATTGTCAGAGGATGTAAATGAAACAGTCAATCTTGCAATACTTGATGAGATAGATGATCCAGAAGTTATTGTTGTTGAGAAGATTCAGACTGAACATATGTTGACTATTTCACCTCCAGTAGGGTCACGAACACCAGCTCATTGTTCCGGTGTTGGAAAAGTTTTATTGGCATACAGTGATGAAGGCGTACTAGAACAGCTTAAACAAAAACCATTAGAAGAATTTACTTCAAATACAATTGCCGACTTTAAAGAGTTATATAGAATTTTAGAAGAGGTAAGAGAAAAAGGTTATGCTATCGACTATGAAGAAATAGAGATTGGCTTGAGTTGTTTGGCAACTCCTATATTTGATCAAGAAGGTCATGCTGTAGCGGCAGTTAGTGTTTCAGGTCCAGTAAATAGAATTTATAATCGTTTTCCGGAAATAATTAAACAATTAAAACTAACATCGGCTCAGATTTCCAAATTTCTCTGATTGAAAGTCTAAAAATTTTTATCTTTTTATGGAACACCGTTCCATACAATGGAACTATAAATAAATTATGAAGAGTTAATATTTTAAAAAATCTTTTCAAGGAGGTTTTTAAGATGTCTGAACAGGTTTTTAGGGAAATGGAGCAACAGGGTCATGAACAGGTGATTTTTAATTATGACAAAAAAACTGGTTTAAAAGCTATTATTGCAATCCACGACACTACTTTGGGCCCGGCTCTTGGTGGTTGCCGGATGATGGACTACGAAAGCGATGATGATGCTTTAACCGATGTCCTTCGCTTATCTAAAGGTATGACCTACAAATGTGGAGTTTCAGGTGTGGATTATGGTGGTGGAAAGACAGTTATGATTGGAGATCCAGAACAAAAAAATGAAGGAATGTTCAGAGCCCTGGGACGTTTTGTTCAAACTATGCGAGGACGTTATTACACTGGTACTGACGTGGGAACATCCCCAGACGATTTTATTCACTCTATGAGAGAAACAGATTGTATAGTAGGACGTCCTGTAGAATTCGGTGGTGGCGGAAGTACTGCTATTACCACGGCCTATGGTGTCTGGCAGGGATTGAAGGCTTCTGCTAAAGCAAAATACGGAACTGATTCGCTATCAGGAAAAAAAGTTGCCGTCCAAGGTTTAGGAAAAGTTGGGCAATTACTTGTTAAACATTTAATTGAAGATGAAGGGGCTGAGGTAGTGGCAACTGATATTAGTAAAGATGCCATTGAAGAATTGAAATCGAAATATTCACAGATTGAAACGTGTGAACCGGATCAGATTTATGAAGTGGATTGCGATATTTTCAGTCCCAATGCATTAGGTGCAGTTATCAATGACTTCACTATTGAAAAATTAAAATGTGATATTGTAGCGGGTTCAGCAAATAATCAGTTACAAGAGGATAAACACGGTGATATTTTATTTGAAAAGGGAATTTTATATGCACCGGATTATGTAATTAATGCCGGAGGGCTAATTCAAGCAGCTGATGAAGTCAAAGAATTCAATCATGACAGAGTTATGAAAACTACGGCTAGAATATATGAAATATTGTTAGACATTTTCAAAATATCTGAAGAAAAGCGAGTACCTACTTATCAAGCAGCCAATATATTAGTAGAAGATCGATTAGATACAGTAGCAGAGGTCAGAAAAAACTTTTTAGTTGAAGAAAAGAAATAACGAAAATACTTTAACGAAAATATTAATATAAAATGTTCGAACTTTAAAAATCTTATTATAGGTTCCTGGATCAGTCCAGGTCCAGGAACCTATAGGCATGTTAAAACCAAGGAAGGAGGATTATAATTGAAGATACTTGTTATAAATCCAGGTTCCACATCCACAAAAATTGCTTTATATGAAAATGAGACGGCAACAACTGAAAAAACAGTTCGACATAGTGCCGATGAATTGGCTGAGTATCAAGATGTGGCAGATCAAGATGAATATCGGCTTAAGCATATAAAGGAGACCCTGGAAGAAATTAATGTGGAATTAGAAGAACTTGATGCAGTCGTAGCTCGAGGAGGATTGTTAAGACCAATTCCAGGTGGAACTTACAAAGTAACAGAAACCATGATAAATGATTTGAAACAAGCTAAATATGGAGAACACGCCTCAAATCTAGGGGCTATTATGGCTGATATCCTATCAAAAGAACTGGATATTCCAGCTTATATTGTGGACCCTGTAGCTGTTGACGAGTTTGAAGATATCGCCAGATATTCAGGTTTACCAGAATTAGAAAGATTAAGCCAATCCCATGCTTTAAATATGAAAGCCGTGGCCCGTAAAGTAGCAAGGGAAATGGATCGCTCCTATGAAGATTTAAAACTAATTGTGGCTCATTTAGGAAGCGGTATTTCGGTAGCTCCTCATTATAAAGGCCAGATGATTGATGTAAACAATGCCAACAACGAAGGCCCTTTTGCTACAGAAAGAACAGGGACTCTCCCCGTATACCAGTTAATTCAATTGTGCTATTCAGGTAAATACACAGAAAAAGAAATGGTTGAAAGAGTTCTCAAAAAAGGTGGAGTCTATGCCTATATGGGAACAAAAGATATCCAAGAAGTAGAAGAAAAGGCTAAATCAGGTGACGAACAGGCAGATATGGTATTAAAAGCCATGACCTATCAAATAGCCAAGGAAATTGGTGCTATGGCTACTGTCCTAAATGGTGAACTGGATGCCATTGTCATAACTGGTGGTATGGCAAACTCTCAATATATAGTTGACCAAATAAAAGAAAGGGTTTCCTTTTTAGGACCTGTAAAAGTTGAAGCTGGGGAAGAAGAGTTGGAGGCACTAGCCCTGGGGGCTTTAAGGGTACTCAACGGAGAAGAAACTGCCAAGATTTATTAAAATAAACAGTATTTAAGTAAAGTTAAAAGTCTGTATTTAGGAGGGGGAACTTAAAAATGAGAATTCAAAGTTTTTCGGACTTAACTGAACAGGTAAGAAATATCAAACCCGTCACATTGGCTATTGGACAGGCAGCTGATCAAACCATTCTAGAAGCCGTTAAATTATCTATAGAGAAAGAGTTACAAATTAAATTTAAATTGGTCGGTAATGGACAAGAGATAAAGAACCTTTCACAGAATATTGGTTTAGATCTCGATACCGACTATCTTGAAATAATTGAAGAATCAGATGAAAAAAGCGCTGCCACTACAGCTGTAAAGTTAGTATCTTCAGGTGAAGCTGATTATTTGATGAAGGGGCTAATTGGCACCTCATCTTTTCTAAAAGAAGTTTTGAACTCAGATTATGGACTCAGGACTGGCAGAATTTTAAGTCACTTAGCCTGTATCGATGTAGCTAATCTTGATAGATTACTCTTCATAACAGATGGTGGTATCAATATATCACCAGAACTTGAAGAAAAACAGGTGATTATTCAAAATGCAGCAGACTTTGTTAATAGCATTGGGGTTTCACCTCCTAAAGTAGCTGCATTGGCGGCTGTGGAGCAGGTAAACCCGAAAATGAAGGCCACTGTGGATGGAGCAATCTTATCTAAAATGGCTGACAGAGGTCAGATTAAGAACGCAGTAGTGGATGGTCCCTTTGCTCTAGATAATGCAGTTAGTAAAGAAGCTGCTGAACATAAAGGGATTAGTAGTCCAGTAGCCGGTGAAGCAGATATTTTATTTGTTTCAGATATAGAAGAAGGTAATCAACTAGCCAAGTCCCTGACTTTCTTAGGGGGCGCTACCATGGCAGGCCTTGTTGTGGGGGCAAAAACTCCCATAGTCTTAACTTCTAGATCTGATAATTTAGAAACAAAAATGACTTCAATGGCCCTAGGGGCATTATCTATTAATAATTAATAACGAAAGGGGAGAGGACTGTGAGTAAAGTTTTATTATCTGGAAATGAAGCAATTGCCAGAGGCGCCTATGAAGCCGGCGCTACAGTTGCAACAGCTTATCCTGGCACTCCGAGCACAGAGATTTTAGAAAATGTATCAAAATTTAAAGATGAAGTTTATTGTGAATGGGCTCCAAATGAGAAGGTGGCTATGGAGGTGGCCATTGGCGCCTGTTTCGGAGGTTCCCGATCCTTGGTTGCTATGAAACATGTGGGTTTGAATGTGGCGGCTGATCCCTTTATGACCCTGTCCTATACAGGGGTGAAAGGTGGATTGGTAGTAGTATCAGCAGATGATCCCAGCATGCATAGTTCACAAAACGAACAAGATAATCGCCATTTTGCCAGGTTCGCCAAAGTTCCCATGTTAGAGCCATCAGATAGTGAAGAAGCCCGAGAGTTTGTCAAACATGCTTTCGAAATCAGTGAAAAGTTTGACACTCCTGTGCTTTTTAGAGTAACTACAAGAATATCCCATTCTAAAACAGTAGCTACCCTTGGAGAACGTGAGCAGGTTCAGTCACTAGAAGAATTTGAAAAAGATCCTGAAAAATTTGTCATGGTTCCGGGAAATGCTAGAAAACGTCATGTAGTAGTAGAAGACAGGATGAAACAACTGGAGGAGTTTTCAAATCAGACGGAACTAAACAAAATTGAATGGGGAGATAGCAAAATCGGTGTCATCACTGGAGGTATTTCTTATCACTATGTGAAAGAGGCATTGCCCCAGGCTTCAATTTTAAAGCTCGGCTTTTCTTATCCATTGCCTAAGAAAGTGATTGAAGAATTTAGTGCTAAAGTAGATAAACTTTACGCTGTTGAAGAGTTGGATCCTTTCTTGGAAGAACAGATTAAAGCAATGGGTATAGAAATTATCGGCAAAGAAGAACTACCAATGATATATGAATTAAACCAAAAGATATTAAAAGAAAATCTTGTGGGTGAAAAACCAGAACAAGTTTCTTATCCTGATGTTGACCTGCCACCACGTCCTCCTGCCTTGTGTCCAGGCTGTCCACATCGAGGAGTTTTCTATACTCTTAATAAACTTAATCTTGCTGTCATGGGTGATATCGGTTGTTACACCCTGGGAGTTGTACCACCATTATCGGCTATTGATACCACAGTATGTATGGGAGCAAGCGTCAGCATGACCTTTGGTGCCGAACTGGCACTAAAAGGGGAAGGAAAAGACAAACTAATTGGTGTAATAGGCGACTCCACATTTATTCACACTGGAATTACTGGGTTAATAGACATTGTCTATAATAAAGGCGCTTCAACTATCATGGTTTTAGATAACAGAACAACAGGTATGACAGGACATCAAGAGAACCCTGGTACCGGTAGAACCCTCATGGGAGAAAGTACAAAAACCCTTGATGTTGAAGAGATAAGTAAAGCTGTCGGTGTTAGCAATGATAATGTTCGGACAGTAGATGCTTATAATCTTGATGAAGTAGAACAAGCTGTTAAAGAGGAACTCGCCAAGGATGAACCTTCAATCATAATCACCAAAAATCCTTGTGTATTAATTGATAAGGATTCAAGATGGGAAGGTTTGACAATAGACAGTGAAAAATGTAAGGCATGTGGAATGTGTTATAAAGTAGGTTGTTCCGCTGTTTATAAAGGCGAAGATGGCAAGGCAAAAATAGATTCAACTTTCTGTACCGGTTGTGGAGTTTGTCAACAGGTCTGTAAGTTTGATGCTATTGTAAAGGCAGGTGACTTAAATGAATAAAACAACCAATATTATGATTGTTGGCGTAGGCGGTCAAGGTGTTTTATTAGCAAGTGAACTGATCTGTGAGGCCTTACTTGCAAAAGATTATGATGTGAAAAAATCTGAAGTCCATGGAATGGCCCAAAGAGGTGGCAGTGTAGTCACTAATGTTAGATTTGGTGATAAAGTTTATTCACCACTAATTACAGAAGGAGAAGCAGATTTTCTCCTATCCTTTGAACAAATGGAAACTTTAAGATGGTTAGATTATATTCACAGTGATACTAGAATAATTGTTAACGAACAACAAATTGTCCCCATGCCAGTGGCTATTGGACAGGGCAGTTATCCCAAAAATGCAATTGGGAACTTAAAAGAAGTTACAGAAAAAGTTAATGCATTTAATGCCCTTGAGGTTGCCAAAGAAGCTGGTAATATTAAGACTGTAAATGTAATCCTTGTAGGGGCACTGTCCAAATATATTGATATACCTGAAGATCATTGGAAAGAAATTATCAAAAAACGTGTTCCTCCCAAGACTTTAGAAGCCAACTTAAAAGCCTTTGACTTAGGAAAAAACAGTTAATAAGTGGATAATTTAAAGTAGACAAACAAAGTAGACAAATAAAGCTATAAAACTAAATGAGGTAAGGTAAAAAGGGGCTGTACCCCAAAAGCTACCACTTTTGGGTCAGCTCCTTTTTTGTGCACTAATTGATATATCTATGGAAAGTTTAATTATATATCCGATAAAATTTATTTATTAGACCAGTATTCATTAAACCGGTAAGACATCTTAGCTAACAACAGAGTAGAGGTAGGTCAATTATAATTTGTGTGTTTAAGCTAAAATATAGATAGATATAATGGATTATATCAAAAGTATCAATAAAAACTATTTGTTACATTAATTCCAATCCCTGTATAATTTAAGTGAGCATTTGTATCGGGATGTAATTATCTTTACAAAACTAGGGGTGAATTTAATGGTCTATCTAGATAACGGTGCCACCAGCTGGCCCAAACCGGAACAAGTTTATCGAGCAGTAGATGAGTGCCTACGCTCAGGCGGGAACCCAGGCAGGGGTGTCAACCAGAGTTCTCTGGAAATGAGTCGAATTATTTTTGAGGCTAGGTACGAACTGGCGAATTTTTTAAATATCCCAAATGAAGATAGATTGATTTTTACCAAAAATGTAACAGAAGCTATAAATATGGTGTTAAAGGGAATATTGGAGACAGGTGATCATGTTTTGATAAGTCCTATGGAACACAACTCTGTAGTAAGACCCCTAGAATATTTAAAGGAGAATAGAGGGATTAGTTACGATCTGATTCCGTCCGACTCTCAAGGAAGGTTAAATATAAGCGAGATTGAATCCTTGATAACGGAAAATACTAAATTATTAGTTTTTACCCATGCTTCTAATGTTTTGGGGACAGTCTTGCCTGCTCGTCAATTAGTGCAAATCGCAAAAAGCCATGGCTTATACACATTAATAGATGGAGCGCAAAGTGCAGGGAATATGGAAGTGGATGTAAAAGCTTTGAAGGCAGATTTTTTTGCTTTTACCGGTCACAAAGGCCTTTTAGGGCCGCAAGGTACTGGAGGACTATTTGTCAGGGAAGGAATTGAACTGGAACCCTTGATTCATGGAGGAACAGGAAGCAATTCCAGATCATTGAAACAGGATGGGATGTTTCCCGATGATTTTGAAAGCGGAACTGTTAATATGCCTGGAATTGCCGGCTTGAAAGAGGGTGTCAAATATAGTCGTGATAACCTGACAGATATTATTTCATCAAAACAACATTTGATGGAAAAACTTATGGATTATCTTCTAGATAAATCTGAAATTGATGTTTACGGACCTCCCTCTTCTTCTATTTCGGAACGAGTTGGACTGGTAACCTTTAATTTGAAAAACATTGCTGCAGATAAAGTGGGACAAATTTTGGACAGCGAGTATGAAATAATAACCCGAACGGGACTTCACTGTTCTCCCCTGGCCCATCGAACTGCTGGCAGTATAGACTTTGGAGGAGTAAGAGTGAGTATTGGCCCCTTCACCCGAGAAGATGAAATAGACCAGCTCATACAAGCTTTGGATCAAATTATTAATCAATAGCAATAACAGATTGACAAAAGATTACCTGAATTGACAATCAAGAATCAACAAAGTTCTGATTACGCAGTTGATACAATAAAAGCACCCAGAAATTATAGGGTTAAACAATGAAGAAATTCAAACACTTTTAGGAGGTGAAGAGTTATTTTGCGGCCTAAGCTCGCTGGTTTTAAAATGAGTCTGTTTGTACTGGCGTTTCTTTTAATGATGGTGCCGGCCCAAACCGAGGCAAGCGGGGACAGTGAATTTGTAGTTACTTTTGAAAAAGAAGAGATCGACCAAGAAGCTCTGGAAGAACTAAAAGAATTAGAAGTAGAGGTTAATACTCAAATTCCTCAGATTGGTGTAATTGCTGTTGAAGCTGATGAAAAAGACTTTTTAGAGAAAGCTTCCCAGATAGACGGCATCGAACATGTCACTAGAGAAGTATTTTGGGAACCCCCGGAAATTGAAAAAGAGACTTTTGATCAGGAAGAGGCTAGTGAAGAATCTAGTTTATATGAGGTATTCCAGTGGGATATCAAAAGAGTTACTCAGAATGAAAAGGCCTGGGACATTACCCGGGGAGATGATTCAGTTACGGTAGGTGTTATTGATACTGGTATTGATGCTGATCATCCGGATTTGAAGGAAAACTTAGAATTTGCTACGGTTCACTATGAAGATGCCGAAGAAGAGGACGCTTATGTAGACCCCAATGGTCACGGAACTCATGTAGCAGGTTCCATCGCTGCAGATGGTGAAGTGAAAGGTGTCGGCCCTGATCTGGGATTGGCTTCTTTCAGGGTTATGAATGATGAAGGTGTAATTCCTTCTGTTGCCACTGCCGATGCTATTGCAACGGCTGCCGATAAGGGTGTAGATGTGGTGAATATCAGCTTGGGTGCTTTACGGGATATTACAGATGAAGAATCGAGAGAGTTATACCATATGACAAGAAGAGTAGTGGAATACGCCGATGACCAGGGGATGATAATGGCAGTTTCTGCAGGTAATGATTCCAGGGATTTAAGAAAACCTATGGGTGAATTTGATGACGAAATAGATTTTGATGAAACAGGACCATTATTTGATGTATATTCTTATTTCCCTGACACTATTGCTGTTTCCGCCAGTGATATCCAAGATAATTTAGCAAGCTATTCAAATTACGGCCAGGCCAGAGTTGACTTGGGTGCTCCAGGAGGAGACTTTAATCCGGAAGACCCTGAAGATCCAACTACATTGTGTCTTAGCACATATCCGGGAGAAGGATATGCATGGATGGCAGGTACCAGTATGGCCTCACCCAAAGCTGCTGCTGTGGCAGGATTGATTATCAGTGAAAATCCAGGACTCTCTCATGATGAAGTTATTACCCAACTAAAAGAAACTGCAGAGACTATTGATCATCCATCAGACAGCAGACGGAACTTTGGTCACGGTCTGGTAAATTCTTATGAGGCGTTAAAAGACCTTGAATAACATGTGATTAACATTCAATTGATATTTAATTTAAAATAAATAATTGATTCCCAGATAAAAGTGATTATTTATCCCCTCTTAATTCGTCCTTCTTCCAGGATGAATTAGGAGGGGATTTTTATGTCAAAATGTTAAACTTTTTGAATTTCGACAATTTGAGACTCTCAATATCGACTTTGGAGGACAAATTTTATGGAGGTACAATGTTAATATATTTATTAGGGAACCTAAAAATTCCTTGTAACATACAAAAGTATTATTGAAACTTGGATGGGAGGGTGGTAAATGGAGGGAGAGGTGCTTTTAGAACAAGAGAAAACAAAAGAATCCAATTATTTGAAAATCTATACCTTGGGCGATTTTAGGGTAGAGTATCAGGGCAATTGCTTGGCAAATGTAAGAAAAAACTCAAATAAGCTCTGGGAACTTTTTAAGTACTTGCTCACAAACCGTAATAAGCGTTTACCACCTGAAAAAATTGTAGATACCTTATGGCCTGAACAGGATTATGCAGATCCCAAAACAGCGGTACATTCTTTGGTCTATCGGTTGAGAAAATTACTGGATATTAACGGAAGTATCAATGGTAAAAATGATAATAATGCTGTTAATAATTCTCATATAAATTTAGACTATTCTCAAGAGGGCTATTTGTTTAGGTTAAATCAACATAGCTGGTTAGATGTCGATGAATTTATCACACTATCGATAAAGGCAACTAAACTTTGCTACTCTAATCCGGAAACAGCCAAACAATTATATCGTGAGGCGCTTTCACTTTATAAAGGTGCCTATCTGCCTGAATACTATCATAAGTATTGGCCCATGCCTGCTAGATATTATTACCGCAGAATTTATATGAAAACTCTTACGGAGTACTTGGCTATGCTTAGAGATGAATCCAACTTTTCTGAAGTTAGCAAGGTTTGCGAACAGGCATTATTAATCGAACCTTTTTTAGAGGAAGAACAACTTCATTTATATTTTATGGAGTCCTTAGTTCAAGAAGGAAAACTAGGTGAAGCTTTATCATATTATGAATACATTAATACCATGTATAAACAAGAATTTGAAAGCTCTCTTCCTACTAAATTGCAAAATTTTTATAAGGAAATAAAAAACGGAAATGGCTCAGAATATATTAAAGGTGAAGCGCAAAATAACTACTTTGATTTGAAAGGCTTAAAGGTAAAGAAAGGAGTTCAAATTAAAAATACCAACGAATCCCAAGGTGGTTTTTACTGCAATAAAGACTTTTTTATTAAGCTGTATAAGTTAGAAAAATTAAGAAGTGAAAGAACTGAGAAACCTCCTGTATTAGTAGATCTGACTGTAGTCGAAATAGAAAATGACAATGATTTATCTTCTATTGAAAAGTATAGTGCTAAAATTGAGGAAGTTTTAGTAACAAATTTACGTAAGGGGGATGCAATTTGTCGCTGGAGTGATAAACGATTTTTAGTATTATTATCTAATACAAAAGCAGAAAATGCGTATAACTTTATTAAGCGAATTCAAACTGAATTTAATTGTGAATGTTACGAATACAA
This sequence comes from Natranaerobius thermophilus JW/NM-WN-LF, assembly GCF_000020005.1. Lineage (NCBI taxonomy): Bacteria > Bacillati > Bacillota > Clostridia > Natranaerobiales > Natranaerobiaceae > Natranaerobius > Natranaerobius thermophilus. Next base: position 2,905,449 of record NC_010718.1, on the reverse strand, counting down.
TGTTTCATTAGTGGGAATACCCCTAACAAAACTACCGGAATAATAAAAAATAGAAAAAAGAGTATATTACTTTAGCCTTTAACCGCAGTTTTAGCTGCGGTTTTATTTTTTATCAGTGAGATAACAGTGAATTAACAGAGGTATATTATCAAAAAATAATTCACTTATATGTCAATTGTTAATGAATTATCAAAGTCAAATGCTACTATTAAAATTGCTGACAATTCAAAGTTAACTATAGGAGGTGATATTAAGAATTGTTAATAGGAATCTACAAAGGAGGAGTTGGTTAGATATGGTATTTAAAGTCCAACAAAAATTAACTATAGCACTAGTAATTGTTTTATTAGCAAGTATTCCTTTGGTAAGTAAAACACTCGGCGCCGATGATTATATTGACATTGCCGATTCATACGCAGTTGATGAAATTGAGGCATTATCAGATGAAGGAATAATTACCGGTGACCCCGAGGGTACTTTCAGGCCAAGTGACAGTATTAACCGTGCTGAATTTGCTGCTGTTATAACTAGGGCTTTAGAATTGGACGAGCTCCCAGAAAAGGGAACAGGCTTTGAAGATGTTCATGAAAGAGATTGGTATGCCGGGTATGTAGGTGCGCTGGTTGATGCTGGAATAACTACAGGGACAACAGAAACCACATTTTCTCCAGATGACCCTGTAACCAGAGAAGAGTTGGCAGTGTTTTTCGTGAGAGCTTTCGATTTAGAAGAAGACGCCAAGAAATTAACTGATAAACCGAATATTAATGACCTTGATCAAGTGTCTAGCTGGGCCAAAGACTATGTAGCTCTAGATCCGGCATTAAACGAAGGGGGAGTAGTAACAAATCTTTCCAGAAACTAAAACCATCCTCTACTTATAATAGAGGATGGTTTAGAATTCTTACTACTTTGTTCTAATCTCAATAACCTCTTCTCCACTTATCCAATCTACATTATGGCCTAAAAGCTCATTTGCATATCTAAGCGGAATTAACGTCCGGCTGTCTTCTATTATAGGTGAAATCTCCATTATTTTGGATTCTCCATTAACCTTAGCAGTTGTTTCACCAATAGTAAGCTTCACTTCCACTCCATCATCTTTAATCGTTACTTCTTGGGAGCTGTTATCCCAATCAAGGGAAGCACCTAATTTATCTATAACCCCTCGCAGTGGCATTAATGTACGGCCATCTCTAATAATGGGCGCACTATCTAGTTCCCAACTACCTTTCTTACTTTGTTCTGATCTATTAGAGTCAAATTTCTTTACTGTATAGTTTCCCGGTTCAAGTTCAAGGATACTGCTTCTACCTACACCTGAACCTGGTCCTCCATCTGATGGGCTCATTCCTGGATCTTCCGGTTCACTTATATTGTTTACAACCAAAGCATTACTAATTTCTCTACCGGGCCTTGTTATGTAATCACCTTCATAATAAAGACCTGAACTTGCACCACCGTCTAGAGCCATAGCTTCTGTCAGTCCTAATTCAACACATATAGCAGCCGTATCTTCATGGTTAGCACCGTCAACAGTTCCCATGATCACTTCATTGTCATTGTAACCAATGAAGCTTCTTCGAGCCTTGATAGTATGCCTCTCACCGGTCATCTGGTCTTTTTCTAGATCAACATCTTCTCTACCATTATTGACAAGTTTTGGTCCGGCTCCAACCATATGAATAAAATCTTCTATTTCAATTGGCTCCTCTCTATCTTCGTCACTAACAGATGGTTTGAGTTTTGCTTTATCTCCTGGGGAATAGTTTTCTGGGAGTTGTGAAACCGCCTGTTGTGTACCAAGTTCGACGACAAAACCGTTTTCCGGTATCTCTGCTGGTCCATCAGTGAATTCTACAATTCTGTTATTTTCTACAACTAATTTTGTTCCTTGTTCATCTATCACATCTTTAGAAAATTCAGGAGTATATGCAATGATCATGTTAGAATTATCAGAAGGATGGTTTATCCTACCAATTCTGATATCACGGTCTTCAATAACCAGGTTTAGACCAAATCTCATTCGAGAAACGTCTAGATCTTTAATATTTTTGATACCATCATCACTTTTAACAGCAAAGGTAGAGCCAAAACCCATAAGATGAAGCAATTGTCCATCTTTCATAATTGCACCAGAAGGATACCTTTCATCATCTTCAGAAGTGTAAGCATCGAAGAAGGTACCGTTGATGGCAGCTATACCGTCTTCCCTTTGGGCATGGGAAGATAGGGAATCAACAGTGCCCACTTCATCATATGAAGTTGTAAAACCATAATCACCGGCTAGAGGTATTTTAATATAGTTTACACGATAATCACCTCTATCGGTTTCTACTAACTTGTCCTCTTTTGTTGTAAGATCACTTGAAGCAAAGGCCAAAGACGAAAGACACGAAAGTAATAGAATAATAATTAAAGATAAAAACACAGTTCTTTGAAATATCGACATTTAAATCCCCCTATCTATATAAGATTAACACACAGTAATATATTCTCTTTATAAATAAAACTACCTGCAAAAAACTGGAATAAAGAAGAAAAATCTTCAGTTTTCGACAAACTTAGAAAAGCTGCTCCAGGTCTATAATCCTAGAGCAGCTTGAGCAGCTTGGTGTATATATCCATTATTATGTTGTAAAACTCACTTCTTATCTACTCTGGTATCCACTCCTCAACAACATCCCGATTATCCTCGATCCATTCCCTTGCAGAACCTTCTTCATCGCCTGTTTCGTCAATCATTCCCATGAGCTCGCCCAGTTGTTCATCGGTTAAGTACATATTTGCCACTAACTCTGCCACTTCCGGGGCATCTTCTGAAAAACCTCGCCTTGATAAGGCTTCAATGCGTTCTGCCTCACCGTAAACCAGTTCGGGATCCTCCAAAAATTCCAGATCCCACTCGGCAAACTTCCAATGGGGAGTCCAACCGGTAACCACGATCCATTCTTCATTATTTATAGCACTGCTTAATTCTGCTGTCATGGAAGCCGCACTACTAGAAACCAGTTAGTAATCTGCCAGGGAATCATATAAGTCCATGGCTTCATTTGTATTTTGCATTATTCCCGCACCGGAGTCTATTCCAACAATTTGTCCTTCAAACTCATTATAGTATTCATCCATTTCGTCGATACTTTCAACTTCCACGTATTCCGGGACAACTAAACCGATTCTGGCATCATCGTAGACTGTGCCTAACTGTTCAATGTCGTCACCGTGTTCTTCCATATAGTCCTCATGGGTGATTGGAAGCCAACCCGCCATGTATAAATCTTCTTCTCCGCTAGCTAAGCTGGTGTAAACCATGCCCAGTTCTGCCGTGGTGAGATTTACGTCATAACCCATTTCATCTTCCAAAATAGCAGCAACCAAATGGGATTTGGCAATGGCACATGCTCATTCCCCAAAAGCTATCCTGATTTCTTGTTGTTCATCTTCAATTAATTGACATCCTGTCATGGTAAATGCTTGACCTAGCATTAATGTAATCACTAACAAAATTATAGGAATTCGAAGTTTCATAATTGAGATACCTCCTATTGCGTAGGGTCAACTATATTTTTTGAAAACAGCTGTTTAAATATGTATCTACTTGATGTTCTCGAGGTTTTATAATGACTTTTTTTTATGGTTTTTTCAATTGACTCCCATAATTTTTTGTATTAAACTTAAGTCGTAAAAGGTTTTAGTAAAACGATTTAGTAAAACCTTTTATGATCCAATCGAGATTATTTAAGTAAGTTACGATATTAATATTTTCTTATGAAAGGACGTCCCCAATGGCCACGATTAAAGATATTGCCAAGAAAGCTGGGGTTTCAATCACCTCTGTTTCCCAGGTGCTAAACAACAAGGATATGGGCATCAAAGAAGAGACCAAAGAAAAGATCCTTGCAGCAGCCCGGGAGCTGGACTATAAGCCTAATTACCTCGCTCGGGGCTTAATTACTAAAAAGACCAATACCTTGGGACTTATCATTCCAGACATTACCAACCCTTTTTTCCCCCAGGTGGTCAGGGCCATTGAGGATACGGCCAATTACCAAGGATACAATATGATACTTTGCAATACCGATGATGATGTGGACAAGGAGAAATTATACCTCAGAGTTCTTGAAGAAAAATGCGTAGACGGAATTATTTTTACAAGTTCAACTAAATCTTCCAAAAGTTATCTGGACCACCTGGAGAACAATGATACACCCTTTGTCCTTTTAGACAGGAGTTTTTCAGGTCCTTTGGACTTTCCCAAAGTTTATACTGACGGTTATAAAGGTATTAAACTAGCCATGAATCACCTGATTACAAGAGGCCATAGAGACATTGCTTTTCTTTCAGGTCCTGAAACATCCCAAACGGCCAAAGACCGCCTCGAGGGATACAGACAAGCCTTGAGTGAAGCCGGTCTCACTCCCGAATCAGAGTCACAATTGATCTATTATGGTGATTACAAGGCCCTCTCGGGAGAGCAAGGAATAGCCGAGCTGTTGGATACAAATCCGCATATCACAGCAGTAGTAGCAGCTAATGATCTCATGGCGGTGGGAGCTATGCGAACTATTAAAAATCGCGGCCTAAAAATTCCGGAGGATATATCAATTATCGGATTTGACAACATTCAAACCTCACGACTAGTAGATCCACCCCTGACTACGGTGGCACAACCTTCTTATCAAATGGGACAAATGGCGACTGATATTTTGATCGACATGATCGAAAAGACCACTAATATTACTGGGAAAAGCACTCATCCCGAAACTAATCAAACTTCACAGGATTTCGAATCACTTAAAATCCAAGAAGTCAAGCTAGAGCCCGAATTAATCATCAGAAATTCAGTTAAATAGTATGGATTAAGATTAAATAAGGAATAGACTTCGGCCAGTGAGGCCCAGAAATCTGGAAATAAGTTATCAACATTCAACTTTTATACATCCAAAAAATAAACAAATTAAGCAAGGGTTTTGAATATAGTAAGGCAGGGGGGTAATGCTATTGTCTGTAAAATTTACAGTTATGGGAAGCTTAAATATGGACTTCGTATTGTCTGTCCCCAGGCTTCCCCAGGAAGGCGAAACACTCCTAGCCCAAAATTTTTCTACTTTTCCCGGCGGAAAAGGCGCCAATCAAGCTGTTGCCCTGGCACGGTTGGGAGGCCAGGTGAACATGATCGGTGCAGTAGGAGACGATGATTTGGGTAATAATCTACTAAGAAACTTGGAACAAGAACAGATTGATACAACAGGAGTTCAGTGCCTAGCTGACACTCCTACAGGAAATGCCTTTATCACAGTCGATCAACAGGGTAAAAACACCATTCTTGTATATCCAGGCGCCAATGGTGAACTGAAAACATCTTGGGTGCCACAGCATAAGGAATTGATCCAAAATTCAGAATATTTGCTGATGCAGTTGGAGACTCCCCTAGAAGTAGTAGAGGCCACGGCTGAGTTAGCTGACAGTTTAGGGACCAAGGTTATCTTAAATCCAGCACCTGGCCAGGAACTGTCCCAAAACCTATTAAAACGTGTCCACTTGTTAACTCCCAATGAAACTGAACTATCTGTCATATCAGGTATGACCACAGAAACTAGGGAGGAACAGATAGCTGCCGCCAGGCATCTGACTGACTTGGGTGTGGATCAGGTAGTTGTCACTCTGGGCTCAGAAGGGGCCTTTCATGTGGACAAGAACATGGGTCAACAAGGCACTCATGGACATCATAACACACACTGCAATCACGGTACTCGCGGTACTTACGGAACTCGCGGTACTCACGGCACTCAAGACTCTCAAAACCCTCAAGAGGCCACCTTTGTTGACAGCTTTTCGGTTAAAGCTGTAGATACCACAGCAGCAGGTGATAGCTTTACAGCAGCCTTGGCAATTGCTTTGGGACAGGGACAAAGCATAGAAAACGCCCTCAAATATGCTTCAGCCGTAGCGGCTATCACAGTGACCAAAGAAGGAGCACAAAGCTCATTACCCTATTCTCATCAGGTAGATACCTTCCTGAAGAAAGGGGAACTGTAAATGAAAAAAACAACTTTGCTGAATAGCGAAATTTCCCGAGTTACTTCTCAAATGGGCCATACTGACGGATTGACTATTTCCGATGCTGGACCTCCCATCCCCCAAGAATCAGAACGGATAGACCTGGCCCTTAAGGAAGGGGTACCAGCTTTTATGGAAACACTAGAAACGGTACTTTCCGAGTTACAGGTTGAAGCAGTGGTACTGACTACTGAAACGAGAGAAGTGAGCCCACAAACTTATCATAAAATTGTGGACTTATTAAAACAGTACAATCCTGATATTCAAATAACAGAAATTGACCATGAAAGCTTTAAAAAAGAGGTTTCAAACACAAAAGCAGTTGTCAGAACCGGTGAATGTACACCTTTTTCTAATATTATTTTAAAATCCGGAGTGGTGTTTTAATGACATTACTAAAAATGAAGGGAATAACCAAAACTTTTCCAGGTGTTAGGGCCCTTGATGATGTTGACCTGGACCTTGAAGCTGGAGAAGTCCTGGCCCTCTTAGGAGAAAACGGTGCCGGTAAATCTACCTTAATGAAAATTCTCAGTGGTGTTTACGGTGAAGATGAAGGAATGCTGGAAGTAGAAGGTAAGCAAGTTGCCATAGAGTCCCCTCAAAAAGCCACTGATCACGGAATTGGGATCATTCATCAGGAATTAAGTTTGGTTCCCAACTTATCAGTGAGAGAAAATATTTTTTTAGGCAGGGAAAAAACCCATCCCATAACCGGAAAAATTGACTGGCACTATATGAATGAAGAGAGTAGAAAACTCCTTGTCCAACTGGGAGTTGAAGATATAGACCTGACTCGTCCTGTCAAAGACTTTAGCATCGGTATTCAACAGATGGTAGAAATAGCCCGAATACTATCAATGAACTGCAAGATCATCATTATGGACGAGCCTACAGATGCTCTCACACCTCAAGAAATAGAGGTTCTTTTTCAAGTTATCAACTCTTTAAGAGAGTCCGGGAAAGGAATCATATATATCAGCCATAAACTGGAAGAAATATTTCAGATTTCCGATAGAGTTCAGGTATTAAGGGACGGAACTCATGTCGGTACCAAAGATATAACAGAGACTAATACGGAAGATCTAATCAAAATGATGGTCGGCCGGGATTTAAAAGAAAAATTCCCCTGGGTTGCACCTCAAACCGGTGATGTGGTCTTGGAACTTAAAGATGTCAGTTCACCAGGACTAATTTACAATGTGGATTTGATGGCAAAACAGGGTGAAGTGTTGGGGATTTTTGGTCTAATGGGAGCAGGACGTACTGAACTCTGCAAAACTATCTTTGGTGCTCATCCCATTCAGGGTGAAATTTTGCTAGACGGCCAACCTATTAAGATAAATTCCCCCAAGGATGCCATTGAAAAGGGGATCGTTTATCTGTCGGAAAACAGAAAATCCGAAGGATTGTTCTTAGAACACGAAGTCTACAAAAATATGACCCTGGCATCATTAAACTCTTTCACCTCAAATTTAGGAAGAATCAACAAAGGTCGTGAAAAAGAAAAAGTTGAGGAATATATCGATAGGTTGACTGTCAAAACTCCTCATATTGCTCAAAAGGTTAAGAATTTGAGCGGAGGTAATCAGCAGAAACTTGTCTTCGCCAAGTGGCTAATGACCAATCCCAGAGTACTAATTTTGGACGAACCCACCCGAGGTGTAGATGTAGGGGCAAAAGTGGAACTTTATAATCTAATTAACGAACTAAAACAGAAAAATGTGGCCATTATCATGGTTTCTTCTGAACTTCCTGAAATAATGGGGATTAGCGATAGAGTTATGGTAATGCACAAAGGTAGAATAACGGGAGAGTTTAGCCATGAAAATGTGAATCAGGAGCAAATTATGGAACGGGCAGTAAACAGTTAGTAGCAAAACTAACCACCTGCAGTGAAGTGTTTATAAGCAAGTCCCTGCTTGTAACAACTGCAGCGAAGCATCTAGGAGGGATTATGTGAATGCCATTAATGCAAAAGTCTCTGAGATGATAGAGAATTTTAAAAAAGACGATTGGAAAAAGAACTTATTAAAACTTCAATCAGTTATTGGACTTATATTAATATGTGTGGTCCTGGCAATACTGACTCCCAGATTTCTAACCGTTAGTAACTTATTTAATGTCCTAAGACAAACTTCATTAAATGCCATCATGGCTGTAGGTTTGACTTTTGTTATTTTAACAGGGGGCATTGATCTATCTGTAGGCTCAGTCCTGGCCTTTTCAGGGGTGAGTGCAGCTACTGCGGCCGAAATGGGACTACCGGCTCCTATGGCCATCTTTGTTGGCTTGGTAGCAGGAAGTGCCCTAGGCTTTTTTAACGGTATAGTAATCACCAAAGGTAAAGTGCCGCCCTTTATTGCAACCCTTGCCATGATGACTATGGCCAGGGGTGGGGCACTGGTAGTCAGCGATGGTCGTCCTCTTAGCGGTCTAGGAGAAGGTTTTCATTTTATAGGCCGTGGTATGGTGGGAGCAGTACCGGTACCCGTGATATTAACCCTTATCATATTTATTGTAGCATATTATATCCTGACTCAGACCAGGACTGGAAGATATATTTACGCTACTGGTAGTAACGAAGAAGCAGCTAAACTGACTGGAATTAACACCGATAGAATTAAATTATTTGCCTATACCTTGTCTGGTTTTACTGCCGCCCTCAGCGCCATGATTATCATTTCCAGGTTGGGCTCTGCTCCTCCTACAGCCGGAGACGGAGCTGAACTGGATGCCATTGCCGCTGTTGTCATTGGCGGTACCAGTCTTGCCGGCGGTATAGGAAGCGTTTTTGGCACTTTTATAGGTGCTACCATAATCGGTGTTTTAAACAATGGACTAAACCTATTAAATGTTTCTTCTTATTACCAGCTAGTTGTAAGAGGTGCTGTTATCTTGGTAGCAGTGCTCTTAGATAGGAAGAAAGCTGATTAATCCAATCAATTCAATCCATTAATTCAATCCAATCAAATCTAATCAGCTTCTTTATAAAAAAATTAAAATATTTGAGGGGGTATGTTTAAATGAGTAGTCTTAAAAAACTGTTAGCAGTAGGAGGTATTCTAGTTCTGCTTTTGGGTGTAATGGCAGGATGTGGTGAAGAAGCTCCTACAGACGAAGAAGGTGAAGCAGAAGGTGGAACTATTGGACTGGCAATTTCCACACTGAACAATCCTTTCTTTGTTACCTTAGAAGAAGGTGCTAAGGAAGCAGCTGAAGATTTAGGTTACGACTTGGTAGTACTTGATTCACAAGATGACTCTTCTCAAGAACTTTCCAATGTGGAAGACTTGGTACAGCAAGAAGTCTCCGTGATTCTTATTAATCCTGTGGATAGTGATGCAGTAGAAAGCGCTGTTTCAATGGCTAATGATGCAGATATTCCTGTAATCACTCTTGACAGAAGTGCAGAAGGTGGCGAAGTTTTATCTCACGTAGCTTCCGATAATGTAGCAGGTGGAGAAATGGCCGGTGAATTTATTGTAGACGAGCTAGGTGGAGAAGGAAAAGTAGTAGAACTTGAAGGAGTTCCTGGTGCCTCCGCTGCCAGAGACAGAGGAGAAGGTTTCCATAATGCAGTAGAAGGTACTGATATCGACGTGATCGCTTCCCAAACGGCTAACTTTGACCGCCAAGAAGGACTAAGTGTTATGGAAAACATCTTAGAAGCTGAAGAGGAAATTGACGCTGTTTTTGCCCATAACGATGAAATGGCTCTTGGTGCACTTCAGGCCATTGAAAGTTCTGGCAGAGATATAATGGTAGTCGGTTTTGATGCTACTGACGATGCTCGAGAAGCAGTATCTGAAGGTAGTATGGCAGCCACTGTAGCCCAGCAGCCAGCACTGATCGGTTCCTTGGGAGTAGAAAGTGCTGCTGATTATTTGGAAGATGAAGAGATAGAAGAATATATTCCAGTTGACCTTGAACTAGTAACTGAATAAATTTAATAGATATGTTGTTTGGATGAGCCGTAGTATTTCACGGCTCATCTTTTTTAATTTAGATATTTTAAATATTAATGATTTGAAGGATTTTAAATTTTAAAATAGAACTATTATACGTTAATGGACTATTTTGCCAATGAAACCAAATGAAACCAATAATACACATTAAAATAAAGGAGGAGTAATAATATGCAAGGGAACAATATTTTAGAATACATGGAACATGCTGCCCCCTACATTAAACAAGCTATGGTAGATGATATGGCAGTGAGCCTGGTGGAAGCTGAGAATAATACTTTTTTAGCTTATTATCCTGGTGAAAGTATTGATCACGGTTGTGCAAAAGGTGATCCTGTTCCGGAAAAGACTGGACTATATCAGGCCATGAAACAAGGGAAGCATGTGGTTCAACACTTTGATAGTGAGAAATTTGGGTTTCCCTATGTTAGCTCTGCAGTACCTTTGAAGGATGAAAACTCCAATGTAGTAGGTAGTTTAGCATTTACTAAAAGCCTAGAAAGACAGAATCAAGTTTACGAGATGGCCAATCACTTGTCTGAAGCTGTTAGTAAAATTATGGAATCAGCAGAAACTATCTCTGGTGAATCAGAAGAGCTTGCTTCTACAGGAAATGAATTATCCGATCAAGTTCAAGTGTTGAATACCAAAGTAAGTGAAACTGATGAAATTTTAAATACCGTACAAGGAGTTACTAATCAAACTAACCTTTTAGGACTCAATGCAGCCATAGAAGCTACTCGATTAGGAGAAAAAGGCCGTGGCTTTATGGTAGTAGCAGAAGAAATTAGAAAACTAGCAGATAACAGCAAAGAATCTTTAAAGAAAATTGAAGAGATCTTAAGTACTTTAAAAGAAAATGAACAGAATGTAAGCACAGGAGTTCAAAACATAGAAAATATTTCAAATCAGCAAGCTCACGAGCTACAATCCATTACTGAAGAAATTAAAAACATAGAAACAATGTCAAATAAATTGGTAGAATTTGCTAAAAACTTATAATCTCAGATTAATGCGAAAACAGGACCACCCTAACCTGTGCCGTCAAAGACTTGTAATATAGGCTAGGGGTGGTCCCTTTATGTAGAATATTAATTTTCTGAGCTACTCTTCTTCAGGTGTAAAACTTCTTTCCGCAAGTTCTTTGTCTAGCATGATAATTCCTGGTCCACTTTCACCAATTCTCTTGACTTTACTCAATAAATTATCCATAGTCGTTTCTTCTTCAACCTGTTCATCAATAAACCAGTTTAAAAAGCTAACAGTTGGGTAATGTTTTTCCTGTTGTGCTATTTCCATAATTGAATTTATCAAATGGGTAACGTGTTGTTCGTGTTCTAGAGATAATTCAAATACTTCTTCTAGGGATTTAAAATCTCTTTTAGGATCTTCAAATCCTGTAATGATAGGAGTTTCTCCCAATTCATCAATAAAATTAAAAAACTTCATCGCATGGTATCGTTCTTCTTCAGCCTGCACTATAAAAAAGTTGGCAAAACCATCAAGGTCTTGTTCTTTACAGTAAGCAGCCATAGCCAGATAATATTGAGCAGAAAAGAACTCATGTTTAATCTGTTCATTTAACTTTTGTAATACGTTTTCAGGGATCATTAATTTACACCTCCAAATATTTAAATAATAATTATTATTAATATCATAAAACAATATCCTTCCCATGTCAATATCGGCAGTAGTACATTTTTATTTTTGCATTTTAATGTCCCTATCATACTATTTTTGACACCTTTCACCAAATTTAATTTTACTCTTTAACTAGAAAAATATTCATATAATGGAAGGATTTTTTTGATTGAAATATAAATAATATATATAGGGTGATTTGATTCACTTTTTAAAATAATATTTAAAATATAAAAGGAGGTTGTAACGGTGAAGAAACTTGCTATCTTAACAGTCCTAGTTATGTTATTTAGTTTTTCATGGACTATGGCGTCTGAAGACATTAATGTCGAAAACATTCCAGATGGTGATTACAGGGGGACTGGCAGCGGATTCAATGATGACATCACAGTAGATGTGGTAGTTTCTGATGGTCAAATTACAAGTGTAGAAGTTGTTGAACACGATGATACTCCAGATTACTTTGAGGATGCGGAAGAGGTGCTAGACAGGATTGTTGAAGCCCAAAGCACCCAAGTCGATGTTGTATCTGGTGCTACAGCATCAAGTGAAGGTATTTTGGAAGCTGTGAAAAATGCTTTGGCTGGTGAGGAAGTAGAAGAACAGCCGGAAGAGGATGCACAGCCTGAAGAAGATGAAGCTGAAGAGGAAGTAGTAGAGGAAGAACCTGCACCTTCTGAGCCTACTCCTGATGTAGAGCTAACTATTTCAGGGAAAACTACCGAAACAGTTACAGGCCTAATTGAAGAAGGTAATAGCTTAATGCCTGTCAACACTGTGGAAAAAGTGACTGAAGGTAGTGTAGAATGGGATGCTCAAGAACAAAAGGTTGTAATTACTTACGAAAATAGACCTACTTTAGAGCTAGAAGCTGACAGTGATCAACTTTACGTTGATGGCGAAGCTGTAACTATGCCGGTAGATGTTAAAAATATCGACGGAACCAATTATACTCCGGTAAGAGCAGTATTTGAAGAATTAAAGTATTATGTGACATGGGAAGCTGGTGAAATAAACTTATATGATACCTTGGAGCCAGTAGCGGAAGAACCAGAAGTTCCCGAGGAAGCAGAGGAACCCGAGGTTTCCGAAGAACCGGAAGCTGAACCTTTGGATGTAGAAGATGGTACTTATAGAGCTGCATCAGAAGAAGGTCGTGGTTTCACAACCGCGGAAGTGACTTTCGAAGATGGCTATATAGTTGATATTGACTTGGTAGAGCATGATGATATGGGTCTTAGAAAAGAACTAGATTATTGGTACGATGTAGATAATTGGGCCGAAGTCAGAGATAATTATCCTGAAGAGTATGACAGCTTGCAGGCAATGCTTGACGACTTAGCTGAAGACATGAAAGCAACTAACTCAGCTGATGTAGATATTATTACAGGAGCTACTGGAACTGCAGAAAAAGCTATTGAAGCAGTTGACAGAGCAATTGACATTGCTAAAGGAGAAACAGGGCCCTTTGACGGTACATTCATGGGAGTATCCGACATTGGAGCTCGCAGCTGGGGAATTGCTATTGTAACTGTTGAAGACGGCGAAATTAAAGAAGTTGAGCTAGAAGAAGCTGGACGTGACGATGCTTATACCCCAATCGAAGAAGCTGAGCTCAAAGATGATGAATATCCATGGGATGAGTTCCATGAAGCAAAAGAAGTTATGCCTGAAAGGTTTGCAGAAGCAGACTCAACAGATGTAGACGGGGTTACTGAAGCAACTGGTAGTGTTGAATCCTGGAAGCAGGCAGTGGATCGCGCTCTAGCTAACGCAGGAGTTTACGATCGAGAAATTGGTTATTCTGAAGCCAATGAAAATGGATTTGTGAAAGCAGATATAGTTAAAGACGGAGATGAAATTATAGACATAAGCTTAACCGAATACGATAACAAAGGACTGCGAAAAGATCGAGATTATGAATACGATGTAGAAAATTGGGCTGATATAAGAGATAATTATCCTGAAGAATACGATAGTTTACAGGCTATGCTAGATGAAATGATTGAGAGAATTAAAGCTGCAGATGACTTAGATGAAGTCGATACTATCTCAGGTGCAACTGGAACTTCAGAAAAAGCTATAGATGCAGTTGATAAAGCTCTATCCGAAGGTCCTTATGATGGCACTTTCATGGGAATGTCCCCTGTGAGTGCTCGAGGTGGCTGGAACTTGGCCTGGGTAGAAATTATTGGTGATGATATTCAAGATGTTACCTTAGAAGAAGTTCAAAAAGATGACGGAGAATACTCCATCAAAGATGAGGATTATGACTGGGAAGAATTCCATGAAGCCAAGGAAATTATGCCAGAATGGTTTGAAGAAAAGGATTCAGCAGAAGTTGATACCTACACTGAAGCTACCGGTAGCGCGGAGCGATGGATGGACGCCGTACAAGATGCCTTGAGGAAATCCGGAAGATACTAAAACTAATAGGTATAGTAGAAACAATCTCGGTTGTATGAATTGAAATAACAAAGACAAACTTGCCGGTAACCCAAAATGGGTCTACCGGCAAGTTTTTTTAATTGCAAATTTCATTTATACTAATAAGTAAGAAGAAATTATTCTCTATGTAAAGGGGTTAATAATATGGACGAAAGATTTTGCGAAAAGTGTGAGCAAGAATTATTTAATGCCGCCAATCCCATTTTATGTGAGCAGTGTGCAGAACGGTTTTTTGACATTGTAAAAGACTATATTGGTGAAAATCCTGAAAACTCTTTAGACAAAGTAGTAGAAGAGACAGGAGTAGCTAAAAAGTACATAAAAAAGTGGATACGAGCAGGCCGCATCCAGTATAAATCTCGTGAAGAAGAGGAGAGAAGTAAAAAGCTGGAAAACTTTAAACGCGATTACGATAAGATGGTTACAGAAGAGAAAAGCAGGGAGCAGACTGAAGCCAATAAAAAAAAGGATAACAAGGGGAGATACCATACAAGAGATTAAAAACCTCTAAATAACCCACCCCCTCTCGGCTATCAATAACCGGAGGGGGTTGAATCAAGTTTGCAAAACTTCTGCGAACCTTGTACAGTACGAAAATTCTTCTTTTATTAAGCTTCTTCTTCTGTTTCTGAGTTCTTGCCTTTATTACCTTCCACTCTTTTGGCTATAGAACTCACAATAATGGAATTGGCACCGTCTCCTGTTACGTTACAAGCAGTTCCAAAGGGATCCTGTCCCATGTAAATTGCAATCATCAATGCTTGTTCTGTTTCTCCAAATCCTAACATAGTGCTCAATAAGCCTAGAGCGGCCATTACCGCCCCTCCTGGAACTCCTGGAGCTCCTATCATTACTATTCCAAGCATCAAAATAAAAGGGAAAAAGCTGGTGAATTCTGGTGTACCGAGATGAAGCAAATACACAGTTACGGCACTGATGGTTATGGCAATAGTACTACCAGCTAGATGAATTGTAGCTCCTAAAGGTACTACTAAATCTACTATATTATCTGGCACTTTTAATTTCTTGGCACTTCTTAAAGTTACTGGTAAGGTAGCTGCACTAGAAACTGTCCCCAAGGCAGTTGTATAAGCTGGAATCATTTGCTTTAAGCTACCGAAAATAGGGTTTTCAGGTCGCAATCTGTTTGCAACAGTGAAATGTAAAATTAAGTATAGTATTTGTAATCCGATTACCAAGGCGAAGAGAGGCGCAAACAGACCTATAGTTCTAAACACAGTACCCTCAGCAGCCATATCTGCAAAGATACCTGCTATGTAAAGTGGTAGTAAAGGAATGATTATTTTTTGAATTACCAAGCGCACAACCTCTCGAAATTCCATCATGAAATTATACAGAGTTTTATTACCGCGGATATTTTTTAAGTAATTTACACCAACACCAAAGATAAAGGCCGTTACAAGAGCTGTCATGATTTCCATCATAGGTGCTATTTCAATTTCAATAAACTGGGAAAGTCCTGCATCCTCTTCAACTTCCACGATTTCGGGTGCAATAGCCGGAATAATCATCATTGCCACGAAAAAGGCTATTGTACCTGCAATGATAGTCGATAAATAAGCTACACCTGCGGTGGCACCCAGCATTTTACCTGGACTCTCTGCTAATTCTGCGATACCTGGGATAATAAAGGCCAAAATAATAAGAGGAACAATGTAAAATAGCAATTCACCAAAAATGCTGGAAACAGTAAACAACAAGTTCCCTACCCATTCTGGGAAATAAAGACCAATAAGAGTACCCAGAATGATTGCAATAATTAACCTGGGAATTAGTCCTAACTTACTCATTAACTGCACCTCCTTAAAGTGATAAAATTTGTTTCACTGATTTTACCATAAAAAATTATTTTGAAAAGCATCAAAATAATATTAACAATTTTCTTAAGTATTAATCTGTCGAAAGATGTAAACCAGAAAATAAAATTTAGGATAACTAAGTTCATTTTAAGAGCATTAAATCATTATTAGTTTTTTTATTGACAGCTGGATTTATTCTAAGTACAATTGAATATAAATATTACTTAAAAGTAATAGGATTATCTTTAAAACTTAATCGAATCCTTATCAAGAGTGGTGGAGGGACTGGCCCTATGAAGCCCGGCAACCGGCAGCAGCTAATCCTGCTGTAAAGGTGCCAAATCCTGCAGAAGTGTATTACTTCTGACAGATAAGGAGTTGTCTTCTAGCTTACATCAAGCTAACAAGACCTCTTCTGAATTTGTCAGGAGGGGTCTTTTTTTTAGGCTGTTACATTTAGTTGGTGATAATGTAAAATTTTCAATTAAACATTATTATGCGTGTTTGAAATTGAAATATTACAGTTATCAAATTATAGTTTAATACGGCCAACTATTAAAAATCGAAAGGAGGAAGAAAAAATGAAGAACAATTCACTGAATCAAGTAGAACCAAAAGGAAAAGCACTAATACCTTTATTTGTGTTTTTATTTCTCTATTTAGGTGTTGGTCTGTGGCTGACTTACTTAGGCGTAGAAATGGCATTTTACGAATTTCCTGCGCCCATTGCTGCTCTAATAGGAGTGGTAGTAGCTGTTATAATGGCAAAAGGAACTATCGAGGAAAGATTGCAAACTTTTATCAAGGGAGCCGGTGAAGAAGGAATAATAGTAATGTGTATGATCTATCTACTAGCCGGTGCTTTTTCTGCTGTGGTTGAAGGTATGGGAGGTGTAGAATCTACAGTCAATCTTGGGCTCACTCTGGTTCCACCCAGATTAATCTTACCTGGACTTTTTATCATTAGTGCTTTTATATCACTGGCAATGGGTACTTCCATGGGTACTATTGGAGCTGTGGCTCCTATTGCCATTGGTCTTTCAGAAGAAGTAGGATTTTCTCTACCTCTAATTATGGGAATTGTAATTGGAGGCGCCATGTTTGGAGATAATTTGTCCATTATTTCTGATACTACTATTGCTGCAACTCAAACTCAAGGAGTTAAAATGAGGGACAAGTTTAAAATGAACTTTATGATTGTGCTTCCTGCAGCCCTAATCACAATAATTATCTTATTATTTGTGGGAGATGGAGGAATCATTGAAGAAGATTATAACTTCCAATTAATTAAAGTGCTGCCTTATATCTTTGTTCTTGTTTTTGCTTTATTAGGTACAAATGTCTTTATAGTTTTATTTACAGGCCTAGTTTTGGCAGGTCTTATAGGAATCGCTTATGGTGATTTCACACCTTTAGAACTTACTCAAGTGTCCTATGAAGGCTTTACAGGAATGAGTGAAGTATTCTTTTTATCCATGTTTGCCGGTGGTCTGGCGGCCATGATACGCAAAGAAGGTGGACTTGCCTATTTAGTTGAGCAAATTTCTCGGCGAATTAAAACCAAAAAAGGTGCAGAGCTGGGTATAGGAGCTTTGGCCAGTGCTGCTGATATATGCACGGCGAATAATACTGTAGCCATTATCGTCAGCGGTCCTTTGGCCCAAAATATAGCTCAGGAAAATGGCGTAGATATGAGAAGGAGTGCCAGTCTTTTAGATATATTCGCAGCCAGTTTCCAGGGGATGCTTCCCTATGGTGCCCAAATTCTATTGGCTGGTTCTTTGGCTGGAATTTCACCACTAAGTATTATTCCAAATCTTCACTATAACTTCTTAATGCTGGCCTGTGTCCTGATAGCAATCTATTTAGGGATACCAAAACTAGCTACTGAAAAAACAACAGACAACTAACATTTAAGTGAAATTGGAATTTAAATTATCAACATTTAACTTTAAGACAACCTTTTAATTAAATTTTTACGAATAACACCTTTTGATAAAAACCATGTTAATAACAGATACAAATAAAAATTTATCAGGAGGTGGTTTAAATGCGAGTAGTAGGACGATTTCCCGACAGACAGCAGGCGAGTTTTGCCATAAAAAGTTTGCGAGAAACGGGTCTTGACCGGAAAGATATGATTGTTAGTCAGGTAAATACTAAAAACTTTAATGAAGAAGAACATGATGTGCCCTATCTTCAATCCGAAAGGGAAGGTTTAGGGGAGATGGAAGACTTTAGTAGTGGTATCGAAGGTTTGAAGGGTCAAGATGGTATTGTAGTCGCAGTAGAAGTTTCCAAAAACGACCGTCATAGAATCAGAGAATTGATGGAACAATCGGGGGCATTGGAGATAGTTGAAGATTAAAGATGATTGTCCCATCAATTCTCAAAGTATTATTCACTAAATTCACTTATCTGCTGTTTATTTAATTTTAACTTTCCATGCCTTGTTTTAAATCATTCATGACATCTTCCGGATCTTCAATTCCTACCGACAGCCTGACTAGGCCGTCGGTGATGCCTGCTTTTTCTCTTTCTTCTGGAGGTACTACATAGTGAGTCATGGAAGCGGGATGCTGAATTAAGGTATCCACATCGCCCAAGCTAACGGCCAGTACACAAAGTTCTACACTGTTCATCAGTTTTTTACCTGCTTCATAGCCACCTTTTAGTTCAAAGGTGATCATGCCACCGAAATCTCCCATTTGTTTTTTAGCAAGGGAGTGTTGAGGATGGCTTTCTAAGCCTGGATAGTAAACTCTTTCTACTTCTGAATGTTCTTCTAAAAACTTGGCTATCTTTTTGGCATTCTCACAAATCTTATCCATTCGAACTGTCAAGGTTTTAATACCCCGTAAGAGTAGAAAGGCATCAAAAGGACCAATAATGCCGCCAAAATCTTTGACTGTAGTCATTCTAAGTTCGTTCATAAGTTCCTGGGAGCCCACAATCACACCACCAATAGTATCTCCGTGACCACCTAGATACTTGGTGGCACTGTGAATTACCACATCTATTCCCATTTCAATAGGTCTTTGTAAATAGGGGGTCATAAAAGTATTATCAGTAATAGTAGTGATATTTTTATCCTTGGCTATATTAACAATTTCGTTTAGGTCAATGATTGAAAGGGTAGGATTTGCAGGGGTTTCTGTATAAATTACTTTGGTACTGTTCCTGATGGCATTTCGGACATTATCGGGATCTGTCATATCGACAAAAGTTACGTCCACATTCCAGTTGGGCAATAATTCGTCAAATAGTGAATGTGTGCAACCGTAAAGTGTGTCAGATGCTACCATATGGTCTCCACTATTTAATAAATTCATCACAACAGCGGAAACAGCCGCCATTCCAGACCCAACAGCAATAGCGTCCTCAGCTCCTTCTAAATTGGCCATTTGCTTTTCCAAATCTCTTTGTGTGGGATTACCTAGCCTGGTATAAATATATCCTGCTTCTTCTCCACAAAATCTATTGGCACCTTGTTCCACGTTGTCAAATACGAAGGTTGAGCTTTGGTATATAGGAGTTCTTAGAGCACCGACCTCATTTTTGTGACCTTCATCAGCGTGAACGGCACGAGTCTCAAATTTATGCTTGTACTCTCTAGCCAAATTAACACCTCCTATTTTTCGATAAGTTTTAGAATTTTCTAATTATACCTTAGTTGCAACTGCCGTGCCAGATTAACAATTATTGCGCAAATATTTAAAATATTTAGCCAATGGATTTATAAAAATCCGATAAATTCTTAACTATATTGTCCCCTGATGGCGGGGATTTATTTCCATTTAGTATCTGAACTTGAATTTTGTGATAATATGATATAATCCTAACTGCAATTAGCTTACAGCTAGTTAGTGAATCATTTAAAAAGCCCCTATCGGAAATATAACTTTCCAATAGGGGCTTAATTTCGGAAACCTATCATTCCACTGTAAAAATAAGTTTCCATTTGATTTACGCAAGGATCAACAAAACAGACAGAATTACGACTTTACAGATTTAGAGAAATCAATTATTTTAATAGTGGAGATATGTACTCTAATATAACAGTTTTGTCCTAAAAAATCAACTTTTAAAGCTTGGTGATACAAAATGACTCAAAAATACAAGATTTTTCTTGTCATGGTTGTTTCAATGATATTGGGGTATTTACCCTGGTATAACTTTTCTGCTGTCATGAGTTATATAGTTCAGGATTTTGGGTTAACCTCTGATCAGACGGGTATTATTTTATCTGCATTTCAAGGCGGTTACGTAGTTGTTGTAATATTAACGGGTTGGTTGGCCGATAAAATTGGAGAAAAGAAGGTGGTAGCTTGGGCAACCCTTAGTACTGCAATATTCTCAACTTTATTTGCATTCTTAAGCAAAGGGTTCTGGTCTATATTAATCTTAAGGTTGTTGACAGGTTTGTCAGCAGGGGCTATTTATGTACCCGGAATGGCATTTTTATCCAAATGGTTTCCACCCGGAGAACGTGGAAAGGTTATCGGGGCTTATACCGGTGCTCTCACTTTGGCATACGGGGGTGGATATTTCATTGCTGCTCCTCTAGCAGCAGCTTATTCTTGGGAAATTGGCATCTTAGCAACATCACTTCCAGCTTTTTTAGCTAGCTATTTGGTATTTAGGCTAGTTGAAGAGCCGCAAGAACCGTATCTAGATGACAACAGGGCAAAGGATCAAGGTATTGAATTAACTGATGGCCAAGTAAAAACTGATAGAGACAGGCCAAAACCAGCTCCCGATGGAGGTTACACAGGACCAGTAGTGATTTCATGCGGATATATGGGTCATATGTGGGAATTGTATGCTTTTTGGGGCTGGATAGGCCCCTTCATGAGTGCTTGTGCTTTACAAGCGGGCTATGAAGGTGGTGAAGCACTAACCATTGGAGGGAGATTGGCTGCTCTAATTATAGTCAGTGGTGCTCCCGCCGTTTATTTAATGGGTATAGCAGCAGATAAATGGGGGAGGTCAATTACAATATTTATTTGTTCAATATTAAGTCTTCTGGGACAGTTTCTCTTCGGTTTTCTCTACGGTCACTCTCTTACTCTTGTAACAATAGTAGGATTTTGGATTGGATTCTGGGTAATTGCTGACTCGGGCATCTATAAAGCTGGTCTCACCGAAATGGTTACTTATAAGATTCGCGGGACAGCTTTGGGTATTCAATCAGCAGCGGGTTATTTGATGACGGTAATTTCACCTTACATTTTTGGATTGATTGTCAATTACCGGAATACAGGTGTAGATGATCCCATGTATGCTGAAAACTGGGCTCTTCCCTTTATCGTTTTGGGAAGTGGAGCTCTTTTAGCACCACTGTCTGCTGTAGTCCTCAGAAGAATCAAACAAGCCAAGTTAATGGCAGAAGGAAAATATTGAAGGAATAATCTCAGGTGAATAAGTTAAGCTAAGTACTAACATCCCAAGCAGGAATAAACTAATAATTAAGTTAATTGATTTAATCGTGAAACCTAGTTTTTAACCGTATAATCTAGTTCAATAAATCTAAAATGAGGTGAAATTATATGGAAAGAGGAAAATGTCCCAGACTTAAAAAACTAGCACACCTGAGATTTAGCCATTCCCATTCATCTACTTATGGTCCTACTCAAAGGGAGAATTTCTGCAAAGAGAAAAATTGTGTGCATAACAATGGGAGAGGGGGATGTCAGTTAATTAATAAATAATAGTCGAAACATTAATTATTTATATTTGGGGGAAGGTATTTATGCAAAATTATGTTATATCACTAGATCAAGGAACTACCAGTTCTAGAGCCATTCTCTACGACCAGCAGGGTAATATAGTTAAATCGGCTCAAAAAGAAATTACCCAGCACTATCCACAATCGAGCTGGGTAGAGCATGACGCTAGCGAAATATGGGGGACACAAAGTGGAGTACTGAGAGAGGTCCTAGAGACAGCCGGGATAAGACCGAATCAAATTGCAGCAATTGGTATTGCCAATCAACGTGAAACTACAGTCATTTGGGATAAAGAATCTGGGAAACCAATTCATAATGCCATTGTTTGGCAGGATAGAAGGACGGCACCTATTTGTGAAGAACTTGAGAAACAGGGGTTGAAAGAATACATAAGACAGAACACTGGTTTGGTTATTGATGCTTATTTTTCAGCGACAAAAGTTAAGTGGCTTCTGGATAATGTTAATGGGGCGCGAGAGAAAGCCAAGAATGGGCAATTGCTGTTTGGTACTGTGGATAGCTGGTTGATTTGGAATTTAACCCGGGGTCATGTTCATGTCACTGATTATACTAATGCTTCCAGAACCATGATGTTTAATATTCATGAACTGGATTGGGATGACAAAATTCTTGATGTTTTAGACATACCTAGAGAAATGCTGCCAGAAATTAAGGAATCAAGTGAAATTTATGGTTATACCGATGAACATACCCTGGGTGGTGCTCAAATTCCGATATCCGGGATAGCTGGTGATCAGCAATCTGCTTTATTTGGACAAGGCTGTTTTGAAAGAGGTATGATGAAAAATACTTACGGTACTGGATGTTTTTTGCTTATGAACACAGGCAAAGACCCTGTTATTTCGAAAAATGGACTTTTGACTACTATAGCATGGGCCATAGATGGTGAAATCTATTATGCTCTGGAAGGCAGTATTTTTATTGCCGGTGCGGCCGTTCAGTGGTTGAGAGACAATTTAAAATTGATAGATACTGCTCATGATTCGGAATACTTTGCAGGGAAAAGTGACGAGAGTAATGGTGTTTATGTGGTACCGGCTTTTCAGGGTCTTGGTGCTCCTTACTGGGATATGTATGCTAGAGGCGCTATTATGGGATTAACTCGCAAAGTTGGTAAAGCCGAAATTGTTCGGGCTACCCTGGAATCTCTAGCATATCAAACCCGGGATGTGGTAGATGCTATGAAAAAAGATTCCCAACTCCAATTACAGACTTTACGGGTTGATGGAGGAGCATGCCAAAATAACCTTTTGATGCAATTTCAATCCGATATAATTGGGACTACTGTGGAACGCCCTTCAGATATAGAAACCACTGCTCGTGGTGCTGCTTTTTTGGCAGGTTTAGCTGTAGGTTTCTGGGATAAGTTTGATCTCCAAAAAGTTCAGCAAATAGATAACAAATTTACACCTGAAATGGACTCCCAAGAAAGAGAAAATAGGTATGCGGGCTGGCAAAAAGCTGTTGAGAGGACCATGGGCTGGGCTCGTGATAGTTAATTTAATGCCTTAATGTATGGATCAACGATCATGTACTGTCAAGCTCCGTATTATTTATGCCTAAAACTACCATTATTTATGTTTGAGATTACATAAAAAATAAATTAATGTTCAAACTAAGACAGATTCACCTACATAAATTCGCATATCTTGACTCGCATATCTTGGTTTTATCAAATCAAGGGTTGGGGGTACAAAATGAAGTTATTTAAAAAGGATATTATTATTTTAGGAGTTATAGCAGGTCTGATAGGTAATTCAGCTAAGCTAATTTTGGCTTTTATCTTAAATAATTTGGGATTAATGACAAAAACGTATTTAGATATAGCCGGAAATTATTTTCAACATGACTCTCTAGACAATATCTATGGAATAATTAACAGTCTTTTGGCTGACTTTTTTTATGGCGGGTTTTTAGGTGTAGTCCTATATATTTTGATAAGAAATACCGATATGAACTATATTAAATTAAAAGGTTTGCTTTTTGGCGGCTTATTACACGTGGTTCATAATGGTATATTTGTATTTGGTGAGTTTAATCCTACTACCCTGGATGATTTGAATCAATTTATGCTGTTATTTCCAACTTTATTATACGGTCTGGTCACTGCTTGGACCCTTGAAATATTAGTGAAATAACATCCTAAAATAATTATATCTGTCATAATACCCCCCTTTCTCCTAAATTCCCCGGGTTATTTACCCGGGGCTTTTTTTGTATTTTTTTATCAATTTCAAGTTTTAGTTCATTAGTTCATTGATTCATATTTCTAAAAAGCTTTTAATAGATATTTAACGTACAATAACATAATCTTATGTCATCTTTTTATAAGGGGGTTATGTCTTTTGATGTCAAATAACATACTCAATTGTGAAATTGATTTAGGATACTGGTTTTCAAATTTGAGAACCAGAAAGATTTTGGGAGAAAAAAATATCAGATTGCGGTCTAAAGTGGAGTTTACAACTGATGCTTTGATTTCGGGAGCAGGAACATATCACTTCAGACACGACGACCTCAAAGGTGTTGTCGGTGAAGGGGCGAGTCAGCATAGTTTAGAACTGGATAAAACTCGGGATAAAGCTTATAAAGTCTTAGCTTATAGCTTAATAGCCTTGGCAATAGAAAAAAATAAAGACCAAATGGAAAGGGATAAAGAATTTCCTATAATCAATCTGGTCACCAATTATCCTTTGAATATTTATAACGGTCAGACAAAGGAACAATTTGAAGAATTCTTAAAAACCAGTGATTTTATTCATGTATTTGTAAATCGAGAGCACAAATTATTCTGGCTCAAAAATTGTACAGTATTTCCCCAAACAGTTCCTGTTTCCTATGCCAATCCGTCAGCTTTTAAAAATCAGATTAAGGGTATAGTTGATATTGGTGGAATGACTACTCAAGGCGTGATCTTGGATTCCTTTAATATAATTCCCAGTAGTCGTTTTACCGAAAATTTAGGCTGTTTAAATTTGTACAACAAAGTTCGAAAAGCCCTTAACTCATACTTTACTGTCAATATCCAGGACTACGAAATGCCGACAATTATTAAAAACGGTCTCCGGGTTAATACTAAAAAATCTCTTGAAATTATCGACGAAATTATTCGGGACCATATTAAAGAAATTCAAAACGCCATGACGGTTAATAATTGGAATGAGGAGAATATTCCTATTATGTTTACAGGGGGAGGAAGTTTGCTGTTAAGGGAGTATTTGGAGGAAATGTTTCCCCATGTTGAATTTTCTCAAGACCCACTTTGGGATAATGCTAAGGGCCTAAGAAAAGTGGGGGAGATATTTTATGGTAGACAAAATTAAAGGTGTTAGAAAAACTATCTATATTAAGAGCGAACAAGCTCTCAATCACTTGGAAAAACAAGCAAACCAATCTGCCTATATTACAAATTTGATTTTAAAAGATATGGAGTCGGCTGATTCAATTACCAGGGAAGAAATAATCCAATTAATCAAAGAATATAGTAAAACTAGTTGGCCATCCGGTGATTTTAATTTGTCGGGAGAGGCAGAGGCACATAGAGAAGAATTGGACAGGGACCTAGAACAATCAATTAAAGGGACTATTCAGGAATTTACTAATTCTTCTTAAGGACTAATTTTCTTAGGTTTAGTATTTAGACCCTGTTATGACCAAAGTTTAAATGTACTAAATTTAAGCATTTTTAATGAAATTGATGTCTCACAGTTTCTTCTTGTAAATAAAAAACCCCGGCCGGTTTTAGAGCTAGTTACTATTCGTAACTTTTCACTAGCTCCTCCTAGCCGGGGTTAATTTAATTGTAAATAACTGCTAATACCTTTTAGGATGCTTCTTTTTCATGTAACTGCTCCATAGAAAATCCTGTAAATCCATAGATCAAGGATATCACCATAGCAATTAAAATGAAAAAAGCAAAAGGAAGATAAGCAAAGGGATAAACGCCTAAAGTACCATAAACAAAAGCTCCGCAAGGGTTCCAAGGGATTAAGGAAGAAGGCAGTGTCCCCCATGCTTCAGAAATTCGAGAAATGTTCTTAGCATGTAAGCCGGATTCTTCGAAAGCATGTTTATAAGATCTACAAGTCAATACATGAGTTAGGTAATGAGAGTTAACTGTCAGAATTAAAAATAGAGTGGTTAAATGTGCTGCAAAAGCAAGTTTCTTTTGAGTTGTCGCTACAGCTAAAACTTTTTCCAGCATTACTTCCATCATTTTGGTATGTTCTACAATTCCACCGAAGGCTAATGCCACTAGAATCAATGAAATAGTCCACATCATGCTTTGCAACCCACCGGCTGTAAATAATTCATCTATGGTTTCTATTCCACTATCCATGACATAACCATAATTCATAGAGCCAAATATGTCTGCCAAACCAGCTCCTTGAAAGACTACAGCCCAAATGAAACCAAGGATGCAACCACCAGTCAAAGCAGGGATAGGTGGTACTCTAAACAAGATCATGATAAGTACTGCAATTATCGGTAAAAACATCAGTGGACCTACATTGAAATGCTCGGCAATTGTACCCGTGAGCTCTCCTATCTCACCATAGTCCAGTTCTTCTCCTGCAAACTGAAATCCTAGGATGCCAAAAATAACTGCTGATATTACAAAAGCTGGACCCGACACGTACAACATGTGTTTAATATGGTCATAAATATTAACTCCAGCAGTACCAGATGCAACAACGGTTGTATCAGATAAAGGAGATAACTTGTCCCCAAAGTAAGCACCGGAAACAATAGCACCTACAGTCATGGCAGGGGGCATTCCAAGTCCCTGGCCAATCCCAGCTAAAGCTAGTCCAATTGTAGCAATTGATGACCAGGAACTACCGGTGAAAACAGAAACTACTGCTGTTATAACTAGGGTCGCCACTAAGAAAATTTGTGGAGATAATAACTGAAGTCCGTAATAAACAATAGTGGGTACTATTCCACCTTCAATCCAGCTTCCAATTAAAATCCCTACAATTGCTAAGATTATTACCGCACCTAAAGCAAAGTTAATACCTTTTAGTATACCTTCTTCTACTGTTTCCCAATTATGTCCCATCCAAGCAACGGCTACTACAGCTGCAATGACAGTAGACAGAAACAATGGAATGTGAATATCTACTCCTAAAACAATGGCACTAAAAGCTATTAACACTACCAAAGCTATCATTGGAGTGAAGGCCTGAGCAGTAGTAGGCCTAATTGTTTCCTGATGCTCATTATAATTATTTTGCTGATCAGACAAGATTAACCCTCCTAAATAATAATATTAATGTTAGGTTTTCAATTTTTAATTAAATTTTAAAAAAATGTAATAATGAAAATGCATCAGAAGTCAATTGTTTTGGTCATTTATATTTTTTTAATATATAGAGATTCCCCCTTTTTTTGATATTTTAAATATTTTCAAAATTAAAGTTGCAAAAATTATGCCACCCTTAGCTATTAGTAAAGAGTAGATCAGCATTGTAAACTGCTTATATTTATCAAAATCGGAATGGAAGGACTTTTCGAATTTTACTGAAAATTAAACCACTCTAGTAATGTTTGGTTTGTATATTACAGTAAAGTTTTAACAAGTAAAAAAATATGTCAATGTGGTGCAAAAATAATAGCATCTTCTTATTTTTTAAAAATTTTATAATAATTTTTAAAAAATGAAGGATTTTCTTTTAATGTGACGAATATTGTCAGAAAGTTCGTATATAAAACATATGTTCACATATAAAACAAAAATATTGGTTTTTATTAGTTTCGATAAGGAGGTGCCCTCCCAAAAATGACTCAACAAGAAAAGTTATCAAGTAACCGTAAAGCTATCAAGGTTTTAAAGGCTTTAGCTCAAGAACCTTATGAGTTTTCTGCTAAGGAAATAAGTGAACAGTTAAATATAAATAGAACTTCAGTACATCGAATTTTAAATGATTATATGCAAGAGAAACTAGTCACCCAGAATAGGTATACTAAAAAGTACAAGTTAGGGCCAGAAACTTTTAAAATTGGTGCCGCGTATTTAAATGTTAAAAATATTAATAATGATATTGTTGGAATAGTTAATGAGATTGCTACTAAGACAAAAGAATCAGTGGGTTTATATGTCAAAGATGAAGATGTGATCATTTCACTTTATGAATCAGAAAGCTTTCAGTTACAGAAAATGGGATACAAGGCAGGCAGCACTTACCCTATCAATGCAGGTTCTGTAGGTAAATGCATTACAGCCTTTTTAGATGAAGAAAGAATCGAGGAATTATTAGAAAATACTAAGTTAGAGCAATATACCTCTCATACTATAACTGATAAAGAGGAATTAAGGAAAGAATTCAAACAGATACGAGCGCAAGGTTATGCAATCAGTGATGAAGATAAAGTACTTGGAAGATACGGAATTGCTGCACCAGTTTGGAACAGTCAAGGACATGTTGTTGCTAGCGTGGCAGTTGCATGTCAAAAAACTGGCCTGACCACTAACAAGATAGAAACAATCAAAAATAATATCTTGAAAGGAGCTGAAGAAATTTCTGATTTAATGCCATAAGGAGGTGATATCTGCGGGGAAATCTATGAATTTAGCAGTTAAAATACTAAATTACAAGGAGGCATTGTATGTCTGACAAATTAAAGGACAAGCTTTATCAAAGAATCGATGACAATTTTTCTGAATTACAGGAAATGAGTAAATGGTTATATGACAATCCGGAATTACCAATGCAAGAGTATAAGTCAGTTGAAAGATTAATTGAATACTTAGAAAAATATGGATTCGAAGTTGAAACTAAAATTGCTAATTTAGATACATCCTTTATCGCTAGGTATAAAATAGGTGAAGGTGGACCTAAAATAGGATTTTTAGCTGAATACGATGCTTTGCCGGAGGTGGGCCATGGTTGTGGTCACAATCTTATTGCGGCCTCTTGTGTAGGATCAGCCGTAAACTTAGCAAAAACATTGGAACCTGATACTCCTGCGGAAATAATTGTGTTTGGAACTCCTGATGAAGAATATGATGGTGGAAAAATATTCATGGCTGAAGAAGGGGCTTTTCAAGGAATAGATGCTGCACTACAGATTCACCCTTCACCTGTTAGAAATGATGTAGGTGGTTCTTCAACTCCTCATCAAACTATGGTTATCGATTTTCACGGAAAATCTGCACATACTGCCTTCAACCCTACAGAAGGGATCAATGCCCTTAATGCTGTTCATATAACCTTTGCTGGTTTACATGCCATGCATCAATACTTAAAGCGAGGCACACGCATACCTGCGACCATCACAAACGGTGGGGGAGCTCCTAATACTGTCCCAGATTTTGCTCAGATGAGAGTTCATGTAACTACTATAGAATCCGACTATCTAGAAGAAGTAGTCCAAAAAATTGAAAACTGTGCTCAAGCAGGTGCTTTAGCAACTGGTGCGAGAGCTGAAATAAATAAAGGCCCAGCTTATAAAAAGCTGTTCTCTAATGGAGTTTTGACCAAACAAATGGAAAAGAACCTAAAAGAAATGGGCTATGATCTGGCTGAACCACCGGAAGCACCCTATGCAACAGACGTGGGGAACGTAAGTTGGGAATGCCCTACTACCATGGGTCATCTTTCTTTACAAATCCCTGATGTTGCTATGCATACTAAAAAAATGGCTTCAACTACTGTCAGTGAACAAGGAGAAAAAACTTTAAGGGATTCCGTGAAAGCTATGGCTAGTACAGCCCTCGATATGATAACTGATAATGAGTTACTTGAACAGGCCAAGCAAGAGTTTAATGAAACCATGAATAAATAAGTCTGACCAAGTGTTAGAAAGTATTAGGAACCATCAAAAGTATTTGTATAGTAAAATTGTTTGAAAATTAAATTAAAATGAAAAGGGGAGAGACCATTGAAAAAAATACCGCACGTATACGTGCTGATATTCTGTATTATTATATTTTCTGCCATTGCTACTTATATAGTACCGGCAGGAAATTTTGAGAGAGAAGTTGTAGACGGTACAGAAATGGTTGTTCCTGGTTCTTATGAAACAGTTGAATCCACCCCTGTAGGTTTATTTGGAATTTTGAAGGCGATTCCTAATGGTATGATAGAAATGGGGTTAATCATATTTTTTATCTTCATTGTTGGTGGTGCCTTTAGTATTCTCAAAGGAACGGGTGCTATTGATGCAGCCATCGGTACTGTTGCAAAAAAAGTCCAGGGTAAAGAGGGTCTTTTAATACCTGTTTTAATGACTGTATTTGCTTTGCTAGCTGCTAGTATGGGATTATTAGAAGAGTTTTTACCTTTCATTGTACCAATAGTTATGCTCTGTTTGGCCTTGGGATTTGATTCCATAACAGGTGTTGCTATTGTTATGGTGGGAGCTGGAAGCGGTTTCGCAGCTGCCTTTGCCAACCCTTTTACTCTTGGGGTGGCCCAGGGAATTGCAGATGTACCCATGTTTTCAGGGATGGCATTTAGAATCCCATTATTTATTTTAGTACTTACAGTATCTATATTATATGTGTATAGATATGCAAGTAAAATCAAAGAAAACCCTGAGTTAAGCCCTGTTTATGAAATCGATCAGAAAAGGGGCGAAGATGAACGAATTAGCCTTGATGATTTAGAAAGTCTAACACTAAATCATAAACTTGTGTTAGCAACAATGTTATTAGGGTTTATGATTCTGCTATACGGAGTAATACAGCAAGGTTGGTATATTGTTGAAATAGCCGCTTTATTTTTAGGAATGGGTATTGTTGGCGGTCTGATCGGCAAGATCAAACCTGATGATATTGCAGAATATTTTATAGATGGTGCTAAAGCTATGGTAATGGGTGCTTTGGTAGTTGGTCTTGCTCGAGGTATTTTGGAAGTACTAACAGCTGGACAAATTATCGATACCATTTTATTTGCTCTTTCAAATGCTGTTGAAGGCCTCCCGGGAGTCTTTGCTGCCATGGGAATGTTTGTATTCCAAACATTTCTAAATATTTTAGTACCTTCAGGTGGTGGACAGGCTGCGCTAACCATGCCTATTATGGCTCCATTATCTGATCTGATAGATGTATCAAGACAAACTGCTGTTTTAGCTTATCAATTGGGTGATGGTTTTACCAATATGATTACACCTACTCTGGGACCACTTCTCGCCGCCTTGGCACTGGCCGGAGTTAGTTGGGAAAAATACGCCAAATGGATTTTACCCCTGATTGGCATTCTAAGTGTTATTGGATTGGGAGCAGTGACACTAGCTCATATGATCCAATTAGGACCTATTTAATAGTAATTAGTTATCCTAAATAGATATAAAGAAATTTAAACATATAAGCTCATAAGCTATAAATAGATATCAAATAACTTTATAGTAAAAAATTGTGTGAAAACACTTTTGAGAACTAAAATCCAAAAATCAATGAAAATTCATTTCATTGGTTTTTGGATTTTTCTTTTTTGTTAGGTTCTTTTATACTCCGCTGTTGATAGATTAACTCTTCGATTGAACGAATTTTGTGTAAGGTTGATATTACATTTTAACGATCAAACAGTAGAATTAAAGTCAAATTACATATTATTTGCTGATCATGCTCTAGGATGAGCAACCATTAACATAAGATACATTAAAATAAAGTATTAAAGAGTAAAAAAATATGTCAGTTTGGTGCAAATTTAATAGCAATAAACTTTTTATTTATTAGATGGTCATAATCTTAGATTTTATCAGTTTTTAGTTATTTTAATTCCAGGATATTGTGAATTAAATAACAAGATCCTGAAATTTTTTTTATTTTGTCGAAAAACACCCTTGTACAATTCAGTAAGTGATGATATAATCCTATTGAAAATGTGAAAAATATAACTATTTTCGTAATAAAAACAAATATCAATAAAACTTATTTAGAGGTTAAAACTATGTCTCAAAATTTTGCACGAAGGGCGTAATACACTGTTTTTGCAGCGCCTGAAAGGTAATTGCTATAACATATAATTTAGGAGGGGGTTCCTTAATGAATAGCGAAGATGTGAAAGAAATAACAAGAGTAGAGTGCGATTCTTTAGGGTCAAAAGAAATACCTAAAGATGCCTACTATGGGATTCAGTCAAAAAGAGCCCAAGAAAATTTTCCGTTATCTGGATATAGAGTACATCCAGAACTGATTAAAGCAATGGGTAAAGTGAAGTATGCATCTGTTGTAGCCAATATGAAAACAGGAAAAATGCCCAACAAATCAGGAGAGGCTATTAAACAGGCTTGTGAAGAAATGAGTTCAGGTAAATTTTTCGATGCTATTGTGGTTGAGGCAATTCAAGGTGGTGCTGGCACATCAATAAATATGAACGTAAACGAAATTCTCGCTAATCGCGCTATTGAAATATTAGGCCATGAAAAGGGTGATTACGACGTAGTTTCACCTAACACTCATGTAAATATGTCCCAATCCACCAATGATGTAGTACCTACATCATTTAAATTGGCTGTTATTACTATGCGTGAAGATCTTATCAGTAAGCTAGAAAATTTATATCAAACATTGTCCAAGAAAGAACAAGAATTTGATAAAGTTATCAAGACGGGTAGAACCCATCTTCAGGATGCAGTTCCCATCCGACTTGGACAAGAGTTCGGAGCTTATGCCAGGTTTGTAAAACGCGATATTGAACGGATTTCTAATTCAATAGAAGCTCTCAAAACAGTAAATTTAGGTGCTACAGCTGTTGGTACTGGTTTAAATGCCGACTCTAAATACATTAATACTGCTATAGAAGAATTAAGGGAAATCACTGGTATAGATCTAGAAATCAGTGATCATCTAGTTGATGCAACACAAAATACAGATGCCTATGTTCATGTATCCGGTGCTTTAAAAACAGCAGCTCTTAACATGTCCAAAATGGCCAATGATTTGCGCTTGATGTCTTCAGGTCCGAGATGTGGCTTTAAGGAGATTAAGCTGCCAGCTGTTCAGCCAGGTTCTTCAATTATGCCTGGTAAGGTGAATCCCGTAATTCCAGAAGTTATCAATCAAATCTGCTTCCAGGTAGCAGGAAATGACCATACTATTTCAATGGCTTCAGAAGCAGGTCAATTGGAACTTAATGTGATGGGCCCGGTTTTATTTAGGAATATGTTTGAATCCATGGAGATAATAGCCAATGGAGCTCATATACTGTCTGAAAAATGTATTAAAGGCATTGAGCCCAATCATGATAGATGTAATGAGTTAGTTGAAAATAGTATTGGAATTATTACAGCCTTAAATCCTCATATAGGATATGAAACGGCTTCCGAAATTGCCAAGGAAGTTTTAGAAACCGGTCGTAGTGTACGAGATGTCATTCTAGAACGAGAAATCCTAACAGAGGAAGAAATTGAAGACATTCTAGATCCCAAGGAAATGACTGAACCAGGTATTGCTGGAAAAAAGAAAAATGACGTTACTGCTTAAAACTTAAGAGGACAAGCCATGTTATAAACTGAGGCGCTGTTATATTTAGCTGTTGATACTGTGAAGTTGAAATTTTACAGTTATCAACATTCAGCTTTAATACAGCTTAAATTAAAGGAGGTAAATAAGGTGGCACAAAGTAAAACAAACAATAATCTTCAAGAGTATAGTCAGGATCAAGAATTTGTAGATATTTACATTATGGGTAAAAAGTACACTGTACCAAGTTCATTAACCATTATGAAAGCATTCGAATATGCAGGTTATACCTTGTTAAGAGGTTGTGGTTGTAGGGCAGGCTTTTGCGGTGCTTGCTCAACTGTATATCGATTGGGAGGAGATCATGAATTAAAAGTAGGTTTGGCATGTCAAACCAAAGTTGAAGATGACATGTATCTGACTCAAATTCCTTTTTATCCTTATCATAAGGTAACTTACGATTTAGATACTTTACAAGCTGATGGAAATCAGATTGTGGAAATATACCCTGAAATCGTGAAATGTTTAGGTTGTAATTCCTGTTCCAATGTTTGTCCACAGGATATAAAAGTTATGAAGTACGTGTCTCATGCCATTAGAGGTGAGATATCGAAAGCTGCTGATGAATCCTTTGATTGCTTAATGTGTGGGTTGTGTGCTTCTAAATGTCCTGCCAACATTGTTCAATATAAAGTGGGATTACTGTCCAGGAGGTTATACGGTAAGTACTTGGCTCCCAAGGCCCAGCACGTTAAAGAAAGGATTTCTGAGATAGAATCAGGTAAATTCGATCAGGAGTTAAACGAGCTTGCCAATGCTAGCAAAGAAGAGCTGGCAGAACGATACAACAATCGAGAAATAGAAAAATAAGGAGGGCAGTTTAAAATGAGTTATACACCTGAAATGAGAGAATTGATAAAAAAAGTTGAAGAGACTAGAGATCAGAGGATAGGAAATTACTTCCCCAGGATGACCCCGGAGGAGCGGGAAGAGGTTTTGAATAATAATCATCCCGACTATAAGCAGGACCAATTTAGAGATGCTAAAATTGGCCCAAATAAAGGTGATAAATTTCCTCACGAGCTGTGTGACCTGATTGAGGCCTATCCTTCTATAGATTGGAATCAGTTTACAACTGATCAAATAGATTATGATGTTGATGTTTTAGTTATCGGAGGTGGAGGAGCAGGCGCATCAGCTTCTCTACTAGCTCATGAAGCCGGAGCTGACGTACTCATGGCAACTAAACTTCGTTTTGGTGATGCCAATACGGTGATGGCTCAAGGAGGCATTCAAGCTGCAGATAAATCAAATGATTCTCCATCAACTCATTACTTAGATGTAATAGGTGGAGGACATTATTACAATGTTCCAGAACTGGTTAGAGCTCTAGTCTCTGATGCTCCGGATGTAATTAGCTGGCTCGAGGACTTGGGCGTTATGTTTGATAAAGATGATGAAGGTACAATGCAAACCAAACACGGTGGCGGTACATCCAGAAAACGAATGCATTCGGCTAGAGACTACACCGGGGCTGAAATTATGAGGGTACTAAGAGACGAAGTACATTGCCGCGATATTAATGTAGTGGAATTCAGCCCAGCTGTTGAATTATTGCTTGACAAACAGGGGAGAGCATCAGGAGCCATACTTTACAACATGGAAACAAAAGAGTATCAAGTCGTTAAAGCAAAAACAGTTATCATCACTACAGGCGGACTTGGGCGACTTCATACTCAAAACTTCCCAACATCAAACCATTACGGTGCAACTGCCGATGGATTGATTATGGCTTATAGAGCGGGTGCTGATCTGGCATTTATGGATACCGTTCAGTATCACCCCACAGGTGCTTCATATCCGGAACAAATTGAAGGTTTCCTAATCACGGAGAAAGTACGAGGTTTAGGCGCAACTCCCCTAAATATAGACGGTGAGCAGTTCGTATATCACCTTGAAACTCGAGACGTAGAAGCTTCAGCTATAATTCGAGAGTGCGCCAAAGGGAAAGGAATTACCACACCTTCTGGAATGCAGGGTGTTTGGCTAGACTCACCTATGATTGAACAAATTCACGGTGAAGGAACTATTGAAAAAGAACTACCAGCAATGGTTAGGCAGTTTGCTCGCTTTGGAGTGGATATTACAAAAGAACCTATTTTAGTATATCCAACCCTTCACTATCAAAATGGCGGAATTCTAATCAATGACCGCGGTGAAAGTTCCGTGGAAAACTTGTATGTGGCCGGTGAAGCTTCCGGTGGAGTACACGGTAGAAATAGATTAATGGGTAACTCCCTATTGGATATCTTGGTCTTGGGAAGAAGAGCTGGTAAGAACGCAGCATCCAGGGCAAAAGAAATTGACAATACAAACGCCGAATTAAACCTAGAACATGTCAAAAACTACGTGAACGAACTTGAAAATGAGGGAATTGAACAGCTAAGAACATCGCCCATTTTGATCCCGGATTACACTCAAAAGAGCACTGATCAACAGTAACATCAACAGTAACATTGACATTAACATTAATATTAATAGTAACGGTACAGTAACGGAATAGCTTTTGCGTAGCAAAAGCTAATAATAAGGAAAATCCTTTGGATATCTAAACTATGAAAACAGGGAGTTGGTAATATGTTAGGATACTATCCGGGTTGTACTGTCAGAGCTCAACAGGATGACGGTTTTGAACGAGAGTCCTTGGCTATTCTAACAGCATTAGGGGTAAAAGTGGAGGAATTAGCCGAATGGGAATGTTGTGGAGCAATTTATCCCTTAACAAGTGACGAATACATGCCATTACTGTCTTCAGTGAGAGCTCTGAAAAGAACACAGGAAGAAGACAGAGAAGGGCTGTTAACTCTTTGCAGTGCCTGTTACCACGTATTAAAACGTGTTAATAATAGAATGAATCAAGATCAGGAAGCCAAAAAACGAGTCGAAAATTATTTGGAAGATGAATACGACGGTTCAACAAAAGTGTATCACTTGATAGAAGTTCTAAGAGATTACGCCGGTTATGATGCCTTGAAAAAACAGGTGGAAAAACCCCTGGAAGGGGAAAAGATAGCTTGTTATTACGGGTGCCTGCTGTTGCGCCCAGAATCTGAGCTGGGGCTTTTAGATGCAGAAAACCCCCGGCTCATGGATGAAATTCTTGAATCCCTTGGTGCACAGGCCATTAAATATCCTTATCGCACAGATTGTTGTGGTTCCTATCATGTAGCCCAACAGGAAAATGTCAGTAACAGCGCTAGTCTCAAAATTATCCAATCGGCCAAGGAAGCTGGGGCGACAGAAATGGTAACAGCCTGTCCTCTATGTAAACACAACTTGGAATACTGTCAAAAAGACTTGGATGAAGAAGACAAGCTTCCGGTTAGTTATATAACAGCCCCAATATTGCGCGCTTTTGGCGGTTTAGAATATATTGAAAATCAAAAAATTAACTTGGCAGCCAATTAATAAAGCTAATTACTAAATTTGAACGGCCACTTCTAGATGTCTGGATATCTGGATAACTGGATAATGATTTGATAATGAAGGGAGGCTTACAAGGGTGCGATTTCCCACAAAGACAGCAAACAACCGTGAACATGAAGAGTTAATGGACATTACTCAAAAAAATGTTAAAGATTGTTATCAGTGCATGAAATGTAGTGCGGGTTGCCCGTTAACCGAATATATGGATTATTATCCACATCAAATAATGTTGCGTGCCAAAATGGGTTTGTATGATCAAGTTTTTAACAGTAAGACTTTATGGGTCTGTGCTTCATGTATGGCTTGTTCAAGCCGGTGTCCTCGGGATTTAGAACCTGCTAAAATCATGGAAGGGTTCCGAGCCATGTTGCTGCGCGAGCGTGATCAGGGCAAAGTAGAAATTTTAGACACTAAAGGAGTTCCAAGACAAGCTTTAATTGCTTCCATGAGGAAATTTAGACGATAAAGACAAGCTGCTATCAAGCTGCGAGTAGAGGAGGGAAACAATGAGAATAGGAGTATTCATCTGCTGGTGTGGCAGTAATATTAAAAATATGGTGGATGTTGAACGTGTAGCTCAAGAAGCTAAAAGAATGCCTAGGGTTGTTTATTCCCAGGATGTGCAGTATCTTTGCTCTGAAGTAGGACAGGCCGATATTAGAGACGCAATTGCCGAGCATAACTTGGACCGAGTAGTTATTGGTGCCTGTTCCCCACGTATGCACGAACCGACATTCCAGAAGCTTTTAGAAGAACAGGGTTTAAATCCTTTTTATGTTGAGATAGCAAATATTAGAGAACAGTGTTCATGGGTACATTCTGATAAAGACAAGGCTACGGAAAAAGCTACCGAGCTAGTACAAAAAGCTGTTGCCAAGTCTTATCATTCAATACCTTTAACATCTGATCTCTTAGATGTTAATAAACGAGCCTTAGTAGTCGGTGGTGGTATAGCAGGTATTCAAGCTGCTTTAGATATAGCGGAAGCGGGGTATCCAGTCGATCTGGTTGAAAAAGAACCATCAATTGGCGGTAGAATGGCCCAATTCGATAAAACCTTTCCAACATTGGATTGCTCGGCTTGTATATTGACACCGAAAATGGTTGAAGCAGCTTCCCACGAGAATATCAATCTCTATACCTATTCTGAGATAGAAGATTTATCTGGATATGTTGGAAACTTTAAAGTTCGTATTAAGCAAAAGGCTAAAAGCGTCAAACCCGATAAATGTAACGGATGCGGTGACTGTATGGCAAAATGTCCTAAAAAGGTTGACAATGAATTCGATGAAGGAAACAGCAAGCGTAAAGCAATCTATACTTTATTCCCCCAGGCCGTGCCTAACAAACCTGTTCTGGATAGAGAAAACTGTATTTATTTCCAAACAGGTAAATGCGGTGTCTGCCAGAAGATTTGTCCTACCGGGGCTATCGACTATGAAGAACAGGATGAAATTATCGAAAATGAATATGGAGCTATAGTTGCCGCTACAGGATTTGACTTGAAAAAGCCAGTGGAGCTTGGAGAGTACTGCTACGGTGATCATTCCGATGTGATTACCAGCCTGGAATTAGAAAGAATGTTAAATGCCTCAGGGCCAACGGGTGGAAAGGTAGTTAGACCGTCAAACGGTGAAACACCCAAGAGGATAGCCTTTATCCAGTGTGTAGGCTCCCGGGATAGAAATGAAGGTAACCCTTACTGTTCTAAGGTTTGTTGCCTGTACACAGCCAAGCATACACTGCTCATGAGTGAAAAGTTCCCAGAAACTGAAAATTTCGTGTTCAATATAGATGTTAGAACTGCTGGTAAGGATTACGAAGAGTTTTACGAAAGAGCTAGACAGCAAGGTGCTAATTATCTAAGAGGACAAGTTTCTAAAGTTGAACCTTTAGAAGATGATAACAATCGATTACTAGTCCGTGGTTATGACAGTTCCCTGGGAGAACAGGTAGAGATTGAAGCCGATTTAGTGGTCTTGGCTTCTAGCATAGAACCAAAACCTGATTCTCAAGATGTGGCTACAGTACTGGGGATATCCGTAGACCAAAATGGTTTCTTTTCAGAAGCCCATCCCAAATTGCGGCCCGTCGAGACTCAAGCCCAGGGGGTATACCTGGCCGGCGTGTGTCAGGGACCAAAGGATATTCCAGAAACAGTCGCTCAGGCCAGTGGAGCCTCTGCCAAAGTCATCACTCTCTTTAATAAAGGCCAGGTCAAGAGTGTACCGACCACTGCCATAGTTAATACAGATATTTGCAGCGGCTGTATGCAATGTAAAACAGTTTGTCCTTATGAAGCTATCAGCCAAGATCATGTGGAAGAAAAAGTGGCTGGAGAAGTTAGACAGCGACCCGTCGCTTCCGTAAACAGAGCCCTTTGTCAAGGATGCGGTGCTTGTGCCGGGCTTTGCAGAAGTGGAGCTATGGATCTAGGTGGATTTACCAGCAAACAACTTATGGCGGAGGTGGATACCCTGTGACACAGCAAAATTTCGAGCCAAAAATTGTAGCTTTTTGTTGTAACTGGTGTAGTTATGCCGGAGCTGACCTGGCGGGTACAGGAAGGCTCAAATATCCTGAAAACATCCGCATAATCCGCGTACCGTGCTCTAGTAGAGTGGAAGTTCCCCTGGTCATGCGTGCATTTCAAAACGGCGCTGATGGGGTGATGGTAGCAGGATGTCATCCGGGAGACTGTCATTACAATACGGGTAACTATCATACCCGAAGACGTATGATTTTAATGCAAAAAGTTCTAGACTTTATGGGAATCTCATCAGATAGATTGCTAGTTAAATGGATATCCGGTAACGAAGCAGCCAAATTTAAAGACACTGTCGAAAACTTTAATGAAAGACTTAAAAAACTTGGTGCTGCGGACAAAGTGAGGGATATGAGATGCAAAAAATAACAGCAGAATTGAGAAAAATAGCCAAAAATCTATTGAGTTCAGGCCAAGTAGATATGGTCTTAGGATATACTCAAGGGGAACTGCCATATCAAACAGTTCCCTTTGTGGCTAGTTCTGAAGAAGATGTAGAAAACCTGGTCTTTGACGGTTTTAGTGACAAGGCCTTATCCAAGTACCTCTTGGAAGATAACTTCCAAAGTAAAAAAATTGCTCTAGTTTTGAAAGGTTGTGACTCTCGAGCACTTAAGCTAATGCTAGAAGAAAGTCGGGTTAACAGAGATAATCTATATCTAATTGGTGTTAACTGTCCAGGAATCATTCGAAGAGATGCTTTGGCTAAACAGGCCGGATGCGATTTAAGCCAGGTAGATGTTGTACTACAGGAAGATAAAATTACCATCAACACAACTAATGGTTCAAATTGTGCTACAAGTTCCCAAGAAGTTTCATATCAGCAAGTAGTTTCACCATTTTGTTTAACCTGTGAACATCCTACTCCTTCCAAGGACCAAGTGGATACATTAATTGAAGAAGGAGAACCCAAGGCTTTTTTAGACAATCAAACTTACAGTCATGAAGAAAGTTTTACTAATATTGGGGAACTAGAAAAATTGTCGGAAGAAGAGCGGTTCGAATTCTGGAAAAAACAGTTGAATAGATGTAAACGATGTTACAGTTGTCGTAATGCATGTCCTGTTTGTACCTGTAGAGTTTGTTTATTTGATAGAGAAAACCCTGATTATTTAGATAAAGCTACGGATCAACTTGCCCAGCATCAATTTTATCATGTTATCAGGGCATTTCATGTATCCGATCGCTGTGTTGGCTGTGGTGAGTGTTCAAGGGTTTGTCCTGAAAATATTCCATTGCACTTACTAAATCAAAAACTAGTTAAAGAATTAGAAAACTACTACGGTGAATATACGCCAGGTATAGACGAGTTACCAGCACCGTTGTCTCAAGCTAATGCTGATGATCCGGATCCCTTCGAAAAGGAGGAGAAATAATGAGCCAAATAATAAAGTTGAATTCCACGGCACAACTTTTGGAGGCATTCAAAGAATTAGAACAAGATTATCAAGTATATTGCCCAGTTACTCAAGATGACACCGAAACCTTTTTGCCTCTAAATCAAATAACAGAAGAAGAGGTCGATTCTGTCACTGATATTCTCTTTCAAAATCAACCTACTTTGTATCCGGTGAAATCCTTTGTATTTCATGATTCAGAGGCTTACTTGAAATTTAGCCGTGAACAGGATCGAGTAGAGTTTTCCACCATTGAAGGTGATAATACAACCCGAGTAGTATTGGGTGGAAAACCCTGTGATATAGAAAGCATTGGTATGATTGACAAGGTCTTTTTAGAGGAACCAGTAGATACCTTCTATCAAGAGAACAGGGAAAAAACCATATTGATATCCACGGTTTGTGCCCAAAAGGGTCCAAACTGCATGTGTGACGAGTTTGGCATAAACAGAACCGCACCGGAACTTGCTGATATATATTTAATAAAAGGTGAAGAAACTACCCAGGGTAATCAAGTCTTTTTAAAATCTAATAGTGATAAGGGGAGAAAACTCCTAGAAAAGTTAGCACAAAGTGAACTTGTTGAACAATTAAATGATCTACCGGAAAGTGCTTCAAAGGAACTATCCAATCAAGAGAGGGAACAAGTTGAAGAACTATCCCCCGAAGAAGTGAAGGATGTAATGGAAGATTTATTTGATGACAACATTTGGGATGAACTGGCCTTACGCTGTATGGGATGCGGTATTTGCACCTATTATTGTCCAACTTGTCACTGTTATGATATCCAGGATTTTTATCGTCAAAATCAAGGCGTGAGATATCGCACCTGGGATTCATGCATGTTTTCAGATTACACAAATATGGCTGGAGGACACAATCCCAGACCCCAGAAAGCAGATAGAATCAAGAACCGATTTTTCCATAAATTAAATTACTTCGTAAAAAAACAAGGGCCAATAGCTTGTGTTGGTTGCGGACGCTGTGCACAAAACTGTCCTGTTGGTATATCCATAAATACTGTTTTGAAAAGGATTGGAGGGGAGAAGTTTGTGTAATAATAACCCATTAATTCCAGTTTCAGCTAAAGTAAAAGAAATTATTACAGAAAGTAATGATGTTAAAACTTTTCGTGTTGAACCTGAAGAAAAAATAGAGCATATGCCAGGACAATGTGCCATGCTCTCCCTCTTTGGAGTCGGAGAAGCTCTTTTCTCCATTAGTTCACCACCTGAAAGAGAATATTTAGATTTTAGTATAAAACGGGTTGGTCAAGTTACTGAGGCTTTGCACAATATTGAAGAGGGGCAAGAACTTGGGATTCGTGGCCCCTACGGGAATCACTTTCCAGTAAACGATCTCAAAGGTAAGAACTTATTGTTTATTGGTGGGGGCATTGGACTCGCCCCCTTGAGATCATTAATCAAATATAGTCTGGATCACAAAGAGGATTATGGTGATTTACAGTTGATCTACGGGGCCAGAACTCCTGAAGATCTAATCTTTGAAAGAGATATCTACGAGAATTGGCCTCAAGAAGATAATTTCCAGGTCAATCTATCAGTAGATGTTGAGAGTCCTGGTTGGGATGGCTTTGTAGGCTTTGTTCCTCAATACCTGGAGGAGCTAGTTCCTAGCCCTGAAAATACAGTAGCAATTACTTGCGGTCCACCTATTATGATCAAATTCGTACTTCAGACATTAGAAAGACTAGGCTTTAAAGATGATCAGATCGTAACAACCTTGGAGTACAAAATGAAATGCGGTGTTGGTAAGTGCGGTCGCTGTAATATAGACGATCAGTATGTATGCAAAGATGGTCCTGTTTTCTATCTGAAAGAATTGAATCAATTAAAAGCTGAATTTTAAAGGCCTATCAAAATAAG
The DNA here is from genome assembly GCF_000020005.1 of Natranaerobius thermophilus JW/NM-WN-LF. NCBI lineage: Bacteria > Bacillati > Bacillota > Clostridia > Natranaerobiales > Natranaerobiaceae > Natranaerobius > Natranaerobius thermophilus. The sequence goes on along the minus strand of NC_010718.1, from coordinate 2,863,038 downwards.
CACTTTATGTCTAAAATTTTTAACTAATTGGGGGGTGATAAATTTCATTCATAATTTTTAAGTTAAGCGTATTTACAAGTTTTTCTAGGTAATTTTTTTCATCAAGATGTGAAAGGGATAACAAAAACGATTATGAATAATAAAAGGAAGGTGTTACAGTGTTATTCGTACAATTTGCTATCGTACTGTTGGCGATTTTGGTTGGTGCACGAATTGGTGGAATAGGTCTAGGTGCTATGGGTGGCGTAGGTCTAGCCATTATGACTTTTATATTCAATTTAGAACCTACATCACCACCGATTAATGTAATGTTGATGATAGTAGCTGTTGTAACTGCTGCTTCAACTCTTCAAGCAGCTGGAGGTATGGACTATTTAGTAAAATTAGCAGAACGCGCATTACGCAAAAAACCTGATTTAATTACTTTTATGGCTCCAGTAATCACGTATACATTCACATTCTTCGCAGGAACAGGACACGTTGCTTATTCCTTGCTACCTGTTATTTCCGAGGTCTCTCATGAGCAGAAGGTACGGCCTGAAAGGCCTTTATCAATAGCAGTTATTGCTTCACAACAAGCTATTGTAGCCAGTCCTATCTCAGCGGCAACAGTTGCTCTGGTAGGGATACTTTCACCTCATGGATTTACTTTGCCTAATATTTTAAGTGTTACAATTCCTGCAACTTTAATAGCTATTTTATTCACGGCCTTTATGATCCGAAAGAAAGGTCCTGAATTAGAAGATGATCCAGAATATCAGAAACGATTACAGGAAGGTATCAAACCATTAAGCAAAGATGACACCGAAACAGAAATTACCAGTTCAGCTAAATTATCAGTAGGACTTTTCCTATTGGCAGCTGTAGCAGTAGTATTTTTCGGAACATTTGAGGGACTAAGACCAGCTTTTGATGGTGAACCAATGTCAATGCCACATACCATTCAAATTATCATGTTGACAGTTGCCGCTTTACACTTGCTTGTCTGTAAAGCTGAAGTTGATGTTGCTGCAAATGGCAGTGTGTTTAGGGCAGGTTTCGTTGCCGTGGTTGCTATCTTTGGAATCGCCTGGTTAGGCGATACATTTTTTGAAGCTCACATGGATGTAATTGAACCCGCTGTGGAAGGAATGGTAACTACAGCACCATGGGTCTTTGCCTTTGCACTATTTATTATGTCAATTTTACTGAACAGTCAGGCAGCTACTACAACTACTTTAATGCCCCTTGGACTAGCCTTGGGTATTAATCCAGCATTCTTAATTGCTATGTTCCCAGCAGTCAATGGATATTTCTTCCTACCAAATTACGGCCCAATTATTGCAGCTATTGGTTTTGACCGCACTGGTACTACTAAAATTGGCAAATTTGTCTTTAACCACAGCTTTATGATTCCAGGATTGTTAACTATTGTGGGATCATTAGTTCTAGGTTTCCTATTATCATCCATTATCTTGTAAGGATTTAAAACTTAAAGAATATAAATAGAGAGGGACCCTGATGATGGGGTCCTCTCTCTATATATAACCATTTATCTAAGTATAAAAGTTTATATTATAAGTGGCTTAAAGATGATTGGTTGAACCCCCAAGATACATTTAGTTGTTCAGATTGTACTTGTTATTGCTTTTACTAGCAAAATAGGCTATGATTATAGCATCATTAAACGTCAGTGAATGAATTTTAGGAGGACTAAATATGTCACATGAATTGATTACATTCTTAATTCTTATCATAGCAATTATTTTATTTTTTTTAGAGATCCTTCCACTGCCAGTCACAGCAATGCTTGTACCAATTTCTCTAAGTTTGACTGGAATTTTAGAACCTCAAGATGCTTTTTCATACTTTGGGGATAGATGGGTGATTGTTTTCTTGGGGATGTTTATCATAAGTGGAGCAATGTTTAAGACGGGTTTTGCCAATAGAATAGGAGATCTTACGGTAAAAATTGCTGGTAATAATGGATTTATGCTTCTTTTTTTAGTAATGTTGGTATTAGGGGTAATGTCTGCATTTTTAAGTAACACAGGTGCTACAGCAGTATTTGTACCTGTGGTTGTAGCGGTTTGTTTGCGTTCAGGAATTAATTCTAAAAAAATGCTTATGCCTATGGCTTTTGCTTCTAGTTTAGGGGGAACTTTAACTGTTATCGGGACTCCTCCTAATGGTATTGTTAATAGTGTTCTTAATGAGTCAGCTAAATATAGTGAACTTGGTTTTTTTGAATTCAGTAAAGTTGGAATATTTATCTTTATTATTGGCATTTTATATATGGTTTTTTTCGGATACAAGCTACTACCCAAGGAATCAACAGATGAAAAGGAAGCTTTTGAGGATTTTTCACAAAACTTAAGAACAGAGAAAATGTGGTTTGCATTGTTGATTTTCATTTTTGTGATTATTTCAATGGCAACGGGGATTATTGATCTTCAGGTAGCAGCAATGTTAGGAGCTATGCTGACAATTATAACCGGCTGTTTAACAATGAACGAAGCTTTCAATAGTGTTAATTGGACAACCATATTCCTCTTCGCTGGTATGTTATCCATGAGTCAGGCAATAGAGGATTCAGGTGCTGCAGATCTGATAGCAAATCAAATTGTTAATGTTTCAGTTTCTCCTTATATTGTTCTTGGGATATTATTTATTACCACAGCACTCTTAACAAATTTCATGTCTAATACTGCTACTGCAGCAATCTTTGCACCTATAGCCATAAACATAGCAGAATCCATGAGTGTGAGCCCATACCCCTTTATGATGGCAATAGCAATTTCAGCTTCTTGTTGTTTTTTAACACCTATTGCTACTCCACCAAATACCATCGTTTTAGGGCCTGCTGGTTATCGTTTTAAGGATTACTTTATTGCAGGTTGGCCCTTACAAGTGATCACTTTTATTGTTGCAATGATAATAATACCGATTTTCTTCCCATTTTAAATTTCTTTCCATTCTAATAGTTTTGAGGAGTAGAATATACCAGCCTTTCCTTTACTAAGAGTCAGGCTGGATTTTTTATTTATCTACGATATAATATAATAGATATAATAGATTTTATGGATTATAATTGTTAAAATTTGTATTTAGAGGTGGTAGTATGATTCACTATAAAAATTTAGATTTAATGCAGTTTGGAAAGAAAAATGTTTTTCCTGATGGGCTGAATAGGTTGAGTGTGTTGAGATTCGTTTTAGTAATAATGATATTAATTTTACCTCTTGTAGCCACAGCTTGTGATCAAGAAACTGACAGTCCTGATAAAGAGGAAAGTGAACAACAATACTCTGTATCTGAAAAACACTCTGATATAGATGAGCCGATTTCACTGAAAGATAAAGACAGTGAGCAATTAGTTGAGGGAGTTAGGGCTAATCCCATGAGTAAATTAGAAATAGTTTCAGTTGAAAATCATCAACCTGCTCTAGAACCTAGAAGCGTAGGTATAGATGACAGGATTTACGGAACGGGGGAAGGAAATACCCTCTGGCGTGGAAGTGATGCCTTTGAAGACATGGAAATTTTCACAGGAGAAGATGTTTTTGACTTCCAATCCCATGGATACGGGACCCCATATTTTGTCACCAGAACTGCCTCGGGATACATAGTGGTTACCGACGGAGAAAGTGAAGAAAACAGAGGGGCAATCTTTTTCTCAGAAAACTTTACCCAAGGATATGAACTAAAAGAAGAATTCACTTATGATCATCATCCTATTATGTTCGGTAATACTTGGTATCATGGGGAATACGAACCTGAACAAATAGTATTATTAGCAGAACGTGGTGATGGTAAAGGTAAACTATGGGCTACATTTGATGGAGGAAAGTCTTGGGAGAATATCAGAACAGCCGAAAGATTTGATGAAGACCAGCAGCTACATCATCATACGGCCGTGTATGACCCATATCAAGGCAGAATATGGAATTCCCAGGGCGATGGGGCCAATGCAGCCCTTTATATTAGTGATGACCTAGGAAAATCCTGGAGAAATATTTCCGGGGAAATAGAAACTGACTTGCCACATAATCAATTTCAACCAACCCTGCTAGCCCCTACAATGCATACCATTATATTTGGAGGAGACAGTGGAGGGACTCATGCCGGTTTGTTAGAAATCCCCCGGGACCACGACTTTGAAGGCAATCAGGAAAACTTTGTTTTGGAGAGAGCCATCGGTGTGTGGGATCAGCAACCTACTTATAAGCAATATGGAACGGCCCCTTACGCCCAGGAGGATTCCGAGATATATATAGTTTTACCTTCTGCCTACGATGACGAAAAACGGGCATTTGTGGTAGGATCAGGCGATCATGGGCGCAGTTTTCACCTTTTGGGCACATACCCAAATCATCACCTGGAATACGGTGAACAGTTAACCTTGGGAATTGTTGGCCCCTGCCGGGATGGATATTTATATGGTATCTGGGATACAGAAGCCGACGAACATACCATGGTTGTTTTTGATCCACCAGAATGGGAAGCAGCCACTGAGTAATAACTGGGAAATATATGATCTAACTACTAACACAGCTGAAGCAGTGGACTTTTTCTGTTACGACTAATTGTTTATAGTGAAATGAATTGTTTATAGTGGAAATAAAAGAATAATAATGGTATATTATAGTATAAGAGATAAAATCTTGAAACTTCAGTTAGGAGGCGGTCAGAGTGTTTTCCAAAGAAAAAGCAAAGGGTTTTGTAATGGGAATGGTTTTTGTTCTCTGTATTATGCTAGTATCAACAGTATTTGCTGAAAACGTCCGAGAACAAATTGAAGTGCTTTACGATGACATTACAATTTTTGTTAATGGTTTTGAACGGGAACCTGAACAGGAACCCTTTATTTATGAAGGCACTACCTTCGTTCCCCTTGGATTCGTGTCGGACGCTTTAGGGGAAGATGTGTCCTGGGATGGCAAAGAAAAGAATATTTACATTGGTTCTAAACCTGGTAAAAATGTAATCGCTATGGAAGATATGGATACTCACACTGCTACTGACAGATATTTTGAAGGTTTTCACTCATTTACTACCAACACAGGCGAGAAATTTTCCAATGGTTATTACTTTGAAAGAGAATATGGACTACGCTTTATGAACATGGAATACGAATACTTACTCGACAGTGAGTACGCACAATTCAAAGTTTTAATTGCTCCATCAGAAAAGTGGCAGGACCGGGAAAAAGAAGATAATATTGGTTCATTCCAATTTTATGCCGATGGCGAAAAGATTTACGATACAGGTCCAATTTCATCAGATCTAACTGAACCCAAGGAAGTAAAACTAGATCTCACAGGAGTACTTAGACTTAAAATAGAAGGCGAAGGCAGACAGCTTGGGTTTATAGAGCCCCAGTTTATAAAAAAATAGTAAAATTGTATAGGTAGTATTTTATTTTCTATTTGTTTTATTTCACTATATTTCACTATGACTCGAGAATTTCAGGTGGCCTCTGTTATGACAGAGGCCAATTTAATTTTATTGAATCTTTTTGATATTATCCCAGGATGTTTTCATTCCTTCCTGGGATTTTTTGTTATGTGAATTGTCAAAAAATTAAAACTTTATATAAATGGCAGGAAAATTATAGTAAAATGGATAAATTATATATTTGTGATAAATACATGTAATAAATAATTATTACAAATTGCGAAATTGCATAGAGAGTACACAAAATACTAATACATGCATCTTAACTGTAACCTAATTTAAAGGAGTGACAATAAATATGGGCTTTTTTAAGTTTTTAACGGACAAATTAAATTTTCAATGGAAGATCATAGCTCCTATAATAATAACTTTTATCATTCTATTCAGTGTTGTCGGTTATGGTATTTTTCAACACACTAGAGACCTTGTAATGGATCAGGGATACGAATCCTTGGAAGCTGGTGTAGACGGAACTATTGATACATTGTCAACTGCTACCAGGGTAAACAGAATAGCTCAAGGTAGAAGTGATTCTAACGAAGATCAGGATATAGAAAACTTCATTATGAATGAGGCCCAGCAAGCAGCCATAAACTTCGACTTAGGAGAATCAGGCTACATATTTGCCATTAATGACAATAAAACTCTTCGTTTTCATTCCCTGTATCCGGAAAAAGTAGGAGATACAATTCCAGATCAGTATCAGGAATTGTCTGAGCAAGTAATTGCCGAGAGTGAAGGGTATAGCCATGAGGATTTTTTTGGTTCAAGCAATTTCGAATTTGAGGGTGAAGAATACATTACTGTCTTCAAACCTTGGGAAAACATATATATTATAGGAGCCATGTCACGCAGTGAGATCCTAGAACCAGCCTATGGAGTTGGAATGAATTTAATAATTTTATTTGGCATAACAACTTTGATAACTATTGGTTTAATATTTTATATAAGCAAGAAATCAGTTCGTCAGCCAGTTGAAAGTATCCAGAAAATGATAACTAGATTTTCAAATCGCGACCTGGAGGAAAAAGCGGAAGAGGCTGATCGATACCTAGAAAGAAAAGATGAGATCGGTGACATCACACGAAATCTGGCAAATATGCGCAAATCCTTGGCGGATTATATACAAAGTGTTGATGAAAAAGCCGATCAAGTAACTTCCCTTGCCCAGGAGCTTTCTGCTACAATCCAAGAAAATAAAAATACGGCCAATGAAGTTTCAAAAGCTATCGAGGAAATTTCCTCTGCAGCCACCAATCAAGCCCAGGATACCGATGATACTTCATCAATGATAGAAGAAATGGGTAATCAGATTCAAAGTAATCAGGAGATAGTAGAAACATTAAATGATACTGTGAACAAAATAGAACAAACCAAAAATGAAGGAGCCGGAATTGTTGATAAGCTGACAACTGCTAATAAAGAAAGTCAAGAATCAACAGAGAAAGTTTATCAAGTCATCCGGGAAACAAATGATAGTGCTGAAGAAATTCAAAAAGCCAGTGAAGCCGTGAGAGAAATAGCAGAACAAACTAACTTACTAGCACTAAACGCGGCAATAGAAGCTGCCAGGGCTGGAGAATATGGCCGCGGTTTTAGTGTGGTTGCCGATGAAATCAGAAAACTTGCAGAAGATAGTAATGAGTATTCGGAAAATATTAACCAAATAGTTACTCAACTTACAGATAAGGTTAAAAATACTGTAGAAACTGTTGATACAGTAAGAAATGAGACAATACCTCAGCAGAACCAGTGTGTTTCAAATACTAGTGAAAAGTTTCAGGAACTAGCCGAAGCTATTGATACAGTAGATAAAGTCAGCCAGGATCTTAACAAAGCCAGTGAGAAAATGGCCCAGCAAGAATCTAAGATTCAAGAAAAAGTACAAAATCTAGCAGCTATTGCCGAAGAAAACTCTGCCAATACCGAAGAATCATCTGCTTCCATGGAAGAACAATCTTCTTCCCTAGAACAAATTGCTAAAGCAGGTAATGACCTGGCCAAACTTGCTGAAGAAATGAAAGAAAGTGTCTCACAGTTTAAAATTTAATAGATCTAATAGTTTAAAATTTGGCATTTAAACCTAAAGATGAAGTCAAACGCTCGGAACAGTACTGTTCCGAGCGTTTTATTGTGCGCCATGCATGACGATTAGCTAGGTGGTGTAAGTCCACTATGGGGGTTTGTAGTTACCAACCATTAGCCAAGAGCAAGGGTGCCCATCGTGAGGTGGGATCTGAAGGAAGCTTAAGGCAAAATTCCGACCCAAGGCACACGAACATCATCAGGCATAAGGTATGGGATGAGTTTGCAATACAAAACGAAGTCCAATCAACTACACGGACATACCAGTGTAAATGATGTGGGTACATGGAATGAAAGTTAATCGTCTTACCGTGGGAGGTCTCATGGACGTGGCAAGATGAACTTCGAACCACGGTTGAAATAAGATTTGTCATGAGAAGTCAGCAGATTCCATAGTACTTGATGAGGTCGACATCATTAAGGAAGGGATGAACCTAGGAGGAGATCAGTAAATGACTGTTACCAATAAAGGAATGAAGTGCCGCCAACTTCTGACAGGCGAAAGCTGCAAAGAAGGCTCACCGCAGAAGAATAGTGCGGAACACGAAGGATATGCGGGAGTGCACAGTTCTTTAAGGATAACTGAAAACAACATCTCCAATGCAAACTTGTCGAAGGGGAATTTGCTAGAGGAAATTTTGGATAGAGACAACATGAATAAAGCATTCAAGAAAATAAAATCCAACAAAGGCTCTCACGGGATTGATGGGATGGGAGTAGATGAACTTCTACAATATCTCAAAGAAAACGGGGACCACCTCAGGCAAAGAGTCCTGGACGGTAAATACCGCCCTAATCCCGTCAGAAGGGTAGAGATACCTAAAGAAGATGGGAAGAAAAGAAAATTAGGCATACCTACAGTGGTAGACAGGGTAATCCAACAAGCAATAGCCCAAGTACTATCTCCAATATATGAGGAGCAATTCTCAGATAACAGCTATGGTTTTCGCCCTGGACGCAGTACTCATGATGCAATTAAGAAAAGTCAACAAAACATAAATGAAGGATACAAATATGTAGTAGATATGGACTTGGAGAAATACTTTGACACAGTAAACCAGAGCAAATTGATAGAAGTGCTATCTAAGACAATAAAAGACGGTCGAGTAATATCTCTTATCAACAAATATCTAAGAGCAGGAGTAATGATCAAACACACCTATAAGGATACAGAAGTTGGCGTGCCCCAGGGCGGGCCTCTTAGCCCTATCCTCAGTAACATAATGCTCCACGAATTGGATAAAGAACTTGAGAAAAGGGGGCACGAATTCGTCCGCTATGCGGACGACCTGCTAATCTTTTGTAAAAGCAGAAGAAGTGCCGGACGCACCTTGAAGAACATACTACCCTTCATCGAAAATAAACTATTTCTCAAAGTAAATAAAGATAAAACTGTAGTTGCCTATGTAGGAAAGGTAAGATTTCTTGGGTTTGGCTTTTACAGACATAAAGGAAAAGCCAGATTAAGAGTTCATCTTAAATCAGTTACAAAGATGAGAACGAGAATAAAAGAACTCACATCTAGAAGTTATGGAATAAGCAACGAAGCCAGAGCAAAGAAACTTAGCCGATACATTATGGGTTGGGTTAACTACTTTAAACCAGCTGATATGAAGAATCTGTTAATAAATACTGACAGTTGGATGAGAAGGCGTATTCGCATGATTTACTGGAAACAATGGAAGAAAGTGAGAACAAAATTTAAAATGCTCAAGTTCTTTGGAGCCAATAAATACAAAGCATGGGAATATGCAAACACAAGAAAGGGCTACTGGAGAATTTCCAATAGCCCCGTCTTATCCAAATCCCTTGGAAATGATGTAATCAAAGGATTTGGTTTCCTATTCTTTTCGGAATATTATCGACAAGTTAAAGCGTAAACTAGGAACCGCCGTGTACCGAACGGTTTGCTCGGTGGTGTGAGAGGTCGGTAGATAAAATAATTATCTACCTCCTACTCGATTGTTTAAAACTTAATGAATCTTAAAACTTAATGAATGGATTCAATAGATAATTAATATACATCTAATACACCATAAAGGGGGGATTTTAATGGGTGAAGTTAGAAAACCAAGTATTGGTGAGGTTTTAGTCGTCCTGATAGCGTTTTTAGTTGTAGTATTTTCTTTTGTGGCAATTTATGATTTACCAATTCAACTGGCTTTATTTATTTCATGGTTCATAGTTATCGCCCTGGGATTGCGTTTAGGTTACAGTTATGCGGATTTGGAAGATGGCATCAAAGATGGAATTCGTGAGGGCTTGGGAGCAATTTTCATTTTAATTGCTGTAGGAGCTTTAATCGGTACCTGGATATCCGGTGGTATTATTGGTACATTGATCTATTATGGTTTGGCCATTATCCATCCCAGTATTTTCTTACTGGCAACCTTGATAATCACTTCCTTGACTTCCCTGGCAACAGGGACATCCTGGGGTTCAGCAGGAACTTCAGGGATTGCAATGATGGGTATTGGGGCAGGTTTTGGCTATCCATTACCCCTAGTAGCTGGTGCAGTGTTATCTGGTGTATATTTTGGTGACAAACTTTCCCCTCTATCTGATAGTACTAATCTGACTGCTTCTATGTGTAAAATTGATGTGATTGAACACGTTCGTTCAATGATTTACTTGATAGTTCCTGCCTGGGTAATTTCAGGAATTTTGTATACTGTAGTTGGTTTCACTATGGATGTAGGAACGGCACCAGAGGAAATCGCCAGGGTAGAGGAATATATGCAAGTGATGCAGGAATATTTCGTTGTTAATCCTGCTATGTTGATTCCAGCTGTAGTTGTAATTGCTTTATTAATACTTCGTAAACCACCAGTTGCCAGTATAGCTTTTGGTTCATTATTAGGAGTAATTTGGGCAACTTTATTTCAAGGGATGAACTTTTTTGAAGCCTTGGGAACTGCCTATGATGGATTCGCCATTGATACAGGAGTTGAATTCATTGATGATCTGTTAAGTCGTGGTGGAATATATGAAATGTTATCTTCCATTGCAGTGATTATGTTTGGACTTGGTTTTGGAGGCCTTTTAGAAAAGATAGGAGCTTTGAGGGTCATAGTGGAAAAAGTTGCTTTCTTGTTCTCCAATCAGGGAAGAGCTTCTATAGGTTCAATCATCGTCGGTGTTATGGGTAACATGTTTGGTTCTGCCATGTATGTATCTCTAATAGTACCTCCTAAAATCATGCAAGGAAGTTATGACGAATTGAAACTAAAACGAACAGTATTATCCCGCAACTCAGAAGTGGGAGGTACTTTAACTTCAGCCATGGTCCCATGGTCCGACAATGGTATCTTCATGGCTACATTGCTGGGTGTGTCCGTTTTTGAGTATATTCCATTTATGTGGTTGGCCTTAATCTCAATTCTCCTTTCAATAATTTACGGCTACACCGGTATGTTTATGTGGAAGACTGAAGAAGCTGACAATTAATTGACGTACTCCGCCTACAGTTGAAGCAATGGTTTAGCTACAGTAAATTGTAAAGGAGCGGATGCTATGAAAAAGGTATTGCTGTTATCAACAGGAGGTACTATTGCTTCTATAAAAACGGAAAAAGGGCTAACACCGGGTCGTTTTTCCCGTGAACTGCTCGAGTATATTCCGCAAGTTAAGTACTTTGCAGAAGTGACTGCCAAAGATTTGCTGAATATTGACAGCTCCAATATGCAACCTGAAGATTGGCTTGAAATCGCTAAAGAAATAGTCCGAAATTATAATGATTATGATGGATTTGTCATCACTCACGGAACTGATACCATGGAATACACATCAAGTGCCCTGACTTATTTATTGAAAAATCTTTCTAAACCTGTAGTTTTAACAGGTTCCCAGAAATCCATAGAAGAACCTTTGGGAGATGCCAATAGAAATTTGATAGATGCTGTTAGATTCGCTTGCGAAGATATTTCCGGGGTTTTTGTAGCCTTTTGCGGAAAAATCATCAATGGCCCCAGAGCTAAAAAGATTAACAGTAAAAGTTATGATGCCTTTGACAGTATAAATTATCCTGTAGTGGCGTCAGTTAAAGAAAATTATGTCTGTTATCATGAAAGAGCCTGCCAGGATTTTGAGCCAAGTTTATCTAGTTATAATGGTCAAGTATATTGTGAAGATCAGATAGTCCCAGATGTGAATTTACTAAAATTAGTACCTGGATTAGATCCTGGGCTGATTAAGGAGATATCCAAACATTGCAGGGGAATGGTGATTGAAAGCTTTGGACTAGGGGGCTTGTCCGATCGCAAAAGAAACATGTTCGATGCTCTAGAAAATGCTCTCAATAGAGGTATCTACATTGCCATAACCACTCAAGTTTTACGGGAAGGGATTGAGCTGGGGACTTATGCATTGGGAGACAAAGTCACTAATCTAAAGGTTATTTCAGGTAAAGACATGACTCCCAGTGCCTTGGTGGTCAAAATGATGTGGGCTTTGGCTAAGAACCAAAACTTTGAGGAATTAAAAAAAGTGATTCATACTCCCATTCAAAAGGATATTTATTAAGAGTTGGCTGTACAAAAGTTGGCTCTAAATGTTATAGAAAAGAAAATGTACCGGTACTTCATTTAATGGAGTACCGGTTTTTTAAATCTAAAGTTAATTTTTTCCGAGATAAACAAAACCTACAATATTTAAATTTTTTTGGTATAATTGAGGAAGGAAAAGGAGGTGAAACTAATGGAATTTGGAATTTTTTCATTACTGCCCCCAGTACTTGCTATTGCATTGACCCTGGCTACTAAGAATGTAGTTTTGTCGTTGTTTATAGGAATTTTCGTTGGAGCAACAATGCTGCACGGATTTAATCCTCTGCTTGGTGTATTTGAATCTTTTAATACATATTTAATACCTAATATTGCTTCCAGGTGGAATGCTACAGTGCTGACTTATGGTGCCCTTTTTGGTGGTCTAGTCGCTATTCTTCAGCGTACTGGAGGTGCGGAAGCACTAGGAACGGCAGTTTCAAGAAAAGTAAGCAGCGTGAAACAGACCCAAATAGCCACATGGTTATTTGGAGTAGTGATTTTCTTTGAAGATTATTTTAATGCTCTGACTGTCGGCAATGTTATGAGACCTGTGAATGACAAAATGAAGGTACCCCGGGAAAAACTTGCTTACATAGTAGATTCAACTGCTGCACCAATTTGTTTATTGGTACCTGTTTCAACATGGGTTGTTTACGTTATGGGTTTAATTGGTACTGAATACGAGCGTTTAAATTTGGATGGAACTCCCTATCTTGTTTATTTGAGTACCATTCCCTATAACTTATACGCCATTTTAGCCTTTATACTGGTGTTATTTATCATAGTAACCAAAATTGAATTTGGTCCCATGGTAAAAGCAGAACACCGAACCGCCACTACAGGAATGTTGTATGAAGAAGATGCTTCCCCACCATCTTCAAAGGAAATTACAGAGATGCAACCGAAAGAGGATACTGAACCGAGAATGATAAATCTAATACTACCCATTGTAGTCTTGGTAGGCCTGATTTTTCCCTTATTTCTTTGGACAGGCAATTATCCGGAAAACGATTTTATTACAGCCATTGGAGAATCAGATGGTGCAATTTCCATAGCTTTATCTGCTTTTGCCGCTGGAGTAGTAGGGATAGTTTTAGGTATTTCCCAGGGTATATTCAAAATCAGCGAAGCCGTTGAAACCTATGTTTCTGGTATGAAGGGAATGGTTTTGACCTATATCATTCTTATTCTTGCATGGGGAATAGGAGATATTGCTACTGAATTAGGCACAGGTGAATATGTAGCAGGACTAGCGGAAACTGCTCTGCCAATTTGGTTAATAGGACCTGTGTTGTTTATAGCAGCTGGTATTATCGCTTTTACTACCGGCACATCCTATGGAACATTTGCCATTACGGTACCCATTGCCATACCCGTAGCCGTAGCCGTGAACTTTCCCTTAGAAGCGGCGATAGCTGCTGTTCTAGGTGGTGGAATTTTTGGAGATCACTGCTCTCCTATTTCTGACACTACAGTCCTGTCATCCACAGGCTCAAGTTGTGACCATGTGGATCACACAAAAACCCAAATGCCCTATGCCTTGCTGGCTGCTATATGCGCAGCTATAGGTTTCTTACTTGTAGGGTTAAATATCCCGATATTTATTATCATCCCTCTAATGATTGTTGTACTATATCTAGGCGGTAGACTGGCCACAAATCTATGGGGTTACTCCCGGCTATAAATCTGATGATCTGATATATTGATATGCTGATCTGCTCCCCTTTGTTGTAGATAGATAAAATAAAACTCTGCTACTAAAAGGGGAGCATTTCTATATTTTAATAGTTCATTAAAAAAGGTACCAACCTTAACAATAAATAAAATAAAGGTTGGTACCTTCCTTTTGCACTTCTTAAATCTTATCACACTTTATAGTTCGTTAGCTGTTTCCTCGTCTACTTCTTGCCCCTCTATATTCTCTTCTAATTCTTCATCAAATTCATTTTCCATCATCTTTTCCCTATATTCTTCCATTGTTATCGCATCATCAGTTTCTGGAAAGTCCAAGTCTTCGCCGTAATTAAACAATTCCATATCTGTTTCCATTGACATATCAATATCTACTTCTATCTCTTGATTATTTTGTTCTTCTGAAAGATTAATTTCAAAGTTCAAATCTGTTGTAACAGCTTTAGTCTCAAAGCTCTCTTTATTGATATACATACTATGATCCAAATCAAGTGATAAATTATTGATTACATCTTTGATCTCAGTTACTTCCTGTTTCATCTGTCCTAGTTCTTCATCTTTTGTTTCATCTTCTAGAAATTTCATTTGTTGCTCCACCGTCATAATATCCTGAAAATCCTCATCCATAAATTTCTCCATTATTGCTTTTACATCTTCTTCGTTTATATGGAGATTTAAGACAAAATGCTCATCTCCTTCTATTTCTTCTACACCTGCTAAATCATAACTGATCCCAAATTTTTCTACCATTTCTAAAAATTTTGTAGGTTCAATAGATGCAAAAGAATGCATGTTATTCACAACATTTTTTTCTAGCAATGATGGTTTAACCCACTGTTCGGCTTCCATCTTTTGATAGATTTTATCCTCTGTGATATATAGTTCCTGCCTCTTATCATTGGAATCCAATCCTAAACCCATATTAGCTATGCTAGGTAATTCTTCCGTTTTAAGATCATATTCCTGGATAGCATATAGAGCCATTGGATCATGTCTAAAATTACTTTCTGCAGTAACCGGTATTTCTATCTCGGGTATTTTTTCATCAAAACTTGCTTCAGATTCAGAGAGGTTTGAAAAAGATATATCTAGTTTAATTAAACCTTCTAGATTACTCTGATAAGTATTTTGTTCTTCCATGTATTCCTCTGCTCTTACGGCAATTTCCATGGCTGATAAGTCAGTAATGTCTTCTACCGACTCTTCCTGATTTTTATTTTCCTGTTCTTGTTCTTGATATTTATCCTCATCTTCGAGATTTTCATCGACATGATGGTCTTCATAGATTTCTGTTATCATCTCATTTATTTCTACTCTATCTAGATAATCCATCACATATTGTTCATATTCTTGTTCATCTATTAAATCGTAGTGTCTATCAATATATATCGTGTTGTCATCCCATGCTACTTGAGCATCAAAAGCTTCTCCAATAATTCTTAAAGGCACCATAGTTCGGCCATTTTTGATAACCGGTTCAGTATCCAATTCACTGGGGATATTGGCTTCTCGTCTGGGTTCTTGTTCAATTATTTCTTTAATAAACTCTTCAGGATGGTCATCATCTAGTTTATCCATAAATTCCTCATTAAATTTTTGATAAAAAGGAACAATCCCTGCTTGGCTTTCAATTTCCTTTTCGTCAACAGTCATTATTAATTCAGTATCAAAATTTGAAATCACATTAAAATCCTCTGTTATAATAAATCCTTCAAAAAATGTTATATATTCTACAAATTGACGTTCGCCTTCTGTCATACCATCGGTTTCTTCATCGTCTATTTCTTCTCTAACTACAAAATCTTGGTTCACAGTTATCGTTTCTGTAGTACTGTTCCAATCTACTTTGGCTCCCAACTGTTCACTTATGAACCTCAAAGGAACAAGAGTACGATTATTTTCATCAAGATAAGGGGATTGTTCTGGCTCTACCGGTTCGCCGTCGATATAAATTTCAATTTCTTCTTCTCCAGCAAATGCAGTGCCGGTTAATGCAACAATCAACGTAACAATTACGGTAATTGACAGTACGAAATTTTTCAAAATAAATCACCTCAGTCTAAAATTGTATATTTTACCAAAGTAAACTTGTTACTATTTTAAATTTATTAAACTTAGGAGACAATACTTTTATTAGAAAATGAACCGATATTACTAAGACTTATTCACACCGATAGAGTATATAGTACTATTAAAAAATTAGCAGCTGCTAACTAAAATTTAAATCTACTTGAACAAGGCAGTATTTAGATGATTTATTAGAAACAGAAGCTAGTAAACTTGTACACGAGGATAAAATAGCGCGAGGAAATGAAAAGACTCCCGATTCAGCTGATTCGGGAGTCTTCATCGTCAAATTTTCCAATTATATTCCAATATTAACAGGAACAGAAAATCCTAGAAGGCCGAAATAGACTCCGATCTTAATTCAATCCGTACTCAACAAATCCATTTTCACAGGCCGGACCATTACTAACCCACATCTTCCTTTGTGAGGGAGCCATCACCCATGAAGCGCAGGTAACGATAGGTTCTAAATCATCATCTCTGGAAAGGGGGTGACGACAAATAGAATCAGGATAATTAATATGATCACTTAGAATCTCCTGACAAGAAGGAACTGTAATCTTTCCCCAACTTTCCTTTAATAATCGCTTCATTCTATTGTGTCTTACAATGGAAGAACCATTATATCTACTTCCGGCATGATTTAAGTCTTGTGATTCTGCAAATTTATCCGATACAAAGTGATTGGCGTGATAGACCATTTTTTCAGAAGACTGTACATCAACATCTTCCGGTGTAGCTTCAATATTGTAGATCTCCGTCTCGTCAGTTATGACAAAATTAAAACATCCTGCTCTGTCAGCATCTAGTACAGCTTTGATTGCCTGGCCAATCGTTTCTTGTCGTAATACTTCTGCTATGATGATATAAGTTGGTACACCTACTTGTAGTTCCAAACGGGGTACGGAATTCCAGTTTAAAGTGATTCCATGGGAGTTGATTCCGGCTCCTGAAATCATCCCTGCATAGGTATAGCAGATAACTTCGGGTTCATTTTCTCTATTTAAATTCAAAATGATTGATTGGGCATTTTTACATAAACTGTATGAAATATCCCAGGTTTGACCGGATAACACTTCTTTATCCCGAGTTACATTGCTTGTAGCGGCAAAGGCAGTACATCCATCGGTCATAAAGCTCTGGCGTTCCTCGTGTAAATGGATCATTACAATTTCTTCATATTTACAGCCTGCCCCTTTGGCAATACTTTTCATTTCCATAGCTATACTTGGTGAATAATTTTCTATATATGGAATATACTTTCTCGCATGTTGTAAAGATACTTCTCGTGTTGTCCCACCTTTTTCAAATATTTCGTAGAGAAAATTGATATAATGATGAATTGCTTCACTTTCAGCTTTTCCGTAGGCATAGCCGATTTCCTCGTGGCTACCGGTATATTTATAAATGGATAGCCCTTTATTGTTAGTACTCAATTTCATCAACCCCTTTTATTCAAGACAATAAATTCTTTACTATCTTGCCATCTTTCATGACCATGGTAATATTTTGTTGATCAAGTAATACCTTGATATCTGTAAGTGGATCATTTGCAATCACAATTAAATCGGCCGCTTTACCTTTTTCAATACTGCCAATAGTGTCTTCTAGCCCACATGCTTCAGAGGCAACCTTAGTAGCGCTTGTGATGGCCTTTTTAGGGCTCATAAAACCTTTATCAACCATCTCAGTCAATTCCCTGGCATTATTCCCCTGATAATTATAAGGAGTTCCCGCATCGGAACCATTAGCTATTTTTACACCTTTATCAATTGCCTTTTGCAGGGCTATTTGTCTGTCCCTTTTTTTATTTCTCAACTTTTCTACCATGAAAGAAGCAATGCCGCTTTCTTCACCTTTTTTCTCCATATAATAATCAGGTGCTAAAGTAGGAACAAGAAACACTCCGTTGGCTTGCATCATTTCAATTGCCTCGTCATCGGCAAAAGTACCGTGTTCTATAGTATCAACTCCTGCTATAACAGAATTTTTGATACCATCAGCACCATGAGCATGAGCGGCTACTTTTTTGTTCAACTTTCTTGCTTCAACAACTGCAGCTCGCATTTCTTCTGCGTCTGGTTGAGGGGCTCCGGGTACGCCGCCGGGATTCATGACAGCTCCGGTTGCCATAATTTTAATCAGGTCAGCTCCTAGCTTTAATTGATTTCGGGTACCTTTTCTAAAACCGTCAACTCCGTCAACTTCTTCGTATAATCCATCGAAATACTCGGATCCAGAACAGGTAATGGATAATATTTTGCCACTTGTCAAGATTCGGGGCCCATTCACATAACCTTTGTTGACCGCCTCTTTAACACTTAAATCAATCCAATTGACAGATCCCACGTTTCTAACAGTAGTAAACCCTGACATAAGAGTATTTTCCATTTCTTTAGCGGCTCTGACAGTTCTAACTTTGTCTTCTGGGAAATTTTCTTCAAAAGTATCTGCCATACCATGCAGGTCCAAGTGGATATGGCAATCAATTAGTCCTGGTAAAATAGTTCGACCTTCTAAATCATAAACTTCGCCTTCAAAGTCTTGTTCATTTTCCGAATCAACTAGCTCTCTTTCGGAAATATCTTCAATTATGCCATCTTGAACTAAAAGACTGGCGTTTTCCCATAGTTGTTCACCATCGTAAATTCTAGCGTTTTTAAATAGATAACGAGACAATTTATTACCTCCTTTGTCCTTAGTAAGTTGTCATTAGTTCTTGATTGTTTAGGTTAGAAATTAACTTCAATAATTAAAAATTGATGGGGAGTCGCCACTCCCCATCAAATCAGTTATTCAGTTCTGGAAATTTCGTGGGCACTGATAATACCGATTGTATCAAGTACGAATCCTTCAACATCGTTTCTAACTGCTGCAGTATAATTACTGTGAGCAATAGGAATTAAAGGTACATCTTCATGGAATCGTTGCTGAATTTCTCGGTAGATTTCTTCTTGTTCTTCTTCATCGTAAGTGGCCCAAGCTTCATTTGACATATCCATTAGCTCTTCCGGTTGATAAGCATTATATCCGGCTTCTAGAACCAAGGTGCGTAAAAAGTTACTGGGATAAGGGATGTCAAACCATCCTGTTAATGCAAGGTCGTGTTCCATATTAACTGTTAGGTCTGAGTGTTGTGCCCATTCATTAGTGATTATTTGCGCATCTATTCCGACAGCTCTCAAATCAGACGCTATTACTTCAGCAACTTGTACAGGGTTGTCTACATAAGTCCTTGAGTAGACGAAAGTATTTAATTCGATTTCAAAGCCATCTTCATAGCCAGCTTCTGCCAGTAGTTCTTCCGCTTTGTCTGGATCGTATTCATAAGGACCAGCTGTATCATCAAAGGAGAATACAGTCGGAGGTAATGCATTGATGGCTCTAGTTGCCATACCTTGATAAATTTCATCAATAATTTGATCTACGTCAATGGCATGGTTGATAGCTCTTCTTACCTTAACATCATTTAGTGGTTCTACATCATGATTTAATGCCATGTAAAACAAGTTAGCTCCGGGAATTTCCACAAGTTCAGCTTCTTCTAGCATTTCAAGGGTTTCCCTTTGTTCTGGTGGAACATTTTTAGCCACGTCTACAGATCCGGTTTCCAGTTCCATTAACCTGGTAGAAGCTTCTGGGATATCTTTAAAAATTAAGGTGTCAATTTCGGGAAGTTCACCCCAGTAATCATCGTAAGTTTCTAATCTAATATAATCGCCACGATCCCACTCGACCATTTTGAAAGGACCAGTACCTGTAGGATGATTTACAAAGTTTTCTCCATGTTCTTTGACAGCTTCAGGGCTGACAATGAATTGAGAGTAATAAGCCATATATGTTTCGAAAGGTGCAAACTTTTGCTCTAGTTCAAACTCAACAACATAATCATCAACGGCTCTTACGTCATTGATTACGTCTCCCATTAGATAGTCTAAATACGACCAACCAGCATCAATTACACCATGATACTCGTGATCTTCATCAAGAACTCTCATAAAACTGAATTCTACAGCTTCAGCATTAAACTCACTTCCGTCGTGAAAAGTGACATCATCGCGAAGGTAAAAAGTCCATGTTTTACCATCTTCGGAACTTTCCCATTCATTAGCAAGTCCTGGGCCAACATTTAAATCGTCATCTTCAAACCTTAATAAACCTTCAAAAATCTGGAAAACTACATCCATATCCTCTTCAGAAGTAGCATAATTAGGGTCTAAGATGTCAGAATCACCAGCCCTTGCAATGATAAAAGGATCTTGATCTGACGCTTTCTCTCCATTAGAGTCTTTATCTGGATCACCATTGTCATCTCCTCCACAGGCGGTAAACATTAAACCAACTGTTAGAACCAATATTCCAATCAATGATACTCTAATTAAATTTTTCATTGTCAAACCTCCTCTAATACAATTTGAATTTTATATCTCTCACTAATCTTACTAAATCAAATTAATAACACGTACTCAGTCTTTTTTTAACCCCCCTCCCGTAGTGATGCCTCCATTATTCTGCGTATAAATGACATCTGACCATATGGTTATTATCAATTTGAACTTTCGGAGGCGGATTTTCTTTACACTCAGATTTTGTATAAGGACATCTTGGATGAAACCCGCAACCAGCAGGGGGATTTATAGGACTAGGTACTTCTCCCTCAACAAGTTCTAGTTCTTTTCTTTTAGTAGGATCTGGTAATGGTATTGTAGAAATCAACCCACTGGTATAAGGGTGTTTTGCATCTTTAAAGAGCTTTTGGGTGGGAGCTTCTTCCACGATTTGTCCCAGATACATAACTCCCACTCTATCGCTAATATGCCTAACTACACTTAGATCGTGAGCTATAAAGATATATCCAAGGCCTAATTCCCTTTGTAGACGTTTAAATAAATTGATGATTTGAGCTTGTATGGAAACATCTAGAGCAGACACGGGTTCATCTGCAATGATAATTTTAGGATCTAAAGCTAGAGCTCTTGCGATCCCTATCCTTTGACGTTGGCCGCCACTAAACTCATGAGCATACCTTTCCATGAATTCCGGTCTTAGGTCAGTTAATTCCATAAGTTCTTTCACTTTCTTTCTTCGCTCTTCTTTAGTGCCGATCCCGTGAATTTTTAGAGGTTCACCGATAATACTGCCAATTTTCCACTTAGGATCTAAAGAGGCGTAGGGGTCCTGGAAGACTATCTGCATTTGTCTCCTAATCTGTTTCATTTTCGCTTTTGATAAAGAAAGGATATTTTGTCCCTGAAAGCTAACCTCACCTGTATCCGGTTCTAAAAGTCTCAAAAGTAATTTACTGACGGTTGATTTTCCACAGCCACTTTCACCTACCAGCCCGTAAGTTTCACCTGTTGTTACCGAAAAATCAACACCTCTAACGGCTTTTAACCAATCAGGTTTTTTTAATAGTTGTTTGTTGACAGGAAAGGCCTTGTGAAGATTACTGACTTCAATTAATGATTGGGACAACTTTGTTCACTCCCTTCATACAAGAAACATCTTACAAGAGAACCGTTTTGGTTCGTCAGTTCAGGTTTATTATCTGCACATTTGTCCATGGCCTCTTGACATCTAGAATAGAAATGACAGCCATGAAGCTCGGTCTTCATATCAGGAACCATTCCTTCTATTTCTTGCAATTCTTCCTGGTCTTCATCTAACCGAGGTATAGTACTTATTAGACCTTTGGTATAAGGATGTTTAGGTTGTTTAAATAGTTCTACTGTATCGTTATATTCGACAACTTGACCTGCGTACATAACTGCTACCTGATCAGTTACTTGGGCTACAACTCCCAAATCATGGGTGATTAACAAAACAGCAGTATTTAATTTTTCTTGTAATTCTCTGATTAAAGCTAAAATCTGACCTTGCACAGTAACATCCAGAGCTGTGGTAGGTTCGTCTGCAATAAGTACTTCCGGATCGCAAGCGAGAGACATGGCGATCATCACTCTTTGTCTTATTCCACCGCTCATCTGATGCGGATATTCCTTCATACGTTGTTTAGCATCTGGAATTTTTACTAATTCCAGCATTTCAAGCACTTTTTTATCCATATCGTTATCCTTTAAATTGGTGTGATACCGATAGACCTCTTTAATTTGTTCTCCAATTGTGTAAACTGGATTTAATGAGGTCATGGGTTCCTGAAAAATCATAGATATATTATTTCCACGAATCTTTTCCATTTGTTTTTCCGTTTTTTCCAACAAGTTTTTACCTTGAAACATGATCTTCCCACTAATTTTGGCAGTTCGGGGTAATAAATTTAAAATAGATAAAGAAGTGACAGTCTTACCTGAACCAGATTCTCCCACAACCCCTAGAACTTGACCTTTATTTAATGATAGGTCAACTCCTTCTACTGCACGTACTAACCCTCTTTCAGTGGAAAAATGTATTTTTAAATCTTGAATATCCAATAGAGTTTCCATGTAAATATTCCCCTCCCAATCTAGTCATAAACTATTGCTATTACAGGTCCATTTTGGGGTCAAAAGCTTCCCGTAAGCCGTCTCCAAAAAGGTTGAATGACAATACAGTAAGGGCGATCATAACTCCAGGGAAAAGAGTTACCCACCAACCACCTACCAGTAAGTAATCTCTGCCATCACTTAACATAGCCCCCCATTCGGGAGTTGCCGGATCTATTCCAATTCCGAGAAATCCTAAAGCAGCCGTGTAAAGGATTGCATCACCCAGTAACAGAGTTAAATAAACCACGGCAGAAGCCAGTATATTGGGTAAAACATGGGAAATTATAATCCAAAAATTTGAACCCCCCATAGCTCTACAAGCTTCAATGTATGGCATTTCTCTTACTTTTAATACAGAACTTCTGACAACTCGGGCGACCTGAGGAATATAAACCAGGGCTATTGCCAGCATGGCATTTTCCAAACCTGCCCCCAGAATCGCTACAACTACTAAGGCGAGTAGTAGAGGTGGAAAAGATAACATGATATCGATGAATCGCATAAATATCATATCTATTTTTCCTCCAAAATAACCGGCGATTAAGCCAATAGTAATTCCGAAAACGGCAGTAATACCAATTACTACATAACCTACTCTTAAAGAAATTTGGGCACCGTATATTAAGCGGGTCAAGATATCTCTACCCAAAGAATCGGTCCCTAGGGGGGTCTCGGAATTACCCTCCCAAATTCCAGGTTGAAGACGTCTCTGTAAAACAGGTTCTATAGGATCCTCATTAGAAGGTGCAATATGTGGTGCAAATATACCCATAAGAATAAATAAAATAACGACTCCAAAGCTGATAACAGCCAATTTATTTTTTGCGAATTGACGGATGCCATCACCCAAAATGCTGGATGGCTTGTCAACAGCAGTTTGGTCTTGGTTTTGGGTTTGTCCCTGTTTTTGGACTTGTTTTGGTTCCTCCATTAATTAACCATCCTTTCTATAGTCAAATCTACAGTTGAGTTGAAATTATGTTGTTAGTTATTCGTACTTTACTCTAGGGTCAATATAGGCATAAAGCAGGTCGACAACTATATTTGTAATGATAAACAATATGGCAAAAATAAGAACGGTTCCTTGTATCAAGGGATAATCCCTGGCATGGATTGAACTGACTAATAATCTACCCATTCCCGGCCAGGAAAAAACAGTTTCTGTTAGAATCGCTCCTCCCATTAACCTGCCTACCTGTAAGCCGACTACTGTAATTACAGGGATCAAAGCATTTCTCAAAGCGTGTTTGAATACCACCAGTCTATAAGGTGTTCCCTTTGCCTTGGCTGTTCGGACATAATCTTCAGATAAGACCTCAATCATGCTAGAACGAGTCACCCTAACTACTAATGCTAGCGGCACAGAAGCTAGTGAAAGGGCAGGTAAAAATAGATGACGAATAGTTTGCCAGAATAAACCCAAATCCCCTCTTATCAGGGTATCAATTAAGTATAAACCGGTAACAGATTCAATTGAGGCCCCTGTGGGCATCCTTCCCGATACAGGTAAAACTCCTAAAGTGGCCGCGAAAATGAATATTAACATTAGGCCTAGCCAAAAAACTGGGATTGATACACCCATTAAAGATATTGTAATGCAGGTATAATCAATCCAAGAATTCCTTTTTTGAGCTGCAATTACACCTAAAGGTACACCTACAATGACTGCTATCAAGATAGCTGCAATAGCTAGCTCAAAAGTCGCAGGAAAACGTCCAAATACTTCAGATGTTACAGAAACTCCTCTCTGAACTGAAGTCCCCAGGTCAAGCTGAATTGCATCAGTGACCCAATTCCAGTACTGTACATGTATAGGTAAGTTGAGTCCTAATTCTTGTCTCAATTGCTCGATTTCTGCTTCTGTTCCTCTGGGAAAAAGCATCATCTGAGCAGGATCACCAGGAATAAGATGAATCATTAAAAATACTAGGATGGATACTCCAATTACTGTTGGTATTGCTACTAATAATCTTTTAAGAGCATACAATTCAATGAATCCTCCTTTATTCTACAATTTAAAATGAAAAAGTTTGCACAACATTGAGTTGGTACAAACTTTTTCCCAATAACCTTCCCAAAATCCTTAGGCAGACCAAGTAAATATGTTAGTGGCTATAACTCAACGACAGATTTAGACAAAATTTGAGATACATAATAATTTTATGTTAAAAACAGGGGATTTGCAATAACGATATGCGTCCCTAAGAGAGCATATCGTTACATTATTGTTGATTATCGTTAATTATTAAGATAAATCACTAGCTTTCAATAAGATCTGCCGAACATACTAATGGATCAGACCGAAAATTTGATTGCAAGACTGTGTTGAGACATCAGGATTAATCAATGCTAGTCGAGTATTAGGTGGGACTATTCAGGGATAGATATATACTACTCACAAATCTTTAAAGGTTGCTAGTAGTTTTTATTGAATAAGTAAAAAAAACCAGAAAGGAGTCTGTTAAGTTGTTATGAAAAATAAGCTCACTTGCTCGCAAGATTTCAAAAGATTTGGCAGTCAAGCGGCATTATTACTATGTAAAAGCCAAAAAGTCCTATTACGATTAGAGTAATTAATCCCAGCAACTTGAGCAGGAGTAGACTGATTCAAAACATTGCTTGTCCTAACAAAGTTAAAAGCAAACACAAATACCGCAATCAACTTGTTGGCTGACTGGAAAGAAGCAAATCCTCTGCGTTGCTTAACCCAGCTTTTGAAAATCTGAAAAAAAGATTCAATTAAGTTATTAGAGATATCATCTTGAAAAGACTTGACTCTGATGTGATTAGAGTTTGGAAACAGAACTTTAATTGGAGCATTGTAAGCCCAATATCTATCTGTGACGATACTATGAGGTCGTCCAAAATGTTTCTTAGCATAGTTCAGCACTTTAAAAGCAGCCTGGCTATCTCTGTAAGGAGATAGATGAAATGCAAGTACAAATCTAGTTTCAGCATCAATAACAGTCCAGGCGTAGAATCTTTGGCCTTTAATTTTAATTACAGTTTCGTCAACATGCCACTCATCAGAAGAGTCTAGATCAATAGGTTTAAGATATCTAGAGATATAAAGAAAAAGAGGTGCAAACTTTTTAGTCCAGTCAGCAATAGTAACATGAGACACTTTAATTCCTTCACAATCAAGAAGGAATTGAGAGACACCTCTAGTAGAGCTGCCATTAATGAAGTACAGGTAAAGAGCTCGAATAATAGTATGAAGAGGATGTCTCATGTTAGAGAAGTCTACTTTGCCGTTAATATCAAGTTGCGAAGGTTCAGGAATACTTTGAGGTTTAGGGACATAGAAAGAATGATTACAGCTTTTGTCACAACACCTCAAATTAGAATAAAATTCATAGTCGTGATGTAAAAATGTAGCTTTCCCGCATTTAGGGCAAGAGGGATATTTGCGAGGCATATTAGGGCCTCTTTTATCCCCGCCTTTAGAAAGTGTCTTAGGTGCAAACTGACTAAAACATTCTTGACATTGATACTTTTGATGACCATGATTATCAAAACCAAACTTATAAAACTTGTCAGAGCAGTTGTTATTGCATCTAGGGCATACAACTTTAGTCATGAATCAGTCTCCTTTCTCCCGGAGGGTTTTGATTTCTGTCTAAAACTATCTTAACTCCGGGACGGAGACTGATTCAAATATCATATAACTTAACAGAACTCCAGAAAGTCTAAGGAGGTGGTTTTATGACTGGGTTTGTAAGTTTATTTTTTACAGGCGATGAAGAAGAATTTTTTATTACTGAAGAAGTAGGAACACAGGAGTCAGGGCCCAGCCATGATATAGGTGATCCAGGCCCTAGCACACCAACTGACCCAAATCCATATATCCCAGGAAGTTAAACTAAAATAGGAGGCCCAAAATTGGGCCTCCTAAATTGTTTGCCCGGTATGTCTGCTGAGCCGATGGGTTGAAAGAAACCTTGTCACTTAACCAGCAGGAAGACAACCATAAGGCAAGGGCGTCACCGGTGACGGTGGAGTCTGAAGGAAGCTGAAGGGGGAATTTGGAACATAGCGAGAGCGAACCGAAGTTGGCCTTTTAGGTGGGTACCCTTACAAATTATGGGAAAGCCCAAAAGCTGAATAACCTAAAAGGTTAAGACGGATGCGTTCAAATTCGATTGTTTGATATAGGTCATTTGTCATACCTCGTTATTTAAAATTTGAACGATTTCTAAACATAACCTCAACACAACATCAGAGTGTTCTAAATTCATTGGTGTTGAATTTACTGCCATTATTAAATTATAATCGGGAAAGATAAATATACCTTGCCCGTAAGAACCATTGGCTGCTATGAACTCTAAATCTTTCTCGGGAATATTAAAAATCCACCAATGGTAACCAAAGCTTACATTTTGAAAGGGTTTATTAAACCTGTATCTGTCTTTGTTTTCTATTTTCAATTTAGAGTTAATTGTTTTTTCTATCCAATTATTTGAAACAACCTGTTTTTCACGATATTCTCCATTATTTAATATTAAATAACCAATTTTAGCTAAATCCTTAGTATGCATTCGAATGCCAGATCCTCCCATATTGATGCCATCTTCTGCTGTGTCCCATTCTACATTAGAAGAATCAATATTCAAGGGTTCAAATAAATTTTCTTTTGCAAAAACTAGTGGTTTTTTTCCGGTCTCTTGTTTAAGTATCTTCATTAATACATGGCTATCGCCGGAATTATAAACCCATTTTTCTCCTGGCTCGTGGATTAGTGGTCTGTCAGAATAAAATTTTAATGAATCTTTTTTTTCTACCATTCTAAACCAATCATTTTTATACTGACCTTGTTCATCTCTCTTGTCTAGTTCAACCTCCCACTCGTTCCATTCTACTCCACTTCTCATTAATAATAAATCTTCAATAGTAATATTAGCGATGCTTGAATTATACTCATTGATTTCAGGGAAAAACTCTTTTAATTTTTGATTAACTGAGTCTATATATCCTTCATCTATTGCTATACCAACCAATAATCCGATGATAGATTTTGTAACAGAATATTGCTCATGTTTGTATCTATTATGGTTCAAATAATATTCTTTTATTTTAGTTCCATCTTTTACAATGACTAATCCGCTCACATATGTATCTTTCTTTATTTTATTAATGAATTTATCGAAATCTTCAGACTTGAATCCGTGATGTTCAGGGGTTGATATGTCCCATGGAGTTTTAATATCAGAGAATGGCCTTTCTTCGTGAAGACTTTCTGTTTGGATCTCTTCGTTTTCACCTTCACAACCTATACTTATATAAGCAGTAAAAAATAAAAGCGTAGCGATTACTAATTTTACAAACAATTCAAACATCTCCCTTAGTAAGAATTGTTATAATTAAATTTTCCGATTTCATTAGTTAGGAGTCTTTTCTATACTGGTTAAGAAAATAAGAAGAATAATTATTCAACTTTTCTTCTAATTCGCTAAGTTTAGTTAATATCTCAGGGTCATTTAAATTTTTCTTTTCTTGGGAAAGTTTTTCAATTTGATTTTTTAATTCCTTAATTTCATCAAGTCAATAAACAATTTACTATTAGTTTTGCTACTTGAGTTTTTCATTGGAAAACACCCCGTTCCAAGTAAAATCTTTCTTGAGTCCATTTTCATATCTACCATCACTTTATCACTCATTAACTTCATTCATTTGTATTCAATAAAAATAACCAAGATTCCTGTTTATTAAAAATGTTCTAATAATTTAGAAGTTTTCGATTATATTACATTAGTTATAAATCAAATGATTCGCGAGGCATCAATCGACCCAATATTGCATCATTTCCAATTTATTTCCGTTAAAACTTTACAAAATTAAATTCATCTTTTATCATTTTTGACAATATTCAACTATTTTCGATGCGAATCTTAATCAATAATTTAGTTAATTGTCACACAGTTAATAATCTTTAAAAACGAACAACTCCATTGTAATGGCCTTTATATAGGGAAAATTCTGACTATATCAAAAGATGGTATAAAATTTGCATTTTTATGATTATAGTAATTTGCTCTACTAAAGTTTAGATGATATGAAATTAAAAAAGTCTTATCAAAATTTTCAAAAAATGTAAAGTTGAGGGGGTAATGTTTTGACCGAATCACAAACTCTAATTTTAAAAAATGGGAACTTTTATACTGGGGGAGAGTTTATCTCTGGAAACTTAGTAATTAGACAGGGCAAGATAGAAGAATTGGCGACTTCTGAAGAAATTTTCAACAAATATACAGCTGATAAAATCATCAATCTAGAAGGTAAAACTGTATTTCCTGGATTTATTGACAGTCATATTCACTTAGTCCAAACAGGTTTTTTACAAGTACACCAGGATTTATCTCAGGCGAGCTCTGTAGATGAATTAAAAGAACTGATAAGGGCTGAAGCAAAGCGTAAACAACCGGGTGAATGGATCATCGGATCTTCCTTTGACGATAACAAATTTAAAGATGATAGATTTCCCACTAAAGAGGATTTAGATGAAGTAGCACCTGATAATCCTGTTTTTATCATTAGAATCTGTACACACTTGATGATAGCTAACAGCAAAGCTTTAGATCTCGCTAGGATAGACAAAAATAAGGAAGCACCACAGGGTGGTGGGATTGATCGTGATGAAAGTGGAGAACCTAATGGAATTTTAAGGAGAAATGCAGGGGATTTAGTCTATAACATTATATATTCAAATAATTCTATGATTAAAAAGGCCATTAAAGCTTCTCTTAACTATCTAAAAGAAAATGGCATTACTACAGCTCATTCAATGGCTATTGGAGTGAAAAAACACCAGCATTACTTTAATATATTACAGGCTTACAGAGAAGCCATGGAGGAAGAGGGTTATCCTGTTCGCGTTAAGCTTGGTGCCGAGCATGAATTGTTAGACCATTTAATATCTGAAGATATGAATTACTTGGATGGAAATGAGTTCTTACAGCAAGGATACATTAAGTTTTTTACCGATGGATCTTATGGAAGCCGAACTGCATTACTCAATAATCCGTACGAAGATGAACCTGATAACTGCGGAATAGAAGCAACCTCAAAGGACAGATTATATAAATACGCAAAGAAGGCTCATGAACATGGGTATCAATGTGCCATTCATGCATTGGGGGATAAAGCCCTATCGAATGCCTTGGATGTATTGGAAAGTTTGATAGAAAAAGGGCACAATCCTTTAAGACATAGAATAGTCCATGCCGGATTAGCACCTAAGGATCTTATTGATCGCATTAAAGAGCTAAATGTTTCTGTGGATATTCAACCAAACTTTGTAGCAAGTGAAGTGGATTGGTTAGAGACAGCCCTTGGAAATAGAACTGAAGATGTGTATACCTGGAATACTATGAAAAATGAAGGGATCAATTTAGCGGCTAGCTCGGATTGTCCTGTAGAACCTGTTAATCCTTTTTACGGTATTAGAGCTGCCACAACGAGAAAAAACCTAGAAAATCGTCCTGCCGATGGATTTAACTCGAAAGAAAGAGTAACTTTAGAAGACGCCATTGATATGTACACCATTAACGGTGCTTATCAATACTTTGATGAAGATTCTCTAGGAAGCATTGAACCAAATAAATTTGCTGACTTAGTTGTACTGTCACAAAACCCCATGGAATTAGCTCCGGATCAGCTATTAGATATAAAAATTGACATGACTTTTGTTGGTGGACGTCTGGTTTATCAAAGATAAAAAAACCTTGACTTTTTAACTTTGATTAACCTAATAAAGGGGGTGCTTACTTTATTGTCCAATCATGACCAGTAACAAAACAAAATAATTAGTTTTTATTGATTATTGAATCTAATTAATATTTCATAGGAGGGATCTCTTATTGTCTGACAATAAGGAAAATGTACAAGAACAAGAAGAACAACAAGTTAAAATTAAACCGACACCAGCTCAAGCGTTTACACCTATGATTGCACTGATTGTACTAATCTTCTTTAGTGCTATAATATTGGAAGTTGATATTCATATTCCATTATTTATCTCCACTATCATAGCAGCTGTTGTGGCAGTTGCTTGGATGGGTCATGATTGGGAAACTGTTCAAGAAGGTATTCTTAAGGGAATTAACTTTGCTTTAGGTGCTGTAATAATTTTAGCTATAGTAGGTATTTTAATTGGAAGTTGGATAGAAGGTGGAGTTGTTCCCACAATTGTTTACTACGGACTTCAGCTTTTATCCCCACAAATTTTCTTAGTGGCAACCCTGGTTATATCTGCAGTAGTTTCAGTCTTTACTGGTAGTTCTTGGTCATCAATTGCTACTATTGGGCTGGCTCTATCAGGAATCGGTCACGGGATGGGAATGCCACCTGCCATGACCGTTGGTGCCATTGTTTCCGGTGCTTACTTTGGGGACAAGCTATCTCCCTTATCCGATACCACAGTTGTAGCCTCAAGTACAGCCGGAGTTAATATTTATGATCACATAAAACACATGCTGTACGTATCGGTACCAGCTTTTGTGATATCTGGAATTTTGTTTGGTATTTTAGGACTTCGCTTTGCAGAAGAAGAGATGGATTATGATCAGATAGGTGAACTTACAGGCACTATTGCTGAACACTTTAATGTAGGTCCATTAATGTTTTTACCGATAGTGGCAGTTCTGATCATGATTTTATTTAGAGTACCACCAATTCCTGCCTTAACAGGTGGTTGTATTCTTGGACTAATATGGGCTCTAGTATTTCAGGGTTCTGGTCTAGCAGATGTGTTTTCTGCTATGAACTACGGGTATGTTATGGATACTGGCATAGAAATTGTTGATGAATTGTTCACTGCTGGCGGACTCCAAAGTATGATGTGGACTATTTCGTTGATTCTAGTAGCTCTAGCCTATGGAGGGATTGTAGAGCACACCCGAATGATGGAAGTAATGCTTGAAAAGATTTTAACAGTAGCAACTACTCACAAGAGACTATCAATTGCAGCTCACGTTTCTACACTGATTTTCATTTTAACTGTAAACTCTCACTATTTGACCCATGTATTGACATGTAGATCTTATAAACACGCTTTTGAAGAAAAAGGTTTGCACCCTAAAAATGTTTCTAGAATTTCTGAAGCGTGGGGAACCCTACCTTCATCATTGATACCTTGGGGTCCATGTGGAGCCTTTGTTTATGGGACTTTAGGGGTTTATCCATTTGACTATCTACCCTTCGCGTTTTTCATTTTAATAGCCATGGCTCTTTCATTTATCTATGGACTTACCGGGTTCTCAATGCATAAATTAGATGATGAAGATGCTGCCGGAATAGCTGGTGATTAAGAAGGGTTTTTTGAGCAATAGATTGAAAACTAGATTAAAAGTTAGATATTTTAAACTGAATTAAAAAGTTGAATATATTAAGTAGTAAAAATAAAGGATTGAGCTCTGTTATTTACAGAGCTCAATCCTTTATTTTGGCGTGATTTAAGATTTAATTAGTTTGCCCTTCGTGAATTTACCAGCCATTCGCTTTAAAACATAGCTTATTTGATATTTGACTATATCATTGCAACTCAGGACTATATAGATTTACTCAGGTGAAATAATCACAATTAATAACGTTTGCAATTAATGGAAAACACCTATACAATTAATAATTGTTAAAGAAAAAGGCCAGGTATTAACAATTATAATAACACCTGGTAAAAAAACATAACAAACAGGAGGGTCTAGTTAACATGAAAAGGTTCATGGTTATCATTTTAGCTTTAACCTTAGTTTTCAGTACTGCTTTGATTTCTGGTTGTGAAGAAGGAGTAGAAGAACCAGCAGGGGAAAATGGTGAAACTGAGGAGGAAAACGAAGCAGCGGAAGAACAAGAAGAACCACAAGGACAAGAAGAGATTAAAATTGCCCATGGAGACTGGGCATGTGCTACAGCTAAGTCATATTTAGTTGCAGCGATCCTAGAACAAGAAATGGGCTATGATGTGGAACTTACTCAGGCCGAGCTCGGTATGATATACACAGACATGGCAAATGGCAATCAAGACTTAAACATAGCAGGTTGGTTTCCTGTTACTCACGCAGAATACTATGAAGAATACGGTGATGAAATAGACAAAATTAGTACAGTGTATGAAGGAGCTAGAATTGGTTTAGTAGTACCAGAATATGTTGACATTGACAGCATTGATGAAATGGGTGAACACCATGAAAAATTTGATGGTCAAATTGTAGGTATTGATTCAGGTGCTGGAATTATGCAAACAACAGATGAGGCTTTAGAAGTTTACGACAGCTTGGCTGATTTTGATTTAATGGCTAGTAGTGAAGCTTCCATGGTAACTGAATTGAGAAGCGCCATAGAAGATGAAGAATGGGTAGTTGTTACGGGATGGACACCCCACTGGAAATTCGGGGATTGGGAACTAGAATTCTTAGAGGATCCTGAAGGTGTGTATGGTGAAGCCGAATATATCGAAGCACTTTCAAGAGCAGGCTTCGAAGACGATGCACCTGAAGTTGTAGAATTTCTGGAAAACTTCTATGTAGGTGATGAAGAACTTGGAGAGCTTATGGGCATGATCGACGATTCAGGGGACGAAATGGGGTCATCTATTGAATGGATTGAAGACAATCAAGATATAGTTGACGAATGGGTTCAGTAACTTATATCTTAATCCTATATCCCCAATTCGGTTAATTAGTATAAGCTAGTATAAACAATTCAAATTTTAAAAAGCCGTCAGATTTTGATCTGGCGGCTTTTTATATTAAAATTTCAAAGAATGTCAAATAATTAAAGGAATTTAGCAACTTTTGTCAAATTATTACAGGAGGGCTTAAACTGACAAGTTTAAAATAATTTCAAAAATAGGTGATAAAAAATGATGAATTTAGACATAGGAATATCTGAGATTTTAATACCTCTTTTTATTGGTTTATTTGAAATTTTTGCTATGACTCAGGTTGGTTTTAAATTGATTAATGTAGATATTTCTAAAAAAAGAGCAGTTATTATTGCACTAATAGGTGCACCAATTTTAGTCTTGGTCCGATCCTTGGATATCTTTCATGCACTGCACTCCCTGATATTTGTGATAGCAATTACTCTAATAACATATTTGATTTTTAACTTCAAGCCATATGTAAGCTTTGATCGTGTCAAGCCACTGTAGGTTAAAAAGAAACCTTAATTCTCCTAGATAATCTGTTTCCTGTTCAACCCTTTTATAGCCGTTCTTGTTAAGTTGTACTTTCCATTCATCAAAGGTACATTGCCATTGTTGGCTTTTCCTAGTTTCTTTTTAGTTGTAAGTTTTTTTAGTTCTTGTTTTATTTGGTTCTGTAGGTTAACTATTTCAGCTTCTTGACGACCTTTTGTGGATAAGTAAGCTTCTTTTACTGATTTTCCATTAGCTTTTGTAGCCAACATCTCGGCCATTTTAGTTGCGCCTTTTTCACTCCAGGCCATTGGTCGACTACTCATTCTTGATGCTAAAATATGGCTTACATGGCCTTCAGCACTACAACCTACTTCAGGGTGGTTTACTGATGCCTCTATGCCATCCCAGTTGTTTTTAATATATTTAATTGTTGCCATTATGCGTTTCT
This sequence comes from Natranaerobius thermophilus JW/NM-WN-LF, assembly GCF_000020005.1. NCBI lineage: Bacteria > Bacillati > Bacillota > Clostridia > Natranaerobiales > Natranaerobiaceae > Natranaerobius > Natranaerobius thermophilus. The sequence goes on along the minus strand of NC_010718.1, from coordinate 2,829,147 downwards.
GTCTAGCTTCTGTATCTGCCTTTGTAAGTGCTTCTTGTAAATTTTCAAATACTGCTTCTTGATCTAGGTTTTTAATGTTCTTATATATCTGTCTCCTTAGCTTTGGGGCATGACCGGTAGCTGCTATTATGTATTTGGATAGATGAAATTTATCCAATATATATGTCGCATTTGGGATATATTCTTCACCTACTCGGATCCATTTAGCCCCATCTCCTGATATGAAAATATTTGTGTCCTTTGTGTCATAATGTGATTCGATATAGTCACATACTGTTAACCAAAATTTATCCGGGGATTCAGTTATTGTTGTGAAATGTTGACAATTTTTAAGAGATCTACGTTTTTTACCTTTTATTCCTTCATGGACATAAATTAGCTTTGTTTCAGATCTCTTCGAAGTTTGCATAGACAAATGATCTTCATCTGCCTCTATGTAAAGGTTTGATACTTTTTTCTTTTCTTCTGGTTGCTCTAGAGGTTCTAATTCAAATTCTTTCACTGTATTGGCTACTGTCTGTTTACTTAATTTTAGGTCTTGGTTAAACCTACTCACTTCTTCTGTCGCTTTCTCATACGACACCTTAGTGGCTGCATCAGCTATATCTGATTTTAAAGTAGAATCTACTCGCATATGTGAGGTTATGCCAGCTTTTTCATCAGCTAGATATTTATATTCACCTGTTTCTTTATTTTTATAATATGTTCGGTTGTATACCATATCACCAAATGGGGTTAAGATACTCTTGGGGTCAGCTTTCCTTTCTACGACCCAACCTTTACGATCTCTTCTATTTTCTTTTATTTGGGCATCCAATGCTTCTAGTACTTCTTTAAGAATATCACTACCTAAACCGTCTAGCTCTTCTTTTAGTAGCTTTGTGAATGTATCGTACTCTATTTCTCCGTCTAAAACATTTAACACTTTTTCTGAAACTTGAAGGATTTTTTCTTCTACAAGTTGAATTATTTCCATGAGGAACCTCACTCCTTACTTTTTTGGGTATACTTCATTCTCGTGCGGAGAATGTGAGGTTCCTCTTCTTTTTTGCTTCCTTTCCTTCCTGCTTTCTCCAAAAAATCCTACAGTAATTTTACAATAACGTAAGCTTTTTAGGTTTTTTTATTGGGGTTTTGATTTTTAATGTTTTAGAGCCCTTTTTAATCACTATTTTAAGTATTATGTGGGGGGTTAGTATCACTGAATTAATAGATCATTCAGAAATTTTGGGTATTCAATTTTATTTAATTTACCTAATTTTAATATTATCGATATTATATTTCATCTACAAGTTTATTTCACAAAAGCAATTATATGTAATTGACCTTTCAAAAGAGGCAAATCAAGACTAGTTCGGTGTAATCTAGTTAGATTAATATGCCATTTCAAATAAAACTTCACATCGGAAAGATTGGAGAGAGTAATCTTGTTAAAAACAAGAAATATCATTTTGGTAACCCTGATATTGATAAATACATATATTGTAATTTTTTTCTTGAACTATCTTTATTATTTGTCACCTTCCACAGAATATAACCTTTTGTTATTGGCGGCTAGTGTGTTTGTCATCATTTTTACTTTTTTAATCCTGTTATTTTTGAAGTCGTATACCGAGTTAGCCAAAAAAGAAGTAGAAAATGAGAGCTTGAAACACTATGTGGATAAAACAAAGAAAATCATTAATACCCTTAACTCAAAAACCCATGAGCATAAGAGGCATTTACAAGTTATTCAATCTATGCTGAATTTAGATGAAATTACCGATGCCAAAAAATATATTAACGAGATAGCCAAAAATAACTCCAAAAAAAGCGAAGGTGGCAGTTATTTATATGTAAAGGAACCAGTATTAAACTTGAGTTTGAATGCCCAGAAAAAAGTAGCAGAAGAAAAAGACATTAATTTTAATATTGGCATAAAAAGTGATATTACAAAATGGGGTATTAATCCTTGGGACTTGAATTCTATTATATGTAATCTAATAGATAATTCTTTCGAGGCCGTATCTAGAAATAATGATAATGAGAAAAAGTACGTTGCTATTGAACTATTAGAAGATCCGGATAATGGTTTATACTTAATTAATGCAATCAATAATGGTCCTAAAATTTCCAAACCAAAACAGGAAAAAATATTTGAACCGGGCTATACTTCTAAAAAAACTGTCAGTAGCGGCTACGGACTTTACATAGTCAATAGGGTGGTCAAAAATAACCGAGGAACAATTGAAATTAAATCTGACTCTTCAAAAACCGTCTTTTCTATCAAATTCCCTGGGAAAGGGGAGTTGAAAACTGCTTGAACAGATTTCTGATAAATTAGCGGAGTTATTAGCATCCAATCTAAATCAAAATGAACAGGAAGCAGAAGTTTACTCCTATGCTTTTCAGCTGATACTGGGCTTTATAATTAAGGGTTTGGTTTTCTTTTCAGCTGCCTTTGTTTTCCACATGATCATAGAACTCTTGATATTTTTTCTTGCGTTTGGATGCTTTAGGTTAGTTATAGGAGGGCATCACTCTGAAAATTTCTGGGTATGTCTTTTGATAAGCCTTTTGCTCTTTTTAGGGCTAGCTACTTTCTCCAAGTTTATGCCCTCGTCCCAAATACTATTTACCCTTGGATTGCTAATATTAATCAGCTTAGGATTATACTTAAATTATAAGATAGTTCCTGTCACGGTTAATCATAAATTGATTAATGAACAAAACAAAAAGCGATTTGCTTTTATATTATTAATTGTTTGGACTGGCATATCTATTCAACTTTTTCAACGGGAGTATATTTATGGCTGGCTAAGTCTGCTATCTTGTGGCAGTGCTTATATACTTATCATGTCTTGGCCTTATAAAATTATAAGGTATTTTAAAAATTTATTAAATAAAAGGAGGGTAAAAAATGCTTAAATCTAAAATTTTAACAAATGTGGCAATCTTATTAAAATTAGTTGCTCTATTAGGAGTTAGCACAGCTAGCCTTGGTCTAATGCACGAACCCAAAACACCATCCAAATTTACTAACTAAATTCAAACAAGGATGTGTGAGCTTTGTTGATGAATATTTTGATCCTAGAAGATGAACCGTATACACAGAAATTTCTAAAAGTATTGATATCTAGGAGCGAATATGTCGGGCAAGTAGTGGTAACTACTGCCCCAGAATATGCAGTAAAATATGCAAAATCTAATGAATTTCATATTGCAATTGTAGATGTGGAGTTATATGGCAAGGTTAACAGCGGATTAGAGGCAGCCGAATTGGTGAAACAAGCTGTGCCAGAGATTGAATTTATTTTTGTGACAGCTCATAATACATATTTTACAGAATCAAGTACTGTTAAGCCCTATGAGTATTTAATCAAGCCTATTGATGAACACAAACTTTTAGAAATCATTACGGAAATCGCTCATTTCAATAGTCAAAGTCAAAACAATACTGGAGACTAATTATGATAAGGACAGGGAATCAAGAGTACCCCTTGGCTAAAATTCTAGCCAAGGGGTATATTTCTGGTAAATAAAACTTGTGTTAGAATATATTGTAAGTGTTTGATAAGGGGGATGAGCTGATTTGAATTCTGCAACTGCTACTATAAATAATCAAAATGATAATAACACGATGATAGCTGCTCGAAATGTGATTAAGAAATATAGAATGGGCAATCAAATCGTTTCTGCCTTAAGCGGAGTCGACCTGGAGGTTGAACCCGGGGAAATTGTGGTTGTCCTCGGTACTTCTGGTAGTGGGAAAACTACTTTATTGAACATTGCCGCTGGACTAGAGCGTCCCACTAAAGGTGAACTGTTTATCGATAAGTATAAGCTTAACCAGTTATCAGAACGACAAATGACTCTTTTGCGTCGTCGATATATTGGATTTATCTTTCAGTTGTATAATTTGGTACCCTCATTAACTGCCTTGGAAAATGCCGTGATGCCCTTAGTTTTTGAGGGAGTTTCACCGAAGGAGAGGGAGAAGAGGGGGAAAACTTTTTTAAAGCAGCTAGGATTAGGAGACAGGCTGCTCCATCGCCCTGGAGAGTTGAGTGGTGGACAGCGTCAGCGAGTAGCTATAGCAAGAGCTTTAATTAACAATCCAAGGGTGATTTTTGCCGATGAACCAACAGGTAACTTAGATACTAGGACAACAAAAGAAATATTAGCTTTATTATTAAATATAATTAGGGAAAATGGCCAGACCATGCTTATGGTAACCCATGATACCGAAGTGGCAACCTATGGTGACAGGGTAGTGGAAATGGTAGATGGCTATATTACGGATATTTATAGTAATTAGAGGTTTTTAAATGAAGGAATTTTAATAGAATTTATCTATTTAATTTAAATATCTAATCTCAAAAAAGGGAAGGGGAGTATTTTCTTGAAAAAGATTGTATCAATATGCGCTTTTTTAATTTCAGTAACTCTTTTTGTATCACCTAGCTTAGTTTGGGCACAGGAGGGGGATGATGACATTCCTAGTCCAGTCTTAATGATCGAAGACGTGGAACCTGGGAGTGCTATAGCAGGTGAAAGTTTTTATATTAAGCTAGTTATAAAAAACGAAGGAGAACATAAAGCAAGAAACGTATTTGCGGAGGTTGATTCACCAGGAACTACAAGAACTTATTTTACTCGTGACTCTCAACCTGACCACGACGAACCAGATCTGAATGAGATTGGACCAGGAGAAACAAGAAGCCTTACTATTCCAGTAGCAGTAAGTGAAGATGCAGAATCAAAGAGCTATCAACTTTCCATTAACTTAAAAAGTCAAAATGTCCTTTTTGAATCCAGTTCAAGTGGTTCAGCTACTTTGACAATTGATGTAGGATATGAAAATCTCAAACCAGTTATAGATATGGAAGATGTGATTATAGAACCTGATGCACCACAAATAGGTGAGGATTTTCAGACAACTATAAAGCTAAAAAACAAGGGTGCTGTGGATGCAAATAACTTGAATATTGAACTTAATGAACTGGAGAACTTTAACCTTGTTGATGTAAGCAATAGACGTTTAGTTGAAACGTTAGAAAGTGGTGACCAAGAACAAATCACTTTTCAATTAAAACCAAAGGAAGATAGAGAAAGCAATCGTATAGAATTAGACATTGCTTATGATCAAAGACACGAAACAGGAGAAAGTTCTGAAACCTTATCAGTAAATCTTCCTTTAGAAACTCCCGAAGCAGAGTCTCTCCCAGTTTTAACGGTGGATTCTTTTGAAATAGAAGATGGAACAGAAGAAGGAGAGTATAAAGGATTAGTAACAGTAGAAAACCTGGGAGAACAAGAAGCCCAGGACATCAGAATATCTCTAACAGGAGATCATGTTAGAACTATTGGAACATCCAATGTAAAAAATATTTTATCACTAGAGGGAGAAGAGGAAAAAGAGCTTGAATATGAACTAGGTATTACTCCGCCTTCAGATAACGAGGTATTAGATCTACAAGTGGAGATGGAATACCAGGACGCTTATGGAAATGACCGTCCAAAAGCCTCGGAGCAAATAGGGATAGCTAAAACTGAAGTGGATGAAGGCCTAGTGACAGATGGTGAACCAAAAGTACTTATTAGTGAATATACTTTGGATCCTAGAGAAATTCAGGCCGGGAATGAATTTTCATTATCTTTATTAATTGAAAATACCCATGACAGACCTATACAAAATATTAAAGCTTCCATTAATCCTCCAGATATTGGGGAAGAAGGCGGAAGCGGTGGAACTGTCTTTTCCCCTGTACAGGGAAGTAATAGCTTTTATATTCGTAATATTCAAGGTAGATCCCATGTTGAGCAAGAAATCGGGTTATATGTAGACCCGGGGGCCGAAGCTCGTACCTACACTGTACCTGTCGAACTAGAATATGAGGACCAAAACGCCGAGTCATACACGGAAACGGAGTATGTTAACATTTCTGTTACTCAAGAAAGCCGTTTTGATGTATTGTCAGTAGAAACGCCTCCAACTGCCCACGTGGGAGAGCCGGCAACTATCAATGCAGAATTTGTCAACTCAGGTAAAGTAGATCTAAGTAATTTCACAGTAACGCTGGAAGGAGACTTTCCCAAAGAGCAAGCATCATATTATGTAGGTAACTTAGAACAGGATACTAGTGACTTTTACCAAGGAACTATTATACCCGATGAAGAGGGGATCTTAGAAGGTGAGCTTGTATTTTCATATCTTGACCATCGAAATGAAGAGGTGGAAATTACTGAAGAATTTGAGATGGCGGTAGAACCACCACCGGAACCGCCAGAAGATATGAAAGAAAAACCCCCAAGACCCGACGAAAAAGGTGGCAGTATGGACTCTTTCTGGAGTCCTATGGTAATCATACCACTACTAGCGGTCATCGGTGTTGTAGCGTTTTTTGTATATCGCCGAGGACGTAGAAAAAAGGAAGAAGAGGAGATGCTGGATGCGTAAGGCAGATCTGCTCATTTTAGCCAATAAAAATCTTTGGAGACGTAAAGTGCGTACCATATTGACCTGTATGGGGGTGGTCATTGGGACTGCATCTATTGTGGTTATGATTTCCCTGGGAATAGGTCTTCAAGCCAGTATGGAAGAAAGTATGGCACGCTGGGGTGATCTTAATATTATTCAGGTCAATCCAGGTATGCATCATGATCCGGAAAATCCCGAAGCTGCAGAAAGCACATCTCAAGAAGAAGTGGGGCTTGACGAAGAAGCTGTGGAAAAATTTAAATCCATGCCGGGAGTTAGTGCAGTTTCACCCACCTATGAAGTTAGGGGTGAAGCTCAGATGGGCAGGGAAGAAGGACATTTTCGCATGGTTGGAGTCGACGTTGAAACCATGGAAGAACTGGAGTTCAGCTTACAAGATGGTCGGCTTCCTCGAGCGGAGGAAAGTTATACCGTCGTGGCTGGTCCCCAGGTAATTAATACTTTTCGCGATCCCAGGGTAGAGCAAGGACCTGGAGCCCCTGGTTCAACTGGTGGCCATGAAGAACGTGAGCCAACTGAACTATTAGAAGAAAGTGTTCAGGTTACATTCCACAATCGGGCTGACCGTGAAAGGCAGCAAAGGCACAACTTTTTTGTTGTTGGAATTTTAGATGACGAGAGTATGCAGAGATCCTCACAAGTATATGCCTCTTTAGAAGATATAGATCGGATTCGAGACTTTGTTTATGAAGGGATTGAGGATGCCCGGCAGGAAACAGCTGCTATGGGGGGGCAAGGCGCCGCTCAGCAGCAAAGCAGGCAGCAGCGAGACCAGGAAAAAGAATATGATTCGATAAAAATTAGAGCCGACAGTATAGAAAGTGCCCGGGAACTATCAGATAATTTGCGGGATATGGGATACAATGCTTATTCCGCTTCAGATGCCCTGGAAGGAGTGGAAAACACCTCACGTACTATTCAAGCTATTTTGGGAGGAATTGGAGGAATCACACTCCTAGTTGCAGCCTTGAGTATTACCAATACTATGGTCATGTCAATTTACGAGCGGACCAAGGAAATTGGAGTAATAAAAGTTATTGGGGCTTCTGCTTCTGATATTAGGGCTATGTTCCTTACAGAAGCTTCTCTGATAGGTTTTTTTGGTGGAGTGATTGGCCTGGCTGTAAGTTACGGTGCATCCCATTTGCTAAATCAGTTTGCCGGAAGATTTGTTGAAGGGGGAATCATGCCTGTTGCCGACCCGGCTGCTGAATCAGTGCAGATCTCCATTATCCCAGTCTGGTTAGCTTTATTTGCTCTAGGGTTTGCAATATTAATAGGATTGATTTCCGGCCTTTATCCGGCCATGAGAGCCATTAAGCTCAGCCCTATAGTGGCAATTCGTAATGAATAAAGCTGGATTTCTGTATCATTTAGTAAAATAATAAGATTGGTAGAGTAGGAAATAAAAAGCCTAGACCCGGGTATGCTATTAACTGAACGTGTCCCCGGATCTAGGCTTTATTTACTTTATCATATTTTGATTGGGCGTTAGTTGTCCAGATTGTTGTATTTTCGTAAATCACGTTTGAACTCTTTTAAATCCAACTCTTCGTCAAAAATAGCTGCATAATTTTTTTCATCAAATTTAAGATGAGCCTCGTATTCTAATTCCCCTTCCATATTTTTAATTGCCATTACATCTTTGACTTCTACGTGGTGGTCGATCTTGTCGGTCTGCGATTTTTCACTGATACTCTCTTTAACTAGTTCTTTGTCAACTGCTTCAATTTCGATTTCTTGATCTCCAACTTCCTCTTCTTTGGAGTCCTTTTTATTATGTAAAGCAACATTTGCCTCTTCACCTTCATCATCTTTCTCTTGGTAACCAGCATCCATCACTTCCAATTCCCGTACAAGACCATGGGATAGTAAGGTCAACTCAACCTTGCTACTTTCATCATAAAAACCGTTTTTTTCTTCGATATAATAATAGGTAATTCTGTCTATATCGTTTTCTCCTACCTGTTCATCATACTCTATTTTTTTATCGTATTTGCTAATATTTTCATTAAAATCAGACACGAGTCTTTGTGCAAGTTCGTCAAGCTCTGCTTCAGTTTTTTCGGCTTCTTCATCAATGGGTGAATGATAGTGCCTAGTCCATAATCTAACTGTTCCCCCTTCTTTATAATACCTTACATAGTAAAGGGCATGGTTGTTATCGTAGTCATCATCATCCTTTGAATGCCCTGTGGAATGCTCCATCTGAACTCCTGTAATGGGACGGTCCCGATCACCTTCAAAACTTTTAAACTCATAGAAATACTTGCTTTCTTGACTATCTTTAATGGTTTTATTTGTTGCCAGGGACAGTAACTCTTCACTAAACTGTTTTGCTCTATCATAATCAATGGCCTCAAAGTCCACTGTAAAATCTTGTAGCTTTTTAAACTCCTCAGTTGCAAGTAATTCGTCAGCTTTTTTGCTAAACTGATGGATTTTACCTACTATTTTTTCTCTGGCTTCAGACATTGCGTGAGTACCCCGGCTGCCTCTAGGGAAAAGTTCTTTCATTAGTTCTTGATGCTTCTGAATTAATTTATCATTGTAGCTGTATAATTTTTTTAGGTATTCTCTGTCAGAATGTGAAAGTTCATCATCTGCTAAAATTTGGTTAATATTATAATTGACATCACTGTAAACATTTTTGTGGTCAAAATATATCTTTTTTTCTTCTATGAAACAGATACTATTAAATAAAGTGAAAAAGTCGTTTGTAAAGTCATCATTGATATATTCATCCTGTTTATCTGCACTATTATCTTCAAATAACAGGATCTTAGTAATATTGTCGTTTAATTTTTCTAGCTCGCTTTCCAAGTTATCAAAATCGTGAACCATATCAGTTGTCATTCTTTCGTAGTAACTTTGATAGTATCCAATTCTTTCCGATATAGAATCAGCGAAATAATTCGAAGCGAGGGCTAATACAATCGCTAATACTATTGATAAAACCTTTTTCACTCGCGGATTGATGTTAAATTGCATTGATTTTCTCCTCCTAAATTAATTAGTGAATAATAATGCAACAATTCAACTCTTGAGAAGAATTTTAGGAAAGATACTACCAATATTATCCTATCATTCTTTGGAGGATTAGTGAATCCTTTTTTGCTGATTGCTGGACTGAAGGTCTTTAAAATATTAAACTTTTTTCGAAAACTAAGGAAAAGTGTCGTTAATTGATATAAATGCGATGAATTTGACAGATTTAAAGGGATTTGGTTATTCAGAGAGGGATTCTTGGATATTCAGCATATCTAAGAGGGAGAAACTGGGAAAATGTTTAAGTAACAAATATAAAAGGCATAGTAATCAGAAATTTAAAATATTAGGGTGGTTAAATTGGAGTTTTTTCAATGGGAAATGGTGTCAATTATCGCGGGTATACCATTGGTTGTTGGTATTTTAAAGTTGGGATTCAAATTATTTAATGAAGAACTAGAGCTTAAAAAAGCCTTACTTATAGCAATAATTAATTTTCCGATTTTTCTTTTGGCAAGAATACTAGCCCCATTTACTGGATTTCATACTTTAATAACCCATATAAATTTAATAATTTTGAGCGTATTTTTGTTAAAATATGATTTTTATAAGTCGGCTATTGCGACTCTATCTGCCAAGATAATTATTGTTCCCTTGGAAAGTTTTATTGTAGTGCTTTTTTCTATTATCTTTGATATTTCAACTTCTGAGGAAATAATTGATACATATTTTGTGATACCAATGAATATTTTGTTAATTTTATTAATTTGGGTTCTGTATGCTACCATTGATTATTATAAGTTTTACGTTATGAATATTAATGATTTATCACTTTTTAGGGAGAAGTGAATATGAAACGAATTGATTCATATGTAATTCTTTTAATTTTGATTAATGCAGCTATTGTAACCAGTGTCATTGTTCAAATACACCCCTTAATTGATGTTCATTCATATAGTTTATTATTGCTTTCAATAAATTTTTTAGTAATTATTTTTTCATTTCTCATCTTATGGTTCTTAAGGATTCGCGGACAAGAATTGAGAAAAGAAGTAGAAATAGAAAATCTGCAAAACTATGTTGAAAAGACTAAAATGTTAATAGATGCTTTAAATGTTCAGGCACATGAACATAAAAGAAATCTACAAACTCTTAAAGCTATGATAGCTTTAAGAGAAATCGAAGAGGCAGAAGAATATCTTAATGAGATTACTGAAAATCAAAAGACTACTGATATGTATTTATATGTCGAGGATCCAGCTCTCAATGTAACCCTAAACACCCAGAAAAAATTAGCTAAGAATAAAAATATAAATTTTAATTTTGGCTTTAAAGACGATATTTCCACATGGAATATCAGGTCATGGGATGTAAATGCCATAGTGGGAAATTTATTAAATAATTCTTTTGAAGCTGTTATGAATAGAAAGAAAACAAAGCGTTATGTAGGACTTGAGTTCTTAAAAGATGAAGAAAGTGATTCCAAAATAATTAGAATTATAAATAGCGGTCCTAAACTTTCGGATTCGCAAAAATCTAAAATCTTTGAACAGGGATACTCAACAAAGGGAAGTGGTAGAGGATACGGATTACATATAGTTAAAGAAATTGTCGATAAATATCACGGTGAAATAAAAATAACCTCAAATGAATTTAAAACAGTCTTTGAATTAGTCCTTCCTTTATGTGAGGAGGAAACTAGTGATGATAAAAAGATTATCTAATCTTTTGGCAAACAAAGTGGGTTCTGAACTCAATCGAGACCAAGAAGATATAGAAGTATATAGCTATGCCCTTGAAGTGATAATTGGTGCAGTTATCAAGGGGGTAGTCTTTTTAACAGTGGGGTTATTACTGGGAATTTTACCTGAATTTATATTGGTTATGGCAGTTTTTGGGATAATGCGAACAGTGATAGGGGGCACCCACTTCCAATGTTATACAAAATGCTTGTTCTCAACCCTGGTAATGATACTTATGATTATTTGGGTAGCAGATTTTCTCCCAACTTCAATCAAAGGAATAGCTTTTATTTCTGCTCTATTGTTTTCGACTTCAATTTATTGGATATTAAAATATGCCCCGGCAGTTTGGAATAAAGACAAAAAGGGGTATCAAGATTACAAAAAAACATATATCTTTCCTAAAATAGTTTCCATTGCCTGGATAATGATCACAGGTGGATTGTTTTACTATGTAAGTCCATTACATGGATATTTGTCCCTTTTAAGCGGTACTTTTGCCAGCCTTTTAATAACTTCAACTAGCTTTAAGATAATAAGTCATTTGGATATGAGATTATTAGTAAATAATCAAGAAAGAAAGGAGGCATAATTTTGAAAAGACAGGCCTTTGTTGTGATTGCTAAAGTCCTTAGTTTAGTTGCTCTATTAGGAGTTAGTACTGCAAGTATTTACTATTTACATGAGCCCGAAGTCCCTACCAAACTGAAAAAATACTTTAGATGAGGAAATGAGACGTAAACAGGGCGGTTATATTACCGCCTTGTTTTTTGCTTAGTAAATTCAGCACATTAGAACAAGTGAGGATGATACCCAATGTATGTGGATATTTTGATTTTAGAAGTTGATTATTATACTCAAAAATATTATCATAAACTCGTCAAGAAAAATAGATACGTTAACAATGTATATTCTACTTCAAGTGAAAGCGAAGCTATTGAAATATGTAAAGATTGTAATATTGATATAGCTTTGATTGATGTAGAATTGACAAATAAAAATAACAATAATGCATACTTAGATGCGGCCAAAAGGATTAAGAAAAGTATACCTGATATTGAATTTATTTTTATAACAGTTTATTCTGGAATCGCATTGCAGTCACTTGACAGTAATTCTGTATATTATTTAGTTAAACCAATAAAAGAAGAACAATTATTTATAATTCTTGATGAATTGGTAGAAAAAATAAGAAATAAAAATCAAACATAAAAAAATAATCAAAAGCAGAAATCTAAGTTTTGAGCTCAAAACAGTATAGGAGGTACTTAATTAATTGAAATTCAAAGGAATGACAGGATTGGAGAAATTCATAGTTTTTGGGTTGATAATCATAGTTTTAATATTGGCATATCCAGTGATAACCGACGTTTACGAAGCACTTACTCCAGAGGAAGAGATCAAACAACTGAGAGTAGGTACTCATTTAGAAGATAAAGATATGATGGAATATGAAATTATAAGTTCTAAAGAGCAGGTCAAAGACTACAAAAATTTTTATGAGGAGCTAGAATTCAAAGATGAAACAACAAATGAAACTTCAAAAGAAGTCGATAAAGAATTATGGATACAACACGAAGGGTATTCGACAAGTAGGTTAAAGCTAATCTTTGATGAAGATTCTGTAATAATCAATAGGAAAGATGATTATAAAAAAATATCATCAGATCAATTTAATGAGTTAAAAAATATTGTAGAGCTAGATTAATATTGTCCAAGCAATTTTACTGTCGATCCGGTAAACGAGTCAGTAAGTACTAATCGGGAAGAGGAGTGCAATGGTTTGAGCACAGTTATGATACTATTATTTTATTTAATTGTGATTGGCTACATAATCTATTTAACTTTAGGAATAAAAAAACTTGGAGATTTAAGAAAGCGTATTATAACAGGTCTGGACAAGATTGGTATGGTTTTTATAGCTATATTTCCCTTGGGTTTGGCAAGCTATTTAACAATAACAAGGTTTATTTCTTATATCGAAGGTTCCCAGTATTCTGTTTTTCAAACTACTTTTTACGATGTTATGGATACAGGTTTATATGTTGTTCTCTTTTTGGCATTGATCTATTTAATTTGGCGAAGCGGTGAAATCAGGGAAAAAGGCCTGTTTTTAAAGCCATACTTATTAAAATGGGATGATATTAACTCGTACCAAATAATAAAGGAATTGAGCTCGTCCGAGGTATTAGAAATAATCACAACTAGAAAGAACCCCATTACAAAAAAGCCAATAAAAATCAACTGGTCCTTAGAAAAGCATGATGCCAAGGTAGTAAAACAAGTTTTAGATGATAACCTTGGTTAAAAGTAGACATGCTAAATGTGGCGAATCTAACAATTTATAAAAATAGGGCTATAGTCACAAGGGATTTTTACCAATATAGATAATTGTACTACTTGTGTATAACTCACATTTGGTAGTAACCAAATAAAGGATAATAATAAAAAGCTGCTTCTCACGAAGCAGCTTTTTATTTAGGTGCTGTTTTATAGAGTTGTTGATACTGTAAAATTTTCAATTGAACGGATTATGCGAGTTATCTAAAGGGGGTTCTTATAGTGGAAGAAATGGAGCTATTGTTTAGTTTCTTCGATGTACTTGAAACTACAGATAATGTAATGTCTGATATTCAAAATGTTTTTGCCGCTTTATCTCTAATAGTGTTAATACCTGTATGGCTGTTTGGTTACAAATTATTTAAACTGTGGATTGCTTTTACAGGTTTTGTGATGGGCGGTTTGTTAAGTTCATCTATTACCTTTGCCTCAGTTGGACCTTCTACTGGTGCGGCGGGAATAGCAGTAGTTGTGGGTATATTATTTGGTATTTTTGGTGCTTACATAGCATTAAAAGTGTATTTTTTAGGTGTGTTTTTGTCAGTTTCTTTAGTAACAGGGCTCATTGCTCTAGCCTTAACCAGGGGAATGATTGAACTATCCGTGATTTTTGGAATAATTCTTGGTATAGTGGCTGTTTATTTTGTCAAACCTTCGATAATCATTTCTACAGGGATTTCAGGAGGTTCTTCAGTAGCAGGTGTAATAGCAGGAGTATTTGGTTTGAATATAGCCTTACAAATACTACTCTATCCCATTACTATAGCTTTTGGAATTTGGTTTCAGTTTGTCACAAATAAAAGTAAAGATAAATCAACCTCAACTGATATAACTTCTGCAAATACTAAACATGAAACCCATGAAAACCAAGATGAAAGTCACAGACATGAAAACATTGAAAAAGAAAACAATGAAAATAAAAAGCCGAGCAAAAGTGAAACCGCGACTCACAGTAGATTAGCTGAAAGCAGTGACAGTGAAAATCTAGACAAAAAAGACGAGAAGGAAAGTAGCAATATAGATGACTTGACCTCTTCTATAGAGTCAGCAATTAATGATTTAGGAACTACTTTAAAAAGCAAATTAATAGAACTAAAAGAATATATTGGTTATCGGTTGTCAAAAAACTCCAGAAAAACTAATCAAATTCTCTTGGGTAGCTTATCAGTTGTGGTTGTTGTGGTTCTAATGTTTTTATTAATGATTATTACTGATCCGGGAGGGGCAGAAGAAGCACCCATGGTTGAAGATTTTTCTAGTCAAAAAGATGAACGGGAGAAAGAACAGGAGAAAACAAAATCAGATAAAGATCAAACAGATAAAGATCAATCAGATGAAGATGAATCACACGAAGATCAAGATGAACTAACATCTGAAAGTAACCAAGATCAAGACTCTAGTAGTTCAAAGATAAAACTATACAGTCAAGATGGTGGAGATAGTACAACAAGCCCGGAAAGGTATGATTCTATTCAAAAAGCAATTGAAATGGCACAATCAGGGGACATAATCGAAATTTCTCCAGGTACCTATCAGGAAAATATCAACCTTGAAGGTAAAGATATTACGATATCAGGCCTTGACCCCCATAACGAAGAAAAGGTCCAAAAGACTGTAATTGATGGAGGAAGAACTGGGCCCATAGTAACTGCTTCAAATGGAGAAGATGCAACAATCCAAGGTATTACCATTACTGGCGGTAGTGGGAAAAATTACGAAATCGGTAATTTGGAATATGATGTAGGTGGTGGAATTTTGGTTAAAGACGGCTCCACTCTCCTACTAGAGAATAATATTATTACAGGAAACATTGATGGCGGAATTTTTGCTGGTCCTCAATCACAGCTGGATATCAAGAATAACTCTATTAGTAACAACAGTACCGAAAGACTAGGTGGGGCAGGAATTTACGCTAAAGACAATACAAAACTTACTATTACTGATAGTACTATTACTGATAACAGTACCTACTCTAGTGGTGGAGGAGTCTTTGCCAGGGATGAAGTAGAGCTTAGTCTTATAAATAATACTATTACCAAGAATTATTCAGGTGGTGATGGTGGTGGAGTTTATAGTAGTTCCAATCATGATGTTGAGTTAAGAAACAATGACATTTCACGTAATGAAGGTTATTTTGGAGCTGGCATCGCCTCTTACAGTGATCGGCAACTCACTTTAGTAAATAATGATATCAATCAGAATGAATCGCTCGATATAGGTGGTGGCATTTTAATTGATGGTTCAGAAGCCATGATAGACAGTAACACTATCAATGAGAATGAAGCCGAATGTTCTGGAGGTGCAATCCGTGCTGATAGGGCCATGGTAACTATTGATGGAAACGAAATCATTGGAAACTATGCCAGAACTGGTGGGGGAATTTCTATCGTAAACAGATCTACAGGTGGAGGAGTAACTGAAAATGAAATTAGGGAAAATGATAGTGTCGGGGTTCATGTACACAATATAAAAGGACTTAATATTGAAGGCAACGATATTATAGGTCAAAAAAGAACAGGAATATATGCCTTAAATGAATCCGACTTGAAAATTGAAGATAATGTTATTAGTAATAATAAGACGGGCTTAGTTCTTTTTCACAAAACATTTAGTGAAATCACAGATAATATTATCAAAGATCATGAAAAAACAGGTATTTTACTTGATAGAGAATCTGAAGCGGATATTCTAAGTAATGAAATTATCGATAATCAAGATAGTGGAATTCTTTATAGTCCCGATTCTAAAGCCAATACGGAAGATAACTCTTTTAGTGGAAATGTCCCTGAAGATGTTGGCGAATTCGTTGAATAAAGATCTACAAAGATCAACATTGCAAGCATATATTACTTATGATAAAATTTTCTTTAACTGAGTTAAAAACAAAATACGAGTAATAGCTAGGTGCCTTTGTAACCAATTGGTAACTAAATTGCAATCAAAGGCTTAAAAGAGAAGTTCGGTGAAAGTCCGACGCGGTCCCGCCACTGTAAGGGGGAGGCTATTTTCACTCTGCCACTGGAACTGTAATGGAGCTTCGACATTTCCATGAGTTCTGGGAAGGCGAAAATAGCTGAAGAACCTAAGCCAGGAGAACTGCCTAGCTTCGCTCACCTTTGAACTACGGTTGATGGGGAGGTGAAGCCTGGAAGCTAATAATTTTGCCTATTATTTTTTAGATCATTATTTATCTAAATAGGTATAAACTGACTGGCTAATACTAACCTCCTTTCACGCAAAGGAGGTTTTTTTATGTTTTACCTGACACAAATTTAACTTAAAGAATTCAAGTCCCAATTAAGAAAAAATAAAATTTGAGGAGGCGTTGATTTTGAAAAAAGAACTGTCTTACATAATTACTATTTTATTAATTTCTTTGATGATGGCCCTAGGCATTACAGGCTGCCAAGGTCAACAAGAGGATCAAGTAAGCCAGGAAAAAGCGAGCGAAAATCAGGAGCAACAAGAAAAGGAGCAACAAGAAAAGGACCAAAAAGAACAACAGGAACAAGAAAAACAACAAGAACAAATAACAATAGTGGATTCTGAAGGTAGATCTGTTGAAGTACCATCACCTCCAGAAAAAGTGGTAGTAGCTAATTCCAATATCAATGAATTACTCTACATTTTAGAATCAGAAGACAAAACCGTCGGTGTGGCAGACTCTATAACATTTCCACCTGAAGCCCAAGAGTATCCCGAAGTCGGAAGCGTCTTTTCACCAAATGCGGAAAAAATCCTTGAACTAGATCCTGACATAGTATTTGGCTTTGGCCAATACATGGATCAAGATATCAAAAAACAGATTGAACTTGCTGACATACCCGTAGTGTTTCTAGATGGATACAAAATTGAAACTTTGACACAAGATATTAGAACTATGGGTTTGATTATGGACCGAGAATCTCAAGCAGAAGAATATATAGACTTTATTGAAGGTCATATGCAACTGATTACAGATCGAATTGACGAGATCGAAGATGAAGACAAGGTATCTGTTTATTCGGAAACCCAGGCAGAATACAGTGCTTATGCCAGTGGTTCCGGTGCTCATCAGGCATTATTGAAAGCCGGAGGGGTAAATTTGGCAGGCAATGAACCTGGTTCATCTGTCACTATTAGCGATGAATGGATTTTGGAGCAAGACCCTGATGTAATTGTCAAAAACTTATCAGATCGAAACGTAGCCATTGGATATGAAGAGGATAGCCATGATGAGATTACTGAAGAACTTGCCGCCATGGTGGACAGGCCCGGCTGGGATGAGCTGACTGCTGTAAATGAAGATAGGGTAGTTGGTATTTCTACTGATTTGTACACATCCCCCCGAAGTGTAGTCGGTTTAAGTTATTTGGCCAAGTGGTTTTACCCAGAACAATTTAACGATGTTGAACCAAAAGAGATTCATAGGGAATTACTAGAAGAATATTACGGTTTAGAATATCAAGGGGTGTGGGTATATCCCCATGAGTAGAAATATTCAGCAACAAGAGATCCAAAACCCTGAACAGGCCTACATATCTTCAACAAACAAAAAGATCTTGGTAATTTTGTGTTTAATCACTGTTTTATTTATTGTATCTCTATTAGCCCTTTCATACGGAGCTTCTTCCGTTGGCCCGGTAGATGCTTTTAATATTTTAACTTCACCAATCAGAAGTACAGATGCAGTAGCTGAAGTTTCAAATACAGAAAAAATCATAGTATTACAGCTGCGTTTACCTCGGGTCCTTTTGGCAGTGATGGCGGGATTTTCTTTGGCAGGAGCAGGCGTAGTGATGCAGGGGATTTTAAGAAATCCACTGGTAAGTCCTTATACCTTGGGGCTTTCCAGTGGAGCTGCTTTTGGCGCTGCCTTAGCCATAGTACTGCAGGTTGGAATTTTTGGAAGCGGGTTATCCAGTTATCATGAATTATTTATACCTGCTAATGCCTTTGTCTTCGCTATGTTGACCATGTTTTTTATTTATATCATTTCTAGTATGAAAGGGGCTACTTCCGAAACCTTGATTTTGGCAGGTGTAGCCATAGGTTATTTCTTTTCAGCCCTGGTTTCAGCTTTAAAATATATCAGTGATTCCGATGAATTACCGGAACTGGTTTACTGGTTAATGGGAAGTATTATTGGAGCTAACTGGACTAATATTATAATTATCTTTATCCCAATGGTGATTTCAATAGTGATTTTATTACGTTATTCCTGGGATTTAAATGTTTTAGGTGGAGGAGAAGAAGTAGCCAAAAGTTTAGGTGTTGATGTCAAAAGGATGAAGATAATTTGTCTGATATTTTCATCTTTGATTGCTGCTGTAGCTGTAGCTTTTACCGGTATTATTGGTTTTGTGGGTCTGGTAGGTCCTCACATCAGCAGGATAATAGTAGGAGCTGATTATCGATTTTTACTGCCAACTTCTTGTTTCATGGGAGCTTTGTTACTTTTATCAGCCGATACCCTGGCGAGAACTATGATTGCTCCGTCAGAAATACCTGTGGGAATAGTTACTTCATTACTTGGGGTTCCCTTCTTTTTATATCTACTATTAAAAAAGAGAAAGGTTTGGTGGCAGTGAAACTATCGGCAGAAGGAATCACATTTTCGTATGGAAGCAGAAGCGTTTTGGATGATGTAACCTTTCAGGTCCCAGAAGGACAAGTTACTAGCATAATAGGCCCAAACGGCTCAGGAAAAACAACCTTAATTAAATGTATCAATAAAGTACTACCCCCTAAAAAAGGTTCTGTCATGGTGGATGGACAGGAATTACTTAAGATGAACAGAAAAAATATGGCCAAAATACTGGGTTATGTGCCTCAAATTACCAAAGAAGCTTTCCCACTAACTGTATTCGAAACTGTACTCATGGGAAGGAAACCCCATATGGGTTGGAAGGTTAGCTCAAAAGACTTGAACACTGTAAGCCAGGTAATTTCACAGCTGGGACTCACATCCCTTTCTGAAAGATATTTAGATGAACTCAGTGGTGGACAAAAACAAAAAGTCCTACTTGCCAGGGCCCTTGCTCAGGAACCTGGTATTTTCTTATTAGATGAACCCACTAGTGACCTGGATATAAAAAATCAATTGGAAGTTTTACAATTGGTGAATAAAATCGCAAAGGAAAATACAAGTACAATTGTTATGGCAATCCATGATCTACACATGGCTGCCAGGTTTTCTGACAAGGTAATTTTATTAAAAGAGGGGGAAATCTATGCTACTGGCACTCCCACGGAAGTTTTAACTGAAGAAAATTTAGCTGTTACCTATGAAGTGAAAACAAGCATAATAAACACAAACAGTGGGATATACGTATTGCCAGTGGAACCTATTAACGGCGGATAGAAGTATTAGAACTAAAAATAAGACTAAAGGCCCAAGGAATAGTATCTTTGTATCACTAAAATATATTAAATATGAAATAGTCGGGTTGTCAGTGAATGAGTTGTCCAGGAAATGAGAAAGCTTAAACTATAATAAGAATTAGACAATAAGCTGCTCCTTTTTTGGGAGCAGTTTTTTACTTTTTACAATTTATATACGATATAAAGGAGCAGAAAGTCCACTGCTTTAGCTGTGGGAGTATGTCAAAAATAATTTTACAAGGAGGTGTTAGTTTGGCGAACTATTATGAAATTTTAGGAGTTAGTCGAGACGCAGATAAAGACCAGATTGAAAAGGCTTATAGGCAGCTTGCCAAGGAATACCATCCTGACAAGCACAAGGACAACCCCCTGGCTCACTTAGCAGAAGATAAGATGAAACAGTTCAATCAAGCTTATGAAGTATTGAGCGATCCAAATAAACGGCAAAAATACGATGAGAGGATAAAAAATCAGCAAGGACAAGGATCCTCAGGGACCGGAAAACAGCAGGCTTCAGGTAGTAGCAACTTTAGCGACGGGAATGCAGGAAGCAATTCAGGAGCTAAAGGAAGTCAACAAAGTCAAGGAAGTCAAAGAGGGCAAAAGGGTAATTTTGTCGCTTGCAATGAACACCCTGACAGACCTGCCGTGTCTGGTTGCGGCTTCTGTAATATCCCCCTTTGCCAGGAATGTTATCATAGGTTTAATATAGTTTCTTGCCCTGACTGTTTGCTTGAATATAATCGAGGTTATTTAAATGAACTGAAAAAACCCTTGATTTCAACAGGGATAGCAGCAGTTATTGGATTTATTTTGGGATTATCTTCAAATTTTGGGATGGCGATATTAGGCATGTTATATGCTATTGGACTTTATTGGGGATGGCACTGGGTTAAAGAAGGGATTTTTTATGGAGCTCTTAGTGGATTTGCATTTGGCCCCATAGGGATATTTACTTCTTTGGTTATGTTACTTATGTTTGGCTGGATCCCTGGTGTGATCAGAGCTTTGACCCACATAATACCGGCAGCTTACAAGTTATATACAGAGGCTCCAAAAGTCAAAGAAGCCGAGGAATATATTATGAGCATTAAAAACGAAAGCACCAACACAGGCCAAGCTGCGGACTAAATTCATATTTTTGATAGTTTCGATTGAGGATTTTTAGTTGAATATAGTTGAATACATTAAGTGTAAGGCATTTTCTAAAGCGACTGGCCCTGATTAAACGGCTGGTCGCCTTTTTATTAAATTAAAGAATAACTCTATTTAATCCTATTAATTTAGTCTCTAATTAGTATACCAATTGCACTTAGGGCAGCCCAGTACAGTTTCGAACTTTTTCTGTCTTTCTATCAAGCCACTACCACACTCTACACATTGGACGGTATCTAGGATGATTTTTCTACCATTTACTTTACTCAATCGATCTATTAATTTCTCTCTATCCCAAAGTTCTAACGCATCATGAATAGACCAGAAGTCAAGCTCTTTAGTAGTAGCTACAATGGCTTTACTGATATGATTATCACTCTCAAGAATTTCAATTAGACTTTCAACTTCTTCCATATCTATATCTTTTTTAGCCCTAACAATACTTGTTTCATTATCTCTTTCTATAATTATATCTTCATCCGCAAGATCTAAGTTATATCCGTGCTTTTCAAAATACTTGAACATCAAATTTTTAAAGTCCTGATCTTTCATGATATCAACTTCTAAAACACCACTTCTAATAATCCGGCTTTGATTCCATAACATCAAATAATAACTAATACAAAAGAACAAGACTGCCCCTGAAAGAAATACTATAATCAAGGTTGTTAAATCTTGGACTATAAAATAAACTATCATGGAAACTACAATTAATGCTATTAAAAAAGCTCTTGCAAAAAAACCATATAAGCCACCCTTTGACATTAGCAACACCTCGATTATGATAATCTTATTTTCATTATTTTATCATAAAAAACCCAAAATTTCAGGTGTTGAAAAAATTTCGAAATTTAATAAGTCTGTAACAACAAAAGAAACGGAAATTCAAAACATTTAATTGTGATTCAAACCTGAATGTATAGATATTTAAATATGAAAATGATAAGATTTTTAAAGAGTAGGTAGAGCAGTATATCGAAATGGAGGTCGAAAATCTTGAAAGTATCAAGTAGCGATAGACTAGGTACTGATCCTATATTACCCCTATTATTAAAGCTTTCTCTTCCCGGAATAGTAGCTATGGGAATACAAGCTCTCTACAACGTAATAGATAGTTTTTTTGTAGCACAGGTAAATGAAGAAGCCATCGCCGGACTTTCGGTGGCTTTTCCCATGCAGCTTTTTTTAATTGCACTTTCTGTGGGGACAGGAGTCGGTACCAGTTCTCTGATTTCTAGAATGTTAGGCAAAGGGGACAGAAACGGAGCTATAAGTGTGGTAGAGCATGTCTTAGTTATATCTGCAATTTATAGTGTTGTTGTTTTTTTAATTGGTTTCCTATTGCCAGAAAGTTTTATTTATATTTTCACCGATGATCATCTGATTGCCCAATATGCTTTCGAGTATGGACGTGTAATTTTAATGGGGGCATCACCGTTGTTTTTTGGATTTTTAATAAGTGATGCATTGAGGGGCCAGGGCAATACTTTGATTCCCATGATAGGTATGGTCTCAGGTGCCATTACTAATATTTTGCTAGACCCTATTTTGATCTATGGAATGGGACCTATTCCTCGCCTTGAAGTGCAAGGAGCTGCCATAGCAACTGTCATAAGCAAGACGGTCACTTTTGCTGTAGTTTTCTATGAACTGTTGATAGGAGAAAATGAAGTAAAACCAAAATTCCGAGATGGTTTAAAAAACTTTAAATTCAATAAAGAGATAATTAAAAATATATATGCAGTAGGACTGCCTGCAGCAGTAATGCAAATGTTGGCTTCCATAATGATAAGCGGATTAAACATTATTGTAGGAAATTTGAATGCTTTAGCTTTGTCTGCAACCGGTATATATTTCCGAATTCAATCTTTTGTTTTTATGCCGGTTTTCGGTCTAAATCAAGGTTATATTCCCTTGGTAGGCTATAATTTCAGTAATGGCAATGCAGAGAGGGTCAAAAAAGTCATTGGTTATGGAGCGTTAATTGCATGTGGATTTACTAGTCTAGGATTTATCGGGTTCCAGTTTATACCTGAAATAATTGCTGGCCCTTTTGTAGAAAGCCAGGAATTAATGGATATTGTGGTAACTGCATTTAAAACAATAAGTATTGCCTTTCCCATAATCGGACCAGCCATAATAGGTGCAACCACCTTTCAAGCTATTGGCAAAGGCATACCCTCATTAACACTATCTTTTTTTCGACAAATCATTTTACTTTTACCTATAGCTTATTTCTTATCATTAACTGGTAATTTAGATTTAGTCTGGTTTGCTTTTCCAATATCAGAATTTGTATCCTTTATCTTTATGATCATCTGGCTTTATATCACTTTGAAGAAAGAGTTGATATTTGCTAAATTTCAGCGGGGGTGATTTTATTCTAAATAAGTCTTATATATTATTACTGTCCTTCTTTTTGATTGTATTCATGTCCTTTATGCTTTTTAGTATTGGTTGCAGTGAAGAAAATAAAGTTGCCGATGAATCTGATGAAAAAATTGCCTATATTTCGTCTAACCCCGAATCGGAATATGAAAACACCTTTAATGACTTATCACTTGGTACACTATTTGACTTTAATTTTGAATTACTACGAGCAGATGAAAGCTGGGTCAAAATTTGGGTGGAGGGATATAATCAGGGAGAAGCTGTAAAACCCTCCCCTCTGGCAGAACTGTCGTATGGTTTGTATCCCGAACAAGAAGTTGAAGGACAGCTAGGAGCTGGGATTTTACACTCTGATGACAGCGACTCACAAATACTAATATATTCAAAGGGTGCCAGAA
This sequence comes from Natranaerobius thermophilus JW/NM-WN-LF, assembly GCF_000020005.1. Taxonomy (NCBI): domain Bacteria; kingdom Bacillati; phylum Bacillota; class Clostridia; order Natranaerobiales; family Natranaerobiaceae; genus Natranaerobius; species Natranaerobius thermophilus. The sequence goes on along the minus strand of NC_010718.1, from coordinate 2,805,289 downwards.
CAGGTCCTAGTAGTATTGATAAAGATATATTTATTGATTCGACTATGACAAGTTGGGGATATGCCATCGGGGAGGAAACCATCGGACTGAAACCTGGAGAAGAAAAGTTGCTGGCAGTCTATCGCCAAGGAGAAGACGAGTTGAAAACGACTTATGATTATCAAGACTCTGATGATCTAGAAAAAATGATCAATGAAGATACCATGGTACTCCTTTTAAAAATTAAGGTAGAGGAGAAGGAAGAGTTATAAAGCTTTTTTGTGAAAGAATTGTACATTCGCAATTTTAGAATTTAAATGTAATTCCATTCACGACTCATAAAAGACTAAATAAGCCCTCTAACAGACTATATAAAGTAAAAGTATTGAACAAATAATGAAATCGCGTAAAATTTAAACCGAACCATTCATTAAAATATCATAAAAAGGAGGGCTTGTTTATGTTTAAGCTGTTTGGAGTCTTGCTATTAACAGGAATTTTGATGTTTGGAACAGGTGTGGTTTCGGCAGCAGAGGATTCGGTAGAGCCAGATAATTATTGGCATTATTGGGAAATTGACGACACTAACAAAAATGTTGGTACTACTCCAATAGGAGAATGGGAACAAGTATATGAAGGAGAACCAGCAGACAGAGACGGGGAAAAACAAACTGCTGAAGCAAGTCTTACTGAAACTGCTGAAGTAACAGGAACAATTGAAGTGTCTTCAAGTAGTATAGCTGCTGCTGTATCTGTTACAGAAGGAGGTTCATATACAGTAGGAGGTTCTACTACTTCTTCACCTTTAGATGAAGGCGAATATATTAAAGGTTATGCTAGACCTATTGCTAGTGTTCATGAAGTGATTCAAAGGGAATATATAAGAAGCGATGGCCAAGACATACCTACTGATAACACAGCTACTGCTTATGTAGAAGAACCGACGGGAGTAAATATTGATATCGAGTATTACGATGATGGTGCTAATGCAATGACAGATTCTGATGTGGAGCCCGACAGAGTTGAAAGATATACAGTAGTTGATGGTGAAAAAGTAGATAAAGAAATTCTAAAGGATTGAAAATCAGGTTGTTTATAATATAAAATGTTTGCAGGGATAGCCTTTCCCTGCAAACATTTTTGTTAAAAGGTGGTGCACAAACCATGTTTAATACTACCAAATTGCGGTTTAGCATATTCATGCTTGTAGTTTTAAACATATTTATCTTAGCTGCTTGTGACAATGATTTCACTACTAATCAAGACTTAGATTCAAAAGACTCACATTTAGAAGAAGAGTATTCTGAAGAAAAAGAAATTTACGATAAATTATCCCGAATTAAAGATAAAGATGATATAAATTTTGATAATTTATTTGATGGCTTTACAATTAGCGAATCAGTTAAAAAAGAGCAGATGGAAATGTATCACTTATTGGGAGAAAAACAAAACTTTGTGATTTTTAAGTTGGATGACGAGGGCTTAGCTGAAGATTTATCTGATATTCATATATCCTTTGAAAATGGGCAAGACGATACAGACTTACCCCATAAAATTGCTAGGAGCTATCATAACGAGAGTGATCTAAATAAAAATATAAGAATAATTTCCTATACACCGCCAACCGAGGAAGCTTACCGCCAGTTACAAAAGGTTTTCTTTAGAGATGAGCATGAAAATACAATTTTTGAAATTGGCTTAAATTAACTTTTAAAATTATTTAATACTTAACTTCTACATTTCTGTCGTCCAATTCTTTAATTACTTTTTTTGTTTCTTCATCATCAAGATCTAAATTATTATTTTCCAAAACTACTTTTTCTAAGTTATCCAGTTCAAGAAGTGGTTTGATATCTTTAACTTCATTTCCAAATAGATTTAGCTTTTCTAGGTTTTGCAAGTCACCTATCGGGGTGATATCTTCTATATTATTATTTTGGAGATCTAGTTCTTTTAAATCCTCCAGTTCACTTAAAGGTGAGAGGTCTTTAATTTTATTCCATGGTAGATATAGTTCTTCCAAATTTGTAGCGTATTCAATGCCTTCTAAATTTTTAATATTATCCGCCTCAACCCCTGCTATACCAATAGTAGTCAACTCTTCCATATCTTTTGGTTTAATATCATCTCCAATACTTAATACAGTCATATAAGGTTCTTTGTTTAACTCCCGACGAATGTGTTCTCGAAGCTCTGGATCGGAAATGCGGACTATATCATCGTCAAAGTAATAATCCAAGACAATAGCTAAAACAAATAATACGATTACCCCTGCTATAATCTTTTGATATCTTGGCAATTGATATCTTGCCATAGAAGTGACCTCCTTGAGGGTTGAGCCTTTTCTTTATTGTACCATATATTTCCATTAAAAATCTAATGCTTTTAGCGCGTCAATTAAAATTAAAATATTTAGTTTTTATTATCAAAATGGAATCCAGGCATGTTACTAAATAATAAAACAAGGCCAGGATTCCCAAAAACCAAACAAGACTTTCTGTTTGAAATAAATAATATATGGACAGAAATAACAATATTAAAGCTGATATTAAATATATGAATAAATCAATTCCTTTTGATTTTCTTGATCGCTCTAAAGCAGTGAGCCTTTCATGGCAGGTTGTTTCGTTAAATACCAGTAATCTAGTGATTAGAAAACCGCCAACAACGCCTAGAAAAAACGCAGTAGTTATTGGTAGCTCAAATATCGGGCCTGTATCAATGCTGTAAAATACCAGTATATAAAATACAACAAAGCCAATGTAAAGTTTGATAAATTCCCTGAGAGTATTCTTTTTATTTTTAGAAATAAAGAACCCCCTCCCCAAAGGGCCTAACGGATATACGACATACTTGTTATTCCGTTCAATAATAGTTGGTAATATACCAGTTAATTTCAAAGTTACCCTCCTTGCATGTCAACCTCTTTGACTGAAATAATAACACACCCCTCTCGTCTGTTATAGTTATTTATAGAAGGGCAGGAAAGTCCCTCTTGGATCACGTAATAATAAAGTAAAGGTGGCCATCCGGGGAAAGACCATCACCTCCTAGCCAGTGTGACTGCTTATTTAAGAAATGTCTTCCCCGGATACCATAAGTAGCAGTTACGGACTATAGAGAAGTTGTGCCTCGAGCACCGATGCTAGACGAGGATCACCACTGCTACTAAATACCATCACCTAAAGGAGGTCTTAAGATGTACTTTGTTGGGATTGATTGGGCTGATACAAAACATGATATCCTGGTCATGAGTGGCGATGGTAGAGAACTAGATAACTTCACTATTCAACATTCTCAAGATGGATTTGAAACTTTAGAAACTAAACTTTTGAAACATGACGATAATCCTGAAAACTTCTGCTGCTTAATTGAAACCAAACATGGACTTTTAACTCAATATCTTTTAGAAAATAACTTCACTGTTTATTCTGTTAACCCCAAGCTAGTTGATGCTAGACGAAAAGCTTCCGGGGCTAAAACTGACTTTATTGATGCTAAAATACTAGCTAATATGGGCAGATCAGAGCTCCATGACTTACATAAGCTAGAGCCTGATTCGGAACATATCCAAGAGCTTAAAGTACTCACCAGAGATCAAGACGCCCTTATACAAGAAAGTACTAGGCTAACAAATAGGCTGATTTCAACACTGAAAGAATACTATCCTGTAGCTCTTGAATTATTTTCTAAAATAACTCTACCTATCTCTCTAGCTTTCTTAAGAAAATATCCTACTCCAAAACAGGCTCGTAAAGCTAGCAGAGATGATATCTACAAGTTTTTGAAAAAGCAAAATCATCCTAACCCTTTATCTAAAGCTAATGAAATATTCACAAAGCTTCAAAGACGTAATTTAGAAGGTAACAGGGCTATTTGTTCTGCCAAGTCTAAGTTTTTATTTACTATCCTTGATCAGCTAGAGCCTTTATTAGAGCACATTAAAGAGTATGACAGGGAAATTGAAAAACTTTTTAAGTCCCACTCTGACAGTAAACTTTTTGAAAGCTTGCCAGGTGCCGGTAAGCGTATAGCACCGAGGCTGCTGGCAGAGTGGGGAGATGATAGAAGCCGTTATGCTGACGCCTCGGTAGTCCAAGCCCTTGCGGGAACTTCACCAGTACTACATCAAAGTGGCAAAATGCGTATTGTGAAAAGGCGGCATTCTTGTATTAAACCTTTTAGAAACGCTTTGCATCAATTTGCTCTTCAAACTGCGAGGTGGGTCCCCTGGGCCAGAGATTATTACCTCAGAAAGCGAAAAGAAGGCAAACAGCATCATGAGGCTGCAAGGGCTCTAGCTAATATTTGGGTCAGGATACTCTATGCTATGTGGCTGAACAAAGAACCCTACAATGAAAACAAATTCTTAAAAGCTAGAGAAAAACACGCTGCTTAATTTAGTTTTTAAAAGAGCAAAATTTTAGCTTTGGATTACTACATCCCTGATTTCCAAAATTTTACATCAGTTTACCCTTTACATAGAGAATCTTAAATTAAGAAGGGTGTGTTTTAAAGTTAATAGATAATATGCATCTGAACAAAGATTTGTTTAGTCAATATAATTTTCTAGTGCATCACTATCTACTCGATGATTTTCTATATCTTTTCCTAAATATTCTCTGAATTTTGTTCATCTGGTGGTTCTTCATCAGTCCAATCCCCGAATCTATGCCAAACATGTTCTACCCTGGAGGTTATCACAACGTATTGATCATCATCCATTTCCCAGGCTGCATCTACCAAACCATTTCTTAAATCATCATATTGACCTCCCATAGTAACAGCACCCCATAAAGTACTTCCGACAAAAGAATATGCTCCAAAAACTTTATATAAACCTGCCCCAGATATTGCAGCTCCACCTAGAAAAGTTGCAAAATCAGATAGACCTTCTTCTCTAAGATGTTTTTCCAAATCTTCCGCTTGACTATGGCTTAAACAAAATGCTTTTCTAGCTTGTGATTTTACTGGTGAAGGGCTCCAATGCTCAGGGTCGAAGTCTTCATCTTCCATTTTACTAATTCTCTTATCATTTTCAGTTTCACCTACAGTAATATATCCTTTTTCGATACTTTCATTCATTCTGTCAATTACTTCTTGTACCTCGTTTAGTTGTTGCTCATTATACCCTTCTTTTTTAGCTCTTTCTATATCAAAGTACATTGTACCATCGCGTTTTGGATAAATATATTTCTCTAACTCTTCTGCCAACTCTTTGGTCAGTTCCTGGTATTGTGAAGCTTCAACACTAGCCATAGAGAAACTGCTAAAAACCAACAAGAAAGTTAAAACTACACTAACATATTTTTTCACTTTAGAAATCTCCTTTCAATTTAGTAAGTACTTGAAACATTTCTTTAAAATTCATTTATAGCTTATAAGAAATCCATTCACCTCCTTTATATAATCCTGTATCTCGATTTGATTTGGTTTATTTTTTCTGTTGTAGGGCTGATTCTTCCTGTCTATAATCTCGAATAGTACAACTCGTGCCCTTACTAGTCTGTATTTAACTTTGAAAAATTGAAAATTATATCTGATTTTGTGGAGGAAATATCTAATTATTAAAGAAGACACCGATAAGCTCGATGAAACACATTCCTACCAGTTGCAAACAGCAACAATGAAAATTCCGGTTGATAATATGCAGAGGGAGCGGTCCAGAGGGAGCGGTACTGGGGCCCTCAAAAAGTGTGAGTATGAAACTTATAGTTATCAACATTAAACATCAATACAACCTTAATACAATCTTTTTTTTATAATTTACTAAAACTATTTGGCCTTTCCATGGATCTAACTAATGAAAGGAGGTTAGCAATGGAGCAGCTAGTTAAACAGGCAAAACAGGGTGACAAAAATAGTTTTACAGAGATTGTTCTTAAAATAAAAGATGAAGCTTATAAAGTAGCTTACTGCTACCTACAAAATGAACAAGATAGTATGGATGCGGTGTGCAGCGCAGTAGAAAAAGCTCTATTAAATATTGAACAATTAAAGAAACCTCAATACTTCAAAACGTGGTTCATCAGGATAACAATTAATGAATCACAAAAAATCCTTAGAAAAAATAATAAGGTCATTAATATGGATGAAGAAATGCAGGGAGCAGTTACAGAAACTCATACAGAAAAACAACTCGATCGAGAAGACAATATTGATCTCAATAATTCACTTAAAGACTTACATCCTCAAGATAGGTTAATTATCCATCTGAAGTACTATATGGGTTATACTCTGGACGAAATTGCCGGCTTGGTGAACTTGCCAGAAGGCACAGTCAGGACACGCTTATATAAAAACCTGAAAATACTTAGGAAAAAGCTTGAGATTAAGGAGGTGTATAATAGTGGTTAAAGATTTCGAAGATGTTATCAAAAAGCAGATCAAAGAGGAACAAGATAAAGTGTCAGTCCCAGAAAACCTTGACAAGAAAATTATTGACACGGTTGAATCCACTTATAAGCGTAAAAGACCCCTCAAGCTTAAGAAGTTAATGACAAAATCTCTAACAGCTGCATTATTTATCATATTCATATTTGCTGGTTCGGTTAATATATTTCCCGGATTTTACGCTTATGCTTCCGAGATACCGATAATAGGGGCTGCCGCTGATTGGTTTAAAGGTGACAGGGGTACTGAACACGCTCAGGAAATGGGATATGACGAAATAGATGGATTTACTATAGAACAAGATGATATTAAGTTTACATTCGAAAATATAATGATTGATGAAGGAAGAATGACTTTATCATTACTGGTTTCTGGAGACAAAATAACTGAACTTTTAGAAGAACAGTATTCCAATGACACAACTTTACCTGGTGAGAGAACAGAGGATGAGGACAGATCCCCCCATATAGTAGTTGCAGTTGATTTTTTAGATTTCGAACATGGTGGTCCAAGAATTTCTTATGATTATGATACTGAATCACATCAGTACATTAAAGCTAGGGCAGAAAAGAATTTTAGCCAAGGAGAATTACAGGAATTTCTAGAGGAAGATCCTTCTGAACTAAATTTATCAGTTTCTGTAGAACGACACAGTGATGACCAAGAAGAAGTCTTAACTGAGATAGAGAACTTAGATATAGACTTTGAACCAGAAGATATTATGCACTCGGAAACATATAGTATAGATAATAAAGCAGAAATTCCCCATGGAGAGTTTCATATAAAAGACTTGACGGTTAATCCTACCAGGATGAAAATAGATACTGAGACTAATATGAGTGATAGTTACTCAATAGTCGGATATGATAATATGTACTTGATGGACAATGAAGGAAATCGCTACGTCCAAGAAGGAACCTTATTATCGACGGCTTCAGCAGATAAACGACACAAAAAAACCTTTTATTTCGTTCCTTCACTTTACTTTGAACTTGAAGATATAGATGAATTATACTTAGGCTTTGATTATGTCCAAGTAGGTGATGATACAGAAAAACATCATACTGTGCGAACAGAAGAAATCCCAAAAAGCATAGAGTATATGGATGAAGAACTACAGATCAAAGATATCACTCAAAATGGTGAGGTTACATTTAAAATTCCTGATACTTTGGCTGTAAGTTCGATTAGAGTTAATGGTGAACGTACCGGGGAAACCTCAACCAAACATTTCCAAGATAAAGACTATACCATTAAGACCTTCCATTATGATACTAATATCGAAGATGAAATGGACATTAATTTATCCAGGGTAGGACTCAATCTAGAATTTCATGATAAAATAGAACTACCATTAGAATATCCATCTGAATAATCTTGACTGACGTAATCCCAGACCGCCAGTAGCCGTTAAAGAAGACGGAGTGAGGCAAACCGCGTGTATTTTAATATCAAAAATGGAGAGTAATTTATATGTTCTCAAAAATAAGTTTAAAAAAAGTTGTTAGTATATTTGGTGTTATTGTATTACTGATTCTACTTATAGTAGGGTGTGCCGGGTACAGGAATAATTGGAATTTTAACCTCTTTTTCGATGAACAAGTCATCGACCTAGAAGGAGAAATGGAAATAGAAACCCTTGATGGGAACTTAGTTTTAAAGCCCAGGGAAATGATTTTATATCATTATAGACTCATTATGCTGGTTGATTATGAACTAAATCCTGACCTTGATGACTTAGATCTGAAACTACAATATCCTCCGTGGCTATTGATAAAGCAACAAGATAATACTACAAGCGAAAATTCAAAGCCCTTATTAGTTGAAGCGGACCTATATAGCAGAGCTAGGAAAAACTTGGCTGAAGATTATTTCAGGTATGAATACCGATACCGGGACCTCTCTAATGGTTTGGACTTAGAGCAAGACTTAACCTTTTATCTGTACAATGCTGAGTTAACGAAACGGGTTCAAAAAGAAGTGCCCACAACTCCTGGTGAAAAATTCACCATAGATATACCTGGAATAGGGACCTATAAAGGAGAACTTGCTGAACCCGAACGAAATGATGAAGGCTTAGATAAAATTAACTTTAAAGGTGAGACCAATTCGGATCAATTTGAGCATGGTTTTACAACACAAGTGAATTTAATTAGCAAAGTAGGAGAAGACGAAACACTATCAGCAAGAAGAACTTATAATAATAGAAACACTTTATCTGATTCTACCTATCAGTATGAACACAAGTTTGAGATAGAAGATGATGAATTTTGGGACGGGGAATTAATGATTAGTATTGGAGAGATTAATGTACCTCTTGGGCCAAGAGACGGATCTGAATTACCTCACATGGATTTGAAAATGATTGATCAGATAAATTATTAATTTGATTTTAACTACATGGATTTAGATGGTTTGTATGTGGGTTTTGACGCACCATAAAAGATGGGAGTGAATATATTGCACTGGACTGATAAGAAAAAAAGAAGCTTTTTCATTGCAATAGGATTAATACTATTTATCAGCTTATCCGCCAATTACTTTCTTTATCAACAGAAAACCGAAGCCGAATCAATTGTAAATGAGACAAAAAATGAACAATTGATAGATAGTATATACAAATCAAATATGATAGTTCATTGGGGCTATAATGCCCTGGCAACGGGAAATGAACAGACAAAACAAGATAATTTAGAGAAGATACGAAATAACTCCAGTGATTTTGAATCTGCCATTAGAAAATTAAGGAGATACGATTCTTTTACAAATCTATCTCAGCTATATACTGATTTTTCATCATTAAATGATAATACAATGAGCCTGGTCGGTTGGATACAAGAAGAAGGCTTCACCGAAGAAACAGAGGATTTGCTTATATCTATGATGGATGAATATCAAAGACTTCATGAAAAACTCAATGATATCCACATTAACTTAAAGGATGATGATTACGACAAAATAGAATCTCACCTTACTGAGATAGATAAATACACGGAAAACAATGATTTTTATCAATATGGTTATGTGGATTCGCTCAAGGATGATGGGAAGGATTCCGATGAAGAGGAACGGTTCCAGATAGACCTTGATGATCGAATGGACACAGAGGAGCTAGTTGAGGAAAAACAAGATGAGTCAAAGGCTATTGCAAAAGAACATTTGCAAGGACAATTGGATCTTCATGGACTTGATCATGAAATAACTAGGACGGGTCAAGGTGCAGATACTCCTGCTCGTTATACTGTTGAGTTTAGAGAACATGATCGGGCTGAGCTTGAGATTAATAAGTACGATGAAGTTATCGAGCACAAAATTGTGTGTGGGGACAGAAACAGCTATAATGATACTAACATGGCAGAATATATCGTGGTCGACGAAATTAATTTAGATAAAAGAGAAGCTGTTACAAAGGCAAAAGACTTTTTGACAGAAAATGTTGGGTTACAGGAAGATGAATTTTTCCTTGACGGTCTTAAAAAAGAAGACGGGAAGGTGGAATTGACATTTCTCGAAAAGTGGGATGATATACTGACTAGAAGGCGCACTATTGATATGACAGTCACCCTTGATGATGGCACCATTGAAGAATTTAGAAGAAGAGATTTTCTTAAAGAAAAACTAGAATATATGAAAGAAAATCTGGCAAGTCACGAAATAAAGGTTGACGTAGACGAAGCAAAAGAACAACTCAACCCCAGAAATGAAGTACTAGCCGAAGGGCAACTCTACGCTCTCTCTGACGAGCTATTATGGAGATTCCCTGTCCGAGTTAAGGATGGATATCGATTTGTTTTAATTAATGCAGAAACCGGAGAAGAATATACAATTAACAATATGTCCGAAGATCAAGCTTTAAAATACAAGAAACAAAACGGAGGTGTCTAAAAATTAACAAGGAAACTTTGTTTGATAGCTTAATGAATGCTATAAATGATGCTCTAATAGTTACCGATGAGCACAACAAAATAGAGTGTTTTAATTATAAAGCAGAAGAAACTTTTAACATTAGTCACAATCACTTAGGGGAAAAAATTGAAGGGATTATTTTTATACCCGATGACTTAAAGAAGAGTGATACTATAACCGAAGGTAAAAAGGAATCACAAAGAAGGATAAATTATTACGGGAAAACATTATCCGTTATAAAAACACCTATTATTGAACCTACTATTGAAAATCAATGCCATCTCGGTAATTACTATATATTTGAAGATATATCGGACTCCGTCAAACTTAAAAGAGAACTTTCTAATGCCAGATCATCTGCTAATGCCATGGAAAATGTGCTGGAAAAAGCCTATGATGGCATAGTTATGATAGATCACAATGGAATAATTACTAAGTTCAATAGTGCTTATCAACAGTTTACCGGGATTTCGGAACAAGAAGCACTGGGAAAACATGTGACAGAAGTTATTGAAAATACCAGAATGCATAAAGTTCTGGAGACGGGGAAGCCGGAAATAGGAGAAATTCAAAAAATCAAAGGCTGCGAAATGGTGGCTACCAGAGTCCCCATTTATGAAGAAGGGGAGATAGTTGGGGTTTTAGGAAAAGTGTTGTTTAGAGATATCAAAGAAGTAAAAGCCCTGGCTGAAAGGTTAGACGCTGCTACTAACGAACTCGATTATTATAAAGGTGAAGTCAGAAAGCTCAAGGGTAGTAAATATAATTTTGAGAATATAGTGGGTTCAAGTAAAAAAATCATAGAAGCCAAAGAAATGGCTAAAATAGCTTCTCAAAGTGATTCCACCGTCCTTATCCGAGGTGAAAGCGGTACCGGGAAGGAATTATTCGCCCATGCCATTCACGATGGGAGCTTAAGAAGATACGGGGCCTTTATCAGGGTTAACTGTGCAGCTATTCCAGAAAATCTATTGGAAGCGGAACTCTTTGGTTATGAAAAAGGTGCCTTTACGGGTGCTAACAAAGAAGGGAAACCTGGAAAATTTGAACTTGCCAATGGAGGAACCATATTTTTAGACGAAATCGGCGATATGCCCTTTGATATGCAGGTGAAACTACTGCGAGCCCTACAAGAACGGGAAGTGCAAAGAATAGGAAGTGAGCGGGTAATTGATTTAGATGTCAGAATTATAGCCTCTACGAACAGAAATTTAGAACAGTTGATTGCTCAGGACAAATTTCGAGAAGACCTTTATTATCGCTTGAATGTATTTAATATTAATGTTCCGCCATTGAGGGAGATGAAAGATGATTTAGAAAAGCTGATCAATTTTATAATCAAAGACTTGAATGACGAAATGGGTCTAAATGTCAATGGCGTTTCTTCGGAAGCAAATAAAATATTAAATTCCTATCACTGGCCCGGCAATATCCGGGAACTGAAAAATGTGTTGGAAAGGTCAATGAATGTGGCAAAAGGCAATATTATTACAAAAGACTGCATTCCCCAGTATTTATTAACATGGGCTGGGGCAGAAGAACAGCAAAATAACAGTAATAGTAAATCCCATGAAATAAATTTGCATAATTTAGAGCTCAGATCAGTAGTCAAAGAAGCCGAAAAACTGGCCATTGAAACCGCCCTAAAACAGACTAATAATAACAAGAAAAAAGCAGCCGAACTCTTAAATATTCACAGATCGGGCTTATACAAAAAACTCGAAGAATATAATATTTCAGACCAAACTACTTGAAAAATTCGTCACGCAATCTCGTCTACGCATTCCATCACGCGCATTCTCATCACGCATTCTTATCGCGCATTCTTATCACGCGTTCCATCACGCATTCCATCACGCATTCTCATCACGCACTTTCGTGACTTTAGTCATGAGTTAGCGGCGATATATTTTAGTTAAAAATCTTTGAAGTTGCCCTAACTGTCCTAACTATCTCTAACTGTCCTAACTATCCCAACTGTCCCCATAGTTAGACATGTCTATTTCGGTAGACATTTATCTCTACCCCTTAAAACCCAAACTGTCTATCACAGTAGACAACTTTATCAAATTGTCACAAAAAACATGCAATTTCATAATATCCAAGATACGGCTCAACCTCCCCTACAAGGGAGGTTTTTTGTTTATTATTCCTTGGCACGGATATTGCAAAATAATCATTAGTAAATGGATAAAAGAGATATAAAAGAGATATAAAAAGAAATGATGTATCCCCGGAAGAAAGTTAAGAAGAATAAAAGTATTAGAAAGAGGAGCGATTTGCCATGAAAAAACTTTTTAGTGCTCAAGAAGCTATAAAATTCATTGAAAACGATAGCACATTAGCAGTAGGCGGATTTGTAGGCTGTGGACACCCGGAAGAATTAACAGTTGCCTTAGAACAACAATTCAAAACAGAAGGAAAACCCAAAAATTTGACTTTGGTCTATGCAGCAGGACAAGGTAATAGCCGGGACAAAGGCCTGAACCATTTAGCTCATGAAGGTCTTGTTAAAAGAATCATTGGAGGGCACTGGGGTTTGTGTCCGGGATTGGGCAAACTAGCTTTGGAAAACAAAATTGAAGGATACAATCTCCCCCAAGGAGTTGTGGCCCATTTATTCAGGGACATCGCAGCAAACAAGCCGGGGACACTCACTCATGTCGGTTTAGAAACCTTTGTAGATCCCAGAAACCAGGGCGGAAAAGTAAATGATGTGACCAAAGAAGATATTATTGAGCTTATGGAAATTGGAGGTCAGGAATGGTTATTCTACAAGGCCTTTCCCATTAATGCAGCATTTCTAAGAGGGACCTCAGCTGATGAAAAAGGCAATATCTCAATGGAAAAAGAAGCAGTCACTCTGGAAATGAGGGCAATAGCCCAAGCTGTCAAAAATTCAGGGGGTAAAGTGATCTGCCAGGTGGAAAGGATTGTACAGAAAAGTACTCTCGATCCGCAAAAGGTTGAAATACCTGGGATTCTAGTTGATGCAGTCGTTGTGGCCTCTGAGAATAACCATCAGCAGACCTTTGCCGAAAATTACAATCCTGCCTATTCAGGAGAAATTAGAGAACTAGGAAATTTAGGAAATGGCTGCGGCTCAACCCAGGCTCAGGCTAAATTAGATGAGAGAAAAATTATATCCAGAAGAAGTGTCATGGAGCTAAAGCCAGATTCTACAGTTAACCTGGGAATAGGAATGCCCGAGGGAGTAGCCCAGGTAGCAGCAGAAGAGGAAATTTATCATTATATGGACTTGACCGTAGAGTCCGGACCCATAGGAGGTGTACCGGTAGGAGGCTTGAATTTTGGGGCTTCCAAAAATCCCGAAGCAATTATCGACCAGCCCAGTCAGTTTGACTTTTACGATGGTGGTGGGCTCGACTTGGCTTTCCTAGGAGCTGCCCAGATAGACCAAACAGGGAATGTCAATGTCAGCAAATTTGGACCCAAGCTGGCAGGAGCAGGAGGATTTATAAATATCACACAAAATTCACAAGAAGTCATCTATTGCGGCACATTTACAGCAGGAGGCCTGGAGGTTGAGGTTAAAGATGGGAAGCTAAACATTATCAAGGAAGGCAAAAATATTAAATTTGTCAACAATGTGGAGCAAATCACTTTCAGTGGCAATTACGCTAGAAAAACAGGGCAAAAGGTTCTGTATGTTACGGAAAGGGCTGTCTTTTCCCTGGTCGACGAAGGGCTTGAACTCATCGAGATAGCCCCGGGGATCGACCTGGAACGGGATGTGTTGGACAAGATGGAGTTCAGACCGAAAATATCTAACAACTTACAGACCATGGATGAAAGTATTTTTAAAGATATGAAAATGGGATTAAAATATAAAATTTAAGTTATTAAATTAAAAGTCGTGAAATCAATAAAAGTTAAGGGGGTAAATCGTATGCGCTTAAAAGATAAGGTGGCCATTATAACCGGAGGTGGCAGTGGAATAGGAAGGGAAACGGCACTTCTCTTTGCCCGGGAAGGAGCCAAGGTAGTTGTTGCAGATATTAACAAACAGGAAGGAGAGGAAGTTGTAAATAAGATCGAGAATGAGCTACAAAATGAGGCACTAAATGAGGGACAAAAGGAGCTTCAAGAACAAAAAGCACTCTTTGTGGAAGTCAATGTAAAAGACAAATCAAGTGTAGAAAAAATGACCAAAGAAGTGATAAATACATTTGGACAAATAGATATCTTAGTCAACAATGCTGGAATAACTAAAGACGCACTGCTTCGAGACATATCAGAAAGCGATTGGCAGCAGGTTATTGATGTCAATCTAACCGGAGTTTTTAACTGTACCCAGGTAATTTCCCAGTACATGACTGAAAAGGGTTATGGAAAAATAATCAATGCATCATCTGTAGTTGGTATTTACGGAAATATAGGACAAACCAATTATGCTGCCACCAAATCAGGTGTAATTGGCATGACAAAATCATGGGCTAAGGAATTCGGCAAAAAAGGTGTTAGGGTAAATGCCGTCGCGCCAGGTTTTATTAAAACACCTATGACTGAGAAGGTACCTGAGAAGATATTGTCTTCCATGGAAAATAAAACTCCCCTAAAGCAGCTAGGTGAACCTCTGGATGTGGCTTATGCCTACTTATTCTTGGCATCCAGTGAGTCTGACTATATAAGTGGCACTGTCATCGAGGTAGGAGGTGGACTAACTTTATAGACAGAAAGTTATGTAAACTAAAATTATTGAAAGGGTGATAACTATGAGTAGAAAAGTTTATTACAGTACGAGCATTTTTACTGCAGACAGTTTGAACACAATTTCCGGTGCTGTTGTAGTGGAAGGGGAAAATATCCTTTATGTAGGAGACAAAGCCGGAGCGGAAAAATACCTGGAAGGTGCAGAAGTTGAAGATCTAGGGGATAAGACCATTGCTCCCGGCTTGATTGATTCTCATACACATTTTTTCCTTACAGGGCGCATGCTTACATTCAGTATCTTTGCCGATCCCTCCTACACAGAAGAACGCATTGTTAAAGAGATGAAGGAGCTCATTAAAGAACGCCCGGGTAAACCTTTCTACTTCGTGTGGGGCTATGATCCTGGAACTGCAGGAAAGATAACGACTAAAAAGCTTGACGAGTATTTTGGTAAAGATACTGCCACAGTTGCCATTGATCTAACAGGTCACGCAGGGGGTTTTTCCTCCAAGGCATTGGAACTTGCCGGCTGGGATCCAAACGATATCCCTGAAGGATCTGTGGTAGAGTATGAAGATGACGGTAGCGTCTCCTATATAGGAGAGACACTTTTCCTTAAATTTTTGGCAGTACTGGTTAATGAGGCAACCGACGAAGAGATCGACATGGCAATCGATGAACTGGGTGCTCATATGAATAAAAACGGTTATACGAGTACCATTGAAGTCCTACCACTAGGTGGTATTGAGCTGTGGAATGAACGTAAATACAGAGAAAGAGCTAAAGAAAAATCTCTTCCCCTTCGTATCGCCATAAACACTGCCCTGGAAGATGGCCCCTCCCAGTGGCTCAAGTTCCGAGACGACTGGCAGTGGGACTTCGCATTCCATGTTGGGCTCAAGGTTTTTGTAGATGGGGTTCCCCAGGGTAGCGAATCTGCATGGCTTGAAGAACCATATGCTTCCCGCTCTGACTGGTATGGTGAACCCTGTATTGATATGGATTATCTACGTAAAATGGTAAAAGAAGCTAATGACATGGGCATTGGCGTCCGAGCTCACTGCACGGGAGACCGAAGCTTCAACGAGATGGTAAGAGCATTTATGCAATCTGACAACACATATCCTGTCAATTGTATTGAACACGGCATGATGATTTCAGAGAAGTCCAAAGACTTAATTCAAGAGTACACAAAGACAAAAACTCTAGGGGTGAATTCTCAACCAGAACTATTGGGTATTGACTCCGTTTCCAAAATCAGTGAGATGTTTTTAGGAAAAGAACGTGCAGAAAAAATATGGCCTCACAAATCTTTGCAAGAATCTGGTGCCACAGTTTGTTTCTCATCGGACTGTCCTAACGCATTCGGTGATATCAGTACTGTATTCCGCTATTCCGTCAATCGCTTGGCCGATGAACCCCAAAGCCCCTATGCAAATGTTGGCCTGGGAATGCAGGAGTCCTTTTCACCTGCTGAAACCTTGATTGCTCTAACAGCCAATCCGGCAAAAACCATGGGTAAAGAAAATATTCTAGGTAAATTAAAACCTGGCTTTAAAGCTGATATAGCCATTTTTGACCAAAACATTTTTGAATTGGACAAAGACGCTTATGACCAGATTGAGGTATATAAGACCGTATTGAACGGGAAAGAAGTTTATGAGAAATAACCAATTTTATTATCCGGTCTTTTCACATTAAGAAAAGGTCGTTGGCCGTTCTCTAAAAATGAGAGCGGCTATTTTTTATTTTCATTAGTAGCGTTTGGGATACCTTATAGCAAATTACTTATTTAACAAAATTATGCAGGAGAATTTAACTATTTGTTGAAACGGAATTAAATGTGACCTATTTTCCCTTAATACTAATATTTAACAAAATTAAAGGAGGTCTTAAAAAAATGCCCAATCTGAAAGCTTTTTTACAAGATTCTCATGCCAGTTTTACAGTAACAGATGATGAAATCTTTATGGAAAATCACATTTTAACCAGACCAGTCCAACAAGCTCATATTTTATCTTTAATTTTTATTTTAATTCAGGGAGTATTAATATCTTTTACAATTGAGTATTTAAAGGCCTCAGCCTTGGATATTTTCTTAGGTAATTTATTAGGTGGCAACATGGTAACTGGTATGCTAGACACAAGCTTCCAATTCGGAGATTTTGTTGTTGGAGCCATTGTATATTCTATTGTTTTGCTATTATTTTGGTTAATATTTATGGGTGGAGTTTATTTCATTATCGGAAAAACCGTTGGAGTTAATCTTTCTTTTGATGTACTTCAAAAATATCTGCCTGTTTTAACAGCAGCAACGGCATTTGGCATGGTCTTTCTAGCTGTTAATTCTTTACTCTCTACTTTTGTTATTAAAATTTCATTATTTAATATGCTGTGTTCACTTCTTGTTCCTTTTTTATTGAATATGTACTTACTAACTAGATTCTTTGCCTACAATGTGAAGGCTTTTGATGATGAATTCAGTGTTAGTCCTGTGTACTATTCTAATATGTTGTCCTTAATTGCTATGGGTATTTATGGGTTTGTTAAAATTTTATTTGCAGTGGCATGGATATAATTTAAAAGTAATGGGTTTGTTTATGGTTTTGGCAATTATCTCAGAATTTAGTTAAAATGACATGGAAAATCACATATTACATAAAAAATGGCCGTTTTCATGATCGTGAAAACGGCCATTTTTATGTAAAATCAGCTAGCAAAGCCAACTTCAAGCGCAGTTGTTGTGAGAACTTCTGAAAGTTTCTTGTCTTTGATCGTGGAATAACGGTATTAAATCTATACTCTATCGTCACCCGTCATCATATTTTATTATGTTTATTGCATAATATTTACAAATATAGTATATTATGGACGAATCCATAGCTCAATTGGATAAAGCACCGGAATGCTAATCCGGTTGATCTATCAATTCTTTGACGGCCAACCTCTATCCGATAAGGTAATTATCCTTATAAAAAGGATAACTGTAAAGGTGGAAAATAAGGTTTATAGGTAACCTTAAAACCTAAATCCATTATACAAGGAGTATTAGATGAAACGTTTATTTATTTTGGTTATATTAACAACTTTGCTTTCTATGGGTTGTGGTACGGAAGAAGTAGAAGAAAAACCTATAGAAGAAAACGGTGATGATTTAGTAAAACAAAAAGAAGATTTAAACTTTGTAGTTGAACCAAAATACGATGAAGCCGATTGGTTTTCAGATGGTTATGCTATGGTAGGTATTGATAATACTTATGGTTATATTGATGGAGAAGGGAAAGAAATAGTTGAACTAAAATTTGATGACGCGAGTTCCTTTTCAGAGGGATTTGGTGCAGTTAAATTAGATGATAAATGGGGTTATATAAATGAAGAAGGGGAGTATTTAGTTGAACCAAAATACGATAATGCCCATGATTTTAAAAATGGTTTAGCAAAGATTGAACTTGATGGCAAAAAAGGAGTTATTAATAAGCAAGGTGATTATGTTATAGAGCCCACATATGATTTTATCTGGGTTGGTTCAGGTGATATGATAGGTGTTTCTGACTTTGATAAAGGCGCAGGATTTACTAACCGAGATGGTGATATTGTTATAGATCTTAAATTCGATTCTGTTTCTCTGTTTTCTGAGGGACTAGCTAAAGTTCAATGTAAAGAAGAAGGGAAGTATGGTTTTATTAATAAAGAGGGAGAGTATGTTATAGAGCCTAAATTTGATAGTGCTAGGTCATTCTCTGATGGAATTGTACCAGTTGGTATTAAAAATTTAGTGGAGAAAGAAGAAAATGTAAAAGAAGAAGTTGAATTGTGGGGAGTTATAGATAAATCCGGAGAATATGTGATAGAACCCGAGTTTAAATCCATTAGTAATTTTAAAGGTGGTATAGCTCCTGCTACAAACATGAAAGGCGAATACGGATTTATTGATGAAAGCGGTGAATATATATTCAAACTTGAGTCGGATTCATCAGATCATTTTAAGGACGGAGTTGCAAGAAATAAATCAACAGAAGGAAAATGGGGTTTTATAAACAAAAAAGGTGAATTTATTATAGAGCCCGACTACGAAATGGCATGGCCCTATAAAGAAGGTGAAGAATTAATTCAGGTAAGAACAACAGACGAACAGTGGATTGTATATGATCTAGATGGCGATATAAAATTTAAATTAGACTCCGAAGTAGCGTTAGGACGAATTTCGGAAGGTAAAGCAAGCGTTTTTATAGATGAAAAGATTGGGTTTATTGAAATAAACAAATAGAAAATATTTAAAAAAAGGGCAGCACCCCAAAAATTATCACTTTTGGGGCAGCCCCTTATCAAATGAGAAATTGGAAAATATATATTTAGGATTCAGCTACTGTTTTTCCGTGTTCTTTAGTGGTTTGTTTTATAGGTTCTGGTTCACTAAAGGATGGATGTTTAGTTTTCTTATCAATTAATGGCACAAAGGCGTTCATGATTAAAATGGAAAATGCGACACCTTCTGTAGCTCCAAGTCCTAATCTAAATAGAATCGTTAATGCACCGATGGCAATTCCAAATATAATTTTTCCCTTGTTGTTAATGGGACTAGTCACCCAGTCGGTAGCCATGAAGAATGCTCCGATCATTATTCCGCCACTAAGCACTTGGTACATAGGATCTGCACCAGCGATTAGTGAGAGTACTACAACTGTACCGATAACCGATACAGGAATTCTCCAATTTATGTGCCCACGATAAAGTAGGTAAATCCCACCGATTAATAGCGCTAAAGGCGAAGTTTCCGACAATGCCCCTCCTGGAAACGCCACAAGCATTTCCCAATAAGAAGGCATCTCCATACCCCCTTGCAACATTGCCAGGGGAGTTGCTTGAGTCATTACATCTACTGGTCCTAGATCTACATATATATCTGCGAACAAATCATTTAACCATAGAAATAGCGGTGACAAGATAATAATCATACTTCTACCGAAAATTGCGGGATTAAATAAATTCCATCCTAAACCTCCCACAAATTCTTTGGCCACGCCAATGGCTAGCACAGTTGCCAAGATTGCGGTCCAAACAGCAACAGTTCCAGAAAATAAAAGTGCTACGAATAATCCCGTTAACAAGGCACTTCCATCATTAAGAGTGGGCTGGCGGTTTGTCAGTTTACGTACGATCAGTTCTGTTAAAACTGCAGTTATCATACAGACAGCTATGGTAAATATGGCATGCTGTTGATAGAAATATATCGAAACCAAAACTATGGGTATTAAAGCGATCATCACATCAAACATAGCAACAGAAACAGTTTTTTTACTTCTAAGGTGTGGCGAAGAGTCTACCACAAGCCGAGGTTCAGCCAAAATCATTTCCCCCTTTCGTATGCAATATTTTCAATTATCTACTTCTCTGCATTTTTTTGATAACTGGTTTCACTTGCTTAATAAATTGGACAATGGGCCTGTTAGACGGACATTGATACACACATAATCCGCATTCAATACAGTCCATAATATCCCAATCTTCTGCTTCTCGGTACATTTCGGCCTCTGCAAAAATACTCAATTTATTGGGATACAGATACATAGGGCAATGAGCTACACAATCACCGCATTTCACACAATTGTGATAATCCCATTCCGGTAACATTTCCGGCGGAAAAACCAATAAGCCAGTGCTATTTTTGACAATGGGCGCTTGAACAGAGTACTGGCTCATTCCCGTCATGGGTCCCCCTAAAATAACTTTACATCCTTCCAAAGTGCTTATGTCTTCAATTTCACACTGTTCTAGGATATGAGATATTGGGGTGCCGATGCGAATTGAAAAATTGCCCGGTTGAGGTATTTTTGGCCCCGATACAGTTACTACTCGCTCAATTAGTGGCTTTTCGTACACCACAGCTTCGTACACAGCGATTGTAGTGCCTACATTTCTAACAATGCATCCGAGTTCCGCTGATCTAGCCCCTCGAGGTACTTTGCGGTCAGTAATAGCATTTATTAAATGAGATTTGTAGCCCTGTGGATACTTGGAGGCTAGGGGGACCACTTCCATATTTTCTAATTCTTTAGTTTGTTCAGATAGAACTTCTATGGCATCGGGTTTATTAGTTTCTATTCCGATATAACATTTTTTAGCACCTATGATGCGCATTAGTATCTCTGCACCTTTGATTAGTTTTTCAGGCATTTCAATCATTTGACGATGATCACAAGTTAAGTAGGGTTCACATTCAGCCCCATTTAAAAGCAGATATTCAATGGGCTGTGACTGATTTACATTAACATAGGTTGGGAAAGCAGCTCCTCCCATACCAGCTATGCCTGAATCTTTTAGCAGTTCTTTTAATTCTTCGTCTGATAATTTATCGGGATCATTCTTAGTGTAAAACTCAGGTTCTTCTTTATCGAAATCAGTGGATATCACTATACTGTCTTCATCATATCCTTCCACACCGGGACGTTTTTCTATGGCCTTGACAGTGCCATTTACACTGGCGTGGACGGGGGCACTAATGTATTCTTCACTATCACCTATCTTTTGTCCCATGGTTACTTTGTCTCCTACGCTCACTAAAGGTTTACAGGGAGCACCTACGTGTTGAATGAGGGGTACTACTACTTCTTTTGGAAGTGAGATGTCTTTTATGTTGTGCTCTTCAGTGTATTCTTTACAATGGGGAAGGTAGGCTCCGCCAATTATGGATTTTACATTCATTTTGTCACCCCCTGATCTTCTTTGTCAGAATTGCGCTTTTCTTTTTGCTGTTTAGCTCTATTTACTTTGTTATATTCTGATTTATTTGCTAGAACCCCTAAACTAACTAGTATTGCAATTAATAATCTAAAAGGACTGAAAATAGCGCCCCAAATTTTAGCCGAAGTAGATACAGCCGGTTCTTTCGGGAAACCGTAGTATTCGGGCTCATTTTCTAATACATAGATCATGCCCATGCCATCTAGTTCATCTACTCCATAAACCCTGGCTTTAGGATTGCCATTTTCTATTAAATGATTAACTCTATTAAAGGCGGTATTGATAACATCACGTCGTTCACCGTAAATAATTGCATTGGATGGACAGACGCTGGCACATGCAGGTTGATATCCATTGACCATTCTGTCGTGGCAGAAAGTACATTTAGGAGGAACATTAGTCCTGCGGTCGAAACTTATAACATTAAAGGGGCAATTGGCAGCACAGTAATTACAACCTATACATCTGTCAAAATCAACATTAACAGTACCCGATTCAGTTCGATAAATTGCACCAGTTGGACATACTGTCAAACAACCGGCATCTGTACAGTGCATGCACCCTTGTTTTGAGAAGTACCAGCTAATCCCAGCTGAATTATTGGGGTTTTCCTGCTCCTGGAAGACAATTCTGGTCCAAGTTACAGGTGAGATACTGGTAGGGTTTTCATAACTACCGGTGAAACTGGTCTTTTCTGCAGGAAGTTGATTCCATTGTTTACAAGCAATTTGACAGGCTCTGCAAGCAGTACATTTAGATGTATCTATCAACATGCTTTTAGTCATAGTTATTCACCTTCCTTATATTACACAGAAAAGCTTTGTATTCAGGGATGGTGGTGTTTGCATCTCCGATTGAAGGTGAAACATCGTTGGCCACAGCTCCTTTTGCCGCTCCCTGATAACCCCAGTGCCACAATAATCCCACCATCTCTAATTTCCTACCATTAACTTGAATTGGCCTGATTCTATTAGTTATACACGTTCCGGCTTGATATTTGCCCCTGGGGGTAATCACTTCCACTGATTCACCTTTTGTTATACCAAGTTTATCTGCTAAACTTTTACTAATTTCAACGAATATATCAGGCATAGTTTCGTAAAGCCATGGCATATTCCTAGTCATCATGCCGGTTTGATAGTGCTCAGTAATTCTGTAACTTGTGGCAATGTAGGGATATTCTTCACTATCTATCTCTGCTCTCTGATCGGGATACCATTCTGTGACATGGGGATTAAACTGTGTTGACGACATAATATTTTCCACTGGACTTTCCCAAGGTTCATAATGTTCAGGGAAAGGTCCATCAACTAAAGCTACATTACCAAAAAGTCTACCTTGACCTTCGGGGAGCATGATAAAAGGTGTATTGGCTGTATCTTCCGGCGGAACATCGGTATTGAAATCGGGGACATCATTGGTTTTCCACTGACCATTTTCGTACCATACTAAAGGTGTTTCTGGATTCCAAGGTTTACCTTTTGGATCGGCAGCACAACGATTGTAAATCACTCTCCTATTAAGAGGCCATGCAAAAGACCAGTCGGGATGAAGTCCAATTCCCTGAACTTCTCTATGTCTTCTCTTTGTAGGAGGAGCGTTGTGATCATTATAATATCCGCAGTATAACCAATTCCCCGAAGCAGTGCTGCCATTACTTTGTAAGTGGGTGAAGTTTTCTATCAGTTCACCAGTTATAGTATTAAAGCCATTGATCTCTTTCGCTACTGTTTCAGGATCTGCGGGTTCGCCGTAGTCCCAATTTAAATTCAATATGGGCTCTGGAAACACTCCATTTTCAGCTTCGTATTTTGATTTGATATTTTTGTAGATTAGATCTACTATTTCCAAGTCGGATTTCGCTTCTCCCGGTGGATTTACTGCCTTATTGCGCCATTGAATCCATCGACCGCTATTACTTATAGAACCTTCCCTTTCTACGTGTAATGCCGCGGGCAGTAAGAAAACTTCTGTATCGATTTCTTCGGGATCAACTCCTGGAGCCTTCCAGAAGGCGGCAGTTTCATTTTCAAAAATATCGATAGATACCATCCATTTAAGCTTACCCATGTAATCCCGTTTGTGAGCTGTAGAAGGGCCACTTACGGCGGGGTTATCGGCCCAACATATCATCCCTTCTACATTACCTTCGGCCATTTCTCTGAACATACCGATATGAGATCTGTCTTTTTCATCTAACTTCGGCATGAAATCATAACAATAGTCGTTTCCTGCTGTGGCGTAATCACCCCAAAAAGCTTTTAACATACTTGTAATGAATTTGGGAGTGTTTTCCCAGTAACCAGAATCCGGAGTTTCCTGTTCCTTATAATCTTCAAAAGTAGGATGGAGCTGTGCCGAGGGAGTTCCCATATAACCAGGGATGATGTGATATAGCATGGCCATATCAGTAGAGCCCTGCACATTAGACTGACCTCTCTGGGCGTTCACTCCACCTCCGGCAATTCCCATATTGCCAAGTAATAGCTGCAGTATAGCTATACTGCGTACATTTTGAGCTCCGTGAGTAAACTGGGTGATACCCATGGCGTACATGATATTACCAGCTTTAGCAGGTTCACCAGTGCTGCAAAATGTTTTAGCCACTTCCTTCAAACTATCTTTCGGACAACCTGTGATCTCGCTGACAGTGTCTAAATCGTATCTTTGATAATGATCCTTTAGTAATTGAAAGACACAATTGGGATCTTCTAAATCAGGATCTGTTATAATCTCTCCGTTTTCATTTCGCTGGTAATAGTCGCCATTTACCTCTTCTGGGGAAGTAAACATACCGTCTTCAAAACTAAACTCTTCTTTAATTAGATAAGAGGCATTAGTGTAATGTTTCACGTATTCTTCGTGATAATATTCATTTGCTAGGGCGTAATTAATAAGCCCTGCTAAAAAAGCAGTATTGGTACCAGGACGAATAGGAGCATAGATGTCAGCGACGGCTGCTGTTCTGGTGATTCTAGGGTCTACACAGATTAATTTAGCTCCTTTTTCCTGCCTAGCTTTATCGATCCATTTCATGGATACAGGATGATTTTCGGCTGTGTTGAGCCCGATATTCATAAAGACATCTGAGTGCTGATAATCAATCCAGTGATTAGTCATAGCACCTCTTCCAAACGTGGCGCCGAGTCCGGCGACCGTAGAAGAGTGTCAAAGGCGGGCGCAGTGATCGATATTAATTACCCCCAAAGCCCTGATTAACTTGTGGTAGAGATAATTTTCTTCATTATTACACATTGCACTTCCCAAATGTGCTATAGCTTTAGTTCTGTTTACTGTCACACCGTTTTCATCTTGTTGCTCAAAAGTATTGTCTCTGGTTTGTTTGATTCTGTCTGCAATTTTATCAAGAGCTTCTTCCCAACTGAGTTCCTTCCATTCTCCGCTGTTGGGAGGTCTGTATTTTACTTTCGTGAGTCTTTCAGGATTTGGCACAATGCTACCTTTTTCATCATAAGTGTTTACCATATTGAAAAGTGCTGCACCTTTACTGCATAGTGTGCCTTCATTAATGGGATGGTCAGGATCTCCTTCGGTATTTAAAAGTTTGCCGTCTTGTACATGGCAAATGATTCCACAACCAACTGAGCAAAATGGACAGATAGTAGTGATCTCCTTAGCGTAATTTATTCTAACTGGTTGGTATGAACCATGAACTTTTTTGACTCCCATGGACGTTAAAGAGGCAGCGGTGACGGAGACTCCAGTAACTTTGAAAAAATCACGACGGGTTAAGCCCAAATTTCGGTCACCTCCTTAGAAAATTAGGTGTTAATTAAATCTCCTTCATTGACCCAGCTAAGTCCTGAACCCGGTTGAAAACCTTCCTTTTCAGCATACAAATCGTGAGTTAAACTGGCGAAATTGTGCATTTCCAACAAAAATACAGATCCCGATTTGCGCAAATCGAAGACTTTGTGATAACTAAAACAATTTTCGCAAAACTGAACTCGACACAAGTCATCTCTAACAAAAGTAAATAATCCTAGTTGATTTTGGTTTTCGTTTTTGCAATAAGGGCACTTAAGTCTCGGGAATTCCCATTGCATACTACACAACCAACATTCCAACATCTTTTTGCCGTCTTTGGACCTGAGTAATCCGTAGTGTGGCTTATTAAGACAGATAGGGCAGTAACCGTGACCATTTTGCCAATCTGCTGTACTAAAACCAGCTATGATATTTCTTATATTTTTTAATTCCAATAGAGTAGAAAAAGAAAAAATTAGGATTAAATTGGTGAAATCCCTTTTAGCTGGAAATTGTTGATTGACTTTGCTTATCAGTTCTCCAATCTCATTGAGTTTTACGTGTTCCTGATAGGAAGATAATACAGTTTTCAAATCTGTTAACCAGATATTGATATCTTTGGTTAGTAACCGATTTTTTTGTTCTGCTTTAATCTGTTTTACAATTTGCTCTACAGTACTTATTAGGTCTGTTAGAGAAATTTGTATATTGTTTAGTTTGGCTGGTGTTTCTTTGCAATTGTGTTCTATTTTTAAATCTTGGCGGAATTTATACAGTAGCTTAATAAGCCATTTCAAATTTTCAAAATCAAAGTAGTACTTCTGGCAATTTTCTAGTTCGTATTCCAGCTGATCTTGTGACATTTTCTCCCCCCTTTGTTTGTGCTTATTAAAATCAGATGTACAAAAAAATGTAAAATTTCAATAAATGTAGTATTTTTAAAACTAGTGTTTAAAAAATTAGGAAAATTAAGAATATTATTAATAATAATATTCATCACTGTTTAGTTCAATATGAATTTAATTGGTTTTATATTGACTTAACTAATTCTCTTATTATTCTTATTCCGTGATTACACAAACTATCCTCCAAAAAAATATTTGTATCATTTAAAAATTTTTTATGACCATAATCCATTCAATTAGAAATTTTACAGTGTCATCAACTAAATATTCGAGATAAATATTACGAACAATAGCAGAAAGTCCACTGCTTTAGCTGTGGGAGTAAGTTAAAGTGCCTATCTCTATACATTCGGTTGACAAACCTTTCCTACAAATGTAAGATGTAACTACAAGGATTACATATGTAGGAGGGGTTTTTGTGGTTAAAAAAACTAATAAAATATCCGATTCCGAATGGGAAGTCATGGAGGTTTTGTGGGATGATTCCCCAATCCCTTCTAGTGCTATTATAGAAAGATTACAACCTCAAACAGACTGGAAACCCAAGACTATTCACACCTTGATTAGTAGATTAGTAAAAAAAGGTGTTGTTGGGGTAGAGAAAAATACTACACGTTACTTGTACTATCCTTTGCTGTCGAAAGAGGAGTGTAGGCTTACGGAAACAGAAACTTTTTTAGAAAAAGTATATAATGGATCAGTTTCTATGTTAGTGGCAAACTTTATTAAACAGGACAGATTATCACAACAAGAGATAAATGAACTTAAAAAACTTTTGGATGACGATACAGAGGGTGAAGCCCGAGAGGATAACAGTAAAGACCAAAATGGTCATGTTGTGTATGAAGGACATGATGATTGTAAAGGTGCTGACCGCCATGATGAGTGTGAAGGGCATAAAGGCCATGATGAGCTAGGGGGAAATTGATATGAATGCAGTTGATATATTTTCTATCATTATCACACTGTCACTTATGGGAATTGTGGTTACAGGTCTAATTTTATTGATCAAATTTTTCTTTGGTAGGGTACTGACCCCTCGCTGGCATTATTTTATTTGGATGCTACTGATTATAAGATTGTTAATTCCCGTTGCCCCTGAAGCATCTGTCAGTATATATAATTATCTACCCTTTGTTCAAGAACATTATCATACAGAAAATATAGAAACACTTTCACTAAATGAACTTCTTGAACAAGCTGATTCTGACTCTTCCCAGGCCCCGGGAGTAGATGTGCAAGAACAATCACCTGAAACCGAGAGTACAGATGAAGATCTGAGTAGTGGCAGAGATCTGGCCAGTGGCAGTGATTTAAGCAGTAAAGAACAGGGCGAGAAGGACTCATCTCCAGGCGTTCACCAAGATGAAGTACATAGAGGTAGTGACAGCAGTAGCAGCAGTATTAGCATAAACAGCAACAGTATCACAAGGATTTTTAGCTTAGGATTTGAAGAAATCAGCCGCATTTGGCTGTTAGGTGTTCTAGTGTTCAGTGGTATTTTTGTATTTTCTTACTACAAGCTTAAATACAATATTAAAAAGCATGAAGTTGCCACTGATAAAAATATTATGGAGATTGTAAATAAAAGTAAAACAAAATTGGGTTTTCAGGGTGAGATAAAAGTTATATCTACTAATTCAATCAAAACTCCTTTTGTTTTGGGTGTATCAAAACCTAAACTCGTATTACCTGAAAATTTAACTGAATATCTTTCAAACGAAGAGATTGAATATATTATTTTGCACGAACTATCCCATATTAAACAAAAAGATGTGGCTATTATATGGGTGAGCACTATCCTACAAATTTTACATTGGTTTAACCCGGTGATTTGGTATGCTTTTTCTAAAATGAGAAGAGACTGCGAATTCGCCTGTGATGAATATGTCATGTATTATTTGAACTCCCAAGAGAGAAAGCAGTACGGTCATACCATTCTTAATGTATTAAATGGTATTGCCAACCAGAAAACTTTACCTGGTACTACGGGAATAGCAAATAACAAATCTGATTTAGTGAGGAGAGTTAAAATGATTTCAAACTTTAAAAGGCCTACAGTTAAGCTTTCTGTCATTGCCATAAGCTTAATTGTTCTGACAGGTTGTATAGGATTATCGGGACCATCAGATGGTTTAGATGCCGATGATACTGTACCAATACCCGATGAAGTGCTAGAAAAGCAAATTCGAGAAGAACTTGAGATTGAAGATGGGGAAGATATCACCAAAGCAGATATGAAAGAGCTGACACGATTAAATATTCCAGAATCATATGAAGATGAGAATCTAAAGAAGGATGAGCCCCCGCGGGTGGATGACTCCCTAGGGGAAGATGAGAATGTAGAGAAAGATGAGAATCTAGAGGAAGATGATTCCCCAGAAGATGATTCCCCAAAGGAAGATGAGTATCCAGAAGACCTTACGGGCCTTGAATATGCTTCAAATCTAGAGGTGCTTCACCTGCATGGCGATCAAATCACTGACTTATCACCATTAGAAGATCTGGAAAACTTATCTTCAGTAGGCTTTTATGGGGCTGAAATAGACGATCTTTCTCCCTTGTTTGGAAATGAAAATTTATCGATGTTGTTCTTAACTGAAACTAATTTGGATGATGAAAATGTGGAGCAGATAGCCAGTAATTTTCCCAAATTGACCTGGTTGATTATGAACAAAAATCACATCACAGATATATCTCCACTTCAAAACCTGGAGAACTTAAGCCTGTTATCAATAGCTCAAAATGGGATTCAAGATATATCTAGTATAGAGAGTTTAGATGGTTTAAATACCCTTATTTTAAATTCCAATCCCATTGACGATCTATCTGCTTTGGCTGAACTAGAAGAGTTAAGCACACTAGCGATAGATAATCTTCAAATTGAAGATTTATCTTATATAGAAGGACTGACAAATTTAGGTTCACTTCATGCTAACGAAAATGAAATCCATGACTTCACACCTCTTGAAAACTTAGACGATCTAAATGTTCTACATTTAAGTGATAACCGTATCAGTGACTATCAAGCTTTAGAAGAGATGGATAATTTAGAGGACCTGAATTTGGCAGATAACCCAATTGGTGTCGAGGAAGGAAGTACCTTAGAAATTATTGATTTTCTTGACGACGATGATATGAATATAGAATTGACAAAATCCTACGATGAAGGTGATTTATTTGTGTATCAGTCAAATGATAATCTTAAAGTAGCTATGATAGAACTGGAAAATGGAGGTTTTCAATTATCTCGACACGAATTAACTCATCATGAAGAGGTAGATCCTGAGAAGACTTTTTCCGGAAGAGTTGGTTCTAAGTACCAAAGTGTCTCAGAATATTATTTTCATTACTCATGGATATTTGAAGAAGATGTCGATAGTGTAATACTGGAGACTTCCTCGGGAGAAGTTGAAGCCGCTGTGTCTGAAATAGACGGTGAATATTTCTGGGGAAAACTACTACCTGTTAATGCTGATTTGCCTACTGTCGTGGATATAGAATAAGTCGAATAACTTGAGAGCTGTGCAAAATTGTTTCGTTTATGTCAGCTTATACATTATTTATGCTAA
The DNA here is from genome assembly GCF_000020005.1 of Natranaerobius thermophilus JW/NM-WN-LF. Taxonomy (NCBI): domain Bacteria; kingdom Bacillati; phylum Bacillota; class Clostridia; order Natranaerobiales; family Natranaerobiaceae; genus Natranaerobius; species Natranaerobius thermophilus. Next base: position 2,775,351 of record NC_010718.1, on the reverse strand, counting down.
TATGGCGCGCGATTATGATATTTTATTGATGGCAAGCTATTAAGGACTTACAATTTAGGTGAAAGGAGGTACTAACATTAACTAATTTATAAGGAGCATTCCTGTAATGAATTAAAATGAAGATTGATAAAAAAAGTACCTCCTGCTAATATACGAGGTGTCGCTACACCTAGAAATGACGACCCTTAATTTAAGCAGAGGAGGTACTTACCATGAAGTATACCCAAAATGAGAGAATTAATCAAGTAAAAGAGTCAAGTTTGATTATCGGAGTAGACATTGCAAAAGCAGAACACGTAGCAAGAGCTCAGGATTTTCGGGGTGTGGAGTTTTCGAAACCAATCACCTTTGAAAACACCAGGAAAGGTTTTAAGAAGTTTTTAAGTTGGCTAGAGGTAATCAAACAAGAACAAGCAAAAGAAGAAGTCTTAGTAGGTATGGAACCTACTGGCCAATACTGGCTGACTCTAGCTCAATTTTTAAAGCAAACAGGTATCCAAACTATTTTAGTAAATCCAAATCACGTAAAGAAAAGCAAAGAACTAGACGACAACTCACCAACTAAAAATGATATTAAAGATGCAAAAGTGATAGCACAGTTAGTAAAAGATGGCCGTTACTCAGTACCCAATATCCCTACAGGAATATATGCAGAACTACGGAATGGGATGAATTTGCGAGATCGGCTAACAGATGACTTAAGGCGTGTAAAAGGTAGGGTAGACAATTGGTTAGATCGCTACTTCCCAGAATTCAGCACAGTGTTTAAGAACTGGGATGGAAAAGCAGCACTATTAACTTTAAAAAAATTTCCCCTACCAAAAGAAATATTAGGTCATAGTGAAGAAGAGATAGTAAGTTGCTGGAAACAAGAAGTAAATCGAGCAGTAGGTAAAAAAAGAGCAAAAAAGCTGAAAGAAGCAGCCCAAAACAGTACTGGGCTAACAGAAGGCGAGATAATGGCAAGACAAGAATTGAAAACCCTATTGTCGCAGTATGACGCTTTAATAGAAGAGTTAGAACAAGTACTTGTTCAGATAGAAAATATTTTAAAAGAAATTCCAGGAGCAGAAGAAATGATGAGTATTCCTGGAGTAGGGATGGTAACAGTGGCAGGATTTTTGGCTGAAGTGGGTGATCTTTCTAATTATCAACATCCAAATCAAATTAAGAAGCTGGCAGGCTTAAATCTAAAAGAGAACAGTTCAGGTAAGCACAAAGGTGAAACCAAGATAACCAAACGAGGTCGACCTCGTTTGAGAGGACTCTTATATCGCTGCGTGATTCCATTAGTAGCCAAAAACCCTGAATTTAAGTTATTACACGATTATTATACCACAAGGCCAGAAAATCCCTTAAAAAAGAAACAATCGCTTGTAGCATTAGCGTGTAGATTGATCAGAGTTTTGTTTGCCCTAGGTACCAAAAAGACACCTTATAATGGCAGGATGATGTTAAAGAACAGTTCATTAAATTTATTGCAGGATGCTGCATAAGCAGCCAAATTGGAGTCTTAAGAATTTATACTACATCCACAAAAGGAGCACGGAGAAGCCAGTCATAATAATCCATTCGGGCATTGACCCTGCTAAGGAGCAAAACTGGCCTCCACCCTTGGCTAGGTAGAACGAAGGAATTTATAAGGGCCATAATGGACCCAGTGAGATATGGGAGGTAAAACCACCAAGGAACAAGTGGAGATCCATTAAATGTGCCACCATATTTTGCCAGGAACAACCCTTATTTAAAGGTACTCCTGTTTTACAAAAATTGCATTATATGAAATTTTCTTCCTAGTCCTTAAAATGGATGGTAGTGAAATCTTGAGAATGAGTGAGTATATTGTCAAGCATCTCCAATAACTTCAGAAGAAAATGAAAAGACACCTGCAGAAGAAAAATATTTAGAAACAGAGTAAAAATTAATTAAATTTTAAAAACGTTAGTACCTCCTTTTTTTTAATTAAACAATATCGTTAATTTCTAATTTCATATAGACTAACAGCCTTCAACACAGGAAAGTAAAGGGAGTAGTATTATAGGATCAGCAATACTAAATTAGGGGGAATTAGATGCTCGGAAGAATTGGCATTTTTGAATCAATTTTAATCTTGATTGTTTTAGCTATTATTGTAACGGGAGGATATTATTTAGTGAAGAATGCTGTGAAAAAAGGAAAGTTAGAGGCCCAAGAGAAAATTGATACTAAAAATGAAAACGAAGATGAATCTGACTTTAGCAAAAAGTAAGAAATACTTTCTGATTTTGAGTAAGATAACTATTATTATGAGAATTTATAATCACCATAAAATCTCAAAAATTAACAATCGAGGGAGCTATGCTCCCTCACTCGGGAAACCCTCCTCGCTCTCGATTTCTTCACTGTATTTAAGTTCTTCCTATAGGTAATAATACGATTGTTTATACCAATTATTTGATAGACTCTTACACTGACCCTTGACAGACTCCAATAATTATTTTCCTCAATCTTTTATATCCACGAACACTGGACAGGGCAGTTTTATTAATTTTTTTAAAAATCACTTCATAATTGCGGGAACACGTATTTTTTACTTCCAATATTTTATTTGTATTCACTATAAAAGATTTATGACATCTTACAAACTCATTGGTAAGTTGTTCTTCAAGTTCATTCAAGTTCAGTGATACAATACAACTATAACTATTGTCGCAATATATTTGCGACTTTCTTGTTTTTTTAATTTTTTCTATGAATATTATACTTTGTAGAGGAATTTGAATGATTTTCCCTTGTTCATTAAAAGCTATTTTTTTGATTTCTTCATGTTCTGTAAAGCTTTTAATTTTTTTCGTAGCTTGGCCGATAACTTCAAGTAAACGCTCTTCATCAATAGGTTTAACTAAATAATTGAAGGGATAAACTTCAAATGAATTTAAAGCATACTCTGAATACCCTGTTAAAAAAATAAGTTCTATATCCTCACTTATTTGTCTAATCACTTTAGCAGTTTCTAAACCGTTTCTGTTTTGTCCTGTTAGTTCTATATCTATTATACCAAGTTCTATCTTCTTATCGGTTATTAATTGAACTTGCTTTTTCTGGGTTAAAAGTGGTGTGTACGGTACTTATATCGGGATTTTTTTCGATAATAGTTTTATAATATTTCCTTGTGAATTTTTCGTCTTCTAAAATTAATGCTTCCATAACTTCATTTCACCTCTGTTAAAAGATTATAGGGGTAGCCTACCCCCCTATAATAAGACTTTAGTTCACTTCCAATTTTAAAGGCGATTAAATTAGACAATCGTTTTATCATGCTGAACTTCCTCCTAAATCTGGGGAAAAATAATAAAAAACTCGGTTTTATATTTGGTTGAACTAACTTCTATTTCAGCATTGTAATTTTGCGTAATATTCTTAACTATGTGTAAACCATATCCCCTGGCATTCCCCTTAGTTGAATATCCCTGTTCAAAAATTTTACCTAGATTATTCCTTGATATTTTCGAGCCATTATTAGAAACAATAATCATTTTCCTCTAGAATCACTTATAAATTCAAGCCCAACATATTTTTTTCCTCATTGTTGATAACTGCCTCAAACGAGTTATTTATAAGGTTGCCAACTAATGTATTTAAATCCCATGATTTAATATTCCATTGTGAAATATCGTCTTTAATAGCAAAGTCAAAATCGATATTTTTTTCATCCGCTAATTTTTTTTGAGTATTTAACGTGATATTTAAAGCAGGATCTTTAACATATGAATACATTCTTTGTTTTTTTCTTGATTTGGAATTTGATTTATGTATTTACTTGCTTCTTGATGTTCACCTAATCCGATCATAGCTTTAACAGTTTCTGAATTTCGCTTGTGTTCGTGTGATTTAGTATTGAGCATGTCTATAATTTTTTTAGTTTTATCTACATAGTTATGTAAATTTTTCACCTCTATAGTTTTTTTATTTTTCATCAAAAATTTTATTACGAACAAACTCATTATTGTTAGGCCAGTAATTAAAATAGTGGTTATTGTCGGAAAAAGATTATAGGACTGGATGTTTATTGATAAAATAAAATGCAGAATAACATCTGTGATTAAAGCTGTGTTTAGAGTAATGAATAATATTATTTTTCTTTTTTCATTTGTTTCCCAATTTGGTAATTGCAAATCTGATATATAAAAATTAGTTTTATTTAAAACGATGTAAAACCCCGCAGCCCTATAAAAGTACACAATAGTGTCAGTGATCCATAAGTGACTATAGTGTGATACCCTTGAAACGGATTGAAAATCCTGGATAAATAAAGTATTGGGCCTCCTAATATGTTTTGAATAACTAATTATAGAAAAATTTTCCTTAACCTTCTTCGATTCACAAATAGCCGCTATACAAACATGAAAAGGATATTGTAAAACCTAAATGATGCATATTTTAATTCTTAACAATAATGATTTATAGCACATGTCAAATTTTGTCAAATGGTCACCTTGTGTTAAAATCAAATATAATAAAGTTTAAAGGGTTTTTTGTCTTATAGAAAACTGGAGGTGGCTTAAATTGAATTTTAAAAAAGGTTTGTTGGTTGTGATAGTATCTGTTTTGTCTCTGTATTTTGTTAGTGGTTGCAACCAGCAGAGTTCTGGGATAGGAGAACCTGAAGAAAATCTTACTATAGAGCCGGCGGAACTATCCTTTGAAGCCGAGCGTGCAATTGTTCCCCTTGGTGATCATACCTGGATATATGATTATAATTTCGTAGAAGGCGAGAATTTTGGAATTGAGCTTGAGCATTACAAGGATGGGAACTTGGAAGATAGTCAAACTGTTTTAAATGTCAGTTCAGAAGATACAGGTAATATCACTATCAATAGAAAAGGTGAAGAATGGAAATTTGCGGCCATTCATGGACAAACATCAGAAGAAGTTACGTGGAATGGAAAAACAATTGAAATCGAACTACCTGAACACCAAAACCCTTCAACAAACTTTATAGGACTAGAAGAGGGAATAGAGATAAGTGATGACAAAAATATCATAGCAGGAGCGGTTATTGCTAATGCCGAGGGAGTAGATAAGTATTCAGATATTAAAGATATCAACGATAAAGAAACCAGAGAAAAAGTTATAGAAGAATACAACCATGTATATTTGATAAGAATTGCTAACTAAAGTTTTTTCTAACCTCCGAACTTCATATATATTTTCTCTAGCACAAATAAAGCAGGGCTTATAATCCCAAAGAATCCCCAGAAAAACATAGAAGCTTCTCCACCGACATAACTTCCGAACATCATACCTATAAAACCTGTTATTAATGAAATTAAAATTAAAAGCAAATTTTTCTCCCTCCCGCCGGATATCTAAAGATATCAAGTATCGATATAATTATACATTATTTAGTAATACCATTAAAGAGTATAGAGTCAATAATATTTTTAGCATATTTCTAAAATCCCCTTTCTCTAGTTCCTCTCGCAATTGATTTAAGGCTTTCTTTTTATTTTTATTGACAGCTTGCACACTTGTTTTTAAATCTTCGGCGATTTCTTTTTTGGTTTAGTTTTCAAGATAAAGCATTTGAATTGCTTGTTGTTGTCTTGGCGTTAGTTTTTCTATGGCTTTAAAAATTTTGGATTACTAATAATATTTTTTAAAGTATTATCGCTTTCTGTTATCTCTTGATCCAGATCATTGTAGCTATCTGATACGAGATTTAGCACTTCTGCAACCATATTTATACTTGTTTAGAGATAATTTTATAATCAGAATTAAACCTCTATGGCAAATTGAGAAATCTTATTAGTCGAAAAAAGTATAAAATGTAGGAATGATTAGAAGGAATATTAAGACAATATAAAGAAAATACTTATTCGACAGACAATAACAACAAATGACAGATAATATTTATTAGCGATTTGAACTAGCAGGTTTAAAACATAGGAGTCTGTTAAGTTGTTATGAAAAATAAGCTCACTTGCTCGCAAGATTTCAAAAGATTTGGCATTCAAGCGGCATTATTACTATGTAAAAGACAAAAAGTCCTATTACGATTAGAGTAATTAATCCCAGCAACTTGAGCAGGAGTAGACTGATTCAAAACATTGCTTGGTGACCATGATTATCAAAACCAAACTTATTAAACTTGTCAGAGCAGTTGTTATTGCATCTAGGGCATACAACTTTAGTCATGAATCAGTCTCCTTTCTCCCGGAGGGTTTTGATTTCTGTCTAAAACTATCTTAACTCCGGGACGGAGACTGATTAAATATCATATAACTTAACAGAACTAAACATAGAGAAAGGGGATTATATATGGGAAATTCTTTAAATAAGAAAATTTTAATGCTTATGTTATTAATATCAGTGGTCGTTTTTTCTCTACAAATTTATTTTATTATTGGATCTTATCGAGAAGATTTAAGTAGTGAAGCAGAATCGCACTTAATATCCAGGATCGAACAAGAAACAGAAAACATGAACTCTGACTTTTTGAGAATAGACCAAAGTGCTAAAGGCTTGAGTTCTTTAATTGCAAAAAGTCGTGATACTGATATGAATTTAGATTATATAAAAGATTTTATTACTGAAATTGACCTTGTCATGGGTTCTGGTTTTTGGATGGAGCCTTATCAATATGAAGAAGACGAAGAATTCTATGGTCCATATGTTCATCAAGAAGAAAGTGAAGTTTTAGTAACTTGGGAATATAGTAATGAAGAATATGATTATTTCACTCATGATTGGTATGAAGCTGGAAGAGATAGTGGAGAATCAGTTTGGACTGAACCTTATTATGATGAAGTTTCAGATATTACAATGATGACCTATTCAACACCAATTTTTTCAGATGATGAAATAATAGGTGTTACTTCTATTGACATTAATTTAGAAGGTTTACAAAGTTACGTTGAAAATATTAGTATCGGAGATAATGGAGAAGCCTATTTAATAGCTGATAATGGCAATTTTATAGTAAACCCTCATATAGACGAGCCCGGAATTAACATTGAAGATCAGGAAATGAGTAGTCTAACTGATGTTGCTTCAGATATATTGTCAGCTGAAGGTGATCAGTTAAATACTGCTATGATTAATGAAAGCGAACATTTCGTTTCTCATGCAGATATAGGAGATACAGGTTTAAAATTGATTTTGACTCTTCCAACTGAAGAATTAGGCATTCAAAATCAAGTATACTATCTAATTATTATATCTGTTATTAGCATTTTTGCTTTTTTGCTAATTTTATATTTTATGATTAAAAATTTAGTAATCAATCCTATTAACGAGACTAAAGACTTTACTGCAGTGATTGCCGAAGGCGATTTTACTAAAGAGATTTCTCAAAAATATATCAATAGAAAAGATGAAATTGGAGATTTAGCTAGTAATTTTGATTCTATGCAGAAGAATCTAAAAGATATTATTACCAATATAATGAGTGTTGCAGATAACCTTGCTACTTCTAGTGAAGAGTTATCGGCTTCTAGTGAAGAAATTTCTACTTCCACAGAGGATATGGGTAAATCTGTACAAGAAATTGCTTCTGGTGCTGAAGAACAGTCTGCTCAAGTGGAGGAAACTAAAAGCAATGTAGATAGTCTAAAAAATGAAATAGATGATATAGGATACAAATCCACAAAAATGAATAAACAAGCTAATAACGTGATTGAAAACATAGAATTGGGAAATGAGTCGATAAATAACTCTATTAATCAGGTTAAAGATGTAAAAAATAGAACTCTTGGAGTTACAGAGCAAATTAACAAATTAGGCGAACTTTCAAAAAAAATAGGAGAGATAACTGATATAATAAACGACATCTCATCTCAAACAAATTTATTGGCCTTAAATGCTGCAATTGAAGCCGCCCGTGCGGGAGAAGCTGGCCAAGGGTTTAGTGTAGTAGCTGAGGAAATAAGGAAGTTAGCTGAAGAAACATCCAATTCTACAGAACAAATTACCAGCTTGATTAATGAGATACAAGAAGGAGTTCAAAAGACAGTTGCTGAAGTTGACGATACCAATAATTCCGTTGATAATAGTGTTTCTGTGATTGAATCCACTGCAGACAATTTTTATAAAACCAATCAGGAAATGGAGAACTTAAGTCAATATATTAAAGAAATTTCATTAGGAGTAAATACTATGAATGAAAATAGTGAATTTGTTATTAATGCAGTTAATGAAATTTCTCAAGTAAGCCAAGAAGCAGCACAATATGCAGAAAATGTTGCTACAGCTACTAAAGAACAAGGTCATTCCACAAATGAAATCGTTGAAGCAACATCTGAACTTGCAGAAATGGCGGAAAAACTAAATGATATAGTGAATCAGTTTAAGATTTAATTATCAATTGGGAATTTAACTTTTACCAAAGGGAGTGTCGTATTCTTTTAGCTATGACAAAAAAACCAGGATTAACATCACGTTTAGATCAAAGTTTACTTCAAAGCTTAGGTCCAGGTTTAGGATTTGTATTTATAATTGCTTTGTTTTCGCTATTTGTTAATTTTTTATATGATCCAGTAAGTTCGGTGATAGTTGCACTTTTAATTGGACTTCTTTTGAGCAATCTGTGTTCTATCCCAGAAAGCATTAATCCAGGAAGTGATTTTGCTGCTAAAAAGCTTTTAAAACTGGGGATAATTTTAATGGGGGTTAGGCTCAGTTTTTTTGAGATAATTGAGCTCGGAAGTTTATCTCTACTTATAATCATAGTATGTATATTACTTGCACTTACATTAGTTACACAACTATCTAAAAAATTTGGCGTACCATATAATCTGGCCATCTTAATAGCAATAGGAACGGCCATCTGCGGAAATAGTGCCATTGTGGCTAGCTCACCAATTATTAAGGCCAAGGATGAGGAAGTAGCTTTTTCTGTTGCCACTATTACGACTTTTGGCTTGAGTGCTATAGTTATCTATCCTCTCATTGGGATGATGCTAGGGATGAGCTCTTTGGAGTTCGGAACCTGGGCAGGAACGGCCATAAATGACACGGGCCAAGTGGTGGCTGCTGCCTTCTCATTTAGTGAGTCTGCTGGAGAAGTCGCCACAGTTATCAAGTTGACCAGGAATATATTTATTGCTCCCTTGTTATTATATCTGTCTTATATAAGCAGCAGAGATATCAGAGACGGTGAAAGAGAATGTGAAAGAGACGGTGAAAGAGAAAGTGAGAGGGTAGGTGAAAGTGAATGTAAAAAAGAAAGTGAATGTAAAAAAGAAAGTGAAAGTAAATGTGAGGGAGTTGGGGAAGGAGAAAATCATGGGAATGAGCAAGCCAGTAAGCGGGTTAGCTTTATAAAAGTCTTTCCCTGGTTTGTTATCGGTTTTTTGGTCATGGTAGCCCTCAGGACTGTAGATATATTTCCTCAGCTTGGAATCGATATTTTGAGTAATCTATCCAATTTATTGATTGTTATGGCCCTTGCCGGTATAGGGCTGGGGATAAATTTATCATCTTTAAAAGAACTTGGAATTAAAGCATTTTTGACAGGTCTACTTGCATCTGTGATTATGGGTTGAACCAGTCTTATTTTGGTATTATGGATGATTTAACTATAAATAAACAACTTTCTGTAGATAAAATAAAGCAACTAATTGATGAAGCATCTGATATTGGGATGGTTGGTGTTTATTGGACTGGTGGTGAACCACTAATGGAGTATAATGATTTATTAAAATTATCTGACTACTCATCTAGAAGAAGTTTACGTCCAACTGTTATAACAAATGGTGGTCTTATAGGCGCTTATGGTAACTATAAAAAGCAAAATCAGGAAATACTTGATAGAGCTGGATTATTCGATTTAAATACTGCAGAAATAGTAAAATCATTAAAGGATGCCGGTGTTATAAGAGTTTACTTCAGTGTGGATAGTAGTCATACAACCCTTAAAAGTGTTTATTCAGATGCTTACAATGCTGTTCCTACTGAAGCTGTATCTAGAGCAATAAATGAATTTTTGAACGAGGGCTATGGTAAAAAACATACATTAGATGCAATTGGTCATCAGCTAAGAATAACGGCAAGTTCTAGTGGTTCACTAGATGAACCTACAAATCAAATTGTAGAAGAACGTAATGAGTAAATTAGGAATGAACTTAAGAGAAGAATTAAAGAATGGTAATATTTACGAAAATGAAAAAGGAAAAGTTTTTTTAAGAGAGTTAAATGTAGCTAGCCTTGGAGATGCAGAAAAATTAGATGATGACATTTTAGAGAATAGAAAGGGTAAAGGATTATTTGATATTGAATGTCCACATTTCATTCCAAGGGAAAAAGCATACGATGGTGGAAAACATCATGGGGATTTGTTCATAGATTGTGATGGAATAGTATATACATGTGGGAATCATGCTTTTCCTGTAGGGGATGTCTATGAAGAATCTTTAGCTTCAATAATAGACGGTATTAATAATCCACGGCCGGATGGGCGCTTTGGATTAACGAGAAAAGTTTATAACTCCTTATTAGTACTATCAAGGTATATGGTAATTGAAAATATGGCTATAGGTAAAGTTTTTCAAATGATATATCAAGAAAATCCAAAATTGATAACTAATATTCAAACCCAATGTGGTGCATGTAGTCGCTTGGGATACAATGAGGATTTCAAAAAACATTTCTAAAAGCTAAGCAGACTGACTTGGATTAATATAGTATCGACAAAATAAATACCTTTAAATAACTCTTCATTTTTTCTTCAATATCGTATTCGCCGTTTTCCAATGTCCAATTATGCAAAACACCCCATGTAAAAGACATACAATATTGGGCTAGCTCTTTGCAGGACAATTTATCTGTAAATTCACCCTTTTTCTGACCTTCATCTATTATCTCTAAAAGGATTTTGAAAAAAGGTCTATCATAATCGTTCATAAAATCATTCAAAACCTTTGTTTGGCTCTTAAACAGGTTATTTATTATATCAACACCTACTCCATAACCACAATACGCAAATTGTTGCATAAAATAAGTTAACTTTTCAGTAGATGACATTCCATCGAGTTTAGGTAATACCTCCACAGTATAGTAGTCATCTACATCTCTGAGCAATTGGATTAATAAGTCTTCTTTTGAGTTAAAGTAATGATAAAAAGCCCCTTTAGTAAATCCTGACAAGGAGCAAATTTCATTTATTGATACATTGTCATAACCTTTTTTTCTTATTAAATCAATTGCAGTAACGAAAATTTTTTTCTTATTTTTTTTGGCTTTTAGTTCTCTACTAGTATATCTCATTTTATAATTGCATCCTTTCTTATTTACAGTTATTTTAATTATATTTTGATTAGTTTATATTGTCAATTTCAGGCAGATTGCGATAAACATCAGCATAAAGCCTACTGGATTACCGTGGGAGTATGTCAATCTAATTAAAATAATTCCAATCCCATAGCATTACCATTTCCCCAAACTGTCATCTTTTATTTGGGAAGAATACAATGAATTTGCAAAATATCTTGAAAAGTTAAAATATGTTATAATAAAAAAAGCATGAGAGTAAGTGGAACTATACTTATTGAAGTAGGTGATAAATATGAGTATGGAAAGGCTCAGAGAAAAATTTCTTAATTATTCAAAAGCTTTAACTAGACTGGAAGAATCATTAGATAGGGATGAAACAGATGATATAGTTTTAGATGCGGTAATCCAAAGGTTTGAGTTCAGCTATGAACTTTCCTGGAAGTTAGTTAAAACCTACTTGTCTTATAATGGAATAGCAGAGGTCAGGTCACCTCGAGAGGCTTTCAAAGAAGCTTTTGCAGCTGGATTGATAACTGAAGGTGATGCATGGATAGATATGTTAGAGGACAGAAATCTAACAGCCCATACTTATGATGAAGACCAAGCCAAAAAAATTTATCAGAGAATTAAAAGTAAACACTACAAAATATTAAAAGAGCTTAAAGACAAACTTGGCAGGGAGATCAAATCATGAACATTGGTTTAGAAGATAAGAAAATCCAAAAAATTGTTTCATTGTTCAGTAAGTATGAAGCGGTAGAAAAAGCAGTAATTTTTGGCTCTAGAGCTAGAGGTGATTTTGCGTACAATTCGGATATTGATATTGCAGTTTATACAAATGGACAATCTGTAACAGGACTTCAGACTGATCTGGAAGAAGCTGCCGGGATCTATAAAATTAATTTAATAGTAATGGACGAACTAAATAATGATCAACTTAGGCAAAATATTGAAAGAGATGGTGTAGAAGTGTATAGGGCATGAGAAACTTTTATATTCCTACGGAGGAAAAGGAAATATGGTATAAAAAGAAAAGACCCATGAATTGGGCCTTTTCTAAGTGATTACTCCATTAAAATCAATTTTCATAGACTCTAGGCTATCATTTCCATAGCATTACCATTTCCCAGACTGTCATTCCTTAGACTATCATTATATACTGACGGCTGCATTAAAGGCTTCATGGAGAGCTTCATAAACCGTTCTGGCAGACTTAACATCACCAACTGGTTTTACTACCATGCCATTTTCTCGGATAGACTTTACAAAATCACTGCCATGTACTGGTTGCCTACCTACTGCGCAGACAATAGTATCTGCTTTTGTGATTATTTTCTTGCCAAATTTATCAACTGTCAAAACTCCATCTTCATATATTTCGACTATTGGTGTATTGAAATTAACTGTTACACCGTACTTTTCAAATAGTCCAGAGGGTCTTAATAATGCGATCCCCCCTATGCCTAAATCTGTTTGTGGTAGTGTTTCAAAAACGTTTACTTTTTTACCTGACTTTGCGATATAGTAGGCGGTTTCAGCACCTACAAGTCCACATCCTATTACAACAACATTTTCCCCTACCTCTTTATTACCGAGTAATACTTCATCCGATATAACTGTATTTTCTACTCCCGGAATAGATGGCACTACTTCTTCGGAACCTGTAGCTAATATCACTTCATCTGGATTAACTTCTTGGATAAATTCCAAATCTGCAGATTTATTTAATATAAGGTTTATCTTTAACTCTTCAAGCTGCTGCTTGTACCAATTAATTAATTTTTTAAATTTACTTTTGAAATTGGGGACTGCAGCTACATTTAATGTTCCACCTACTTTTGATTCTTTATCCACTATTGTAACATCATGTCCTCTCATGGCCGATGTCCTAGCAGCTTCTAAGCCACCGGGCCCAGCTCCTATTACAAGGATTTTCTTTTTATTTGCTGCCTTAGGCAGATCCTTTTCGGTTAAATATTTCCACTCATTACCTACTATAGGATTGACGGCACATCTCATGTCCCTAAGAAAGGCTATTCTTTTGCCACATTCAACACATTTAACACATTGTTTGATTCCTTCTATATTTTCTTTTTCTATTTTCGATACCCACTCTGGATCAGCAATTAGTTGCCTTCCCATAAATATCATGTCAACCTGACCTGATTCTAACAATTGTTCTGCTGCATCAGGGCTTTCTACTCCTCCGCCACTCATTACAGGCACATTTACTGTTTTTTTAATTTCTGCAGCTAAATCTATAAAACAACCTTCATTTTCTTCTAATACGTATGAAGATGGTACATAGAGGTGGATCACATCATCAGATCCTCCAGTTACGTCGAAAGCATCTACTCCAACATTTTCAAGTTTCTCAGCAGTCTTTTTAGCATCTTCTAAAGTTATACCACCATTGATTAGTTCATCTCCCAAGGACTCATCGGCACATAATCTATACATCACCGGGAAGTCTTGTCCACATTTTTCTTTAATGGCTTTGACAATTTCAACTGGAAAAAGGTCTCTGTCGGCTCCATAGTTGTCTGTTCTTTTATTGGTTAATGGAGACAAAAATTGCATAATAAGGTATCCATGTGTTCCATGAACTTGGACAATATCAAAACCTGCTATCTTTGCTCTAAGGGCGGCATCTGCAAAATCTTGGACATATTGGTTAACTTCTTTTGTAGTCAGGGCCCTTGGTGTCTTTTCTGTAGAAATTGGTTTGCCATCGATTCGGCCAATTTCACTTGGGCCGACTGCTTGTTCCACCCAAGCTTGTATCCCGGAATGTATGAGCTGTAAAACTGCTACACCGCCATTACCCTTGATGGCATCTGCAACCCTAGATAATCCAGGGATATATTTGTCATCGCTTACATTGATTGAACCTGGTATTTGAATTCCCATCTCATTTACATATGCACCTTCTACAGTTACCATACCGGTGCCACCTCTTGCCCTGGCTCCGTAATACTGTACAATTTGTTCTGTAACCTCTCCATTATGTCCGGCGTAAAGTGTAGTCATTGGTGCCATATTAATTCTATTCCTAACCTCAACACCACCTATGTTAATAGGTTCAAAAATCTTTGAATACTTTTTATCCATTATAAACGCCTCCTAATGAAATTTAACATACCGAGGTATGTCTTATGTGACTAGAGTAACATACCCCGGTATGTTTGTCAATCTAAAAGCTCTACTGTAGCGGCTATGAGATTTGTGTAAAAGCTAGTAGTTTAGACTTGTCGGTTTTTTGGTCATGGTAGCCCTTAGAACTATAGGCATATTCCCGCAGCTTGGAATCGATATTTTGAGTAACTTATCAAATTTATTTATTGTTATGACCCTTTGGGGTATAGGTCTCGGGATAGATGCAGTTGATCAGGAAGCTTTAATTCTACTGTTGGGGAGTTTTAGATGTACCAGCCCGAAACATGATTTGAAATCGAAGAGTTCAACTATCCGCAATCTTTTTTGTTTGATATTATACTCAGAACATGTCAAAATATAGAAAAGAAAAGTTTAGCCATATTAAAAAAATTAATTTTTATCAAAAAATTTTGTTAAGAAGGGAGGATTTTGTTTAGCTATGTCAAAAAATTATAGTGACACTGAAATTAATTTAAGTGAAATTGGTGAGACAATAAAAAAATTAAGACAAACTAAAGACCTAAAACTAAAAGATGTATCGGAAGAGACAGGGATTAGTACAGGTCTATTAAGCCAGATTGAAAGAGGGCAGGTTCAGGCATCTCTGGGTAGTCTGTGGAAAATCTCCAAAGCTTTGGAAGTGCCCTTGGGCAGTTTTTTTGAAGAGTTGAACCGCGAGAAAGTTAGTGTGGTTAGAAAAGAAGACAGAAAACAGCTAGACATTCCCAGATCAAATGTAATTTATCAGTTATTATCACCGGATATGAATCGCAAAATTGAGATGTTGCTAGTCACTTTAAAAAGTGGAGAAGTGGAAGAACACGAAAAAGTTACCCATGAAGGTGAAGAATGTGGCTTAGTGATTAAAGGAAAGCTTGGTATCACCGTCGGTGATGAAACTATTACCCTGGAAGAGGGAGATAGTGCTTATTTTGATTCCACTATTCCCCACAGGTTTTTTAACCCTGGAGATGAAGAGTCCATCAGCGTATGGGCCATGACCCCGCCTTCTTTCTGATAAATTAACCAAATTTTACATAGGGGGTAAAAATTGATGTATGGTGCAATACTGGCCGTTTATGTTTTGATAATCTTGGGAATTGGGTTTTACACATCGCGCTACATCAAAAACATGGATGACTTCGCCTTGGCCGGAAGAAATTTAGGACTTCCCATGTTGGTTGGAACCCTTTTCGCTTCATTTGTGGGTGGTGCAACCGTTACAGGTTGGACAGGCAGTTTCTATCAATTGGGCTTTGACTGGTGGTTTGCCGGTATCGGTTCACTATTAGGTGTAGCAGTGGCTGCTACTGTAATGGCCGAAAAAAGTAGGAAACTAGAACAGTACACAGTCCCTGACCTTCTTGAGTTAAGATACGATAACAAAACTAAAGTTGTAGGCTCCATCATGATCATTTTAGGCGATATAGGTTTGGTAGCCGTCCAAATTATCGCCTTAAGCGGAATATTAACAGCTTTTGTTGGACTTGAAACTATGCCAGCTATGATACTTAGTATAATAGTCTTTACTTTAATTGCACTATTTGGCGGTATGGTCGGTGTAGCTTTGACCGACAGTATACAGGCCATAATTATCGCTTTAGGTCTAATCGTAGGAGTGATATCTGCATTTAGTTATGGTGGAGGTATAGGTGCTGTTTTCTCGGACTTACCTGATAATTTCCTAACTCCACTAGGGACTACTTCTCCCGGTGAGGCCTTTAACAATGCCATCGCCGTATTCGGAACTACTGCCGTGTGGCAGGCCATAATTTTCTCCAGGGCTTTTGCCGCCAAAGACAGCAGAACAGCTAAAATGGGGATACTATGGTTGATTCCTACATCATTAATAGGTTACTTTTTAGTAGCTATGTTAGGTTATAGTGCTAGAAGTATTTTGGGTCCGGATGTAGTGCCTGACGAAGTTTTTGCGACTTTACTTTCTGAGGTTATGAATCCTGCCGTAGCTGCTATATTACTGGCAGTGATTGTAGGTGCCATCATTACTTCCACTAATTCATTCCTTCTAAGTATCAGCATCAATATCACAAGGGATCTTTATCAAAATTTCATTGGAAAAGACAGCAGTGACAAGAGTTTACTCAAGGTGGGCAGAGTATCTCTTGTGATTGTGGCAGCACTGGCATTTTCATTAGCTGTAGCCATGCCCGATATCGTAACAGCCATAGTGTTTGCATATACAATGTACAGCGCAGCTCTGTTAATACCACTTTATGGTGGCTATCTATGGAAAAAGGCCAACTCTACTGCCGGATTTTTAGGGATAATATTTGGCGGTGGAACAGCTGTTATTTGGCATTTACTTAATGAACCTATGGGACTTCCCCCTATGGTGCCGGCAGTAATATTATCTTTAATAGTTTTTGTAGCTTCTAGTTACATGACAGAGGGGCCGTCTAAAGAACAGTTAAAGGTGTTTGATGTATAATTGCTTGAGCTAAGCAGACTGACTTGGCAAGAAATTCAAGATAAACTGCCGGACCTGGATGTATTGTTACTTCCTGTAGGATCTATAGAACAACACGGCCCCCATCTTCCCATTGATAATGACATATATATTGCCAGAGCGTTAGCAAAGAAAATTGCCGAGGAAGCAAAGCAATCTATGAATATCTCCATAGGAATTGGAGCATCCATGCCCGTTGGCTATTCACAGCATCACATGGAGTTTCCTGGAACTGTCAGTTTCAGAAAAGAAACCTATAAAATGGTCTTAAAGGATATTATACATTCGTACTATCATCACGGTATTACTGACATTTTATTGATAAACGGACATGGTGGAAATGGTGAAATCATAAAAGAAACCTTAACAGAGATTAAAGAAAACTCCAATGGTCCAAATAATAGTCCAAATAATGTCTCCAATAAAGTTCCAAATAAACTCCCAAATAATGTTCCAAGTAATGAAAAAACTAATTTACTCGATATTTTTAACTACTGGAATGCAATTAAAGAACAAGGAGGGCACTTACTAGAAACTCAGTTCTTCTGCCACGCCTGTGAAGGAGAAACATCATTTGCAGAAGCTCTTGATCAGAGGGTACTGCGGGATGAACTGATTGATGCCCTGTCGCAAAATCCTGAACTTAGTAAATACAATCTATTCTCTGAGCCATGCGGCAATTTACCGAGTATTGAGCAAGTTAGTGCATCGGGTGTAATTGGAAACAACAAACCGGCTTCCAGAGAAACAGGTGAAAAACTTCTACAGATTGTAATAGCAAAAGCTCTTAAAAAATTGGAAGTAGTGCAGTCACCGAAAGTTATGGAAAACATGAAGAACTAAAGCATGAAAAATTAAAGCATGAAGAATTAATTGAGAATTAATTAATAAAAAAAAAATTAAAAACAAAACCCCGAAATTCCCGGGGGGAATTTTATATTATTTTTGCTTTTTTGTTCGTAAACTACCAATTTATTCTAGAATAAATTGGTAGTTTTTTTTGAGTACAGAACTTTTTAAAATAATATAATTATCTTAATCCAAATATGTCTTCTTTATAATAATAGAAAACTCTCTTAGATCACTAATATTATTTTTCACAATTGAATGAACGATTTCAGGGTCTATAATAGCGTAATCATGTACAATAATATTCCTAAACTTAGCCATTTTTTTAAGGCGCTCTCCTAAGTGACTGTCAACAATATTTTCTTCAATTAAAATCTGAAAGGTATCCTGATTACTGATTGGTTCCCGAAATCCTGAGTAAGATATAATATGTCCGGCAATGTCAAGACAGCTTTCTATCGCCATCTGTAAGGTTCTTTCTATGTACCTTCTCTTAATTTTATCATTAAATAATTGATCAGATGTTATATCATTCTGTATATTGGCTAAATCATGATAATATTCTTCAAGATTAGATAGTCGTCTGGTTATCACGTCTTTATTAACCATCTTCTTCACCCCTTTCTAATCGTTTTAACATTTGATCATAATATCTATCATATAAATGCTTCATGTCAAAGAATAGTTTTCTTTGCTTCACCTCAAAACTAACTCTTCTGTCTCTGTTTTTTTCTAAAACTAAAATATTGTTTAACATAACCTGTCGTATGAAATATAAGTCACAAGATTCTAAATTAACCACATCTACCTCTTTTTGAAAAATATCTTCTAACTTAGAGGCATATTCTAGTCGCTTATCAAATCGATTAAAACTAGAACAATTTTCTTCAAATAAAATAGCAACATCGATATCATTGTTTTTTTTCACATCATCATTAACTGTAGAGCCAAAAAGGTACACACAGGCTACTTTCTCTTCTTTTGAAAAATAGTCTGATAATATTTCACATATTTTTTTAACTTCCATAAAAACCATCCTTATAAGTATTTTACTGTTTAAATATTATCATAAAATTACAAAAACTTCAGCTAAATCAAACAAACGTTCCGTTAATTATATTTTAACATATTTTTATATAAACGGGAGAGCCAAATTGTCTAATTAACTTAAATAATTATCTTAAAGGAATTATCAGTTAAATATAGAACCTTGTAAAAGCATAGCCAATAATGTATATAATTGTTATGTATATAATTGTTTAGAACAATAAATTATACCGATAAAAGAGGTGAAAATATGAATCAACTAGTTTTAGACTACATTATATCTCTGACCAATTTATACGGTCTTGTTCATAAGGATAAAGTGATAGAAATTTATAATATGCAAAACAATGATCAAATAAACACAGAGATAATTGACTCAATAATGGAACCCCCCCTGAAGAGCTTGATAATAACAGCTTTGTTGAAATACACGAAGAATATTTCGTCGCCGAGTCTATTATAGAATTTGATGAGTTTGAATACCAATTGAATCAACGCATAGGTAAACCGTTCTACATTCCTCCGAGGAAAGAGCTGTTAAAGTATAAAAATGATACCTACTTTGAAGTTAATAAAGAATATAAAGCCCTATTAAACTATTTAAAGAAAAATATTTTTGATGGGGACAAGGCTGCAGCTGAAGGTTTGTGTGAAGATATTCAAGGTATTTGCCAGTTCGGATTTTCATTAAACAGGGTCTTTGATCAATTCAACAATAGAGGGGTGGAATTTGACAGTGAAGAACAAGCGCAAGAAGTCATGCAGCTTGTGATAGATCTCTCTAATAACACTAGGTTGTGGGAACATAACGGACACACCCCAAGTGAGTTGCATCAAAAGAAAGATAAATTCCAGAAAAAGCATATTCCCAACCAAAAAAATAAGCCAAGAAGGGTTGGCAAAAAGATAGGTAGAAATGAACCCTGTCCATGTGGGAGCGGTAAAAAGTACAAAAAATGTTGTTTGGATTAAACACAGAATTAATATAGTATCGCTAAAGACTAATAGAAATCGAAGGTGAACTTATTCTGAGTGAATTCCTGAATCGAAATCAAATCTAAGGTCGGTGGTTTTATGTTTAAAGAGCTTGAAGAAAAGAAACAGAAACTGGACGAAAAAAGGCCACTCTCCAAAGAACAAGTAAAGCAGCTTAAACAATACTTCGATGTTGAATTTACCTACAATTCTAATGCAATTGAGGGTAACACTCTATCTTTAAGAGAAACTAAAGTTATTCTTGAAGATGGGATCACTGTAGGTAAAGGAAAGAGTATGAGGGAACATCTTGAAGTGATTAACCATAAGGAAGCAATAGACTATATTGAAAACCTAATTAAAGAAAAAGCCGATATTTCGGAGAAAATTATCAAAGAAGTGCATTACCTGGTACTTAAAGGAATTGATGATGATAATGCCGGTAAATATCGGACCACCAACGTCTTGATTAGTGGAAGTGACCATAAGCCACCAGAGCACTATTTAGTGCCAGAAAAAATGGAAAAGTTGGTGTCCTGGTACAAAAATAAGCAGAACAAACTCCATACTATAGAATTAGCCACATATTTTCATCACCATTTAACCTCTATTCACCCTTTTGTTGACGGTAACGGCAGACTTGCAAGGCTTTTAATGAACTTCATATTAGTGCAAGACGGTTATCCTCTAACAGTGATTAAGGCAGAAGATAGAGAAAGTTACATGGAGGCACTAGAGCTTGCTAGTACAAAAATGGACTACTCTAAACTACTTGAAATGATGGAAAAAGCTGTTAATGACAGTTTTGAGACTTATTTTTATATATGTTAATTCCAGACTACTCGGTCACTGTTTGGCCATGACTAGCCGTATGTAAAATAGGTATAATAAAACAATTCAACACGAAATGCGCTTTGATGATATTTGGAATTATTTTTGGTATACTTGATCTAGAGGTTATAAAATGAAATAGTCAAAGGTGTGATGGTATGACTAAACTTTTTGATGACCTGAGTACTTATTTTTCCCAATTCGGTGAAATAAAAGCTGCATATCTATTTGGTTCCTGTGCGGTAGGAAGAAATAATAGTATGAGCGATATAGACATTGCTGTACTTTTAAAAGATGGTACCAATAATCATGACAAAAAGATAGAATTATTGGCAGGATTAGTTGAACTTGGCTATGACAATGTCGATCTTGCAATACTAAATGACATGTCAATTGTAGGTAGGTATGAAGTGATAAAACATAACAAAATTCTCTATGCAGATGACGATTTCGATGTACACAGTTACTCTTCCCTTGTGATTCGCCAATATCTCGACTTCAAACCATATCTGGAAGTTCAAAGGAAATATTTAAAGGAGAGGATTATGAATGGTGAATAGGGAATCGTTGCAAAAAAGAATAGAAAAAGCCAAAGAATATATTGACTTTTTGGAAGAAATAAATGTCAAATACAGTTTAGAAGAGTATAAAAATAATAAAATGGTATTTGGCAGTGTAGAAAGGTTTCTCCATCTAACAATTGAAGCTTTAATAGACATCGGAAATCACATAATAAGTGCTGATAATTTGGGTACTGTTAATGTATATCGGGATATACCAGTCATCCTGTATGATAATAATTATATCAATGATAAAGAGAAAGACTTATTTATCAGGATAATTGGTATGAGAAATGTATTAGTTCACGATTATTTAGACATAGAAAAAGAAACGGTTTATCGGATTTTAACAGAAAACCTTTCGGATTTAAAAAGTTTGCTAAAGAAATACATGGAATTATTATGATTTTATATTGTTTCAGAGACTACTCGGTCACGGTTTGGCCATGACTAGCCGTAAAAACTAGTGTAAAGGGAATTGATTTAACTGATAAGCGCTGTTAATAAAACCATAACAAAAAAATCCTAACAAAATACATCGTAACCAAATATTTACCCCGGGAACAGGTTTATCCCTGTCGTCCCGGGGTTAATTAATTCCTTGATACATCTCGGATCTCGGATACATTTCGATGTCAGTTCATTAATTTTTCAACTCTTCAATCTCATCAATCCTATAGAGCATCGTTACAGCTTCTGCTCTACTTAGTTTATCTTTTGGTGAAAACTTATCTCCATCTCCATTCATAATATCTAGCCACGTTACTAGACCTACACAGTCCTTCTTGTTTAAAGAGATTTCATCTACATCTTCAAATTTAAGGGGAAATTCCAGATTATCGACCATTAAAATATCCAGGTCCAGGCTTTTGACAATGAGCTCTGCCATTTGTTCTCTGTTGATTGTTTCGTCTAAAGGAAATGTTTCCTGCCCTTTGTCAAAGATATCTTTTTTGGTAAGTAACTGAATTGCTTCAAAGTGGGGATGATCTTCGCCCACATTATCAAAATAGGGCTCTTCCGGAACCTCTGGACTCCTGTCTCTCATATAAATTATTTGAGCAAGTAGTACACTAACTTCCTCTTTAGTTATATCTTCATCGGGTAATAGCTCTCCCTGTCTTAAGGGAAGTAGACCCTGGGCCAGTGCCAGTTCCAGATAGGAAGCTGCCCAGTGCCCATCCTCAACCAGTTCGAAAATTTCCTTATCTATAAAAGAAGTTCCTTCGAAATTATAAAGCTCACCAGAATCTGCATGAACATAGGGGGCACCTTCATCATAACTGGCTGTAAAGGCATAAGGTGAAAGTTTAAAAGCAGGGCGCATTTTAACTGTTGGCTCTCGGTCTGGATCTTCATGGATTTTCATTAATTCTTCCCCGGTTTCTGACCGGTGAGGGATATATACCAGTTCTAAATCTAGTTCTGAAACTAGTTTTTCCCTGGCTTCTTCTAATGTAATGTCTGTTTCTTGAGGGTCTGGAAGTTCATTTTCTATTAGTGGAATATAGATCATCCTATTTGCTAATCCCGTAGCCATATCGATCTGCAAGTTGTAACCTGCTGTTTTCACGGGGATATTATTTACCACCTTGCTATACTCTGCGCCCCTGGAAGTTGATCCGGGATCATAGTCTTCAGGATTTTCTATAATAAAATGCATTGTTTCCTCTTCATCAACTTCTACTGCATTTAGTTCCAGGCTATTTATAAGCTTCGCATCAGAAGCGGGTGACAATTTATTCAAGGTTTTTTCTGACTCTTCATCAATATTGATTTTTTCGGGTCGGTCTTCTATTATATCGTCTATCACCTGAACCATGGTATTACGGTCTATGTCATAATAGTAAATATCCCCTTGTTCCTGGCAGATTTTCACACTTAACTGCCTAAATTCATCAACATCTTCATGTTCTAAATTCACTTCATATAACAGTCTATCATCTTCGCTCCCTAGAGGAGAGCGCCTGACACCTTCTGTTTCATCAACATCTTCTACTTCAAATCCTTCAAATCCAAGGGCGTTTACAAAGTCTTCTGCCAGTTCTACGGCCTTTTCTTCTGTGATTTCCTCGGTTCTTTCACTACCATCTATAGTGACACCTTTATCTGATAAGAATTCGTCACTTAAGCTTCCATCCTCAGCTAATACTTCATCTAATTTGTCCCCATCAATTTCATAAAAACCACGGCTTATCATATCTCCGCTATTGGCATCTACAAGATAGTTAGTACGGATTATACCTGTGTGTTCAACACCCAACTGACCAAAGAGGGTATAAAATAAATTGGGTTCTTGGAATTCATTGTCATCCAAGGCCGGGAGATATACTTTCTTGAGGGGTAAGTCCTCCATTAACTTTTCTTTGGCCTCATCTTTTGCTTTATCCTTTGCCTCCTCCTTTGACACGGTTTCTTCAAGGGAAATGAATTTATCGGGTTTAGAAAAGTCTTTTTCAATTCGGCTCAGCTCACCGGTTACTGCATTAATTTCTACGGTCACTCCTTCATCTTGTACGGGTATCCCATCGTGAATTCTCATGAATGTAAATTCATAATTTGAAGCCCCTCTTTGGCTGTCATCCAGTTCTCTGTCTACTAAAGGATTTTCATTTAACTTTTCATCATCCAATAGTTCGGGATACAGTGTTTCTACATATTTCAGAGCAGTGTCCTCGGCTTCGTCAGCAGTTACCTGGGCCAGTTTCGGATCATCTCTTGTAAACATTGTTTTATTGACTTCTGTGATTATATTTTCTTGCTTATCATAATCAACTCTGACTTCCACATCTTCGAGCATGTATCTGTAGTGTAATTTATCTTCTTCAAAGCGGTGTTTTTCTACATCATCCAGCCTGTAATCTGACAATAACTCCAGCTGTGACCTAATCTCTTTATCTATTTCTTGTTGTTTACCTTCTAGTTCATGGCTTTTATCTGGCTCTTCGATTTCTTCCTCGATTATTATATCATCGGAATCTGTTTCAACGACTTCTTCTTCAACCACCTGTTCTTCGCCGTAGTGTGCTGCATTTACCTGGGTAATTGCTCCAGTAGAAATTAATATTAAACAAGATATCAAACAAGCAGCTAAACACATTATGGTTTTTAAGTTTTTTATAACGCCATTAGCTATCATTGTACAAACCTCCCCAGATCAATCAATCTATCAAAAACTTGAGCCATTTCATTTTTGGTTAAAGACTCTTTAGGCCTAAATTTACTATCTTCTAGGGGTAAGATATCCAAGCCCACTACCAAGGCCACATCGTTCCATAACTTATCATCAATTTCATCTCGGTCTTTGATTTCAAGGGCTACTTCCATTTCGTCATCTTTTCTGGTGATGACATCCATGTTCATTGTTTTGACTATCATCTGGGCTAGTTCTTCCCTGGTTATATTTTGCTCCGGTCTGTATTCATCCGAGTCCTCACCAGCTAACATACTTTCAGGAATCAGCTCCAGATCATATATTTCTTTTATAGCGTGATAATCAGGATGGTCCTTAGTTACATCGGTAAATGTCATTTCTTCCTCTTCTTCCTGATATCCCGGACCTGGTGTAGTAGGATAGGGAGTATCTGTCAAAGCGCTGATGACACGAGCAGCTTCACCTCGGCTGACCATTTCCTTGGCATCGATTACCTGGTCCTCATCGGGCATAAATATTCCAAGAACACTCATCCATTCTATCAGGTGTTCATCCTGGGCAGCTGTAATTTCGGGAAATTCATATACTTCCCCGGTATAGCCTTCTACTAGTTCTCCTGTCACTGCATTTACTCGATTGTATTCCTTGTTATCATATTCAAATACAAAATCTCCATTATTATCGTAGTTAGGTTCGATCTTTGTTTCTTCCAGGTATCTTTCAAGGGCATCCTTTTCAGACACAACATCTTCTGGTTTTTCAATATAGTCTCCGGTTATAGGTGTTCTGGCATTAAACCTGGAAAGTTTTCCACTATCTTGACAGATAATCAATTCCAAGGAACTGTATGATAGAGGTATCCCATAGGCCTTCATGGGAAAGCGAAGCCTGTAGGCGTCACCAAAATCTTCTTGATCACTTTCTAAAGAAATATCATAATCCAGATAATCTACAAATTCCGGGGCAAGCTTTTCTAAGTACATTCTTCCTACTTGTTCAAAGTTCTCTTCTGATTCATCTTCTTCTAATTCAGCTAGGGCTTTGGAAATCTCCTTGGTATATTCTTCTCCACCTAAGGCCACCAGGGGATCATCCCCTCTAGAGTTAACCCGGATTTCATACAGATAACCGTATTCTGTTTCAAAACCTACACTCAACTCTATCCTGGGATCATCTACATCATAGTCATGTCTTACATGTTCAAAGGTAACATTCCCCCGGGATCTAGTACTACTGCCTCCAGAATTAGACAGTTCACCTTCAACCTCGAAAAGGGAATCTACCACTTCTTTCACTTTATCCTCGATTCTATCCCTATCTTCACGCCTGTCTATGGGCTCATCCAGTTTGTCAGGGGAAGGGGCACCCATATCCAGATCTATTTCCGTCCTTTTATCTTGAACTTCATCAAGGTCTAAGACTTCACCATCTTCAGTTAGATAATCCCCGGTTTTTCCGTCAACTTTTACTTCACGCCCTACAATGGGGGAATAGGTAAGGATAAATTCTTCATTATCGGCATCTGTTCTATAAGCCATTGTTCCTCCGGCTTCAATGAATAGCTCTTCTGCTCTCTCTTCATCTAGAACTTTTTCAGGTTCTTCAAACTCTAGATCGGGATCATAATTATTGTTGAGTCCTGATACATGACCGGTCCTGGCACTAACACCTACTGAAATGTGATTGTCTGTTTCATAACCATGAACTGTTTGACTGTATTCGTACCTGTGGCTGATATCTGAGATATAATGTTCTGGACTTTCAGATACTTGAAGTTCTCCTGGCTGTAATTCAAAATTTTCTTGTTCTTCTAGGTCGTATCCCATATCTCTTAAAAATTCTTTTGCTATGTCCTCACCTTCATCCCGGCTGATATAATCAAGCTCATCTTCTGGGTAGTCTCGTGTATAAATGATATAGTATCTATTACTTCATCTTCATCGCAAATATTAAAGGATAGGGTATAGTGCTTTTCTTCATACGGGTCAGATTGATAGTTTAAGTACCATATCCCCTGTCTTTCAAGGTAATCGCTTCGTTCTAAGTTAAGTTCTTCGGTTAGGGGGTGAATATTTTCTGCTATTTCGATTGCTTCTTCTTCAGTTAGATTGAGGTCTTCTGAAACCTCTTCGGCCAGTGCTGATGGACTGCCAAGGGCTGTAACAGACAACAGTAGACCCAATAAAAGTACTAAGACTTTCAATCTAAAGCCACCTCCTGATTATTGATATATAGTCTAACCTCTAAAATTAAGCTAATAATACTCTTAAAATTTTATGACGAATAGAATCCTATAAAGTAGTTCCAATAACTAAATTTTCCTAAATTGCTACTTTATTCTGGGATGAAAGGAATTCTCAGTTAAACATAGAACTATGCAAAATATACATCCAACTTATGTGTATATGGCATTAAAATATAAATGTTTAATCTTAATCAATTTGTACTGAATAAATAAAGGTATAATAAAACAATTCAACACGAAATGCGCTTTGATGATATTTGGAATTATTTTTGGTATACTTAATCTAGAGGTTATAAAACGAAATAGTCAAAGGTGTGATGGTATGACTAAACTTTTTGATGACCTGAGTACTTATTTTTCCCAATTCGGTGAAATAAAAGCTGCATATCTATTTGGTTCCTGTGCGGTAGGAAGAAATAATAGTATGAGCGATATAGACATTGCTGTACTTTTAAAAGATGGTACCAATAATCATGACAAAAAGATAGAATTATTGGCAGGATTAGTTGAACTTGGCTATGACAATGTCGATCTTGCAATACTAAATGACATGTCAATTGTAGGTAGGTATGAAGTGATAAAACATAACAAAATTCTCTATGCAGATGACGATTTCGATGTACACAGTTACTTTTCCCTTGTGATTCGCCAATATCTCGACTTCAAACCATATCTGGAAGTTCAAAGGAAGTATTTAAAGGAGAGGATTATGAATGGTGAATAGGGAATCGGGATATACCAGTCATCCTGTATGATAATAGTTATATCAATGATAAAGAGAAAGATTTATTTATCAGGATAATTGGTATGAGAAATGTATTAGTTCACGATTATTTAGAAATAGAAAAAGAAACGGTTTATCGGATTTTAACAGAAAACCTTTCGGATTTAAAAAGTTTGCTAAAGAAATACATGGAATTTATTATGATTTTATATTGTTTCAGCGCGGGGATGTTTTGTGTTGATGAATCTTAAATTCATATTCCGTGACCAAAAAACTATTAGATAATTGAGAGGTGAAAATATGAATCAGCTAGTTTTAGACTACATTATATCTCTGACCAATTTATACGGTCTTGTTCATAAGGATAAAGTGATAGAAATTTATAATATGCAAAACAATGATCAAATAAACACAGATATAATTGACTCATTAATGGAAGAGCCCCCTGAAGAGCTTGATAATAGTTTTGTTGAAATACACGAAGACTATTTCGTCTCCGAGTCACTGATAGAATTTGATGAGTTTGAATATCAATTAAATCAACGCATAGGTAAACCGTTCTACATTCC
The DNA here is from genome assembly GCF_000020005.1 of Natranaerobius thermophilus JW/NM-WN-LF. Lineage (NCBI taxonomy): Bacteria > Bacillati > Bacillota > Clostridia > Natranaerobiales > Natranaerobiaceae > Natranaerobius > Natranaerobius thermophilus. Next base: position 2,747,524 of record NC_010718.1, on the reverse strand, counting down.
ACCGAAGAAAGAGCTATTAAAGTATAAAAACGATACCTATTTTGAGGTTAATAAAGAATATAAAGCCCTATTAAACTATTTGACGGAAAATATTTTTGATGGGGACAAGGCTGCAGCTGAAGGTTTGTGTGAAGATATTCAGGTTATTTGCCAGTTCGGGTTTTCATTAAACAAGGTCTTTGAGGAATTTAACAATAGAGGGGTGGAATTTGACAGTGAAGAACAAGCTCACGAAGTCATGCAGCTTGTGATAGATCTTTCTAATAACACTAGGTTGTGGGAACATAATGGACACACCCCCAGTGAGCTGCATCAAAAGAAAGGAAAATCCCAAAAGAGGTATATTTCCAACCAAAAAAATAAGCCAAGAAGGGTTGGCAAAAAAATAGGTAGAAATGAACCTTGCCCCTGCGGAAGCGGTAAAAAGTACAAAAAATGTTGTTTGGACTAATAGAAATTAAGATAGCAACAATAAATAAGGGATCTCCTGAGATATCGGGTCAGAGATCCCTTATTTTTATTATCGAACAAGGTTAATTTTATTTTACAAGAGCTTTCTTGTTAAGTTAACTAACCATTAAAAATGAAATCTGATAATTTAGTTTTATTAATATGATGGACTTAGGTCAAAATTTTGGACACCAAAAAGTTAAGTATTAAGCAGATTGCTTTGCTAGATCCTCAACATGTTGAGGAGTTAAAAACTCCAAACTTCCATGGATTCTTGTTCTGTTGTACCAGCTCTCAATGAACCTAAATAGAGCAATTTCAGCCGATTTGAAGTCTAAGTACTTAACATGGTTAACTTCTTCCTTTTTCAAAGTAGCATGAAATGATTCGATATGTGCATTGTCATAAGGGCAGCCTTTTCTGCTAAATGATTGCTTGATCCCTTTGTACCTTAAAAAACGCTTAAAGTCATCGCTAGTGTACTGGGTACCTAGATCACTATGTAGAATAAGTCCATTGCCAGGTTTCTGTGTATCATAAGCATTTTTAACAGCTTTAATAACTAAATCTGTTGTCATGGTCTTGCTAAAAGAGTATCCAACAATTTTATGGGTGTGTAAATCCATTACAGAGGCTAAGTAGCACCAGCCGTCTTTAACAGTATCAATGTATGTAATATCAGTAACCCACTTTTGATTGACAAATGTAGTTGAAAAGTCTTGTTTTAGGAGATTCTCTCGTTCGACTACTTTTTCTCTACTAGGATAAGGCCGATATTTTTTCCTGACAATTGATTTGATACCCTCTTTTCTCATTAATCGTTGGACTCTTTTTAAGCTGACTTTGTATCCTTTATTGATTAGCACAGCGTGGATCTTTGGTGCACCATATCGCTTTTTACTGTTTTTATGAATTTGAGTTATTTGATCTAATAGTTCTCTGTTTTCTTTGTCACGATTAGATTCAACTCGATTTATTGTTTCGTAATAAGTACTTCTCGGAAAGTCTAGAGCATCACAAATAGCTTTGATAGTATGCTCGTCCTTTTGTTCTTTTATAAATTCAGTAAGCTCTGTATTGTCTACTTTTTGGCGAATATGGTCATAGCCTTTTTTAAGATTTCATTCTCCTCTTTCAAGCGAGCCATTTCTTTTTGCATTTCTTCCACATCTTTTGAAGTGGCTCCCTCACTGCCAGATTGTTGGTTTGGAGAGAAATCTTTGATCCATTTATAAATAGTAACCTCTGTCACACCATATTCGCTAGACAAATCCTTCACAGAACTACCTGAATTATATAAATCTACAATTGTTCTTTTGAAGTCTTCATTATATCTCTTATTACTCATTACTGGACACATCCTTTCGTTATTAATATTGTAAGTGACTTAACCATGATGTGTCCAAGAATTTATACTAACACCATGAGTTAACTTAATTTCACAATTATTCCTGTTTTTATATTCTTCTAGTAAATTATTAGATAAATATTTATTAAAAATAAAATCGTTTTCTGATAAATCAACTAGGTATGTATTAACACTTAAAAGTATCTGTTCTAGCCTAATACTAATTTCATTCAAATATATGACCTTATCACGTGCGTTTCTCCCTCTTTTTAAAAAAGATTGTAACTTTGATTTACATTCAAAAAGTTCCGCTTCATCAGTTTTCCAAAAAGCAATATCGATATTATTTTTAAGTTTTTTGCCATTATAATAAACTTTTATTTCTTCACAGTTATAATAAGGTACGCAATCCTTTTCTTTTGAATATCCAGACCTTTTTAGCCCATTAGAAACCAAAATTTCTACAAAATCTCCTCTACGATTACCTATGTCAGTAGTATCATAGAACTCTTCTATTACATTAATTGTACTGTCTTCAACCTCATTTTTCATATCTCCAATAATTTCATTGAATTTTGTTTGGTTACTCGCGAAGTATATAACGTCGGTTATTACCTTAAAATCATCTTTACATTGGAGAGCTTGGTTTGCTAAATCGTAAACTTCTTGTTCGATGTCGTTAGGTTGAACATTTACAAAGCATAACAAACTCCCATCCCCCTAAAAATTAGATTTTAAAAGAGGCAATCTGGGAAGACTTACTCCCATTCTATAGGATAAATTGTCAATTGTCTCTCTTATGTAAGGCCAAGTATTAAAAATAGCATTTTTTGAGAATTTACTAACATACTCTTCATCTACTTCCAATTCACCATCCAAAGTGTAATCAATTTCAAATATCATTTCGATTACAAAAGCTCTATCTTCACTATTGTCAAGTTCTCCTTCAATATCAACCTCAATAATATACTTGAAACTTTGTTTATCATATATTTTATAATCTGCTTCTGGTAAATTAAAATTTAGTTTACCACTATAATCTTGATCGGTAAAATCAATATAACTTTCTAATTTGATTTTCCTCGTAATAATGTCGTTTAATTTAACCGCCTCTATAAAATCTTGATAAGCGCTTTCACTGCCGTGGTTTTTTTCACTCATTTTAATCCCCCTAACTTAAATGGCAGGCTTGTCCACTTCATTTAAATCAGCTGATATGTTCCAATTTTCATCTCTGTCAACTTTAAATCTAACGGTGTTCATACTTTTAGTTTGTTTTGTTAATACATCTGGCCATAAATCAAAATATTCCTTTTCGTGCCTACTGCTATTAAAGTTTTCTGAATACTCGAACTTTTGTTTTATTTGTGACTTACTTGTTGTATTCTCAATGTTGACATATTCTAACATTTTCGTCTTTATTAATTCTTTTTGATTTAGTTTGTGTTTTAAGAATGGCCCAACTTGTTCAAAAGATTCAAAATACTCTTCTAAGCGTTCGTCTTTATTATCTATTTGGTGTACAGATTTAAAAAACTTTTTAGCTTTATTTATACATTCTTGTATCTCTTGCATTCGCGTATAGTCTAATTGTATGAATAAAGAAAAGTAAGATCTAAATCCAACTTCGCGAAATGTTTTAACTAATGCTGCATCATCAAAATCAAAATTTTCTAGATCTACAACTATCTGTTCGAATTGCTGGTAATCAGTTAAATATTTTTCATTTATATATTGTCTTAATTCTTGTAGCAAAAAGTTATAATAGAAGTCTGTGACGAGCTCAACTGCATTTTCTAATGACTGTACTACATCTTTATAGAAATGAGAAGTTCTCCACATAATAGTCCCTCCTCCACAATTAGGATTCCAAACATATAAGTACTTTATACATTCTTGTAGTTGTTTGTATTTTTAAATATTCTTTATTTAGAATATTTATCCTGCCTAATTCTAAAATAATAGTATTTATTTTCATATTATGCAAGTTTATGTATTGAGAATGATATTGATCAGAAAGTTTAAATTAAAATTCCCTTTTCCCTGGAAAAAGTATAAAATAATTATAAACATACATGAAATATTTTCCACTGAGGTCTCAGGCTTTTCTCAAAACAAAATAAAGATATACTCGCTGCAGCTCTTTCTAACAGGAATGCCCCGGGGGGTCTTCCCTCCCGGGTTATTTGTTTGCCCGGCATGCCTGCCGCGCCGATGGGTTGAAAGAAACCCTGTCACCTAACCAGCAGGAAGACAACCATAAGGCAAGGGCGTCACCGGTGACGGTGGAGTCTGAAGGAAGCTGAAGGGGGAATTTGGAACATAGTGAGAACAAACCGAGGATGGCCTTTTAGGTGGGTAACCTTGCAAATTATGGGAAAGCCCGAAAGCTGGATAACCTAAAAGGTTAGGACGGATGCGTTCAAATTCAGGCAAGCAGACTTAACCGGGGAGATACCTGTATTGTCTTGTGACGACAAGTAAAGTTAAGACAAGTGGAAACATGAGTTTTAACTAAAGCAGTGCAGGAGGCAGATGAACCCGTAGTAGTGAAGAACTTTCGGCCAAAGAAAGCTGGTAACAGTCTGGAGGATAAAACCGAAAGGACACTACACCTGGTTGTAGTGGTGCATAATGACCGAAAGGGAATTATGTAGTGTGAAGGGGTGAAAGTAGACCAAAGAGTGTAGCAAGAACTCGAGTAGACACTTTAGGTAGGAAGAAAACTGAAGCTGAAATGCTAAAGGGAACGGAAAGTCAGGTGGTGACGAGCTTACTTGCTTTACCGTCCGCCTAGTGGAAGTAGAGCGTACCCTGATAGGTAAGATTGCCAAAGAGCTAGAGACACCGTTAAGCACGTTCAAAGAAACCACAACTAAAAGTGTAGAAAGAGGGAAGGCACACAGCGAAAGAAGGTGCAATTGATGAAGAAATGGTACAGTTTAATAGACAAGATTTATTCCAAAAACAATCTAGAAGACGCCTACCGCAGGGTCAGAGCTAACAAAGGTAAACCCGGCATAGACCAGGTAACCGTGGAGGCTTATGGCTCCAACCTAGAAGAAAATCTGGAAACCCTTCATCATGACCTTAAAATTGGCGCATACAAACCACAACCTGTGAGGCGAGTTAAGATACCCAAACCAGATGGAAGTACTCGCCCATTAGGGATTCCAACCGTAAAAGACAGGGTAGTCCAACAAGCAACGTTAAATATACTTCAACCGATTTTTGATCCAGACTTCCACCCGTCAAGCTACGGATACAGGCCTAATCGCTCATGTCACAAAGCAATAGCTAAATCAGAACAGTTCATTAATAAATACAATCTAAGACATGTAGTAGATATGGACCTATCTAAATGCTTTGATAAATTAAACCATGAGTTGATTATCGAAGAAGTAGCCAAGAAAGTTAGTGATGGAAGTGTTCTCAAATTAATAAAGAAATTTTTGAAGTCCGGAGTAATGGAAGATGGAGCCATAGAAGACACAGAAATAGGGAGCCCTCAAGGTGGAGTGATTTCACCACTACTAACCAACATTTACCTAGACAGATTTGATAAAGAAATGAAGAGTCGCAATATCCGAATAGTAAGATATGCCGATGATATTTTAATATTCGCCTACACACCAAGACAAGCGAAAAGATATAAAGATATAGCTACTGAAATATTAGAAGACGAATTAAAACTAACAGTTAATAAAGAGAAAACTCACATAACAAATGACCGCAAAGGTGTTCCCTACCTAGGAGTTATCATAAGGAGTCAAAACATATCCATCCAGCCTGAAAAGATACAGAAATTCAAAGAAAAAGTCAGAACTCTTACACCAAGAAATCATGGTAGAAATCTATCCGAAATCATAAAAGAGCTAAATCCAGTATTAAGAGGATGGGCAAATTACTTCCGAATAGCCAATTGTAAGAAACAATTTGAGAACTTAATGAAATGGATTAGAAGAAGACTTAGGATGAAGAAAATGCGAGAATGGAAAAGTTGGAAACAACTACACAAAACTCTTCGCAGAAAAGGCTACAAAGGGGAATTTGAGAAAATCTCCATGAATAAATGGAGAAACTCATCAAGTCCTCTCATAAGTTTAGCACTACCCAATAAGTGGTTTGACGAGATAGGTCTAATTAATATTAGTACCTATCAAGTTGGTATTTTGCATCACTTTAGAAAGTGATCGAGGTCTACTAGGAGCCGTGTACGTGGCCCGTAAGCACGGTTCTGTGAGAGGAACGAAGCCACAGCTAATTACTGTGGCTTCTACCTACTCGATTATTGTAAAGGAGAGAAGGGTAGATGAGAAAAGGGAGTTACAAACACAATCAAAACTTTAATAACCAAAGGCAGGACAAGTTGAACTTGAGTTGTAAGAAAATTGACACATTGATGGCAGTCTTACCAGAATACCTAAAAAACGGAACTAATGGTACCACCATGATTTACAAAACTTCCAAGAATGATAAGAATAAGAAGCATGATAAAGGTGACAGCTCCAATCAGGAACACATGCCTGATAAGATCAGTCACCCTATTCATCGGGAAGTATTACACATTTCCTACAGAACAGCTATGGACAAGCTCCTAAAATTTAACTGCCAATCCTGGAAGAGTTTGAAAGCATGCTATGGGAAAATGCTCAGAAGTCCCAACAAAGTACCCGTGCCAATGAACAAAAATACCATCCTAATACAAGCAAAAACCAGGGACACCTTAAAAAGCTCTAAAGACGGAGCCATGGGCAGCATCAGCTGTCAGCACATCACAGCCCTACAAAGGGAAGGTAACACCACCATAATCACCTTTGAAAGCGGTTGGCAGTTGCAAGTCTTTCAGCAGCTTGAAACAGTCAAAAACAACATTATAGATGGATACTTAATTTTGTACAATTATAATCAAAGATTATATCCCAATACTTCCAACACTCCATTTAAAGCAGATCACGGCCACTTTTCTGACTATGCTCACGAAAACTTTATCTGGCCCGGGGATGATTTCACCCATAATCAGAGAGATCTTCAGGAAGAACTTCAGGGTTCAAACCATCTGAAGGGTGAGGTGGGAAAGGGGGAAGATTTGGGGAAGGAGCCCGATTCCATCTCGGTGATCTATGCCATTCGGGACCTGGTGAATAATTTGATCATCCACTAATGCCCTGGCAATAGGCATGCTATCAATTTCATAAAATTTTCTTCAATTGTGGGAGTTTTAGCTTACTTCCCGTAAAAAGCTTCGAGATTTCATTAAACTACCATAAAAAGTGACAAGTTTCACAAAAATCCCGCAAAAAGCCACGAGTTCCGGCTTAGTCCACATTACCCTCATTCCCAATACCATAGTATACTTAACTCACCCAAGGGGCCCCGAGGGAATCCAAACCGGGAAAGAGGTGAATCAGATGCCAGTTTTAGGGTTAAAGGGACCGACCAGAGTACAGTTCAGGTTGGTTATAGGAAACGACGATGAGGGTAAGCCAGTATTCAGAACCAGAAGTTTTGGGCGAATTACGCCAAACGCAACGGATGAAGAAATCTACGACATAGGGGAAAAAATGATGAGCCTACAAAAGCACCAGGTATTCAATGTCAACAGAATAGACCACAAAGAGCTAGTTAAAGAAGACTAATCCTAATTACAAAAAAGACTAGCCCGAGTTCAAAGAAGTTCAACTCAAGCTCAAAGATAGCCAAGGCACTATAAGAAAGCTCAAGAACAAACTAAACCGGCCGGGGCCGGAAACAGCAGGAGGTGATAACAAGTGGTTAGAGAGTATCTACAGATGATATTCAAAAATGCTAATGATGGAAACTTCACCCTGACAATCTACGACCCAAGAGAAGACATCACCGAAGAAGAAGTAGATGGAGTTATGGATGAAATCCTAGCATCAGGAGTCTTTGTCACACCGGGTGGAGAACTTAAGAGCAAGGCAGCAGCCAGGATAGTTACCAGAGAAGTCAACACTGTAGTGGAGTATTAGGAAACAAACCCGGGTCGGGGATTACCGCCCCGGGTAGTTTCATATAACTTAACAGAACTCAACTAAAGATAAGGAGGTCTTGGATGAATTGACCGGTTCAACTGAGGATCTAATAACCAGCAGGGAGTACTACTTTAATAGGATTGTTATCCATAATCTCAGGGCCATAGTCCCTGAGTACCTGGAAGACCACGGAAACATCACTAAAGTTGTATTTAAAAATGGTCAAAAAACGTTTTTCAAAAAGTCATACCGCAGTACTGTGGCAAAGCTGATAAGCGATATGGGTTATCATCAAGAGGAGCTGGTGAAAAAGTACGGCCAGGTTATCAACAGAAAGCAGGGTATTCCCATACCCCTGACGGAAAATGATGTAATGGTTCAAATAAAGTACCGTAAGCCCATAGGAAAGGATGACGGGGCCATGGCCAGGATAAACCCGGAGGATCTTAAAGACATTCGCCCCTTAGAAGCTGACAAAAACAAGTCTGTCCTTATCTTTAAAAACGGTGATACCATGAACAGTCTCACCAAGTATCAAGATCTCATAACCCATATAACCCATGGATACCAAGTACTAAAAGAGTTCAATGAAAACATCTTTGATTTTTAAACTTTAAGAGAGGAGGGAGTTAACAATGGAAGAGCTTACTTCCCTAGTTGGCAATGTCGGTTTCCCCATAGCTGTCAGTATCTATCTCCTGGTACGGGTAGAGGCGAAACTCACAGAACTCACCGGGAGTATTACAGAGCTAAGCCGGGTCATCGAACTGGAACGGGGAAAGCTCATGGGAAAACCATAGAGAATAGAGATAATAAGGTGATAGTAGGGAGGGGAAGAGGTGCAGATCAATCAGAAACTTATAGACTACAACTACTCCAGTAGACAGAATCAAACCATTTCGTACCTGGTGATCCACGATACCGGAAACTCCCGGCCGGGCGCCGATGCCAAAGCCCATTACCACTACTTCAATGCCGGTAACAGAAGTGCCTCGGCCCATTATTTTGTGGACGATACCCAGATCTTGCAGCTGGTAGAAGATCATCACGCCTCCTGGCACTGCGGTGACGGCAGGGGGCGGTACGGAATTACCAATAGTAATTCCATAGGGATAGAGATATGCATCAACTCCGATGGGAACTATGCCAAAGCAGTAGAACAGACCATAAAACTGACTGCATACCTGGCAGAAAAGTACACCATCCCCCATAACAAGATAGTAAGACACTACGATGTCAGCAGAAAGATCTGTCCTGGGACTATGAGCCGGGACAACTGGGCCCTGTGGTATGAGCTTAAAGATGATGTATTAGCACTCAGAAAGCAGAATTCACACAGTGAGGATGCATCTGGAAAGCTAAACTCCCAAAGTGAAGTTGAACCCGAAACCAATAATCTTAAGAGATCTATCCAGATCCTAACTGAAGCGGGTATCATCAATTCACCTGAGTACTGGGACCAACATGCCCGAAAGGGTGAGACAATTAAAGGGCAGTATGCGGCTTTCTTGATTGAGAGGGTGGCACAAAAGTTAAAAACAAAATAGAAAGGTGTTAATACAAAAGAGCCGTATCACAATCCATATACGGCTCTTTTGTATAGATCAGCAAATCTACGTTATTTGGATTTAATTCAATTGTATTTTCTTACTCTTATTCAAATAAATTATTCCCCTATCACATAAAAATATGTTTCAAAACTGTCATTAATTGCTTTAATTTCGCTTCTAGAATATCCAGTTATTTTAATAATTTCTTGTATACCATATCCTTCTTTAAGCATGTTTTTAATTATTTCTTCTAGCAATTTTTTCACCTTCCTTCTGTCCCTCTTTCAAAAATTATGTAACTATAAATATCATAATAAACTTATTTCCGCTTCACAAAAGATATTAATTGACCTTTTGTGTAATTTTTAGTATCATTAACTTACAGTTGGGCATATTATCTAATGAAAGGAGGCCCAAGCATGAAAAAACTATCAACTGAAAAGTTAGCTGAAACTGTTAAGTTCAAAAGAAATGAAAATAATCTGACTCAGGAAGAACTAAGTGAGCAAACTGGGATAAATAGAGTGATGATAGGAAGAATTGAAAAACAAGACTTTATTCCTTCAATTAATCAACTTGAGAAATTAGCAGATGCACTTGAATTTGAAATTACTGATTTACTAGTTGAATCCGACGAAACTAGTTCTTTCACTGCTATGCGAAGAGAAGCCTTAGGAGAAAACGAAATTGAAGGGGTAGAAACTCTTATTACTATGATGCTTTCTCTTAGACAACAAAAAGTACTAAGGAGTAAGTTCAAAAATGTATAACTTTGATCAACCCAAGAAAGAGGAAATAAAAAAAATACAGGATTATGCAAATAACTTGAGATTAGAACTTGGTTTTACTAAAGAATCTCCTATTGCCAATGAAATTTTTACAATACTCGATAAACTAGAAATTGCTTTATTGGAGTATCCTATTAAACCCGATGGAGATAAACCTGCATTTTCAGCAGTTCTTATTCATTTAACAAACGCATGGAAAGAGTTATCCTTTATTGGTTTAAATACAGCAGATTATTATGATAAGCAAATTTTTGCTGTTGCTCACGAACTATATCATTATATAACTAAAACAGGATCTCATCTAAGTAGATTAACTGAAGAACAAAACGATTTAACTGAAATAAATGCCAATAGGTTTGCGGCAGAATTCTTATTACCCGAAGATAAACTGGAAAGTATTATTGTTGACGAATTTGAAACCTATGATTTAAGTAAAGTTAAACAAAAAACACTGTTGCGTTTTATCGCTAGGCTTCACTGTATTTGGTGGCTTCCATACAGATCAATTGTTAGAAGGTTAAAAGAAATAGAGGCCATTTCTACTACTCAATTTGATAATTTATATAATCACATTAATGAACGAGATTTTAACGGAGAATATGGTAGTATAGGTACTGCCATCAACAAAGAAGTATTTACTAAATTAAATACACTAACCCAAAGCAAAGGCACTTCTCCCAATAACATTGAAATTATATTGAGAAATTTTGAAGATAACATTATTGATGAAGACCAGCTCAGTAATCTATTAAATCTATTTGATAAAAAACCCGAAAATTTTGGCTATGAGATCAACGTTTCGAAAGATGACTTGATTGAGTTTGAAACTTTTTTCAATGAGGGGGAAAACGATGATAATTAAAATTACGATGCTTTTGCAAAAGAATTGGTAGACCATTTTAGAAATGCTATTCCTAATAATTATAGACCTCAAAAGGATTATGAAGTGATTACTTCTTCAGATATAGGTCGTGGGTCTATACCACAATCTACAAACAGTCGAATTAAAGCACCCTGATCATAATTTATCAGTTTCTCTGACACGTTCGAGTGATTATTAAGCCTATCATTCAATCACCTATGCCTATGGTATAATATATTAGTAGAAGGGACATATGGTTTTAATGGATTTAGAGAGAGGAGGGTTTAAAATGGCGACATCATCTTTTAATAAAGATTTTAAATTAAATAGTAAGAAAACTGTAAAGTCTTTTGAGAAAATGATGGCTAATCCTGCTAAAAGTATTAAAATAAATAGAGATTTAGTTTCACCTGAAAATGAGAGACGAGGTGAAGATAAATTAAAACAAATATTACGTCGCTCAAAAGACTAATAGAATTAGAAGTTAAAATATTCGAATATTAATATAAATAATAACTTAAGCGCCGAATGATCTCGGCGCTATTTTTGATGGTGTGCCTGGCATGGGCATAAGCATTCAACTTTGACTAAACCAATTAAAAAGAGAGCCAGACGCATCCAGCCCTCTTAAGTGTAAGCCGAAACTATACACCGTTATTACTTTTATTATATTATACTATACATTGATTTCTGTAATTTATCTTTCCCGAAAATACGCATATTATATAAAAACCACCCAAGTTGGGCAGTTTGCGCTAAATCTTTTTAGCAAATTATAAAACTGCTTACTATCGACAAAGAGAGTTTATGAGTGAATTAACCTACCTCCTGCTAACGTGGTGTTCTATTCTATATATATTCAAAATTTGCAATATTTAGAGGTACTTAAATACAATTAATCGAATTTATTTGTTAAGATAATTTCTGGTTTTGAAAAATTAATCGAGAAAGTCAGTTTCCTGCCATAGATTTTTTTAGGTCCCTTGGACGACTCCCAATAAAGCAGCTCAATGAACAATGGTACACGGATGAAGAAGGGAAACAAAGCAAATGTGCTGATCATCTAAATGAGATAGAAAAATGGCGCACTCGTTACTGGGAGGAATTCGAAAAAAGCTACCTTTTTAAACTTAAAGACTGGGATTATGAAAAAGAGCATCGTTTGATTTTGGCAAGTCCTCTTAACTCTTTTGAAGAACCCAAGTACCGAAAATTAACATATAATTTTGAGGATCTTGAAGCGATTATTTTCGGGATGAGAACTTCCATTGAAGATAAAATCAGGATAATAAAGATAATCGAAGATAAATGCAAATTTTATGGTAGAGATGATTTTGAGTTTTATCAAGCTTCATATTCTTCAGAATTAGGGGAAATGTTGATAAATAGGATACATATATTGTGACATTAAGAAGTTTTTTGTGAGCGTTAAGGACGATCTTTTCTCTTATCCCACTTCCACCAGGAAAGATCCATAGGATTTGACTTGCCATCATTAACAAGATTAGGTTTAGTATCCTCAACGAAAGGAAAGAAACCCAGCATTTCTCCTAAACGCGCCCAGTAATCCAGTTCCTTTTGTGTAAATAAGGATCTGTTTGCTTCGCAGTGAATATTTAACCTGCGGTAGTTTCTGACATAGCCTTCAAAGAAACTCATTAGATGAAAATGTTGTTTCATAGTACAGGCCTCCTCTATCGGATGTAAAGTCACATACAAACCCGATAAATGGATTTTAATAAAAGTTTTTATGAGACTAAAATTGTATTCAATATTCAAGCTGACCTAACCTGCCTTGGATATCGTTAAACTAGAAAATAATGGATAAATAAATTTAAGAAAAAATTACCCAAACAGGAAGGATTTTGGAACCCCACCTCGAATATTTGCTAATGACATAATTTAGTAAGAAATTAAAATGGTTAGCTTCTTTTACAATCAGAAGCGGTGTAAAAAGGGCTAACCTTTTTTATATACGTATGTTGCGCACTTGCAACAGTTTTAAAGGAGGCCGAGATCAATGACAAAAGTAAGAAAAGCGGTGATTCCGGCAGCGGGTCTCGGAACTAGGTTTTTACCTGCTACCAAAGCCCAACCCAAAGAGATGCTTCCTATACTAGATAAACCGACAATTCAGTATATTATAGAAGAAGCTGTGGAATCTGGAGTAGAAGACATATTAATCATCACTGGTAGGGGTAAGCGTGCCATAGAAGATCACTTCGATAGAGCTATAGAGTTGGAAGAAACCTTAGAGGAAAAAGGGAAACAAGATCTACTAGAAAAAGTAAGAGAGACTAATGAAATAGATATCCATTACATAAGACAGAAAGAACCCTTAGGACTTGGACATGCAGTGCTTTGTGCTAAGAAGTTCATCGGAAATGAACCTTTTGGTGTTTTACTCGGTGATGACATAGTCAGAAATGGTGGGGGAGCCCCCTGCTTGAAACAGATGATAGATTTATATGAACAGGAAGATGCTAGTGTCATAGGAGTACAGGAAGTGCCTGAACAAGATGTAAGCCGTTATGGTATAGTAGAAAACGGTGCTGAAGTTTCTAAAGGAGCTTATCAGGTAAATCAATTAATTGAAAAACCTCCGGTAGAGAAAGCACCTTCCAGGTTAGCTATTATGGGAAGGTATGTTATCAGTCCTACAATTTTTGACTACCTTGAAAAAACTGGCCCTGGAAGCGGAGGGGAAATTCAGTTGACTGATGCTTTAAATGATCTTGCCAAGGTAGAAAAGGTCTACGCCTATCCTTTTAAAGGAACTAGATATGATGCTGGAGATTTGTTAGGATATTTAAAGACAACGGTAGAATTTGCCTTGGAGCGAGAAGATGTTAAAGATGAATTTAAGGAATACTTGAAGTCTAGGTTTGGTCAAATATAATTTAAGTGAAGGTGAGTATAATGTATAAAATATCTGTCATTGGTACAGGGTATGTGGGTTTGTCAACAGGAGTTTGTCTATCTGATATGGGTAACCAAGTCACATGTGTTGACATCGACGAAGAAAAGATAAATACATTAAAAAATGGAAAGTCTCCTATATATGAACCGGGAATGGAAGATCTAATACATAAAAATACGAAAGCTGATAGGTTGCAGTTTACTACCAACTTAGAAAGTGCAGTCCAAAATACAGATATCATATTTATAGCTGTAGGAACACCATCTAGAGATGATGGTTCAGCTGATTTATCTTTTATATACGAAGCATCTAAAACAATAGCTAAAGCAATGAATGATTATAAAATAATAGTAACTAAGAGCACAGTACCAGTGGGAACCAACAAAGAAATCGAAGATAGTATATCCCAAAATACTGATCAAGATTTTTCAGTGGTTTCCAGCCCTGAATTCCTGAGAGAAGGATCTGCAATATATGATACAATGAATCCTGATCGAATAGTAATAGGTTACCGTGATGAACAAGCTGGACAAACTATCAAGGACTTATATAAAGACTTTGATACTGAATTTGTTATGACTACTACAGAAAGCTCTGAGATGATTAAATATGCCTCTAATGCTTTCTTAGCTACTAAGATATCTTTTATTAACGAAATGGCTAATATTTGTGAACGAGTTGGGGCCAATGTAGAGGAAGTAGCTAAAGGAATGGGCCTTGATCATAGAATAAGTGATAAATTCTTAAATGCAGGTATAGGTTACGGAGGTAGTTGTTTCCCGAAAGACACTAAAGCATTAATTAATAAAGCTGAAGAAGTGGATTATAATCTAAAGATAGTTAAAGCTGCTGAAGAAGTGAATGAAAAACAAAAGCTGATTGTAGTTGATAAATTGAAAGAAGTACTAGGTGACTTAGAAGGAAAGACAATAGGGATATTAGGACTTGCATTCAAACCAAACACCGATGATATAAGAGAGTCACCAGCATTAAAGATTATCCCAAAACTATTGGAGGCTGGTGCCAATGTTAAAGCTTATGACCCAAAGGCCATGGAAAATGCTAGAAAAGTACTTCCTGGTGATGTTGTGTATTGTTCTGTTTCTGAAGAGGTAGCAAAAGGTGTAGACGCTGTGGCTTTGCTTACAGAATGGAATGAATTTATAGAAATTGAGTGGAAGGACATCTCAATTAAAATGAATCAAGCAATTATAATTGATGGCAGAAATTTCTTAGATGTTACTTATTTACAAGAACAAGGTTTTAGATACATATGTATTTAAAAAGGATCTATATAAATTATAACGTGGGATTTAACATATGATTTGTATGAATTGCCTCTTTACCATGTCGAAATGGAGGTTTTATTTTGGAAAAACTAATTAAAGATGTCTATGAAAGACTACGATTTATAGGCTATAACCGAAAGCATAAGAAAAGAGCTCTAAAGGCTTTAAAATGTATAGAGAAGGATACAGGATTTAAATTATCAAAAAAACAAAAATCCCAAATTAGAGAGTATGCAAGGGAAGTCTTAGGATCAAACATGTATGCTCCTTGGTTATATGTGTATACAGCGTATAGAGAGAATTTTTTAGAGGGATGGATTCCTGATAATTATTTTGGATATATAGTTGCTCCAAAAATCAACAAACAAATTGGCAGGATTGCTAATATAAAGACTTTATCGAAAAAAATTATTGATACAAACTTGATACCAGATAAATTTTATTTTATCGATAACACTTGGTATGATGAGAATTTCAATTTGATTGATGTAAAATATGTAAAAGAGCAGATTCTTAAATATGCAAAAGAATACTATCTTAAAAAGGATGGTACAAGTCAAGGAAAAGGGGTGACAAGGATCGATAAAGATAACTTTAATTTATTGGATATATCTAATCTTGGTGATTGCGTTATACAAGAATCAGTTAGACAAGCAGATTGGTTCGATAAAATAATAACAGGAAAAGTGGCTACAATTAGAATTACTACTGTTAAAGGCACTGACCATAGAATGAAAGCGAGAGCTTCTTTTTTGAGGGTAGAGAGGCAGAATTCACGCCTGGTTAAAAGCGAGAATGCAGTTAAAATTCCAATAGTTGACGACAAAGGTACATTAGGAAGCCATGGATTGGATTCTAACTGGAAACGGCATAGTGAGCATCCTGATTCAAAATTTGAGTTTAATAATAAAAAAATTCCAAACTTCAGTAAGGCAGTGAAAGCATGCGAAGAATTACATGCTAAAATACCACATTTTACTATAATAGGTTGGGACACTATTATTACTAACTATGGTGAAGTAAAAGTCCTTGAATGGAATGCAGGTCATCCAGGGATAAAATTTTCAGAAGCACTAACGGGTCCTTGTTTTTGCGATATGGGCTGGGAAGAATTATGGAAAACTTAGAATTAGTTTTATATAAGTTATAATTGAAAAGAGTAGTTTAAAATATTTTTTACTAGTTAACGTAGTTAGTTTGATTCAAAAAAAGTTTCGATTTATTGAGATGTTTCTAAAGCAAGTATGGTAAAAAAGTAGAAAGGAAATTAGAATGGATGGTAATCGAACAGTAATCAAATCATTGTCCATGATAAGTATAATTGCTATGATCTCAAAATTTTTTGGACTCGGAAGGGAAGTGGCTATTGCATCTACGTTTGGGGCAAGTGCAGATGCCGATATTTTTTTAATAGCACTTATGATTCCAATGAGTTTATTTGGTATTGCTTTTTCTGTTTTTGCTCGAACAATCGTTCCTGTCAAAGCTAAACTATATACTAATTATGGTAACAGAGAAGTTCGAGATTTTTTTGTTAGTATTTTTACTGTAGTATTTGGCTTTGCTTTCTTGATTACATTATTTGTTTATTTTGGAGCGCCGTGGTTAACAAAAATATTAGTTCCTGGCTTTGAAGAACAATATTTTAATCAGACGGTAAAAGCTATTAAAATAGTATCCCCTGGAATAATATTTTTTGCGATTTCAGCTTTGTTATCTGGGATGCTTCATTCTTATAATAGTTTCTTTTATCCAGCCATTAAAAGTATCCCTTTTAATCTTGTAATAATAATTGGTTTGATATTTATAGGGGATAGGCATGGTTTAGAAGCTTCAGTTATGATAATTGTACTAGCATTGTGTTTTCAGTTTTTAGTTCAACTTCCGGGAGTTAAATCAATACTTGATATAAATAATATTAACTTTAGTTTGCACTCAGGAGTTAAAGAAGCTTTTTTGTTAGCATTTCCACTGATATTGTCTGTGATGAGTGTTGAGCTGAAGATTGTGATCGATCGTGTGTTTGCATCAACTTTGGCGGAGGGCAGTATTTCTGCTTTGAATTATGCAAAAAGATTAAGATTGCTACCTATTGGAATAATTGCTACTCCGATTGCTACAGTTTTTTTCCCAAGGTTAAGTGAAAGTATAGCAAATAAAAATATGAAAAGTTTTTCAAATTACTTTACCCAAGCTTTTAATTTAGCCATATTTTTGTTAACGCCAATCATGGTTGGTTTAATCATATTAAGGTTTGAAATTGTAGAAGTTTTATTTAAAAGGGGAGCATTTGACACTCAAGCTGTCGCTTTAACTTCGTCTGCGTTACTATTTTATGCACCTAGTATTGTTAGTTTGGGACTGAAAAACTTATTTGAAAGAACTTTTACTAGTGTGAATTTGACAATGAAATTGTCTAAAATATCATTTGTTGCTATAACATTAAATGTTTTTTTGAATTATGTTTTAATAAGTTTTATGGAACATAATGGGATAGCTTTAGCGACCACTATATCAAACTTTATTGCTGTGTTTTTATTATTTAAAACTTTACAAAATAATGTCTCTAACATTACCTCAAACTGTAAGAATATATTTAAAATAGTAATAATGTCTAGTATTATGGGTGTTTTTGTGTATGTTTTAAATAGTATCAAGGAACCTCTTTGGGGACAGTGGACAGTTTTAGATTGGTTTATATTACTACTTTTAATTACAATTGGTGGAGCTATCTATACATTGCTGGGATATATTTTTAAATGCAAAGAAATAGAATACTTTTTCCGAATTGTAAAAGATAAACTTTTTTCTGGAGGATAAATAATGAGTAAGTTAATAGGCTTATACTATATGGACAAGTATGAAAATTTAAAGTCTAAATTACGACATTTAAAAAAAGATATAAATGTTCCCAATGCTAGTTTTATGGAATGCTGGTCTCATGAAAATTTAGGGGTTGTTCGAGTACATCATGGGGTGATTAATAGTGAAGAGCAGCCAATTTTTAATGAGGATGGTACTAAATGTATTTTTATGATTGGTGAAGTTTTTGGTTATCACAATGAGAAAAAAAATTTAATCCAAAAAGGTCATAAATTTAAGTTCGATAATGATGCTGAATATTGTCTACATCTTTTTGAGGAATACGGAGAAGGTAGTTTTATTAAATTAAATGGTTCATTTAATTTAATAATATATGATTTTTTCGAAAAAAAGCTGATAATAGTTAACGATAGATTTGCATATAAACCGATGTTTTTTTGTAAAAAAGATAATTTAGTAGCTTTTAGTAGCAGAATTAAGCCGTTATTAAATTTTAGTGACAAAAAATATAATATGTCTGCTATATATGACTTTTTTGGTTTTCAGAAAATTTTTGGTGATAAAACTTATTATAAAGATATATATTCATTGGGAAACGCAGAGTATTTAATTATTGACCATAAAGGATACATTACGAAAAGAAAATACTGGGAAATATCTCATAACATAGTACATCGTTCAGAAGATGAGTATGTGAAAATATTGTCTGGTAAATTAGTAAAAGCAATGGAACGCAGAACTAGTGACAAAAACAAAAAAGGTATCCTATTAAGTGGCGGATTGGATTCTAGAGCAATTTTAGCAGGAGATCATAAAAATAAAATAAAATATGGCTTCACGATAGGAGATTTTTATAACAAAGAAGTGGAAATATCGAATAAGGTAGCAGACTCACAAGATATGGAGTTTTATTTTTTGCAAAGAAACAAAGAGTATTATATTAATATATTAGAAAAAGCAGTTGAAATAGGTGAAGGAATGTATAGGTTTGATCATGCACATTTTTTGAATTATACTAATAAATTGAAATCTAACGTTGATGTTGTTTTTACAGGGGGACTTATAGAACAATTATGGCAGGGCTCTAAGTTTTTTTACTATAACTTACAAAATAAAATTAAAACACCATATTTATTAGATACAAATAGCGATATTCTAGAGTTTATTATTTACAAATATGGTGTTAAATTGAATAATTATGAAGTCTTTAAAGGGTTTAATAAACTAGAATTTCAAGACAATCTTGAAAAAAGCTTAGCTGACATTTTTTCAGAAAATATAAATGTTAATTTGGCAACTGATTTTATATTTTATAATAATCGTAATCCAGCTTATCTAAATCAATTATGTTTGGACGAATATATTGATCATAGACTATTAGATGATACTGAACTGATTGATTTTTTATTGACAGTACCTGTTGAATTTAGGGCTAATGGACATATTTTAAGAAAGTCATTGAAGTATCTATCGAAAGAACTAACCAGGATTCCAACTTCTAACTATGGTATGCCAGTTTATTGTAATCCTTATTTTGAATTCTTAGTATCGATTTTTTATAAATCTTACCACAAACTAAAATTAAAAAGATATAATAAGTACTATACTAATCATTCGTGGCCTAATAGAGGACAACTGTTAAGAGATAATAAGAAATTCCAAATGAGCGTTTATAATACCATTACGAAATTAGATGATGAACTATTTGATAAGAAAACTTTAAAAAATTTATTTCATGATCATATAAATTATAAAAAAAATAACTATGAAATTTTAGCTTTGTTATTGACTTTTGGAAAGTGGCAAGAAATGACTAATAATTGAGGGTGTAAATAATGTTTATTTTGGGCAGTTGGATAATTACCATATATTTATCTTTATCTACTATTTATTGGTTGCCTGGAATATCTCCTGAAATATTAGAATTAATTAAGCTTGCTTTAATAGCAACCGGGATGATTATTTTATGGACTTACACATTAGTAAATAATAAAATCGTTTTACCAACAAAAACTTTTGGGCTCTTTAGTTATATATTACTGATCATATTAACTCTAATAACTGGTTTTAAATCTGATTTGATGGCAACTGTAAATAGTGTCTTAGACCTATCATTAGGTTTTATCACTATTTGGACATTTTATCTATATTACAATAATGGGGGACAAATTGAAAAGATATTAAAATTAGGGGCTATGATTGTAGCTTTATTAGCTATTTTGCCTTTGTTAAATAGTTTAATAGGATTTCCTGACTTTAATACTCCTGACGAATTTGCTGGAAGACCTTTTTGGAACATTGGATTTAGTTATAGAAGTACTGCTCTTTCTAATGGACTAGCTTTTTTTATTCCGATTATATATATGCTACTGATAAAACCTTATAAAAAATTTAATCAAAAAAAGGTTGCTGGATTTGTATTTTTATTTAGTATTTTGGGTACACAATTTTTTTCAGGAGGTAGGGCTGGGTTATTAGCATCAATGATTTGTTTATTAATAATCAGTCTAGTTTATTATAGTAATTTTCGCGAAAAATTTATCTTTGGTCTAATAATAGTTACCGTTAGTTTAGTATTGCTAACTGTAAACCCGGATGTGATTGAGCATATAAATAAATATTTACAATTTGAAAGGTTGGATGGTTTAACTCTAGACTTTGAGACATTAGATGATTTTTCTTCAGGTAGGATGAGTCAGTATAAAAATGCTGTTACTGAACTAACTGATAATCCCTTAATGGGATATGGTTTTAATTATACGTTCAACTCGCAAAGCTCAAGTCAAATTCATAACCTTTGGCTTCGTATTTGGATAGAATCAGGTTTTTTAAAATTATTATTATTATTGATTTTTGTGATGAATACTATGATAAAAAGTATTAAAACTTTAAGACGTATAACTATCTATAAAGGTGGAATATATGACCATCATTTTATGTTAACCTTTAGTTTGTTATTAGTATTTTCAAACGGAATAATCATTTCTATGTTGGAACCTAATACACCGTTAGGAACTTTTCAAAATTCCTTTTTATGGTGGGGTGCTATAGGAGTATTGTTAGCAATTAATAAAAATAAATATATAAGTAGTTAATCAGTATCAATTATATGATTTGCTGGAGCCACAAAATTCAGGGGGTATTATATGTCATTTCAAGAACAAAAACCGCATGTTTTATATATATTACCGGTACCAAGATTCTTTTCTTATTACAATGGTATAGGTGGACACATAACGCATGCTTACGGAATAATTAAAAGCTTATCTAAGTACTATAATGTCCATGTTTTGGTTGAAGAACTTCCTCCAGATTATTTTAAAGGGGAGAATATATTCTTCCATATTTGCCCAAATAAAAAAAGTAATAGTAGAAACATACTTGCTAGACAGGTGTGGTTCCCAAAACTTATTAAAAAAATAAAAAATATAATTAGTAAACACAAAATACAATTTTGTTATATGAGATATTCAGTAGGTTTTTCCCCTTGGATTGGAAAATGCAAAAAAACTTTAAACGATATACCTTTGGTAATAGAATTAAATAGCTTTGCTAGTCAAAAAAATAAACTTTTTAGTTTTATAGAAAGTAGAGCCTTTAAATATTCTGACTTAATTTTGCCTGTATCTGAACTTGTCAATAATGATCTATACAATATTAATCCCATTTTGTCTAAAAAAACAATAATACTTCCTAATGGAGTTAGTATAGATAAATTTGATAATATTTCAAATAGAAGTGATTTAAATGAAAAATGTGAGATAAATATTGGTTTTGCTGGTCAACTTAAGTCAAATTACGGGTTGGAATATTTAATAGAAGCTTTTAAAATAGCTAAAAGAAAAGATAATAGGTTGAAGCTCCATTTCTATGGAGATGGTTCTTATAAAAAAGAGCTTCAAGAAATGGCCCAACAAGTTAACGATATTATTTTTCATGGAGTTGTGCCTTATGAAAAAATGGAAGAGGTATATAGTTTCTTAGATATATTGATCTATACTACTGATTATTGGCATAAATTCCAATCTCCTATTAAGCTTTACGAATACTTAGCTACTGGAAAACCCGTGATAGCTGCACAAACCCCTCATACAAATAAATTGATTGATAATGAAAAAAATGGTTACTTATTTGATATAGGAGATTATGAAATGCTTGCGGATAAAATTTTAAAGGTATTAAGTGAACCACAAGAGGCAATGAAAAAAGCTTCTAAAGCAAAAAAAGAAATAAAAGAAAATCATTCCTGGGAAAGTAGAGTTGAAACTTTATTAAATGAGTTAAAAGAAAGGAGACTGATCGAATAATTGAACATAGAACCAGCAAGAAAATTTAGTGGAAGAGTTCATTTCGTCAATGACTCTGTATTAATAGCAACGAAAGCCAATAATGTGTACATCAGTAAAGATGATGGCCAGAACTGGAAAAAAATACTAAATTTACAATTAAATTTTAAAGATAGATTTAAAATAAAAAATCGGTGGAGTAGAAGATTATTTAGGTGTGACATCCATCATTTATTGAAAATAGATGATCACATAATTTTGTTTTTAAAGAACGAAATATATGTTTTTGATATTATTGATATGCGCGTTTTAACAAGACAAAGTCTACCTGGACGAGGAAGCAGACCTTTAAAAGTTTGTTTATCAAATGGTAATTTATATTATGGCGAATACTTTGGAAATAAGTATAGAGACCCAGTTAGAGTTTATAAAAGCACAGATTTTGGTAAAACATGGGAAGTTACTTACGTATTTAATAATATCAGACATATCCATGGTATATTTGAAGACCCTTATACTGGTAATATTTGGGTAACTACTGGAGATAGTGGTGATGAAGCGGCTATTTGGGTCACAAATAATGATTTTAAAGATGTACAACCAGTCTTAAAAGGTGGTCAGCAGTTTAGAGCGGTCACATTATTATTTACACAAGATTATATTTATTATGGTACGGATACACCATTAGAGGACAATTATATTTACCGATTAGATAAAAAAGATTATAATTTAGAAAAGTTAGTAAAAGTGGATAGTTCAGTTTTTCATGGGACGGTTGTAAATAATAATTTGTTTTTTTCTACAGCATGCGAACCAAGTGAAGTTAATGAAACTCGTAAGGTTAAAGTTTGGATGAGTAGAGATGGGGAAAATTGGGAAGTGATCAAAACTTTTAAGAAAGACATTTTATCATACAAGTACTTTCAATATGGACAAGTTTTTTTCCCCTATAATGCTAAAAGAAAAAATGACAATCAACTGTGGATCACACCTTTTGCGACTAATTATGATCAAGTTAGCTTTAAATATTATTTAAAATAAACTTATGTAATAAATAGCTGTGAGTATTTTAATGAACCAATTGTTATATATAAGGAGATGATACAGTGAGTATAAATAAAATATGTGTAATGGGACTCGGGTATATTGGGCTTCCTACCGCTAGCATGTTAGCTACTAATGGATTTCAAGTCTTAGGCGTTGACGTTAATCATCGTGTTGTTAATATGATAAATCAGGGAGAAATACATATTGAAGAACCAGGATTAAATACAATGGTTAATGCTTCAGTGAAGTCGGGAAACCTGGTAGCTAGTAATAAACCAGAAGAAGCAGATGCTTTTATTATTGCTGTACCTACTCCTATAAATGGTGATAAGACTGTGAATTTAGATTACGTTAAAGATGCGATGAAAGAAATTATTCCATATTTACAAAAAGATAATTTAATAGTCTTAGAGTCTACTGTTCCCCCTAGAACAACAGTAGATGTTTTACTGCCTTTGCTAGAAGAAACAGACTTAAAAGTAGGGGATGATGTATTTGTTGCTCACTGTCCAGAGAGAGTTCTTCCTGGAAATATATTGCATGAATTAGTAAATAACAATAGAATTATAGGTGGGATTAATAATAAATCATCTGAAAAAGCTAAAGAAATTTATGAGAAAATAGTACAAGGAGAGATTGTATTGACTGATGCAACTTCTTCAGAAATGGCTAAACTAATGGAGAATGTCTACAGAGATGTTAATATAGCTCTTGCTAATGAGCTCAGTCAAATTTCTGATGAACTTGATATTGATGCTTTAGAAGTTATTAAACTTTCTAATATGCATCCAAGAGTAAATATTCATCAGCCCGGTCCGGGTGTAGGAGGGCACTGCTTACCTGTAGATCCATATTTTATTACAGAGAAAACTGATAAAGCGCAGATAATTAGTTTGAGTAGAAAGATAAATAATGAGATGCCTGATTTTGTAGTGGAAAAAGTAAAAGAGAAATTAAGCGATCTAACTCAACCAAAAGTTACAGTGTTAGGTGTATCATATAAAGGCAATGTTGATGATACAAGAGAAACCCCTGCTAGGGACATTATCAATAATCTACAAGAGATAGCTCAAGTTAAAATATATGACCCTCAAGTAAGGAACTTTGATCATGAATTGGTAAACTTAGAAGAAGCGTTTAAAGATAGTGACATAGTGGTTGTATTGGCTGAACATAGTGAATTTAAATTCTTAGCTCCAAATGAATTAGGGAAACTTATGAGGACAAAACAAGTTTTTGATACTAAAAACTGCCTGAATCACAATTCTTGGGTCGATGGTGGATTTTATGTTGATGTACTAGGGAAAAGAATGTAAACAGGTTAGGTGGTGACGCTAGTGACAAGTTCTAATAACAAACATATACTCATTTTAAATCATCATGCAAGTTCACCGAATGTCGGTGGAGGTGCTAGACATTACGAATTAGGGGAATTTTTATCTTCAAAGAAATATTATGTTTCAATAGTTTCATCTTCCTATAGTAAATCAAAAAATCGATATCATTATGATGAAGAGATTAAGATAGAAACTTATAATCAATATTTTAATTTTATATATTTGAAAACAAAACCTCCATTTGGGAGCACTTTAAATAGATTTAGAAATTACTTAGATTATATGAACAAAGCTTATAAGTATCGTGAGTATTATAAAAATCCTGATGTTGTTATTGCATCTTCTGTTCATCCTCTTGCTTGGAGTGCAGGGTATAAAATAAGTAGAAAATATAATGCCAAGTTTGTTGTGGAAGTTAGAGATTTATGGCCTCTCAGTATGTACGAAGACTTTTCAGGTATAACTCGAAAAGGTGTTTTTTCTTTCTTTGAGTACTTTGAGCGTAAATATTATAATTTAGCAGATAAAATTATCACAACTGCTCCTTACGCTTATGAGTACATTGAAGAAAAATATGCAATTAACAGAGATAAAGTAGTTAATATTCCTCATGGGATTGATATTAAGAATTTTGATAGAAACCTTCAAAAAAGCGAACATAATTTACCGCAGGATTTAAAGAAAATTTTAGATAATTATTTTTGTATTACATATACAGGGTCTCTATCTCAAAGTGAAGGTTTGGAAACATTAGTTGAGGCAGCCAAACATTTACAAAAATATGAGGAAATTAAGATAGTTATTGTAGGTGGCGGAAGTGAAAAAGAAAAATTGAAGAATGAAATTCAACAAAATAAGTTAAATAATGTAACAATGTTCGATAAAGTGGATAGAGATTTAGTCCCCTTAATTTTAAAGAAATCTAAGGTTTTATTTTGCGGCTTGAAAGATAGAAAAGTTTTTAAATATGGAATAAGTAAAAATAAATTTTATGATTATATGGCAGCTAGTAAACCTATAATATTTGCTTCAAATGTGAGAGGAAGTATTATTTCAAAAGCTGAAGCAGGTATTACTATACCACCGGGCGATCCCAAAAACTTAGCTGATAATATAGTAAACTTGTATAAAAATATTAATACTTTAGGTGTTAAATATGGTGAGAATGGTAGACATTATGTTGAGAAAAATCATACGGTTAATACAATATCAGGACAATTTTTAGAAGTGATTGAAGAAAGTTAATATTTTATAAAGAAAAAAGTAGAAATTCTTTCTTTGATTGGGGAAGTTATATGAAAATCACAGATATTTTTAAAATCATAAACAATAAAGGATTATCTTGGACATTATTTAGACTTACATATGAGATTAAAACAAAAACTGGGATATTAAAAAAAAGTTTCCCTACTAGAGAAATGTCTGATGATGAAGTGCTTGATAAAATTGTGGGATTGTCAAGTAACACAAAAGCAGCTCTTGTAAGTCAAATAAGAACAAATTTAAAAAGTTTTTTTGTTAGTTATAAAGATTTGGATAAATATCGCGAATTTTTAATACAAAGTTTAACTCAAGATGAAAGAGAAAATATTATTTATATTGCTGATAATGCAATTGAAGGGAAAATACCTTGTTTTAGTAAATGGGAAGCGGATTTTGGAAATCCGATTAATTGGCATATAAATCCTGTAACTAAATATGAATGGGATAGTAGTAAACACTGGGTAGATCTTGAAGAACTATCTAGCAGTGCGGGAGATGTTAAATATGTCTGGGAAGCTTCTAGATTTCCTCATTTTTATTACTTTGCTCGAGCTTATGCTATCACAAAAGATGAAAAATATGCATTAGCATATTGGGAACAAGTAGAAAACTGGATTGAAGATAATCCTTATAATATAGGCATTAACTGGAAATGTGGTCAAGAAATAGCCATTAGAATGTATGCTTGGATATTTTGTTTATACATTTTTCTAGACACTAAACACAGCACCAATGAAAGAATATTTAAGTTGGTTAAAAATTTATATCTTAGCGCTTTAAGAATAGAAGGTAATATTAACTTTGCAAGAAAAGCTGTTCAAAATAATCATGCTATTAGCGAAGCCGCGGGTTTATTTTCTTTTGGTGTTCTATTCCCTTATTTTCGAGACTCAAATAGGCTAAAAAATAAAGGAAAACTTTACTTAGAACAAGAGGGTTTAAAACAAATTTTTGATGATGGTAGTTATATTCAAAACTCAGTGAACTATCAGAGATTAATGCTTCAAACTTATTCTTGGTGCTATTGTCTAGCTCAAAGAAATAATATAACTTTTAATAGCCAATTAACAAGTAAAATAAAAAAATCCATTAACCTGTTATATCAGATGCAAGATGAATTAACAGGTCAACTACCTAATTATGGATCGAATGATGGAGCACTAATATTTCCCTTGACTTCTTGTGATTATTTGAATTATAAACCACAACTTAATTCTATTTTTTATATCATTAGTGGACAAAAATTATATGATGAAGGTAAACATGAAGAGGAAATGCTATGGTTTTGTGGCGATGATGCAGTTAAAAATGCTGATAAGACTTTGATTGAAAGAAAAACTAATAGTTTTAAAATCGGAGGTTATCACATTCTAAGAAACAATTTTGGCTTTGGAATGATAAAATGTGGTATACACAAAAAAACTGCTGGACCTGCCGATATGCTGCATTTTGATTTTTGGTACAATGGAGTTAATGTTTTATGTGATATAGGATCATATAGTTATAATCCAGAAGATAAATTTAAGGGTTATTTTAAAGCAACACAAAATCATAATACCATTACAATAGATGAAAAAAATCAAACCAAAAATGGACCAAGGTTTTTGACAATAGATTGGCCTAATGGATATGTTAGACAATTCGATGAGCAAAATAATAGTGATAATAAAAGTGATATGTTTTTCTCAGGTTATCATGACGGCTATAATAATACTCATACTAGAGAAATTGAATTTTATGATAACTACTTGCTAATAAAGGATAAGATTGAAAACCGGAAAGAGGATAAATTAAGAGTTAAATTGAATTGGAATGTAGGGACAAGCGTAGATAAAATTAGAGACAATGAGTTCAAATTAAATGTAAATCAAGAAGAAGCCCTTACAATGCAAATTAATAGCTTGACCAGAGGAGATTTCAATTTATACTATGCTAATGAAGAAATCCCCAAAGGTTGGAGATCACTATATTATGGTGAAAGGATACCTTGTTACCAATTAGTTTATGAGATCAAATCAACTAAACCAATTGAAATAATTGAAACAAGGATATATAAATGATCAGGTCCTGTTAGGTAATATTGTTAAATGTTAAAGATTTTGATGCGAGAGATGAGCTAAGGTAGGTGATTTGTATTAATTTTTTTGAAAAAGTTCGTAATAAAGGGTTCTGGCTTTTAGATAAGACAAAAGGTTGCCCAATAAAAAAGCATTATGATGAAATTCAACTTCTAGCCAAAAATACTGATAAAATCAGAGATTTTCAATCTAAAAAATTACATCAGTTAATTCATCATGCAATAAATACAACTGAATTTTATAAAAAGTTTAAAAATGTAAATTTCTATGACTTCCCGATTATTCAGAAAAGTACTTTAAAAAAATATCACGACTCTTTTGTTTCTAAAATATACGAGGAAAAAAATTTAATTTCAGTAACAACGAGTGGCTCTTATGGAACACCAATGGAGTTTTATCAAACAAAAAATAAAAAACAAAGGCAAGTAGCTGAAATAATATATTTTAATAGCTGGGCCGGATTTGAAGTTGGTATGAAACATGCTTTTATAGGAGTTAGAGGAAAAAATAAATTAACATCTAAGATACAAAATAAAATATACTTAGCACCACATACACTTAACGAAAGTATATTACAAAAATATAGAAATATCTTAAAGCGAAATAACATCAAGTGTATTATTGGATACCCATCCACAATGAAGTCAATAGCAGAATATTGTCTGAAACATAAAGATAGTCCCAATGATTTTAACATAAAAAGCATTATCACTACATCAGAACCTTTAATGGACAGAGAACTGATAGAAACAGTTTTTGGTTGTAAAATCTATAATCGTTATTCTACTTATGAATTAGGAGTAATAGCAAAGGAATGTGGTAATCAAAGCGACTATTTTCACCTAAATAAGATGAGTTATATTATTGAGGTTTTAAAACTAGACAAAGATGAACCTTGTATACCGGGCGAAAAAGGACGAGTAGTTGTAACTGACCTTTATTCTCATGCAATGCCTTTAATTAGATATGACACAGGTGATATAGTTAAACTGCCAAAAACTGAAGAAAAATGCTCCTGTGATATCGGACTTAAAACGATAAAAAATGTAGAGGGTAGAGTAATAGATATTATAAGGAATACTAATGGGGATAAAGTAACGCCCTTTTTAATAAATAGTATCACTAGAGACATAAATACGATACAACAATTTCAATTTATACAGAAGGGTACAACAAAGTATGTTATTAATTTAATTATTCAGGACTCTTTTGATTATGAAGATAAAGAGAGATTCATGAATCGTTTACGAAATTTATTGGGTAAAGATGCAGATATTGAAGTAAATTATGTATCTGAAATACCTCTTTTACCTTCAGGGAAGCGTAAATATATAATAAATGAATTAATTCACTGGTGTTAGTATAAATTCTTGGACACATCATGGTTAAGTCACTTACAATATTAATAACGAAAGGATGTGTCCAGTAATGAGTAATAAGAGATATAATGAAGACTTCAAAAGAACAATTGTAGATTTATATAATTCAGGTAGTTCTGTGAAGGATTTGTCTAGCGAATATGGTGTGACAGAGGTTACTATTTATAAATGGATCAAAGATTTCTCTCCAAACCAACAATCTGGCAGTGAGGGAGCCACTTCAAAAGATGTGGAAGAAATGCAAAAAGAAATGGCTCGCTTGAAAGAGGAGAATGAAATCTTAAAAAAGGCTATGACCATATTCGCCAAAAAGTAGACAATACAGAGCTTACTAAATTTATAAAAGAACAAAAGGACGAGCATACTATCAAAGCTATTTGTGATGCTCTAGACTTTCCGAGAAGTACTTATTACGAAACAATAAATCGAGTTGAATCTAATCGTGACAAAGAAAACAGAGAACTATTAGATCAAATAACTCAAATTCATAAAAACAGTAAAAAGCGATATGGTGCACCAAAGATCCACGCTGTGCTAATCAATAAAGGATACAAAGTCAGCTTAAAAAGAGTCCAACGATTAATGAGAAAAGAGGGTATCAAATCAATTGTCAGGAAAAAATATCGGCCTTATCCTAGTAGAGAAAAAGTAGTCGAACGAGAGAATCTCCTAAAACAAGACTTTTCAACTACATTTGTCAATCAAAAGTGGGTTACTGATATTACATACATTGATACTGTTAAAGACGGCTGGTGCTACTTAGCCTCTGTAATGGATTTACACACCCATAAAATTGTTGGATACTCTTTTAGCAAGACCATGACAACAGATTTAGTTATTAAAGCTGTTAAAAATGCTTATGATACACAGAAACCTGGCAATGGACTTATTCTACATAGTGATCTAGGTACCCAGTACACTAGCGATGACTTTAAGCGTTTTTTAAGGTACAAAGGGATCAAGCAATCATTTAGCAGAAAAGGCTGCCCTTATGACAATGCACATATCGAATCATTTCATGCTACTTTGAAAAAGGAAGAAGTTAACCATGTTAAGTACTTAGACTTCAAATCGGCTGAAATTGCTCTATTTAGGTTCATTGAGAGCTGGTACAACAGAACAAGAATCCATGGAAGTTTGGAGTTTTTAACTCCTCAACATGTTGAGGATCTAGCAAAGCAATCTGCTTAATACTTAACTTTTTGGTGTCCAAAATTTTGACCTAAGTCCAACGACTAACTTTAAGGGGGTCATTATGAGGTTTAAAAAGTATTTTAATTTTTTGTTTAGATTAATAACAAAAAAACCTTTATATAGAAAATATATAAAAAGGAGTTTAGATTTTCTTTTATCAATAATTGCTTTGATTTTGTTTGCTCCATTTTTGATATTCATAGTTGCTTTAGTTAGATTAAAAATTGGAACACCAGTTTTTTTTAAGCAACAACGACCTGGTTTAAACGAGCGAATCTTCACTTTATATAAATTTAGAACTATGACCAATGAAAAAGATGAAAAAGGTAAATTACTTCCTGATGATGTCCGCTTAACTAAATTAGGTAAATTTTTAAGAAAAACTTCATTAGATGAGTTACCAGAACTATTCAATGTAATAAAAGGAGATATGTCATTAGTAGGTCCACGTCCCTTATTGACATCTTATTTACCTTATTATACAGAAGAAGAACGAAAAAGACATCAAGTTAGACCTGGTATAACAGGCTTGGCACAGGTTAGTGGACGTAATTATTTAGATTGGGAAGAAAGATTATCAAAAGACGTAGAATATGTATATAATATTACTTTCTTTGGAGACATGAAAATAATTTTAAAAACAATATATAGAGTTTTAAAGAGGGACAATATAGCAGATAACACGAATCAAATTGAAGGTAATTTAGCTGAGATAAGAAAACAGAAAGATATAAATTTATAACTGTGATAAAAATAATACTTCTATATCTGAAATGAGGGTGAACTTATTTATGACTATACTTTTAACTAGTGCAGGAAGAAGGACACAACTAACCAAATATTTTAGAGATAATTTCAATAAAGTTGTTACTGCTGATTGTAGTAGTGTAGCTCCGGCTTTATATGAAACTGCCGAGGGCTATATAGTACCTAGAATTAACAATAACAATTACTTAGATATATTAATAGATATTTGTAAAAAGGAACAATTGAAAGGAATTATTTCATTAATAGACCCGGAATTATCACTTTTAGCTTATGAGAAGGACAAGCTTAAAGATCATGATATTTTGCCTATTGTTTCAGACTATCACGTAACAGAGATATGTTTTGATAAACTTGAAATGTATAATTTTTTAAAAGAAAATAGTTATTATTGTGCTAATACTTATAGTAATTTAGAAGACTTTAAACAAGACTATCAAGAAGGCAAAGTATCATTACCAGTATTTATAAAACCTCAAAAAGGAAGTGCTAGTATAGGAATTAACCAAGTTAATAATTTTGAGGACTTACAGGTATTAATGAACAAGAGAGAAGACCTAATAATTCAAGAATACTTAAATGGTGAAGAATATGGCATTGATGTGTATGTTGACTTGATCTCTAAAGGAATAGTGTCGATATTTGCTAAGAAGAAAGTTAAAATGAGAGCCGGAGAAACCGATAAAGCAGTATCAATTAAAGATGATAAACTATTTGAACTTGTAGAAGACTTCATATATAAACTTGGGGTAATTGGACCAATAGATATAGACATTTTTAAAATAGATGGGGAGTATTATATCTCAGAAGTAAATCCTAGGTTTAGTGGAGGATATCTCTTAGCTTATGAATGTGGAGAGAACTATCCCCTATATATAAAAAACAACTTAGAAGGAATAAAGAATCACAGAAGTGTCGGTAATTATCAAGAAGGTATCTATATGATGAAACACGACACTATTTCTATAAAAAAGGAAAGTGAATTGATTAAGTAAGAAATCTCACATATTAATTAGAAGTATAAATTGGAAGCCTAATCATAAGGAGGCCCTAAATTGCCACATAAAAAAATCCATCTGTCATCCCCACATATGAGTAATGAAGGTTATGAAATGGAATATGTTAAGGAAGCCTTCGATACTAACTGGATAGCACCTTTAGGGAATAATGTTAATGAATTTGAACAGGAATTTGCGGAGAAAGTAGATTCTAAATCAGCGGTAGCACTTTCTTCTGGCACTAGTGCTATGCATTTAGCCCTGAAAGCTGCAGGTGTTGGTGAGGGTGATATTGTTTTTTGTCAATCCCTAACTTTTGCGGCTTCAACGAATCCTATAATCTATCAAAATGCAACACCTGTATTTATAGATAGTGACTATGAAACCTGGAATATGTGTCCTAAGGCCTTAGAACAGGCCTTTGAACAATATAACCCTAAAGCTGTAATAGTAGTACATCTATATGGATTATCAGCTAATATGGATAGAATATTAGAAATATGTAATAAGTATAATGTACCTGTAATAGAAGATGCAGCAGAATCCTTGGGAAGCTATTACAAGGACAAGCATACTGGAACTATAGGTGATTATGGAGTATTTTCTTTTAATGGTAATAAGATTATCACCACCTCAGGTGGAGGTATGCTGGTTTCCGATAATGAAGAGAGAATTGACAAGGCTAGATTTTGGGCCAGCCAGGCGAGAGATAAAGCAAGACATTACCAACATAGTGAATTGGGCTATAATTACCGGTTGAGTAATGTTTTAGCTGGTATAGGTAGAGGACAACTAAAGGTTTTAGATAAGAGAGTGGAACAGAAAAAATACATATTTGACTTTTATAAAAAGGAATTAAGTGATCTACCTGGTGTTCAGTTCATGCCTATCAATGAATGGAATGATCCTAATTGTTGGCTAACCTGTATACTGACTACTGGTAAGGTAAGACCTTTAGATATTATAGAAGCCCTTGAAAATGAAAATATTGAAGCAAGACCCCTTTGGAAACCCATGCACCTACAGCCTTACTATGAAGGGTATGATTTTATCGGAGAAGGTGTCTCAGATTGGTTGTTTAAGAACGGTGTTTGCCTACCTTCTGATACCAAGATGACAGATGAAGATTTGCAGAGGGTGGTAGAGATTATTAAAGGATTGTGGTAATGCTAATCTAATTTATTTTTCATATAAAGTGATTACAACATAACCTTTTGTTGGTGTTTTGCGTTTAAAGGGCTATGGCAGGGGAAGAATTTAATCTGGAGTTGGTTTAATGTTAGCAGAGATAAAGGGGAAGCTTGACAAGAGAGGTTCGGATATACATGAAAGGTCTGAAGATAAGCTGACGGGTGACTTTTTTGGCAGTTTGCGTTATCTTTCTTTTCCCAAGGCTATGAAGCAGATACTTACAGAAATGCAGATACTAAAAAAAGAAGCTAATGATATTGGGAGAATTCTGGAAAGTATTGATATTGAGTACTGGGATGATTGTATTAAATTTTGGTATTATCATGATGAAGTTGGGGAGTTAGATGTTCTTCTGTCATTTGAGCATTTACAAATAGGCATCGAAGTGAAGTATTTAAGTGGACTCTCTTCAGATGATGATATAAGTAATGATAATGAAGATCATGAAGAAATCAGTATTAATCAACTGGCGAGACAAAGTCGAATTTTAAATAGTATTAAAGATTCTGAGCAATCAGCACTGTTGCTTTTTATAGCCCCGGAGCCGTATCACTACTCAACAGTAGAAGAAGTGATTCAAAGGAATATATTAAGGGAAGGAGTTTCTATAGCTAGCCTTTCCTGGGAAAATATAAACCAAACCATAAAAGCATTATTGATAAGTGATGAACTGAATGAATTTGAGAGATTAATATTGACAGACATAAATCTATTACTGGAAGGTAGAGGGTTAAATAGATTTAGAAACTTTGAGTTTGAGGCCAACACAGTTGAGGAAAGCATGTATTATTATTTTAAAGGGGCTTCAACTAGAGAAGGTATTACTATTAATTTTAATGTTCAAACTCCAATTAAGAGAGGAGAATTTTATGAGTTTGAGTGATAACATTAACAACGCTTTTGAAGTTGTGTTAAAGACTTATGAAAATATTGATAAGTTGATGCGCTACTGTGACACTATCTCATCGGAGTTCAATTATATACCTATTTCAGATAAAGATTTTTTAAGGTATAAGTCTGACAGGGATTATAATGGTTGGCTGGTCAATAGTTTTATTAAATTGTATCAATATCAAAAGGATCAAGAATTGGAGAATGGCTGGAAAGATGGGCCAATCTTTGGATTAAATATTTATCTAATAGGAGAACCTTCGATATATTTGGCAAAATATGAGTTTGATGATATACATGACTGGGGTAGCAGCTATTCAGTGAGTGACCATTGGATGTTCTTCCGGCCAATTCACGCTGAAAAATATGGGCACGATTTTGAAATAACAGAACTAGAAAATCACCACTCTTATTTTATCTCTGAACCAGCGCCTTATCTTAAGAAGAACTATAAAAATTTAAATAGGGTCTTGTTCACTAAGAAAGATTTAATCCAGCTTACTGCAGAAAATGTGGGTGATATGGTGTTTAAAGAATTTGATAAGTTGAGGGCGGAAGTTCATGGAAGTCTATAGTGATGAAAAGCATCCAGAACATGAGGCATGAATGGGCTAAATCGTTATTAATAAACGTCCAAATGAAATCAAACTATGATATAATGGGAATACCTAAGTTAAATGATTATAGGAAGAAGGTGAGATTTTATGGCCAGTAAAAATAAAGCTTATATTAATCCAGAAATTCTTAAATGGGCTAGAGAAGAAATGAATTATGATATTGATGAAGCTGCAAGAAAGATTGGGATAAATTCTCAAAAATTAATTCAGTGGGAAGCTGGTCAGAAAATGCCTACATTAAGGCAATTAAGATTAATTGCTAAATTATACAAGCGACCTTCTGCATTCTTTTATTTAAAGGATGCTCCTGATGCTACTAAACCAGATTTACCTGACTATAGACAATTACCAGATGAAAATTTAGAAAGAACGCCTCAGATGTCTTTACAAATCAGACGTGCTTTTGAAAGGCGAGAAACTTATATTGAACTTTTACATTATTTAGGTAAATCTTGCCCTGAATTTAAATTTGAAATTGACAGCAAGATTTCTACTACTGAATTAGCTTTGAAAATAAGAGAACAGTTAGGTATTTCTATAGATGATCAATTTTCTTGGAAAGATCATTACACTGCTTTGAATTCCTGGATAGATCTACTTGAAAAGCAAAATATTTTGATATTTCAAACTGGGGAATTAGATTTAGCTGAAATGAGGGGACTTTCTATAAGTGAACAATTTTTACCAATTATTTTAATTAATAGTAAAGATTCCCCACGTGGGAGAATTTTCACTTTAATGCATGAATTAGTTCACATAGTGATTGGTCAAAGTGGGATTTGTGATTTAGATGATAATGATAGTAATGATTTTGAAGTATTTTGCAATAAGGTTGCAGGAGAAATACTTGTTCCTAAACAAGTATTAAAAAATGATTTAGACAGTATTACCGATTATAGAGATCCATTTCAGTTAGAATATTTAGCCAATCGTTATATGGTTAGTGTTGAAGTAATATTGAGGAGATTATTGATTTTAAATAAAATAACCAAAAACTTTTATCAAAAAAAACGAGAAGAATATCTTGAAACTTATAAAAAATCTAAAAGTCAAGGTTTTTTGCTACCTGCAAAAAAAGTTGTTAGAGATAATGGAAAGCTATATACTGACCTGATAATTTCTGCTTATCGTGATGATATTATAAGCCTTAGAGATGTATCCAATTATTTGGGGAACTTTAAAATTAACCATTTACCGAAAGTAGAATCCCAATTATATAAATAACTGCCTGTTTGGGAGGGAAACTTCTTGTATTGTATAGATACAAGCTCTTTAATTCATTGTTGGCGCAGAGATTATCCACCGGATGTATTTGCTAGTTTATGGGAAAATATTGATATATTAATTGATAATAATACTTTATTTGCACCAGAAGAAGTATTACATGAGCTTGATAGAGGTGGAGATGATTTATATGAGTGGGCAAAAAATAGGAAGTCTATGTTTATTTCTTCTGACTATGATATCCAAATTATAGTTTCGGATATAGTTAATAGACATCCAAAATTTTTACCTGAGACAAGCTATACTGGTGTCTGGGCAGATCCGTATGTTGTTGCTCTTGCTTATAATTGTGAAGCATATGTGATTACAGGTGAAAAAAGAGTTGGGCCAAATGCAAAGCAGTTAAAAATTCCAAATATATGTGACTTTTATAATATTGAATGTGTTAATGTTTTAGAAATGATCAGACATCAACGTTGGTCATTTTGAGTTAATAAGATCATTGTTTTATTAATAAACATGACTTAATTAAATTTTAAAATAACAAGAAATGTATAAACCCCA
This sequence comes from Natranaerobius thermophilus JW/NM-WN-LF, assembly GCF_000020005.1. Taxonomy (NCBI): domain Bacteria; kingdom Bacillati; phylum Bacillota; class Clostridia; order Natranaerobiales; family Natranaerobiaceae; genus Natranaerobius; species Natranaerobius thermophilus. Next base: position 2,710,664 of record NC_010718.1, on the reverse strand, counting down.
CTTAAGATGGGGCTTTTGATAGCTATTAAGAAAGAACCATACTATATCGCTTATATCTATTTTTTTTATTATTAGCGCAATTTAGAGTGACAGAATTTTTCCCGTTATTTATAGATATATTGAAACTTCCGGGGAAACATTTAGAAAGGTTTATGGGAGATTTAATATCTGATAAAAAACCTTGTTATCAATGAATAGGTATCGAGAAAAGAAGTAATTGATTTTTACCAAGGTTTATTAAAGACAGAGGAAGACTCGTATATAACAACTGATGTAATATCTATTTCTTGCAAATTATATCCGGAAGAACTTTATGATGATATCAAGGATTGTTTTAACCAGAGGATAGTTGATGAGTGGGTTATCAATATGGATGATGTAGACAAGACACTAAAATCGCCAAAAAATAAAATCATAGAACATGAAGAGCTGAGAGTAAAACCAATTAATGATATTGTTGAAGAAATACGGGGGGTGGGCTTGTTTCAGATAGAAGGGTAAGGTTGGTAATAACTACTTGAAATAGTCGCTACGCACTCTCGTGACTTCAGTCATGAGTTAGTGGCGACATATACTGTATAAAACAAAACTTCGTCTCCCAAAAAATAATAGAACTTATGTTCGATATGTGGTATAATATAGATATAGCCCCAACAAAGGTTATTTGTGTGGAACTATGATAAAAACCATGTTCACATTCTGTCAAAGCACAAACGAAAAGCGAATTATCAAAATTTATCAACATATATAAAAGCTACAGTACCAGAAAATACGCAAGAGCAGATAACAGATTATATAAAAAGTAAAAAAATCAAATAGAAAGCGAGGCGAACTATCCTGTTAAAGGCATATAAGTATCGACTATACCCAAATGAAATACAGAAAGAACAATTAGCAAAAGCTTTTGGGTGTGTTAGATTTGTCTATAACTACTATTTAGCCAAGAAAATAAAACTGTATGAAGATAGGCAAGAATCTTTGTCTAAAATAGATTGCAACAACCATCTAAATAGAGAACTAAAGAAAGAACTTGTATGGCTTAAAGAAGTAGATAAGTTCGCCTTGACTAATTCTATTTACAATCTTGATACTGCTTTTCAAAATTTCTTTAGACGAGTAAAACAAGGAAATAAACAGGCTGGATTTCCTAAATTCAAGAGTAAGCACATTAATAAATTCAGCTATACAACCAATTTCACAAACAACAATATAGAAGTTAATTTTTCTGAAAAGAGAATCAAATTACCTAAACTGAAGTGGGTAGAAGCTAAAGTACATAGGGAATTTGACGGAAAAATAAAGTCTGCAACAATATCTAAAAACCCCAGTGGCAGATACTTTGTAAGTATTCTTGTTGATACAGAGATAGCAGAGTTACCCAGGGTGAACAAGAATATAGGTTTTGACCTGGGTATTAGTGATTTTCTAATCGATAGCGATGGAAATAAGATATCTAATCCTAAAAATCTATCCAAATACGAACGGAAATTAGCCAAACTGCAAATACAACTATCCAAGAAGCAAAAAGGCAGTAACAATAGAAACAAGATGAGAATTAAAATTGCAAGGCTTCACGAGAAGATTTTAGATGCCAGAAAAGACTTCTTACATAAATTGTCTTCACAGATTATAAACGAAAACCAAGTTATAGTCAGTGAAGACTTAAATGTAAGTGGTATGACTAAGAATTCTAAACTAGCCAAATCAATATCAGATGCATCTTGGTCAGAATTTGTCAGACAACTAGAATATAAAGCTAACTGGTATTCTAGAACTTACATTAAAATAGGTAGGTTTTTCCCATCAAGTCAACTATGTTCTAGTTGTAGAGTAAAAAACACAGAAGTTAAATATCTTTTAATTAGAGAATGGGCTTGTGATAACTGTGGAACCCATCATGATAGGGACGTAAATTCTAGTAAAAATATTCTTCAAGAAGGACTTAGAAAGTTAGCCTAACAATAAATGTAGGGTAGGAACTATCCGAATTAACGCCTGTGGAGAATACGGTGCAACAAGGCCGGTCTGAGAAGCAGGAAATTCTAGTAGCGATACTAGAAACTCGTGACTCATGAGAGGTTCACGCTTTTTATAATACAGGAAAAAAATCATATCTTAAATTATTTAACAAGTTAAATTTTAAATATCAAGATAAGATTGCAGAATGCTTGGATATTGCAAAAGAGCTATTTGATTATTCTAGATCTATAGAAGATAGAAATAAGAGAATGGAAAGTTATTTCAATTCTTTCCAACAAGTCGGTCCTTTTTTAGATAGTTTGTTTAAAAAATACGATCTTTATGAAAAAGAAGAATCATTTGATATTGAATATATCACCGGTGAATATGCGGTAACATTTGGTAATACATCTTCCTACGAATATACTACAAATACAAAAAACATTAACCAAACCATAATAATAAATTACAGCAATGTCAAAGGTTTAGAAATTAATGAGTCAGTAATAGATTACATTAGAAAGAGTGATGACGACAATCAACCAAGCTATGAAAATTGGAACTTGCTAAATGTTAGCTAACTAGTGGACAAGCTGGGGTTTAAATGAAAAGCAATTGCTTTTTGACTAATATAAGAAGAAATATAAATATCTAAAAATTCTTGCGATTTCGCTGGATAATTCAACTATCTTTATTTGAAAGGAACTAAAACAGAAAAGATGATAAAGAGTTAGAGATGGTGGGGAAAATGAAACGTATCAAGAAAGGCTGCAAATAGAAGTGCGTAAACCTACCGGTATCAAGATAGATGAATATCTGGAGAAGCACAAGGAAATCAGATATAATTATGACTTTGGCGATAACTAGTGATTGATGATAAGTATCGGAAATAGAAATGGGGGAATTCCCGGTGAAATATTCAGAAGTGGAAATAAAGAGGTTAATGAAAATCAAAGATATGAGTCTTGATGACCAAGTGAAAGTTAATATTCTAAACTTTATAAGGACGATCCACCTTAACAATCAAGACTTCATAAACTCATCATTCGGATCAAAGTTCTTTGGAGAGCTTCCCATGACATTTCAGAAAAATGCAGGTCAAGTGATGGGACTTATCACAGCTACAGTCGATGGAGAGGTAAGGAAGTATGTATTTAATGATCAAGGGTATGAGGAGATAGAGGATTTATTGCAGCTTATGGAAAAATAAATTTTTCCTTATCACGAGTTATTAATAACACCCTCCATACTAATTTTAGATATGAATTATTTATTAATATATTCTATATCTCATAGAGAACTCCTTGACGTAGTTGATGTTTTTGCTGGGATTGATGAAGTAGAACCGACAGAGCGACTTTGTGTTTGAGCAGTTTCAGATGTAGGGTTGAAAAGCAAAAATGGATAGTTTATGATTGTAATCATGTAAATATGAAATGCCGCAGATCAAGCTTTCGGAAAGATTGAAGGATATTTTACTGATTCCGCCAAGAAAACTAAAGAAATCATAGCTGATAACGAAACATTTTTTGATTCACTTAAAGATTTAAAAGAGATAGTAGTGATTGGCCATTCTTTATCTCCAGTGGATCATCCATACTTTAGGAAGGTAATCGATGCTAATAAAGATTCGAGGGAAATACTTTGGAAAATCAGCTGGCACAGTGATGGGGATCAAGACAGGATCAAAAAATTTGTAACTATGATGGGTATTAATGAGAAGAATATTTCAACCGGATCCGATGTTAGTCAACTCATTGATCTTAGTTCGGGAAGATTGTATTATCCAGGGCATGTTTTTTGTAAGGCGTTGAAGGATGGGATAGATATCCAATAGGTTATAGTAGTGGTTCTAAAATTTGGAGTAGCTCCTACTTGCCTTTAAAGGAGCATATTGATTGGTGCAACATGAATGGTGCTATAATTTGGTTGAAAAATAAATCCGGAACTGTTAAAGGTTTGGAAATTTGGGGAAGTGAGTAAAAGAGCTAAATAAAGATTTGGATTGGGGGTTTAAAACATACCTATTAATTTTCTTTGTCATTATTGATTACTTTGACTGTGTTTTTATTTTTAATATTGATATCAGGCGTAGCGTATTTTGTCTTATTTCTTCGTTTTTTTAAGTAGTACCAAATTATAATGTAAAAAATTGAGAAAAGCTCCAATGCATCAAAAGCTCTAAAAAAATTATTTTCTAATCGATCAATTAAGTTAACAAAAACAATAAATATACACACTATGTGAAAGTTGGACAATAAGTTCCAGAACCAACTACCTAATATATTGAATAGTTGTAAGACAGCTACTACATGATGCATATTATCACCAACCACTTTTTTATTAGTTTGTACCCCTAGCTTCAAACTATACAAATAGGTTAAGACACTATTATTGAGGAATGTTTCCTGCTTGTATAAGTGATAATTTGGGGGATGTAGGGAGAGTTTATAAATGGATCGAAATCAAGAATTGGAATATAGAGGTAAACTAAGAAAGATTATGAATAGATACTTAGATAAATCACGAAAGTTTTGTGAAAAATACAGCGTTCCTGATGGATTATTAGATATAATGACATTTGTTTATACCGATAACAATATCCCTTCTGAATTATTATATAGTGCTAAACTGTTTAATGACTTTGATTACTTCGTGTTTTCTAAAAGTACAAAAACACTACATGCAATCAGAGCACTATTGAATGAGCAAGATTATCATTTTGATGAAGATATAATGATGCTGGTAAGAAGTATCTTTGAAGGCCATTTATTTAGTAGATATTTTAGAGATAAAATTGATGACGATCAAAATAGAGAAGAACTGATAGAAGAATTCATAAGAAGCCCTATAGGGGTGATTACAGACTACTTTTCACTGAAAAGAAATAAAGTAATAGATCAAAACAGTAACTTAGTCGCAGAGAGGAAAGGACCTAGTAAAGTAAAGCAGGGTAAAGATGAAAACTACTATTATTATTTTTACTCGTATTTATGTGAATTTACACACAGTAATTTTGGAACGATGAAGCATTATTTTAATGGTACACATTTCATCTATGATAAACAAAATCTCCTTTTAGAACCTGTTTTGTTTTCTGTTTTTGCATTTACAAAAGTATTTGAAGGTATTGCGACTGTTCAAGGTGAGAACTTCGAAACATTTCACGTTGAAAAAAGTTATTATGAATTAGTATATGATGCTTTAGACTTACAGGCTGAAATTTTTGATTACCTAATTGATAAATATAAAAACAGTGAACCGGATAAACTTGATTGGATTATTCAACTATATCTGTCAGAAGGAAATCCGAAAGGCAGAAATGATAAAATGGTTAAAATGATGGGGAAAATGAAAAATTCATTGTATGAAGAAATTGGAAGTTTGAAGAAAAATAAACAGGATAACAATGGGTATTTAATTAGACAATACCCTTATTGGGACTAAAGTTATTAAAGAAGTACAATTATGCTATAGCTTGGGAAGTAAATGAAAGTCCAATAAAAAAGAATTATTTGCTTGAAAAAAACCAAAGAATTTAATTTGGCTGGGTTAGTAATTTGCAACTAAGGAATAAGCACTGTGAGAAGTGATTACCCTCATGTCGAAGGTGGAGAAGGTACTATTAAAAAACAATAATATAATCAACATAGAAATCTTAGCAATTATTGATTTATTCATACGCATCCCCACCTCAACAACTCTTACTAGTACCGTCAAGTTACAAAAAGACAGTACCAACTCCCGTCGGGCTGCCCAACCCTAGTAAGAGTACGCATGTTGCCATGCGCCGGGGCGGAGCAAATACATTATACCATTCAATTTAGTATATGGCAAAATTGAATGATATCGTGTTAAGCTACTATAGGTATGGTGGTTATGTGGGAGAGTAATGGGTGACGATGGAAAATCATATTGGCCCGGGTAAGTGAGTATTCAGAGGTGATATCATTGGATTTAAGTTTACTAATCTCAACAATAATAACTTCGACTGCTGCATTAGTTGCGATTATTGGCGGATTCTTGGTAAGCAGGGTTATTACATTATCCGGTGAAAAGAATTCAATTCAGAAGAAAATAAGGGAAATTGATAAAGAATTAAATATAAAAAAAGAGATGCTTGAATCTGCAAAGCAGGTAGTGGAAGAAGAGGATATTGATGATTTTGTTCAACATTATGCAGAAGATATACTTTTCAACAAAAAATCGTTGGAGGACATTTTAGAAGAAGAGCAGAGTATTAATTTAAATAGAGACGTGATTGAATCTACCATAGATAGAATTTTAGAAATCTCTCAATTCATTAAGGATAAAATTAAGTCTACAGATGACAATTATGTACTTCCAACTGATTTTAATGAGTTTATTCGTGATAATAAAATCAAAATTGATGAAGATAGAGACAGAAGCTGGTATGAGTTAATATATGATATAATTTTACGTCATATACCCCAAAAACAACCGGGCATTTTAAATGTTGACGTCCTTAGTTCTATTTCTGACATTGGTTATTTCAAGCCGATACTTTCCTCTCAAGAATATAATGCCAATGTTCGAAAAGTGAAACAACTTGAAGAAGACATTAAAGTACTAGAAGCATTAATGAATGCAGAACAAGATATGCTAATGGGTTATGGAAAAATTTCTGGATTATGGGGTGGACTGGCAGTACTTATATACGCTTGCATAGTTGGGATAATAATTCCAAGTTTCTTATTACCATATCCGATAGGATATTATGATGATTCGGCTATTAGAATATTATTGATAGCGTTATTTATAAGTGAATTAGTAGTGCTATTTTCGTATTTAGGATTTTCAATGTATAGGTTAACTAAGAAGGACGATATGATTGAATGAACGAAATTTGTAAAATAAGGATTAAGAATTTGAAATAAATATTTTATTGGGGTGAAGTAATGAATAGTAGGGCGAGGATTAAATTGGTGGCATTAGCTATTGCTATTCCATTTTTTGTTGCATTAATAATGGAAATGAATTTGATCTGGGAAGTAGAAACTAATAATGATTGGATTGGCTTTTATGCAAGTTATTTTGGTTCCATAATAGGAGTCTATGGCGTGTATGAAGTTATGAGAATAGATCAAAGAAAAAGAGAGGAGGAAAGGAACGATGACTTATTCCTTGCTAACCTTTCATTTTACAAAAAGATTGTTTCAGTATTGAATGTTGACCACCTTAATAAACTAAAAAAGAGTATCTCTGAAATGAAAAGTAATTGGGACATGGTTGACACCTTTACTAAACACAGGTTAAAACAAATTGAGAGCAAACTTGAATATTGTGATGAAATTGAGGGTTTGTGTAATGCTGTACAAGATTATATTTTGAATAATCTTTATGATGAACTAAAGGTTACTATATACAGATCTGGAGATGAGTTTAATGAATCAATAGAATATGAAGATGTTCCGAATAAAATACTTAAAGAAGTTGCAAATATTGTAATTAACAATTCTGATGTGGAGCTACTACATGAAAATTCCATTGAAATTAATATATCAAAAGATCAACTGCTCAAGAAATTTGAAAAAGACAATAATACAAAAGGGTATGGTAAAAACATAGACACTATCTACACAAAACTGTCTCGAATTAAAGATTCAAAAGAATGGGCTAGATATATATCTAGAAGAACGGCAATATTTAGTCAAATGAATGAGTTGAAAAATTGCATAAACAAACGAATTGAGAAAGTACTTAGTTATTAAGAACCAGTGTTAAGGACAGAGACTTTCCACAAACTGGATTGCTCCTTTAGGAAAGAATGTGACTAAATTTGAGAGCGAATTTGCTAAGAACATTAGAAAGATATTCGATTATGCTTCCCACGGTGTAACACACAAAGAAGTAAATGAGAATTTCTCCTACTCACTACGAAAAGTACGGGAAGTTTCCAAATTAATGGTATGATACGAGGGATTATTTAATTAAAGATAATGAAAGGTTACCCATTGAATTTTTTGCTGAAAGCGAAGTTGATAATCAACGTGTTGAACCAGGTGGATCTGGGGATCTGCCCAAATGGGTTCTTGATGAAGAAAAACTAGCTTTCAAATCAAAAGTTTTTGTGAGTACTACAGGAGTTAAATCTTTCGGGCTGGACGAGACTAGGTAGCAATCGATTGGTACAAGCTATTCAACACAGCGTATTACTGCATTAGCTGCAGGATTATACCAAGAGATGGACGAAGATCATGGATTTTCCGATGCCTGATTTTAATGTAAAACTTAGAATTGATGTTGAAGTGCGAGTATAATCTTGGATAATGGGACTATCTTTTTTAAATGTAGATAACATTAACCTGTTTGAAAGGAGAAAATTATGGATAGGTGGGAATATGTGAAAGATAGTGAACTCTTTTCTGTATATATAATATCTCTTGTAGAACATGTTAACGGTTATTCAAAATTGCTGTATGGTCTAGGATACCCAATTAACGGAGAAGTACCAAAGGACAAATTGTTTAACTACACAATATCAAATAACGGGCCAGGGAAATTACAAGTTAATCGTTTGACTTGCTTTTTAACGGGAGATAAGTTAAAGATTTTTTTAGATAAGATGGAAGAAGGTAAAAACCTTCAAACTATAGCAGGCGAGCTAGAAATTGAACTTGATAAGAAACTAACAGAAGAACTTAAAGGTTTACACCTGAAAACAAAAGATTATAGGCACAGACCGCCCGTATTTTTAGAAAATAAGGAATCGGTTAATTATTATAAATTAGAACCTATAGCTTCTCTCGCCAGTAATCCAGTGATTTGTGAATCCATTATAAATATTGAAAAAGAAAAAGTGATCGACTTTGATGATGGTGGGTATGAACAGTACGACGTGATGGAATTTATTAAAGATACCCTGAAGGAAGAATTTTCCTTCAAAATTCCTGGGCCGGATATTAAAAGACTCGGTAATTTTGAGGTATTTTCATATCCCTTCGTAAGTAGTAAAGATGTTAAGCCGTTAACCACAAAGGTGATCAAAGAAAGTGAAGGTTATTGCTTAACTGGTGTTAAAGTTAATATCAGACCGGGTAAATTCAAAAATAATGTTTATCTAAGGTGTAGGACACGAAACGGTCAAGTAATTATTGGGGACCAGTTAAAATTTGTAAAATGTGCAGAAACTGCTCAAGAGATAACTTTTCCTATTAATGAACCTTGTAGTGATATTGAAGTCACAGTTTGGGATGCTAGTGAAATTGATAACCAACCCATTAAACTTTTATACGAATATAGAGTACCACTTATGCGTTCTTTGAGCTTTGATATGGGGTTAATAGGTTTGAGGGGAAAACTAGAAGACAAGTGGACTAAAAAACTTGAGAAAAAGAGTGGAGGTCAAAAGGTTAACAAAAAGGTTGAAAGGATTAGTAGAGAAAATTTTCAAATTGGTGGGTTTGATAAAGACCCTTGGGTACCTGCTGGAAGCGAACTTAATCGGCTATTTAGATATTATTTTCCTGAGAAATCAAAAGCTCAGTTTTTTTCAAAAGGCTGGCAAGATGAAAATAGTTTTGTTAAGTGGTTTCAAGATATAATCGGTAAACACAAGACTAAAGAGGTTATTATAATTGATCCATATTTTGATGATGAAGCTGTATCTAAGTTCTTGGCCCTTGCAAAATATAGTGATATAACATATAAAGTAATGACTGATATTGGGTTTCGCGACAGTAATATTGAAGATAACATAATAAACGGTTGCAAACAAGCGGAACCAATGCTTCCTCCAAATGTTGAGGTACATGGCCTATTTAGAAAGAACAGGGGTACAGATCAGATATTTCATGATCGATTTGTAATTTTGTTTAGTGAGAATCAGTTAGAACAGGTATATCTGCTTTCCAATTCACTGAGCGGCGTAGCTAAAAACCATCCATCGGTAGCAGTTCCCGTTCCGGATAATGTCAGCCATGACATAGTAGAGTATTATTTAAAACTTTTTAACCAATGTGAGGCTGAGGGAATCCCTAAAGTTGAAGTTAAGCTTTTATGGCCGCAGAAAAAAGATTCCGCGAGTACAAGGGGAAAGAAAGTAAGTGAAAATGGTGTTGAGGAATTTCCCGGGTTCCTCGAATTAACCAAAGTACTTTTCGATTCTAAAGAAATTCCTCTTGATCAAATTGGGGATGACTATAAACTTCAGATAGCTGAAAAGGAACAAATTAGATGTAAACAATTTGAAAGGTTAGGTAAAAATATATATTATTATTTGAACTATGATAAAGATAAAGCATTAAAGCTCTGGTGTGGGATAGCTAACTGGGTGGTAAGAATATCCGATAATGATAGAGAGAAAATATTTAACTGGTTAAATGAGTTAGATTATAGAGAGGCGTTAACAAAGGTAACTAAATCTTGTATTCTAGAATCTATAGAAAGAGAATTTCCCATTGGGGTACAAAATTTGAAATGTAATAATGAGAATATTAGTATAGCTAGGAATTCTTTTTTACCTTTTACTAATATGGGTGAATTTGCAAAATCAATGCTTGAATACCATTTCGGAAGGTATCACTCTATTTATTCGGTAAGCATGGCATTTGAATATTTGTTAAGCTATAACCCCGAAGAAGCCATTGATGTTTTAACTCGTGTTATAGAGAAGGCAAAAGAAAAAGAAGGGACGGTACCAACAGTTGATTTAGCACCTTGTTATATAGTAATTTCAAATTGTTTGAATGAGTTATCGACTAAATTATCTGCTGACATGATTCGTAATGATTTCCGTTTTTTAAGGATCGGGTTACAAGCAGAAGCAGATGTCATCAGGGCACTTTCTGCAGCAGCTATTAGTAGTTATATAGTTGAGGGTCAAAGAAAATTGAGCGATTATGGCAATGAGTGGGTTGAAGCTCTTTATTATTTGGATTGTTTAAAAGAACCTATGGAAAAAGTACATTCTTTAGCTTGGGTAGCGTATGAGTGTCAGGTACTTAGAAATCAAAAAAATGATGGTTCACCACTTAATGATACAATGGAACATATTAAGAAGAAAACTGTTGAACTTTGGCCGGAAGAATTTGAAGATAACACTGAATTTCGTTTAATTATGAAGAAATTTTCTGGACCTATCGAGGGAAGCTATTCCAAAGATTTATGTGATGTTTTGAAGCAACTAGTTGAGTCTAATAAAGTGTCAGCGGAGATGGTCGGAGATTATATTATTAAAGTGTTGAAAGAAAAGATAAGTACGCACTTAGAAGATGGTGATAAATACTATCCTCCCGTTGACAGTGTTTTTACTTACAATGTCATTCTTTGCTTTTGTGAAATTTCACCACAGAAAGCATCTGAACTTGAGGGTGTATTGAATACATTAATAAATCAGTCTAAAAGAGTATTAATTAGACCATTTATTAAAACTCGGAAATATGAGAAATGGAAGAACTCTATTGAAACCCTATGCTGGTGCGGTACTGCACTTCTATGGTTAGATAATGAAAATAACAATGTGAAGGAGACTTATTTAAATATTTACTCGTTATTACAACAATATGTTGACGATTTCGATGACAGTTGCGGCTTATACAATATGTTTAAAAAGGAAGGGGAATATGTAGGATACCTTATAAAGTGATTGATGATAAGTAGCTTTGAGCCAAAGGCTCGGGTAAGTTACAAAAATAAAACATCAATTTGAATAGACCTCACTGGACTTGGTAAAATAACTGATAAATGTTGCATATTTGTAACAAAAATGTTGACTTTAGTATACAATGAAGTATAATATAGTCAAAGGAGGTGGGTCTATTGAATGGAATACTAGGTGAGCAAATTAGAGTCTTGCGAGAGTCAGCGGGTAAAACTCAAGAAGAGATTGCGTTCAAAATGAACTGTTCTAGGCAGAAAATTGCTAGAATTGAGAAAGGTTTAGTAGATATATCTTATTCTAATATATTAGATATAGCGCGGATCTTACAAATTTCTCCCCGTGAAATAACTAGTGTTATTGAAGACGAGGAAAATAGTCAGCCTATGTACAGAGTGAATGGGGCTAATTATGCTGATGATCAATTTAATTTTATAAATGACATGATCAATACTTTTTATGCCCACAGGAGGTTGTATAACAGTTTGAAAGAGGTTGATGATAATGGACAAAAGTAGAAGACTTGAGATAGAAAAATTAGTTGACAATGTAAGAAATGAAAGCAATGTGACAGATTATGGATTTGAAAATATTTTTGATGCATTAGAAAAACTTGGAGTTAAAGTTATTAGATATCCCATTGGGAAATATGCTTTGCTCGGATTTTCTTTAGTAAAGGATACGGATAAGATTATATTTACAAATTCTTCAAGTATTTTGTCGCGAGAAATCTTCACTGCTGCACATGAACTGGGACATCAAAAACTTCACTTATCAGAGCACGGGATAACGATGATAAAAGATAATGATTTAGAAGAAAGATATGAGTCTGAAACAGAAGCTAATTATTTTGCGGCCTGTCTTTTGATGCCCGATGATAAGGTCAATAAATTTATGAAATTGGTACTTAATGATAAACCTCCCCACTTATGGACTGGTTGGGATATTGCACGGATCCAAACGACTTTTAATGTAAGTTATGACATGGTTTTATATAGACTGAAATTTTTAGGTATACTAAACGAGTCACTGTTAAATAAATTATATTCGGAAAAAGCAGAAAAGACGGCTACCAGATTATTAACCGCTATTAGTGGGAATAGTGACTTGTGTAAAGCAGCTGAAAAAATTAAAATCCCTGATGAATTTTTAGAATGGGTGATTACTAATTATCATAATAAACTCATATCTGAGGAAAGCGCCAGAAAAGCTTTGAGTTATGTGAAAGTAAACTTAGACGATCTAGTTTTCGTTGATGAACAAGAACAACTACAAGAAAAGGAAAAAGAAGAACTAGATGATCTAATTGGGAGGATGGAATGATGCAGGCGTCACTCGATACAAACGTGATCATCCATTTATACAAAGCTGACATGCAGAGTGTTTTATTTAAAAGATTTAAAAATGTTGTTATTTATGAATTTATTAGAACACATGAATTAGAACGACATGCAGATGATGAAATTTTGTCTTTATTCGATCAGGATTGTAAACAAGGTAGGATAGAAATGATAGATGATAAATATATTCGTGACAATGGGTTGTTTAAATTATTTGACAATCTTGTTCGAGACTATAGAATTATTTTTGACGATTGTGATTTAGGTGAAATTTATGCTATTTCTTTGGCAAAAATTCTAGGTTGTATTTGCTTAGTCACTGATGATATTAAAGAGAAAGGGCCACATTATACATTAATGAGAGAAGCAGAATCGGATGTTATTCCCCTGGCTTTTTATGAACTTTTATTCATTGATTATTTGGATGGAAAATTAACTGCTGAAAACTTATTAAGTCATTTTAATTTGGTCTGTGAGGTATCATGTTTGAATATTGACATTGAATCAAAGGTGAAGGCTTTTATAAGAAGGTTTTGGACAAGCCCTTATGATGAAGCTGAAAAGACCTGGATGAAAGAATATTGTGATAGTAATAATATTAATGCTAAACAGAAAATGAAAAAATTACAAAAAGTCATAGAAAATAATTGAGAAAAAATAATAAGTTCCTTTTCTTATTATTTTTCTAACTATTTTACATAGAGGTTTTAGCAATAATTATTTTGTAATGATTTCAACTTTTTTAACTGTTTTAAATGAAAATCTTGGATAATTTTGATTAGCAGGGAGGAAATTGTCTGTTTTAGAAGAATTTATAATAATTGGTAGTTAGATATGTCATAGCATACTGAACATTATTGGATTTTTTATGCCAAATTTATGCTGCAGTATTTGGAGGTGATATCTTGGAAATATTTAATAAGTTAAAATTTGCAATTATAAATGTAATTATTTTTCTATTAATGGGGCTATTATTATATGTTGGTATTTACAACTTACATAATTATCCTGTTACAGTAGTAGGAGGCCTGGCTTTAGTTTCTAGCTTATTGATATATTCTTCTTATAGAGTTATTCAGGCGTCTTAGGTGGTGAAAATTATGGGACCTAAAAAAACCTTAGCTAATGATAAAAATAACATTGCCTTATATATTTTATTATTTGTTACTGCCATTTTGCTAGTATATCCCCCATTTTACCGGGGATTATTTTTTGATATGGAGCTACTTTTTTATAATGTTCTGAGCTTTCTCTTTTTTGGGATTTTCTTAGTCTATAATTTAGCCACTAGAAAAGAAAAACTATTACAATCTCCAGTTGATTTTATATTATTGGCTTTTTGTTTTATTTATCTCATCAATATTTTTGGAGCAGTAACACCTAGAGAGGCAGTTCTGGAATTGTTTAAAGTAGCCAATTATTTTATGATTTATTTAATTGTTTCTCGGCTTCCCACACAAAAAACTATCCAGTGGTTAATGTATGCTTTAGTAGTAGCTGCCGTTGGAGTATCCTTTGTAGGACTTGGAGCGGGTTTTGAGACTTTTGAATATCCCGGGGCCATGGGAAGGTGGGGTAGAAGAATTTTTACCAGCCTTCAATACCCCAATACTGCTGCCTCCTTTTTAACAGCCGGTTTTTTTGTAGCTTTATCACGAGTAATGGATGAAAAACAATCCTTTATAAAATCAATCTTCGGTGGAGCGGCTCATTTCATTCTCATAACCTTTGTATTTACCATGTCTCGGGGAGCATGGTTGTTTTTCCCTGTAGTTTTATTACTGTTTTGGGTTCTAAATTTCAGAAGGTTTATTAATGCTTTTATATATGCACTGATTCCGGGGATCGTTTTTTTAATCACTGCTATTCCTATATGGGATGCTATCCAGGAAGATGTGGCAGTTGGATGGTTGTATGTGGTTTTAGGTACTCTGGCTTCTATGGCTTTAACCTTTGTCTTTTCCTATTTCTTTGAGGGGATTGGCAAGTTAAACAATAAATCGGTTCACTACGGTTTTATTGGTATTTTAGCAGTTATAATTTTAAGTGTTTCCATATATGGTGCCACAAATTATGAAAAAGCTATGGATTACATGCCCGAACAAGTACAAAGCAGGGTAGAGGCCATAGACTTTCGAGAAACAGGTCTTGGCACAAGAGGGGAACTCATGGAAACGGCCTGGGCCATGATAAAGGACAGTCCTATACTTGGTGCCGGTGGAGGGGGATGGGAACCCCTTTATCACAGATATATGGAACGGGATTACTGGGCTACGGAAGTTCACAGTCATATCTTTCAAGTTGGTGTGGAAACAGGTATTCCCGGTATGTTGATCTTTAGTGCCATCTGGGTTGGCCTTATATATCAGTTTTACATGATATGGAGAAAGAAACCGGAAAACTACTATCCTGCCAGTGGGATATTTGTAGCTGCTTTTGCCCTGGGTGGACACAGCATGATTGATTTTAACCTGTCTCTTCCGGCAGTGGCAGTTTATCTCTGGGCTTTATTCGGCTTATTGACTTTTTATTACAATGATGCGGTTGGAAACAGAGTAGGGGATATAGATGAAAGTGTTTCTAAGAAAACAGCTTCCAAGAAAAAGCCCAAAAAATCAAGGAAAAAACAGGGGATATTCTCCGGTGAGACCAGGCTGGAAGTGGTTAATAATATTGCACCCTATGTGATGCTCTTAGTTACAGCTATTATGTTGTTTTATTCCACCATGGTGTATTTCGGATACCGAGATGGTAGGCACGGTGCTGCAGCTTTACAGGAAGGTGAACTAGATGTAGCCATATCAAGTTTAGAAAG
This sequence comes from Natranaerobius thermophilus JW/NM-WN-LF, assembly GCF_000020005.1. Taxonomy (NCBI): domain Bacteria; kingdom Bacillati; phylum Bacillota; class Clostridia; order Natranaerobiales; family Natranaerobiaceae; genus Natranaerobius; species Natranaerobius thermophilus. Next base: position 2,694,931 of record NC_010718.1, on the reverse strand, counting down.
GGCTATTACTAGAGATACCTTGAATTCTGATTTTCACTTTGATTTAGCAATGGTCTATGAAGGAATGTATCAACATACCGGGGAGATGCAATATCTTGAAAAAGCTGTAGAAACCGCTGAACAAGGTTATGAACTCAATCCTGAATCAGGAGCTGTTCACAGAGAACTTGGTGAGCTGTTAATCAGAGCAAATCAAATAGATAGAGGTCTGGAACTTTTAGAGAGAGGTACTCAAGTCCAGCCCTATTACAAAGATGGGTACTTGCTATATGCTGAAGCTCTTTTGAATCTAGGAGAAAACAGCTTACAGGATGGTAATGTGGAAGAAGGAACGGACTATTTAGAAGAAGTGATAGAGTTTAGAGATGTATTCTTAGAGCACAAAGATCAAACAGATGAATTTGATAGCTTTATCTTTAAAGCTTATGTGCTTTTAGAAGAATATGAAAGAGCTCTAGATTTCAAAGAGTATATTGAATTGTCCAGGTCAGGGGACAAACTTCCCTACATGGCGATAATGTATCATGAGCTAGAAGATGACGAGAGCTATGAAGAAGTCAGAGCGGAAATGGAAGAGGATGAGGATGACCATGAAGAGTATCAAGAACAATACCAGGAGTTGCAAGAGCTTTTAGACTAGTTTACCACCCAAAATGTGGCCTAAATGGAAGGAAAATCCCGATGCGTGTTGAATAGATGTATGGAAACCAATTTAAACCAAACAAGAAAGGTGTAGTGCGATGCTGGTATTTAGACAACTAAAATTAATTATAGCCATAATAATAGTGTTTCTTCTTCTGGGACTGGGATATCACTTTCACAGTCTTGGAGACAGTTATAGCAGTGTGACTGCTAATCTCATGTTTGAGAATATCCATCAAGGAGAATATCCCGATGGAAGCAGTTTTGATAAAAATGACTTCTTGAGTGATGAAGTGCTTGAAGGAGCCCTTGAAGAAACAGGATTGGATGATCAACTTTCTAGAAGGGAGCTATTTCTCCATTTAGAGGTTGAGGGTTATATTCCTGAAGAACTTCGAGGAAGAACCAGTGATGCAGTAGATGAATTCCATCCCAATGAATATAGAATTAATATAATCGACGGGGAAGCTCTTGACCTAAGCCAGGAGGAACAGTATCAGCTGTTACAGGCCATAGTGGATCAATTTGAACAGGCCCATGGAATAGAACTTGGTATGGAACATCCTTTATCAGATTCTTTTAAAAGTGATGTGGAAGAGGTACTGAGAGATGATTATCCCTTTGTCCCCATGGTTTTAGAGCATCAGGTAAATATGTTAGCCGATAACGTAGAGGTTTATGAAATGCGAAATCCCAGTTTCCAATCTCAAGAACATGGATATACATTCAGCGATATGGCCTATCATCTTGAGGACCTGAAAGAAACTAAAATAGGCGAGATCAGGGCCATTATAAAAGAGCACAATCTCACCACAGATCCTGATGTCACTTTGAGAAGATATCAGAACTTGGTTGAGGATCTGGAAGTAGAGATAGCGGAATACGAGGAACGCTCTGACTATGCCAGAGATTTACTGAGCCAGATAGAAGATGGTGAATTTGACCTGGAAGAGGAGTATGACATTGAGGAAGGTGAAGATAGCGAAAACATTATCCAGGACCTTCTTCGCCAGGATTACATACCGGAACTTTTAGAACGATCCCTAGATGCCGGGGTAGAAGCCCAAGCCTTGAATGTAGATTTGGAGTACTACCGTGACATTATGGAAGGCATTGAAGCCGGAGATATAGCCGAGGGAGAAGAAGCGGAACAGGCCATGCAAGAAGTAAATGAGGAAATCGACGGAGTTTTATCGGACTTGGATTATTATGTACAAGCCGTTGAAGATATGAGAAGGGAGTTACTGGCCGGTGAAGATACGGTGCAGATTACTCAAGGCCCTAGAGAACGGGGCGTGAGAAGTATAATTATAAATTTAGGATTGTTTGGAGTAATGGGAGCCTTTGCCGGTCTGGGAGCGGCAATAGTTAAAGAGTACCGGAGAGATATTAGCCGAGTGGTTTCTAATCAAAAAGATGCCTTTATGGATACGGGGGAGAAAGACAATGACAAAACAGGATAAAAACAATCAACAAAAACAAAGCCAAGAAAATCAAGAGAGACAAGATCATACCGTCCAAGAAAATCAGGACTTTGGTGAGCAGGAGATAGACCTGCGGGAACTGATCGAAGTCCTTCTAAAACGCAAATGGCTTATTGCAGGGATTATGGCCGTAGCTGTCTTTTTAGCAGGGATATTCACTTTGTTAATCCGTGAGCCCTATGTGGCAACCATATTGGATATGGAATTTGATGAAATAGAGCAGGGAGAATACCCTAGTGGAGAAGCTTTTTCCACCTCAGATATTATATCTCCCTATGTTTTGTCCCGGGTAGTGGAAGATTTGGAGCTTGACAGGTATGATCTGGGAGTTCGTGAACTCCGAGAGGTATTAGAGGTGGAAGAACTGTATTATCCCGTAGATGATGACGATGAAGAAACAGAACCGGCACATCAATATCAACTTACCATCTATGAGCATGAAGATATCGAAATGTCAACACAGCTCAAGAGACAGATTATTTCCCGGGTAATAGATGTGTATCAACAGGAATATACTAGTGAATTTATCGAAAGACCTCCCTTTCCTAGGTTGACGGAAGATCATGAAGAATTTTTAGATATGGACTATCCTTTTATAGCCAGGAATTTGCGTTCATATCAAGGAATGTTTCAAGATCATATAGAGGAACTCCTTGAGGAAGCAGATGATGAGGAAGAATTTGCAGAAACTCCCATAGATGAATTTTATTCTTCAACTTACGGAATGTCCTTTCATGACTTGTTAAGGGATTTAGAATCCCTAGAAGAAACTCAGTATCAGGATATATCAGCTGCCATCAGGACCAATGCTCTTTCAAAGGACCCTGAAAGAGCCATAACGAGATACAGTCAAATGATAGATGAACTAGAAAGAGAAGAAGAGAAAAAACAAAGAGAAGCCGATCATGTCAGAGAACTTCTAGGAGATGCCGATCAGTTGAGGACGGGAGATCTTCCCAGCATGTTCCCCAGTGTGATTGAAGAAGGGGATCACGATCTACTGGGAGAGATTTACGATAAGTTGTATGCCGATAACTTCTATCCCCAGCTGTTAGAGGTTTCCTTGGAAGCTGCCGATGATTCCATAGATAAAAAATACGAAATCCAACGTTTGGAAAGAGATATTGAACGGATGGAAGCTGCTAAGGCTGCTAAGAATAGTGATGATGTAGAGGATAACTCAGTTGACAATTTAGACAATAATGATAACTTAGAGGATGACAATGAAGGAAATAATCCCGGCTCAGGTATGGACTTGGAAGAGCTTAAAGAGCAGGTAGATACGGATATTTCCCGATTAGTAGCTGATTTAAACCGCTTGGTAAATATACACAATAATATGATGGAAGAATACTATGAAGAACGAGCCCGGGAAGGAATCAGCTATGCCAGGATGCCCTTTGCAGGAACTGAAGGAGGTAACCTGCAGTTGAATGTGGCCCTGGGAGCTGTCCTTGGTCTCATGATCGGAGTCTTCGGGTCTTTCTTCCACGAGTTTTGGACAAGAACGGATAGAAATAAAAAAGAATAGTATGCTATATATGAGATTAAATACTATAATCTTTTAGTGTGAACAAAACCTAGAATCTGGACTTTATTTATTAATAAGGTCCATGATTCTAGGTAATTTTTAGCTAGGGTGGAGTTGATAATACTATGACTAAACTGTTTAAGCCTACAGCACAACTGAAAATAGCTTTAACCCCCAAATGTAATAATGACTGTCCAATTTGTCTTAATAAAACAACAAGAAATAGGAATGATGGTGTAAATGAACAACTTTCTGTAGATAAAATAAAGCAACTTATTGATGAAGCTTCTGATATTGGGATGATTGGTGTTTATTGGACTGGCGGTGAACCTTTAATGGAGTATGAGAATTTATTAAAATTGTCTGACTACTCATCTGAAAGGGGTTTACTTCCAACGGTTATAACAAATGGTGGTCTTATAGGAGCTTATGGTAATTATAAAAAACAAAATCAGGAAATACTTAATAGAGCTGGATTATTTAATCTGAATACAAAACAGATAGTAAAATCATTAAAGGATGCCGGTGTTATTAGGGTATATTTCAGTGTGGATAGTAGTCATACAACCCTTCAAAATGTCTATTCAGATGTATATAATGCTGTTCCTACAGAAGCTGTATCAAGAGCGATTAATGAATTTTTAAATGAGGGCTATGGCAAAAAACACTCTTTAGATGCAATTGGCTATCAACTGAGAGTGACGGCGACTTCAAGTGGTTCACTAGATGAATATACAAATCAAATCGTAGAAGACGTTATGAATAAGTTGGGGATGAACTTAAAAGAAAAATCTACTAATAGTAAAGTATATGAAAATGAAAAAGGACAAGTATTTTTAAGACATTTAAATGTAGCCAGTATCGGAGATGCAGAGAAATTTGATGATGATATTTTAGAGAATAAAAAAGGTGAAGATTTATTTGATATTGAATGCCCACATTTCATTCCCAGAGAGAATGCCTACGATGGTGGAAAGCACCATGGGGATTTATTTATAGATTGTGATGGGATAGTTTATACATGTGGGAATCATGCTTATCCTGTAGGTGATATTTATGAAGAATCCTTGGTATCAATAATAGATGGTATTAATAACCCACGTTCAGATGGGCGTTTTGGATTAACGAGAAAAGTTTATCACTCCTTATTAGTACTATCAAGGTATATGGAAATTGAAAATATGGCTATAGGCAAAGCTTTCCAAATGATATATCAAGAAAATCCGGAACTTCTTGATAATATTCAAACTCAATGTGGCGCTTGTAGTTGCTTGGGATACGATGAGGATTTACAAAAAGCATTTATAAATGCTTTTTGTAAGCAATATTCTTAAGCCAACAAAAAGCTAGTACAAAATTTAAAATAAGAAAAACCTAGAATCTGGACTGCTAAAACTTATGTATGGCATGGTCCAGAATTCTAGGTTTTTTATTTGTCAACTACCTACCTATTCAGTTCCAGTTTTCGATTCTTGTAGGAGCTGTTTTTCTAAGAAAGTTAAATCTGCAGCTATTATTTCCTCCATGGCATGTAGTTCTTTTTTCATTTCATTTGTATCGGAAACCGTATTGTCAGTGATGTAAATTTTGTCATGTTTTGTCTTGGAGACATTTTCCTTTTCTGTCAGGAGTTCTTCGTAGAGTTTTTCTCCAGGCCTTATTCCGGTATAGCTTAATTTAATATCCTTTTCCGGCTCCAGCCCGGACAATTTGATTAGATCTTTTGCCAGGTCAACAATTTTTACCGGTTGCCCCATATCTAGTACATAAATCTCTCCGCCTTTACTCATTCCTCCGGCCTCTATGACTAACTGGGAAGCTTCAGGAATTGTCATGAAGTATCTTGTCATTTCGGGGTGGGTAATTGTGACTGGCCCACCTTTACTGATCTGTTCCTTAAAGTGAGGTATCACACTACCTCTGCTTCCCAAGACATTACCAAACCTGACAGCTGTATATTTGGTTTCACTTGTTTGAGCCATGTTTTCTACGATTAGTTCTGCAACTCGTTTAGTAGCTCCCATGACACTAGTGGGGTTAACGGCTTTATCTGTGGAAACCAATACAAAGCGCTGGGATTTATGGTGATGAGCTGCATCTACCAGGTTTTTTGTGCCGTAGATATTGTTTTTAATGGCTTCTTCTGGATTTTGTTCCATTAATGGCACGTGTTTATGTGCGGCGGCGTGAAATACTACATCGGGCTCGTAATCTTTGGCGATTTGAAATATTTTTTCCCTGTCTTTAACATCGGCAATGATGGGTACCAATCTATTTTTAGGAAATTTTTCTACCATTTCTCTATAAATTTCGAAAATACTGTTTTCACCGTGTCCTAAAAGTAATATAGTTTGAGGATTAAAGTTGGCAATCTGCCTGACGAGTTCCGAACCGATGGAGCCTCCGGCCCCTGTAACCAAGACCACTTTATTAGTTAAATAACCGGCAATTTGATTTATATCCAGTTCGATGGGATCCCTTTTCAAAAGGTCTTCGATTTCTACTTCTCTTAAATGATTGATAGAAACCCTACCAGAAATTAAGTCATGAACAGCGGGTATAATCTTAGTTTTAATAGAATAATCGCTACAAGTTTTTATGAGATAGCGAATCACCTGTTGAGGAGCTGAAGGCATGGCAATTACAACTTCGTCTACATCTTTTTTCTTGGAGATTTTAACAAGTTCATCGGTAGAACCTAGAACTTTGACTCCGTTCACACGACAACCCTGTTTTTCCTGGTCATCATCCAAAAAACCAACAATATTTACTGAGAGGTCTAGCTGGTGTTGGTTTAATTCCTTTAGAGCCATATTGCCGGCATCTCCAGCACCTACTATTAGTACGTTTTTTCTATTTTTGGGTTTTTGCTTTTTTAGAGGACTCAAGCCAAACCGTTTATATATATTGAGGACTCGAAAGCCCAGCCGATATCCTCCGAGAAATACCAGGTTCAAAAATAAGGAGATAAGATAAATGCTTCTGGGAAACATCATGTCTAAAGCAACAGTAGCTGCATAAACGGAAATGGAACCGATGGTGATGGCTGTTCCCAGGACTATCACATCGTGAATACTGGCATAAGACCACAATCTGTGATACAGCCGAAAGACTATACAAGTGAGAATGAATACTGCCGTTATCCACCAGAAACTATCCTGATACATAATCAAGTATTCTTCCGGGACAAAACCATCGAATCTAAACAATAGTGCCATGATAAAGGCCAGGTTGAACAGATACATATCTACTAGGACCTGGATTCCTCTTTTTATGTATTTTGCAGTCATAATAATCAACTCCATTTATTAAATTATTATAGATAAGCTATTATTGATAATTTATTCATTGATAGGAAAAAACCTCCAAACTATAAATTCTCTGCAAAACAATTGACTCCTGCTAAAAAATACAATATCTAGCCAGTTATAGCGATTTTTAACATAGTGAAATTTACCACTAAAACCCTTGACAGAAATTGTAGCGTATATTATAAATAATAAGCAGAGAGTTAAGTAAATAATGGAAATCATACATAAACTTTCCGCACGATACTTTTTCGCATTAGAAGTAGCAAATAAACGCTGAATCGCAGCCCTATACAAGAGGTAAAGTGAAAGATAAACAAAAACGATTTAAAATTTTCTTTGAAAAATTTTAAAAAACATGGAACATTCTCCAAGGGGCTTACGTCTGAATGGACGTAGGAATGATTTTCCTGATAAACCAAAAAATATAGTAGTTACCATATTAATAAAGTATTTATTAAAATTATGCAGGACTTTCAAAATTTAGCTAGAATACTTTATGTTAGAGGAAATGTAGCATCTCCATAATACGGGGATGTTTAATAACTTTAAGGCGGACTAATACCTTAATAGTTCTTTGATAACTGAATAGGAGGTTTTTAGATGGTTAGATACAAGGCGCATGCGGCCACTGGATTGAACAGTGGACGGTTACCTGTGTATCTTTCCCTCCTGTAATTTCCGAATGTTAATGCCTTTTGGCTTAATTCTCTTATGTATTTAAGAAATACATAAAACTTTATAAAAGTGCGTATCAGCCGAGCTATCTCGGCATAAGTATATTGAAATACTCCTATAGAGGGGGTGATAATGGGAGAAGGTCAGAAGGAAGCTTAATCGTTTCACAAAGCCAATTGATTTTGGTCGACCAATTGCTTGTTAGATCTGAAGAGCTTTATGTTCTAAAGGAACATAAGGAAAATCAAAAGGAGGGAAAGTTTACATGTCGAACACGCTTAAAAAGACCTTATCACTCATGACAACATTCGCCATGATTTTAACTCTATTCAGCGGCATTGCTATCGCTAGCGATGATGGAGAAAGTGACTCAGTAGCAGAGGCGGTTTACCTTGAAGCAAAAGAAGATGAAATTCCTGAAAGACATTACGACGAACTAGAAGTAGAATTAGAAATCGATGAGGAATATGAATTTAATGAAGACTTCATTGGATCATCAGAGGCTTGGGAGTTTGGTGAAGAGCTTGATGACGAAGAATTTACAAGTGTAGAAAAAATTGCTGACAATGAAGTTGTTATGACTTTTGAAGACTTGACATTACAAGATGGTGAAGAATTAGAAATTACAGTTGAAGCTATGGCAATTAAAGGTGTGGATGGAGTTGAAGAAAAGAAAGCTACTATCGATGTCATAGACCCAACTGAGTACACTGTTACATTTGATATAACTGACGAAGAAGACGAAGCTCTTGAAGGTGTAGAAATAGACATTAACGATGATCAAATTACAACTGACGAAGACGGTGAAGCAACTATTGACTTAAGAGAAGGCGAATATGATTACGAAGCTGACAAAACAGGTTATGAAAGTAAAACTGGAGATGTAGAAGTTGACGATATTAGGACTGTAGATTTCAGTCTTGAAAAAGATAGCGAAGTTGCTGACCTTATAGTTCACGAAAAACCAGAAACTTTTGTAGTGGACGAAGATTCAGAAATCACTTTTGCTTTAGTTAATGAAGCCGGAGACGTAGTAGAAGAAGCTGATGAAAAAGTTGACTTTGAATTCACTGATGTACCTTTCGGATCAGACATAGCCGATCCTGCTTCAGGTGAAACTGAAGAAGGTAAAATTACTGTAGAAATCACTCCTGACGTAGAAGATCAGTATAGACTAAGAGCTGAGCAAGAGAATCACACAGCTCGTGCTGACTTTGAAGCTGTTGAAGAATTACCAGGCGAGTACGACGTTCCATTTAATGTAGTAAACACTGATGGCGATGCTTTAGAAGCAGCTGAAGTTGAGCTTGAAGACGTAGATACTAAAGAAACTGACGAAGATGGAAAAGTAGAATTTGAAGATGTAAAAGAAGGTGACCATGACTACACAGTTAACAAAGAAGGATATGGAGAGGCAGAAGGTACTGTAACTGTAGAAGAAGACATGGACGAAGAACTTGTGATTATGACTGAAGTTGTAGACTACGACCTTGTTGACTACAGTGCATTTGCTTCTGAAATCAGAGACTATGATGAAGATACTGAAATCGGCGACGGTGAAGAAGACGGTGCTGAAATAGAAGCGAGATTCCGTGACAGAGACGGAAGCAGAGAATATGGACCTCACAAGTTTTATGTAGTATTCAGCGAAGACTCTGGAGCTATTAATGAAGATAAAGGCGATGTAAGAGACGTAACAAAAATCAATGACGAAGAATACAGAGTAGTAGTAGACGCTGTTAATGGCGACTTTGACCTCTTTGTGACTTCAACTGTACCAGGAGATATCGATGTTGATTTATACAAATACGAAGATGAAGAAACTAGCATCGATGGTGTAACAATCGAATTTGAATCAACTGAAGATATTGACGCAGTAGAATTAGAAGTTGACGAATATGACGAAATATTTGATGGCTACAAAGTATTTGATGCTGGTGACGATGTTGAGCTAACTGCAACTGCACTAGCAGGAAACTGGGAAGTAGAAGACGAAGATGTAGAATTTGAAAAACTTGAGTACTGCGAAGACGACGGCTGGGATGATGACGAATGGGATAACATTGGAACTGTAGAAACTGACGAAGATGGCGAAGCTGAACTAGACTATGAAATGAACGACTCCGGTAGATATAAATTCCGTGCAATCGCAGAAGATTGGGATAGCGACGAAATGGATGACGAAGATGTTGAGTGGGATGAAACTAAAGTAAGAATCCGATCCGGAGACGCTGACCTAATCGAGGCTGAAAGAGAAACTAAGTATGCAGACATCGAAGAAGACGAATTTGAAGTATATTACAACCTTTATGACGAGCATGGAAACGATATCGAAAATCCAAGTGAATTAGAAGTGAGAGTAACTGACGTAGATGGAGACAGACACGACGAAGACGATGATGGTGTAACCGTTACTTGGTGCACTGACGAAGAAGCACTAGAAGTAGAAGTTGACATGGACGAATTAGACATCGATGAAGACGATAGAGAAGGCTGGTGGGAAGTAAGAGCTCAAAAAGCTGGCACTACTATCAGAGCTTACACTGACGTAAAAGTAACTGAATTTGGCGAAATCGTTGACATGGAAATTGAAATGGATCCTCAAATCGTTAACTTTAACGAATATGTTGACGAAGAGGGCGACGAGTACGAATTTGATGCAGACGACATCATGGAAGTTACACTAATCGACGAACAAGGTATGGAAATAGAATACGAAGCAGACAGTGACGATGACATCGTATTTAGCTCAAGCAGAGGTTCAGTAGCAACTATTGACAGATATGACGCAGAAGTTACTATCAAGTACGAAAACACTGGCGAAACTACAATCACTGCTTATCACTTGGACGAAGAACTAGAAGCTGAAGATAAGTTCTACGTAGGTGACGACCCAGAAGGACTAGAAATCGTAACTGATATCGAGCCAGGTGAAAAAGACGGAACAGTAACTATGTACATGATCGACCAAGACGAATACAGAACTGCTGACGAAGATGACGAAGAATACAACATCATTTCACCTGCAGATATTTCATACAGTGATGTAGAAGACTTCGAAGACGGAGTAGCTACTTTCGAAATCGAAGCTGAAGAATACGAAGTATATGACATCAGAGTAGTAACTGAAAGAGGACTGACTAAGACATTCGAAGCTGACTTCACTGAAGAAGCTACTTACGAAGTAATCTTTGAAGTGTTTGACGAAGAAGAAGTAGCTGTAGAAGACGCTGAAATTGAAATCGCTAACATGACAGAAGTAACTGATGAAGACGGAGAAGCAGTACTTGAACTAGAAGCTGGCGAATATGACTACACAATTGCTAAAGAAGACTTTGAAACTTACGAAGGTACAGTAGAAGTTGAAGAAGACACTTTAGAAACTGTTACTTTAGAAGAAGGTGAAGTAAGAACCTTCATCACACTTACTGAAGGATCAGAAACTATCATAACTGACGGCGAAGTAGACACTATGGATGCAACTCCTGCGATTATTAACAACAGAACTTACCTACCATTCAGAGCTGTTGGTGAAGCACTAGGCGCAGATGTTGATTGGGACGCAGACGACGAATCAGTAACTGCTGAACTAGACGGAACTACTGCAGTATTCTACCTAGATTCAACTACAGCATATGTTGACGGAGACCGATTTGACATGGATGTTGCTCCTGAACTTGATGAAGATGCAGGTAGAGCTCTACTACCAATCAGATTTGTAGCTGAAGCTTTTGATGCATATGTAGATTGGGATGGAGACACTAGAGAAATTGAAATCGAAAGAATCGTTAACTAACTAAATGCAGATAAATATGAAGAGACCGCCTGAAAGGCGGTCTCTTCTTGTTAGATATAAGACAATGGCCGGGGAATTACAGGAGTGAAGGATACACAGTAACGGGCTGCATGTGCCAATGAATATCAACTAAAAGGAGGGGAGAGCCCCATGTCCTGTGTAAGCAGAAAATTAGCTGCTGCACTAGTTATGATACTTGTTACCGCATTGCTTACGGGAACAGCTGTAGCTATGGATAAAGAAAATGAAGTAACTTTTCAAGCAAAAGAAGATGGTGAGGCCTTGGAGAATGCCACCGTTATCTTAAAAGATAGAGAAAAAACTACTTGTTCAGAAGGAAAGGCAGTTTTTGAGGATATCACTCCCGGTATTTACGAATACGAAGTTAAAAAAGATGAGTTTAGAACGGCCCAGGGAACATTTCAGGTCCGTGATTCTGATGTTTCTATTCCAGTGAGTATTTCAGAAGACGATGATACCTTCGATTTAAATATAGGTTGTATTGGTAACGGTAGCTTATACGTAAATGGTGAAGAAGTGAATAGAAGTTATTCAAACACTTTTGAAAAAGGTCAAGAGGTGAAACTTGATTTAGAACCAGGTGCCGACTGGCGCGTTCAATATATATTAATAAACGATGTAGAATATGTTGACGAAGAGTTGACTTTAACTATGGATGATCATAAAGATATTGAAGTTTATTACGGTAGGAAAATTGCTGATTACAGTAGTGGTGCGAGTTCTTTGGAAGTAAAAGACCGAACCATAGAGCAGGCAGAGAAAGGATTGCGTAAAGGCGCAGAGGTCAAAATTGAATTTAAAGCAGGTAGAGAATCTTTAGAAGAAGGCGAACAAGTGGAGTTTTATGTTCAAACAGATCGGGATTTTGAATATATTTTTCTGAATCCTGAAATAATTGACGGAAAATTACCGCCAGTCAAAGAAGCGGATCCGCCGTATAGAAACAATAACATTTGGAAATTTAAAGAAAAAGTTGATGAAAGCGGTTATGTAAGTTTATCAGTTGATAGCTTGGAAGAAGGAGAATTTGAGCTAAAAGTAGGCAGTAATTTTGATGGTGAAAGTGTTGTGGATCTAATTGACGATCCCATCAATATTCAGGTAGAAAAAGCCGATGATGAACTAGACCAGGAGCTTAAAGAAGATTTTGAAGCTATGGAAAGTGTAGAACCACAAGAGGAAAGTCGCTATGAAAACCTAAAAGATTTGCAATTATTTAATAGGCCTGTGTTTTGGGGGCCACTTTTCAATAACTAGTAAAAAATAAGGAGGAGTAGGGTATGAATCAGAATGGAGCGAAACAATCTGTTTTCAATGTAATAGCTTGGATTTTAGCACCAGCCATAATATTGACCATGGCCAGTGGAGTTGCCATGGGACAAAGCTTGGGCGACTTTAGTTTTGCCGCTAGTAGGGTCCGGGACGTATTACCTGAAGACCCACAAACAGGTGATGAAGGTGCAGAGTTCGTAGTCAGATTCAGAGAATCTGACGGATCAGTACTGGAAGATGAAGACGTAGTATTTCATGTGAGTTCAGATAGAGATACTGAAAATCTAGAACTGGATGATGATATCCGAGGAAGGGCTAGAGAAGAAAATAGGGAAGTTTGGGAAATAGATGCAACCACTAATGATGATGGTGAAGTTATCTTTGAAGTTACTAGTGAAATCCCCGGTGAAGCCACTATTGAAATTGGTGAGTGGGATGATGATGATCGAGAAATGATTAGAACTGTAAGAAGGGGAACACGGGAAATAAACTTTCTTTCAGACGAAGTAACAGATCTGGAATTGGATGTAGACGAGCGACGTCCGCGAGTCGGCGAAGATTATATTCTGACTGTAGAGGCCTTGGATGGTAACTTCGAGGCCAGTGAAGATTTGGATATTATCATTGAAGAAGAAGAGGACGGCGAAGACTTTGAAGAAATAGAAACTATTGAAACCGATGAAGATGGAATTGCAGAGCTCAGGTTGAATAAGACCGAGCGAGGCGACTTTTGGTACAGAGCAATATATGAAGGTGGAGAAGATGATGTTTACTCCAATGAGCGACGCGTTCGGATCGATGAAGTAGGTGATATAGACGGTATAGAGGCCTATCGAGATACTAAATTCGTGGAAGATGGTCAGGATGAATTTAAAGTTTACTTTGCCATTTATGATGAATATGACAACAAAGTTACTGAAGATGATGAAATTTCCATTGAAGTAACTGATCCCGATGGTGATACTTACACAGAAGATGATCGTGAGGTCTCGCTATCTGATGTGCGAGATGAAGATGATGACACTTATCAGATGTTTGAAGTAACTGTGGATCAAGATAGAATTGACCTGACCGGGGACTATGAAATAGAAGGTAGGGTTACTGGTACTACTCTTAGATCCATAGTAGATGTAACCGTATCGGAATTTGGCGAACTTGACGATATTGAACTGGAACTGAGCCAAGAAGTGGCTCTATTGGACGAAGACGACGATGAAGATATGTATGCCACAGTATATTTAGTAGATGATGATGGACTGAAAAAAGAATACGACTCTGATGATGAGGATATTGTTTTTACCTCGGACAGCATCTCGGTAGCAAGAATCGGCAGTACTTCCGGTGAAATAAATATTCGAGACGGTGGAGAGACAAAAATTAGTGCATATCATGACGAAGAAGGGTATGAAGATACCGCTACTTTATCAGTATCGGGTGAAGCGGTAGAGATAGAAGTGGAACCGGATATTGAAGAAGGAAACCTGTTCGGCGAAGTTGAGATGACCTTTATTGACGAAGATGGCAGAAGAGCTATCGGAGAAGAAGGTTATCGTTTAATTACACCTGATGATATTTCAGTTTATGATGAAGAAGATTTTGATTCTGGCCGTGCCACTTTCTCTGTGGAGGCCGATGATTATGATGTCTATGACCTAAGAGTTATTACTGATCAAGGGTTTGGGAGAAGTTTTGAATTAGAATTTACAGAAGAGGAAGAAGAAGAAAAGTTCGACCTGACTATTGTCGTGGAAGATCAGGATGGAAGTGTCATTGAAGATGCAGAAGTAGAAATCGATGGCCAGGACTATGAAACTGACATGATCGGTTACGCTGAAATTAGTGAAATCGAATCAGGATTTTATAGATACACAGTTGAAGCTGATGGCTATGATAGTTATGAAGACTCCATTTCAATAGATGATGATATGGAAGAAGCAGTTGTATTAGAAAAAGAAGAAGAGGAAGAAAAACCAGAGCCAGAACCAAGCAAGGAAATTATCATGAATTTGGATGATGAAAACTACACAGTAGATGGTGAGGATGAAGCTTTAGAAATAGCACCTCATGCCATTGAAGGTAGAACTTTCCTACCCTTTAGAGCTATCGGAGAAGCTCTGGGAGCCTATGTGGAATATGATGAAAGTGATCAATCTGTAACAGCCATGAGAGATGATAGGACAGTTGTTTTCTATCTGGAAGAAAAAACAGCTCAAGTAAACGATGAAGATTTAGAAATGGATACAGCACCCTTTGTTGATGACGATTCAGGAAGGACTTTGCTTCCAATTAGATTTTTTGCAGAGGCCTATGATGCTTATGTAGACTACGATGAAACAACCCAAGAGATCACTATTGAAGAGTAAGAGGTATCTACTGATTATAACGAAAATAAAATTAAGTGTAGAATAAGCAGAATAATCCCCGCGTTATTAGGAGTCGTTTAGATTCCTATGATGCGGGGATTTTGATAATTGGAGGTGCTTTCTGTGTCGATAAGTAAGATGTTTTCCAAGTCTTACGATACTCTTAGGAGTTATCCTGGGTTAATAGTATTTGCACTGGTTTTGATTATACTTTTGAATATCATACAGTTACCATTGTTTTTAAATATAGATACCTTTTATCCCAGTTTTGAAGATATGAGTGTGGAATATTTATTTGAACAGTTCGGCTATTTTGCATTTCCCGAATCTCCACCTGGAGGAACGCCTTTGAATGAAGGGGCTTTTTTAGAACCACAACCCGGTGAAGAAGGAGATATCACGGAAAATCAAACTGAGACCATGGCAACTGCCGTGATTATACTTGGTACAACAATTTTCATTTTTATATTATCAATTTTTTTGGCACCGGCTTATTTGGGAATAGTTCGTGATGCTATCTCCGAGGGAAAATCTCCCCAGGCCAGTGCGTTTTTTGCCTATGGCAAGAAGTTGTTTTTAAAATTTCTCGGATTCTTCTTGTTATTAGCTGTGGCGATATTTCTTTTGTCCATTCTTTTCGGATTGATCGCTGTTATACTGGGTGGCATTTTCCCTGCCCAGGTCGAGTTTATTGGCCAACTATATCATTTGTTTGGATTTTTATTGGCTTTTTTCTTGATTTTTGTCGAATTCGAGCTTGTAGAGGGTTCTAGTATGGATAAGTTAACAGATGCCATAGGTAGATCAATCAGGAAAGTTTCTAAAAATAAACTGAAAATACTCACTTATGTGGCTTCATTTGTAGCCATAGGAGTTTTGACAATACTTGTAGGTATGGTGTTTAATATGCTTCCTATGGCAATTAGCATGTTTGTGATTCCACTACTTTATGGATTGGTAACCACATTTCTGCTGGTTAGCTTGTACCATGCATTCTATTCGCTATCCAATAAAGAAGGGGAAGAAGTGTATTAAATATAATAAAAGTAACAAGGAAATATGATGGGGTGCGGCAAGGGAATTATTGAGGGTTTATATTAGAGTCCATATTTGAGGAACTTTTTTATTAAAGATTTATGGGTGCTTTTTGACCGTTTACGGTAACCCTGGGGACAGATACTGTCCTTTAACAGCGAATTTGTTCCACAGTGGAAAGAGGAGAAGGTGAATGGAGAAAGGAGAGTTCAGGTATGATATTGAGACTAAAAAATGTTGTTTTTAAGAATTTTATGCAAGAAAGGAAATCTAAACCCATCAAAATCATAACCACAGCAATGCTTATAACCATGATATCTTTAGCTTTTCTGATTGGATGTGGCCCATCGGAGCCGGAAGTGGGAGAAGATGAATTGATAGAAAAAGAAGTGAAAGAAGATGAAGTTGCAGACGATACGGAAAAGAAAGATCAAGAGTCGGGCGAAGTTGAAGGAGAAGAAAATGATCAGGAAAATGATAAAAAAGAAACAGATAAACAAGAAAGCAACAATCTGACCTATGAAAATACCGACTATGATTTTCGCCTTGAGTTTCCAGAGAAGTGGGAAGGCAGGTTTGAAGTAGCTGAAAATTATGACGATCAAGATATATCTAAGGGTGAAGCTGAGATTGTAATTTATCATAGCCCTGATGTGGGTGAAGATTTTCAGGTCGAACCTGACTGGATGTTTAGAATCATTGTTTTTAGTTCAGAAGAAGAGTATCAAGAGGCAAAGGATTCTACTGAAGGGGCCTATCCCCTACCTAGATTATATCCTAAAAACGCCGAGGAGTCTGCAGAACAGGAGCAGAATGATTCAGAAGGTCAGGATGATAAGGGAAGCAATGGTGAGAAAGTCTTTGCTTATAGGGAACGTACAGATGTACCCGATTATGGCCTTACAGGAAAAGAACAGAAAGAATTTCAAGTGGAGCTCCACGATCAATTTGAACAGCTGCGAGACGTAATATATGATCAAGGTGGACTAGAAGAGATATTTAAAAAATAGAGCCCTTCTAGTAGGATGCGGTGGTGAAGCTGATGAAGCCGATTCCAATCCGAAAGAAGAAGAAGTAGGTACCGATGAAGAAAGTGGGGGTGAAATAAATATAGACGGTGACATAGTATTTGAAGAGGACAAGTACAGTGAAGGGGATGAAGTAAGTTTTCACTATTCCTTTCCTTGCCGACTTTCAGTTATTTTATTATGATGAACCCCAGGATGAGTGGAAAGCAGCCGAGCACGATATCGAATGGGACGATGAGAACAGAGTTAATTTGGATAAAGGAAATAAGTACCATGTAGTATTTCCCCTAGAAGACATAGAAGACTTACAAGAAGGTAAATATCGCGTAGAACAGCTTGTTACAGATGAGAGTGAAGAAAAAGAATTGACTATAAAAGAAGAGTTTATAGTTGACGAAGTAACCTAAACCGGGGAAACCCCCCGGTTTTTTAAACAGACTTTTTATTTTTTAAAACCATCCTTATAAATTGTTAGACTGACTTAGTGACTTCGTGGGCTTTTTTTTCATAAAAATAAATATTAATCTACCCAGGGGAATACTTTTGATAACTTGTCTAATTTATAAAATTTGGTAAATTCATTAAGAGTCCATAAACTCTTGTAAATGCTAGTAAACTTTGAATAGTTTCCATTTTCAACTTAACCTTTTTGAGGGATTGAATGGAACTGAATTTAGTAGTTACTTTAAATTATAAATTAAACTTATCGTAGAGAGATACACCTTTATGATATATTACATTGGCAAAAGATGCAGAGTCATTAATATTTTGTTTCCATTCTTCGGAAGTATATAAAACTAAATCAACTGATCTTTCAAAATCCAATCCATCTTCTGAATAAATAAATAAGTTCATTTTGTTTTCTATCTTGTCTTTATTGTCTGTATTTATAATTATACAAAGATCTATATCACTGGTCTCATTAAACTTTTTCGCCTGTGATCCAAACAATATTATATCTTCAGGGGAAAAATGTTCTTTTAAGGATTTACAAAGCTTCTTAATATCTTTTTTGATATTCATAAGTTCCTCCCAAAAGAGACTTTAGTTTTAGAACATTTTCGGCATTTTTAAAAAATTTCCTGCCTAAAAGTAAAACAATTCTTGATGATTAAATCAAAAGGAGGTTTTTGATCTTATGATAAACAAATTTATTCCTGTTTTATTAATCCCAGCGTTAATTTTAAGTTTATCAATAACCGCGGTAAGTGCGATTGATGATTGGGAACAAGAGGCGGAAGAAGCAGGAGTGGAAGTTGTAGACGTATATGTAAACGATAGCTTAATAGATTTGCAAGACCAGCCAGCTTTTATAGATGAAAACAATCGTACACTTGTACCGTTAAGGTTCGTGACAGAAGCCCTAGACGGTTATGCGGATTGGGTCGGTAGTGAAGATAGAGTCGATGTACAAAGAGAAGATATAGAAATGGAACTTCACATTGGCCAAAATACATATCAAAGGAACGGTAGAACCGAGACAATGGATACCGCCCCTGCCATTACAGGTGCTAACAGAACAGTAGTACCTTTGCGATTCGTTAGTGAAGGTTTAGGTGCAGAAGTAGACTGGGAAAGTGATGAAAACGCAGTTTATATTTGGGACGAAAGGACAGAAGATGATACGGACGAGGAAGAACCTAGTGAGTCAGACGACATAGTAGAAGAAATCAAAAACAATCCTCTACCCGATCCAGAAGATGTAGAGCCATTAACGGGTGATAGCGAATTAGACAGAGAGATTGATAAGGCTTATGTAGAACATGAAGATAATCATGAAGATACTCTTTTTGATGATGCTTACAGTGAAAATTTTCATGGGATCGTAAATGTTTTTGAAGATGATGGTATTGAAGATGCAAAAAGAATACTTTACCGAAGAACTCAGGACGAAGAGGAAGTAGAGGAATATATCGAATTTATGCAAGAAGAGGCTAGTATAGTTCATGAATATTTTGATATTAATGGACAAGAGGTAGGGTTGAGTGGAAGCTCTATCGAGGTCAGATATTAATGGGGGTGATACCTTTTGACAGCTAGAGATAAAACTTTTTTAAGATTATCTATGATAACGCTTCTGGCGTTATCATTTCTTTTTCTTAATTTTAATTCAGCATTAGCAGAGGGCGAAGCATCAGAGGATCCAGAAAGAGCAATTGAGTATATTAACGAAAATATCATAAATGATCCACGTTATAAGATCAATCCCGGTGGAGTACACATGGACAGAACAGAAGATCCACACAATGTAATTGCAGGTGGAGTTTTAGAAGAAGTACCTGGCAATGAAGTTGAAAATGGTGAGTATAGATATTTAGGTGTTGTTCCCTGGTACGACACTCAAACCGAAGAATTTATAGATGATTTCACAGAACAAAGTAGAGTGACAAACAAAGAATTTCCGCCCGATGCACTAGCTGAAGGTCGTTTGGAAGATCGAAACTGGATCACTGAGCCGTGGACTAATGATAATGATGCAGTACAAAATGCACACTTTGAAATGGAAAACATGAGATTTAACAATAACCCTGAGTATGAGGACAATATAAGGGAGGGCTTGGAATATACAGGTATGGGCAAAAGCTTACGAAAAAACCAAACAGAAAGCCCACTGCTTTAGCTGTGGGATGAATGTTTATTATTAACTGTTTGCCAACTATCTATTTTTTTATTATAATAAAAATATGAGTAAAAATAGATGGACTACAACCAAAACAACTGTATACAATTTAGGTTATCATATCATTTTTTGCCCCAAATATAGACGTGAAGTACTGACTGGCAAAATTGAACAGCGATTAAAGCAATTATTTTTAGAGAAAGCCAATGAGCTAGAGATAGAAATTCAAGATTTAACTATTATGCCAGATCATGTTCATTTGTTTATCAAAGCAGACCCCACTTTAGCACCACACTATATTGTGCGACAACTGAAAGGATATAGTGCCAAAATTCTTCGTAAGGAGTTTCCTGAACTAAAATCAAGGCTGCCTTCACTCTGGACTCGTAGTTATTATGTTGAGTCGGTCGGTCATATATCAGAAGATACTATTCGTAAATATATCGAAGACCAGGAGGGTAAATAGTGATTATAACTAAAACCTATAAGTATAAGTTATACGAGTCAAAAAAGAATAAAAATATTCATCAGAAAATAGATATAGCTGGTCTTATCTATAATCATTGCATTGCCCTCCACAAAAGGTATTATAAACTAACAGGTAAACACTTAAATAAGTTTCAGTTAATGAAGCACATAACCAAATTAAAGAAAAAAGACAAATATCAACATTGGAACCTAGTAGGCTCACAAGCAATTCAAGATATAGTAGATAGAATAGATAGAGCATACCAGTTATTCTTTAGGAATTTGAAACATGGTATTAAAACTTCACCGCCTAAATTCAAAAAAATTAAAAAATACAAAAGCTTCACTTTAAAACAAGCAGGTTGGAAATATGTTGACGATAACTTAATCAAAATCGGAAAGAAGGTCTATAAATTCAGTAAAAGCAGAGAGCTTCCAGAAAATATTAAAACTGTAACTATAAAACGAGATCCTTTAGGCGACCTGTATATTTGTTTTGTAGTTAAAGAAAAAATCGAAGTCCCCGATAGGCAGGGTAAAAGCTCCATCGGCTTGGACTTTGGCTTGAAGACATTTCTTGTAGCATCAGACGGTACGAAATATGAAGCACCATTCTATTATCACCACAAATTGAAGGAATTAAAGAAAGCACAGAAAGAATTAAGTTCAAAAGAAAAAGGCTCTAATAACCGAAACAAAGCTAGGAAAAAAGTTTTTAGACTTCATAAGAAAGTGGTCAATCAGCGTAGAGCCTACTTCTTTAAACTGGCACATGAGCTAACAGATAAGTATGAATACATTTTTATTGAAGACCTCAACATGAAAGCTATGCAAAAGATGTGGGGTAAAAAGATTCAAGACTTAGGATATTCTACTTTTGTTGAAATTCTCGAATATGTTGCCAAGAAAAAAGGTTCTAGAGTAGTTAAGGTAGATCGCTTTTATCCAAGTTCAAAAATTTGTAGTAAGTGCGGTGAAATAAATCAAAACCTTAAACTATCAGACAGAATTTTCGAATGTGATTGCGGTTTAAAAATTGACAGAGATCTGAACGCTGCAATTAATATACACATGGGCGGGGCATCGTCCATTGGGTTAGGAAACGTAAGACCTGCTATCATAGAGGCTGTTTCTGCTTGACCCCAGAATCCCACTGCTTTAGCTGTGGGAGTATGTCAAGAAGGCGGTTCGCCCGAACCAAATAGCCAAAAAGATGTTGGAAGATGGAGAAAAAATAGATAAAATTATGAGATATACTGGATTAACTAAAAAACAAATTGATGATCTTAAAAAAGAATTAAAATTGATCTGAAGTCGAGATGATTAAATTTACAAAAATTAACGAATATGATATCTTTATATTAAGAAAATTTATAATGAATATTTATGCAAAAAATTTATGGCAAAAACTTTATAATGAATTGGAACACCGCCGGGGGAGCCCCAAAAATGGGCTGAGAGGGTAAACACCGACCCCATAACCTGAACTGGTTAATGCCAGCGAAGGGAGAGCGGTTGCCGTAGGCTAAGATTTAGAACAAGACAGTGTATATACGGCTCCCGGTCTTCCCGGGAGCTTTTTTTATTATCAGAATTATTATCATGGATTAATATTATGCCTTAATATCATGCCTTAATATCATGACTTATCATGGGAGGTGGCTACGATGTTACAAAATAACACCCGTAAAATAACTTTGATGGCTTTGTTAATCGCTATTGGAACCTTTACATCTCATTTGATTTGGTTTCCAGCTGGTTTCGCTAAAGCTTATCCTATGCAGCACGCTATTAATGTAATTGCCGGTATATTTCTCGGTCCAGGTCCAGCAGTTCTGATCGCATTTATGATAGGTTTATTACGTAATATTTTGGGTATCGGAACTTTACTTGCTTTTCCGGGTGGTATGGCAGGGGCTTTACTGGCCGGAATAGGTTTTAAAATGGCTAGACAGCGCCCTTACGGAGCTTTTATTGGAGAGGTATTCGGCACTTCTATTATTGGCGCTTTGCTATCAGTCCCTATTGCCAGATTGATCCTAGGCCATGAAGCTGTGATCTACTTTTATATTCCACCCTTTGCCATAAGTGCCATTGTTGGGGCATTCATAGGAGTTGGCTTGAGTGTGGTATTAGAAAGGGTCCGGGGAGACAGATCTATTTCCATGACAGATCATCTTTGATATACCCCCTATATATTCTCGCAGTTAAAGCAGTGGGGCTTTAGTGGGGTTTTAGCGGGACTTTAGCGGGGCTTTCTCTTTCTGTTTCTCATAAACAACTATAACAAAAAAGGGTGATTATATGTCTAAAACAAAAGTAGTTATGACCATTGCAGGTTCTGATTCTGGGGGTGGTGCTGGAATACAAGCTGACCTAAAAACATTTCAGTCTATAGGAGTATTCGGAACTACCGTGCTAACAGGTGTGACTGCCCAGAACACTGCAGGGGTACAAAACGCTGTTCATCTTGAATCTAGTTTGGTGGCAGAGCAATTTAAGTCAGTGGCGGAGGATATGGAAATTTCTGCAGTAAAGACGGGGATGCTTTCAAATGCTCAAATAATTGAAACCGTTTCCGATAATCTTGCTTCTTTTTCAACGAAACCTTGGATTGTAATTGACCCTGTTTTGGCAGCTACAAGCGGTGATTTACTACTAGAAAGACAAGCAGTATCAACTTTGCTAGAGAAGCTTATTCCCATCTCTGATATCATCACTCCTAATATTCCCGAAGCAGAGATATTGACTGGCATAAACATTGACCATTCAAAAGACTTACAAAAAGCAGCTCATAAGTTGAAGGAAGCGGGAGCAAAATCCGTATTAATCAAGGGTGGACATACAAGTGGAAACGCTACTGATCATTTCTTTTGGGAAGATGAATATCACACATTTTCAGCTGAAAGAGTGGGCGTTGGCAGTCTTCACGGAACGGGTTGTACCCTGGGATCAGCTATATGTGCATATTTGAGTAAAACAGATGATCTATTAACTAGCATAAAATTAGCTAAAAAATACGTTACACAAGCCATTAATAATAGTTTTACAATCGGTGAAGGTTCAAAAGTACTCTTGCATTCATCAATAGGAGATGAAGAAGTGCAAGAAAAGGAGGAATTAAATGCATGAGTACATTCAATTCTAATTTTAAGTTGGGAACTTATTTGACACAAGTTAGGCAAGAAAATCCTTTAGTCCATGCTATTACTAATTATGTCACAATGAATGATTGCGCTAATATTACATTGGCTGCCGGCGCTTCACCGGCTATGTGTGAGAGTAGGGACGAAGTATCTGATTTTGTGCCCCTGGCTAAAGCACTTTATATAAATATCGGTACAATAAATCAAGAACACAAGGATTCCATTTATCTGGCAGCAGAAAAAGCTTCAGAATTAGAAATACCAATTGTTCTAGACCCGGTGGGTGCTGTGGCCATAAAAAGCAGGCTGGACTTGGTGAAAGATTTACTGACTAATTACAATGTGAGCTGCATCAAAGGTAATAATGCTGAAATTAAATGCCTTGCTGGTCGCAAAGGTCATGGAAAAGGAATGGACTCCCTGGACTTGGGTGAGGACATTCAAATGGTCAATTCAGAGCTCTCTGAGAAATACAACACAATGGTATTGGCAACGGGAAAAACAGATTTAATTACAAAAGGAAATATAACAGTTAAAGTTAGCAATGGAACACCTTTATTAGGTCGGATTACGGGCTCGGGCTGTATGCTAGGAATCCTGATCAGTGCTTTTATCGGGGCCTCAGATAATGACTGGGAAGCTGGAATAGCGGCAACTGTTTCCATGGGAGTTGTCGGAGAGATGGCTGAAGAGAGTATTTCTAGTTCAACTGATCTCGGTAGTTTTCGAGTTAAAATCTTTGATCACATGGCGGCTTTAACAAGTAAAGAATTGCAAGAGAGGGGGAATGTGTCTGAGTTATAAGATATAAGTAGTGCGCAAGTAGTTAAAATCGCGTATGGCTGCATCTCGATGCGCTTCGTCGCACTTTCGTCGTATGATGAAGCATCCTGATGGATGCAGAAACATCTTTTGTATCTCTGTGTATATGGTCGGCACTTGGTGCACCTTGATGCATATGGGCCTGCTCTACCTTTTATTAAAAGTAAAAATATAATTTGTGAGGTGATATCATGAGTTATTGTCAAACATTGCGTGAATTAGGTAGTGACGTATGGGACGGTTGGCATGAGCACCCTTTCATTAAAGGAATAGGCAATGGGAACCTGGAAAGGGAAAAATTTATCTTTTGGATTAAGCAGGATTATCTGTATTTAAAAGACTATGCCCGGGTATTCGCTTTAGCTGGTGGTAAAGCTAGAAAATTAGAACAGATGCAGATGTTTGCCAGTTTAATGGATGGAATATTAAACACTGAAATGAAATTACACAGAGATTATTGTGCTGAATTTGGAATTGATACTCAAGAATTAGAAAAGATTAGTAAGTCACCAACTTGTCAGGCTTATACGGATTTTCTAGTTAGAACCTCTGCCAATGAAACTGTTGGAGTAACTGTAGCGGCGTTACTGCCATGTTTATGGGGTTTTTATGAAATTGGAAGTAATTTGAAACAAACAGGGGATACTAGCAGCTCCAACCCTTATAGACATTGGATAGAAATGTACTCTTCACAAGAATTTGCTGATCTCGCAAAATGGGGAAAAGATTTTATGGAATACTTTGCTGAAGAAGCTGGTCAGGAAGAATGGGAAAGTATGAAACAGGCTTTTCTAATAAGCAGCAAATACGAGGCAATGTTCTGGGAAATGGCACATATATTAGAAGAATGGAAGTTTTAAGGGAGTTATATTATTTGTAGCATTAGATGTACCTAGGGGTAGGGTATTCACTTGATGGTTAATTACATAAACTAATTGGATATTTAAAAACATACTAGGATTTTTAGATTAATTTAAAAGGTGTCAGGCTCATATTGTATAAGTGAATTAGAAAAATAAGGAAATTAATGGGGTGCAATGAAAATAATATATTGGGGAACAATCAGCTGGGTTAATTAGTTGAAATTTAGGTGAAATTTTGGAATAAGAAAAAATCCATAATTGAATGCATGGGTCAATTTCATGATGTTCTTGTGAAGGGGGATAAAAAGCGATGGTCAAGAAACTATTTTGTCTTATTTTGATGGGGCTTATAATTACATTGTTAGTCGGGTGTGAGGACGCAGAGAAAAGTGAGCAAGAATTTGATGAAGTAATACCAAAGGAAGAGCCAACTGAATTAGAAGAACTAACTGAAGAAGAAAAAGTCGAGGACTTTAAATACATGTACAATATAATGAAAGAAAATTATGTCAATTTATACGATATAGATACTGATTGGCTGGATATGAAAGCTCACTTTAAGGCATCTGTGAAGGATACAGATGATAATTATGAGTTTTATCAACAAATGTATAATAGTTTAAGAGTTATCGATGATTTGCATTTGGGTATATATGACCCCAAAATGTTTTATTCTAAAGAGCTAGGATCAGGAGAGATCATTAAATTTGCAGACAAAAAATATCACGGATGGAAGGAAGTATTCAACGAGGAAGGGTACGATATTGACCCTGAACAACTACGAGATGAAGAAAAAGAGAAAAGATATGAGGGTGGAGCTGCCAATATAGACACCGAAATTATTGAGGAAGATCAAATAGCATATTTACACATAAATTCCTTTGAAATTGATTCAAGCGAGGAAATTAGAAATTTTATGGAAGAAATTAGTGACTATCCTTATTTAATTATTGATATTAGAGGTAATTTGGGCGGCCAGCGATACTGGAAGGATGTTTTTCATAATTTAGAAGAGGTTGACTATAAATCGTATTTGTTTTCCAAAGGAGGAGACTTGGCAAATTATTTCTTAGAACACAAAGTTTCGGAGGATTATAATATAGACGATATAAAAGAGTATCCAGGATATGAAGATTTACCCGACCATATTCAAGAAAACTTTGAAGACTATATTTGGAAAGAAAAAACTATTGAACCTGAAGATCCTCTAGATTTTTCCGGAGAAATTTTCATATTAACAGACAGGAATGTTTATTCATCATCTGATCGCTTAGTAAATTTTGCGAGAAAAACAGACTTGGCAACGGTAGTCGGGACCAGAACTCGTGGTGGTGGAATGAATGGTCCTCCACGTTTATTTTATTCTCTTCCCAACAGTGGATTATTAATCGAGTTTGAAGGGTTCTTGGGATTGAATGCCGATGGTAAGAATAGTTATGTGGGCACTGAACCCGATATTGAGGTAGAGACACAAACTCATCAGGAGCTAATTGATGAAACGGTGGAAATTATTGAAGAAGGAAGATATTGACATATTAATGCCAGACTTGATTAGTTTAAATTAATATTTTTTTGGCGTTATGGGAGGAAAAGCGATGGTCAAAAAACTATTTTGTCTTATTTTGATGGGACTTATAATTACATTGTTAGGCGGGTGTGAGGACGCAGAGAAAAGTGAGCAAGAATTTGATGAAGTAATACCAAAGGAAGAGCCAACTGAATTAGAAGAACTAACTGAAGAAGAAAAAGTCGAGGACTTTAAATACATGTACAATATAATGAAAGAAAATTATGTCAATTTATACGATATAGATACTGATTGGCTGGATATGAAAGCTCACTTTAAGGCATCTGTGAAGGATACAGATGATAATTATGAGTTTTATCAACAAATGTATAATAGTTTAAGAGTTATCGATGATTTTCATTTGAGCATACACGATCCCGAAACATATTTTTCAAACCCCGAGTATGATTCAATTCCGGAAAGATTACAACAATTTGAGGATATTTATGAACACGCAGACAAGAAATATCAAGGATGGAAGGAAATATTTAACGAGAAAGGTTACGATATTGACCCTGAACAATTACCACAAGAAGAACAATATTTAGAGGATGGAGTAGTTAATATAAACACCGAAATTATCGAAGAAGGGAAAATTGCATATTTACAAATACATTCTTTTATGATTGATTCAAGCGAGGAAATTAGGAATTTTATGGAAGAAATTAGTGATTATCCTTATTTAATAATTGATATTAGAGGTAATAAGGGAGGTATGCTGCATTGGCAAGATATTTTTTATAATTTAGAGGAGGTTGACTATAAATCGTATTTGTTTTCCAAAGGAGGAGACTTGGCAAATTATTTCTTAGAACACAAAGTTTTGGAGGATTATAATATAGACGATATAGAAGAGTATCCAGGATATGAAGATTTACCCGACTATATTCAAGAAAACTTTGAAGACTATATTTGGAAAGAAAAAACTATTGAACCTGAAGATCCTCTGGATTTTTCCGGAGAAATTTTCATATTAACAGACAGGTATGTCTATTCGGCATCTGATCGCTTAGTAAATTTTGCTAGAATAACAGACTTGGCAACGGTAGTCGGTACCAGAACTCGTGGTGGTGGAATGAACGGTCCTCAACGTTTGTTATATTCTCTTCCCAACAGTGGATTAGTTGTCGAATTTGAAGGGTTTTTAGGTTTAAATGCCGATGGTAAGAATAGTTATGTGGGCACTGAACCCGATATTGAGGTAGAGACACAAACTTATCAGGAGCTAATTGATGAAACGGTGGAGATTATTGAAGAAGGAAGATATTAAACCTGAAGAAGATGAGCGACTAAAGCAAAAAAACAAATTGCTGAACTTAAATATAGTATGTAGCTGTTTTAGTTAAGAACGCCTAAAAATAAGTCGGGTAATCCCGACTTATTTATTAGGACGATTCATGAACTGTAAAAATTAAGTTATAGACCTAACTGTTCTCTCTAGATAGTGGTTCAGATATATCAATATGTCCAGATATCGGCTCGGCAGTTTCACCTTCAACTAATATCTGTATTTCTTCAATTTCATCAAATTGAGTTAATGTGTAAACAATACTATCCACAAATCTTGCTTCAGGTTCATGTCCCAGGCTCATATCGTACAGTTCTTTAGAAAAGTCTACACTGGCTAGCCCTTCTTCCATTGTAACCCCCAGTAGACTCACATCTGCAGCGCCGGCCCCTAAGTAATCCTCATTTTCAGGCCCTTCTAAAAATAATTCCATAGTTTCTTCAGGAGTTACTTTATCAACAGATCTGGTTTCCGAGACCTTTACAAATTCGGTTCCTGTGTCTTTAATAAAATAAAGTTTGATTTCATCTTCTTTATAGATGCCATTTTGTTCTCCTGCAACATTTTCGGCATTTTCCTGCTCTCCATTTTCCTCAGGTTCTTGTTCTTCATCTTCAGGACTAGCGCATCCTACAAAAATTAAGAATAATGCAAGTGAGATTGACAGTAAAACTGTTTTGTTGAACTTGCTGGTAAGTATTTTGCTCATTATATTTGACCCCCTGTCTAATTTTAAATATATTTGGCTCACTAATACTTTATGGCTCTATATTATAAGACGTCAGTTAGCATAAAAAAGTTGCAAATATTTTTTTTGGAATAATTCTTGCATGAATATATAGAATGAAGATCTTTAATAACTTATAGGAGGTGTATTAATGTATGAGGACTTCACAGAAATTTTAATAACCCAAAGGATATAGATATCCTTGCATGGAAGAAGATAGTAGCCAGTATTAGATACAACAAAGTTTGGAGGGAAAGCAAATGTGGTGGATTATATTACCTTTGATAGTAGGTTTGATTATTTCTTTAAAATTGCCTTCTAAAGTAACCAATATCCCTATTAGTAAAATTATCAACTGTAGTATTTATGTATTGTTATTTGTAATGGGAATTAGATTGGGAGCTGACCCTGAAGTGATGGAGGAGTTAAGCAATTTAGGGGCTTATGCATTTGTTATAGCAGTGGTTACAATCATTGGAAGTTTGATTGTTTTGTTTGGATTAAATAAAGTTGTAAATTTAAAGTTTTCATCCGAACAAGTAGATTATGAAGAAGATGAATGGGATGAAACTGGTGCCGAATATACTTTTACAGTTATCTTAGTTTTACTGGTAATAGCAGGGACGATCTTTGGTTGGCTCTTTGTGTCAGATTCGTTTTTACCCGTGCTGGACAGTCTTACTACCTGGATATTAGGGATGTTATTATTCGGTGTTGGACTGGACTTGGGCATGTCCAGGTCTGTTTTTGAAAATATTACAAATCAGGGTATAAAATTTTTAATTCTTTGTTTGGCAACACCTTTAGGAGTGGTTTTTGGCACTGTTTTAGCGGGTGTTGTACTAGCATTATTCACTGATTTTATAACCTGGAATGAGGGGGCAGCCCTTGCTTCGGGTTTTGGTTGGTATAGTTTGTCTGCAGTTATCATTTCTGAAGTGCATAGTCCATTATTAGGTGCAGTCGGTTTTTTAGCCAATATTTTCAGGGAGATTTTAGCAATTATCTTTACTCCCATTATAGCCAAATATTTAGGTGGAGTTGTTTCAATAGCCCCCGGGGGTGCAACTACAATGGACGTAACTCTTCCTATCATTTCTAAAAGTGCAGGGAAAGAATTTATACCAATAGCTTTTTTTAACGGACTAATTCTTTCTTTGTTAGTTCCGATTCTGGTTAACTTTTTTGTTGCGTTATGAGGTGGTTTGCTATGAATAACGAGGCCAAAGAGACCAAAAAGTTCAAAGGGAATATTTTTAATATTCAAAGGTTTTCAATTCATGATGGCCCTGGAATCAGGACTACTGTTTTTATAAAAGGTTGTCCTTTGAGATGTGAATGGTGCCATAATCCTGAAGGATTGGCATTTGAATCTCAATTGTTAATTCATCATAACTCGTGCATGGATTGTGGTTTATGTCAAGAAATTTGTCCGGAAAATGCAATATTTACCGAACAAAATAGTACCCAAATTAATCAAGAAAAGTGTAAAAAATGTTCAATATGCCAGGAGTCATGTCCTGTAAATGCGATAGAAATGATAGGTGAACAGATGACTGCTAATAAAGTTATTGAAGAGGTCGAAAAAGATAAAGTATTTTTTGAAGAATCCAAAGGTGGGGTAACTTTTTCAGGTGGAGAACCTTTAATGCAAGTAGATTTTCTTTATGAAACTTTGTGTCGTTTGAAAGAAAAAGGCATCCATACTACTGTGGACACTTCGGGTTATGTTCCTTGGGAAGTCTTTGAAAGAATTTATGAGTTGGTTGATCTGTTCTTATATGACATAAAAGTTCTTGATGATGAAAAACACAAAAATCTAACAGGAGTTTCAAATGAAAGAATTGTTAATAATTTGGCTACATTGAACCAAATACATACTAATATAAATGTTAGAATTCCAATTATACCAACTATAAACAATACTAGAGAAGAACTGACTAAAATAGGTAATTTTTTATCAACTTTAAAAATAAATCAAGTTGATTTAATACCATTTCATGAATATGGATTTGATAAATATTCAAAACTTGGCTTAGAGAAAAGCGATTTACTAATAACTGCCAGTCAAAAGGGGAGTGATTTGCTTGAAACTCATAAACTTCTGAAACAATTTGGTTTGACTGTAGAAATGGAGGTGTGAACCCATGGAAAATAATAGTAGGAATTCTGAAAGCATGAGTCCCCGTGTTAAAAAACTCAGGGAACAAAGTGTCTCTAAGAATCCTAAAGTATCGGTAGAACGCGCTATACTTGTAACCCAGGCCTACAAAAAATATGATGGCAATGTGTCAATTCCCATATTGAGAGCTTTAACATTTAAACACATTTTAGAAAATAAGAGTATTTCTATTAATGATGGAGAATTGATTGTGGGAGAACGAGGACCAGCACCTCAAGAAGTACCAACTTATCCCGAACTTTGTACCCATTCCATCACTGATTTAGAGATAATTCATGACAGGGAAAAAGTTTTTTTTGAGGTCGACGAAACTGTTAAAAAAATACAGGACAGCGATATCATTCCTTTTTGGAAAGGAAAGTCCATGAGAGAAAAGATATTTGATAATATGAGCCGAGAATGGCTTGACTGTTATGAAGCGGGGATCTTTACAGAATTTATGGAACAAAGAGCTCCTGGACACACAGTAGCTGATGGGAAAATATATCAGAAGGGTTTATTGGATTTTAGGGATGATATCGACTTAGAACTTAAAAATATTGATGAAATAAATGATCCTCAAGCTTACGAAAAAAGTGAACAGTTAAAAGCTATGCGTGTTTGTATTGATGCCCTTATAGAATTTGCCCAAAGATATGCAAATATAGCTGAAGAGTTAGCACAAGAAGTAGATGATAGCCATCGAAAAGAAGAGTTGTTAAAGATAGCAGAAATATGTAAACGTGTTCCGGCAAAAGCGCCGCGTAATTTTTGGGAAGCACTACAATATTACTGGTTTGTGCATCTAGGTGTGATAACGGAATTGAATACATGGGATTCCTTTTGCCCTGGTAGACTGGATCAACATTTGTATCCATTTTATTTACAAGATTTAAATGCAGGAGAGTTGACAAGGGGTTCAGCTAAAGAATTGTTGCAGTGCTTTTGGATAAAATTCAACAATCAACCAGCTCCACCTAAAGTGGGTACCACATTGAAAGAAAGCGGTACTTACACAGACTTTTGTAATATCAATATCGGAGGAGTGACACCTGAAGGTTTTGATGGCGTCAATGATGTAAGTTACTTACTTTTAGAAGTAATAGATGAAATGCAGTTGGTTCAACCAAGTACCAACATACAGGTTAGTAAACAAAATCCCAACGAATTTATTAAAGAAGCCGGAAAAATCATCAGAAAAGGGTGGGGGCAACCCTCAGTATTTAATACTGATGCAGTCATATCTGAACTATTGAATCAGGGGAAGGACTTGGTTGATGCCAGATGTGGCGGCACTAGTGGTTGTGTAGAAGCGGGGACCTTCGGAAAAGAAAGTTATATTTTAACCGGATACTTTAATTTAACCAAAATACTGGAATTAACCTTGTATAGAGGCGTTGATCCCAGATCCGGAAAGCAAATTGGACTAAAAACAGATGATCCTGAAACCTTTGATAGTTTTCAAGATTTAATAGATGCCTTTAATGAACAATTGAATTATTTTATAGATATAAAAATCCGAGGGAACAACATCATAGAAAAACTATATGATAAATATATGCCGTCACCTTTTCTTTCAGTCATAATCGATGATTGTATCAAAAAAGCCAAAGACTATAATTCTGGTGGGGCAAGGTATAATACAAGATATATTCAAGGTGTTGGGATAGGGACAATTACCGATAGTTTGTCTGCCATAAAACACCACATTTTTGAAAAACAGAATTACACGTGGAATGAGCTGTTAACAGCTTTACAAAACAACTTTGAAGGCTTTAAACAGATGAGAGGATTTTTGAAAAACAAAACACCCAGGTACGGTAATGACGACGACTCTGCAGATGATTTGATGAAGGAAGTTTTCCAAAGGTTCTACGATGCAGTGAATGGTCGTAAAACTATGACCGGAGGTACTTATAGAATAAATATGCTGCCCACTACTTGCCATGTTTACTTTGGATCAGTTATCGGCGCAACCCCCGAAGGAAGATTGAGGGGAACTCCACTTTCTGAAGGTATATCACCGGTTCAAAGCGCAGATCAGGAAGGACCTACTGCTGCCTTGAAATCTGCCGCAAAAATGGACCATATAAAAACTGGTGGAACTTTGTTAAATCTTAAATTTACTCCTCAAGTATTACAAGGGGAGGAAGGCCTTTTAAACTTGGTTTATTTGGTTAGGTCCTATTTCCGTATGAATGGGCATCATGTTCAGTTCAATGTTGTAGATGCCGAAACATTAAAGGATGCTCAAAGAAATCCCGATTCATATCGGAACTTAATTGTCCGAGTGGCAGGTTACAGTGATTATTTCAATAACTTAAACGAAAACTTACAAAATGAGATTATTAAAAGAACAGAACATTCCATAGGTTGATAATAAATTGGAGGTTTTAGATTTATAGGTGGAAAATAGGTTGCGGGGAAATAAGCTGATTTTAAGTAAGTCGCAGGAATAGTTAAAAAGTCGGAGGTTAAGTGAATTTCGCCTCCGACTTTTTTTACAATTATAATTTGAATTTTTAAATTTGAATTTAACGAATTTAAAGAAGCTAATTTGTCTATGAACTTTTTTGGTTTTTTGAACTACGGTATTTAAATATTCCTGCTATGAGAGCAAGTACAACTAAAACAACTCCTATGGTCAACTCGCGGGGTAACTGCTCGTTGGAATCTTCTCCAACTGCATGTTCAGCGCGGTGTCCTAACCCATCATCTGCAACGATAAATTCTGCTTCTTCAGGATAGCTAAATTTTCCATTCTCATCAACTTCACCCTCTTTAATTTTCTCATCGTTTTCATTATAAACAGTAACTTCTGCATTACTTGCTATGGTGTCATCATCGAATACCACCTGAATCTTGCCATCTTCTACAGGTTCAATTAGCATAAGATGTGCCATAATGGGTGCAGCAGGCAATAATAACAAAGCTAAGCAAAATACTATAACTTTAAATCCCTTATCTTGGATCATTATTTCTATCACCTCGCTATGTTTAATAGTTCCGGGTTCGAGTGTTCAACTAATTTTAATGCTGACCCTGTAACTAGTGCTTCGATAAAAATTAACGGTAAGTGCCCAACGACCAAGATATTAATTGTAGAAAAAGTTCCCTCAGTAAATTGGAAATTAGCCAGTAATAAGAGCAAAATTAAAATTATTACTGTAATTACCACAGCTAGTCCACCAACTAATGCGCCTTTAAATAAAGCACCACGGTTCACTATACCATAGTATATTTTATATGAAAGCAAAGCTGGAACTGCAAGCATAAACGTATTGGCCCCCAGGGTAGTTAAACCGCCATGTTGAAAGAGGACTGCTTGTAATAAAAGTCCGACAAATATGGCAAGAGGGGCCCTTTTCCCCAATATCACCCCTAGTAAACCAGCAAAAAGGGGGTGGATAGTTGAAGGTCCCACCGGTATACTGATTAAAGATACGGCGAAAAATCCTCCAGCCATTAAACTTATTTTTGGAACTTCTTCTTCTTCGATCCCTTTAACAGAGTATCCCACGGCAGCTGCAGTTGCGCCAAAAGTAGATACAACTACAGGAAGGCTGAGTACTCCATCGGCAATATGCACTTTAAAACCACCCCTTATAAATTAAGTTATTTTGCGACTTCTGCAGGAATCGGTACCGTTTCATGTTCAACTTCGCCATCATGCAATAATTGGAATATAACTTCGGTTTCACCCTCTTTTTCACCTATGATATGCACATGATCTCCGTGTTCATCTAAACTTACAATATCTTCATTGGCATCGTCGGCAAAATCAATGCCTAGTGCGTGATGCTCTCCATCAAGCTCGATTTCTTCTTCATTTTCGTCGATTATGTTGGCACCTAGTGAAATATTATCGTTTAAAGGAATTTCTGGCAGGCCTGAATGCCAGTGGTCATCATGGTGATAATCTACGACTTCATCTATGCTTCGGTCAATAATCTCGAAGGTCACACCGTTATCAGAATGTCCTGCTTCCTCTTCGGTTGGTTGGCTTTCACCACAGCCACTAAAAACCATCACTCCCAATAACAAAACTAAAATTAAAGTAAACCCTTTTTTAAACATTAAAAACCCTCCTTTAAATTGGTTATTTTTCATATCTACTCATTCATATCTACTCAACAGATCCATATCTTTTATAAGTTTCTTCATAAAAGATATTAGGTGATTAATCTCGAAGCTTCTTGAACTGTATGTGGATTGTATTTACTATGCTTAAATAATTCTGCCAACATTGGCAGGGGTAGGCCAGACTTTTCCATGAGCCTTTCTTCACGCAAAATATCTACTGGCCCTGATTTTAAAACTTGTCCTTCCTTCATAATAACCACTTCGTCAGCCCATGCATAAGTTAGGTCAACATCATGAGTGCTGTAAACCAATGTAGCCCCTTGTTCTTTTAAATCATCTAATATTTCCCTTAATTGAAGGGATATGCTGGGGTCTAATCCGGAAAAAGGTTCATCACAGACCAAAATTTGTGGTTTCATGGCTAAAATTCCAGCAATGGCTGCTCGTTTTTTCTGACCAAGACTCAAACTATATGGCGGTCTTTCAGAAAGATTTTCAATACCAACTTTTTCTATGGCCATTTCCACCCTTTTGTTTATTTCGTTTTGTTCTAGATTGAGATTGCGAGGGCCAAAAGCAATATCACCATAAACGGTAGTTGAGAAAAGTTGGTTATCTGGATTGTCAAATAGAAGTCCAACTGCTTGACGTATGTTATTGATATTTTCTTTATTAATAGTTTTGTCTAAAACTTTCAGCTCTCCATCCTGACTTTGAATTGTACCGTTGATATGATAAATGAGTGTTGTTTTCCCACTACCGTTAGCACCTAAAATGGCTGTTTTTTTCTGTTTTGTAATTTTAAGATTAATTCCTGTTAATGCAGGGGTTTGATCAGGGTAGGTATAGTTTAAATCGTTTATTTCGATAGCAAAGGCCATTAAAACACCACCTGTTCAATAATGATCAGAAAAATCATGAATAAAACTGGCAAAATTGTTTTAATTATATCCGTTTTTTTAATTGGCTCAGGTTTGCCAACAGGTATTTTACCTTGAAAACCCCTAGCAGCCATAGCCTGATGAACTATCTCTGAATGATGAATAGCTTTAATAAATATTCCTCCTGCTAACTCTCCTAAAGTTTTTAAAGTGTATTTATTTAAACGAGTTGTAAAAAGACGTGCCTTTAATGCAGTCATATTGATTTGAATTTCTTTGATAAATAAAAATCCATATCGATATGCCAAATAAATTACTGTTGTTATCACAGAAGGAACTTTAAGGTGTTCCATGGCTTCAAGCATTTCCTCAATTGGTTGATTGATAAAAACAAACAGTGTAAAAGTCATAGAAGTAAGGGCCCTTAAAGAAATCAAAGCTGCAAATTCTACTCGATCCATTGATAGTGGGAATCCAGCTCCAAAAATCAAGGGTATATTCATTAAAGCCAAAAATGGAATTAAAATAGATAGTTTTTTTATGAGTAGCCTTAGATTGAGACCTGAACAAAGGGCAAAGACTACTGAAAATAGTAAGGCAGCTGATAACAACGAAATATTGTCTAAACTGATAGTTCCGAAAACAAATATGACTCCTGCTACCAATTTTGTCCTTGGTTCCCAGGGATGATAGTTGTTTATGTTTTTCTGATTTTGGTTTGAAAAAGAACTCTTAGCACTGCACAAAGATGTTTCCCTCACTTTTTAAGGTTTTTGATTTACTATGGCCGTCACCTCCTGACTATAATTTTTCTTAATAATTAATAAGTGAATCTTTGTTAATGGTGACAGGGCCTGTTAACTACCGGACTAGGATTTTTGACAAAAAAATATCCGGCCTTCATAACCTAGAGCCGGAATAGTCCATAAAAAAACGCCGTGGTGAATACTACCGCGACATTTTATGCGCAGCCCAGCCCTTTCACCCGAAGGGAATGCAGCTAATATAACAGGTAGGTCTCCTGACTTACAGTCATCATCTTCCCCTCCTTCCCAGCGTTTCGCCAGTGGAATAATGGGGTCGACTCGTGCTCACAGTGACGGGATCGTACCGGATTTTCACCGGTTTCCCTTTTAAGCCTTTTTACAGGCACCTGTTATATTTCGGTATTCATTTTTTTATTACTGTAACTGTAATTTATCATTTAGATGTGTTATTTTGGTGTTATACTGGTGACAATCAGGTGACACTGAATTATTTATTATCGATTATCTTTTTAATGACTTATAGTATTCCGTCATATAGTCCGAAGGACCAATACCTAATTCCTTTTCAAGTACTGTTTTAATAAAATCAAAATGTGACAAGGCATCAGCGACTTGTCCTTCGGCTACCAGGGCCTCCATGTAGTGTACATGGATTTTTTCTGTTTCTATTAACAAATCAATAATAAAAGCTTTCTCGCATAGATTTTGAATTGCTCGATATTCTTCTGTTTCTTTTAATAATTCAACAAGATCAATTAAATTATTTGTGTATAACCTTCGATAATATTGGCGAATTGGAAAGACCCAACTTTTACAGGGATATTCAGATAAAAAAGTACCTCTATAAAGGGAAATTGCATTGTGATAATAAAACATAGCTGTTTCCCTTTCCTTGTGGTTATTTTCTTTAGCTTTAAATGATAAACTCTCAAATTCATCAATATCTACCCAAGAATCTTCTGATAAATAAAAAAGGTAGCACCCTTGTGAGGAGTCTATGAAGACATGATCCTTTAAGCTTTTATGTTGTTTTAATAATCTTCGTAATCTATATACAAGTGATTTAACTGCATCTTTTGGATCGATATACTCCTGATCTGGCCACAATTCTTCTACGATGTTGTTGGGATGGAGTCTCTTATTCCTATTAATTAACAAAAACTTAAACAATTCCCAGACTTTATTAGACCTTTTATGTTTGTCTGAAAAAGCTTCTTCATTTGTCTTCATTTCAAATTGCCCCAAGGTGTATATTTCTAGGGATTTTTTTTCTCCATTTTACAATTTAAAACATAACGCATAAAATTAACCCCCTTCTTCCGATTTCGTGACTTTTAAGAACAAAAAAGTTATGTCAACTAAAAATAAAAACTTCCTCACAAAGGAGGAAGTTAACTGTAAATATCAGATATTTGATTTAGAATATCAATTCAAAATATGCACAGTTCACCTCCCTATCTATCGTAGTTCAAAGGTAAACTAAATTAGGCATGTGTCCTGGCTTAGGTTCATAGATTATTTTTGCCTTCCCAGAGTTTGATTCTCCAGTGGCATTATAAGAAAATAATCTCCCCATTACAGTGGCGGGACCGCGCCGGATTTTCACCGAACTTCCAATTTAACCTTATTAATTTATTGATATTCTCTCCACTAGTTTGCAGAGGCGAAGTGTTTCTGATTATCTGTAATCATCATCTGTAAATTAATAAGGACCTAATTTTCTAATATTAAATTTTTTGCTTATGTGTACACTAAAAATTTTGTTAATTTATTGTTGGGTAAATTTTGGAATTTATTTCATGTAATTTAATTTCTATTAATGCTTTAAATATTCCTTCCTAATCTTGTAATATGCTTACAGTTCTATTGTTAACTCGCTAAGATGTAGCCAAAGCCACATAATTCTCTCACATTGAATGTTTTATAATACAACTATATAAGATGCCTGTCCGAAATTGAGTTGTGACCTAGATTGTCATTTTATGTCGACTTCAGTTATAATTTAAGTAGAAAACTCATGGATAGGGGAGTTAATATGAGATCTCTACGAAGTAAAATATTATTATACTTTGGATCATTTACAACTATTATTGTCTTATTATTAGTATTTGTAATTAAAAACCAAATAGCTAGCACTAATATACCACTGACAAAAGATCTGAATCAGCAGGTTGTTACAGCTAGGTCAGAACAGATAGGGGAATGGCTAGAGCAACGGATTTGTGAACTAAGAATTTTATCAGAAACAGAAACATTAATATCTAAGGATGATGATAAGAAGTGGGGAAAGAGATGTTAAGAGGTGAAGAAGGTATCCAAACTATTAAAACACCAGATGATGAAAAAAGGGTAGTGATTCATTCGCCTATTCCAAATACAGACGGCTGGTCCCTGGGAATAGATTTTTCTAAGTCTGAAATGACCAAAGATACTGATCAATTAATTTTAACAATAATAGTTTTTGGTGGGATTATTATAGCTGTTTTAATAATCATTTCTCTTGCTTTGTCTTCATCAATTGCCAATCCTATTATACATCTACAACAGTTGATGAAAAAAGCAGAGCAAGGTGATCTAGATGTGACCTTTAACTATAATAACAAAGATGAAATTGGACAATTAGGTGCTGGTTTTAATAATATGATCCAAAAAATAAAAACTCTTATTAATCTTTTAGATAAAGAGCATCACCAAAAACGCAAAAATGAGCTAAAGGTACTTCAGTCCCAGATAAAACCACATTTTCTATATAATACCTTAGATACTATCAGATGGTCTATCTTAGAAGATAATTCACAAGAAGCAGTTGAACTTTTAGAAGAGTTAGGTACATTCTATCGAATTGGTCTTAATTCAGGTGATGAATATATTACTATCGAAAAAGAATTAGATCATATAGAAAGTTACCTACGCCTACAAAAAGCTAGATATGAAGATATGCTAAATTATCAGGTGAAGTACGATGAAAATTTAACAGATAACAAGATTTTAAAACTTATTTTACAACCAATAGTAGAAAACGCTATTCTCCATGGTTTCAAAAATCAAGATTATTCTACATGTGAAATTATCCTCGAACTTATAAGAGAAAACAATGAGTTAGTAACAATTATTAAAAATAATGGGTCTAGACTATCTTTTGATGAATTAAAAAGGATAAATCATGCCTTGAAAACAAATGAAAAGCCAGGTGAAAATATAGGTTTTGGACTATATAGTACTAATATGCGAATTCAGTTAGCATATGGTACTAGCTATGGTTTAAATATAGATGTAGAAAATGGTTGGACAAAAGTTACTATTAGATTTCCTTTAGTGAAAGGAGAGGATTAATATGTGGAAAGCAGTTGTAGTTGATGATGAGCCTAAAATCCGTCGAGGGTTTGGAAGATGGATCCAAGAATATGGATATCCTTTTAAATTTGTAGGATCGGCAGCTAATAGTCAAGAAACCCTGGAACTTACAGATAATAAAGATCCTCACTTCTTCTTTTTAGATATTAGAATTGCTGAATCTAATGGGTTAGAATTGGCTAAATTAATTAAATCTAAAAACCCAAAAGCTATCTTAGTCATGGTAACAGGGTATGATTATTTTGAATATGCTCATGAAGCAATCAAGTTACAGGTATTTGATTACTTATTGAAACCTGTTCCGAAAACAGACTTCTTTAAAACATTAGAAAATATTGATAAAGCCCTACGCATTCAATATCCAGATTTAGAAATTAACAAAAATTACTATGAAAATAAAAACTATTCACTTTTAGTACAAAAGGTCATGGAACATATACATGACAATTATTACAAATCCGATTTATCTTTGGAAAAAATAGCAAAAAATTTTAATATTAATAAAAGCTACCTAAGTACACTTATGAAAGAAGAGCTGGGATATTCATTTAAAGAATACCTTACTAGAGTTCGAATAAAAAAAGCAAAGGAACTGTTAAAAGAAGATCTACCAGGAATAAAAATGTATGAAATAGTATTAAAAATTGGTTACCAAAGTCAACATTATTTCAGCCGCATTTTTAAAAAATATGAAGGGGTGTCACCTCTTGATTATAGGAACAAGTATATAAAATGATAAAGGAAGAGGTTGTCCCAAAAGTGTTTGAATCATTTAAGGGTTTATCCTCTAATTTTTTAAAGGCTTGACTCTATTATACAAGCTTAAAGAAAAGTCAAAAAACCTGAAATTTGTGCAAATACAAAAATCGTTTCTTAGCTTATAATTTGGTTGTGTTAAGAAATGTATAACAAGTTAAAAGGAGGGGGTTGTATATGTTTCAAAAGAGAAACTTATTATTAATTATGTTAACATTTGTTCTGCTGTTCACATTCTCCGTGGGATGCAATGGAGATAAGGAAGTAGGAGAGGAACCAGGAGAGGAAGAGTTGGCACTAGAAGAAGGTACATATGAGGGAAGTTCATATGGACACAATGCAGAAATTGAAGTAGAGGTTACAATTGAAGATGAAGATATCTCTGATATCGAAGTTTTATCTCATGAAGAATCTGAGATATTAACAGATCCAGTATTTGAAGAAATTATCCCAGCCATTGTGGAAAACAACAATACTAATGTAGACTCCATTTCAGGCGCAACTGTCACAAGTTTAGCACTAGTTAGTGCAGTTGAAGATGCATTAAAAGAGGCAGGTGCTGAAGAATACTTTGAAGGGGAAATGGTTGAAGTTGATAGTGCTTCTGAAATCGCTGATTCTACCTATGATGTAGTAGTAGTTGGTGGTGGAGGTGCTGGTCTAGTATCAGCAATTGAAGCAAAGTCACAAGGTGCAGATGTTGTGTTATTAGAAAAGATGCCTTATTTAGGTGGTAACACCCTAGTATCTGGAGGAGAGTTTAATGCTCCAAACACTTGGGTTCAGGAAAACCCAGATATTGATGACAGTGTAGATCAATTTGTTGAAGATACCCTTGAAGGCGGAGATTATGAAGCAGATGAAGATCTTGTGCAAACACTAGCAGAAAATGTAACTGAAGATGCGGAGTGGATGAAAGACTATGTAGGTGTAGAATTTGTCGATGACTATCTTATGCATTTTGGAGGACATGAAGTGCCCAGGGCACTTTATCCAATTGGTGGCTCCGGACTAGAACTGATTAGTAGTTTAGAGGAACGAGCTTTGGATGATGAGATTCCAATTAAATTTAATACTGAAGCAAAAGAATTACTTACGGATGAAGATGGTAGAGTTGTAGGTGTAAAAGTGGAAGATCATGAAGGAGAAATAGCAAATATTGAGGCAGAAGATGGGGTTATTATGGCAACCGGTGGATTTGGTGCAAATATTGATATGACTCAAAAGTATAATCCAGACATTGACGATAGATATAATACTACTAATGTTCCAGGAGCAACTGGTGAAGGAATTCTAATGGCAAAAGAAATAGGTGCTGACTTAGTAGATATGGAGTTTATTCAAACTTATCCCACTTGTAATACGCAAACGGGTCACTTGTCATATGTTGCAGATACTAGATTTGATGGTGCTATTTTAGTTAACCAGGAAGGCGAAAGATTTGTCGAAGAGTTAGATCGTCGTGATGTGATTTCTGAAGCTATTTTAGATCAAACTGGGTCTGTAGCTTATCTAATGTGGGACAACCATATAAAAGAAAATAGTAATATGGATAATTACATGACAGAATTTGAAAACCTGAAGGAAACTGATCAGATAATTAAAGCTGACTCTATTGAAGAGGCAGCAGAATTTTTTGAGATTGATGTTGATGAACTTAAAAATACGGTGGAACAATACAATGAATATGTAAAACAAGGTGAAGATGAAGACTTCAATCGTCGTGGTGATCTATTAGAATTAAAAGAAGGACCTTACTATATCCAAGAAGTGGCACCTGCTATTCACCATACCATGGGTGGAATTAAGATAAACGAAGAAGCTCAAGTTATTGATACAGAGGGTGAAATAATTGAAGGGCTTTATGCTGCAGGTGAAATCACTGGTGGAATTCATGGTAACAATCGCTTAGGTGGTAACGCTATAGCAGATTTAATAGTTTTTGGTAGAATTGCGGGAGATAACGTTTCTAAATAAATATTCAAGTTAAAAGACTGCACCCCGAAAGTGTGATAGGATACTTTTGGGGTGCAGTTTTTGTTGTTCTAAAAAGTAACAGTTTGATGGCAAATGCGAATATAATAGACAGGCGATCGGCCTGCCTATTATCATTGCCTTTACAAATAACCTCACTTAGTAAATTTAGAACGTAATGGAATTTGCTTTCTATTTTTGTGAGGCGGTGTCTGTCATGGATCTAATTTTTGAGGACTTTAAAATAAATAAGCTAATATAGGCATAGAGTGGTACACTAATTAACTGACTGATAGCATTACCGAGAACTGTGTACAACAGTGGCAGACCAAATAAGATGTATGAAAAATAGGGTACTAAAATAACAGTTGTAATGGCTTGTCCAATTCCTATTCCTAGTAATAAGTGTAAAAAGCTTGGTATCTCTCTCTTTCCATTAGTAAGCTTTAGGACCAAACAAGGAATAATTCCCGTTAATGCAGCCGTTAAGGTGAAATGCGGCATATAAGGGCCCATAGGTACTAATAGAAATCCTACCAAATCACTGACAATACCAACTACACCTCCAGCTAGCGGACCGAGTAAAATTCCAGCAAGAATAATGGGTAGTCCACCTAAACCAATTTTTACCCCAGCTATTCCGCCAAAAGAGATCGTAAAACCCGAAGTTACCAATCCTAAAACTACATTAACAGCTGCTAATAACCCCATGATCGCCAGGGCATGTGGGTTTTTAAAAAAGTTTTTCAAAAATAAAACCTCCTTCTCTGATTTGACGTGGTAGTTCTACCACATCAAAGGAAGGAAGTTTGTTAATCTTAACTTTCTTTCCTTATTGATGTGATAGCGAACGCGATGTCCCAACGCAGCTCTTAATAGCTTTCGTCCAAGGGCAACGTCCCATCCCTTGGCACTTAACGCGAGACACCTACTCTACCACTTTTTTCCATTATAACATATTCAAAAATACATTCAAGAGCAAATTAAAAAAATGATTTTTGTCTAAA
Source organism: Natranaerobius thermophilus JW/NM-WN-LF (assembly GCF_000020005.1). Lineage (NCBI taxonomy): Bacteria > Bacillati > Bacillota > Clostridia > Natranaerobiales > Natranaerobiaceae > Natranaerobius > Natranaerobius thermophilus. Next base: position 2,651,289 of record NC_010718.1, on the reverse strand, counting down.
AAGAGTCGCAAGACCTATTTACATTAATAAAAAAGTCCTAAATAATTATAAATAAGCTTAAAAAGAATTCTAGGATTATATACAAGGACTATAATTTAAAATTGTATTATAAACTTATTTAAGAAAAGGAGGGAACTGTATTTTTAAAAAAGCTAGAAAAGATTTCTGTGTCTGTAATCCCCGTGGATTTACTTTGATTGAATTGATAGCTGTAATTGCTATTATTGGGATTCTTGTTGTTTTGGTTGCGCCAAATGTGATGAGTTATATTAATGAAGCTGAAGAAATGGCTTGTGACGCGGCAAAAAAACAGGTGAGTGATGCCTTGCAAACGGCTATTGCCACAGGAGAAATTGCGGAAGATGACTTAGAGGCAGAAAATAGTAAACAAATTGCATCGAAAATTGAAAAATACATAGATGGCAATCCAGCTGACTCATGTGATGATTATGACGACTTATCAGATATGCTGGATGCTTTGTTGACAGAACCAGATAATGGTAAAGAAAATGGTAATGATAACAACGAAGAAGAAAATGGGGGAAATGATGACGATAATGATGAAAATGGGGGAGACAATGACGATGATAGTCCACCGTGGTGGCCTTCCTTCTTACCATGGCCCTTTTAATTGGTTTCAGCTTAAAAGTAGTTGGCTTATTGTTCGTAAAAGTACGATAGTTCTTATAACTTAACAGAACTGCTCATATAAAAAGGAGGGAATTAAATGATTTTTATAAAGAAATTACATAATAAAGTTTCAAGGCTGTTTAAAGACAAAAATGGTTTTACTTTAATTGAGTTAATAGCAGTCATTGGAATAATTGGAATTTTAATAGCCTTGGTGGCACCAAATGTCATGAGTTATATAGGTGAAGCCGAAAAAGAGGCCTGCCGAGCTGAAAAGCAGCAATTGGAAAACGCTATTAAAACTGCTATCTATTTAGAAGATAAAGGAGAAATTGACGAATTCGATGATTTTTCTAAATATATAGATGTAGATGATGAAGATGATTTGAGACTTCCTGACTGTGATGAAGTTGACTGGGATTTAGATGATGTCAATGATGTAGAAGTAACTTGGGAACCAGGAAATAACGATTGATAATTCAATGAACAAGATTAATATAAAAGCTCATACTTGGAGACAAATTAAAACCAGCCGGGAAGTTCACTTTAAATGCTTACTTTTCCTGGCTGGTTTTTAGTTAATATAATCAAATAATCACAGATATTTATTCAGAATCAGAATTGTATTGGGATAGCTTTCCCGGTGTTCTCAATGCCCTGGTAGAATTAAATACTGCCAAAAGTGCTACACCTACATCTGCAAAAATTGCACCCCACATGGTCGCCATTCCCAAAGCTCCCAGGGATACAAAAGCTGCTTTTACTCCCAAGGCGAAGACGATATTTTGTAATACAATTCGTCGGGTTTTTCGGGCGACATCTAAACTCAAAGGAATTTTGTCTAGATTATCATCCATTAGGACTATATCTGCAGCTTCAATGGCAGCATCCGTTCCCAGCGCACCCATGGCTATACCAACATCGGCCCTGGTGATTACGGGAGCATCGTTGATGCCATCACCCACATATAATATTTTCTCATCTCCAGTCTTATTGGCGATTAGTTCATCCATTATCTCAATTTTTTCTTCTGGTAGTAAACCTGCATAATATTTATCTATATTCAGTTGTTTGGCTACACGCTTGGCAGTTTGTTCTTCATCTCCCGAGAGCATGACTGTGTGTGAAACGCCTTTGGCTTTTAGTTTGGCTACAATCTCTGCCGCATCGGCTTTTATTTCATCATCAAGAATCAGGTAACCAACGTATTTGTCGTCTACAGCCACATGAACGATAGTTTCACCATTGTCTTTTTCATCTGTTAAGTCCATGTTGATACTTTCCTTTGTCAGCAATTTTTCGCTGCCGGCTAAAATCACACTACCATCTGACAATGTTGTTTTTACACCGAAACCTTTGTCTTCTCGCTGTTTTAAAACTTTAGCTTTGAGTTCTTCCCTAGAAAAGTTAAACTTATGCTTTGCTTCGTGTAATATGGATCTGGCGATGGGATGATTTGAGTAAATTTCTGCTGTAGAGGCATAGTTCAATAATTCTTGGTCTGAAAATCCGTTTTTGGGATTAATTTTGACAACTTGAAAAGTCCCCTCAGTTAGTGTACCTGTTTTGTCAAAGACTACTGTATCGGCATCAATCAAGGCATCTAGAAAGTTGGCACCTTTTACTAATATTCCTCCTCTCGATGCTCCTCCTATACCTCCAAAATAGCCGAGAGGTATGGATAGTACCAAAGCACAGGGACAAGATATCACCAGAAGTATCAATGCCCGGTATATCCACTCACTAAATTCTGCTCCCGGAATCAATAGCGGTGGTATAGTGGCCAACACTGCAGCTCCTCCTACAACTACAGGCGTATACCAAGCCGCAAAGGTAGTGATGAACTTTTCTGTAGGAGCTTTTCGTTCGGCTGCTTTTTCTACCAAATCAAAAATCTTGGCGACAGATGAGTTATTAAATTCTTTAGTGACTTGTACCCTAAGCAAGTTATTTTCATTGATAGTTCCAGCCATTACTTGTTCACCGGGGCCTACACTTTCTGGAACGGATTCACCTGTTAGGGCACTGGCATTAATGTATGACTCACCAGATAAAACTTTTCCATCTAAGGGGATGCGTTCTCCTGGATAGATTTCAATTACATCGCCAGGTGTCACCTGTTCCGGAGAGACCTGTTCGGTACCCTTTTCAGTTATAAGGTTGGCAAACTCAGGCCTTAGATCTAATAGGGAAGAAATCGAGCGGCGTGATTTATTAACGGCCAGGTCTTGGAATAGCTCACCTACTGCATAAAACAACATAACGGCTACCGCTTCTGGTAATTCTTGAATCAAAATAGCACCAAGGGTAGCAATGGTCATAAGGAACTTTTCGTTAAATATATCTCTGCGAACTAAATTTTTAACAGCAGAAATAACAACGTGACCGCCGACCAGGAAATAGGCGATTAAAAATACAGAATAGTCTGCTATCGCCCATGGAGTGTTTTGCAGCTCTTCCCTAAAGATAAATCCAAATATTAGTAATCCTAGTGATATGATTATCTTTAAATATTCTTGTTTTAAATTGGAACTGTGATCATCTTCATAGTTATTATGGGGTTGTTCCTTGTTATTTTCCTTGGGAATTAGTTTCACTCCAGGTTCAATATCATCGACTATTTTTTGAGCTTCCTCGTATAATTCGGGGTCCAATTCGACAGTATTATTGTTAAGATTAATATTTATCTCTTGATTCGGATTTGGATTTAAGTTATTTAATTTCCGTTCTATTTTAGCTGCACAGCTGGGACAGTCCAGTCCTCGCAAATAATATTTCATGATTTCCCCTCCCTTGACAGAAACACAACAAGTTTAAGAAAGTAAAACAAGTACAAGCGTATCTGCAGTTATTGAATCCGAATCCTGTAATGTCGGTTATTGATGCTTGATGTGTTCTAGTGTTTTTTCAAAGAGTTGCTCTACATGGTGATCATCCAATTGATAATAAACATTCTTGCCTTCTCGCCTTTGTTTAACTAATCGGGCGCTTTTTAATAATCTCAATTGATGAGAAACTGCCGATACTTTCATATCCAGGGTGACTGCGATATCACATACACACAGTTCTTTATGAGCCAGGGCATGTAAAATTTTTACCCGGGTAGGATCTGCCAGTATTTTAAAGGTTTCAGCCATTTTATCAATATCCTGTTCATTCAACATATGTTTTTGAACATGCTCCACTGCTTCACTATCAAAACAGAACTCTTGACATGTATCTTTTTTGGTCACTGATAACCCTCCAATTATTTTTGATGTTAACATTTGCACAACTGTTCAACTGTTATATTGAATTCTAACATAAAGTCCTGTAAAAGGGGAAGGGGTTGTCTAGAAAAAATTGGGGAAGTTATAGTTTTTAATTTAAATTTTAAACCCCACTCCTTTTGATTTCGGGCTCAAAATGGAGTGGGGTTTATTTCAATTAATTAACTTCACACACAGGTGGTCTTACAAATTGCTTTTGATAATTAATTTGATTCTATACTTAAACCTTAGCTTCTAATGACTGTTCACCTTTGTGATGACTGCCTTTTAAATCCTCCCTATCGTAAGATGGGTCTACTTTTGCTTTCTTTAGTCGTGTAGAGTTTAGGACTACATTGATAGAGCTTGCTGCCATGGCAGCAGCCCCGATAATTGGGTGAATTAGTCCCAAGAAAGCTGCTGGGATGGCTATGGCATTGTAAAACCAGGCCCAGAAATAGTTTTCTACGATTTTTTTGAAGGTAGCTTTGGATAATTTAATGCCAGATACCACTGCACTTAAGTCACCTCGAATAACGGTTATATCAGCTGCTTCGATGGCTATATCCGTTCCGGTTCCGATGGCTATACCGATATTTGCCTGTTTTAGAGCCGGAGCATCGTTGATACCATCTCCCACCATGGCTACATTTCCGTATTCATCTTGAAGCTTTTTGATTTCATCAACCTTACCGTCGGGAAGTACCTCGGCAAGTACACTGCTGATCCCGACTTTTTTGGCTATGGCATTGGCTGTTCTTTCGTTATCTCCTGTAATCATGGCGGTTTTCATTCCTAGTTGTTCGATTTCTTCAATAGCTTGAATAGAGTCTTCTTTCAAGGTATCGGCAACGGCTACAATGCCCGCCATTTTACCATCTATGGCTACTAGCATGGCTGTTTTAGCTTCATCTTCTAATCTTTCTAGCTCACTGTTGAGATGCTGGTGTTCAATATCTTTTTCCGCCATCAGCTTTCGACTGCCAACTAGCACTTCTTTATTGTTAATCTCTCCTCGTACCCCTTTACCGGTAATTGCCGAAAAGTTTTCTACCTGCTGGAATGTGATGTTTTCTTCTTTAGCTGTTTCCACAATGGCTTCACCTAGAGGATGTTCCGAGGAAGCTTCCAGACTTCCTGCATACAAGAGAATATCTTCTCTGCTAAAACCATTGTAGTTTATGACATCAGTAACCTCAGGTTTTCCCTTGGTAATAGTGCCTGTTTTATCGAAGGCAATTATATTGATATCTTTCATAGTTTGGATTGCTTCACCTTTTCTGATCAGGACACCTTTTTCGGCACCTAGTCCGCTACCTACCATCAAGGCTGTAGGTGTTGCAAGCCCCAGGGCACAGGGACAAGAAATTACCAGTACTGCTATAGTTGCCAGTAGGGCCAGGGACAACTGTGGTAAATCTATAGTGGACCAGGGAAAATCAAAATATTCTACTACTGATACATGAAAATCGGGAAAGACCATCCATGATATAAAGGCAGCTATAGCAATTAATATAACTCCGGGTACAAAATAACCTGTAACTCTATCGGCAAATTCTTGAATGGGTACCTTGGAACCCTGGGCCTCTTCAACCATTTTGATAACCTGGGATAAAAATGTATCTTTACCTATTTTTGTGGCTTCAACATGCAATATCCCCTGTTTGTTAATAGTTGCACCGATAACTTCATCTTCAACAGTTTTGTTTACCGGGATGGATTCCCCTGTGGCCATTGATTCATCTATGCTGCTTTCACCCTGTACAACTACACCGTCTGTAGGAATCTTTTCTCCAGGGCGTATCACCATCACATCTCCAACCTGCACTTCCTCCATGGGGACTTCCTTTTCTTCTCCATCTCTAATGACGCGGGCTGTTTTAGCTTCCATTTCCAATAACTTTTTGATGGCCTGGGATGCTCTACCCTTGGCTTTGATTTCTAAGAATTTACCGATCATGTGAAAGGCCATGATAGTTGTAGCCATTTCAATAAATGAAGTAATGGGTAGACCCAGTATGATCCCTAAAAAGTTTAAAATAAAAGGTACGGCAGAACCCATTGTTACTAATGTGTCCATATTGGGACTGCCATTTTTTAAGGCGCGCCATGTGGCTTGATGTGTTTTCCTTCCAAAGATAAAGATTACCGGAAAACCTAATACAGATATAATGGGAATATAATAGGGAATAGGTGTTACAAACATGTGAACCATCATGATGATCATTACTACACTGGCAAATCCAACAGACCACCACATTCTTTCGGCAGCTTCTTTAATTTTTTCCTCTTCCGGATCGATTTCTTGTTCTAGTTCTTCATCAACAATATCATAACCGGTATCTCTGATAGTTTGTTTTAAGCTGTTTAGGCTGGTTTTTGTAGGGTTATAAGTTATTGTAGCTTTTTCTGTTGCGATATTGACATTGGCATGGACACCATCTAGTTTATTTAAATTCTTTTCCACTCTCTGGGAACATGCGGAACATGTCATACCGGATATTTTAAGTTCTACATTTTTTTTATTTTTCTCATCTTGTTCTTCCGACTTAGCATCATAACCCGAATCTTGTACAATTTTAATTAAATCATCTTCGCTGATTTGGGTGGGATCGTATTCGATGTAAGCTTTTTCAACGGCAAAATTAACTTGGGCACTGTTTGTTCCCTGGGTTTTATTCAGCTGTTTTTCAATTCGCTGTGCACAATTGGCACAGGTCATACCAGTTAATTTTAAAGTTGTATTATTCATTATTTCACCCCTTCCTGCTATTTTACGAGATGAGCAGATAAACGGACAGACGAATTGGCAGACATGCGGTCATAGCTATACAGTTATAACTCAGACTACCGCTTCTCGCTTGGTCTTTCTATTTACTTACCATTTATATCATCCACCCCCTATGGGGTGGGGTCAAATAATACAATAACACATATTTATCTTTAAGTCAAAAGAGGGTGTAATGTAATGTAATTGTTCTGTGATATTGTCACCCCTAGAATGTTCTGTGAAAATGTCACTATGACTAAAAAGGTGACATATCAAATGACCCAAGAAGAAATTAAAAAACTAAATATTATCAATCAAACAATTGATGGCTACTTAACCATTAGAGATGCAGCACGAGCTTTGAACCTCAGTGATCGACAAATTAAACGACTGAAGAAAGGAGTGCAACTAGAAGGACCCAGTTTTGTCATACATAAAAGCCGAGGTAAAAAGCCTGATCATTCTGTTCCTGAAAGTACTGAAAAACATATCATTTCTCTAAAGTTAGAAAAATACCCAAATGCAAATTTCACTCATTTTACAGAACTTTTAAACGAGCGAGAAAAAATCTCTATCAGTAGGCCAGTTGTTCATAGAATTCTTAGTAAAGCTGGAATTTCTAGTCCTAAAAAACATAAAAAGAGTAAGAGTCACCACAGACGCAAACGCAAGGACAGAATGGGACTTTTAGTACAAATAGACGCCTCACCTTATGACTGGTTTGACACTGGCTTTGATTGTGATTTACACGCTGCTATCGATGATGCCACAGGAGCTTTGCTAGGATTATTTTTTGTTGAAAATGAATGTCTTGAGGGATACTTTCAGATTATGCATCAGTTAATTTCAAACTATGGTATTCCTGCAAGTCTTTATAGCGATAAGCACACTATTTTTAGATCACCTAAATCGGACAAGCTTTCGATTGATGAACAGCTCGCAGGTAAACAAGTTAAGCCTACTCAATTTGGTGCAGCTATGGAAGAGTTAGGAGTCACTATTATACCTGCTAACTCTCCACAAGCAAAAGGACGAGTTGAAAGGCTTTTTGATACTTTACAAAGCAGACTGCCCACACTTTTTAAGCTACACAATATAACTACCATGGAGAAAGCTAATGAATTTTTACAAAAAGATTTCTTGCCTGATTTTAATAAAAGATTTGCCCTAAAGCCCGAAAATGAGCTATCGGCTTTTACCTGTTTAAATCAAGATATTAATCTTGATCATATACTTTGTTCTAAATTCAAAAGAACTGTGGACAACAGTGCCACTTTCTCTTTTGAAGGAAGTTACTATCAAATTTTAGATAAAAATAGTCAACTGGTTCCTAAATCTAAAGTTACTGTCCTATCTAATCCTAAATTTGGAGTTAAAGTAAAATATAAAGATATGGTGTTTGAAACTCAAATTGTGGACAAGCCTTCAACTACTAAAATGACCAAAAAAGTTAAAACAACGCAATCACCTAAAAATAGAATAGTCCCAGATGAAAATCACCCTTGGAGAAAACAAAGTGAAAGAACAAATCTTAACTACGACCTGACTGATCAAGAACTTTTAGATACTATACTAAATACCAGGGACCGAGTTTAAAACTCGGTCTACCTTCCTGGGGGGTGACATTTTCTCTGAACAAATTTATGCGTTTTTAGGTGACATTTTCAAAGAACATTGACAAAGAGGGTGTAATGTAATTGTTTTGCAGTTATTTTTTTAGTTTCACTCTAAGAGTTTGATTTGTCACCCCAAGAATGTTCTGGGGAAAATGTCACTATATTTAACGCTCTAGCTTAAAGGTTTCGGATAAGGTGCTTCCTCTAAAAACATTGACAGTATAATTATTGTCAATATCTATGTCGGGATAATCATTTCTCCAAGTGCCTTTAGAATAGTATTCTGACTGTTGTATTCTCACATATTGCCCTATTCCTATTGGATCACTTTTGTGTCGTTGTAATTTTGCTATAAGATTTTGTGTATTATCCATAAAATCTTTGGCTACAAATTCAGCTATAGTTTCAAAGGTTTTTTTATCTATAATCTCAATTCCGGGGATTTGTACTTCTTCCAGGTAAACCTCAATGTTATTATCTATTTCTACAGAAACTTCATTATTATATTCAACATTAATGTTCATATCAGTGTTTTGAACACTATACTCTATTAACCCTTCTTCTTCTTCAACAAAAATGTTTGAGGAAAAGGAGGGAATGGCTTTTTCATTTAGCATGGTTGTTAATAACTTAGTTTCCTCGGAATTCAAAGTTGTAGCCTTATTTCCATTTTCGGTCAAAACCATTGCCCCGGATATATAAGGTATTTCATCACCTTCTTCTTTTAGATCAACTTTAGGGAGATATCCATCTCTACCTTTTGTTAAAACTGCTGTCCATAATTCATGTAGGGTAACTTCAGGTATTAGTCCGTCATCAGCTCCAAATTCTAGCATGTCACTTAGAAAAACCGCTATTCTACCGTCTTCGACAGGGTTTTGGTATAATAGATTTTTTGCTTTTCCAGGATGATAAGCAACTAAAGATGTTGCATCAATTTCTGGAATTTGCCTTATATCTTTAACTGTATTAGGAAAGTTTTCTTTTGTGATATTTTCTCCAAATAACATTATATTTACCTTTCCTAAAGCCATTAATCTATTTCTATGTTGTTGCCAGTTATCTAAAGCATTTCCTATTGTTCGACCCTGAACTGTCTTAACACGGACAGGCTCTTTAGCTTCTTCGGCAAATAGCGGATTTGAAGTGGTTAATAGAAGGGGATTGTAGTCATCATTATCATTTTCTGGATTAGAATCAAAGGACATAGCTAAAATTATCGAAAGTTCGTCTAAAATTTTTTCGTTAACGAAATCACAAGCTGTTAAACTACTAAAAATAAAGATTATTATAAGAATTATTATACTTTTATTTATATTAACTCTCATCTATCTGACACCTCTCAATTTACATGTTATGATAAGCAAAATGGGAATTAAAATTACTAGTCCTCCTCCATATAAAGTGAAGTTAGCTGCAAACTCTTCAGTCTCAGGAACATTTTGAGGTACTAGTGCCACAAATAATACAATGGGCCAAGCCACTAGTGACCAAATGTCATGATAATCTTTATTTGTTATGTGAGCCAGAGAAAAAGTAGCTACAAAATACTGAATGGAAGAAACTAGAATTACCTTGCCTAACCATAAGTGAATAAACAAAGTATCTATGCGTTCTATAACAGCTATATCAATAATTTTTAAATATTCTATAAATGGCCAATAAGTCAGGTTTAATTGCTCTAGTCCCATCATCATTAGAGAGACTATAAAGATTGAAGTATAAATAAGTCCGGTAATAATTATTGCTATATTGGTTAGTTTAGCATCATCTTCTTTCTTATTTAGATAAGGATAAAATACTAATATAATTTCTATACCTAGAAAAGCAAGAAGAGGTTCCTGTATAGCTTTAACTGGTTCTACAATCCCTCCTTCAAAGACTGGTAATAAATTTATATGTTTATCTAATGAAACGGGGATTAAAAAAAGTATGAATAGGGGTAGTGTATAAAAAAGAACTAATTCACTGAGTCGAGATAAAGTTGATAGACCATTTCTTGCTATATATATAATTACAGAGAGAATTATAATAAAATGAAATACCATTGGATATTGTATATCCAGATACACATATGCAATGTTCATAAAAAACCTAAGAACCAACCCGGACAATGTTAAGGCATATAAACTATATATAACGATCAGAATGGTACCCCAAAACTTACCAAGTATTATTATGCTGGATTGAGCTAGAGTTTTATCTGGAAAAAGGCGAGAAAAGTAAAGGCAAATATTTGCATATATAATAACTATCAAGGTTGACAACAAAATAGAAAACCATCCGTCTCTACCGGCTTCAGTAGCAATCCCCCTGGGTAATGTTGTTATTCCTATACCAATTGTCATGCCAAGAATTATAGTAATCCATTGGAATTGACTTATATCTTTTTTTTCGTGTTTTTTCAATCCTCTTCTTCAACTCCTTTTTGACGTCTGATATTTTTATTTGCAACTGCTTTGGGGCGTTTTCTAACCCACCTGAATGGCATTCTATAAACCGTGTCACGTTGTTCAGAAAGTTTGAAAGGAGCAATTGGCTGTAAAAAGGGTACTCCAAAACTGCTTATGTTACAAAGATGTGTAGCTATTAAAAACCAGGCTATCATAAATCCAAAACCTCCTAGTATTCCTGTCATAAACAAAATTGGAAACCTAAGTAATCTCAGAGCAGAAGCCATTGAATAATTAGGTATAACAAAACTAGATATCATACTAAAAGCAGTAAATATTACTAATACTGGACTCATAAGTTCAGCGTTAACTGCAGCATCTCCGATGACCAAGGCCCCTACTATACCCACTGTTTGACCAATTGGCCCAGGTAACCTTAAACTTGCTTCACGCAAAAACTCTACAATTACTTCTATTAACAAAACTTCCAACAGTGGTGGGAAAGGCACAGCTTCTCTAGCTTCTGCAATTGAAAATATAATATCTACAGGTATCATTTCATAATGAAATTTTGTCATAAGAACATAAATAGATGGTAGGCAAGTAGCAATAAAAAAGCTAGCAAATCTTAAAGTCCTTTGTACAAAGGAGAAAATATAGCGAGTATAGTAATCTTCAGGAGTATGAAAAAATTCGCTTAATGTAACTGGCAGAATTATTGCGAAAGGAGTACCATCAGTAAGTATGGCTATTTTACCTTCTAAGAGATGTCCTGCTACTTTATCCGGCCTTTCAGTGTCTATCATTTCCGGAAATATAGTGATTGTTCTTTCTTCAATTAACTCGTGGATATAGTTACTTTCTAAAATGCCGTCAATATCAATTTTGTTTATACGATTAATTACTTCATTGACAATTGTTTGATTAGCGATATTTTCACAATAAGCTACTGCTATATTTGTATTTGTTTGCTTACCAATTCTAAATTGTTGAATCTTAAAATGATGTGATTTAATTCTTCTTCTTAACTGGGATGTATTGATTCGAAGGGTTTCAGTAAACCCTTCTCTTGGTCCTTTGATTGATTGCTCATTAATTGGCTCTTCAATTCCTCTGTTTTCCCATTGAGTTAAATCAATAATAAAGCCTTGTGGAAGCCCTTCTATAATTATAGCTGTTTTTCCATCTAATACTTCTTCGATTAATTGATTGAAACAAGTTTTGGTTTGTACTTCAGTTCCTACTGTAAATAATCTTTTTTTGATAGTCTCTGGAGAAGCTTCATCTGTGTTTTTCTCTTTAGTTGAGTTATACTGTAGTGGTTTAATAATGTCACTATTAACCAGTTCTTCGTTTACTAACCCCTCGATAAATAGTGTAAGTACATTTGCATTCGAATCAGTGATAAAATTCCGGAAGCAAATGTCATCACTGTTTTCGAAGATATTCTTAAGATGTTTGTGATTATAATTAAAGTTTTTACTTATTTTCGTATTGTTACTATCATCTAATTTTTCTGTACTCATTATATAGGGACGTTTTTTTTTAATAAGTTTTTGTATAATGTTTAACATTATTATTATCCTTCCCATAAATTTTTTTTATTTTTTACGTAGTGAAATGAAATATACATTATGTTATAAATAAGGTATATATTGCTCCTTGAAGGTGAAAAAGAGGGTGAAAAGTAAAAAACTGGAATTTGAAGAATCTGCTAGAATTTTAAAAATCTCAATAATTTCTAGTAGTATGGCTGTCCCAAAACTATTATAATAATGTTAAGATTATTTAATAATGCTTAACTGTGTTCAAACTGCAAATTTGTTCATGGCATAGCGTAAAATGGAACGAATTATTTCCGGCGGAAACCTTTCTTTACAAACCTAGTCCTCTTCTGGAACAGCATGTTTCCAGAAGAGGAAGTGTTTTTATTGCACAGCTTTTTAAATAAAAATTAACCAAACTCGTCAAAACCTGTGATATAGGGAAGTAGAGCCAATGGTTTGCCGAATTAATTGAAGCTGGCACAGTTATTGCATATAAATAGATGACACAAATACAATAAGTGGAGGTGTTTTTAATGAAAGATTCAAAATTAACTACTCGTATTGTCCATGCCGATGAAGGTCAAAAGAACGAAGCGGGTGCTCTTAGGACCCCAATTTATCAAAGTTCAACCTTTGTATTTGACAATGTTGAACAAGGAGCTGCTAGATTTGCCGGTGAAGAGGCTGGCTACATCTACACTAGATTGGGTAACCCAACTCAAAAAAATCTTGAAAAGCAGATGGCTAACCTAGAAGGTGGAGATGATGCTATAGCATTAGGATCTGGTATGGCAGCTGTGTCTGCTGTTGTGATGAATTTATTAAATTGTGGAGATCATATGGTGGCCTCAGATACACTATATGGCTGTACTCACTCTCTGTTTGACGAGTTGTTACCCAACTGGGGCATTGAAGTAACTTTTGTTGATACCAGTGAGCCTGAAAATATCCGAGCTGCTATTAAAGATAATACAAAGGTGATTTATACTGAAACTCCTGCGAATCCAACTATTTCCATCACTGATCTGGAAGAAGTTGTGAAAATTGCAAAGGAAAAGGACGACATTACAACTGTAGTAGACAACACCTTTATGACTCCTTATCTTCAAAGACCGCTAGAAATGGGAATTGATATCGTAATTCATAGTGCTACCAAGTACCTTGGTGGTCACGGAGATACTGTTGCCGGAATAGTAGTAGGTTTCGAGGAACTGATTGGTGATATAAAAATGACTACAGTAAAAGATTTAGGTGGTATTATTGCACCTTTTGATGCTTTCCTATTGCTCAGAGGAATTAAAACTTTAGCTGTTCGTGTGGACAAGATCTGTGAAAACGCTATGAAGGTAGCCAAGTTCTTAGAAGAACATCCAGCTGTAGAAAGAGTGTACTACCCAGGACTTGAAAGCCATCCTCAACACGAGTTAGCTAAAAAACAAATGGAAGACTTTGGTGGCATTATTGCCTTTGAATTAAAAGGTGGCTTTGAAGCTGGTAAAAACCTACTAAATAATGTAGAGTTGTGTACATTGGCTGTTAGCTTGGGAGATGTGGATACATTGATCCAGCATCCAGCATCCATGACTCATTCTGTAGTTCCACAAGAAGAACGTGAAAAAGCAGGTATTACCGATGGTATGGTAAGGGTTTCCGTAGGAATTGAAGATGTAGATGATATTATCGAAGACCTAAAACAAGGAATGGAACAGTAATTTAGAAAGAAACCCTTAGAAATATCATCAAACTACAAAACCAAGGGGCTGAGGGATAATTATTTATTGCAATTCCCTCAGCGCCTCCCTACATTACATTGTTAACCCATCTGAAGAAATTGGTAAGAAAATTACAAAACTACTGACAATGAAGATTTAAAGGGGGATCACCTAGATGGATCAAAAAGAAATTAAACCGAATGGTTGGGCATTAATACCCTTATTTGTGTTTTTATTTTTGTATTTAGGTGTAGGACTGTTTCTGACTTATTTAGGAGTTGAAATGGCCTTTTACGAATTTCCTGCACCTATTGCAGCATTGATTGGTATTGTAGTAGCAGTATTTATGGCAAGAGGTACAATTGATGAACGGATCAAGACTTTTATTAACGGGGCCGGTGAAGAAGGTATTGTGATTATGTGTATGATTTATTTGCTGGCCGGTGCCTTTTCAGCAGTAGTAGAAGGTATGGGAGGCGTTGAATCTACTGTTAATCTAGGGCTTACTATGGTGCCTGCTCGCCTGTTGCTACCTGGTTTATTCTTGATAAGTGCTTTTATATCCCTGGCCATGGGAACTTCAATGGGAACTATCGGTGCAGTTGCGCCAATTGCCGTTGGCTTGGGTCCCGAAATTGGAGTTTCTATGCCGGTCATGATGGGAATTGTGATTGGTGGTGCCATGTTTGGTGACAATTTGTCAATTATATCCGATACAACAATTGCCGCTACTCAGACCCAGGGAGTTAAAATGAAAGATAAGTTTAAAATGAACTTTTTGATTGTACTCCCTGCCGCTATTATATCTTTGATTATTTTACTATTTGTCGGTGATGTTGCTGCTTTAGATGGAGATTATCCCTTTGAAATTATTAAGGTTTTACCCTATATATTTGTACTTGTCTTTGCTTTGATGGGTGTAAATGTTTTTGTTGTTCTGTTTTTAGGTTTGGTATTGGCTGGGCTAATTGGAGTTGTTTACGGAGATTTTACAGCTTTAGAACTGTCTCAAGCCGCATATCAAGGTTTTACTGATATGAACGAAGTTTTCTTCTTGTCATTGTTTGCTGGTGGACTGGCTGCCATGATACGAAAAGAAGGTGGACTGGCCTTTTTGGTCGATCAAATATCAAGGCGGGTCAAAACTCGAAAAGGGGCAGAGCTGGGGATTGGTGCTTTATCAGCAGCTGCCGACATTTGTACTGCCAATAACACTGTTGCAATTATAATCAGTGGACCTTTGGCGAAGAATATTGCTTTAGAAAATGGTGTTGATCTGCGAAGAAGTGCTAGTATGCTGGATATTTTTGCATCAGTAACCCAGGGAATGCTTCCCTATGGGGCTCAAATCTTGCTGGCAGGTTCACTTGCTGGAATTTCGCCACTCACAATAATCCCGAACTTGCACTACAATTTCTTAATGCTCGGTTGTGTGCTTTTGGCAATATATTTAGGTATACCTAATTTGAAACCTTCAGAAGATAGCGCTTAGTGAACACCTACAGACTAAGTTAACGAATACAGCATTTAGCTAGCGAATTACATTTAATTAGCGTATACAGTTGATTAACTTGGTATAACTTGTATAAATCAATGAGTTACAACAGAGAAAAGGAATTTTAAGAGCAATAAGTCCGTACTAAAAGAAAATTAGTGCGGACTTATTATAGTGCCAGGTAAAAACGAATCTACTTATAAAAAGGAGGCATTTTAAGATGTCGAATTTAATAAATAGTTATCTAAATAAGAAAAAATTAACAAAACGCATATTATATTAATCGGAATTGCTTTGTTTTTAATGATAATGTTAATTATTTACACAAAATTATGTGCACTCCCATTCTGAATAAGTCTAGGAACATAATCTAATTTATTAACATATTTAAATGTTTGTTAAGGGTTTGTAGCCTTTTATGTAGATTGGGCTGTTCAATTAACTTTGAACAGCCCAATTAAATGTAAGTGTCATCATTCTTATTCCTACGGCACACATAAAATCGGAGCACGGAGAAAAGACCGTCAATATCGCAATATGAGTCTTATTAATACGAAAACTTATTTATTTCTTCTTGCATTTCTTCAGCTAATTTTGTCAATTGTTCACTGGCTGAAGCGATTTCATCCATACTTGCAGTTTGTTCTTCCACAGTTGATGAAATTTCTTCAGTACTTGATGAGTTTTCTTCAGCTATTGAAGACAGGTCTTGTAGTGCGTTTATAATCTCTTGTTTCTTATTATTCATTTCTTTTCCAAATTCATTGAGTTCGGATAACTGACTTTCTACTCCTTCTATGGCATTAGAAATTCCATCGAACTTGGAACCGGTTTCTTCCACATAAACACTTTGTTCTTTTATTATTTGCTTTACATTTTCCATTGTTTTAACTGCATCATTTGCCTGTTTATTTAACCCATCGATATTGTTCAAGATATTTTCTGAGTATTCATTTGACTTTTCTGCAAGTTGTCTAATTTCGTTAGCTACCACTGCAAAACCTTGTCCATGCTCGCCTGCCCGAGCAGCTTCAATACTGGCGTTAAGGGCTAATAAGTTTGTTTGCTCAGCTATATCTGTTATGTGACTACTTGCTTCTTTAATCTCTTGGGTTCTTGAGTGAGTTTTTTCAATTACTTCTGTGATTTCTTTGATGGCACTGTTAGTCTCATTTGTTTTTTCGTGCAAGTTTTTAACTGCTTCAGTACCCTCTTCTTTTTTATTGGTTACTTCTTCAATAGCTTGATTTAAACTATCTACACAGCTCTGTTCTTTTTCAATGATTTTTCCAAGTTCTTCAGTAACATTAGAGCTTTGATCTGTTTTCTCGGCTTGGCTGGTGGCACCTTGAGCAATTTCTTCTACTGCCTTTGAAACTTCATTAGCTGCACTGGTATTTTCTTCGGCGTTTGCACTTAATTCCTCTGCCGAGGAAGTGACCTGGTTTGATTTATCATTAATATTTTTAATCAACTGTACAACTGCTTCTTGCATGTTCATCATGGCTTTAGCCATTTTACCTATTTCATCTGAACGTTTTAAATAACTATTAGTATTATCTTCTTCACTTGATGATAAATCTAATGTGGAAAATTTATCTAACAAAGAGGTCAACCCTTTAATTGGCTTAACAATTTTATTGATTGCAATATAAAAGAGTATTAAGGCGATAATAATTATTATGGAAGAGAAAAAAATAAAACTCATATTTCCTTGATTGATCAAGTTATTGACATCATCAATGGGCACACCTGTGAACCAAATACCGATTTCTTCACCTTCGGGATTTTCTATAGGAGAATACATAACTTCATGGGGGGTTCCTAAAATTTCTATTTGACCAGTAAACCGTTCTCCTTCTTCCAAAACAGTCTGGGATACTTCTTCATCAACTTGAGTTCCGATTGCCCTTTCTCCTTCACTATCTGTAAGATTACTAGCCACACTGGTGTCACCTTTGAAAATAGTTGCTACAGATCCGGTACTTTCTTGGATATTATCTAAAGTTCCTGTCATTTCATCTGCAGTTACATTTCCTTTATATAATTCGTCTCCTAATATATGCCAATTTCCGCTAAAGTTGTTTTCAACGACTCTTAGTCCCATCTCATGGTCTCCCTCTAATTTATCATTAACTGTGGTTTCTACTATATCTTCGATAGTATAGTTATTTAATAGTATTAGGGCAACTACCATAATAATTGTCAAGGCTACGACTCCTGATATTAACCTGTTCTTAATACTTCTTTGGACTAACTTTTTCATATTTTTCCTCCCTCCTTATAATTTGGTATATATTGTCTAATATTGTCTGGTAATATTGTACTTTAACTTTAAAATTATTTCTATAAAACTTTTCTCTTATGTTTTATAGAGTAGTGTGGAAAAATAATACAATAGTCCTAAAGGATTTTGTCTATTTAACTAGAAAGTTAATAATAACAGAACCAATATTACAATATTTTAATTTAAAATACTATAATTCTTTCTTGAAAATGGCAAACCTGCCGTGAGGTGGGGGCGCAAAGCCACGAGTCTTTTGTTGACAAAACGTCAATAAAAGACAGTCGGGTTGCCAAGGAAGAAGTAAGCAGAAGCTACTTCTTCGTGAAGTAGCTTTTTTTAACCTAAACTCTCAAAGAAGTAATTCTAAGGAAGTGATAATGTGGAAGTTACTTTAAGTTTAGATAAAGATCCCAATATTCCGATAGAATATGTTGAAATAATCGGAAATTTCACTAAATATCAAAATAGTTTGCTAATGGAAGAAGATAAAGACTGTTGGTTAAAAACGATAAAACTGCCACCGGGTGAACATTTGTATGCCTTTTTAATAAATGGAAATTTGAGACTTAATGATCCTAAAGCTAATATTTATATGCTAGACAACGATGATCAGATTTGGTCAGTCATAATAATCAATGAACGAGGGGAAAGGTTGTACAATAACCAAAAATATAGTGTCCATATTGAAGAGTATAAATTATCCTCAGTAATGTCCGAAAAACCAATAAAGAATCATAAAAGGCAGTATGATAGATTTTTGGATCAAAAAATTGTTGCCAGGTTTTTGTTTACACAAGTTACTGGACTTCATTCGATTACTACAGCATGGTATACACCTCAAGGAAATTTATTTCAAGTTAGTGAAAACTATCTTATTGAAACTAATTCTAAAGAAACTCAAACAAAGATGTTGTGGTTTTGGTTAGATTTGAGAAATTCAAAGCATCAACTACCCTGCGGGTTATGGACTTTAAAATTGTTTGTGGATGGAGCATTTATTTTAGAAGATAAATTTCAATTATTAGAAAAAGGTTATTATTCTATAAGGGGGGATGTTTAATGACTATTATTGAAGGAGGAGGTAGGTTAACAGGGTTAGTTACAGAGAGAATTCAATCAATCCAGCCCCAACAAACTCAAGAATCAAAATCAACAGATAAACAGGTTGATGATCAGCAAAATACACAAGCAAAAGAAATTCAAAAAACACAAGAAGAGGTAGAAACTAAAGATACGAAGACTAATCAAGAAGACAAAGGAGTTATCGATACAATTACTACTCGTGTTAGAGAAGGGGTTGAAACAGCTGCTGATACTGCTAGAGAAACTGTAAAAACAGCAGTATCGGTAGGAGAACAGGTTAAAGATGGCATAGTTCAAATTGGAGAAACTGTTCAGGAAACAACGCAAGAAGTTACAGAAACTATTCAGGAAACTAGAGACAATGTTAAAACTGAAGTAAATAAGACAGCAGAACAAGTTGAACACAGTTATGATGAGATAAGGGAAAGTGCTACAGAAATACGAGATGTTGCTGGTGAAATGAGAAGTTCAGCTAGAGATATAGCTTCAACGGGGGTAGAAACTGCAGTTACTGTTGGTAAAGATGTTGCCAAAACTGCAGGAGCCGTAGCTCGAGGAGTAAATCATGTGGCAGAAGGCTTTAAAGAGGGGGATGGTGTTGTAGATAGAGCCGTCGGGGTTTACCAAGGATTCCAAGAGTTTTCAGAAGTTAAAGAACCATTTAATAGAATTCCTGATACAATTAGCAGTGGACATGCCGAAATAGAGAATCATATTGAGGATATTGAAAGTAATTACGAGATAGTTAGAAACGAAGGGGAAAATGTTAAAGAAAATACAGTTTCTATTGGAGAAGATATAACCCAAACTGCTTCAACAATCAAAGAGGAAATGGTTTCTGGTGGACAGGAATTTGCTTCAAATATTCAGCAAGGAGCTGAAGATGTCTATCAAATAGTCTCGGGAAATATAGGCGGCTCTTTCTTGTCACAAAAAGCTTGATTGATATCTTATGATTTTAACCAATATTGTTCAACCTGATTCGGATTATTCGGGTCAGGTTTTTTTTTGACTGTATGATGCTAATTTAAACTTTAGTAAGAATATTAACAAGTATTAATATTTTAGAAAATAAATGTTATAATAAATTTATGGGAATTTTCGACAAATTTTAACAAAAAATTATTGATTTAGTAAGATTTATACGTGGGGGGGGGCTTAGTATATGAACGACTTAAAAAGCGATGTTAATAGAATTACTGACCACATAAATAAAGAATTGAAAGTAAAAGAACAGGCTATAAATTCGTCCATTAATGCCATTGCCTTTACGGATTTGGAAGGATATATCACTTATGTCAATCAATCCTTTTTAGATTTGTGGGGGTATGAAGAAGAACAAGAAATTTTAGGCCGGTCCGCTCTGGAGTTTTGGAAAAACATTGACAAAACCCAAAAGATTTTGGATGAGCTTTTTGAAAAGGGGACTTGGGTTGGCGAATTGATTGCCCGAAAAAAAGATGGAGAATTGTTTGATGTTCACTTGTCTGCCTCTTTAGTTGAGGATGAGCAGGGCAAGCCTTTAAAATTAGTGGGTTCTTTTATAGATATTAGTAAGCAAAAACGGGCAGAGGACAAGCTTCTTCGGGAAAAGGCTAGGTATCAGGCTTTAATAGAAGAGCAGTTAGAGCTGGTGTGCAGGTGGCTTCCTGATACCACTTTAACCTTTGTTAACAAATCTTATTGTAATTTTTTTGGTCAGACAAAACATGATTTGCTGGGAAAAAAGTGGATAGAGTTTGTCCCTGAGCAGGAAAGAGATAAAGTTTGGCAAAAATATCAAAACCTTACGAATAACCCCAGGGTTCTTTCATACGAACATCAGGTTACCGGTGCCGATGGGAAAGCTTATTGGCAGCACTGGATTGATTGCCCTATTTTTAATGACATGGGTGAGCTAGTTGAATTTCAGTCAGTAGCCCGAGATGTTACTGTACGCAGAAATAAGGATGAAAAAATTCAGTACTTAAGTTTTCACGATAGTTTAACTGGACTGTATAATCGTGCTTATTTAGAAGGTGAACTAACTCGCTTGGATGGTGAAACCCGAAAAGGAAGTAGCAGTTATTTCCCTATTAGTGTGATAATGGCAGATTTAAATGGACTTAAAATGATTAATGATTCTTACGGCCATCATGTTGGTGATGAAATGTTACTAAAGGTAGCTCAGATTTTGCATGAATCATGTGATGAATCATCTCGTAAAAAAGCTGAAATTGCCAGGTGGGGAGGAGATGAGTTTGTAATCCTACTCCCGGATATTACGGATGAAGAAGCTAGGGACATATGTAAGGTAATAAATTATAAATGCAAGGGTACTTATGTGAAAAACATCCCCCTCTCTCTGGCAGTGGGTACGGCAACTAAAGAGAGTATTCAGGAGGACATGATGGAAGTTCTTACTAGGGCAGAAAATGATATGTACAAGTTAAAACTGGCCGAGAGCCGAAGTGCCCGAAGCGATGTTGTGAATGCCCTCTTAAAAGCCTTAGAAGCCAAGAGCTTTGAAACAGAAAGCCATGCCCGGCGCATGTTGATGATGGCACGAGAAATTGGCAAACAAATTGGTTTATCTCATTCAGAACTGAACCGGCTAAACCTTTTGATAACCCTCCACGATATCGGTAAAATCAATATCCCTGAAGAAGTGCTTACTAAAAATGGGACATTAAATGAAGACGAGTGGACAATCATGAAAAAACATCCCGAGATAGGTTACAGAATTGCTATAGCTACTGAAGAATTTGCTCATGTTGCCGAAGAAATCCTGTCCCATCATGAACACTGGGATGGTTCAGGTTATCCCAGGGGATTATCAGGGGAGGAGATCCCCCTTCTGGCCAGAATTGCTGCCATTGCCGATGCTTATGAAGTGATGAGTAATGGTAGGCCTTACAAAGAGCCAATGGGTGAAAAAGAAATTGTCGCTGAATTTAAGCGATGTGCGGGAACTCAGTTTGATCCAAAATTGGTTGAAATATTTCTAGAGCTATTGAGGGGGGGTAACATTAATGAATAATTTAGACAAGAAAGCTAATTTATTCACAGTGGTTTTGGTAGTTGTTTTTTCAACATTTTACATCATGGGACATGTGGCTTCATACTTTGAGGGTGATCGGAGTAATGAAGAAATAATTATATTAATTGGAGTAACATTAATAACTTTAGTTATAGTGGGTATCAGGTTTTTTTTAAATAGTAACGACTTATATATAAGATATATTGCCTTGATAGGAATTTTAGCTTTGTATGTAATTACAAATTATTTTGGCTTATACAGTATTACTTTTATGACCTTGTGTCCGGTATTATTAATAGCTGTTGTATATCAAGATAGGAAGTATGCTTTAATTTCTGGTACTTTATCTGCAGTAATATTGATTTTCTATTACTTTTACAATCAATATAATACGCAAACATCGGCAGAATTAATAACTGCTATACTAACTATGGTAGCGTTTCTAATAGGAATATTTTTTGTCACTAAAATTGCCAGCGAATCTAAAAGTGAACTTGACATAGCTGTTAAAAGCCAACAGGAAAAAACTGAAGACTTAACTAGGGTGGTAGAAAAAATTGATAACACAAGCGATAGTGCCCAAGAAATTTCTCAAAAAGTTAATAGCTACATAAGTGATGTTTCAACTGCCATGGGTGAAGTGAGTTCTGGTATTGATGAGGTAGCCCAGGGAGCCCAAGAAAATGCTAGTACAATTAGCGAAACCAAAAAAGCAGTTGAAGATATATCTAAGTCTGCTCAGAGTGTGGCGGAATCGTCGGAAACCATTGCCGATAAAAGTTCGACCGTAAGATCAAATGTAGAGACTTCTAAAAGCTATGCGGAAGAAACTTTTAACCAAATGCAGGTGGTTAACCAGGGAAGAGAAGCTACTTTAGAGAAAACTCAAAAAACTGTGGATTCAATTGATAAGGTTAGAGAATTTGTTGATAAGATTGATGAAATTTCCGAGCAAACCAATCTATTATCACTGAATGCATCAATTGAAGCGGCCAGAGCCGGTGAAGATGGCAAAGGCTTTGGTGTGGTTGCCGATGAAATCAGAAAACTGGCTGAACAATCAGCACAGGCCACTGACGAAATTAGAGAAATAACCAATGAAATTGTTCAAAACTCCCATGAGGCCAAAGAAGCCACTGAAAGTGCTGAAGAGCCAGTAAATAAGGCTTTGGATCTATCTCAAAGTGTTAAAGAGAAAATGGAGGAAGTGGTTAATTCAATCCATGAACTAGATATAGAAATTCAGAGTGTGGCATCAAGTGCAGAGGAGCAATCGGCGTCAATAGAAGAAGTTGAAGCTTCTATGGACAATATTAGTTCAACTTTAGAGCAAACATCTTCAAATACCGAAGAAATCAATGCATCTACCCAGGAACAGGCAAGTAATGTGGAAAACATTAAAGATGATATTCAAAATCTAGAAGCAGTCATATCAGATCTATCCCAGTTGTCAAAAAGTATGGATGTTAAGTGAAAAGTAATTAAAAATTATATCTATTAACTAAAATTTAATTGAACTTGTGAAATTAATAAGTGTCTAAACTAGCAAACAGGCTTCTATTTGATCAGAAGCCTGTTTTTTGTAAAAACAATATTTGTTATTAATTGGGTTTTTATGGTATAATCAATTCACTTCTTAATTTAGACAAATTTAGACAAATTTCATAAAGGAATGGGGGGACCGTTGTGTTAAAAAAGTTGAAACTTAGTCATAAGTTGTTTATGATGTTTATTATAGGGATTATGATTCCTATAATAGGTCTATCTTTTGTAGTTGTGACTAATACACTTCCATCTTTGAGAGGGTATGTTAGAGGTGAAATAGAAAGTCAAGTTCATTTAGCAAATGAAGAAATAATGGAAGTAGTTGATGAAACAGCAATTTTGGTAGAAAGTCTTGCCAACTCACAAACAGAAATAGATTATGATGAACAAGAATTAAGAAATATGTATAGCAATATTTTGGATATGGATAATTATGAACATATTATGAATGTTTATGTAGGATCAGAAGATGGGGAAATGTTAATAGAACCAGAACAGGATTTAGGAGAAGATTACGACCCAAGAGAAAGGGTCTGGTACGAAGGGGCTATGCAAGATGGTGAAACTTTCATAACAGAACCATATGAAGATGCTGGAAGTGGAGACTATACCGTGACAGTGTCATATCCTTTAGAAGACAGTGTTGTAGGAGCTGATATTAATTTAGGATTTTTATCTGAGTACATACGTGAAATCAGTGAAGAGTATGTTGGCTCTGTATATATTGTTGATAGAGGTGGAACTATAGCTGCTGGTACAGAAGGAGAATCTAATAATGATAGAATAGAGACGTTAGTTGATGATTATTTGGAGAAGAGTATGGGAAGAAAAAGACAAGGTCATTGACACAGATGATCATTATCTAGGCAGTTTGTATCTTGAAGAATTGGACTGGGTTTTATTTTATGATGTTCCCCATGAAGCTGTTTTAGGGGATGTTGAGTTCACTCAGGCCGTAATAATGACTGCTCTGATATTAACAGTACTAATAGCTTTAATAATGTCTTATTTTGTCAATAGGGTAGCTGGAAAACCAATTGCAGAACTTACAGAGCTTATTAGCCGATTAGGTGACTATGATTTCACCTATAATGATGATGCTGAATCAATGAAATATCTAAAGAGAGGCGACGAGATTGGCGATATAACCAGAGCCGTGACAGGTATGCGACAAAATGTAGCAGAATTACTTCAGGGAATTGAACAAAAATCAGAACAAGTGGCTTCTTCCTCTCAAGAATTAACTGCTAACAGCTCAGAAAATACCAATGCTGCCAATGAAGTTTCCCGGGCAGTTGAAGATATTGCCAGTGGAGCAAGTAATCAGGCTGAAAGTACAGAACAGGCTTCGGCCAGTACTGAGGAATTGGGCAAAATTGTGGAGAAAGAACAAGCCCATGTCAGGCAGTTAAATGAAGTTGTTGAAGAAGTAACTGAATTGAAAAATCAGGGTTCACAAGCCGTTGAACAGTTGACAAGCAAGACTGAAGAGAGTAATTCTTCAGCACAAAACATAGCTAGAATCATCAATGAAACTAAAAATAGCGCCGATAACATTGAAAAAGCCAGTAATACCATTAGAGATATTGCAGAACAGACCAATTTACTGGCATTAAATGCCAGTATTGAAGCAGCCAGGGCGGGTGAAGCAGGATCAGGTTTTTCCGTGGTGGCCAATGAAATCAGGAACCTGGCGGAGAACTCCAATAAATATTCAGAGGAGATTTCACAAATAGTTGCCGATTTAATGGATAAATCTAATACTGCCGTTAAAACAATGGATGAAGTTAGTGGAACAGTCAAAGAACAGACCGAATACGTGAAAGCAGCCGATGCAAAATTTGAAGGAATTGCAGAGGGTATCGAAAAGGTTAGACAAGTTGTTGAAAGTTTAAATGAAACCGGGTCACAGATGCAGGAAAAGAAACAAGAAATCATAGATACTCTTCAGAGTTTATCGGCTATAGCTCAGGAGAATTCCTCCAGTACTGAAGAGATATCTTCATCGGTTGAGGAACAGACGGCGTCCATGGAAGAAATAGCTCGTTCTAGTGAGCATTTATCCAAGTTAGCCCAGGAAATGCAAGAAGAAGCCTCTAAATTTAAATACTAATTGGAGAATTCGTCACGCACTCTCGTGCCTTTAGTTATGAGAGGTTCACACAGGATGAACTGGATTTAAGACATTAAGATAAGCCCCGGGGCATATCACATGTAGCTAATAGCTCTTATTGATATGCTTCCCGGGGCTTTTGTGTTTAGGGTGTTTTAGTTAGATAATTCTTTTAGATAATCTTGCAGGGACTTAACTTGTTTAGATTCGCCTCTATCCAGGGATTCCATGGCTGTCAATAGCGCACTGGCTGTATCCAGGGAGGTGAGACAGGGAATTCCGTTTTCCACAGCTGCCCTTCTGATTTTAAAACCATCCCTGGCTGGTTCTTTGCCGATTGTAAAGGTGTTGATTACGTAGTTTATTTGTCCTTCTCTAATTAAGTCAATAATATTGGGGCTTTCATCAACTATTTTGGGAACCTGTTCTACATCTATTCCCTGGTTGCGTAAAAACTCTGCAGTTCCAGAAGTGGCAAAGATTTTTAAGCCCAGCTTTTGAAATCTCTCTACTAGGGGACGAACTGCTTCTTTATCTCGATCGGCTACTGTTACTAAGACACCGCCGTTCAGGTTGATACTGAATCCACTGGCCAGCATGGCTTTATACAATGCGGTGTTCAAATCGTAGTCAATTCCCATAACTTCACCAGTAGATTTCATTTCAGGTCCCAGGCTGGTATCAACTCTGGTTAGCTTGGCAAAGGAAAATACAGGAGCTTTCACTGCATAGTAATCAGGTTCAGGCATTAAGCCGGGTTTATAGCCTTGATCTTGGAAACTTTGTCCCATCATGGCCTTGGTAGCTATTTTAACCATGGGTATTCCCGTGATTTTGCTGATAAAGGGGACAGTTCTGGAGGCTCTGGGGTTTACTTCGATGACGTAAACTTTTCCGTTGTATACCACATATTGAATGTTAATAATTCCTTTAATATTCAATCCTTTTGCTAGAGCTTCGGTGTAGCTGACGATTTTATCCCGAGTGATCTCATCCAGGGACTTGGCAGGGAACATGGCCATACTGTCACCGGAGTGTACACCTGCACGCTCGATATGTTCCATGATACCTGGGATGATTACGTCTTGACCGTCACACACAGCATCGATTTCAATTTCCATGCCTTGGAGGAATTGATCTATTAACACTGGATACTCTGGTGAAACTTCTACAGCCCAGGTCATATAAGTTTCCAGATCTTCGGGGGTGTAAACCACTTCCATGGCTCGACCACCCAGGACATAAGAAGGCCTTACTACTAGGGGATATCCTAGTTCATCAGCTATTTCTTTTGCTTCTTTGGTAGAAGTTGCCGTTTTACCTTTAGGTCGGTCAATTCCCAGTTTATTCAGAAGCTGATCAAATTTATCTCTGTTTTCTGCCCTATCCATATCTGAAACACTTGTTCCTAAAACTTCAGCACCGTCATTTGCTAAAGGTCTAGCCAGATTAACTGCTGTTTGACCTCCAAATTGGGTGATAACTCCCTGGGGCTTTTCCTGGGCAATGACGCTATTTACATCTTCAGTGAACAAGGGTTCAAAGTAAAGTCTATCTGAAATATTGAAATCAGTACTGACTGTTTCCGGGTTATTATTGATGATAAGGGATTCGTAACCCAAATCCTTTAAGGCCATGACGGAATGAACGGAACAGTAATCAAATTCTACACCCTGGCCGATTCGGATAGGGCCTGCTCCTAAGACCAGTACTCGTTTGTCGTGGGTCGGTTCAGAAGGAGGTATAGCTTCATTTTCTTCATTATAAGCCGAGTAGTAATAAGGGGTATTGGCTTCAAACTCTCCTGCACAAGTGTCCACCATTTTATATGCAGGTGTAATATTGTGTTGCAACCTGATATTTTTAATCTGTTCTTCAGTTAAACCTGTACTTGCGCTGATCATGGTATCTGAAAGTCCAGCTTCCTTGGCTTCTGATAGGAGTTGTAGCTGCTGGTTCGAGCTCGAAATCTTTTTTTCTACCAACTTTTCTTCTATTTCTTCAACATTTTTTTCATCTGATTCTGCTTTGAATTGACTCTCTAACTGGGAGAATTCCAATTCGTAAGACACGATGTTTTTTAACTTTTGTAAAAAGAACATATCAATTGAAGTCAAATCGTGTATATCTTGTAATGAAATTTGCTTTCTAATGGCTTGTAATAGCCAGAACATCCTTTCATCGGTTTGTTTTCCGAGTTGCTTTAAAATCTCTTCTTGTCTAAGTTCTTTGTCTACTTCTTGAATGCTTTGATGTAGATCGTCCAAATCAATTTCAAGGGAGCGGAGGGCTTTTAAGAAAGCATTTTCAAAATTTCTCCCAATTGACATGACCTCTCCCGTTGCTTTCATTTGGGTTCCCAGTTGCCTGTCGGCCAGGTCAAACTTATCAAAGGGAAAGCGAGGCAGTTTTAAGACCACGTAATCCAGGGAAGGTTCGAAACATGCCGAGGTTTTTCCTGTTACCTGATTGTAGATTTCGTCTAAGCTATAACCAATGGCTATTTTAGAGGCCACTCGAGCGATAGGGTAACCTGTAGCTTTAGAAGCCAAGGCACTGGACCTGCTTACCCTAGGATTTACTTCGATAACGTAGTAATCATTGCTGTGGGGGTCTAGGGCAAACTGGATATTGCAGCCACCTTCAATTTGTAATTCACCTATAATTTTTAGGGCTGCCTGGCGAAGCATTTGATGTTCTTGATTGGTTAAAGTCTGGGAAGGAGCAGCCACTATGCTGTCACCGGTGTGGACACCTACAGGATCCATATTTTCCATATTACAGATAGTTATACAATTCCCTTTTTTATCCCTCATGACTTCGTATTCTACTTCTTTCCATCCAATAACACAGCGTTCAACCAAAATTTGATTGATTAAGGAACTTCTGATACCGTTACTGGCAATTTGGCTGAGTTGTTGTTCATTTTGGGCAACACCGCCACCCGTGCCTCCCAGGGTGTAAGCTGGTCTAACTATTACCGGATATCCAATATTCTTTGCAAAATCTTTGGCTTGATCTACTGTAGAGACAATTTTACTTTCAGGAATGGGTTCTCCGATATCGTTCATAGTAGTTTTAAACACATCTCTATCTTCAGCTTTTTTAATGGAACTCATGGTGGTTCCCAAGAGATCTACTTCGTATTTATCTAAAATGCCACTGTCTACTAATTCCATGGCCAGGTTTAGACCAACCTGTCCCCCCATAGTGGCAATTAAGCCGTCGGGGCGCTCTTTTTCAATGATTTTGATAATGTAGTCTTTTTCTAAAGGTTCCAGATAAACTTTGTCGGCCATGTTGGTATCCGTCATAATGGTGGCTGGATTGGAATTTACCAGAACGACTTCTATACCTTCTTCTCTTAAGACACTGCAGGCCTGGGTTCCGGCATAATCAAACTCTACAGCCTGGCCAATTATTATGGGGCCTGATCCGATTATTAAGACTTTATTTAAATCATTTCTTTTAGGCATGAGACTGTTCCCCCTTGTCAGTGTGATTAGCGTCATCACCTTGATTAATTTGGCTAGCACTAGAGATGTCACTTTCTAAATACTTGTGGCCTAAATATTTGCGACTTTGATAGTCTTGGACCAGTTTCATAAATTTATCTATGGAAAGTTCAGCTTTCTCTTGCTGGTCTCCCAAGTCTAATAACCCCGCCTCGGGGTGGAATTGGACGGAGAAAACAGGTAATTGTTTGTGTTTAATTCCTTCAACTGTCTGGTCATTTAAGTTGATATGAGTGATTTCCGTGTTAGCTGGGACTGTTTCACTTGATATGACATAACCGTGGTTTTGAGAAGTGATATTAACCGTATCTGTTTCCAGGTTTTTTACGGGATGGTTTATCCCTCTATGGCCAAATTTCATTTTGAGTGACTCATAACCAAGAGTGAGTCCTAGGAGTTGATGTCCTAGACAGACTCCCATGAGAGGAATTTGGTGTTTCAAGACCTCGTTGATGGTATCTGTCAGTTCCATTATTTCTTGGGGGTCTCCTGGCCCATTGGATAGTACAATTCCCTGGGGAGCGTAACTGAGAATGTCTTCTGGTGGAGTGTCATGGGGGAGGACTATGACGGTTGCTCCTAGGTTGTTAAGAGCTTTTAGTAGACTATGCCTGACCCCCAGATCGAGGAGGGCTATGCGGTAGTTGTTTCCTGGCAGTACGTAAGGTTCTTGGGTAGAAACCTGTTCAACCAGGTTGGTTTCTTGGATTTCATAATGACTAGAATCGTTGTTAACAGATTCATGGGAATTATCTTCACAGATAATCCAAGCTTTCATGGTACCCTTTTCTCTAATGTGTTTTGTCACTTTTCTGGTGTCGACTCCGGTAATTGCTGTGACTTTACAATTTCTGAGATACTCTGCTAATGGAAGTTCTGACTGCCAGTTACTCGGGTGTTCACAAATTTCCTTGGTGACAATTCCCTTTAAATACGGCCTTTTCGATTCGAAATCCTGTTTGTTAACTCCCTGATTTCCAATTAAGGGATAGGTAAAGGTAACTATCTGATTGCAGTAAGATGGGTCAGTCAGGACTTCTTGATAACCTGTCATTCCGGTAGTAAATACTACTTCCCCAGAAACAGTAACTTTGTGGCCAACAACCGTTCCTTCAAATTCAGTACCATCTTCCAGTATCAGTTTATCCGGCATGTAAATTCCCCCTTGTGATAATCCTCAATTGTGATAGTCTTCAATGACACATTGATTTTTTAGTCTTTAGTTATTGTTCCTATAAACACAGATATTAAATCTGTAAGACAATAAAAAGCTTCCTATAGCTTTGCCTGTATCAGCTAATAGGAAGCGGTTGAGGGCTTTATTTGGGCCGAATCATGATTATGTTACAAGTACGATACCGTAAATTCGTAAACCATGACACAGTTACACAATAGCCATCTATCATCCAAAGTCAACTAACAGTCACAGCTTTTAACTCGAAGCGGCTATTTTTACAAACTGATGTCATGCCTAAATTCGGTATCAATAGCTCTGGCGAACCCTCGCCAACTCCCTTATTAGCCTCACAGGACTAACTTAAAGGGATATACGAATATTTGGTTGTGTCTACATTTTTAATCAGTCTACATTAAAAGCTGAAGTTTGTCAAAGGAAATCTAAAAGTTGATCGTGTCAAGCCACTGTAGGTTAAAAAGAAACCTTAATTCTCCTAGATAATCTGTTTCCTGTTCAACCCTTTTATAGCCGTTCTTGTTAAGTTGTACTTTCCATTCATCAAAGGTACATTGCCATTGTTGGCTTTTCCTAGTTTCTTTTTAGTTGTAAGTTTTTTTAGTTCTTGTTTTATTTGGTTCTGTAGGTTAACTATTTCAGCTTCTTGACGACCTTTTGTGGATAAGTAAGCTTCTTTTACTGATTTTCCATTAGCTTTTGTAGCCAACATCTCGGCCATTTTAGTTGCGCCTTTTTCACTCCAGGCCATTGGTCGACTACTCATTCTTGATGCTAAAATATGGCTTACATGGCCTTCAGCACTACAACCTACTTCAGGGTGGTTTACTGATGCCTCTATGCCATCCCAGTTGTTTTTAATATATTTAATTGTTGCCATTATGCGTTTCTGTCTAGCTTCTGTATCTGCCTTTGTAAGTGCTTCTTGTAAATTTTCAAATACTGCTTCTTGATCTAGGTTTTTAATGTTCTTATATATCTGTCTCCTTAGCTTTGGGGCATGACCGGTAGCTGCTATTATGTATTTGGATAGATGAAATTTATCCAATATATATGTCGCATTTGGGATATATTCTTCACCTACTCGGATCCATTTAGCCCCATCTCCTGATATGAAAATATTTGTGTCCTTTGTGTCATAATGTGATTCGATATAGTCACATACTGTTAACCAAAATTTATCCGGGGATTCAGTTATTGTTGTGAAATGTTGACAATTTTTAAGAGATCTACGTTTTTTACCTTTTATTCCTTCATGGACATAAATTAGCTTTGTTTCAGATCTCTTCGAAGTTTGCATAGACAAATGATCTTCATCTGCCTCTATGTAAAGGTTTGATACTTTTTTCTTTTCTTCTGGTTGCTCTAGAGGTTCTAATTCAAATTCTTTCACTGTATTGGCTACTGTCTGTTTACTTAATTTTAGGTCTTGGTTAAACCTACTCACTTCTTCTGTCGCTTTCTCATACGACACCTTAGTGGCTGCATCAGCTATATCTGATTTTAAAGTAGAATCTACTCGCATATGTGAGGTTATGCCAGCTTTTTCATCAGCTAGATATTTATATTCACCTGTTTCTTTATTTTTATAATATGTTCGGTTGTATACCATATCACCAAATGGGGTTAAGATACTCTTGGGGTCAGCTTTCCTTTCTACGACCCAACCTTTACGATCTCTTCTATTTTCTTTTATTTGGGCATCCAATGCTTCTAGTACTTCTTTAAGAATATCACTACCTAAACCGTCTAGCTCTTCTTTTAGTAGCTTTGTGAATGTATCGTACTCTATTTCTCCGTCTAAAACATTTAACACTTTTTCTGAAACTTGAAGGATTTTTTCTTCTACAAGTTGAATTATTTCCATGAGGAACCTCACTCCTTACTTTTTTGGGTATACTTCATTCTCGTGCGGAGAATGTGAGGTTCCTCTTCTTTTTTGCTTCCTTTCCTTCCTGCTTTCTCCAAAAAATCCTACAGTAATTTTACAATAACCTAAAAGTTTTGTTGAAATTGTGAAATACGTCTTGTAAATGGTAAATACAGACTATTGATTGTATGGGAATAAAGACTTAGGATGGAATATAAGTATTATATTGTAAGAAATTGTAATAATATTAAGAGTCTAGCTTGTCCTAAGGAGGCATAATTATGGATAATGAGAGATTAAATAATCAAAAAAGTGAACAAGAATTTATGAAAAGTTTATCCAGACTGGCGGAAAAGAATTATCAAATGCCTCTAGGGACGGTGGATTATCAATTTATAACAGATGAACTGTATTATCTATCGGGAGCTCGGGCTGTGATTTTAAATACATACGAAAAAGATAATGAAAAAAGTATTACCAGGGCTGCTAGCGGATCAAAAGAAGTTTTAACTAAAGCCTGTGAAATCTTAAACACAAAACTAATAGGTCAGAAGTGGGATGTAAACTTTAAACGTTTGGAAAACATGCAAAACGGTAGCCAACAGGCCTGGCAGCTTGAGGAGTATCATAGTTTACAAGAAATAGCTTCTGGTATCATTTCAAAAGAAAAATCACAACTTCTTGAAAAAGAATTAGATTTAGGGACTGCTTATGGAATTATTATATTTTACAATAATCGGGTGATTGGCGATATTCTTTTTGCCATGCCTAAAGATGCCAGGATTTATAACTCTGAAAAGATAGAACTGTACGTCAAAAATGTCGGTATAACCCTGATGCGAACAGAAGCGGAGAAGTCCTTAAAAGAAAATTGGGATCTTTTGGATGGGGTCTTTGAGAGCATACAGGATGGCATATCAGTTTTGAATAATGATCTGACCATTCGCTATACTAACCGTATTATAGCTGAATGGCATTATAAAAATTATCCTTTTAATGGTAAAAAATGCTACCATGCCTATCATGATAGGGACAAGCCCTGTGATAGATGCCCATCAATCCGAGCTCTGGAAACAGGGGAAATGGAACAGGAAGAGATAACAGTTACTACTGATGTGGGTGGTAAATGGCTCGAACTTTATAGTTATCCCCTTTTTGAAAATGGCAGTGACCATCCTACAGGGGTAGTTGAATTTGTCAGAGATATTACGGATCGGAAACATTCCACGGAGAAATTGAGAAAAAATAAACAGTATTTTGAACATATTTTGGATTCTACTTATGACCCCTTGTGTGTACTTAATCGGGATTTGGAAATAGTATCACTAAATAAACATTACAGGGACATACTCGCAGAATATACAGGTAAATCCTTATGCCAGAGAGATTTAGTTGGTAAGGATCTGTTTTCAATGCAGGACTTTTTGCCCGATTTTTTGAAGGATGAATGTCATCAAGTTTTTAATAATGGAACTCCTTTGATAAAAGAAGAGAAATTCAAAATAAATGGAGAGCAATATTATGTTGAAGTCACCAAGTCTCCTGTTTTTGGAGACAATGGGAAAGTCAAGTTTGTAATAATTGTTGTCAGGGATATTACCGAGCTCAAGAAAAAAGAATTACAGCTAAAGGAAAGTGAACGTAAGTTCCGCCAGTTGGCAGAAAATATTGATCATGTCTTTTGGATGCGTTCAAAGGACAATCAAAAGGTGATATATGTAAATCCTGCTTATGAAACTGTGTGGAAACGACCTCGCCAGGAGCTGTATCAACGGGCAGATGCCTTTATTAAATATGTTCATCCTGATGACAAATATCATGTTAAACAGGAATATAAAGAGTTTTTGCAAACGGGAATATTCAACAGCGAGTACCGCATTGTACGTCCCGATGGAGAAGTCAGGTGGATATGGTCCAGGTCAAATCCCGTTATGGACGAGAACGGCCGTGTGATTAGATATGCCGGGTTGGCTGTAGATATTACTGAACGGAAACAGGCCGAGGAAAAAATTAGATACTTGAGTTTTTACGATCGAGTGACTGGGCTGTATAACCGGGCTTATCTGGAAGAAGAAATCGAGCGCCTTGATGTGGAGAGACAACTTCCAATAAGCATTATTATTGCCGATGTTAATGGATTGAAACTAATCAATGATACATTTGGCCATGATAGGGGAGATGATCTACTGGAAAACGCAGCCGGTATTTTAAAGAAGGTTTGTCGCCAGGAAGATATTATCGGCCGTTGGGGAGGGGATGAGTTTGTCATTTTATTACCCCAGACTAGCTATACCAATGCCCAACAAGTGTTATCTAGAATCCACAATGAATGCAAACGCTATGAGCTTCAAACCTTTGCCCTGGGAGTAGCTACTAAAACAAGTAAGGAGCAATCGATTAAGCAGGTCTTTAAAAGGGCAGAGGAGCGCATGTACAAAAACAAATTACAAGAAAGCAGTAAAGCTAAAAGCGATATAATTACTTCTCTGATTAACACCTTACTAGATAAAAGTGATGAATGTAGTGACCATTTGAAGCGAGTTACAGAATTAGCCCAGGAAATGGGCAGAGCCTTGAAATTATCCAAACAAGAGCTAGAGAGATTAGCTGACCTGGCTTATGTACATGATATTGGGAAAGTAGTGATTCCTGAGGAAATTTTTAATAAATCCGAAAAATTGACTAATGAAGATTGGATCAAAATTAAGGCTCATCCAGAAATAGGTCAACGGATTGCACGCTCTACCGAAAATCTAGTACACATAGCAGAAGAAATTGGGACTCACCATGAACGTTGGGATGGTCAGGGATATCCTTCAGGTCTTAAAGGTGAAGAAATTCCACTTTTGGCAAGGATAATATCTATAGTAGATGCCTATGATGTGATGACAAGGGGCAGGATTTATCAAGCAGCAATTTCTTCGGAAAAGGCCTTAAAAGAAATTGAACAAAAAGCAGGAACCCAATTTGATCCTCATCTGGCTGAAGTGTTTATAAATGAAGTGAATCCAAATAATTAAGAATCCTTTTATTTGCATGAATTTTCCAGTATAATAGTGGTATCGAACGTATGAATATTATATTTCCGAAATTATATTGGAGGCGTTAATGTGGGGATTTTCTTTCAAGGAATAATATTTTTTGTGTTTTTCTTAATTGCATGGTATATACTTAAAATCAAAAATATTTGGGGTTTAGGGGTGAATGTGGAGAGTAAGAAAGAAGCTTTTTTTGATTCACTTTTAACGGCTGTTGTAGCAGCAGCTATTTTTGTGGCTTTAAATTTACTGATTTAAATTGATTCAAGCACACCTTTAACTAGTTTTTAATTGATTAAAGGTATAAAATTGAAATTATACGGCTAATACATAATATGATGAATAAAAACCTTTACCTGTTTGATCAGGTAAAGGTTTTTTTAAATTAGGTAGCCCTTTAAAGTGTTTGTTCCATTCGGAGTCCATAATGGACTATTCGAGAGTTTAATTGAACTAAACAGGAAATAAGACAGGAAAAGATATTAAGTTATTGAATTGTGAATTTACAAAATAGTTAAAAAATTAAATAAAAAATAAACAAAAAGGAGGTGAGTAGAATGCAAATGTTAATTGAAGGCACGGAATTAGAACACGATACAGAATGTTTTATAAATTGTGGGTGTCAGTACGAAGGTTGTGATCATTGTTACAAATGTAGTGAGCAATGTGTTGGGGAAGGATGT
This sequence comes from Natranaerobius thermophilus JW/NM-WN-LF, assembly GCF_000020005.1. NCBI lineage: Bacteria > Bacillati > Bacillota > Clostridia > Natranaerobiales > Natranaerobiaceae > Natranaerobius > Natranaerobius thermophilus. The sequence continues at coordinate 2,615,533 of NC_010718.1, read as the reverse complement.
GGTGGAGAATATTGTGGAGGAATGAACACGGCTCCTTGGGATGATTAAATTAAGATTATTTTAAAATTTTAAGGGGGATGAGTAGAATGCAAATGTTAGTTGAAGGCACGGAATTAGAACACGATACAGAATGTTTTATAAATTGTGAGTGTCAATACCATACTTGTGAACAATGTGATGAATGTAGTGAGCAATGTGTTGGGCAATTATGTGGAGGAGCTCAAATTTCTCCTACCGACGACTAATAATTATTTAAGTGGTATATAGGGTATTCCTCTTTTCAATGAAAGGTAGCGTTACAGTCTAGAATTAGCTAAGTGGTAAAAATTTAAAGAGAGGGGGTGAGTAAAATGCAAATGTTAGTTGAAGGCACAGAATTAGAACACGATACAGAATGTTTTATAAACTGTGGTTGCCAGTACGAAGGATGTGAACAATGTAATGAATGTGGTGAGCAATGTGTCGGGGAATTATGTAAAGCAGCTCAAGTTTCTCCTTACGATGACTAATAAGTTGTTTGAAATGGTATATAGGGTATCCTCTTTTCAATGAAATTATCGTTATGTCAATCAAAGTAGAGGATACCCTACTTTTTCTTTTAATTAAAAATCTATGTCAAAGGAGGTTTTGAATGTGCAGGCTTCTAAATATAATTTTTTCTTTGATTCACCGGATAACACTGATGAACTGATTGCCTATAATGCCAGGACGAATGCCTTGGCAATTATGGACACAAAAGAATATGAAAAATATAAAAATTACGTAGAAAACGGTTTACAGATTGACGACACAGAATTATATAAAACATTAGAAGAGAACGGATTCATACTCGAAAATGCTCTTAATGAGATTGACTTAATCCGTTATTCATTATTAAAACATAGATATTCAACAAAAAGATTTGGATTTACTTTGGTACCTACATTAGAGTGTGATTTTGAATGCATTTATTGTTACGAACAGGGAGTTCAGCACGGGTATATGTCTGAAGACATTCAACAATCTATTATAAATTATATAAAACAAAAATTAGACCATATCCGCGACTTATCTATTGGATGGCATGGAGGGGAACCACTCTTAGCATTAGATGTAATAGAAAATATTAACAAGCAAGCTATAGAACTTTGTAATGAAAAAGGAAAAAAATTTAGCAGTTCTCTGATAACTAATGGTTATAATTTAAATAGAGAAACTGTGGATAAATTAAACCAACTAAATATCAGTTCTATACAAATTACACTGGATGGTCCGAAAGATATTCATGATAAACGGAGACCTGCTAGAGGTGGACAACCTACATTTTCCAAAATAGTTCAAAACTTGTGTGATTGTAAAGACATTCTACCAAATGTTTCTGTAAGAGTTAATGTAGATAAAGAAAATGTTGAAAGAATTCAAGAAGTGTTAACTGTATTAAAATCTCATAGTTTAGAAAATACTGTATCAGTTTATCCAGGTTATGTGGAGCCGACAAACGACTGTTATGACGTGGATAACATTTTGGATTCCCGCTATTTTGCCAAAATTGAATATGAATTTTACAAAAAACTAGTGGAATTTGGTTTTGCTCCCAATATAAGGCACAGATATCCCAGACGAAGATCAAATGTGTGTTGTGCAGATAACGATAGTGCAATAGTAGTTGATCCTGAAGGAGATGTTTATAAGTGCTGGAACGATGTTGGTAGAAAAGAGTATAAAATAGCACATGTTACTGAAGAAGATCCTGCAACAGTGCAAACACTTTTTAGATATATGATGTATGATCCTACAGAAGATACAGAATGTGTAGAGTGTAAATTTCTTCCCTTGTGCATGGGAGGTTGTCCAAGAAGAAGAATTGATGGAATAACAGATAGATGTATTTCTTATAAGTATGAACTCTCTAATTACATTAAAGAAATTGCTATTGATATGTATAATCAGAAAGTAAAATCACAACAAGAGGAAAAAGTTAAAAAAGCTAAAATTTGATTTACCATGTAATTAACCTAGGTTTAGCAGGTATTACTTTTAAAGTGTATACTTGCTAAATCTAGGTCTATCATTCTTTAATAAAGTCAAAATATAATTATAGTATTTTGAAATTTGGACTTGGTTCTTGACAATAGGGGAGTGAAACTTATGAAAATTGTAAAATTAGCTCAAGAACACTTATTAAAATATAAAATTTCGTTGTTTGTTTTCGCTATGATGAGTCTTATCACATGGGTTGTTTCTATTGTTTTACCTTATTTAACAGGTTATTACGTAGATATATTAAATCAAGGACCTACAAGACAGGAAATCAAATATTTTACACTAATCATATTAGCAGTAGGTCTCTTTAATATCATAGCATCTTTTGTTAAAAATTATTTGCATAGAACCATCCAAACAAAATCTATGATTGATTTAAATTTTTACGTATTAAAACATTTAGTGAAATTACCTGTAAGATATTTTGAAGATAAAGATAGTGCGTATTTAAATCAAAGGATCAATAATGATAGTAAAGAAGTAATTAATTTCGTTTTAGATAATTTTGTAAGCATTATTAAGAATTTTTTGACTGTAACTGTTTTAATTTATATTTCTCTGACTATTAATGTAAGATTAACTTTGATACTATTGCCACTTATTCCATTATATCTTGGTTTATATTATTTATTTCGAAAACCTTTATATAATAAAAATTACGAATTGAAGGAAAAACAGAATAAATTTTTTTCTGTAATGAATCAATTTCTACAAAAAACTAAATTAATTAAATTGACAGCTACTTTTAGAGAAGCACATAATCAACTTGAACAAAGTTTTAAAACGATGCTTTTGACATTTATTAAATACACGAAATTATCTTTGCTTTTTTCAAATAGTGATTCATTTACTAAAGTTTTGGCACGAGTGGTAGTTTTCTTTTTTGGTGGTCTGGAAATAATGAATGGAAACTTAACAATTGGAGAGTTTACAATTATTAATAGTTATTTTTCTATGATTAAAAATGGAGTTAGTTATTTTCTAGGATTAGGAAGTTCTTATCAAAAAGCTTTGGTTGCCTATGATAGGCTTATGGGTGTTCTATATCAACCAAAGGAAACTATTGGAGAAGTAAAGATTGATAATATTAACACAATTCAATTGAATGATGTTTCTTTTTCTTTTGATAATTCAAACTATGTAATTGAAACTTTGAATTATAAATTCGAAAAAGGGAAAATTTATTGTATTCTAGGAGATAATGGAACAGGGAAAAGTACTCTTATAAATATAGTTTTGGGATTGTACAATGATTATTATGATGGTCAAATCTATTATAATTCTAATGAATTAAGAAATTTAGATATGTACTATGTTCGTCGAAAAATCGTTGGAGTCAGTGAACAAGAACCCATGTTAATGAATAACTTGCTTATAAATAATATGACTTTTGGTATAGAGAATTATAACTACCAAGATTTAAAAATTTTATTAGAAAATTTAAATTTTGATCCTAATAAATTTAAAGAGGGTTTGCGAACAAATATTGAGGAAGGTTCAAAGAATATATCGGGCGGGGAAAAACTAAAAATATCATTAATTCGAACTCTATTAAAGGATCCGGAGTTACTAGTGCTTGATGAACCAACTTCTGCTTTAGATTTTCAAAGTATTGAAAAATTGAAAGAGCTATTAATCCAAACAAAGCATAACAGGATAACTATAGTGATAACACACAATAAAGATTTTGTTGATGTTGCTGATGAAATAATTGATCTTAATGTTTCACGGGTAAACAATGTGAGTTAATTTTAAGGTGAAAGGAGACGATTAAGTTATGTTAAATTCTTATTCTAATAATAAAAATGGTGAAGAATTTAAAAAAACTGTAGAAAAAATTGATATATTAAAAACAATTGATATTTCTGGTATAAATTTTCTTGACATTAAAACAGTTAGTACGTACATAAACTTTATTCCTACAAGTGAAAAACAGGCAAAAGTACATTTTTATGGAGAATATGGAAGCAACTACCCTGATTTGCAGTTAGCAAAGAAGAAAGATAGACTAAATCTTGAAATCAAACGTTTTCCAGAAGCGAAAGTTGATTCCGAAAAAAAGGATAGCTTAAATTTAGATATATATATACCAAATCACTATAATAACAATATAGAAGTTAAAACTGTATCAGGGAATGTGAATTTTGGAGATAAGAATCAAGAGGTTACTGATGACAAAATAACCGAAAAACTAGAACTCTCTTCTATGAATAATGAGAATATAAGAATAAAAAGTATTTCAGGAAATATAAGAGTATATAGATTTAATGGAGATACTGATATCTCTACAGTTTCGGGAACCGTATTCCTTCATTACTTTTTGTTTGATCATAATATTAAAGTAAAAACTACTTCTGGCAATACAAATATAAGTTTACCCGAAAATTCTTCATTTTTACTGCGGAAAGAATCTGTTTCAGGAAATATCAGGAGTGATTTCCCGATTTATCTAAGAAAAAATGACAGATTTATAACAGGTGAATATGGACATGGCGAGAATAGTATAGACATTAATACTGTTAGTGGTACAACAAAAATTGCTAGAAATAAATAACTAGTATTTAATTAAAATTGTTGATAGATTATTTAAAGTGATTCGTTCCATTTGGTGTATACAATGAATTAATCGGGATTTTAATTGGACTATTCAGGAAATAAGCCAGGAAACTATATAAAGCTATTGAATTGTGAATTTACTTAATTTATTTAAAAATTTAGAAGGAGGTGAGTAGAATGCGAATGTTAGTTGAAGGCACTGAATTAGAACACGGTACAGAATGTTTTATTAATTGTGAAGAACATTGTGGTGATTGTGATGAGAAATGTTTTGATCTTTGTGCGATATTTATGTAAAGGAGCTCAACTTCTGGCGGGCCAAAAAGAGAAGCGTTGAATGTTGATAACTCTAGAGTTCAATTTTATTTAAAAATTTAAGTGAACCTCTCATGACTAAAGTCACGAGAATGCGTGGCGACTGGTTCAAACCGGGTTGTATAAAAAGACCCGGTCTTAATTATGTTTTCATATATAAACAAAAGCTATAATTTAAATAATAAGTATCAATAAACACAATTTCAATTATAATCAGCTATCAATTAAAATAGTAACTGGAAGATATTTCTTTCACAAACTTTTTGAGAGGAGGGATTAATATTAACGAGAAGAGGATTATTATAATTACAGGAATAGTTTTCGGCCTTTTGGGTGGAGGTTTGGTGTTACTAGGTAATCCAGATAACATGGGTTTTTGTATCGCCTGTTTTTTAAGGGATATCGCTGGTAGTTTAGGGATGCATCAGGCTTCTGTAGTACAGTACATACGCCCGGAAGTAATTGGATTAATACTTGGTGCTTTTATTATTTCTAAGGCTAATGGAGAATTTCGTCCAACAGCGGGATCAGCTACTGCTACTAGGTTTTTATTGGCAGTATTTATCATGTTTGGGGCATTGATTTTCTTAGGATGTCCGCTTAGAATGGTGCTAAGGCTTGCAGGAGGAGACCTAACCAGTTTACCGGCTTTTCTAGGTTTTATTGTGGGCATAATAATAGGAACGGAGTTTTTGAAAAATGGCTTCAATCTGGGCAGGAGTTACAGGCAGAGTTCTTTTGAAGGATACATTGCACCATTAACTTCAGTAGTTCTTTTATTATTACTTATTATGGCACCGGGAGTTCTAATTTTCAGCCAGGAAGGTCCTGGGTCCTTGAGTGCTCCCATTGTAGTGTCATTAATAGCGGGACTGGTTGGTGGAGCTCTAGCCCAGCGTTCTCGTTTGTGTATGGCAGGCGGAATTAGGGATATATATCTAATAAGAGACTTTACTTTATTTACTGGCTTTATATTCATTTTCATAGTGGCATTAGTCTTTAATTTGATTGCAGGGCAATTTCAACTAGGTTTTGAGGGTCAGCCTGTAGCCCATACAGATCACTTACTTAGCTTTTTAGGTATGGCTCTTGTGGGTATTTGTGCAATTCTATTAGGTGGTTGTCCTTTGAGACAGTTGATTTTGGCAGGATCCGGTGACGGTGATGGAGCAGTAGCCGTATTTGGTATGATAGTCGGCGGCGCTTTGGCACACAATTTAGGTGTAGCTGCCAGTCCCGAAGGTGTTAGCACCGAGGGAATAATAACACTGATTATAGGATTTATATTTGTTTTGGTAACCGCGTTTATGAATATGGAGACTATTGGTTTAAGCAGTAGTTCAAAAGTGCGACAATAGGAGAAATTAAAGGAGGCGGTTGTTATGGCTGAGAAAGATGTGAAAACAGTAGATGCTAGAGGGTTTTCTTGTCCCCAGCCCGTGATTAATACTAAAAAAGCTCTTTCAGAAGAATTTGATGAGCTGCAGGTTCTTGTAGACAATAATATCGCCAAAGAAAATGTTTCTAGATTTGTTAATTCCAAAGGGTTTGATGTTAGTGTGGAACAAGATGGTGAAGAGTTTGTATTAAAGATTTCTAAGTCGTAAAAATTTCTAATTCATAAAAGTTTCTGTCTTAAAGACCATAAGAAATAACTGGAAAATATTCGTTTAAAACTACGAATAGAAATCAGAATTATAAAAACACCCTGTTTTGGCTTTTTTAGATTTCTTCGCCTTTCGGCTTGTTGACTTGTTGCCGACAAAAGCAGGGTGTTTTTTATTTTGACGTTTCTCTGTTTATGGAGAGATCGTTGTTCATGAACTCGAGCTCTAATTCCATGGCTCAACATTGGCTTCCCAATTACTGTCTTCGATGGTGATTACTATATTTCCGTGATAATCATTTCTATAAATTTTGGCACCATTATCTTCAAGACGACTTAGGACTTCATCATGGGGGTGATCGTATCTATTATCTTCTCCTACTTGAATCACAGCAGCTTCTGGATCTACTATTTCTAAGAAATCTTCACTGGTACTGGTCTCTGAACCATGGTGTCCAACCTTTAAAATATCACTTGGTAATAATTCTGAGTGATTAGCGATTATTTCTTTTTCTGCAGGGATTTCTGCATCACCGGTTAGTAAGATAGATTGCTTACCGTAGTTGATATTTAGAATTAGGTTTAGATCATGAACTTCCACTTCCTCTGCCTCTCCTTTCCCCTCGGGCGGATAAATGAACTCTGCTTCTAGACAACTTAAATCTAGAGTATCCCCTGTTCTAGCTATCTGAAAGTCCGAATTTTTGTTGGCCAGGTCATAGTATTCTTGATAAGTTTGGGTGTCATGTTCGTATCCACTGTCATAAGTCACATCAACTTCAAAGTTTTTGTATATATCAGTTAATCCTCCTATGTGATCGGCGTGAGGATGAGTTGCAACTACTTTGGCTATTTCATTAATCTCTAATTCTTCAAGATAGGTGACTACAGTTTCCCCTTCCCAGTTTTGACCGGCATCAACTAATATATGGCTGTCACAAGGAGTTTCAATAAAAATCGCATCTCCTTGTCCCACGTCTATAAAATGTGCAATTAGTTCTTCAGATTTAACAGGATCAGAATTTTCTTGTTTATTTTTCTTGTTATTTGTAGCTTCTTTTGCAGTTTCCTTTGGATCGGTAGTATAATCCTGGCTTTTTTCCCGTGCCTTTTGGTATGATTGTACCTTTTCTTTGACTTCTGCAAAGTCACGGTTAAATGCTTTTTCTGGTATATCCAAAACTACTGTATTTGTAGCACTGTTCCACCTGGCTTCAGCTGTGAGCACTTCCTGGGCAAACTCCAAAGGAATGTAGGTCCTGTTTTCTTGTAATATTATTGGATCTGCCAGTTTTCTTTTAGAATTGTTTACAGTGATTTCTTTACTATCGATGGGAAACTCTATGTATTTGTCTTCAAAAGAAATTGAAGTAATTTGTTTTTCGCCATTCCAATTCAATTCTCCACCAAGGGGTTCAAATATAAATCTTGCTGGAATCAAGACTTCGTCAGCTGGTTTAATTGGATTAACTGTTATATTTAAGTCTTGTCCATCTATTTTGAAATCTACTTGTTTAGGGGGTTCTCTCGCTATATGAACAAGATAAAAAATAATTGCTATAACTGTTAAAACGTAAATTAATTTTTTCATAGCCACTCACCCCAGTCATTGCCTAATTGCCTGATAGCCTTGCACAATATTATTAATTTACCATGTTATAATTTCTTTGTGAACCTCTTATGACTAAAGTCACATGAGTGCGTGACGACTTCCTCAATGAGTAATCCTATAGCATTAAAAGTACTCAAGACTTGTCAACATGGATAAGGACTGCATAATTATGACGAAAGCTTGGGCCATGGAGTTAATGGTTTTCCCGTATGGGGGTGATATCCGCAATGACGGAAAACGTTGAAAGATTAAAACAGGAGATTAAACAGCTTGAAAACAGTATAGTGGAGCTAAGAACAGAGCTTCACAATACCAAAAATTTAGTTGAAAAGCATAATCAACTTCGGGAAACTATTGTGGACATGTCTGAAAGAGTTAGAGCCTTAGAAACTTGGATTGAACAGGAAGAAAAAGGGGAAAAAACTAAACATAAAAATAAAGAAATTCAGCAGGAGTGGATTGTAATTTTTATTTCAATGGTGGCGGTATTAATTACATTTATTAACGTGATTTGGGGTTAAAATTTTTGATCAAAAAACAGGTAGGGGGTACTGCTTAAGTCCCCCTACCACTGTCTCTGTTCTGTCTATTTAATAACTTTGTTATACTATTACATCAAATGTTATCTAATAAACATAGATGGATCAGGTTCTATTCCTTCTAGCATGTCTTTAATCCTTTTGCCAATTACGCTGTTATATTGAGGATGGGTAAGGATATAGAACCGTTCTTCTTCAATAGCTGTAAATACAGCTAATCCCACAGAATCTGATGGTATACCTGTTTCAATTACATACCTGGCCTTTTCTCGGCCCAGCATGTAGCTAGTGCTTTGATAATATGGTTCATCGGGATCTATAGCAAATCGTTGTGGCCTTCTATCATCACAATTGTGTAGATCTGTTTGAATAAAGCCCGGGCAATAAACAGACATTTTTATATTGGAATTCATTGCCCGTAACTGGTGATTTGTTGCTTCTGTTAGTCCTACATTAGCAAATTTAGACATATGATAAGCTGGCATTCCCGGGGTGGAAAGCAGTCCCGCCACTGAAGCTGTATTCACTATATGACAATCCGTTCCCTGTTCCATCATTACAGGTATAAAAGCTTTCATTCCATATATGACGCTATGAATATTTGAAGCGGTAATGTAATCCCATTCCTTAGTTGGCATTTCCCAAACAGGACCAGAAACTACCACACCTGCATTATTGAATAGCAAATCAACCTGTCCGAACTTATTTAAAGTTTCGTCTTTTACTCGTTCTACATTTTCATATAACGTGACATCAGCTGTTATAGACAGGACCTGGGTGCCCATATCTGATAGCTCCTGTTCAACCTTTTTAAGATTAGTTTCATCTATGTCAACCAGTACCACCTTCATTTCTCTTCGGGCACTTTCATAGGCCAGTTCTTTACCAATTCCATTGGCCGCCCCCGTGATAACCGCCACCTTATTTTTGAATTCTTTCATTTCTAACCCTCCCTAATCAGTTAGTCAAAGTCAAAAAAATCAGTTTCAAATTCACAAATTTTCAAACTTGTATTGATACCGGTGATACCAACAGTTTATAAGATACTTCCTTTTTCCAAGCCGTCTCTCACAGCTTCTGGAATTCTAGCAGCTTCTACAATGTCACCAATGTAATAACAGTTTTCAAAGGATTGATAAAACTCTTCGGCAAGTTTTGTGTTTGGAGTAACTCCTAAAGCCAGGACTACGGCATCGACTTCGAGTTCTGCCAAAGTAGATTTCTGTCTGTCCAAGGTAATGATGCTATTATCGGTGACTTTTTTCAATTGCTGTAGGGGCATGTAGTTTACATCATAGTGTTTCAATCTACCGGTTATATCTGCTAAAATATTGCGATATACACTTGGTCCAATTTCTTTGGCCATTTCAACGACGGAAATTTTATTGCCCTGTTGTCCGAGGAGTTCGGCAGTTTCAAGTCCGGTGAGTCCAGAACCAATAACGGCAACATGCTGATTTGTTAATTCTACTTCACCTTTCAATACATCAAAGACAGTGTAAACATGATCCTTATCTATACCGGATATATCCTTTGGTACAATGGGATTAGCTCCGGCAGCGACAAAGACGGCTTTTGGTGACAGTGCTTTGATAGTATCTACTGTAGCTTCCTGACCTAGATTCAACTTTACATTAAGTTCTGTCAGTCTTTTTTCCATATACTTGACGTATCGGGTGATTTGTTCTTTGTGTGGTGTTTTGTCTGCAGTCAGTAAGGTACCTCCAAGTTCTTGTTCCTTTTCGAAAATGACCGGTGTAAATCCTCTCAAAGCCAGGGTTTCTGCTGCCACCATTCCGGCGGGTCCTCCTCCTATTATAGCTACCGTATCTCCTTGGCCATCAACTGTTAACTGGCTAAACTCTTGTTCTCTTCCCAGATAGGGGTTAACGGAACACTTGAATTTTCTCCCTCCCATAAGTTGTTCAATGCAATATAGGCACGAAATACAAGGTCTTATCATCTCATCTTTACCTTGATATGCCTTATAGATCCACTGGGGATCAGCAAGCTGGGATCTTCCCAGGCCGACAAAATCACAAACTTGATCTGACAGCATTTGTTCTGCAATTTGTGGTTCTTTGATGTTATTGACAGCTATAACAGGTATATTTAGTTTGAGCCTGATTTTAGCAGCCAAATGTTTTTTCCAGCCCTGTTGGAAGGCATTTGGTTCAATTATTGTAGTACCAGTTTCATAGCTTCCACAGCTGACATTAATGGCGTCAACTCCGATACTTTCCAGGTATTTAGCGATTTTAGTACCTTCTTGCAAATCGATACCTTTGGGATTGAATTCATCGGCACTTAAACGCACACTGATGGGAAAGTCATTTCCGCACATATACTTAATACCAACAATAATTTCCGTGAGGAAGCGCATTCTATTTTCGAAGTTGCCTCCATACTTATCTGTTCGCCTGTTGGTATAAGGGCTTAAGAATTGATTGATCAGATACCCGTGAGCCCCGTGGATTTCCACTCCATCTACTCCTGCCTTTTGAGATATGACAGCTCCTTTAACGAATTTTTTAACCAGACCTTCCGCTTCTTCTGTAGTCATGGCTCGAGGTTTTTCTTTGGTGACCTGACATTCTAATTCACTGGGAGCGATTATCTGTTTGTCGCCAATTAATCTAGCATGCCCCTGGCGACCAGGATGATGAAGCTGTACAAATAATTTGGAATCGTGGATTTGTACCCTTCTTGCCAGTTTTTCCAGACCCGGAATGTGCTGTGGACTTGTAGCTGATAGCTGATTGGCAGTCCCGACTCCGTAATCTTCATCTACTCTAGTAATCTCGGTGATTATTAAACCACAGCCATTTTTTGCCCGTTCTTCATAATACTTAATCATCTCTTCTGAAGGCTCACCTGTTGGTTCCGCCAGGGAAGTTCCCATGGCAGGCATGACTGTTCGATTTTTGATAGTTAACTTTCCAATTCTTCCTCTTTGAAATAATTCATTATAAACCATTCTTATTCACTCCTTCTTACTAGCTTTTAAACTAATATTAGCAAATTAGTGCAGGTTTTCACATGTACAAACAAACAAGAATTGGTGGATAAAATGTGCATAGTGCATTATAATGAAAGGAGGGAGGGGGAAATATTTGTGGAATTGACTTTTGAGACTGTTTATAATGCACTTGCAAAAGAATTTTCAGACAATGGGCTTTGGAGCCATTTGGAAACACCCAGAGAAATTTGCGGAATAAAATTTATAGATCCCAATGGAACCGATTACCAGGAACATGTCCTGTACATAGGGGACATTAATACACTGGAACAAGCTTCAAAACTGCCGGATAACACTAATCTGCTTCTGATCAGCAGGGGGGATGGTGAAGAACGGCAGGAGGATTTCCGTTTCCGGGAAGATGCTCAGAGTCTGCAAAGGATTGAAAAGACCGATAACACAAATATAATTATAGTTCACTCTAAGGAAAAGCAGGACATTAGTGGGGAAATTTTTAATTTCATTCAGGATCTTTTCATTGGAAACTATAAAATGATGAATAACTCGGCAGAGCTACTTAATTCTCTAATAAAAGGTCGGGGCCTTAAGTATGTTGTTAAAATAGGTACCAAAATACTAAACAAGCCCATAGTGTTAATTGATTCCAGCTTTAAAGTTTTGGCTCATTCGGAGAACCGACCTGTTCAAGATCCTTTGTGGAACAATTATATTGCCAATGGGTACTGCAGCTATGAATTTATCCAGACCGTTAAGCACAATCAAACCTTGCAAAAACTTAACAAAAATAACACTCCACAATTGATCACCTGTGAAGCCAGTCAGGGATTAAAAATGGTGAAAAATATTAAAATTAAAGATAAAATAGCTGGATATGTAATAATATTTGAGGATGAAGGATCTTTTTCCAAAGAAGATAGTAAGCTAATCAGTCAGTTAAGTAATGTCTTAGCCGAGGAAATGAAAAAACATGATTATTATAAGAATTCGACAGGTCTTATGTACGAAAACCTACTCCTAGATTTACTGGATGATAATATTTCAAGTGAACAAACTGTAAGGGCTAGGGTTCAAAATACCCCGTGTTCCTTTGGAGAAAACTTGTATTTAATAGCTATCTCCTTAGGCCAAAATCTTCCCAATCATTACTGTGTGGACTACTACAGAGAACAGGTAAAAACCATGTTTCCACACTGCAAAGCCATATATTATCAGGATTATTTGCTAGTGCTACTTGACTTGCCTGAAGAAAAAATGGGAAAAGAGATTTTAGATAAGTTGATAAATTTTTTAGAAAATAATGGTTTGTGGGCAGCAGTTAGTGATAAATTTAGCAGTATAATGGAGTTTAAAAGGCAGTTTTTAAAAGTTAAAAACACATTGGAGTTTGGCCAGTTACTACTTAAGGGTAAAAAGGATAGCAGTGCAAATATGAATCAGGATACTGATAAATTATTGTTTTACGAAAGTTATAAACCCTATGATTTAATTAGCACTTTTAACGGACAGACAGATCTGATGGATTACTGTCATAGTGGAGTGATAGAATTGCAATTCTATGATCAGGAAAATGGGACTGCTTATTTAAGATGTCTTCAGGAATACTTAAATACTAATCAAAATATCAATGAAGCTGCAGAAAAGCTATACATCCACAGAAATACCATGAGGAATAGGATTAGCAAAATTATTGATATGACGGAACTGAACCTGGAGAATAGTCAGACCATCTTTCACTTGCAGCTATCTTTATTAATTCTTGAGTATTTGAGAAAAGCTACGTAGAAATTCATTTCATAGCTATTATAAATGTCACCAAAAAACGATTGAAGGTGGACTTTCTCATGTATAGTTGTACTTATGGACAAGAGGCTGTTATATCTGTGGGACAAATTTCACTGTTAAGGGACAATGTCTGTTTTTAGTTAAGCTAGGTAAACAAGATGTTATTAACAAGAAAGTCGCAGATTTTTAATCTGCGACTTTCCCTATGGTGTGTACAGAGCGAAAAAGTCTTTTTCTAGATATGAATTCTTAGTCCGACATTTTTGATAATCTCATCCTTGATGAAACTTTTAAAGTGTATTATTATATTAATTGAAAAGTGTTCATTTTTTTAACCTGACTGGGACGATATTAGTCCCTCCGGGTCATTTTATGTCCCTTAGTATAAGCTTTGATCGGATTTGATTTGGATACATAATAATTTCACTAAAAAAATATTTGTCAAAATCAATAACTAAATGCCATTATAACATTTCTTTATCAGGCTGTCGCCATTGAATAAAAGGTTTTTAAGGGTAAGAACAATTTCAAAAATATTTTATTAAAATAAGGAGGTAGCTCATTATGGTTAAAATAGGTGTAAACGGCTTTGGTAGAATAGCAAGAGCCGTAATTAGAATTGCCCATTATAGAGAAGATGTAGAAGTAGTGGCAGTAAATAGTGATCGGGATCCAGAATTACTGGCACACTTACTAAAATACGATTCCCTTTATGGTGAATTATCTGAAGATGTAACTCCTGGTAAGGATTACTTAATGGTTGGTGATAATAAAATAAATCTTTTAGGAGATAGAAATCCAGAAAATCTAAATTGGGATGATTACGATGTGGAAGTGGTAATCGAGGCTACAGGGAAATTTAGAGACAGGAACGATGCCCAAAAACATTTAGGGGACAAAGTCAAGCGTGTAGTTATTAGTGCTCCCGGCAAAAACGAGGATCTAACAGTAGTTATGGGAGTTAATGAACAAAACTTTGACCCTGATCGGCACTTTGTACTTTCCAATGCATCATGTACTACTAATTGTTTAGCACCTTTGGTAAAGGTCTTGGATGAAAATTTCGGGGTTTCCAAGGGAATGATGACAACTGTTCATTCTTATACCATGGATCAGCAGCTTCTTGATGGCTCGCATAAAGATATCCGAAGAGCCAGAGCAGCTAACTTGTCAATTATCCCTACAACTACAGGAGCTGCCAAGGCCGTTTCTAAAGTACTCCCACATTTAGAAGGAAGATTAGATGGAATGGCCTTTAGAGTGCCTACTCCCACGGTATCTACTGTGGACTTAGTAGCTAATCTTAACAAAAATACCAGTAAGGAAGAAATTAATGAAGCATTTAGGGAAGCTTCCCAATCGAAATTGAAAGGGATTTTAGATTACACCGATCTTCCACTGGTATCTGCTGATTATACAGGGAATCCTCATTCAACAATAATTGATGGTCTCAGTACTGGCATGGTAGACGATAATATGGTCAAGGTGATTGCCTGGTACGATAATGAATGGGGATATTCCGAGCGAACCGTAGATCTTTGTTCGTATATTAGCCAAAAATCATAGTTAAGTGGATACTCTTTAAACATGTGTAAGCGGCTAAGGAACTATAGGCTTAGCCGCTTACTTATTGTGCGCCATGCATGACGATTAGCTAGGTGGTGTAAGTCCACTATGGGGGTTTGTAGTTACCAACCATTAGCCAAGAGCAAGGGTGCCCATCGTGAGGTGGGATCTGAAGGAAGCTTAAGGCAAAATTCCGACCCAAGGCACACGAACATCATCAGGCATAAGGTATGGGATGAGTTTGCAATACAAAACGAAGTCCAATCAACTACACGGACATACCAGTGTAAATGATGTGGGTACATGGAATGAAAGTTAATCGTCTTACCGTGGGAGGTCTCATGGACGTGGCAAGATGAACTTCGAACCACGGTTGAAATAAGATTTGTCATGAGAAGTCAGCAGATTCCATAGTACTTGATGAGGTCGACATCATTAAGGAAGGGATGAACCTAGGAGGAGATCAGTAAATGACTGTTACCAATAAAGGAATGAAGTGCCGCCAACTTCTGACAGGCGAAAGCTGCAAAGAAGGCTCACCGCAGAAGAATAGTGCGGAACACGAAGGATATGCGGGAGTGCACAGTTCTTTAAGGATAACTGAAAACAACATCTCCAATGCAAACTTGTCGAAGGGGAATTTGCTAGAGGAAATTTTGGATAGAGACAACATGAATAAAGCATTCAAGAAAATAAAATCCAACAAAGGCTCTCACGGGATTGATGGGATGGGAGTAGATGAACTTCTACAATATCTCAAAGAAAACGGGGACCACCTCAGGCAAAGAGTCCTGGACGGTAAATACCGCCCTAATCCCGTCAGAAGGGTAGAGATACCTAAAGAAGATGGGAAGAAAAGAAAATTAGGCATACCTACAGTGGTAGACAGGGTAATCCAACAAGCAATAGCCCAAGTACTATCTCCAATATATGAGGAGCAATTCTCAGATAACAGCTATGGTTTTCGCCCTGGACGCAGTACTCATGATGCAATTAAGAAAAGTCAACAAAACATAAATGAAGGATACAAATATGTAGTAGATATGGACTTGGAGAAATACTTTGACACAGTAAACCAGAGCAAATTGATAGAAGTGCTATCTAAGACAATAAAAGACGGTCGAGTAATATCTCTTATCAACAAATATCTAAGAGCAGGAGTAATGATCAAACACACCTATAAGGATACAGAAGTTGGCGTGCCCCAGGGCGGGCCTCTTAGCCCTATCCTCAGTAACATAATGCTCCACGAATTGGATAAAGAACTTGAGAAAAGGGGGCACGAATTCGTCCGCTATGCGGACGACCTGCTAATCTTTTGTAAAAGCAGAAGAAGTGCCGGACGCACCTTGAAGAACATACTACCCTTCATCGAAAATAAACTATTTCTCAAAGTAAATAAAGATAAAACTGTAGTTGCCTATGTAGGAAAGGTAAGATTTCTTGGGTTTGGCTTTTACAGACATAAAGGAAAAGCCAGATTAAGAGTTCATCTTAAATCAGTTACAAAGATGAGAACGAGAATAAAAGAACTCACATCTAGAAGTTATGGAATAAGCAACGAAGCCAGAGCAAAGAAACTTAGCCGATACATTATGGGTTGGGTTAACTACTTTAAACCAGCTGATATGAAGAATCTGTTAATAAATACTGACAGTTGGATGAGAAGGCGTATTCGCATGATTTACTGGAAACAATGGAAGAAAGTGAGAACAAAATTTAAAATGCTCAAGTTCTTTGGAGCCAATAAATACAAAGCATGGGAATATGCAAACACAAGAAAGGGCTACTGGAGAATTTCCAATAGCCCCGTCTTATCCAAATCCCTTGGAAATGATGTAATCAAAGGATTTGGTTTCCTATTCTTTTCGGAATATTATCGACAAGTTAAAGCGTAAACTAGGAACCGCCGTGTACCGAACGGTTTGCTCGGTGGTGTGAGAGGTCGGTAGATAAAATAATTATCTACCTCCTACTCGATTAATTTTTTAGGTGAGTTTTATGAATCATTCAAAACTTCATTAAAATCGTCAATTTCTAGTACCCTAGATTTTTTATCAATTATTTCATTGTCTTTTATAAAAACAGTGGTAGGAACAGCTTCAATATTCAAAGTTTCACTAGTTTTAAAATCTTTATCGAATAAAACATCAAAATTGTAATCTTCTTCTATATCTTTAATAATATCTTATATTAACAGTATTTACCTTTATAATACCTTGACTAGTTATTTATTTACTTCGAATAGTCCTTTTCGGATTGTCACTGGGCATAAAACTGAAGCTTGATTAAAATGATATTTTAAATGTATAATAGTGTTAAAATATTTATCCGCTTAATTATTATTTAAAAAAGATTCTCTATGTAAAGGATAAAACTCTGTAAAATTTTGGAAACACAGGATACAGTAATCCAAATTTGAAATTTTGCTCTTTTAAAACTAAATTAAGCAGCGTGTTTTTCTCTAGCTTTTATGAACTTGCTTTCGTTGTAGGGCTCTTTGTTTACCCACATAGCAAAGAGTATCCTAACCCAAATATTAGCTAGAGTCCTTACAGCTTCATGATGCTGTTTACCTTCTTTGCGCTTTTTGTAGTAATAGTCTTTGGCCCAGGGGATCCACCTTGTAGTTTGTAGAGCGAACTGATGTAAAGCGTTTCGAAAAGGCTTAATACAAGAGTGTCGCCTTTTTACAATACGCATTTTGCCACTTTGATGGGGTACTGGTGAAGTTCCCGCAAGGGCCTGTACCACCGAGGCGTCAGCATAACGGCTGCGATCGTCTCCCCACTCTGCCAGCAGCCTCGGTGCAATTCGCTTACCGGCACCTGGTATGCTGTCGAAAATTTTACTGTCAGAGTGGGACTTAAAAAGTTTCTCGATTTCCTTGTCGTACTCATCAATATGTTCTAATAAAGGCTCTAGCTGATCTAGGATAGTAAATAAAAACTTAGACTTGGCAGAACAAATGGCTCTGTTTCCTTCTAAATTAGGTTTTTGAAGCTTTGTGAAGATCTCATTAGCTTTAGACGTAGGGTTAGGATGTTTTTGCTTTTTTAAAAACTTAAAGATCTCATCTCTACTAGCTTTTCGAGCCTGTTTTGGAGTAGGATATTTCCTTAAAAAAGCTAGAGAAACAGGTAGAGTTATTTTAGAAAACAATTCAAGAGCAACAGGGTAATATTCTTTCAGGGTTGAAATCAGTCTATTTGTTAACCTAGCACTTTCTTGTATAAGAGCTTCTTGATCTCTGGTGAGTACTTTAAGTTCTTGGATGTGTTCAGAATCAGGCTCTAGCTTATGTAAGTCATGGAGCTCTGATCTACCCATATTAGCTAGTATTTTAGCATCAATAAAGTCAGTTTTAGCCCCAGAAGCTTTTCTTCTAGCATCAACTAGTTTGGGGTTAACAGAATAAACAGTGAAGTTATTTTCTAAAAGATATTGGGTTAAAAGTCCATGTTTAGTTTCAATTAAGCAATAGAAGTTTTCAGGATCGTCATCATGTTTTAATAGCTTGTTTTTTAGAGTTTCAAAACCATCTTTAGAATGTTGAATAGTGAAGTTATCTAGTTCTCTACCATCGCCACTCATGACCAGGATATCATGTTTTGTATCAGCCCAATCAATCCCAACAAAGTACATTCTAAGACCTCCTTAAGGTGATGGTATTTAGTAGCAGAGGTAAGCCTTGTCTAGCATCAGTGCTCGAGGCACAACTTCTCTATAGTCCGTAACTGCTACTTATGGTATCCGGGGAAGACAGTTCTTTTTTAAGTAGTCGTACTAACTAGGGGTGTTTGGTCTTTCCCCGGATGGCCACCTTTACTTTATTATTACGTGATCCAAGAGGGGCTTTCCTGCCCTTCTATAAATAACTATAACAGACAAGGGGTGTATCAAACCTTGTTAAATTATCAGATTATACAGAAAATTCGAATAGTGTTGCGTAATATTTTTTTAGGATTACTATTGTTCATGTTGTTAGACTACACAGTAAATATAAAAAATTATGTATTAAAGTCTATCGATGGCTTTGTTGGTTTTTTTATTGCCGCTTTAGCTTTTATAGTGCTATTAGCTATGTATGTAGAATTTATCTTGAGAGACCAGGATAAAAAAGATGATAGGGCTTTTGGAGATAAAACCATATATGTTAAAGGAATAGTTCCGTTTTTAACTGTGGCAGTTATATTATCAATGACGTATATTATTTAATGCTCAGAATCATTTAGATACTTCCCATAAATAAAGGAGACCAAGAAAGGTCTCCTTTATTTTATACTCACTTTATTATCTAACCATTTCAGTACTGCCGCTAGAATTAAGCCGTAGATAGATGCTCCGATAAAGTTGGAAAAAGCTGTACCAAATCTTATGGGATAAGTTTGTTCTAGATCAAATAAAATTGTAAATGCGTATATAAAAAACCAAGATCCAACGCCATAAAGCCATCCTTTAAATAAGTTCCCTATACTTGTGATATAGGGGATTAGATAGGCAAATATTATTCCAAGTATTCCGGAAAATATAATTTGACCAACTTGGGCTACTATCATTTCTAAAAAATTTTGTGCAT
This sequence comes from Natranaerobius thermophilus JW/NM-WN-LF, assembly GCF_000020005.1. NCBI lineage: Bacteria > Bacillati > Bacillota > Clostridia > Natranaerobiales > Natranaerobiaceae > Natranaerobius > Natranaerobius thermophilus. Next base: position 2,595,976 of record NC_010718.1, on the reverse strand, counting down.
GAGTTCCATATATAAATAAAGCTGCCCAGTCGACAAAACGCATTGAAGTGGTGCCAAGGGAGTATAGGATATAGCCGGGGATATTAGCAAAGATGCTAGCGATAACTCCAGCTATAAAACCTCTTATTAATCTATCTTTAAGTAGCATACATATCACCTCTATCTTAATATTTGTTTTAATCGACAAATTAAAACATAAATAAATATTTTTTTAATTGTAGAATACCTTTTATTTTTCTATTCGAAAATTTTTTAATCTGAAATTGACATATACCAAAAACTGTGCTAAATTATAAATAACATATACCAAAAACATAATTGTGAGTTAAGTACTTTATGAGAGTCTGTTAAGTTGTTATGAAAAATAAGCTCACTTGCTCGCAAGATTTCAAAAGATTTGGCAGTCAAGCGGCATTATTACTATGTAAAAGCCAAAAAGTCCTATTACGATTAGAGTAATTAATCCCAGCAACTTGAGCAGGAGTAGACTGATTCAAAACATTGCTTGTCCTAACAAAGTTAAAAGCAAACACAAATACCGCAATCAACTTGTTGGCTGACTGGAAAGAAGCAAATCCTCTGCGTTGCTTAACCCAGCTTTTGAAAATCTGAAAAAAAGATTCAATTAAGTTATTAGAGATATCATCTTGAAAAGACTTGACTCTGATGTGATTAGAGTTTGGAAACAGAACTTTAATTGGAGCATTGTAAGCCCAATATCTATCTGTGACGATACTATGAGGTCGTCCAAAATGTTTCTTAGCATAGTTCAGCACTTTAAAAGCAGCCTGGCTATCTCTGTAAGGAGATAGATGAAATGCAAGTACAAATCTAGTTTCAGCATCAATAACAGTCCAGGCGTAGAATCTTTGGCCTTTAATTTTAATTACAGTTTCGTCAACATGCCACTCATCAGAAGAGTCTAGATCAATAGGTTTAAGATATCTAGAGATATAAAGAAAAAGAGGTGCAAACTTTTTAGTCCAGTCAGCAATAGTAACATGAGACACTTTAATTCCTTCACAATCAAGAAGGAATTGAGAGACACCTCTAGTAGAGCTGCCATTAATGAAGTACAGGTAAAGAGCTCGAATAATAGTATGAAGAGGATGTCTCATGTTAGAGAAGTCTACTTTGCCGTTAATATCAAGTTGCGAAGGTTCAGGAATACTTTGAGGTTTAGGGACATAGAAAGAATGATTACAGCTTTTGTCACAACACCTCAAATTAGAATAAAATTCATAGTCGTGATGTAAAAACGTAGCTTTCCCGCATTTAGGGCAAGAGGGATATTTGCGAGGCATATTAGGGCCTCTTTTATCCCCGCCTTTAGAAAGTGTCTTAGGTGCAAACTGACTAAAACATTCTTGACATTGATACTTTTGATGACCATGATTATCAAAACCAAACTTATAAAACTTGTCAGAGCAGTTGTTATTGCATCTAGGGCATACAACTTTAGTCATGAATCAGTCTCCTTTCTCCCGGAGGGTTTTGATTTCTGTCTAAAACTATCTTAACTCCGGGACGGAGACTGATTCAAATATCATATAACTTAACAGAACTCTTTATGAAGATAGGAGGGAAACAAATGATTGCAATAACTGCAAAAGGGGAAAATGCTGAGTCACCCATGGATGCTTATCTTGATCAACGTTTTGGGCGATGTGAATACTTTGTTCTTTATAGACAGAATGATGATGAAGTAGAAATATTGCCTAATCGAGCAAGGAATTCCGATAGTGGAGCTGGTGTCAGAGCTGCTCAATTGATAGCAGATCAGGGTGTTAAAGTGATTATCACTGGCAAAGTAGGTCCAAAGGCTATGAGAGCACTACAAGCTTCAAATGTAGATGTTTATACAGAAGCAACAGGAACGGTTAGAACTGCCTTGGAGGAATATCAACAGGGCCAACTCAAAATGGAAAAGTATCAATAGAATAAATATTAATTTTATATAACTTTTTAAATTAACAAACAATGAAGGAGGACAATTGTCATGAAAGTAGCAGTAGCAACAGAACAGGGATGTGTAGCCTCTCATTTTGGTAGATGTTCTGAATATACCATAGCTGAAATAGGCGAGGGACACATCGAAAATCAACAGGTAATATTAAATCCCGGGCATAAACCCGGCTTTTTACCTAATTATTTGTTTAAATTAAATGTTGATTGTGTCATTTCAGGTGGTATGGGCATGAAAGCCAGGAACTTATTTTCCGAGATGGGTATTGAGACCATCGTGGGAGTAGAAGGCGATGTAGATGAAATTTTAAATTTATATTTAAAAGGGGAACTTTTGGGGACGGAAGCTTATTGTGATCACTAAACAATATTATTTACTGAAGGAGGTGTCTTCATGCCAGGAGGAGATGGAACTGGTCCTATGGGTAGAGGGCCAATGCGTGGACGATTAACTGGATATTGTGCTGGATATGAAACACCTGGTTTTTCGTATCCAGGGTCTAAAAGAAACAAAGCTAGTGATACAAGAAGAACTGGTGGCGGAAGAAGAAGTGGTTTTCGCCACATGTATTATGCTACTGGCCTACCAGGATGGGCCAGGTCAGGGATGGTTGTAGAAGGTTTACCGGCCTATAATCAGGAAAGTGTACATGATGATTTCGATATGGACAGCGAAAGGGAAAAAAAGATTCTTAAAAGTCAGGTCAAAGCTTTAAAAGGCCAATTAAACAAAATCAACAAGCGAATAGAAGAACTCGAATCTTTACAGGAACAAAGCTAAATCCATTAAGCAGTCGGCAGGCATGATTGTCCTGCCGGCTGGTTTTTAAGTTTAAACAGTGGCAGCCAAGATAAAAACTGAGGAGGATCAGCATGAATATTACTATAGCCAGTGGTAAAGGTGGAACCGGAAAGACCTTTTTAGCTACCAATCTAGCTTATGTTTTGCATTTAAAACGACTAGAATCGGGCTTTGATTTTAATAGTCGAGTGACATACTTGGATTGTGATGTGGAAGAACCCAATGGACATTTATTTCTCTCTCCCACAGACGTTAAAAAAGAAAATGTTGAAATAACCGCACCAGTAAGTATTGATCAGGAAAAGTGTACTGGCTGCGGTGAGTGCAGCCAGATATGTGTTTTTAATGCACTAGTCTCCATTAATCAGGAAATTTTACTGTTTCCCGAACTATGTCATGCCTGTGGTGCCTGTAATTTGGCCTGTCCTAATTCAGCTATACAAGAAGGGAATCGGTCCGTGGGAACTTTGTTCCACGGCCGTGGTAAAGGTGTTCCCATGCATTATGGCGCTGTTAATCAGGGTCAGGGTGGCATGACGCCTAGAATGATCAAGGAGGTTAAGAAATTTGCCAATTGTGATATTAATATATTGGACGCACCACCTGGAACTGCCTGTCCAGCGGTAGAAACAGTTAAAGATAGTGATTTATGTGTACTGGTTACCGATCTAACACCCTTTGGTTTGCATGATCTCAAGTTATCAGTAGAGATGTGCAGAGAAATTGGAATTGAGCCAGTGGTGGTCATAAATAGAAGCGGCGGTGAAGACCCGGGAGTACATGACTATTGTCAAAGGGAAAAATTGCACATCATAGGTGAGATTCCCAATGACAGGAGGATAGCAGAGCTCTATTCCCGGGGTGAACTGGCTGTTGAGGAATTTAATGATTATCAGAAAATGTTTTCGAAACTTTCTTCCGAACTGTTGCAATACTTAAATTTACAAAAGGTGAGTATAGACAAAGGTCAAGTACAGGCTCAGGATCAGAACCAGGCCGCCCAGGATCAGTCCCGGCCCAAGGATCAGTCCTGGCCCCAGGATCAGCCCAAGGATCAGCCCCAGAATCAGTCCGAGAATCAGGATGGTAAATTAGATTTAGAACAGGATTATAAGGATAAAGGCTCCGGAGAGTTTCGTGAGCTAGTTGTAATTAGTGGGAAAGGTGGGACTGGAAAGACTTCCTTAACAGCCTCTCTGGTTTCATTGGCTAATAAGGCCGTTGTGGCAGATTGTGATGTAGATGCTTCAGATTTACCCTTGGTCTTAAATCCAAATATCATGGAGCAGGGAGATTTCAGCGGTGGATACTTGGCTCGGATTGATAGCAATGAATGTAGTGGTTGTGGTAAATGTTATCAGGTATGCCGCTTTGCAGCAATAACATTTCAAGAAAGAGAGGGGGAAGATAAACAAAAATATCAAATTGACCCTCTCAACTGTGAGGGCTGTGGTGCTTGTCGCTTGGTGTGTCAAAGTGACGCTATCAAGTTGGAGCCAGCAATTAACGGCGAATGGTATAAATCGAAAATTTCTCAAGGAGCCATGTCCCACGCTCGTTTAGGTATTGCTGAAGAAAATTCGGGCAAATTAGTTACATTGACCCGAACAAAGGCCAAAGAACTTGCCAGCTTTGATAACGTCACGGAGGGATTATTGGATGGATCCCCTGGTACCGGATGTCCAGTGATAGCATCATTAACAGGTACTGAATATGCCGTGGTAGTTACTGAACCAACTGTTTCTGGACTACATGATTTGGAGCGGGTTCTGGAATTGTGTAGTCACTTTCAAGTTCCTGCAGGTGTGATAATTAACAAGTACGATATCAATAAAGAAATGACTGAGACCATTATTAACAGAATAGAGGAATTGAATGTTAATTATTTAGGCTGTTTACCTTATGACGAACAGGTTACTGAAGCCCAGTTAAAGGGGCAAACCATTGTAGACTATAATACTCATTGTGATACCTCAAAAAAAATCAAAGAAATTTTTTCTCGTCTGAGCTCTGAAGTCCAGAAATACTGAAGTTCTGGTTGCTGAAATGCTGGCCAGTGCTGGATTGTGATTCGAAAAATATTGTAAAAGTTTCTAATATTAAGATTCACTATGATATAATAACGAAATGAAATTATCACCAAGGGAATATTAACTTATAAAGGTGGTGTAAAAATGCCCAGACCTCCTAGAAAACGTACGGTAGAGTTTGTTCCAGAGATTAATTACTTTAAGCCTGCAGGTGTTCCTCTGCGAGAATTACAAGAGGAAGTATTAAACGTAGATGAGTTGGAAGCGGTTCGTTTAAAAGATATTGAGGGCCTGGACCAACAAGATGCAGCTAAGAAAATGAATGTATCCAGATCAACCTTTCAATTAATATTGACCAATGCCAGAGAGAAGATTTCCAAAGCTTTGGTTTCCGGAAAAGCTATTCGGATAGAGGGTGGTATTTACCAGGTTCGTGATTGTCAATGTGGATGTGAACAGCATAGGCATAGAGGAGGACCTAAAAGCTCCTAGGACTAAATGCTAAGTTTTAGATCAAATATTAGCTAAAAAATAGTCATGTAAAGAGGTGTAGACAGTGAGTTCTATTTTTGGACCAGTACCATCAAGAAGGCTCGGAAGGTCATTAGGTATTGATCTCGTTCCTTTCAAGACTTGTAGCTATAATTGTATTTATTGTCAATTGGGTTCAGATCAAGACACTACCATAAACAGAGATTATTATGTTTCCCCGAAAGTTGTATTGTCTGAATTCACAGAAGTGATTAATAAAAAGTTAACAGGTATTGATTATATTACTTTTTCCGGAAGTGGTGAACCAACACTTCATAAAGGAATTGGTGACATAATTGCCAAAGTTAAAGAAATTTCAAATTTACCTGTAGCCGTTATAACTAATGGTTCTTTACTAGACAATCCAAAAGTAAGGCAAGATTTAAGTCGTGCAGATTTAGTTATGCCATCTCTAGATGCGGCAACTAAAGATGTCTTTCAGAAAATTAATTGCCCTCACCCTGATATTGAATTTTCTCATATGGTTGAGGGCATTAGTGAATTTTGTGATGAGTTTCAGGGCATCACTTGGCTAGAAACTTTTCTGGTTGATAATATAAATGATGATGTTGATAATTTAAATAAGATTGTAGAGATGCTAATGCAAATTAAGACAAACAAAATTCATATTAATACTGTTGCCCGGCCACCAGCCATGGATAATGTTAATCCATCATGGGCTTGTGACAAATTGCGTCAAAAGCTAATAGAAGCGGGTAAAGATTCACAACGGGTTGAAATAGCTGAACCCAATAACCCTAATATAAAAAATGAGTCTGATGGCGAGTCTGATTATGAAAGACAAGCTAATCTTATAACTAAACATGACGATTCGATTAGAGCTCAGATAATCAAAGCATTAAAACGTCGCCCTTGTACTCTAGAGGATTTGACAACAGTTTTGCAGGTTCATCCTCAGGAAATAATTAAAAGTTTAGATGCATTGTTTAATGAGAATCAGATAGAATCCGGTTATCATCATGGGACAGTTTTTTATGAGTATCAAAACTAGCATTTTAAGTGAAATTGTAATTTATAGTTATCAAAATTTGTTCCTAATACAAATTATTAAATAATAAAAGATAAAAAATTAACATATCTATTGTTAAAATTCAACTAAATTAAAGCTCAAATCCAGGGATTCAGCGGAATGAGTAATACTCCCTGAAGAAATATAATCAACACCTGTTCTGGCTATTTCTGAAATATTGTCACTACTGATATTTCCCGAGGCCTCCAGAAGTACTTTACCAGAGAGCTTTTTTGTAATTTGAACTAATTGATTTGTTGACATATTATCTAAAAGGATGATATCTGCCCCGTGTTGATAAGCTTCTTCTGCTTCCTTTTGGTTGGTAGCTTCCACCGATATTTTGACCATAGGGCCTACTGTGTTTTTAACTCTTCTAATCGCTTCCGTGATAGATCCGGAAGCTTTTTTGTGATTGTCTTTGATCATAACACCATCATAAAGCCCCATTCTATGATTTGTACCACCGCCCATTCTAACAGCATACTTTTCTAGTGGCCTAAGTCCTGGGGTGGTTTTACGAGTATCTAAAAGTTCACAAGAATAGGGTGTGATTAGATCTACTAACTTCCTGGTTTCTGTGGCAATGCCGGAAAGGCGTTGATAAAAATTCAGGGCCAACCGTTCAGCTGTTAAAATGGGCGCTAAAGGCCCTGTCACTTGCATAATATCCTGGCCTGATAAGACTCTTTGACCGTCCGGTATAAGTATTTGGCAGTTAATCTGATCAGATAACTTTTGAAAAACTCTTGTTACAACAAAGCTACCAGCTAAGATTCCTTCTTCCTTGGCAGTGATCATTCCTGTCCCTTGCTTCCCTTGTTCCCCTTGGTTGAATGTGGAAGAATTTAAATGATCACCTTGATTGTCGCTTGAGAGATCATTATTATAGTTCACAACAGCCGAAGTGGTCAGGTCTGAGCTGCTTCCCAAATCTTCTTCTAAGGCCCTGTCAATCACTTTATCTAACCAGTCTATACGAACCATTGTCATATTTAAACCATCCTTTCGAAATATTGTAAGCTTGTCTAAACAAAAATTTATCAGGGTTTTGTTCGGGTATTTGAAGATACTCCCTTCTTTTGTGTACACCCCTATTTTCTCTGCGTCTCAGCGAGGCTTCTATAATTTTTTTTGCCAACAGGATTACTTTGGGAAGGGGAGATAACTGCAAATTATGCTGTTGCAGTTTTTGTAAGTTTTTTGGCAGTGACTTAAAATATTCTTGCTCCAAGGTTTTTAGCTGAATTAAACCTTCTTGTAACTTGCTTTCATCTCTGATTACTCCTGCCTTTGTCCACATAATGTTTTGAATTTGAGCGATAAATTTTTGGTTAAAATCACTATCATGAAAAAAGACATCTTTATCATTGTCCGTGAGATGTTCGACAGCCTGGGAAAAGTTTTTTTGAATTTGTTTTATAAATTTATTTTTTTCATGATTATTAAATAAAGTTCTCTCTGAACTATTTGATCTGGATTTTTCTTTATAGTGAAGATGTAACTCTAAAGCTCGTTTCCCAGCCATGAATCCAAAGAAAGCACCTTCCAGAAGAGAGTTACTGGCAAGTCTATTGGCGCCATGTACTCCCGAGGACGTTGCCTCTCCAGCGGCAAATAATCCCTTGATGCCGGTCGAAATACCAAAAGGGGTTAAAATACCTCCTATGGTGTAATGAGCTGCCGGAGTGACGGGAATCCGATCCCTGGCCAAGTCTAATCCATATTTTTTTAGCATAGATGAAATTCCCGGGAATCTTTGTTCAACATAGCCGGTATTTAGATGTGTAGCGTCTAGATACACCCTTGATCCAGCTTGTTGATACTGATAAATGGTTGCTGATACTACATCACGAGGCGCCAGTTCTTCTAAAGGATGTACTCCATCCATGATTCTTCGGCCTGTATCGTTAATTAATAGGGCCTTTTCACCTCTGACTGCCTCTGAAATTAACGGATATTGATTTGTAAAAGCAGGATAATAATAATTGCTTGCAGGATAATGGTTTGTTTCTTTTCCCTGGGAAGGTATATCTTTAATTTCTAGCCCAGTGGGATGGAATTGAACAAATTCTAAATCTGCCACTGTAGCTCCTTGTAATAATGCTTCACCAATGGCATCACCTAGGGCCCCTGGTTGATTGGAAGTCTTTTCAAATAAACCTCCATAACCCCCAGTTGCCAAAATAGTACTATCAGAGAAAAATAGATGGAATTCACCTTCATCATCAAGAGTAATAGCTCCCATGCAGGTACCTTGTATTACTAAAAGTTTTAGTAGTTTGTGGCAGTTAAATCTGGCAATATATGGGCAATTTATAATTTTGTCCGCTAATTTCACTGCTATTTGCTGACCGCTACGATCACCTCCGCATCGTAATATCCTACGGTAAGAATGTGCTCCTTCTTTGGCCAGTTTGTAATCCCCACGCTGGTCTTTATCAAATTCAACACCCAACTGTTCAAGTTGATCAATTGTTTCTGGTCCACCTTCTGCAAGCATATGAACAATATCCGGGTTGGTGAGACCCGAAGATGCCTGTAAAGTATCTTTATAATGTTGGTACGGGCTGTCTATATCTTTAAGGGCGGCAGCTATGCCGCCCTGGGCTAGGTAAGTATTGGTCAGGGATTCATCTCCTTGAGAAATCAAAGCTGTAGCTGTTTCACATTCTTGCCCTTTTTTTAGCCCTGCCTTTAAAGCGGCACACATGCCGGAAATGCCTGAACCTAGAACAATAACGGGAAAATGGTGTATTGAAATTATTGCAGACATAAAATCACTCCAATTACTCCTAAACTTCTACTAATACTAATCTTTTTCCTAATCTTATTCCTAATCCTACTTCTGAAATTAGTATAAAACTAATCCTAAAGCCTATCGTGATCTATCTATTCCAAGTTCCTAATGTAATCGTTACTGTTTTTATTGTGTAGCTCTCAACATGTTATTCAAGGCTTGATATGCCTTGACCCGCGTTTCTTCCGCTACTTCTATTTCTGGAGCCAAGTTTTTTAAGGAGTGGAGCACTTCCTGAGGTGTGATTTTTTTCATATTAGAACAGAAAAAGCTTGGGCTTAGTAGATAAAAGTTTTTAGCGGGATTTTCTCTCTTCAACCGATGAACTAATCCTTCTTCTGTTCCGATAATCATAGTGGAATGTTCTGTTTCTCTGGCGAATTTCACCATACCTCCAGTGCCCATGATATAATCGGCTGTTTCTTTAATTTCGTGAGGACATTCAGGATGTACTAATATGGGTGCTTCAGGATAATATTTTCTCGTCTCTTCTATTTCTTCAGTAGATACTCGTACATGGGAAATACAATAGCCATTCCATGGAATCACCTGTTTATCGGTATATTTAGATACATAATCAGCTAGATTTTGATCTGGTAAAAAGATAACAGAATCAGAATCGAGGGAATTAACTACATCCACTGCATTAGATGAAGTACAACAAATGTGGCTTTCAGCTTTAACTTCGGCACTGGTATTAACATACGCCACTACAGGGGTTTCAGGAAACTCTTTCTTTATCTCTCTAACCTGTTCTGGACTAGCCATGTCTGCCAGAGGACATCCTGCATTATTGTCTGGGATAATCACCTGTTTTTCCGGTGCCAGGACTTTAGCTCCTTCTGCCATGAAATGAACCCCACAAAATATAATCACTGAACTATCCACTTCCCGAGCTGTTTTACAGAGTTCAAAGGAATCTCCTACGAAATCTGCTACTTTTTGAACTTGGGGAAGTTGGTAATTATGAGCCAAGATGATGGCATCAACCTGTTTTTTTAAGTCGCGGATTTGCTTTAAAACTTCCTCTTGACTAGTATTAAATTTATTCATAGTTCACCTCTCCCTTGTATAATTAATTGAGTTTATATATGAAAAGAAAGTTATCACTTTCTTAGTTAATGACTGTCCTATGCATGTAAACACAAATGATTTACACCTGTCTTTACACTTCATCTTAAAAAAAGGAGCAAGCTCCTGAACAGGGCGCTCTGACTTGATTGTTCAACTGCATTCAGCTACAGAGCTAGCCATCTTCTTTGACTAGAAAATTTCTTTCCTTTAAGACTGTTTTGATTTCCTGAGCCGCTTCTTGACTGGGGACTTCTATAGTATGCAAATGAACACCCTGGGTTAGGGTAGCCAGCGGATTTGCCTGGGTATTTTCTAGTTTATCTAAAAACATTTGCACATCTCTACGGGATTTCACCATTAGTTGTCCCTTAAGCTCACCATAGATAGGATGTTCCACCATGACATCTAAAATTGTTCCTCCCAAATCAACTATGGTTTCTAATTCCTCCTTAATATCCTCTCGTTCGTGTTTGCTGGCGATTGTTATGATATGGCTATTTTGGGAATCCTTTTCAGATTGATTGATATATCCCTGGGGAGTTGCCATGATTTGATATCCCTGGGCCCTTAACAAAGCAATATCCTGAACTATCACTTGTCTACTGACATCAAACTTTTCACCCAATTGGCTCCCTGTCACTGGAGTTTCTGCAGACAGCAGGTTTAGGATTTGTTTCCTTCTTTGTTCTGCATCCATTGTCCATCCCTTCCTAACTTTTAAATTTACACCTATCTTTGGATTTACACCTGTCTTGACATCTGTATTAAAATTAACAGATTTTTTGAATCAGGTCAACTCAGGAATATCGTGGATTTAATTGTTAGCACATGGTTACAGTGTTAAACAGTAACTATATTAGATAATATTACCACGAAATTTGTCGTATTTTGTCGGAACTTTTTGGGTGCTCGATCTGTCTTAATAAATAGCAATTTTAATTGAGGGGGGATGTATAAAAAGGGAACATTTCTTTCAATTAAGTGCACAACTATATAATAATATTTTAAAGGAGGTTCATTACATGAAGATGAGAAAAACATTATCACTTCTAACAGTACTCACTTTGGTACTTAGTTTATTTAGCGGGGTGGTCTTAGCTGAGGAAGATTTCAGCAGAGCTGCCAGCAGCATTATTGATTTTGAAGAAGAGGTAGAAGTAGACGAAGAAGCAGAATTTACTGCAAGATTTAGAAAAAGTGATGGAGAAAGGGTAGATGGGACTGTAGAATTTTTTGTAGGGACAAGCCGTGACGCAGAAACAGTAAAATACGACGGTAATGAAATTACTGATGAAAATGGCAAGATTGAAGCAGAAGCAGAAAATGGAGAAGTTGAATTTACTGTAGAAAGTATGGTTCCTGGTGATGTAGAAGTTACCCTATATCAAGACGAAAATCATGAGAACAAGATTGATGATGCAGAGATCACAATAGTTGCTTCCGAAGACGTAGGAGAAATCGATTTAACTGCAGATACTGAAGAAGTTAAAGTAGGTAGAAGCTTTACTTTAACTGCTGAAGCTACTGATACTGCTAACTGGGAAATTGAAGGTGCAGAAATCATCTTTGAAGAAAAAGACGAAGATGATGAATGGAACGAAGTAGATACTGCTCTTACCGATGAAGATGGTATCGCAGAGCTAGATCTTGAAAAAACCGAAAAAGGCGACTTTGATTTCCAGGCTAGATGGGACAATGGCGATGATGATGTAGAAAATCATCCTACTTCTGAAGAAGTAACAGTAGAAGTAACTCCTGGTGACATTGACAAAATTGAAGCTTATGAAGAGTCCAAATTCAGTGACGTGGCTGAAGATACTTTCGATGTTTGGTTTGCTATGGCTGATGAATACGGCAACAACTTAGAAGGGGACTTTGCAGTAGAGGTTACTGACCCAGAAGGAGATACATACACAGAAGAGGACGAAGATGTTGTTAGTGTAGAATTTGATACAAGCGATGATGAAGAAGATACTTATGAAATGTTCAAAGTTACTGTAGATCAAGATGAAGTTGACCTAGAAGGTGACTTTGAAGTAGAAGGTAGAATAGCAGGAACTACTATGAGTGCTAGCACTAAAGTAACTGTATCCGAATTCGGAGAAGTTGAAGATATCGAACTTGAGCTTGATGAAAAAGTAGTTAGAAAAGATTATGATGCTGACGAAGATGGTGAACTTTACGCAACTGTAACATTGATTAATGAGTATGGAATGGAAAAAAGCTATGACACTGATGACGAAGAAATCCTATTCAGCTCAGTAGGACCTTCTGTTGCTAGAATCGATAGCCGTACTGGAGAATTAGATGTAAGAGGAAATGCCGGTGAAAGCGTAATTAATGCTTACTATCAAGATAAAGGTTTAGAAGATAGTGTTGTGTTCTTTGTTGCTGGTGAGCCTGAGCAATTAGATGTGGAAGTTGACATTGAGCCTGGCGAACTAGAAGGCGAAGTTACCATGACTATTCAAGATGAAGATGGTTACAGAGCTATTCAGGACGAAGATGCCGAAGATTATAACATCATTACTCCTGAAGGCATTACAGTAGAGAACAAAGAAGACTTTGAAAATGGACAGGCTACCTTTGAAATTGAAGCTGAAGACTATGAAGTTTATTCCTTAAGAGCTATTACTGAACAAGGTCTAACAGCTAATTTTGATGCTGATTTCACTGAAGGTTTGACTTATGAAGTACTATTTGAAGTAGAAGATGAAGAAGGTGAAGCTTTAGAAGGAGCAGAAGTGGCTTTTGCTGATGCAACTGAAGAAACTGACGCTTCTGGAGAGGTTGCCTTTGAAGTTGAAGCTGGCGAATACGAGTACGAAGTTACAAAAGATGAGTACGAAGAAAGTGAAGGAACAGTTGATGTAGAAGAAGATACTTCAGTAAATGTGGTAATGGAAGAAGTTGAACAAGAAGAGGAAAGACAGATTATCACTTTACAAGAAGGATCAAGTGTAATTGACATTGACGGTGAAGAAGAGGAAATGGATACTACTCCTGTATTCCAAAACGGGAGAGCATTTCTACCTTTCCGAGCTATCGGTGAAGCACTAGGTGCAGAGGTTGAATGGGATGCTGATGACGAATCCGTTACAGCTAACCTGGCTGCAAGAACTGCAATATTCTACCTTGGACAAACTACTGCATTCGTAGACGGAGAGGCCTTTGAAATGGACACTGAACCATTCATGGACGATGATGCAGGAAGAACTTTACTTCCAATCAGATTCGTTGCAGAAGCTTTCGATGCTTATGTTGATTGGGATAGCGAAACTAGAGAAATCACTATTGAGCGACTTGTAAACTAAATTTAGCTCAAATTTTAAATGAAGACACTGGTTATATAAACCGGTAGCCCCAAACCGCCCTGTTGACCCAGGGCGGTTTTTTTAATAGGAACTTTGTTCATATGGATTATTATTTTCCAAACTGCGTCACATTTTCTGAGAATCTACGTCTTATTAGTTAGTACGTACTTTAAGGAGGTGAAGTTTAACAAATCCTTTGTCCAGGGATTTTGATAGATAATTCATTGAGAAATTAATGAGGAGGAGAAAAGACAATGAAAAAAATGTTATCTCTATTAACTGTAATGGCAATGGTATTTAGTTTATTTAGTGGGGTAGCATTTGCTGCAAATAGTGATGATGAGCAGGTTAATATTGACGAGAATGGCTCAAATGAGTATCAAGATTACAGCAGAGCCGCAAGTAGTATAGTTAGTCATGATAACAGGGTAGATATTAACGAAAACTCTGAATTTACCGTTCGTTTTCGTAGCTCAACTGGTGCCAGGATTGAAGAAGGGCCAGTAAAGTTTTACATCAATTCCAGCAGGGATGCTGAAAAGGTTGAACTTGTGGACGGCAAAGAAAAAGATCTGGTTAAACGTGATGGAGAAAACTGGGAAGTACGAATTGATGAAATCAAAAATGGGGAAGTGAAATTTACTGTTACCAGTAGTACTCCTGGTGAATATGATATTACATTGTATAGAGATGGAGTAAAATCAGGGAAAATTGACAGTGCCAAAGTACGAGTGAACGCCAGCGACTCTGTGGATAAAGTAACTCTTGAAATAAAACCAGATAAGGTTACAGCAGGTGAACGTTTCACCTTAAAGGCAACGGCCACAGCTGATAAGTGGGAAGTAGAAGGTGCAGTAATTGTGTTCGAAGAAAAGAATGATCGAGGTAGATGGGTGAAAATAGGGACTGCTAGAACTGATAAAGATGGCGTAGCAGAGTTAAGAATTAGCAAAACAGAGATTGGTGATCATGAATTTCAGGCCAGATGGGACAAGGACAGAAAAGTTAACTCAAATGAAACTGTTGAAGTAAAGTTAGGAGATATTGATAAGATCGTGGCTCATGACAGAACAAAATTTAGTGATATTAAAGATAGCGCTTTTAACGTATGGTTTGCGGTCTACGATGAATTCGGCAATAGGGTTGTGGTTGACGATAAAGATATCGACTCCATTATTACAGTTAGAGTAACTGCTCCAGATGGCAAGGTTTACACTAATGAAGACCGGGATATAGTTGAATTGACTATGGATTTAGATGACGAAGATGAGACCTATGAAATGTTTCAAGTAAAAGTTTTTCAGAACAAAATTGACGAAGATGGTAAATACAAGGTGGAAGCCAGGATAGGTGGTACTACTTTAAAAGATTCTACTACTGTTACTGTATCAGAATTTGGAAAACTGTCTTCTATAGAAATACATTTAGATGAAACTACTATTAGAAAAGATTACGATGCCGATGAAGATGGAGATTTATATGCCAGAGTTTTCCTGGTAGATAACAGAGGTATGAAGAAAAATTATGACATAAAAGATGAAGACGTTATATTCAGCTCTTCTAATAGCAGAATTGCCAGAGTTGGAAGTCGCACAGGCTTGATTGACATCAGAGGGAATACTGGTGAAACTGAAATTAAAGCATATCATGCCGACACTGGCTTTGAAGATAGTGTCAATTTATATGTGGCTGGAGAGCCAGAAGATTTAGAAATAAAAGTGAATATCAAACCGGGTAATCTAAGAGGAAATGTTACTTTAACAATGGTTGATGAAGATGGTAACAGGGCCGTTCAGGATGAAGATTCTCAAAAATACAATATAGTAAGCCCTGAGGGTATTAGAGTCAGTGATAAAAGAGACTTTAAAGACGGTAGTGCTAGTTTTAGTATTAGAGCAGATGAACAGGATATTTACAGTTTGAGAGTTATTTCAGATCAGGGGTTAACTAAAACTTTTAAAACTGATTTCACAGTTGCAGAAGTTTACGAAGTTATTTTTAAAATCCAAGATGAAGATGGTAAGTCATTAAGTAATGCTCAAGTTGTTGTAAAGGCGAGGGAAGTAGATGATGAAATAGAAAAAACATCTAGAACCAATAATCAAGGTAAAGCTGTTATAGAGTTGGAAAAAGGAAAATATGACTACACTGTTACTCGTGAAAATCACTTAGATTATCAAGGTTCTCTTAAAGTTGATGACGATATCACTGAAGAAATCACCTTGGGAGTTGAAGAGCAAGAACAAGAAGTGAAAACAAAAACAATTAAGCTTACTGAAGGTAAAAAGACCATAGAAATTAATGGCCAATCTAATCAGATGGATAGTGCTCCTATTTTTAGTGACGGCAGGTCCTATCTCCCCTTTAGGGTAATTGGGGAAGCTTTAGGTGCTACGGTAGACTGGGATAGTACTGTCAGATCGGTAACAGCCAGATTGGATGACACCACAGTAGTATTTTATATCAATGAAACTGTAGCCTGGATAAATGGTGAGAAGATAACTATGGATGCAGCTCCCTATTTGGACCAGGAAGTGGGAAGAACCCTGCTGCCCATCAGGTTTATTGCCGAGGCCTTTGATGCAAATGTTACTTGGAGTGCTCAGACAAGAGAAATAATCATTGTCAAATGATACCATAACAATGATACAATGAGTATGAATAGTTGACATAATTTTACAAAAAGTGTTGAAAATTTTATCATAAACCGGGTTAAATTCCCGGTTTTTTTCTATTTTTTAAAAACTTAGAAGGATAATGTAGGAACAGTGTTGTAAATTATTGTTAGTGGATTTTAAGTACAACTATATTTTAAAATTGTTAATTTTTGCTAAATTATCGAGTCTGTTAAGTTGTTATGAAAAATAAGCTCATTTGCTCGCAAGATTTCAAAAGATTTGGCAGTCAAGCGGCATTATTACTATGTAAAAGCCAAAAAGTCCTATTACGATTAGAGTAATTAATCCCAGCAACTTGAGCAGGAGTAGACTGATTCAAAACATTGCTTGTCCTAACAAAGTTAAAAGCAAACACAAATACCGCAATCAACTTGTTGGCTGACTGGAAAGAAGCAAATCCTCTGCGTTGCTTAACCCAGCTTTTGAAAATCTGAAAAAAAGATTCAATTAAGTTATTAGAGATATCATCTTGAAAAGACTCGACTCTGATGTGATTAGAGTTTGGAAACAGAACTTTAATTGGAGCATTGTAAGCCCAGTATCTATCTGTAACGATACTATGAGGCTGTCCAAAATGTTTCTTAGCATAGTTCAGCACTTTAAAAGCAGCCTGGCTATCTCTGTAAGGAGATAGATGAAATGCAAGCACAAATCTAGTTTCAGCATCAATAACAGTCCAGGCGTAGAATCTTTTGCCTTTAATTTTAATTACAGTTTCGTCGACATGCCACTCATCAGAAGAGTCAAGATCTATTGGCTTTAGATATCTAGAGATATAAAGAAACAGAGGAGCAAACTTTTTAGTCCAGTCAGCAATAGTAACATGAGATACTTTAATTCCTTCACAATCAATAAGGAACTGTGAGACACCTCTAGTAGAGCTACCATTGATAAAGTACAGGTAAAGAGCTCGAATAACAGTATGAAGAGAATGTCTCATGTTAGAGAAGTCTACTTTGCCGTCAATATCAAGTTGCGAAGGTTCAGGAATACTTTGAGGTTTAGGGACATAGAAAGAATGATTACAGCTTTTGTCCCAACACCTCAAATTAGAATAAAATTCATAGTCGTGATGTAAAAATGTAGCTTTACCGCATTTAGGGCAAGAGGGATATTTACGAGGTTTATTAGGACCTCTTTTATCCCCGCCTTTAGAAAGTGTCTTAGGTGCAAACTGACTAAAACATTCTTGACATTGATACTTTTGATGACCATGATTATCAAAACCAAACCTATAAAACTTGTCAGAGCAGTTATTATTGCATCTAGGGCATACAACTTTAGTCATGGATCAGTCTCCTTTCTCCCGGAGGGTTTTGATTTCTGTCTAAAACTATCTTAACTCCGGGACGGAGACTGATTCAAATATCATATAACTTAACAGAACTAAATTATCTACTAGGAGGCATTAACATGGCCAAAGGAAGCAAACAATATCAAGTTATGAGTCAATATCTTAAAATTTCTGAAAAGGTGTTAATTGTACTTGATTTAAATGGAATCATTGAATTTGTAAACGATAAAGGTTGCCAACTACTAGAGCTAAAGGAAGAACAGCTTTTGGGGAAATCTTTTTTTAAAGAATTTCTTTCTTTGGAAGAAAACCTTCGTTTTCTTCAGGTTTTTAATGAAGTGTTAGCCCAAGAAAATAATGAGTTTTACAAGGATATCGATCTATATGTCATGCCAGCCATAGGAACCCCCAGGTTATTTTCAACTAGGCTAGGTCTTTACAGGGATGACAGCGGAGAAATAACAGGGGTCATAATTGCCGGGGAATCAATCAGTGAATGTGAAAGTAATAGTAAAGTACTTAACAAAAAAGAAAAAATTGAACAGGTCCTTGGAAGCAGTGAAGAAAAATTTCGTAAATTGGCTAACAATATTCCGGGAATCATTTATCTTTGCCAAAATGAAGATGATTATCCCATGATATACTTAAATGATAATATTGAAGAAATTACAGGTTTTTCAAAACAGGAATTCTTAGAAGGTAACAGAAACTTTAGAAGTATTATACATAAAGAAGACCTGCCCCAGGTAAAAAATAAAATTAATAGTGCTCTCCTTGATAATAAACCCTTTCATTTAATTTATCGAATATTTGATGCCCGAGGTGAAATGCGTTGGTTTGAAGAACGAGGTGTAGCGATCAATGGAGGGGGGCGGAATCATTATCTGGAAGGGTTTATCCACGATATTACAGCCCGCAAAGAAGCTGAAGAACAGATTAGATATTTAAGTTTCTATGATGAACTCACTGGCCTGTATAATCGAAGATTCTTTAAAGAAGAATTGTATCGTTTGAACACTAACAGGCAGCTCCCTATGAGCCTAATACTGGGGGATGTGAATGGGCTCAAACTAGTTAATGATGCCTTTGGCCACCTGGAAGGAGACAGGCTGTTAATCAAAGCTGCAGAAACGATAAAAAAATCCTGTCGAAGCGAAGATATTATTGCTCGCTTTGGTGGAGATGAATTTATTGTCTTGCTTCCTCAGACGAAAGCTAAAGAAGCCGAGTTGGTCTCACAAAGAATAGTTGACAATATGCGTGAACAGGAATTTAAAAAATTTAATTTGAGTATTTCGCTGGGATTAGCCACTAAGGAAATTGAAGAAGAGGATAAAAATACTGAAACTTTAATCAGGGAAGCCGAGGAGAGGATGTATCAAAAAAAGATCGCAGATAGCAAAAAAGTTCGCAGTGAAATAATTGAATCATTACTGAAGATATTACGAGAAAAAAGTTTCGAAACGGAAATGCACGGCAAAAGACTGAGATTATTATCTCGAAAAATGGGAAAGGCCTTAAAACTTCCTGACAGTGAGTTGCAGAAATTATCCCATCTATCTGTACTTCATGATGTGGGCAAAGTGACTATCGGAGAAAAAATATTAAAAAAGAAGGAACCCTTAACTGATAAAGAATGGGAGATCATTAAAAGACATCCCGAAGATGGGTTTAAAATCGCCCTGGCAGCTCCTGAACTTGCCCCTATCGCAGAAGCCATTTTACATCACCATGAGCGCTGGGACGGTAATGGCTATCCTCAAGGGCTTTCAGGGGATAATATCCCCTTGCTTTCCAGAATTATTTCCATAGTGGACGCTTACGATGTAATGATTCGCGGCAGGAGTTATAAAGAACCCATGGGCAAGGAGAAAGCCCTATGGGAAATCTTGCGCTGCGGAGGAAGGCAATTTGATCCCCAACTGGCGAAGCTATTTGTGGAAATCATTCAGGATCAGTCCCAGGGTGTGCATACTCCTTCTATCCATTAACATTCCTCAACCAAGTTAGTGAAAATTTCAACCAGCTCAGGATCAAACTGTGTTCCGGCACACCTTTTAATTTCAGCTATGGCTTGTTGCTTGGAAACTGCTCTTTTGTATGATCTGCCCTGGGTTATGACATCAAAAGTATCAATGATAGATATTACTCTGGCTAGTAGTGGTATTTCCTTGCCCTGTAAACCCCTGGGATATCCCTTACCATCCCATCGTTCGTGGTGGGAGGCTATCTCCTCTGCTATGTGGTTTAGGTTATCAGAGTTATAAGCAATTCGCTGCCCAATTTCAGGATGTTCTTTGACTTTTTCCCACTCATCTTCAGTTAAAGGGCCGGATTTTTTCAGAATATCTTCTGAGATTACAACTTTGCCGATATCGTGCATGGTTGCCAGTAAAGATAATCTATCCTTTTCAGCCCTGGATAATCCCAGGGCTGTTCCGAATTTTAATCCCAACTCTCTAAGCCGGCGGGCATGAGCTTCTGTTTCATCGCTTTTTTCTTTTAGGGTAGCCAGTAGGGCTCCGATAATATCACTCTTGGTGCTTTCGCTTTCTCCTAGCTTATTTTTGTACATGCGATCTTCTGCGGATTTTATAGTTTCTTTAAGAGAATTTTTAGTTTTTGTACTTGTGGCAGTCTTTGTGGCTGTGGCAACTCCCAGAGCCATTTTTACAGGAAATGTGGTTACCTGTAAATTATCACATTTTCTCTTAAGATTAGCAGAAATGTTTTCTGCTTGTTTTTTGCTAGTTTTTGGTAGAATGATGATAAACTCATCACCACCCCACCTGGCAGCAATACCTTCTTCTGGTATGATTTCTTCAATCAAATTTGCTATATTGGTTAATATTTGATTGCCGGTTTCATTTCCATAACTTTCATTAACAAGTTTTAAGCCGTTGACATCAGTCATTATTATGCTAAGTGGTAAATTTGACTCCCCGGAAAGATTATTTAATTCTCTGTCGATGTAATCTCTATTATATAATCCAGTTAGTTTATCATGATAGCTTAAATAATGGAGTTGATTTTCAGCTTTCTTTCTTTCCATGATATATCCGATTAACCTGGCAGCAGTATATAAACGTTCTTGGGCTATGTCGATTATAAATGAAGGGCGCGAATCATAAGATTTTGTTTTTTCCCATAAACTGGCCAAATCTACCTGGTAAGAGTCAGCTATGTCCTGGAGGTGGTTCAAATCCTGGGGTGGATCCCCGTAGCTCATGCTAATAGCACCTACAACAGTTCCCCGGGCCTGGATAGGTACCGCATGTATACGTATACCTCCATAACAAAGTTTATCAACGGGTTGGCCTGTATCTATGGCATGTTTAGCTCCTCGCCTCCAACATGATTCGTGACAAAGCCAGTGACCGCTCTGCATAGCTTCCCAATTATCATTTGTGGAACACAGGTTTCGCGAAGCTTTGTTGAGAAAGCGACACCAATCGGAGGCAAATAATCCCAGGGCATAATCCCCATTTTTCTCAAAGATCAGTGCCGTGGTCTCTAGCAATTTTACAAAATCCATTGAGATTTCATGTAACAGATCCTTTCCAGTAGCTTCTAAGATTTCCCGGCGGGTATTGGATTTTGTCAAATCTCCATATTGCATATCACTTAATTTGTATCTAGCATTGTTCTGGGAAGTAATGCTTTGTGCAGTACTTCTTTGGACTGTATAGTTTTTGTTTTTAACAGTATTGATTTGGGGTTTATGCTTGGGTGATAGAACTTGTTTTATTTGATATAATTCTTTTTCTAATTCTTTATGTTCTCGAACTTCCCATAAATAATCCATAAAAATTTGTAACCTCAAAAGGTCATTCTCCGTGTAATCCTCTTCCTTATTGGCCATACCGACTACGGCAACTATGTTATTGTTTTTGAAAATAGGAATTCCCATATATCTGTTCAAATTAATATGGTAGTCTGATATCCCTTTTTTTAACGGGTGAGATTTTTGATAATCATTAATGACTAAGGGCTTCCTTTTGCGGATAGCTTCAGTACATATACCCGGTTCGTCCAGGGGACGTATTTTTTTGTGCCTGTTTAAGCTGCAATCTTGAAATACTTTTTGGGAAAAAGACA
This sequence comes from Natranaerobius thermophilus JW/NM-WN-LF, assembly GCF_000020005.1. Lineage (NCBI taxonomy): Bacteria > Bacillati > Bacillota > Clostridia > Natranaerobiales > Natranaerobiaceae > Natranaerobius > Natranaerobius thermophilus. Next base: position 2,574,360 of record NC_010718.1, on the reverse strand, counting down.
ACAGGCGCAGTTGCTGTAGGTTCTCGTTATATTTATAAAAATGGCCAATTTTGCTGTCAGTGAGTTTAAGTGCTTCTTCTAATGCAAAATCCTGCAGCTCTTGGATGGAATTCGGTATATTTTTAAAGATATTTAATAGACTTTGTAGGCTCTTTCCAGAGGTCAATACACTCACCCTCCACATATAATTAATTAATTAATAAAAATATTTTTAGATGTTTAGAAAGCTCTTATATTATTAATCTGGTAATAATAATGATAAGAATTAATTATCCAATATGCATCATTGCTATTTCTTGATTAAAAATGACTTTTCCTGTCAACAGTTTTACAATAGAGTCGAATATCCGTGATAGCAATGTGAGTATGTTGATATCTAAGTTAAAAACCCGGGGAATTCCTCGGTTTAGGTTCTCATAGAAGTTGATTATTTTTTAAAATCAATTTAGAATAGGGATAATTGAGATATAAATAAAATTAATATTTAATATTACTAAAAAAAGTAGCTGTCGCTGGAAATGACAGGAACTGAGACAGGAATAGTGTTTTTAAGATAGAAGTGATTAGTCAACTTGTCATATTTTTAACTCTAGTTACTAAGTTATAGGTGGACAATTTTTTTACGAAAGGAGTTTTTCAATGTTTAAAGGTGGTAAAAACCTTGGTATAACCGTATTGGCTTTGTTTATTTTACTAATAGGATCCCAGGTAGGATCCCAAGCGGCTTTTGGGGGTGTAAGCCACATCCAAGAGACTTCAGAACTTTCTCTGGAAATCGACGGACAAGAAATTGAAACAGACTTGCAATTAGAACAGGGTCGAACTATGGTAGACGCTTCATCTGTAAATGAATATTTACCCCACGATCTTGACAATGAAATAGTACCAGTACGTGAAACCTTTGAAGAAATAGGAGCAGAAGTTAGCTGGGTAAGTGCAACTGAAACCGTAGAAATAAATTTAGAAGACAGAGTAGTAGAAGAACTGGAAGAAGATGTGGATGAGGAAGTGATAACAGAAGATGAAGTTTTAGGTATAGACCATGAGGTTTTAGAGCAGATTGACGTGGACCATGCTATGGAACATGTTGAATATCTCGCCCAGGACATTGGTACTCGCCCTGCCGGAACTTCTGATGAACACAAAGCGGCTGACTATTTAGTTGAGTATTATCAGGATTTGGGATACGAAGTAAATAAACAAGAATTTCCTGTGGGATTTGCGGGCCCTGAGATGGCAGTTTTGGCTAATGTTGAAATAGAAGATGGAGAGCAGTGGTATGGGGAAATCGATTATGATCACGAAACCGAATACGGGGATGATTACCCCTGGGGAACGTTTGAAGAAAGGCATGGCACTGAATGGGAGATGTGGGCTTCTCCAGGAGGTTTAATTACTGAAGGAAAACAGGAAGTCAGGGCAGAGGTTGTAAATGTCGGTAGCGGTGATATTGAAGATATTGATGAAAAGGTAGAAGATAAAATTGTTTTAGTCGAAGGAGACTTTCGGCAGCTTGATCCAGAGGAATTTGGTCAGATAGTGGTAGAAGTTGAAGATGAAGGTGGAGATGGAGTCATAATTTACAATAGCGGAGGCCCTGGTGGTGCATTAGGGCAAGCATTTCCACCTTATATGAGCGAACAAGCGAATATACCAGTTCTAGGAGCTTCATACATTCACGGAATATGGCTTGAGGAAATGGTCGCCAATTCTGATGATGGTGTTGAACTCACTATCGATACAGTCGTCAAAGAAGATTTAACTTCTTATAATGTAGAAGCTACTAAATCTGCAGATGATGAAAATGCTCCCATAATAGCTGTGACAGGTCACTATGATAGTGTGGTTTCAGCTCCAGGGGCCAATGACAATGCTTCGGGTACGGCAGCTACCATGGAGATGGCTCGGGTATTTAAAGAATACGATGGCGATGTGGAGCTACGATTTATTAACTTTGGGGCTGAAGAAGTTGGGCTAGTAGGTTCCCGGTATTATGTTGAACAGTTGTCCCAGGACGAACAGGAGAGATTCAAAGGAGTTTATAATCCTGATATGGTGGCTACCAGTGATCCATATATAGAGCATTTATTTGCCCAAACAGTAGACGGTGAACCAAACTTGGTTACTGATTCCATGAAGGAAGCAGATAAAGCCCTGGGTTATGAAGAAGTTGCCCAAGGTCAATTTTCTGCCAGTGATCACCTTCCTTTCCATGAAGCGGGTATTCCAGCAGCTTTGTTTATCCACATGTCCGGTGAAGGGACTCAAGAAGATTTTTATACGGAACCAGTATACCATACCCCTCTAGATACTGTAGAAGATAATATCTGTGAAGACCGTTATGAAAAAGCATTGGAGATAATTGGAACAGCAGTCTTGGATGTTATTAATTAACAATATAAACGTATATTAGATATTTTCTAAGATACTGTGAAAGCCAGCGGAAAACTGCCGCTGGCTTTGTTTTTTAAAGATTCTGAGCTTTTTTGTACTTACATGGCAGATTTTACTGTTTTGGATGAGGAATGTTGTATTGACAATTTCTTTGTGAAACTTGTAGAATAAAAGAAGGTTTAATACCCAAGTAACGCCCTTTACTTTAAAAGGCAAAAGGATTACAGAAAATTAGAAAGATTGAGGGGGTGAGAAGGCCGACTGCAGGATGTTTGGGCGCTTTAAATTACAAAAGCGTTAAAATCGAAACAAGGAGGGGACAATAGTGAAAAAATTTAACAAAAAGCCATTTTGGCTAGCAATTGTGCTATCTGGTCTTTTGGTGTTCACCTTGACAGGCTGTGGAGAGCCTGATGTTGAGGACGAAGCCGAAGCACCAGAAGGAGAAGAAGAGGAAGAAATGGAAGAACGACTTGAAGAAGATCACTTGGTAGTTGCCCAGGGGGCAGATGCACCAACACTAGATCCTATTGGTGAAAACGATCAACCTTCTGCAAGAATTACAGAGCAAATTTTTGACACTCTTGTGGAGCAGGACGAGAATATGGAGGTTCAGCCAGGACTGGCTGAAGACTGGGAACAGATCGATGATACTACTTACGAATTCTATCTTCGCGAAGGCGTTAAATTTCACAATGGTGAAGAGCTAACAGCTGAAGATGTTAAATATTCATATCAAAGATTGTTAGATGAAGACGAAGCTTCCCCGGGAGCTTTTATTTTAGAAATGGTTGATGTTGATAATATTGAAATTGTAGATGATTATACCGTGCAAATTCCTCTAGAAGAACCTTTTGCACCAATTCTTTATCATCTTGGTCACTCAGTAACTGCCATTGTCAATGAAGATGCAGTTGAAGAACATGGCGATGACTTTGGACAGAATCCTGTAGGAACTGGGCCATTTAAATTTGACGATTGGGATATTGGAAACAGAATTGACCTAGTTAGTTTTGATGACCACTGGAGAGGAGAAGCTGGTGTAGAGCAGCTTTCTTTCAGAAACATTGAAGAGGACACAAACAGAACTATTGAATTAGAAACAGGTGGTGCTGATATTATTTACGATGTAGCACCAACAGATCTTGAAAGAGTAGAAGATCATGAAGAATTAACTCTTTTAAGAGAACCTAACTTGTCAACTGAGTATATTGGCTTTAATATTGACAAAGAACCCTTTGATGATGAAAGGGTACGACAAGCAATTAACTATGCATTAGATATGGAACCAATTGTCGAAGGAGTATATTATGGACTGGGAGAACCTGCTAGAAGTCCCCTTGCTCCAGCAGTAGTGCACAATAATCAAGATGTAAAATCTTATGAGCAGGATATGGAGAGAGCTGAAGAACTACTGGCTGAAGCTGGCTATGAAGACGGATTTGAAGCAGAAATCTGGACTAATGACCAGCAGCAGCGTCAGGACATCGCTGAAATGGTACAAGGCCAGTTGTCTCAACTGGGTATTGACCTAAACATCAGCATTCGCGAGTGGGGAACTTATCTTGAAGAAACTGCCCAAGGAGAGCATGATATGTTCATACTTGGCTGGGTTTCAGTAACCGGTGATGCCGATTACGGATTATACTCCCTATTCCATGGTGATGAGCATGGAGCAGCCGGAAACAGAACTTTCTATGATAATGACAGAGTAGACGAACTTCTAGACGAAGGTCGTAGAACTTTCGATGAAGATGAGCGTGCTGAGATCTATGCGGAAATTCAAGAAATAGTTACTGAAGAAGCTCCTTGGATCTTTACTCAAGTGGGTGAAGAAGCAGTTGGTACTAGAGATTTTGTAGAGAACTTTACTATTAATCCTGCAGGCCACCATGACCTGTTTGAGGTAACTATTGCAGATTAATCTGATTGCGTTCTTTTCTGACTAAGGAATTTGTAGGCCATGGATCGTCTCCATGGCCTATTTATAGAAAACATGAAGTATAACAGTTTAAAATAGCATAAAAGCAAAAGCATTACAAAGCTTTAAAATAGTATGTAGTTTTATTTATTTGTTCTATAGGTCTTATTAAAGGGAGGGAAAACTTGTATGCATAAGTATATATTTAATCGACTCCTCCAGTTAATCCCTGTCCTTCTAGGAGTAGTTTTCATAGTTTTCACGATTATGTATATAACTCCTGGAGACCCGGCACTGATTTTGCTGGGTGAACAAGCTCCAGAACATCAGGTAAAACAACTGCGACGGGAAATGGGTCTACATTTACCATTCTTTCAACAGTTTTTGAATTACTTGACGGATGTTATACAGGGAGATTTTGGCTACTCCTTGACAACTGGTAGACCGGTATTGGTTGAGATTATGGCACGGTTTCCAAACACATTAGTTTTATCAACTGGTGCTATCTTTTTGGCAGTAATAATTGGCATCCCTGCAGGGATAATTTCTGCAGTGCGCCAGAACTCTGCTATTGATAACGTGACTATGGTGGGAGCCCTCTTAGGTGTGTCACTTCCTAACTTTTGGCAGGGTATGATGGCAATTCTATTATTTTCAGTGTTGTTTCCCATATTTCCGTCATCAGGATTTGATACCTGGCAGCATGCCGTGCTTCCAATAGTCACTCTTGGGACGAGCAGTGCTGGTCTTATTACTCGTATGACCCGTTCATCCATGCTGGAAGTACTGCGTCAGGATTATATCCGTACTGCCAAGGCTAAGGGGCTAAATGAGCGTACAGTAATTGTAAAGCACGCTCTAAAAAATGCCTTAATACCGGTAGTAACTGTCATTGGACTTCAGTTCGGGTTCCTACTGGGAGGAGCAGTATTGACGGAAACTATTTTCTCTATTCCCGGTTTGGGAAGGCTGATAGTGGACAGTATTCGCGAACAGAACTTTACAGTAGTACAGGGTGGAGTACTGTTCATCGCTATTGTGTTTTCACTAGTCAATTTGTTGGTAGACATTTTCTATGCTTTCTTAGACCCACGTATCAAGGCCCAGTATCAGTAAGAGAAGCAGTTTGACAAGGTCTCTTAACTTTTGTTTTTAAGGAGGTAGATGAGGCATGGCAGAATCAGAAACCCAAAAAAATACCTCTGTCACGGAAAGTACAGATCAACAGAAAACTGAACAGGTTGGTCGTAGTCAATGGGCTGAGGCCTGGCGACGCCTGAAGAGGAATAAATCGGCCATGGTAGGATTGTTTCTCGTGGCCCTACTCTTTGTAACGGCTATTTTTGCCGATGTAATTGCTCCTTATGATTACGCTGAACAAAATTACGATGCAGTGAGGGAATCGCCTTCTTCTGAATTTCTACTAGGTACTGACCACTTGGGTAGATGTATCTTGAGTAGAATTATTCACGGTACTCGCCTGTCTATTCAGGTTGGTTTCATAGCTATAGCTATTTCTCTAGTATCGGGAAGTCTTTTAGGTGCTATAGCGGGTTATTTTGGCCATTTGGTGGACAATGTTGTCATGAGAGTTGTGGATATAATTTTATCTATTCCACCTATTTTGTTGGCCATTGCCATTGTTAGTGCCATTGGCCCCTCGCTGACTAATTTATTTATTGCAGTAGGAATAGGGTTTATACCCCAATTTGCCCGGATCGTCCGGGGTTCTGTACTAACCTTGAAAGAGGAAGAATTCGTAGAAGCTGCCCAGGCCCTGGGAGCTAAAAATAGCAGGATAATAGTTAAGCATATCATCCCCAATGCTCTAGCTCCTATCATTGTACAGGCTACCCTGGGTGTAGCTATGGCTATATTATCAGCTGCAGGACTGTCCTTCATCGGTCTGGGTGCACAGCCGCCGGCTCCTGAATGGGGAGCAATGCTTTCCGATGGTATGAGATTTATCAGGGATTCCTGGTGGATTTCTACATTCCCGGGACTAGCCATTGCCCTAACTATACTGGGGCTAAACCTATTTGGAGACGGCTTGAGAGATGCCTTGGACCCAAGGTTGAAGGACTAATTTGCTAAATTGGTATTGATATTAAGACAGTGAGATCTCTTAATAAACCGAAAAATTTACGTGAAATAGAACCAGCGCGATTAGATTCGCATAGGAGGGAGATGGATGAGCGAAAAGCTCCTGGAAGTAAAAGATCTCAGCATTCACTACGTCACAGAAGATGGTCGCATTAAGGCCTGTGACGGGGTAAATTTTTGGCTGGAAGAAGGAGAAACCCTGGGTCTGGTTGGAGAAACCGGAGCAGGTAAGACAACTACAGCCCTGGGTATTATGAACTTGGTACCTGATCCGCCGGGTGTAATTGAAGGTGGAGAGGTTTATTTTCAAGGAGAGGATCTACTGAAGAAAAAAGAATCCCAGTTGCAAAAAATTCGTGGTAACTCTATTTCTATGATCTTTCAGGATCCTATGACATCCTTAAACCCAGTAATTACAATCGGTGAACAGATTGCCGAGGGAATTCAATTGCATCAGAAACTAAACCGTTCAGATGCTATTGAAAAAGCCAAGGAAATGCTAGAAGTTGTTGGCCTTCCCAAATCAAGGATAGATGATTATCCCCATCAGTTTAGTGGGGGTATGAAACAGCGTGTGGTAATCGCCATTGCCCTGGCCTGTAATCCTCACTTGTTAATTGCCGATGAGCCTACTACGGCTCTTGATGTGACTATTCAGGCCCAGGTTCTTGAAGTTATGAATAATTTAAAACATGAATTTAAGACGGCTATGCTTATGATAACACACGACCTGGGAATTGTAGCTGATGCCTGTGATAAAGTGGCCATTATGTATACAGGTAAAATTGTAGAGTTTGCCGACAAAAAGACACTGTTTACCAATCCCAAGCATCCTTATACTGACGGGTTATTTGGGTCTATTCCCAGCCTGGATGAAGATGAGGACAGATTGACTCCTATTAAAGGTTTAATGCCAGAACCCACAGAGCTTCCGGAAGGTTGTCCTTTCCACCCCAGATGTCCAAAAGCTATAGACATCTGCCGAGAGGAACATCCCGAGGAAATCATCAGCAAAGACGAACAAGGTAAAGAGCACCGGGTTCTCTGTCACATTTATGACAGCAGGTATGAGCACAAATTTTCCGATTCCGCGGTCAAAAGCTAGGAGGGTCATTCATGGCTGAAAAATTGCTGGAAGTAAATGGCTTGAAAAAGTACTTCGATACTAAAGACGGCCAGCTTCATGCCGTAGATGATATTTATTTTAATGTAAACAAGGGAGAAACCCTGGGCCTTGTCGGAGAGTCGGGCTGTGGAAAATCAACTACAGGTCGACTGGTCCTGAGATTGGTCCCCAGAACAGACGGTGAAATTATTTTTGACGGTCAAGACATTAAGAATTTTGATGGTAAGCAAATGCAAGCTTTCCGTCGTGACGCTCAAATTGTGTTTCAGGATCCTTTTTCTTCCTTGAATCCCAGGATGAATGTCAAAAGTATTTTATCCGAGCCCTTTGAGATTCACGGCATTAAAAAAGATAAAAAGAAAAGGATTAGAGAGCTCATGGAAACTGTGGGCTTATCCAGCAGATTGTTAAATGCTTATCCCCACGAGCTGGACGGGGGAAGACGCCAACGTGTCGGAATAGCAAGAGCTCTTGCTTTGAATCCAAAATTCGTAGTTCTTGACGAGCCGGTTTCATCTCTGGACGTGTCTATTCAGGCACAGATTTTAAATCTATTGGATGATCTACAGGATGAGCTGGACTTGACTTATCTCTTTATTGCCCATGACTTGTCCGTTGTTAAGCATATTAGTGACAAGGTGGCAGTAATGTACGTTGGAAAGTTAGTTGAGATGACAGATTACAACAGTATTTTTAGAAATCCCAAACACCCCTATACCAGGGCTTTGATTTCTGCAATTCCTATTCCATCAATTGAAGCTCAGCAGCGTCGAATTATCTTGGAAGGGGATGTACCAAGCCCTGTAAACCCAGGAAAAGGTTGCCGTTTTTACGGTCGTTGTTTCGAGCGCGATGATATTTGCAAGGAACAAGAGCCAGAATTGAAAGAAGTTGAAGGTCACGGATTGGTGGCCTGTCATATGGTGAAGGAATAGTTTATTATATCATCAATATATAGCCTTAAAATAGTTACTGTGACTGGCTATATATTGATATTGTTTCATGAAACAATATTTAGTTAAAATACTAGGCCTATAACGAGCTGTCCCTAAATGTAAAACTGCTACACATTTTAGGGGCAGTTTTTTATGGCTTAATGACAAATTTATCTTGACTCCCTTCATATTTATAATAAAATAATAGTAAATATAGTAATGTTTTAATACTTTAACTGAGAGGAGGAAAATGATGGCTGAAGGTAAAGGAATCTTACGCAAGTATTTTGAAATCCCCTTCATCCAGAGAATGGGGGTAGCCTTTGTACTTGGTATTATCGTAGGCCTAATAGTTGGAGAACCCATAAAAGTAATTGAACCTCTAGGAGATCTATTTCTCAGATTATTGATGATGGTTGTTATTCCAATTATTGTTTTTACTTTAATTACAGCAATGAAGAAATTGACACCATCGCAATTGGGGCGAGTGGGTGGTCAAACTGTCGGAATTTATATTTTAACTACTATTGTAGCAATTATTATCGGTTTAACAATGGCTAATTTGTTCAACCCTGGACTAGGTTTAGAGTTGCCCGGTGAGTACGATATGGATCCAGAAGAAGCACCGAGTATGATTGATGTATTTCTGAATTTATTCCCAGAAAACGTGGTTGAGGCTATGGCCGAGGCCGAAGTTCTTCAGGTATTGATATTTGCAATTATCTTCGGTATAGCTTTGGCTTTTGTCAGGGAATCCAGTGATAATGAAGAAGTAAAAAATGGTGTAGACATAATTTTTAACATTACAGAAACAGCTTCTGAAGCCATGTTCAAAATTGTCAGGGGTGTAATGGAATACGGTGTTATTGGTGTATTTGCATTATTAGCAGTTACTTTTGGGGAAGCTGGCCCCGAAGCCCTGGTGGAATTTGGCCTGGTAATATTAACTTTCGTGTTGGCTGTGGGAATCCACATGTTGATAATTTATGGTGTTATTTTAAATGGAGTTATATTGAGAAAATCGCCTTTGAGATTTATTAAAGGTACTAAAGAAATACTGTTAACAGCTTTTGCAACCAGGTCCAGTGCTGGTGTACTACCTATTTCCATGCGAACTGCCAATGAAAACTTGAAAATCGATGAGAAAATATATTCATTTACTCTTCCTTTAGGAGCCACAATTAATATGGATGGAACTGCCATGTATCAGGGTGTTGCCGCTATTTTTGCAGCTAACCTGGTTGGGGAATCACTGACTCTGGTGGAACAGATTACTATTGTTACTACTACGGTACTGGCCAGTATTGGTACAGCAGGAGTACCTGGTTCAGGTATGATAATGTTGTCTATGGTATTGACTCAGTTGGGCTTACCCCTGGGAGTAGTCGCCTTTGTAGCGGGTGTTGATCCAATATTAGATGCTTTCAGAACCATGAACAATGTCGCCGGTGACTTGTCAGTAACCAGTGTTGTTGCTAAGTACAATGATGGTATTGACCTGAATTCAGGAGCGTGGGTTGACTTTCAAGATGAAGGTGAAAGTACAGACTCTGGAACAAGTTCTGATAGTTAAGAACTAAATAATAATAAAATCAAATATTTAATTAGAAATAAATACTTTAGTAATTACTTGGGGATGCCTTTGGTGTCCCCTTTTTTTGATTTGGTATTTTTTGGTGAACTTATAGAAGGAAGCTATTATCTCAACATAGAAGTATAATATAAGAAGAACGAGTCAGGGGAACGAGTCTAGGGAATAATGAATCTTTTCAGGAGGTGTATTACGTATTGAATAACGAGGAAATGAAGAAACTTGCACTTGAACTACATCAACGATCTCCAGGGAAGCTTGAGGTCAAAAGTAAAGTCACTATTAAGAACAAGGAAGACCTCTCCCTGGCATATAGTCCAGGTGTTGCTGAACCCTGTCGTGAGATCGCTGCAAACTCTGAGAAAGTATGGCAATATACAAATCGAGGGAATAATGTGGCAGTTGTGACAGACGGCTCTGCTGTCCTGGGTTTAGGCAATATCGGTGCCCAAGCTGCCATGCCTGTTATGGAAGGAAAAGCTGTTTTATTCAAGGAATTTGCCAATATAGATGCTTTTCCCTTGTGTGTAAACACGCAAAATGTGGACGAAATTGTCAGGATAGTTAAGGGAACTGAGGCTACCTGGGGTGGTATTAACCTAGAGGATATAAGCTCTCCCAGGTGTATTGAAATTGAGCGTCGGTTAAAAGAAGAAACAGATATACCCATATTCCACGATGACCAACACGGAACAGCCATTGTAGCCACTGCTGCCTTAATCAATTCTTTAAAACTTGTTAATAAGAAAATTGAAGATGTACGAATTGTAGTCAATGGTTCGGGGGCAGGAGGGATTGCCACGGCCAAGCTTCTCATGGATATGAACTGTGGAGATTTAATTTTGTGTGATTCCAGGGGGATTATTCATAAGGGACGCAGACAAGGTATGAATTGGATTAAGGAAGAAATGGCGGAGAGGACTAATCAAGACAATATTACCGGAGATTTAGCCCGAGCCATGGAAGGTGCCGATGTCTTCTTAGGATTGTCTGTTCCTGACAGTGTGACTAAAGAGATGGTAGTGAGCATGAATAGGGATCCGATTATTTTTGCCCTGGCAAATCCAGTTCCGGAGATTTATCCTCATCTAGCTCAGGAGGCAGGTGCTAAAGTAGTAGGAACGGGGCGGAGTGATTTCCCAAATCAAATCAATAATGTTTTGGCTTTTCCCGGGATACTGCGGGGAGCCCTGGATGTGCAAGCAAAAGATATCAACGAGGATATGAAAATTGCAGCTTCGCAAGCTATTGCAGAGTTAATCCCTCCTGCCAATTTAAGACAAGATTATGTGATACCTGATGCCATAGACAAAAAAATTGCCAAAACTGTAGCCAGGGCTGTGGCAAAGGCTGCAATAGATTCTGGGCTAAATCGAAAGGATATCAATTCAATATAGTTCATGCTATTATAAGCCATAAAGCAAACATAAGCTAAGGAGGAATCTCTTTGCGTAAAATCCATGTTTCCGAGATTACCAGGAGTGTAAAAGAGATGTTTATTGAAGCCAATCAGTTCCTGGGTGAAGATGTGTCCCAGGCTTTAAAAGATGGTCTGGCAGGGGAAGAATCTCCTGTAGGTCAAGAAGTATTAAAACAACTTCTTAAAAATGCGGAAATAGCCAAGGAACAAGAGGTTCCGATCTGTCAGGACACTGGTACCAGTGTGGTTTTTATGGATATCGGCCAGGATGTACACTTTACAGGAGGTGAACTAACCGAAGCAGTTAATCAAGGAGTTAGAGAAGCTTATCTGAGAGCTTATTTGAGAACCTCTATGGTAAAGGATCCTTTAAATAGAGAAAACACTGGTGATAATACTCCGGCAATTATTCATACCAGAATTGTTCCTGGAGATAAAGTGAAGCTAGATGTGGCGCCCAAGGGCGGTGGCAGTGAAAATATGAGCACTTTGAAAATGCTGACACCTTCCCAGGGAAAAGAGGGGATTATTGACTTTGTGGTTAGAAGTGTGGAGCAAGCTGGACCCAATGCATGTCCACCTTTTATTATTGGTGTTGGCCTTGGCGGAAACTTTGAAAAAGTGGCTTATCTATCGAAAAAAGCATTGCTCAGGCCTGTGGGCAGTCGTCATCCTGAAGATCAGTATGCCCAGCTGGAGGAAGAACTGTTAGAACAGATTAATAACCTGGGAATTGGTCCTCAAGGCTTTGGAGGCAGGACTACTGCTCTGGATGTGCATATAGAAAAATATCCTGTTCATCTAACAAGCATTCCTGTGGCTGTTAATATAAGTTGTCATGCCACCAGGCATGCTCATAGGGAGATCTAGTATCATAGAAAGAGGTGATGTGATGGATTAAAACTTGTCGATATTTTTATTCTTACATTGCGTTCAACAAAACTAAATAGAGAAGAGGAGAGATTAAGTGGATTAGCAGACTAAAAAAGATTGAAATTTCACAATTGGGAGGAAAATAAAATAATGCGTGATCAGTTTTATAAAAAACTTTCAGCTCCTCTTGCTGAGGAAGAGGTTCAAGAACTCAAGGTGGGAGATCAGGTGCTGCTTTCAGGGTCAGTCTTGACTGCCAGGGATGCATCCCACAAGAGGTTAATAGAGCTGAAGAAAGCCGGGATTGAACTACCAGTATCTTTAGAAGGTGAAATTATTTATTATGTGGGTCCCACTCCTGCCAAACCGGGGCATGTCATAGGTTCGGCTGGTCCAACTACCAGCAGCAGGATGGATAGATATACTACCCAAATGTTGGAACTAGGAGCCAAAGCATTCATAGGCAAGGGTTATCGCTCTCAAACAGTTAAAAATGCGCTGCAAAAACACAAAGGGGTATACTTAGCTGCCGTCGGTGGGGCGGGAGCACTTATAAAGGAAAGTATAGTGGACTATCAAGTGATAGCCTTCGAAGACCTGGGGCCTGAGGCTATCAGGCGTTTAGAAGTTAAAAATTTCCCGGTATTAGTTGCTAATGATATCTATGGCAATGACCTGTACCAACAGGGCAAGAATAGGTATGCCAAGTAGCATGGTTTCATATTTATCACGATAGTGGGAGGTTTGGGATATGAAATTATATGAATATATGGCTAAGAAATTGATGAATCAATGTGGTATTTCCGTACCCAGGGGAGAAGCAGCATTTTCCGCTCAAGAGGTGGAACAAAAATTTACTGGTTTGGACTCTCCTGCGGTAATAAAAAGTCAGGTCCTTGTGGGTGGACGTGGCAAGGCAGGGGGGATTAAATTTGCGGATACCCCCCAGGAAGCCAGAAAAGTTAGTAAGGAATTATTTAATATGCAAATAAAGGGAGAGCAGGTAACAGGAGTTTTAGTGGAAGAACAGCTAGATATATCCAGTGAACTTTATCTTAGTATTACTGTGGATACGGGAACTAAAAAACCACTAATTATGGCTTCTACCCAGGGTGGTGTAGATATTGAAGAGGTCTCTGATGATTTGATTGTAAAGCGTCATATTGAGCCAGACTGGGGCGTCCTTCCTTATCTTTGTAGAGAAATTACAGATCAACTTAATTTACCAGGGGAAGCTAGCAAACAAGTTTCTGCCATCATTTCAAAACTCTATGACACCTTTAAAACTTACGACGCAGAACTGGTTGAAATCAATCCCTTGGTGATTACTGAGGATAATCGTGTAATAGCAGCTGATGGAAAAATGACTATAGATGATGACGCCATGTACAGACAAGATGAATTGCCTCGGGTGTCAGAAAAGACATCCCTAGAACAGCAAGTTGAGAAAATCGGGCTATCCTTTGTAGAACTGGAAGGAGATATAGCGATTATGGCTAATGGCGCTGGAATGGCCATGGCTACAGTAGACGTGATAGAACAGTACGGTGGGAAAGCTGCCAACTTCCTAGATGCCGGGGGAGGAGCCAGTGTAGAACCGACAAAAAAAGCTCTGGAGTTACTTCTCAATACGGATCCCCGGGCTGTAATAATTAATATTTTTGGTGGTATTACCAGATGTGATGATGTGGCCAATGCCCTGGTCCAGGTAAAACAAGATATGGGCATTAAAGTACCCTTGGTAATTCGTTTGATAGGGACTAAAGACGAGGAAGCTGTCAAAATTTTAGGACAACACGGTATTTCCGCCTATCAAGATATGGGAGAGGCGGCCAAAAAAGCTGTTGAATTAGCTGCTGAGGGAGGAGTTGGTGTATAATGGCTATTTTACTGGATAAAAATAGTAAAATTTTGGTGCAGGGCATCACCGGATATCAGGGACGGTTTCACACCAGGCAGATGCTAGAATACGGAAGTAATGTAGTGGCGGGAGTTTCTCCCGGAAAAGGTGGCCAGGAAGTTGAGGGAGTACCAGTTTATAATAGTGCGGCTTCAGCAGTGAGAGAAACTGATGCTAATGTATCAGCTGTAATGGTACCGGCTTCCTTTGGAAAAGATGCAGTTTTTGAGGCTATTGATGCAGGCATGGATTTAGTTGCCATAATCACGGAACATATACCCGTTCAAGATGCCATGGAAATCATGGCCTTTGCCAGGGAAAGAGGGACAACTATTATCGGTCCCAACACTTTTGGGATTATCACTCCAGGTCAAAGTAAGTTGGGGATAATGCCTAACGAAAGTTATCAACCGGGTAGAACTGGTTTGGTTGCCAGAAGCGGTACACTGAGCTATCAAATAGCAGAAGGATTGAGTCGTGTGGGAGTAGGTCAGAGCACGGCAATAGGATTAGGTGGTGACCGAGTTGTAGGTTCAGAATTTATTGATATGTTAGAACATTTTGAACAAGATCCTGGAACTGATCAGGTTGTCATGGTCGGTGAAATTGGGGGTACTGCAGAAGAAGAAGCGGCTGAATTTATAGCAAATAAAATGACCAAACCTGTATATGCTTACATAGCAGGCAAAAGTGCTCCACCGGGAAAACGCATGGGCCATGCTGGAGCTATAATTGAACGTGGAAAAGGGACTTTTGACTCAAAGGTGCAAGCTTTAAGGTCAGCTGGAGTAGAAGTTGCCAGTCTTCCCTGGGAATTAGTTGAAATTTTAAAAAAGAGTGGTGTACAATAAACGAAAGTTAACACGAAAATGGGAATGTTAACTGATTGTTAACTGATAGGGGGAGTGCTAATTGGCAAAAACACTTGCAGAAGTGATTATTAGAGAAATGACCTTGAATGATCACGAAGAGGCGGTAACTATTTGGGAAAATGCCGAAGGCATTTCTGTTACCAAGTCGGATTCCCGAGACAATATATTTCGGTTTTTACAGAGAAACCCTGGTTTGAGCCTGGTGGCTGAAAAGGAAGGCCGGGTCCTCGGCACAGTCATGGGTGGTCATGACGGTCGCAGAGGTTATTTACATCACCTGGCTGTGATACCTGAATTTCGAGGTACTGGCCTGGCCAAATGGTTGGTAGATGAATGTCTGGAAAGATTGAGAGAAGAGGGTATTGAAAAGTGTCATCTGTTCGTTGTCAAAGAAAATGACAGGGCCATGCGATTTTGGAATAAATCTGGTTGGACCAGGCGTGATGAACTAGAGATGTTTTCAAAAGAACTTTGAACCAGTCCGTCACACATTCTCGTGACTTGTCATGAGAGATGCACAATTAAAGTAGATATAAGCGTTGAGATCCGAAAGAGTGAGGAGTGAAGATAATTATGATTGATTTTGAGCTTTATAAGATTTTACAAAATAAGAATGTAGCTAGAGCTTTAAAGTTCATTGAAAAAGATGCTAAAAGAACTTTAGAAGAACAGACACAACTTTGTGAGATACCTGCACCAACTTTTGAAGAAGAAAAACGCGGTAAATATTATTATCAGCTTATGTCCCAGTTAGGCTTAGACGAAGTTAAAATAGACGAATATAATAATGTGATTGGAATTTTAAAAGGAAGACAGGAACAACCTGGAATTATAACTATGGCTCACTTAGACACGGTTTTTCCCCAGGAAACTGATGTATCAGTCAAAAATATAGATGGAATTTTGTATGCTCCAGGAATCTCAGATAATTGTAGAAACCTGGCAGCCCAGTTATCAATTATCAGGGCTTTTAAAGAAGCAGGTATCAGGCCGGAAACAGATATCATATTTGTGGGAAATGTTTGTGAAGAAGGATTAGGAGATTTAAAGGGTTCAAAAGTTATCATGGAATCATATCCCCAGGTCCAGGGTGTGGTGGCCCTAGATGGAACTGGCATGGGTACTGGCAGTATAGTCTATGGAGCCACTGGAAGTAAAAGATATGAGGTGACTTTTATGGGACCTGGGGGGCACAGTTTTGGTGCATTTGGAGAACCTAGTGCCATTCATGCCCTGGGTAGGGCTATTTCAAAAATTTCAAGCTTGGAGGTTCCCCAAGAGCCTAAGACCACTTTTAATGTGGGGACTATCTCAGGTGGCACCTCAGTGAATACTATCGCAGCAGAAGCTTCCATGCTGGTAGATTTGCGGTCCAATGGGGAACAAGAACTGGCCGATTTAGAACGAGAGGTCTTGGAAATAATTCAAAAATCCAAAGAAGAAGAAAATGCCCGCATTAAAAAGGATGACCAAGAAAACCAGTTGAAAGTGGAAAACAAATTGGTCGGTGACCGCCCTGCTGGGATGCAAGATCCCAACATTCTCATTGTTCGAGCAGCTGTGGCGGCAACTAGCGCTCTGGAAATAGAACCACGTCTTACTGGAGCGGGTAGTACTGATGCCAATATTCCAATAAGCATGGGTATCCCCGCTGTTTGTCTTTCAGGAGGCGGACAGGGTGGGAGTGCTCACACCCTGGAAGAGTGGTTTGATCCCACAAATGCTCATATAGGCGTACAGAGGGTATTTTTGCTATTGGTTTATTTGAGTAATGCCACCTAAATGATAATTGTGAAGACAATTCAAAACTGCTAGGTAAATTAATACGAGACGCAAATTGAGAGTTGGGATATATAAAACAACTGGGCTGCCAGAGTGGTTCTAACCACTTCACTGGCGCCCAATTCATTTAGTTTATGATAATCTATAATAATCTTGATAAGTCAATAGTGGATAGCAGATCGAGTTTAGCACAATTTGAAGTTGACTCTCAAGTACTAGGCTTCTGCTAGGTTTTTGCTAGGCGTCTGCGTGAATGCAGGCAGCATAATGACCCTCTCCATCTTGGTTTTCTCCTACCTTAACTAGTTCAGGTTCCCTTTCATGGCACTGATCTTCTGAGTCCGGGCACCGGGGCACGAACCTACAGCCTTGGGGTAAGTTGATTTGATCTGGAATCTCACCTTTGATTTTAGTGCCTTCCCGTTCAATATCAGGATCGGGAATAGGCACTGATGAAATTAAAGCCTGGGTATATGGGTGAACAGATTTATCAATAACTTTTTCTGTAGGGCCGATCTCGACAGCTTTACCAAGATACATGATCATAGTCCTGTCACAAATGTATTTCATGGTGGACAAGTCATGGGAAATATACAACATGGACAGTCCCAGTTCATCTCTAAAATCTTTTAGAAGATTTAAAATCCCTGCCCTGATAGAAACATCTAACATGGATACCGGTTCATCGGCTACTAGAATCCGTGGATCTAACACGATTCCTCGAGCAATGGCTACTCTCTGGCGCTGACCTCCCGATAGTTCATGGGGAAATCTGTTCATATATGCTTCTGGAGGGCGAAGCTCAGCTCTGTAAAGAGCTTCTTTGACTTTATTAAGCCGGGCACTGTCGCTTTTCCAACCATTTATAAGTAAAGGTTCTTCGATGGTTCGTTTAATAGTAAAACGTGGGTTTAAAGTTTCATAGGGGTCCTGGAAAATCATTTGGCAGTATTTTCTGAATTCCTTCAATTCTTTGGGCCCTAATTTGTGTAAACTATTACCTTGATAGATTATGTCTCCCTCCGTGGGATCTTGAAGCTGAGTAATCAGCTCTCCTGTAGTGGTTTTTCCTGAACCGCTTTCCCCGGCAAGTCCTAGGATTTCGCCTTCTTTTAAAGAAAAGGAAATGTTATCTACAGCTTTGACAGACTTTTTTTCTCTTTTTAATAAGGTATCAATTAATCCAGTAGGGAGGGGGAAATATTTTTTTAAATTTTTCACCTCTATAGCTGGTATTTCATTGCTACCAGCAGTTGATTGGTTGATATCAGTTTTGGCTTCTTGTTTCATCAATATACCACCTCACCTTCTATCATCCTCTCTTTAACTTTTTCCCAGGTACTGCGGTGCTTTGCTATATCTCGGAACTGTTGATATTTTTCGGGGAAGTGACAGCTGAGATAATGGTCATCTGTGATGGCTGTGATTCCCGGGTCCTGTTCTAAACAAATATTTTCCATAAAGGGGCAACGCTCTGCAAATCTACAGCCAGTAGGTGGATCCATCAGATCAGGTGGATAACCTGGTATTGAAATCAGTTCCATCTGAGACAAATTAACACTGGGAAATGCATTTCTTAAACCCATGGTATATGGATGACGAGAATCTTTGAAAATAGTTCTGGTAGGCCCGTATTCCATAACTTTACCTGCATACATGACACATACATAATCACAGGTTTCGGCAACTACAGATATATCGTGGGTTATAAAAACCATAGAACTCTTAAGCTCTGCTTGAATTTCGATTATTTTGGCGAGAATTTTATCTTGAACTACCACGTCCAAGGCAGTTGTAGGCTCGTCGGCTAGTATCAGACCTGGATCCAAGGCTAGAGCCATGGCTATAATTGCGCGTTGGCGCATTCCGCCACTCATTTCATGGGGATAAGCTTCTAACCTTTTCTTTTCTAGACCTACTATATCGAAGAGCTCTGCTGCTCTGTTCTTGGCATTTTTCTTACTGATATTTTCATGGGCTCTAATAGCTTCTACGATTTGATCTCCCACACGATAAACCGGGTTTAGGGCATTCATGGCACTCTGGGTAATCAGAGAGATTTCTTGCCAGCGCCATTTACGAATTTCATTTTCATTTAATTGAGCTAGATCCGTCCCCTTATATTTAATTTTTCCTTGGGCAATTCGCCCGTTTTCCGGAAGGAGATTGACTATAGACTTGGCTGCGGTAGTTTTACCACAACCGCTTTCACCGACTAGACCCAAGTTACTTCCCTCGGGAATATTAAATGAAACGTCATCGACGGCACGTAATTCACCATTTTTAAGCTGGTAACTGATGGTCAGATTTTCAATTTCTAATAGTGCCATCTAACTATCGCCTCCTTAATTGAGGATTAGCTACAAATTCCAGGGCTCTGGAACTAAAGAATACCGATACTACTACTATGGCAATAGCTAATCCTGGTGGAATTACCCACCACCAAGCTTCCCGCATAGCTCCAGCGATAAAGCCTTCCTGTAAAATTCTACCCCAGCTAATTACATCCGGGTCTCCGAAACCCAAAAAGCTTACCGTTGATTCTGCAACAATGGCTTGAGCCATTCTTAGTGACATTTCCAGCAAAGCCAGAGGAAGGACATTAGGAAGAATATATAGGAAAATTATCCTGGCATTGCTTGCACCAGCTACTTTAGCCGCTTTCACATAGGGACGTTCTTTTACTGACAACACTTGAGCCCTTAAAACCCTGGCTATTGTCCTCCATGTAAGGACCACAATGGCTAAAATTATATTCCAAATACTAGGTCTTAATAATGTGACCAGGATTATTGTAAAAGGGATAAAAGGTATGGCATAACTGATGTCGACGATTCTCATGAATAGATTATCTATCCAACCACCATAATAACCTGAAATCAATCCTATATTTGAGCCAATTATAGTTACTAGTAGAGCTGCCAGGGCGCCTACCAATAGGGCAACTCTGCTTCCCATAATCACCTGGCTAAAGACACAGCGTCCCCTATTAGTTGTCCCAAAGGGAAATTCGCTAGATGGGGGTTCAGTCCGTACAATCTCCCCATCTCTGCGATGTATTTCCATAGGGTCATGGGGTGCTAGAGTTGGAGCCATGAGGGCGACTATGATAAACAGGATAAAAATAATGGTCCCGATCAAGGCCATTTTGTCCTGACTGAAAATTTCTTTAATGAAATAGGCCAATGAAGATACTTTACTTTTAAAACTAGGAGCATCATGTTCCTGTAATTGAGATTCAATTTCTTTATTCATTAAATTTGAAACCCCCTTTATTCATAGGTGATCCTGGGATCTAGATAGCCATAGAGTATATCTACTAACAGATTCAGTACCATTACTTTAGCTGCTAACATTAGAAAACAAGCCTGGGCTAGGGGATAATCCCTGAGTTGTGCAGCCCTGACCATTTCACGGCCGAGGCCTGGCCATCCAAAAACGTATTCAACGGCTACTGCTGCTCCAATGGCCATTCCCAGGAAGAGAGCTAAATTAGTTATTACAGGTAAAATTGCATTCCTGGCTGCATGAAGGTAGATTACCCGAGATTGTCTGAGCCCCTTGGCTCTTGCTAGTTCAACAAAATCGGCTCCTCTCAATTCCAGCATATTATTTCTCATAATCAGAGTGGGACGAGCTAGATAATATAAACTCGACATGGCTACTGGCAGAATCAAATGATAGAGGAAGTCTAAATTTAAATAAGTTTCTACAAAACCCACTGGATTAGCTCCAGGGGACCTCATACCAGAATGGGGGAGTAATTCAAAATAAAAGCTAAAAACCATTATTCCCACCATTCCCAAGAAAAAAGGTGGTAAAGACCGACAGAATAGTACACCACCACTCAAGAAAGTTTCTAGTCTTGATCCGCGATACCAGGACATTAACCCACCTATTAGGACTCCTCCAATGTAGGCAACTGCAATAGCTGAAAACATTAGCCAAAGGGTGTTCAGAATGTAAGTACCTATAACTTGGCTAACGGGTAGTCTGTAGTGAAAGGATATACCAAAGTCCCCTTGAAGCAAGTTAACCATATATGCTAAATACTGTTCATGAAGAGGGCGGTCAAGACCAAATCTTTCCCGAATCATTTCTTGGGCTTCTGAGGACATTTCGGGCTGCATCATGGCTGCTGTCGGGTCACCGGGTAATAATCGAAAGAGAAAAAATACAATGGTGGCAACAATGAATAAGCTGATGATTACTTGACCGATTCTACGCAAGACAAATCGCCTAAAGCCCAAATTTTTCACCATCCTTTCTCACAACTTACGGTCTAGATAAAAATAAATAAATCATCCTTTTAAAAGTATTAGCAGCTTAAATGGATTGATTATATTGATTAACAGGATAAGAGGGCCAAGTTTGCCCCCTTACCCTGTTATGCTCATGTTTTACTCATGTTGTGCCCATGTTTAGTCTTCGGGATAATAGAGATCTCCATCGTAAAATTCATAACCTGCGTCTTCTAAAATTTCTACTGCTCGGTCTGGGTCAAAGGGGTATTCTGGCACATCGGGATTTCTCCAAAACTCGACTGATGGTGAAATTACTCTACCTGCACCACCGGGTTCTCCGTAACCTCCGTGGACAATATCCAGTAGTTCTTCGGCATCTATTAAGTGGGCAGCTGCTTCTCTAAAGGCGTGGTCTTCAAAAGGTGGTTCGCTGAGATCGAAGGATAAATAGTGGAAACCGATGGATGTGTGTCCGGAATATTCCACATGCTCCATTTCTTCAACTCTATCCACGTAATCGGACATGTAAGCATCTCCTACCAGGTCAATTTCTTCGTGTTCAAGGCCGCCCATAACACCTTCTTCGTGTCCGTAAATTATATAGGAAATCCTTTCTACATCTATTTCATCGGCATCATAGTAATCGGGATGGTCAAAGTAATTTTCATTGCGAACAAGGCTGATTTCTTCACCTCGGTTCCAGTAGTCCAGTTCATAAGGTCCACTTCCGATGGCTTCTTCATTTTCATATTCATCGGGGTGGGATAATCCTTCGCTTTGACTGGGATCATCCATCATTTCTCCCCAAACATGATCCTCTTCTGGTTCAACTAAGTCTCCCCAAATGTGTTTTGGTAAGATGACAATTTGGGTTAAAGTATTTGTCAAGAAGGTTGCATTGGGTTCTTCCAAGTGGAAGCGAATTGTTTCGTCTTCAAGTAGTTCCACTTCGTCTAGAGGATCTAAGAAACCGGCAAAATAACCTACTCCCCAGTCTGTCATGTAATCAAAGGTAAATTTAACGTCTCTTGGTGTAACAGGTTCACCGTCATGAAACTCTAAACCGTCCCGAAGTTCCACATCTATGGTTTGTTCGTCTACGACCTCGTGATCTTCAGCCATCCAGGGCCTCAATTCCATATCAGGGCCAACTCGGAACAATTTGTCGTAATTTAGTCGTAGTAATTTCCACTCAAAAACTGTGGTAGCTGCTAGTGGGTTAAATGTATCCAAATCCTGGGTATAGCCGATTCTAAAATGATCATCATCAGTTAATGGTTCAGCGTAATAGGGGAACCATTCACTGTATTTTCCTTCAGGAGTTTGTATTACATTGTCCCAGCGTTCCACGTTTTGAGCTTGATGTTCAGCCTCGTTGTACAATACAATCATGGGAATATCTTCAGCTAATTTTTCTTGCATTTCATAGACCAGTTCCTGTCTTTCATCTTCATCGAAGGCCATCCTGGCCTGTTCTGCTAGCTCGTCATATTCATCACTTTCATAATTATGATAGTTGTTTCCACCGTCGTAAGCTTGATCGGAATGGAACAAGGTGTGAGTGAACATGTCAGGGTCGGCTCTCTCTATCCGCCCAGACCAACCTAGAGTGATGGCTTGCCATTCAGATTCACCAGGATCCCGACGAGCTGAGTCTACTAAAGTTGTAAACTCTCTAGGTTGAACTTCCACATCAACGCCTAGTTCAGTTTCAAAAGTATCTCCTACCCACCTGGCGACTTCATTTCTAGCCGGGTCGTAATCCATAGTGGTAGTGTTGATTACAATTTCTTCAACTTTTCTGTCGGGGTCAGGAGCTTCTTCTGGTTCTTCTTCGGCAGGATCGGCATCATCGGGGCCACAGCCAGTAAACACTAAGGTAAAACTTAAGACTAACACAGTCACAAAGGTCCACCAATAACCTTTCAAATTAAACCCCCCTGTAAAAATTTGATTAAACTTGTCTTTTGTCTCGGTAATACTTTTTGAAATCCCCCCCCCTTAATAAATTTGATTACTTAAAACTTTACTATTTGTAATATATACATTATTAACTAGTCACCGAAATTAGAAGTTTATCTATCATTAAATTAAATCTGAAAATTAAGAATATTCTGTGTTCTTAGATGGTTCAATATAGAGATAGTTAATACCTGCTAAAAAAATTAATATTTAACAATACATTGATTTAATTTGTTTATTGTGTGATAACTGAAACTTAAATTGTTTACGATAAACAGCAGCAAAAGCCCATGCTTCAGCTGTGGGAGTATCTCAAAGGAGCCGTAATCAAGTTTTAAAGGTTTCTCCGTTTTATTTGATGGTGCTTTATGGTATAATTTAGCTATAAAATTGTCGAATTTAATAGAAAATTAAAAATGGAGGAGTACATATGTCAAAAAAACTTGCCTTAATAATTACTGTTACTGTATTAGGAGCTTTACTTTTGGGACAAGCTGTGTGGGCTGGCGCGGTCAATGTCTCGGAGCCTGGCTCTAAGGATGACCCTCTAGTAACCGAGAGTTATGTGGAAGAAGTATTAAAAGATGAGTTAAAATACGACTTGCAAGATGAATTACTAGAAGAGGTTGATAAAAAGTTACAAGATCAGCTAGCTCAACTAAACGACCTGGAAGACTTGGACATGCCTCAGGGCAATTTAGATAAGTTTGAAGTGGTGCAAGTTGAAGCAGGAGACACTATCATGGCTGGGGATGGTACGGAAATGATCCTGAGAGCTGGCCGTGGTAATGCTATTACTTCTCCTCAAGGAGGAATAGCTGATCTGACCGCTGGTAATGATATCGATGCAGATGAAGATATCCCTAGGAACCATCACTTACTCTTTCCCAGGGACGATGGTCGGGGGATGAGTATTAGGCATAAAGCGTACATAATGGTAAGAGGAGATTACGAGATTCAGCCGGGCAACTAATGCTCCGGCTTTTTTTTTGCCAAAACCGTATAATTCGTTCAATTAAAATAATTTTTGACCCCTCAGGGAATAATATTCTAACTCCAATACATTTTTAAATCCATATAAAGCTATTATTCACCTATGAATCAGGGGGATCGGGATGTGATACAAGTTTCAGATTTAAGCCATACCTTTCCTGTTGGGAATAATACTGGTTTTACAGTCCTCAATAATATCAACTTCGAAATAGAACAGGGGAAAATAGCTGCTATTATGGGTAAAAGTGGCTCGGGTAAATCTACTCTCCTTAATCTTTTATCAGGTTATCTCAAACCCAGAACAGGTAGGATTGTATTAAATGACAAAGATGTCACGGGCTTCAATGAAAATGAATGGGCCAAGTTTAGATTAAATAATTTGGGCTTTGTTTTCCAAAGCTATCAGCTAATTTCATCCATGACAGTCTTTGAAAACGTTCAAATGCCCTTAATGGTTAAAGGCATTTCACCAGGACGACGTACAGAATTGGTCTTTGAAATGTTGGAAAAAGTGGGTTTATATAGCCATACCGAATTCTACCCTGATCAGCTCTCGGGAGGGCAGCAGCAGCGGACTAGTGTGGCCAGAGCTTTAATCAACAATCCGGAAATTTTATTAGCTGATGAGCCCACAGGCAGTTTGGATTCTTATAATGAGAAACTGCTTTTGGAGTTAATTTATCAGCTGAACGATGAACTAGGAATTACAGTCCTTTTGGTCACCCATGATAAAGAAGTAGCTGAAAAGTCCCATGAAATTATTCGGGTGAAAGATGGTCACATTATAGAACAGGATGATGACCGTGACTTTTAGGGATATGAACAATCTGGTCTACAGAAATCTCAAAAATAATAAATCAAGAACTGTCATGACTATCATAGCTGTCGCCATTGCCTGTGGGTATTTAATTCTTCTAGCTTCCTTTGGTTTTGGTATTCAAAAAACTGTGATTCAGGGATTACTCGCCCAGTCTGAATTAAATCAAATTGCAGTTTATGGTGTAACAGGGGATAATACAGAACTCAACAGAGAGCATATCCAAGAGATCGAAGCAATGGAAGACGTGAAGGTTGTCACCCGCAGTGCCCGCCTGGGTCAACTCCCCAAGTTTGAGATAAATTCTCACAGAACAGACTTGTCTGTGGGAATTGTAGATTTTGCTTCTGAAATAAAGGCCGGCCGTGAACTATATCGGGGGAGGATTCCTGAAAATGATCAGGAAGTGGTATTAGATCGGAAGTTCGCCCAGTTGTCTGATCTAGAAACAGAGGCCCAGGAGCTTTTGGGCCGTGAAATTGATATGATCATTCGCCGTGGTGTGGGTGATGCTCAGGTGGAGGAAAATTTTAATTTAGAGGTCGTAGGAATATTTGATTCTTCGGAAATGGCAGGCATGGAATTTGGCCCTCCTAACAATCCCTTCAGCACTAATTACAGTATTTACTTACCAAAAGGTATTTTAGATGAAATACAAGATTTTACAGGTACCCCTATGGGTCAAGTTGTGTCTCCCGAACTGATTGATACAATAATGCAGTTTTTGGGAGGTTCCATGGAAGTTCTTTTGGAACTAACTGGCCAGGAAGTGGGCGATGAATTTGATCAGATGATGGAAATGGCCCCGGGAAGTGGCGGTCTGTATGAAGGGGTTAATGTTTTTGCCCACGAAGTAGAGCGAGTAGAACATGTCTCAGACCAACTGGAAGAAGAAGGGTTTAGAGCCTTTGCCGTAGTTGATATTATTGATAATGTAGCTTTCTATTTTCAATTTTTACATATTGCCATGATATTTGTGGGACTTATTGGAATCGTAATTGCATCTTTAGGAATTTATAATACCATGTCCATGGCAGTATCTGAAAGGTCCCATGAAATTGGCATAATGAAGGCCATTGGCACTCATCCTGGAACTGTACGTAAGATTTTTCTTTTGGAAAGTATCTATATAGGAGTAATAGGGGCGTTTTTAGGTATTGCCATCGCCCTGATTGCTAGTACTGGAATCAATGCTTTACTCCCTTATTTACTGGAGAATACTTTTGAGACGGAATTACCCGATATTGTGCAACTGTCCTACGTGGCACCTGTTCTTGTGATAACGGGTTTTTCATTGTGTTTTTTTGTAGCTGTTGTCTCCGGGATGAAACCAGCGGTAAAAGCTACTAGAATTAATGTATTAGAAGCCCTAAAGCGTGAGCTTTGATGTATTCCCATAGTTAGAGCTGTGGTTTTCTGCTGGTGTTTATCGTACAATTTATTTAAGAAAAGTTTGCTGAAAGTCTTAAAAAAGTTGATATGGAAAAATCTTAAACCTGTCACTGGGCGAGTAAATTATGTTAAAATATAGATGGCATAACTAGGTTCCAAAAAGGGAGAGTTGCTTATGAATGGAAAAAGTACTTCTTACCAATTATTAAATAATGAACGAGGAGAACAAGTTCGTAGCTTAATTTTTACAGGGTTAAGCATCCTTTTGATAATAGTATCACTATTTTCATTGTTTGACTTTTTCTTTAGGAACTTTGGATTACCTACACCATTGGCCAGGGGTTGGAATGATGCCTTAATGCTGGCCGGTTTTTTCATGCTGGTGTACTTATATAAAAGTAGATGGCTATCGGCCTATCATAAAACCGAAACTGACATGCCCTATGTTGTTTTGATGGCTTTTGCCGCTATTACTATCATTGTTAATGGAATTCCCCCCATTGTAGGGATTGACGGCCTTCGAGTGTTGGGACAGGTGGTATTTTGGTACTTAATTGTGTTTTATGCCTTAAAAAACGTAGGTGACAGCAAATTTCTTCAGGAATTGGTTACATACATGCTGATTGCGGCGGCTATTGTGGCTTTGTACGGGGTGCTTCAGTATATCTTTGCCTTTGAAACTCCGGCTAACTGGATCGACAGGGATATGGAAAACATTCGTACTCGTGTGTTTTCAACTATTGGAAATCCTAATGCCTTAGGTGCTTATATGGCTATGTTTATACCTGTGTCTCTAAGCCTGGGCCTTAGGCGGAAATTGTCTTTGAAGTGGCGGATAGTTTATTTGGCTATAGTATTAGTTATGGGCCTGACACTGTTATTCACTTTTTCAAGAGGAGCCTGGATTGGTTGTATGGCGGGTGTCGGGTTATTGATGGTCATGAAGGATAAACGATTTATAATCTTGTTCATGATACTGTTGGTTTTAATGCCTGTGGTACTTCCTGACACCATAACTTCCAGATTATTCCACGCATTTTCACCAGAATACATTGAACGAAGTTCAGAAGCAGGTCGTTTGTTTTACTGGCGTCAGGCCTTTGTGCGAATGATAGATAATCCGGTATTCGGGACAGGCTTGGGTTCCTTTGGGGATACTGTAGCCATGCGCCATGATATGCCGGGTGCAGTGTGGGTAGATAATCATTACTTAAAAACTGGTGCGGAAATGGGAATAGTCGGATTGGGTATCTTCTTGTGGTTAATGGCCAGTGTTTTCTTGAAAGGTTATCGCAATCTCAAAAGGTTATCAGATCCCTACTCCAAGGAACTAACTCGAGGGATTCTTGCCGGTTTATTTGCCGTCCTTATACAGAACGGAACTGCCAGTATTTTTGAAGTCCTGGTGGTAGGAACTTACTTTTGGATTCTGGTAGGTGTACTTCATGCTCTACCTCTGCTTTACGAAAGGGAGGGACAGGCATGAAAGTAATTCATTTAATCAGCGGGAGCGAAGGAGGCGGTTCACGATTTCAGGTATTAAGCCTCCTGGAAGAACTTGTTCAAAATACAGATGATGACCATGATATCGAATTGGTATCTTTAATGGAAGGGCCTTTAACTCAAGACGCACGGGAACGTGGTCTTCCCATCAAAGTTATTCCCATGAAAGGAATGTTGGATTTTAGAGTTATCTCTCCCTTGATTAGATACCTGGCGGAAAGGAAGCCAGATATACTCCATACTCATGGGGTGAGAGCAAACTTTATTGGCAGATTGACTTACAAATTTATGTTATCTGATCTAAAACCCGTAATGTTTACTACAGTTCATTCGTCTATTTATCATGATTACACAAACAGCTGGAAAAGATTTATTTATCCTTTTATGGAAAAGAGCTTGCGAGCAGTTGTTCATCGTTTTATAGCAGTATCTGATGGTTTGTATCAGGAGCTTTTGCAGGACGGTATTGAAGAAGACAGATTGGCTTTGGTGCCAAATGGGATCTACACAGAGAAATTTTCACCTGATACTAACTCCGACAGTGACCCTACTACCTTGAAGGAAGAACTGGGGATTCCGGAAGAGGCGACGGTAATTTTGACTGTAGGTCGGCTTGTTCCGGTTAAGGGTCAAGATTATCTCCTGGAAGCTTTTAAAGACTTATTGGAAGATTTGACAGAAGAAGAGGATATTGGTACTTACTCACAAGAAAAATTGCCTTATCTTGTCATCGTAGGAGATGGTCCCCTAGGTGATAGCTTATCTTCTAAGGCCAAGAGCTTGGGGATTGAAGAAAAAGTTATCTTTACTGGTTTTCGGCGGGATATTCCTGCTTTCTTCCAAATGGCTGATATATTTACCCTGCCATCTTTAATGGAGGGTATGCCTATCATTTTATTGGAAGCTATGGCAGCAAGGTTACCATTGGTGGCTAGTCGGGTAGGGGGAGTATCTGAAGTGGTTAATGAAGGCGAAACTGGCCTCATGGTACCATCAAAAGACCCGAAAACACTAGCGGAAGCTTTAAAGAGACTGTGGCAATCCCCGGATTTATGCCGTAAATTGGGTGGCCAAGCTGGTGAGAGAGTTGAGCGAGACCATCATTTTTCTCGGGTTGTCACTGAAACTTTGAAATTATATCAAAAGACTGTTAACTCAAAAAGGGAACCCGGATGATTGGATGATTAACGGGTATGAGGAAGGAGTCGGTTGGGCATGAGTCGTGAAAATAAGAAAAATAACAACAGCCAGGAAACAGTTTTGATAACAGGAGGAGCCGGATTTATCGGTTCCTATGTGGCTGGACTCTTAATAGATCAAGGATATCGAGTTGTGATTGTGGATGACCTATCTACGGGACAAACTGGTAATATTCCGGAATCAGCCGCGTTTTATTCACTATGTATCACAGAAGATCTTTCAAGTATATTTCTAAAGGAAAAACCCCACTACGTCATTCACATGGCGGCTCAGGTAAGTGTCAGCAAATCCTTGGAAGACCCAGAGGAAGACGCCAAGATAAACCTCATGGGTGGTTTAAACCTACTCCAAGAAGCTAGTAATAACGGAGTAGAAAAGTTCGTATATGCTTCGACAGCTGCTGTTTACGGAGACCCCTCGGAATTACCGTTAAAGGAAGAACACGAAAAAAAGCCGTTATCGCCCTATGGGATTAATAAGTTGGCCTTTGAACAATATCTTGAAAGTTATCGGGTAAACCTTGGGATGGATTACACTGTTCTGAGATATGCCAATGTCTATGGGCCCCGTCAGGTCCCTGGAGCCGATGGAGGCGTTGTGGCGGTATTTATGGATAGAATTAAAAAGGGACTTCCTTTGATAATTCATGGAGATGGCAGCCAGACCAGGGACTTTGTATATGTTGAAGATGCAGCTAGAGCTAATCTTCTGGCCCTTGAGAGGGGAAGTGGTCAAGTTTTTAATGTCGGTTACGGTGAAGAAACTTCCATTAGTGAACTGGTAGACAGTCTAGCTCGCATCCTGGGCAGAGAGTTGCCCTATGAATATACAAATCGACGACCGGGCGATATATATAGAAGTGTATTTAACTCAGAAAAGGCCCGGACTAATCTAGGATTTCAAGCACAACATTCCTTGGAGTCAGGATTAATAAAAACTGTCAAGGAAGAAGATGTTTGATGGAAGGAGGTATCCCTTGTTGCAGTATGACAGTAATAGACATGCTCTAGGTTCTGATTTGGTTTTTAAGTGGATCTTAATAGGGATTTTAGTTGTTGCCATGAGTGGGGCTTTGTTGTTTCAGGGTTGTAACCATGACACACAGGCTCCTTTATCAGAAGATAAAGAAAACCAAGCTCAAGAAGAGTCAGAGCAAGTTAAGGACTCAAAGCAAATTGAGGAATCAGAACAGGATGAGCAATCTGATCAAAATACACATGAGCAATCGGATCAGGATACGAATAAGCCATCTGACCAAGATACTAAAATACCTGTCTTAATGTATCATCATTTTGATGATGACCCCGAGACTAGTGCAACCATTACTCCGGATATGCTGGAAAAACAGATGGAATTTCTAGATAAACACGGATTTTCTGCCATTAGTATGGAAGATTTACTTAGATTTATTGAAGATGGCGATGATAACCACCTTCCTGACCGTCCTGTACTAATCACAATTGATGACGGTTATGCCAGTACTTATGAACAGGCAATACCTATACTGGAGGAGTATGGTTTTAACTCATATATATTTATGATTACCGAGAGAATTGGTAAGCAGGTAGGTGAGTATGACTTTTTGTCCAAAGAAAAGCTCAAAGATCTTGAAGATCAGGGACACTCTATCGAAAGCCATTCAGTTTCCCACGATCCTTTCACTGATCAAAAGGAAGGGGAAAGTACTTCGGAATGGCGGGAGAGAATTGGGTATGAACTGGAAAAATCGAAACAGGTCTTGGAGGACAAGCTGAATAAAGAAATTCGATACTTTGCCTATCCTTTTGGAGACTGGAACAGTCATACAGAGGAGCTAGTAGAAAAAGCAGGTTATGAGGCCACTTTTCTCGTTCGGGAAGATTATGTCACAAAAGAGTCTCATCCTCAACGGCTTTTTCGATTTGGAATTACTAAAGACATGACCATGGAAGAATTTAAAGAGATATTTGAACCTGTTTTGAATGAGGAGGAACCGGACCATGATTAAAAATAAGGACATAATTTACTTTAGTGCTGTAGACTGGGATTACGTATTTGCCAGGCCTCAACAGACTGTTATGCGGTTAGCACAAAATAACCGGGTGATTTATGTTGAACCGCCTTATTCTTTACTAGCGCCTTTAAAAAAACCTCGAGCCATTAAAAAGTGGTTTTCGGGATTGAGAAAACATCCTGAAAAGGACAATTTATACCTGTATGCACCAAAACCCACTTTACCATTTCAAGGTAAGATAAAAGGGATAAATCCCATTAATCAAAAGTCCATGGGTAGGAAGCTGAAAAAAGTCACCAAAAAGCTAAATTTTTCAGATCCGATGATTTTCACTACACTTCCCAATACTGTGGATTTGCTCAAATACTTTCCCGACAGTCAGGTAATTTATGACTGTGTGGATTGTCACGCATCCTTTTCCGGGCATAATGATGAATTGATGAGGGAATTGGAGATTAACTTATTGGAGCGAGCAGATCTGGTGTTTACTACTGCATATGCCCTGTATGAAGATAAAAAGGGCTTTAATTCTAACTGTCATCTGGTGCCCAATGGTGCCCAGGTGGAGCATTTTGCCATAAACAATAAAGAAAGCCAGGATAAAGAAGAGCAAAATAAAATCAGATCTAGAAGCAATAAAGGACCAAAGAAAAACACCTCTGAGATTAAAGGATTAGGTACAGGAGTTTCTTCTTCTGGGCCTGATAAGAAAACACTGACAGACCTGGGGGTTTCCCCAGAAGTGGCTGAAGAACTCGCTTTGGACCAAGTTAAAATTGGGTTTATCGGTGGTATTGGAGATTGGGTGGATTTATCTCTGGTAGATTACATGGCACAGGCCAGGCCCCGGTGGAAATTCTTTATGATTGGTCCCCTGGGAGTTGACCCTGGCCCGCTGGCTCATCGGGAAAATGTTTACTTTCCCGGATTTATGAATTATAAAATACTGCCTCAAATACTCCAGGCTTTTAGTATAGCTATCTGTCCATTTAAAAAGAATCGGCTCACCGAGAGGGTTAATCCAGTAAAAGTCTATGAATATCTAGCTGGAGGGAAACCAGTAGTAGCTACAGACTTACGGGAGTTACAGGAGTTCAAAGAATACTTATATCTGGCTAATAATGGAGAGGAATTTTTATCTCAAATTGAGAAAGCCCTGACTATGGAGGAAAAATATCATCAAGAAGGAATGCTTCCGGGTATAAGAAGGATGCGCAGGGAGTTTGCCGAGGAACATTCCTGGGAAAAACGAGTTCAAAGGATGGAGGAGCTATGGGAAAAAACATTGTAATTCAAGGTTATTATGGTGCGGGTAATACAGGTGATGAGGCAATTCTATCTTCCATTATTCAAAACTTGCAAGAAGAATCGGGCCAAGAACAATTACATTTCACTGTGTTTTCAAGGGAACCGGAAGCAACGAAAAGAGAACATGGAGTGGAATCTGTTTATACGGGAAGAATGTTATCTGGAATGAAACAGGTAGTTTCTACAATAAAAAATTGCCATTTATTTGTCAGCGGGGGTGGTGGTCTGCTTCAAGATGCCCATCCTCGAGTAGTACCTTACTGGTTATCCCGGGTCGTTTTAGCAAAATTGTTTCGCAAACCGGTAGTTTTTTATGCCCAGGGGGTAGGCCCAATTTACAGGCCTTTGAGTAAGCTATTAATCAGGTGGATTTTGCCCGGCTTGGACTTGATAACAGTGAGAGACAATGACTCTAAAGAGCTCCTGGAACATTTAGGAGTTTCTAGTGAGAAAATTCAAGTGACTGCTGATCCGGCTTTCACTTTGGAGTCAGTTTCCCAAGACAAGATTTTATCAATCATGGACAGAGTACTGCCGGATTTTGATACCCGGTCCTGTTTCAATAAAAAAACCAGAACACTTAAACTTGATAATAATGAGTTTGAGGGTGATAGTGTTG
Organism: Natranaerobius thermophilus JW/NM-WN-LF; assembly: GCF_000020005.1. Classification (NCBI taxonomy): domain Bacteria; kingdom Bacillati; phylum Bacillota; class Clostridia; order Natranaerobiales; family Natranaerobiaceae; genus Natranaerobius; species Natranaerobius thermophilus. The sequence goes on along the minus strand of NC_010718.1, from coordinate 2,541,412 downwards.
AATCTCAAGACCCTAGTGATAAATGGATAGGAGTCAGCTTGCGCTCATGGGGAGAGAATGAGAAACTTATACACGAACTTGCCCAGTATTTAGACGAAATGAGTGATCAGGGTTATAAAATACTATTCATCCCTATGCAGTATCTTCCAGACTTGGAAGTCTCTAAAAAAGTGCGAAAACTTATGTACAATACAGAAAATGTTTATCTTTTTGATTATCAAGGTTCACCCAGGGAAATGCTGACTGTACTCTCTATGATGGATATTAATATTGCCATGAGATTACATGCAGCTATTTTTTCTTTGAAAAGTTGTGTTCCTACTATAGGATTGTCTTATCAGCCCAAGGTAGCAAGTGTATTTGATGAAATGGAGCAATCTTCATTTATGTTAGAACTGGAAGAGATAAACTGCGATCAGTTATTAAAATTAACCGGAAAAATTCAAGATAATTTTATACCTATTCAAGAAAAACTTTTGTTCAATTCCAAACGTCTGCAGGGACTGGCAAGGAATACCGCTAAATTTACACTTGATTGTTTGACTTAATTGTTATATAAAGGATTATGAAGAAAACTTGTCCAAAGGGAGAGACTGATATGAACCCAGTTAATAAAACGGATCAAAATAAAATGGAAGTAAATACTGTCGGTTTAAAGCGAAACAATACCATTGCTGTCTTTGGCCAGGGATATGTAGGATTACCTCTGGCGCTTAGCTTTGCCATGAAAGGATTCAAGGTATTTGGTGTTGATATTAATCAAGCTTTGATTAAAGAGTTAAAGCAGGGGAAGACCAAGCACCTAGAGAGTTACCAGGGCAAATCAATTCAGGAAATCTTACAGGAAGAACTGGATTCGGGAAGATATATACCAGTGGATGATTACCGTCAAGCCCTAACTCAGGCGGGGATTATCGTAGTAACAGTAGGTGCGCCTATCAAGGATGATGGAGAAGTAAATAATAGTCCTCTGAAAGCAGTTGCTCGTGAAATAGGACAATCATTGAAAAAAGATGACCTGGTCCTGGTACGGAGTACAGTAGTTCCTGGTACTACTGAAAGAGTGATTCAGCCAATTTTGGAAAGCGAAAGCGGTTTGGTGTCAGGAGAAGACTTTGATTTGGCTTACTCTTCGGAACGTATAGCTGAAGGAAAAGCTTTTCTTGAATTCAGTGAAATGCCAACTCTGGTTGCCGGAGTCACCGACTCTGGTCGTAAGAGGGCAAGTGAATTACTGGCTTCTTTGTTTGGTGATGGTGGTGAAATTGTTGTCTCCCCTTCTATAGAGGCGGTAGAATTGTCAAAGGTTCTAGAGAACTTGTCCAGGGATATTAATATAGGAATGGTAAATGAATTTGCGGGTTTATGTGAGGAACTTGATTTAGATATTCACCATATTATTGATTTGGCCAATACCCACAAAAGGGTCAACTTATTGCGTCCTGGACCCGGTGTGGGAGGATTTTGTATTCCAAATGCTTACTATTATCTTTTACCCAGGGCTAGAGAAGCCGGTTTAGATTTAGACTTAAGTTCTAGTGCCCGTGAAATCAATGATTATCGTCCCAGGCGTGTAGTTGAGCGTTTAAAAGAGAGGTTACAGGAGCAGGGGAAATCTCTAGATCAGTGCAAAATAGCTATTTTGGGACTGGCTATGAAAGACTATTCTAGTGACCACAGGCAAAGCCCTGCTTTAGATATTGTAGAACTATTGCTACATCAAGGTGGAGAAGTAAACTGTTACGACCCAGAAGTGAGTTCTGGATTGATCGCAGGTCAAGTTAATGACCTGTGGAAGTGTGTGCAGGGAGCCAGTGCCGTGATATTTTTGACTCGACAGGAAGAGTTTGATAATTTGGATTTTGGACAGTTAAAAGGAAAAATGTTAGCAAATCCCCACTCACCTTTGCTGTTAGATCCCAAAAAAGCCCTGTCCAGGGAAGAAGCTACTAAAGAAGGGATTCAATACGTAATCTTGTGATGGTAACTATTTACAGAGTGACACAAAGGAAGGATATCGGTCATTAAAAGCGAATTTGTAAGTTAGTTTAGGAGTGTCTATATATGAGCTTTTTTAAAAAAATAAAATTGCCTGGCTTAATTCTGCTGATCGTTATTTTACTTGCATCAGCATATGCTGGTTATCGTGTGGCTGACTTGTATTACGGAATTTACAATCCAGACCCCGAGAGTGCGGATAATGAGAACAATGGAAATGAAATACCTGTACCTCCAGAAGAAGAAAATATCTTGAATGTATTATTAATCGGTGCTGATGGGGAAAATGGCCGTGGTCGGGCCGATACTATCATGCTGGCTCGATATGATAAAGAAACCAAGGATGTGGGACTAATTTCCATTCCCAGAGATAGCAAAGTAGAGCTGCCTGGCAGAGGTGAAGAAAAAATCAATCATGCCTTTGCTTATGGTGGACACGAGTATTTGATTGATACTGTGGAAAAGTTTTTAGATATTCCCATCCACAATTATGTGACTGTAAATATGAGAGGTTTTAAAAATACCATTGATATACTGGGCGGAGTGGAAATTCATGTAGAACAAGATATGTACCATGAAACATGGAAAGATGGAGAACTAGTCCCTATTATAAACCTGCAGGCAGGAACCCAGATTTTAGACGGCGAAGAAGCCCTGCAATATGTGCGCTGGCGCGGTGATGCCGATGCCGACTTGGGAAGAGTGGAAAGGCAACAGAAATTAGTGAAAGAAGTTATTGATGAGTTGTTGCAGTTCAGCTCTGTGACCAAGATTAACCAGCTACTAGAGCAAGCCAGTGATAATGTAGAGACGAACTTTAGACTTTCAGAGCTAATGAATCATGCTGTTTCGTTTCATAATATAAACTGGGACGATATGGAAACAGCCACATTACCTGGTGAAAGTCAAAAAACTAGTGCTTGGTATTATATGGTTGATAAAGAGGAATGTCGCCAAGCCGTTAAAGATATCATTAAGGACGATGAAGAACAGGAAGATATGGAACAGGAAAATACGGAGCAGGAAGATACAGATAAGGAAGATACTGAACAAGAAGGCTCAGCTGAAGGTAAACAAAAGCTAGATAAGTTAAGAGCCTAAAAATGGCAGAGATAATGCAATAGAAACATCAAAGAAAGGTTTAGAACTGGAGGTTATGACCTATGGAGCTCTACCTTAAAGTTGCGGTAACTTCTGCCGCCTTAAGTTTAATCATGACACCACTATTGAGAAAAATATCATATAAGGTGGGGGCTGTGGACCAGCCAAAGGAAAGCAGAAAAATTCACAACCATGTTATGCCTAGGTTAGGTGGTCCTGCCATATTTTTGAGTTTTTTGATTTCATTAATAATGTACGTACCATTAGAAACTGAATTTTATGGGCTCTTGATGGGCTCAATATTGATTTTAGTTATAGGAATGCTTGACGATATATATGGATTGTCTCCGCTAATAAAACTGGGTGGACAGGTGGCAGCGGTTCTGGTATTTATAGCCTTCGGAAATCAGGTAGAGTTCTTAACCAATCCCTTTGACGGCTTGTTTTATTTGGGAGTTTTAAGTATCCCTGTGACCGTAATGTGGATGGTGGGAGTCACAAATGCTCTCAACTTGATTGACGGTTTAGATGGATTGGCTTCAGGAGTATCAGCTATAGCGTTAACGGCTTTTGCCATTATAGCCGTTCAAAACGAACAAATGTTAGTTGCCTTGACAGCTTTAGCTTTATTGGGTGGTATCCTAGGTTTTTTAAAATACAACTTTTACCCTGCAAAAATTTTCTTAGGTGATTCAGGTTCTCTGTTACTTGGTTATATGATTTCCGCTTTATCAGTTATGGGCCTATTGAAAAGTGTTACTATGGTGACTTTTATCATCCCCATGCTCCTTTTAGGAGTACCTATACTAGACACATTCTTTGCCATATTGAGAAGATACTGGCATAAAAGACCAATTTTTCAGGCTGATAAAGGTCATTTACATCACAGATTATTGAATTTGGGAATGAGTCATAAACAAGCTGTTCTATTTATTTACTTGATAAGTGTCGGTTTTGGAATTGGAGCGGTGCTCTTCTTTCAAAATGGCACAGGATTTTAGAAAATACATAAACCGGCCTCTTAAGAAGAGAGGCTGGTTATTTGTTTGCCCGGCATGCCTGCCGCGCCGATGGGTTGAAAGAAACCCTGTCACCTAACCAGCAGGAAGACAACCATAAGGCAAGGGCGTCACCGGTGACGGTGGAGTCTGAAGGAAGCTGAAGGGGGAATTTGGAACATAGTGAGAACAAACCGAGGATGGCCTTTTAGGTGGGTAACCTTGCAAATTATGGGAAGCCCGAAAGCTGGATAACCTAAAAGGTTAGGACGGATGCGTTCAAATTCAGGCAAGCAGACTTAACCGGGGAGATACCTGTATTGTCTTGTGACGACAAGTAAAGTTAAGACAAGTGGAAACATGAGTTTTAACTAAAGCAGTGCAGGAGGCAGATGAACCCGTAGTAGTGAAGAACTTTCGGCCAAAGAAAGCTGGTAACAGTCTGGAGGATAAAACCGAAAGGACACTACACCTGGTTGTAGTGGTGCATAATGACCGAAAGGGAATTATGTAGTGTGAAGGGGTGAAAGTAGACCAAAGAGTGTAGCAAGAACTCGAGTAGACACTTTAGGTAGGAAGAAAACTGAAGCTGAAATGCTAAAGGGAACGGAAAGTCAGGTGGTGACGAGCTTACTTGCTTTACCGTCCGCCTAGTGGAAGTAGAGCGTACCCTGATAGGTAAGATTGCCAAAGAGCTAGAGACACCGTTAAGCACGTTCAAAGAAACCACAACTAAAAGTGTAGAAAGAGGGAAGGCACACAGCGAAAGAAGGTGCAATTGATGAAGAAATGGTACAGTTTAATAGACAAGATTTATTCCAAAAAAAATCTAGAAGACGCCTACCGCAGGGTCAGAGCTAACAAAGGTAAACCCGGCATAGACCAGGTAACCGTGGAGGCTTATGGCTCCAACCTAGAAGAAAATCTGGAAACCCTTCATCATGACCTTAAAATTGGCGCATACAAACCACAACCTGTGAGGCGAGTTAAGATACCCAAACCAGATGGAAGTACTCGCCCATTAGGGATTCCAACCGTAAAAGACAGGGTAGTCCAACAAGCAACGTTAAATATACTTCAACCGATTTTTGATCCAGACTTCCACCCGTCAAGCTACGGATACAGGCCTAATCGCTCATGTCACAAAGCAATAGCTAAATCAGAACAGTTCATTAATAAATACAATCTAAGACATGTAGTAGATATGGACCTATCTAAATGCTTTGATAAATTAAACCATGAGTTGATTATCGAAGAAGTAGCCAAGAAAGTTAGTGATGGAAGTGTTCTCAAATTAATAAAGAAATTTTTGAAGTCCGGAGTAATGGAAGATGGAGCCATAGAAGACACAGAAATAGGGAGCCCTCAAGGTGGAGTGATTTCACCACTACTAACCAACATTTACCTAGACAGATTTGATAAAGAAATGAAGAGTCGCAATATCCGAATAGTAAGATATGCCGATGATATTTTAATATTCGCCTACACACCAAGACAAGCGAAAAGATATAAAGATATAGCTACTGAAATATTAGAAGACGAATTAAAACTAACAGTTAATAAAGAGAAAACTCACATAACAAATGACCGCAAAGGTGTTCCCTACCTAGGAGTTATCATAAGGAGTCAAAACATATCCATCCAGCCTGAAAAGATACAGAAATTCAAAGAAAAAGTCAGAACTCTTACACCAAGAAATCATGGTAGAAATCTATCCGAAATCATAAAAGAGCTAAATCCAGTATTAAGAGGATGGGCAAATTACTTCCGAATAGCCAATTGTAAGAAACAATTTGAGAACTTAATGAAATGGATTAGAAGAAGACTTAGGATGAAGAAAATGCGAGAATGGAAAAGTTGGAAACAACTACACAAAACTCTTCGCAGAAAAGGCTACAAAGGGGAATTTGAGAAAATCTCCATGAATAAATGGAGAAACTCATCAAGTCCTCTCATAAGTTTAGCACTACCCAATAAGTGGTTTGACGAGATAGGTCTAATTAATATTAGTACCTATCAAGTTGGTATTTTGCATCACTTTAGAAAGTGATCGAGGTCTACTAGGAGCCGTGTACGTGGCCCGTAAGCACGGTTCTGTGAGAGGAACGAAGCCACAGCTAATTACTGTGGCTTCTACCTACTCGATTTAGATCTGGTTAGATCTGGTTGATCTGGTCTATTGGTTCTGGGGCTGTTTCGCCTTGACTATCAAGGCGATAGACTTGTTCAAATTGGATTTGTTCTTTTTGACAGGTATTAATAGCTGTCTTAAGGTCCTGTTCCGACTCTAGCCTGGCACATAGCCCACAGTTGGCACTTAATTCCCTGGGGATTGGAATTAATTTTCCTGTTAATTTATTTTGGAAAACAATTTTTTCAAACTTCATGGCCATGTGTGTACTGGGAAAAGTGATTACATAATACATTTAATAATCAACTCCTCTCTAATAAGTAAAATTTTCTATCGACAACATTTTAAAATTAGCACTTTTATATGCCTGAAATATCTTGTGAATAACCAAAAATCATGACAGTATAACCGTAACTTATGGGCTTCGATTTTCGTCTAATTTATCAGATGCTTAAAGACTGTCCAAAATTTCTAAAATAAACTAAGCGCCATGCAAGATTAAGCCATTAAGATATAACTAAACATTAAATTCTAATTTTACATTTTTAATTATAATTGTTTTAGAAATTATTCACAAACCATAAATAATGAAATTATCATAAAATTGCTGTCTAAAATTAAAACTATAACCCCCTGTATATATGAGGAGGGGTTTCGGAGAAATCGGAGGGTTGACTATGGACTTCAGGCAGCTAGAAGTGTTTGTAACAATTGTGGAAGAGGGGAACTTTTCTAAGGCGGCAAAACGTCTGTACTTGACACAGCCTACTGTAAGTGCTCATGTTGATTCTTTAGAAAGGGAATGTGGTATGAAGTTGTTTGAAAGACGTAATCGGCAGGCTGTCTTAACAGAGGCGGGGCAAAATTTTTATCCCTATGCTGTAGATTTACTTGATATGAAGGAACGTGCCCATGAAAGCTTCGCTAGGTTCAATCAGGAAATTGACGGTAAAATAACAATTAATGCCAGTCAAACTCCTGGGATTTATTTACTACCTAATTTACTGGCTCCATATCAAAAAAAGTATCCCAGGTCTAGTTTTAGGATTACTATTTCGGATACCGACGGGGTTTTTGAAAATATACTAAATTATGAAGCCGATCTGGGTTTTGTAGGTTCACCGAAAACATCGGATAAATTAGTTGCAAAACCTTTAATTAATGATCAACTTGTGTTAATTGCAGACTCTCCATTTAAAGAAAAACTTGACGAACAGCAAAAGAAACAAGGTGTATTATATATGAAAGACCTATTAGACCTTCCTTTTATAATTAGAACTGAGGGTTCTGCAACTAGAAAGGTATTTGAAAAAACCTTAGCGGAACAGGAAAAGTCTATCAAAAATTTACAGATTGCCGGACAGGTGGATAACCTGGAAGGAGTTAAGAGCTTTGTGCATCAGGGTGTTGGAGTCTCTTTTGTTTCCAAGTTCAGCTTAAATCGAGATACAAGCTTAAAGAGTTTTTACATACAAGATCTGATGCCTGAAAGGAAATTTTATCTGATTTATCATAAGGATAGAGTATTTTCCCCTACTTGTGAACGCTTTATAGCTCATGTACAAGACCAAAAAATTTAGCTGAAACAGAGAGGTGTTACGGTGGGTACAACGGATTATAATCAAAATGAATTTAATAATCAAACAGGGGAACGAATATATTCAACAGAGTACGAAAAGTTGATAGTTAAGAGAGAGCAAGTCCTGGGTCAGCCCGTGGACTTGCTAACTTATGATAAAGCGTTGTCCTTGACACAATCATGGTTAAGCAATCCGGTTGAGACCTGTGAAACAAAGTTTATTTTTGCACAAAATCCCGAAAAAGTTCTCAGGAGTATGGATGAACCTGAACTTAGCTCAGTTCTTGAAGAAGCAGATTTACTGATACCAGACGGCAGTGGTGTAGTCTGGGCTTTGAATAGAAAAGGATATGATTTACCAGGTCGGGTAACTGGTATAGATTTAATGCATAGACTGCTGGCTCAGGCAGAAGAACTGGGTGCAGGAGTGTATTTTCTCGGGGGCAAGGAAACGGTTATCAACAAGGCTATCAAAAAAATGAATAAGGAGTTTCCCGGTTTACAAATCAAGGGATTTCATCACGGTTATTTTTCTCAACAGGAGGAAGATAAAATAGTAAAAACAATTAATCAGTCTGATGCCAGTTTACTATTTGTAGCCATGGGAAGCCCTAAGCAGGAGTTGTTTTTGGCTAGAAATAGAGACAAACTGGCAATTAATTTAGGTATGGGAATAGGTGGAAGTCTGGACGTTATTGCCGGTGAAGTTAACCGGGCTCCTGAAATATTTCAAAAATTAAAGCTGGAATGGTTTTACAGGATAGTCACAGATCCCAAACGAATTAGTAGAGGAATGCAAATTCCACGTTTTATTGGCAAGATTATTTTTAGCTCTAAAGAGGAAATTTGAAAAAAAATGTAGAAGTGTTATTATCTAATAATAAATTACATTTTATACATCGCCCATCTACAATTAATATAATTTAGATTTAAATAGTAGTGAGGATTGAGGGGTGAATTGATTTGAGATTATCATGGGCACTTATTATATTGATCATTGTGCCATTATTAATATTCGTACCGGGCCCTGATCAAGATGAGGCCTTGGCTGATGGCTTAAGTCCCGAAGATACCATAGAGTCAAGTCAGATGGTAGCAGGTGGACAGGCCTTGTCCGAATTTAGGGAAGCCATTGGTGTTAGTCTAATGAATCAGTCATACTATAAAAACCATAATGAGGAAGAAGGAGCAAATACTGACAATGATCAAAGTTCTGAATACCAATCCAGACCCACTAATAAAGAAAATCCGGGTAACAACTCGGAGTCGGGCTGGTTAATTTCACAATGGCAAAGCACCGGTGGACCTTATAGTGGAGAAGTACTTGCCATTACCCAGGATCCCCATAAACCTCATCACATGTATGCTGGTACTCCACATGGACTGTTTAAAAGCTTTAATAAAGGTGAAAACTGGTATGATTTGGGTGTGACTAATAGTAGTATTAATGATATTTCAGTTAGTAAAGTTGATGAAGATTTGGTATACATGGCAACAGATGAAGGATTGTATTTATCAAGGGATGGTGGAGCACAATGGGATTATTACCAGGGGTCTCTTGAAGGATTAGAAACTTATTTCGTTACTACTGTAGAGGATCCAATTTTTAATGAAACTACCCTGGTAGGAACGAATGACGGTGCCTATGTTTCCAGAACAAAGGGGAGCTCTTTTACACAGATCGGTTATGAAGGCGAGAAGGTTACTGCCGGGAAAATACATAAATCGGCACCGGAACAGCTTTATCTGGCAGTAGACGATGTTGGTCTGGTCCAAAGTGGTAATCGAGGTAATACCTGGGATGTCATTTCCGATGATTTCGTAGGAGAAGTTTTGACCATATCTATAAACCCCTCTTTTCCGTATATTATGTATTTGGGTACTACTAATGGCATTTATGCTTCTTATGATCGTGGCGCTTCTTGGGAACACGAAGGAGTTTTAGGAACACCTGTTTACGAAATTTGGATGGATCCGGAACTTCCCATTCACATCATGGCTGCTACGGAAGGTGAAGGTATCAAAAGGAGTACTAACGCAGGTGATCACTGGGAATCGGTATGTGAGGAACTTCAGGATATAGATTTTCTGAGCATGATTCTAGATGTGGAAGATGATGAACAGTTTTATTTTGGAACAGGCGAACAGGGGATTGTTTCCCTAGACCTTCGTTCTGGTGATCATGCAGTCTTGAACGAAGGCTTAACTACTTATGTTCATGAACTTTATTCGTCTAGTTTAGACCCCAGTAAACTTGTGGCAGTATCTGACGATAATGTTTATTACTCCGATGATCGAGGAGAAGACTGGATAAATATCTTGAATGAGCGTCCCCGGGCAGTAGCAACCTGGAGTGATCCAGAAATTACTTTAGAAGATTATGATCAGGAGGGCGCTGATAATCGGGAATTTGAATCGGGTTCGGAACAGCTGTATATGGTAGCCGGTGAAAAGCTATTAATCTCGGACTTTGGTGAACAGTATTATGATCGAGTAACTCTCGATGGACTTGATAGACAAATTTATAACTTAAGTGTTCATCCAATGGATAAAGAGGAAGTATGGGCCGGCACTGATCAAGGTGTTTATGTAAGCAGAGATGCTGGTGAGACTTGGGAGCATCTGGGTTTAGAAGATCAATTTGTAGAGTATCTTGATGTATCTTTTGAACGTGAGCGAAATATGACTGTGGTTTATGCCGGTGGTTATGCAGGGGTCTCCCGTTATGTAGAGGGATACGGAGATACTGAACTATCAATTGAAGCAGACCAAGAATTATCTGATGAACAGGATGATAAAGAAGATACAGATGCTGAGGAATCAGAAGAAGATTCGGAAAATGACGTTGATTGGTTGCAAGAGCAAGGTGAGATAGAAGAATTCCAAGAGATTATTACTAGGGAAGATTATGCTCTATCTGAAATAGAAGTTGCAGATTTTAATCCGGAAAAGATTTGGTTGGGAACCTTGGGTAGAGGTTTATACCACTCTCAGAATGCAGGAGAAAGTTTTGAGTCCAGAAATACAGGGCTTCCTGGTAGCCGAGACGCAGAAGATACAGAATACTTGCCTGCCGTTGTATCTCTGGATGTTTATCCAAATAATCCTGAAAAAGTATTGGCTGGCTTAGAAAGTGGTGTATACTTTTCTGGAAATTCCGGACAGGAATGGCAGCTCATTAATGATTTACAGCTCAGGGTAGAGAGTTTTAGTGCTCACTTTGGTCCACCAACAGCATTGTACATGGGTACAGAAGAGGGGGTTTATCGCCATGAAGCTTATGAAATCCCCCATCTGGGTTGGGAAGATGAAGAGCACTATACCCTGGATAATCCCGATGTATATAGATTTGAAGAACATTTTGAGTTAAAGAATACTACTAATGAGACTAAGGAAAATGTAGTTTTCATGGCACCGAAAGTTTTAAATCATGGTATATATCAATTCCGCTATGATTATAATTTAGATTCCGAACCATCCCAGACCCTAACTAAAGAGAATTATGATCAACTGGATGGTAATGCTTATGATGTTGAGGAATCCTGGTTTGAAAAAGGAAATGAAATATTGGTCTTTGAAAAAGATAAATTGGGACCGGAAGAAACTTGGGATATCAAAGTAAATAATGAAGTAGTTGTTTTTGAGACTTACTATGACCTGGATACAATGGATCCAGAGCCCTATGACACAAACAGTGAATTTTACCAGCTTTACACCGGACCTGATGAAATGTCCCCTTCCGACCATGAGGAGATTCAGAATAGAGCCGCTCATGTTGTGGGTGATGCTGAAGAACCTATTGAAAAAGTAGAAAATATCTTTAACTGGGTCAAAGATTATCTAGAATATGTGCCACCGGGTAATGTCGGCGCTTTAGAAGCATATCGTTCTGGAGAAGGAGTGTGTGCTGACTATGCCGACCTATTTGTGGCTCTAGCAAGGGCTGAAGGTATTCCGGCTAGAAGATTGTCAGGTTACTATATTTCCGGACCTGATGAAGGCCAGTATCACGCTTGGTCAGAATTTTACCTGGAAGGATATGGTTGGGTTCCCGTTGAACCTACATTTGATGCATGGTATTCCGACTTTTTCGGAGAATTGCCCGATACAAGTCACATCTTTATGTCCTATGGTGTTGTCCGCCATGAATTTACTGAAGGTCTTGAATTCAAAGAAAGCTTTGACATAGAAAAAGTTTCTCTAGATGAAATGGGTTTTCGCCAAGAAGATATTTTAGATATTTTGGAAGAAGACGAACTTGAATTGGACCAAAATGGGGAACAAGAACAATTAGAAAACGAAGAAAACCATGAAACGGGCGGCCAGGATGAAAATCATGGGGATAACGAGACCATTGAAGACCAAGATTCCGATAATCAGGAAAATACCAGCAATGATAATCAAGATCAAAACTCAGATCGGAATCAGGAAGAAAATTCTAATCATGATCAGGCTGAAGAACAGGAAGAAAATTCATGGGAACGGTTAATTTTGACTAAATTGGGTTCCAATTCTTTAGAAATAAATGATAAAATAACTGGAGAACAGACTTCTAAAGAAATGGATGTAGAGAGCTATGTATCTCAGGGAAGAACTTTAGTTCCATTGAGATTTGTTGCCGACTCACTAGGTGCCAATGTAGATTATCTGCCCGATGAAGGCATTGCACGAGTTATACAAGAAAATCAATCTATTAGCATGTTCGTTTCAGAAGAGACAAAACATGAAACTGCTTTGGTTAATGGAGAAGAAGTGGAGCTTGAAGTTCCTGCTGAAATAAAGAACGGAAGAACTATGGTCCCTCTGCGCTTTGTTAATGAACAAATGGGATCATATGTAACATACGATGAAGATACCAAGGAGATTTCCATATATTACTAGTGGATTTCAGTATATCACATTGCGATACTATTGTATTGCATTGTATTCCATTGTACTGCATTGCGATTCCTGGGTATCGGTTGGTGGGGGTGATATAAATTAACAGGCGTGTTTGCCAAACCCTGGCTGTGGCAGTGGCAGCTATATTAACCTGCAGTACCTTATTATCGCCTGTAACAAGTCCTAGACCGATTGAGGCGGCCAGGGATAAAAATTGGGAATATAATAGTCATGAAGTTGCGGACAAAACTTCGCGTGATATAGAACTAGCTGGTGCAGAAGGAGCAGAAAAAAATACCCCCTTAACAAACCTGGTCGATAGGGAGGGTAAAGGAGCTTCTTCATTAGACGAACTCTTAGAACTATATGAAGTTGAAACTCTAACAGATTTAGATGAAGAATTGATTTTGGTTGCCAAGATAAAACAGGGAGAGGGAAGTGATCATAAAGAAATTATCTTGGAAAAAGGTAATTTGTCCGAAAAGACAAAATCCCATGGAATAAACCTGAAAGTCAATCACGTGTATAGTGAAGTTTTCTCAGGCTTTTCATTCCAAGTAAGCAGAGATCAATTACAAGATTTATTTGAATTATCATGGATCGAGGAAATTCATCCGGTAGGTATGGTAGAAACAAAAGGTCATCGAGTGTATCCCCAGATGGAAGTAGAACGGGGATGGCAACTTCGTCCTGGCTCCTCCTTGAAAGGTGCAGGAGTAAATGTAGCAATTTTAGATACAGGTGTAGATTATACACATTCTGCTTTAGGAGAGGGTTTTGGTGACGGGCATAAGGTAGTTGACGGTTACGATTTTGTAAATCGGCGGCGTTATCCCATGGATGATGAGGGACATGGTACCCACGTGGCAGGTATAATAGCTGCTGACGGAGAATTTCAGGGAATTGCCCCTAAAGCGAATATTTTAGCCTATAAAGTATTAGATGAACATGGAGAAGGTTCTACAGATGATATTTTGGCTGCCCTAGATCAGATTGTTCGTGATAGGCGTCGTGGTAGTGCCAATGCTGCCGATATAATTAATATGAGTTTTGGTTCCAGGCAAGAATATGTGGGTTCATTAATTGCTGATGCCCTGGAATCGGCTGTGGATGAAGGAATTAGTGTAGTCATGGCTGGGGGGAATGAAGGACCGCGTTCGTCCACTCTTGACTTTCCCAATTACTTTCCCCAACATAATGATTCCATCATTACGGTGGGATCATCAGGTGCAGGTGCCCAGGAAGTCAATATTTCAGCTTCGGGAATTAGTGGTTTTATTTATGGTGAACTGATGTTGTACTCACCTGCACCCGATATAGATGGATCTGCCAGGATTGAGTACATCGAAGGTGGGAATAATTACAGTGATTTTACCAATTGGGCTGGTGAAAGTTATGTAGAAGATAAGATTGCTCTGGTAGAACGGGGAGAAGGTACTTATAGAGAGATGGCCGAAAATGCCGCTCGAGCGGGAGCAAAGGCACTGATTATATATAATAACGATCCAGGAATGTTTTATGGTTCCCTGGTAGAACCAAAAGATTATATACCTACTATATCAATTTCCAGAGGAGATGGCTTGGAAATCAGAAACCAGCTGAATGAGGGTAATGTTTGGGTCAGAATGAGTAATAATTCGCGAATCGCCAACTTTAGCTCTCGGGGACCTTCCAGTGAGTCAACTGTGAAGCCTGATCTTGTAGCTCCTGGTAAAAATGTTATGAGTACCTGGACTCAAGACGATTACTCTTGGTCTGAAGGTACTAGCGTGTCAGCAGCCTTTGTATCCGGGACCGTGGCCTTAATGCGCCAGCACAATCCCGGCTGGTCTCCAGATTGGGTGAAATCAGCATTGATGAACTCTGCCGAACCGTTATCTGATTCTGCAGGTAGAAACTATGATCCTACAACTCAGGGAGCTGGTGAATTGAGGGTGCACAGTGCCTTGAGCTCGCAAACGGTGGTACATCCAGGGAGTTTGAGTTTTGATAAAATTGATTATCCGGGCTATCGATATTACGATAGTGAACAATTGACAATCTATAATAATAGTGGAAGTACAAGGCGATATCGAACCAGGGTTAATTTCCTAAACGGCCATGAGGATTTGGATATTGACCCAAAATCAAATACTTTTTTTGTATCAGGGGGTAGCAAGCGTGAGCTGGATTTGGAACTATCTGCTGCTACAGACAGTCTTCCTGCTGGGGAGTACCAAGGTTATGTGGAAATAGATGACTTGACTTCTGCCAGAACATTTAGCATTCCCTTCCTGGTAGTTATGAAAGAAGGTCAAGACCATAATGTAGGCCTAGAAATTTCACCCTATGCTGTTAGCCAGGAACAGCATGCTAATATCAATGTCAGAATATCTGACGCCCTTGATCGCCTTGATATTGAACTCTATGATGAAGACCAGAATTATATCGAGAGATTACATAGCAGAACGAGTACACTAGGACCGGGACGTCATATATTGAGTTGGCGAGGTCAATTGAGTAGTGGTGAACCTTTGGATGATGGATTTTATTATCTCCAGGCTAATGCTCTTCCCCAGGGAAAAGATCCAACCCATGAGGACAATTGGCTTAAAATATCTCGAAAGACCGCTGTAGATAGAACAGCACCTGAAATTGAATTAGATGAACAAGTTGAAGACCTGTACGGAGAACAAGGGGAGGAGACTATTTTGGTTGATACCTCTCCTTATTCTTTAACAGGGCGGGTTGAGGATCTATCACTGGAAATCAGTCCCCAAGAACTAGAATTGAAAATAGATGGCGAGAAAGTCGATTTAGATAGAGATGGTAAGTTTCAGCATCAGGTTAAACTTGATGAAGGATCTAATATGATTGATTTGAGAGCCGAGGATTGGGCCAAAAACTCGACTGAATTGGAGCTTGAAATTATCTACGATCCCCATGATATTGCGGTAAAGCTTCATGATCAAGAGCTGTCTCTGCCTGTACCACCTATCTTGGATGATGGTAGAATACTTTTACCAGCTACATCTATAGTTCAGGCATTGATGGGTGCAGACATGTTATCCAGCTTGGATGCCGAACAGGACCCGGGCGACGACGAATTTGTTGAAATTTCCCGCCAGGGCCAAATTTTGAAATTGATCAGTGGTGAAGATACTATGTACCTTGCAGACAGTTCAGTGGAAATGGAAAGAACGCCTCGGGTGGTTGACGGACATTTCTTTGTCCCATTGAAAGAAATTGCCATACCTCTGGGGATCCAGCTAGCTTGGGATGAAGACGAGCGGGCAGTCTTAATAGAAGATACTACTACCGAGATTAGATACAGACACCACATGGGAAAAGGCAGTTATTCCGTGTCTGATATAAACGTACCTTGGACTGTAGTTATGAGCAGGGGATATCTTCTAGGCAGGTTTTTACAAGATGCCTATAACCTTAGCAGCAATCCGGCTTTAGAAAGTAAATTTAGAAGTCCCTTTGTTGATCAATATTTAGAAAATATAATTATAGAATAAACAAAAACCCCGTCATATATGACGGGGTTTTTATGTTCAATATTGTAGCTTGAACTAATAGCTTTTGAATCTATTCCTGGGAGCTCCGCAGATAGGACAGTAATCAGGTACACCTTCAGTGGTTGTATAGCCACATTTGCCGCAAACACTTACTTCGTCAATGTCAATGTCGTTTCCATTGCTAACTGAGTCTATAGCTCTCTGGAACAACTCAGAATGGGCTTTTTCTGCTTCTAGGGCCCACTTAAAGCTTCGGATGGCACCTTTTTCATTTTGCATCTCAGCTACTCTCAGATAAGCAGGATACATTTCATGAATTTCAAAATCTTCGCCTTCCTTGGCACCTTCCAGGTTTTCTTTAGTATCTCCTAGGCCGAAACCAGCCATTGAAGCCACTAGAAAATCACCTTTTACATCACCCAGTACTTCAAAATGGTTTCCGGCGTGAACTTCTTCAGCATAGGCAATTCCATAAAACAATCTGGCTACGTTCGGATAGCCTTCATCTTCGGCTTTTCTGCCCCAGACTTTATAGCGTTGATAAGCCTGGCTTTCGCCACCAAAAGCAGATCTTACCTTGTTGGCAGTAATATTGTTCTCCACAGACGATCCCTCCTGAATTAATGTTAGCAATTAAGTTTATTAATAATTAAAACTCATTGCGTTTACTAATATTTTACTATAGTTTACTAGTTATTCGCAATGATAACTCCAATAATACTAGCTTTTTTTTAATTTGGAGCTGTCCTATTTCTATCTGGTTGAATTTCCTTGTTAATACAGCTATTTAGTCGTGTCAATTCATAGGTAAATATTTAATTAGTTATGTTCCATATTTAACCCTGCTAGATCTAACAATTGGGGGGTTACGAAGATTTCAATAACCGCTGCTACAGCTAGTAGAATTACAATTCCGGGAAGTAATTTGATACCATGGTTTATATTTGTTTTTAGAGCAGCCAAACGATTCGCTGATGAAGGTGGGAAAAGTAATTGATAACCAATCTTAAGACCCAAGCCACCTGAAATTAATATTGCGGGAATTTCAAAAATTCCATGGGGTAAGATTCCTAGTATGTAAACGGGTATAGGATTGATACCTTGAAATGACATAAATGATGCTAACACACCTAAAGCTCCACCATTTATTGAAAGTGCAAACAATGTCGGTAGGGATAAAATTATTCCGAAGAGGATCATAATCAGAGACGCCATGAGATTGTTCCAAAATAACATGACTGTTCCTATTAAAGGATCTGCTCCGAAAACCTGCTCACCTATTTGTTCAATTTCAGTAAAATAACCATAAAAGATATTTTCCACTAGCTGGGGATACAATGATGCGATCCCCCCAAAAAATAAAGCACTTCCAAAAAACACAATTGTGGAAGCTTTTACCCACAGGGAATTAAGTTTTAAATATTTGAGATTGTTAGATAAGAAATTTTCCATCATTGGCATCACTCCGTATATATTATTCATCATTAGATTGAATATGATACTGGATATTGTTATAATAATATATACTGGGATAAAAGTAAAGATATCGTCGGCCGGGTGCCCTTTCAGGGATAATAGGGAATCGGGTGCAAGTCCCGAACGGTCCCGCCACTGTAACCGTGAGCTTTGTTTGCAATAAAACCACTCGACAACTAAAAGTTTGTCGGGGAAGGTTAGAACGAAGCAATGACCGGAAGTCAGGAGACCTGCCCGGGCCGGAAGCCAGAAACCTTCGGTAGAAAGGGGATGGTAACTATGGCCGTTCTTTTCTTTGACTAAGGGTATGCTTAGACATTTTCGTTATCTGCATAGTCAAAGGCTGTAGTAAGCCAGTGCCTACTCTTCGGGAGAGGCATTTTTTATTGTTTTAAAATTTTTGTAATGGAGGGGTCAAATTGAAATTTACTAGATTAAGTTTGTACAGTATTTTAATTGTAATTATAATCATGGGTTCTGGGATATTAGCAGCCTGTGGCGATGAGGAACCAACCGATAAACAAGCCCAGGAAACTGCCGAGCAAAAGGATGGTGACAAGAAAGATCAAGAAGGGAAAGAACAAGATCAAGACCTAGCAGTAACGGTAACTGATCATATGGACAGGGAAATTGAATTCGAATCTCATCCGGAAACAGTGGTATCACTAATGCCTAATTTAACGGAAACTCTCTTCGCTTTGGATATGTCAGATCAGATACTGGGTATTACGGATTTTTGTAATTATCCCCAAGAAGTAGAAGATAAAACAAGGGTTGGGGATGCCTTTGATTTAAATGTGGAAAAAATCGTCTCACTAGAGCCAGATCTAGTAGTAATGGGCGGTGGAGAAATGATGGGTGAGATCAACGATAAACTGGATGAAATGGGCATTAAAACCCTGGTTTTTGATCCCCAGGATTTAGATGAAGTAGAAGAAATGTTCTTAACCCTGGGCGAAGTATTCGACAGGGAAGAGGCAGCCGAAAATCTACATGAAGAATTTAAACAGGAAAGAGAACAATTACAGTCTGAAGTATCTGATATAGATGAGACTCAAAGTGCTGTAGTTCTCTTAGAACCGGAATCTTTGTATACCGTGGGAGAAGATGTCTTTCTGTCTGAAGTCATAGAGTTGACAGGTGTAGAAAATATTGCATCGGATATCAGCGGTTACGATGAAATTAGTCAGGAAGTTCTACTAGACCAGGATCCTGATGTGATTATTACTACTTATCACGACATCGAGGAATTGAAAGCCATGGGAGCTTTATCAGAATTAACGGCTGTTAAGGAAGGTCGAGTTTATCAGGGACATGACGATAAGCTAAGCAGACCTGGTCCCAGGGTGATTGATGGCGCTCGGGAAGTATTTGAAGAAATTTATTAATTACATTTTTGCGAGACTAAAAAGGAAGGCGGGTGTGGTATGAGGAATAAAAAAAAGATTGCCTTTTTTACAATATTAATACTGGCTTTAATATTCACTTTTGGTACAGTTACAGCCATTGGAGTAGCTGAGATTTCTTATAGAGATACTTATAGGATCATAGCCTCTCGCCTTCCATTTTTATCAAATGTGATTGATGCTAACTGGGCCCAGGGTCATGAAGCTATTATCATGAATTTACGCCTACCCAGGACCCTGTTAAGTATAATGGTAGGAGCTGCCCTGTCTATGGCAGGTACGACTTATCAGGGATTACTTCGCAATCCCCTGGCAGATCCTTTTACAATTGGAGTTTCTAGTGGGGCTGCAGTAGGAGCCAGTCTCTATTTATTAATACAGGAACAGGAATTGTTGGCAGGATTATTTCGAACATTACCGGAATTGATTGGTTTGCCTGGCTTTAGTTTTGCTGGTGGGATTTTGGCCTTGGCTATAGTTTATTCTTTGGCTCGAGTTGGTGGACGAGTTCCTCCGGTAACTTTGTTGCTGGCCGGAGTTGTAGTTAGCTCATTCCTGTCAGCTGTAATTTCTTTTATCATGATCATTTCAGGTGAAAGCATGCAAGGAATCTTTTTTTGGATTTCAGGAGGTTTTAACCTGGCCGGATGGCAGCATGTGACGATTTTATTTCCTTATTTACTGGCAGGGGGAATAGTTATCTATTTTTTTGCCAGGGATTTGAATATTATTTTACTGGGAGAAGAATCTGCTACTTATTTGGGAATTCCTGTTGAGCAGGTTAAAAAAATTTTGCTGGTGACAGCTTCTTTATTGACGGCTGCCTGTGTGTCAGTTAGTGGCATGATAGGTTTTGTTGGCTTGATTGTACCCCATGCAGCCAGGTTGATTCTCGGGCCAGATCATAGGCTCTTACTTCCGGGGGCATTGCTTTTAGGCGGGATAGTCTTAGCATGGATGGATGTTTTGGCCAGGACCATGTTGAGCCCAGCAGAAATTCCTGTAGGAGTGGTGACTGCCTTTGTTGGTGCTCCTTTCTTTTTAATTTTATTAAAGCAAAAGCGAGACGAATTTTATTTTTAAGAAATATAAACTTGAGGTGAGTTTGTACTTATGTCTGTAACATTAAAAGTGAACAATCTATCATTTTGTTATCCATCCAATCAGGTACTGTCTGGGTTGAGCTTTGAAATTGAACCTGGAGCCTTTACCGGCATAGTCGGTCCCAATGGTTCGGGAAAAAGCACTTTGTTGAAAAACTTGACATCTTATTTAGAACCGGAAGAGGGTACAATCTATCTCGATGACAAAAAGTTAGCTGATTACAATATTAGAGACCTTTCTAAAAAACAGGGGGTAGTTTCTCAGGATAACCAGGTGAATTTTAATTTTAGTGTATATGAACTAGTTTCCATGGGGCGAGCACCCTATATGAGTAGATTTTCCCGGATGTCCACTGCCGACAGGGAGATTGTGAAAATGTCTATGGAGGATACCAACTGCTGGCATTTGAAGGATAGACAGGTCTTTCAACTTTCAGGAGGGGAGCGCCAACGGGTCATCGTTGCTAGGGTATTAGCTCAAACCCCTCAACTCTTGCTCCTTGATGAGCCAACTACTTTTTTAGATTTGGGTTATCAAAAAGAGTTAATGGATCTATTAGCTAGGTTAAATCAAGAACGCAATTTGACAGTGATTATGGTCTTACACGATCTCAATCTTGCTTCGGAATACTGCCGTAATTTGATACTGATGGAGCAAGGTGAAATTGTTGACATGGGATCACCGGAACAAGTGATTAATGAAGCCAACCTGGAACGAGTGTATAAAACCAAATTGACTGTAATGGAAAATCCCGTTACTCGATCGCCCATGGTAGCAGTATGGCCTGGTCCTAGATTAGCAGAAATCCAACCTGATAATCCTGATGATCAAACTATTCAGCCCAAAATCACTGGTAAAAGTCCCATATCGGACAAAAAGATTCATGTAATCAGTGGGGGCGGTGAAGGGACTGAATTACTCAAAGAACTATTTTTGTGGGATTGTCAGGTGAGCTTGGGAGTTGTAAACCTGGGAGATTCAGATCACAAAAAGGCCGTAGATCTTGGTTTTTCATCAGTTGTTTGTGAACCTTTTTCACCAATAGATGAAGATAGCTTTCAAAGGGCAAAAAATAAAATCCTGGATTCGGAAGCTGTTATATTGGCTCCAGTTCCCTTCGGTCATGGCAACTTAAAGAACT
Organism: Natranaerobius thermophilus JW/NM-WN-LF; assembly: GCF_000020005.1. Lineage (NCBI taxonomy): Bacteria > Bacillati > Bacillota > Clostridia > Natranaerobiales > Natranaerobiaceae > Natranaerobius > Natranaerobius thermophilus. The sequence continues at coordinate 2,520,094 of NC_010718.1, read as the reverse complement.
TGGAATTAGTTCAAGAGGCAGTAAATCAAGGTAAGCCCGTAGCTTTATACAAGATCAGTCCCGATGAAATTAGTGACTACACAGGTGGTGAAGGAAAACAACTACTGACAGAACTGGTGGATAATTACGCCGGTCGGTCACTGGATAGTGCTGGAGAAAATAACCCGGGCTTAGAATTAATCGACAGCAAGGAAGAGTTGTTAAATTGGTTAAAAAACAGCCGGTCTGGGGATTGATTTATCTATATTCAAAGATAAATCCCCACCGGCTGTTAATTTTTTGTGGGTAAATTGTGGAAAACCCTGTGGATATTTCCTGTTTTTTGTGGAAATCCTGGGGATAACTATGTGGAGCAATCAATCAAATGAACATTTTAGCCATTAAATGCTTATAGATTTCAGGATTTTCTTCAGGTGACGTATATGCCATTAAAAGCCTTAATGATGTAGAATTACCCGGAAATAGAGTTTGATTAGAGCTTACTAAGACAATATTCCCATCAAAGGAACCACCGTCCATGAGAGTAATTTTATGACCTGGTGCCAGCATTGCCGCAGAATAAATGGGTCCTTTAACAGTGCAGAAATCCCTGGTTATAAAGTCTTTTGGATATTTCCTGGGAAATATCAGTGGCTTCCCCTGATTTGTAATAAATTCTCCTTCTTCTTCTTTCATGTTATAAGAAGTCATTTTCCCGAAATTAATTCCAGTAACTGTTTTGCTGGTATTCTTTACATGGAAGTTACAGTACAGCAAGTTACTTCCCGGTAGGGTCAGATATTGAATCGAAAGATCCAGGCCAATGGATAGCTGATATTCCAGCATGATGCCTCGGAAATTTTCATTTAAAACTTTCTGTTTTGACTGTTTAGCCTTTGGTTTTTGATATTCCAAAATATGTTTACCGGGAAAATGCTCATCAATTGTGTGTATAAAAGGTGTTATCCCGCCTGTATATGGATAAAAGAAGGAAAAATTAGTGATTTCGGGATAGGTTGACGATAAAATCTTGATTCCCTCGTTTTCTTTTTGAGTATTTGTATTTACTTCTTTAGCCTCAGTAGTCCTTTCTTCGGCAAGGGGATCATGTTTCGTTATTTGAGTAATTGAACCGGAAAAGTTTTGTCGAACTTTCAAATTCAGAGTTTCGTTATCGATAGTAATTGGATCTTTTTTACCAGCAGGTTTATCCACAGTCACTTTATACTTGTTACTTCCCGTCTTGATCATGGGCAAGTCGAATTCATGGATTCTATCTCCTCTGACTTTCAAGGTGTAATTTTCTACTCTTTGTCCTTTGAAATTGACCGGTATTTCAACTTCTGGTTTATCTTCTCGGCGAGAGAGATAGAAATATTTTTCTGTAATCAGGTCACCATCCTGATTTAATACCCGGTAGCTTCCGGAAAAAGGTTTGTTCCTTCTAGTAGTTAGACGGAATTTAGTTTTGTTAACAGGTGACATGGTGGCTTTCACCTGGGGATATAACTGTAACTCTCCACCTTGCACCTCCTGACTGGGGGTGGGCAACTCTTGTTTCTTTTTCCTGTAAAAATGATATTCTACTGGAGAAATTAACTGTTCTTCACCTGCTGATAATCGGAAATCTTCTCGAACTACAGGCATTAAAGTGTTCCCTAGATAAACATCAGCTTTTTGTGAAAACTCACAACTGATGTCTCTTTCTGGAAAACTAATAGTGTATCTAGGTTCGGTAAACAGATCTGCTCCTTGTGGAAAATCGCGTTTAGTAACAGGAAAGGCCCCAGGTAAAATATCTTCAATCAAAGGACCATCTTTTAATGGAGCACTAATTTTCATATTCGGACGTGGTGGTACAAATGCTTCTATCTGGGTCGTTATAGATTTTTTTCTAGAAACGGGATTGCGTACTTTTCCCGATACCGTTAATTTACCCTGAGGGGATAAAGTGAGTCGAGTAATAATTTGCAAGTCTTGGTATTTTTCAGATTTAAACTGGACCTCTGCCGTATTTTGATGAACAGTACAATCAGGGATTTTTCTGCCAAATTCATGATTGTGAAAGGGGGGTCCTGGGATTACAGATTTTCCTTGCAATAACTTTCCACTTTCTTTAGATTGTTTATCCCTTATTAAAAATTTGTCATATAAGGAATAGGCTCCAGAATTTTTGTCTACTTCCAGAAGATAATAGTGGGTTTCAACTTTTAGCTTATTTTCAGTTTGATAACCATAAGTTATAGCAGTCCCTTGATTTTGGCTCCTTGCCTTTTGATATGGTTCGTGACCTTCTCTAATGAATACTGGTATAACTGTGTTGTCTTCTTGCGTTTCGGTAATATATGGTGCAGATCTTAGCTCTTTGCAATTTGAATACAGAGCTAGTTCTCCTAGACCTGATTTTTTGGCTGCTAATTTAATAGGTAATGAAATTTTATCTTCAGCTTCCAATAGTAAACTGAAAGTTAATGCGTGCATTTCAGTATTGCGTAGATTCTCAGTTTCCGTGATTGTTTGAAGTTTTGAACAGCTTTTCGAAAATTGTCGTCTATTAGTCTTGTTGGTAAGGAGAGTTGGTTTGAAATGTTGGCTGCTCCATAGTTGAATATATATCTCCAGGGATTTTGATGTGTTATTGCTGACAGTGATATATGTTAAGTCCTCTTCCCCTGTTGTCAATAATGGTACTGGTTCTTCTTCAAATGAGATACTAAAGGGGTGAACTATCTGTTTGGAAGTAGTCAGTGGTATCTCTCTTTCATCAGAGAATTTGATAATGGATCTTTGAGTCAAAATTATATCTTCAACAGTCTTCCCCGAATTTTTAAGCTTTCCGGGTGTTTTTAAGATAGAACTGTGAGATTCTCTAAGTTGTGTTTCTTGCTTTCCTTGATGGTGTTGGTGTATTTTAGGTGGAAAGACATGGTTTTCTGTTAAATTACTTTCTGTTTGATTATTTTCACCTTTATCCTTTAAAGTACCTTTCTCAGTAATTGAAGTGGAAGTGACTATTTGATCAAAGTTCTCCTCCCAGATGCTGTAAGAATCGGGGTCTTCAGCAGGACGATCTGCATCTAAACCTGGTGTTATAATCAAATTTGCAGAGACTTGATCGGGATTTTCTTTTGGTACAGATAACTCAGTTCTACAGCTCAGCTGGGGTGTTTTAAAAGCTGCTATTTCTTGGGTTCGTCTATCCACAGTGGCCTCCCAATGGATATTACCTTTTTGGAAGCGGTAAGTTAATAGCTCTGTTGTACCTCCTGGGGTAAAGTCTTCCATAAAGGGAGGATTAGGAATGATAGATTTTTGCCAACTATACTTTTTGAAATAGTTAGTCAGGACTGGATAATTTAATAATAACGGGATGTAACTTTCTAATCTAGTGGATCTGCCTTCTTTAATCCAAAAAAAGCCCAGGTCTTTGTACAAAGGTAGAGCTTTGTGATTACCAGGCCAAGTACGAAGGTCTACCCTATGATATCCTAAAAGCGTGGTTTCATAAATAGCTTTTTCAAGCAAAGCCCGTGCCACGCCCTGTCTGTAAAATTTCGGTCGCACATTTAACAAAGCTATGTACCCAACATTGATCTCATGGGGATGGGGACTGTATTCTAAAAGGCCGGCTACTTCTTCAGTAGAATTACATACAGCTAGCCAAATAAAGGTTGAATCACTCTCTTTTAATATTTGACTAATATCTTCAATTCTCAATGGTATACCCTGATTCAAGGATCTGGGCCAATGAAGATCACTTTCCTCTATCATGGTCTTGATGGAGCTGAGATACTTGGAGTCGTAGTCTGTAATTTTAAACTCCATATTGATTCCCCCCTTACTCAGTAATTACAAAATATTCATGTATTGATAATAAGATTCATTTATTTTATTGTAAGACTAAATTAAAAAAAAGAAAAGGTCAACAGGAAAAAATATTCGCCTATCGAAATAATTAGAATTAAAGCGAATCAATAGTAGAGGAGATGGATTACATTGGATTTACCAATAGAAATTACACTTATAGAAATAATTGAAAAACTCCTGGGATTGATCCTCCTTTATGGACTGGGGCTTTTGGGTTGGTACCTGGGCATCAAGATCAAACTGCCTGCAGCTCCAGTTCTAGGAGGTGTTTTGCTAATAGGTAGTCTCCGTGTTATGGGACTTCAGCTTCCCTTTTTACCCCAACCAGTTGTCCTGGGGTTACAAATAATGCTAGGTGTCATGGTAGGTTCCAGACTTGACCGCCAAGCCATGAAATCCCTGAAGACAATTGCTTTACCGGCAGTACTAATTTCTACTTGGGCAGTGACAATAACCCTAGTATTTGGATTTTTGATAGCTGCTATAAGTGGTTTGGAAACTACTACTGCCATATTGGGCTCTAGTATAGGTGGTCTGCCAGAAATGACTGTTTTAGCTGAAGATACAGGTGCGGATACAGTTACTGTAGTAATGTTTCATATTTTAAGAGTTTTGTCTACTATGCTAGTGTTTCCCTTTATACTTTCCCATTTTAGTAGAAAATCTCAAGCACAAGCCAATACAACAACAAGTACAGATACCACCTCGTATGCGAATTATCAACAGATGGGAACATCTCAAAGTCCTGGCGATAATGGTAAAACTCAGAATAAATATCAAAAACTCAATCCAATTAAATTGCTGCTAACTCTGGCTGTTGCCGGAGGCTTTGGAGGCCTGCTTATATTAGTGGGAGTACCAGCCGGTGGCCTGGTTGGTGGAATGGTGTTTATTATTATAGCCAATTATTTTGAATTTCCCGTAGAAGTTCCACCTCGTAAAGCCCTTAATTGGTTTTTAGTGGGTATTGGTCTGATGGTAAGTAATGAAGTATCTCCTGAAACTATGGAACTGATTTTATCCGGAGAACTTGTGATTCCCTTAGTATTATCCGTAACCTTGACTTTAGCGTCTTCCTTTGGGGTGGCATATTTAATAAACAAGCTAACAGGATGGGAGTATACTTTGTGTTTTTTAGCCAGTGCACCAGCTGGATTTACTGTCATGACGGGCTTTGCATTAAATGAAGGTTATGATCCTGTACGAGTTTCTTTACTGCACTTGTCCAGGCTTGTGACATTGAAACTAGTAATTCCATTCTTATTTATGATATTCTATTGATGACAGTACCAAAACTATCAACATTTAACTTCAATACAACTTTTAAATAAAAATTATAGGTGGTGATGGGAAGGTGAATACTTCAAATTATAACAAGAAATTTATAAAATGTTTACTGAATGGCTTGATAGGGATTTTACTTTTAGGTGGCGTCTTTTTTGCAAATTTTGCCATGGTGGTATTTGATTTTTCTCACTATGAACAGCAGTTTGAGGAGCTAGATCGAGTTGAGTTCACTGGTATCGAGCAAGCAGAACTTTATCGGGTAACAGAAGAGATTCTAGATTACTTAAAGTTACAGCGGTCTCATATTGATATAACAGCTGAGATAGAAGGTGAAGAAGAACGGCTGTTCACAGAACGAGAGCTAATTCATATGGAAGATGTCAGGGACCTCTTCAAAGGTGGTTATGTTATCCTTGTAGGGAATATATTCTTATTAATTCTAGGTTTTTATTTTGGTAGTAGTTATTTAACTTATTATCACGGCCAATATTTAAATTCCAGAAGGGAAGCCACTGCCTATCTATTAAAATGGGGAGCTCGGCTTGCATTGGCACTATTTTTGTTGTTAGCTGTTATTTTCTTCTTGGGCTTTGATTTTTGGTATGATCAACTTCATATCTGGTTATTTGACAATGATTATTGGCTGTTAAATCCTGAAACTCATAATCTAATTAGAATTTTTCCAGTACCTTTCTTTTACAATACCATTTTCAGGATTGTTTATCGAACAGTGGCTCACCTGGCAATTCTGTTATTAATCTCTTGGACTATTCCCAGAATCCCTGTCAATCCTTTGAATAAAGGCTAGTACTTCTGCTACACCTTGATACAGTTCTTCGGGAATTTCTTGGTAGAGGGATAGCTGGGATAAAGTATTAGCCAGTTCAGGGTCTTGGTAAATATAAATCCCCTCTTCTTCGGCTCGTCGAATTATTTCGTCGGCAACTAAACCTTGACCGGCAGCGATTAACTGAGGGGCTTGATTTTTATCTTGATCGTACTTTAATGCAGCAGCACGTTTGAAATGTTTGGGCTTGCGCGCCATTTTAACAACCTCCAAATTATCGTTATATTGGTTTATCGTTATAGTGTCTAATTGTCATATTTGGATATTGAAAGTCTGACAATTAGATTTTGTAATCTAGATTCCCTTCAGGTGTAAAAGGTGTCCGGGCCAATCTGGATTGTAGCTCAGGTGTTTCCATACGAGCTGTTTGTGTTTCCGCCCTGGCAACAGTTAATCCTGACTTATTTAACTGCTGTTTTAGCGAGGGCAGATGTTTTGATATCAACTTATTGGTATCTTCAATATGAGATGTGAACTGCAGTGACAATACCTTAGATTTAAAATGAATTCTGATCACAAGGGGTCCTAACTGTCTTGGGTTCAAACTTATTCCCAGGGTAATTTCGGAAGAGCCCTGTTTTGCATTGTATCCAGGTCCTTTTTGCTGTCGTTGGAAGCGGGAGATATAAAACTCACCAGGAGCCTTTTCACCATTTAATTGAAGTAAAAAGAAACCGAATAGGGGTTCTTGAATCAAATTGGGTTGACCAGATTCGTTTCTTATAGCGTTTATAGCCCTGGACATTCCCAGTAATGCCAAAAGATTGTTTTGATCCTGTCCTGATGACTCCAGTCTAAAGGGACTTAACTCCCTTGTTCCTGGGCTGGTTTCAGTGACTTGGACTTGGGGACCAGGATGGTTTTCACCGTTTTCCCCCTGGCCCCCCTGAACTGCTTGACCTTGAAGGTTTAAACTGCTTGACTGGTCTTGATTTGTTAAAAACAATTTAAACACATTGGTCAGGGAAGTTTTAATGCCCTGAGTATTAAGACCGCTACCCTGGCCTGGCAATCCGTGCTCACCCCAGTTCTGGGCTTGGGGTATCAGAAATACATCTCCTAAAGGAGAGGTAGATAATTCCTGGGAGTTTAAGGTAGCAGAGTTTAAAAAACTCTTGGCTGTAGCTACTGTACTATCATTAATAGGTAATTTATTTAAATGTAAAAAAACTATTTCTTCTAAATTATTTAGCGAAAAAGTACCGCTTCCAGCTGGCTGGTCCTGGGAAACAGTTGGGAAAAAGCTGGCCAATTCAGTAATCAAATTTGGGCTGGGTTTTTTACCCATGGATATCACGGTTTTAGCAATTTCTCTGTGAAGGGGAGTATCTGAAATTCTAGAGCCCTGTTCTTTAAAAAACCGATCCGTCTTAGCATTTAATTCTGCTTCTTCTTGGGACTCTAGGAGCTGGAGATAGGTCGTCCCCGAACTATCTATATAAACACGTCCTTTAATCCAGGTACCTTCAGATAATGGAATTTCTGACTTTACTTGAAATAGATTATTATTGAGATCTAAGATCACACGATCTCCTTGAGACTTGGCTACTCTGGCTTTGACAGTATTGCCAGGTTTGAAAATTTCTTTAATTTTATCTGCAATGGAGGTTAACTTAAGATTGTTTTGCCCTGTTAAAGGAGAAGAAGGGAAGAATTTGATCATACTTTATCACTCTCCAGTATTTGATACTAGGGAGTATTATTCTCTTTTTGTATGAAAATTCCTGTTGTCTGTGAAAATTAACAATGGCTTATTAGGGAGGGAGAAACCATGGAAAATCCTGAACAGGTTCATATTGATTACAACTTTAGAAAAGCGGGTTTTCAAGACCGTGATGAAATAATTACGATATGCGATGAAATGGGTAAAGATTATTTACCCAGGGTAATTGATAATTGGCTATCTATGGAAAAGGGTGGCTTATACCTGCTTGAAGACCAAGACCAAAATAACAACAATATTGTAGCTTTTTGCCAGATCAAATTTCACACTGAAGACCAGGCTTGGCTGGCAGGGATGAGAGTTAGACCTGATTATCAAAACTTGGGAGCAGGGAGTGTATTAACTGGAAAGTTGGCTCAAAAAGGTGGCGAAGAAGGCGCTTCTTTTGTTCGGCTAACTACTACTCTGGATAATTATCCAGCTCAAAAAGTTGGGGAAAAACACGGTTTTTATAAAAACTCTCGGTGGAGAATCTTTTTTCACGAAGAACTGCCTGCTGAAAATGTAATAAAAAGTGATGAACCTAGATCAAAAGAATCTAAATATAGACTAACATGGCAAGAATTCCCTTGTGTAAAAGACTGGTTTGAACAATGTGCTGCGGGTAAATTTGAGCTGGAGTTGGGTTATAACCGGAAATTTCTGTTCTTAACGGATTTTACTTTTGTAGGTTTGTCGAGCTCAGAAGTGCAAACTTTGGACGATAAAACCCGATACTTGTTATCAGTTTCAGGTGAGGACCGGATAAGTTTTCTTGGTGAAGAGACTTCAGATTCTGAGAACCGCCCAGTATTTGCTATAAACAAGATCCTATTCACTGATAATGAATTACAACAGGGGAAAGGAGACCGACTAGATTTTCCCGCTTTAATCCGTGCTTTACTTTTGGAATTGAAAGCACAAGGATACTGGGGCTATACCATAGCAATTCCGTATCAGCTCTGGGTAAAACATAAGGAGGAATTGACCAGGTTTATGCCAGAAGATGAGGGTGAGGCCTTTTATCTCATGGAACGATCCTTTAAATAAAATTTAATGAGATCCCGTGTGGTGATGTGAAAATGGAGCCTGAAGAAAAGCAAAGCAGTCCCGGTAATAGTTTAGAAGGGAGAATTGCCCCTGACAGAGAAAATATCTTAAGAAACCTGTGGAAACTCAGTTGGCCGGTAATGTTGGGGATGATGCTTCACTCCACCCTGGCAGTAGCCGATACTTTTTTCGTAGGTCGTTTGGGGGATTATGCCGTTGCAGCTATTTCCTTGTCGGGCAATATCTTTTGGCTATTGATCACAATATCTGAAGTCATTAATGTAGGTACAGTATCCATGGTAGCAAGATTTATCGGTGCCGAAGAACCAGGAAAGGTTAAAAATACCATTCTCCATTCAGGACTGTTTGCCTTGTTGTTATCTCTGTTGGTATCTTCTTTGTTAATCTACTTTTCGGCACCTTTTTTGAGTTTATTTACTCAAGATGAACAGATCCTGGCTTCTGGAACTGCCTATCTTAGAATCATGGCTGTGGGTATGTTCATTCTATTTTTGTATATTGTTATGAGTGCATCGTTTCAGGGTGCTGGAGATACTAAGACACCAATGAAGATGCTATTTTTTGCCAATGGCTTAAATATTATTCTTAATCCAGTTTTTATCCTGGGCCTGGGTCCTGCCCCGCGCTTAGAAGTCATGGGAGCCGGGGTAGCTACTTTGGTCTCCAATTCCCTGGCCCTGTTAATATTGGGGCGTTGGTTTTTCCGGACCAATAAGTTGCCGGCTATTAAGGTAAGTGATTTTCAGTTTAATAGGTCTATAGCAAGAAATATCATGGCTATCGGATTTCCGGCTGGAGTTCAAGCCATATCCAGACCATTGACGGGTATGATATTAATGTACATGGTCTCTATCTTTGGTGATGATGCCATTGCAGCTTTTGGCGTGGGTCAACGGGCCCTGTCTTATGCTTTTATAGTATCAGCAGGTCTAATGGTGGCCACTACTACCATGGTAGGACAGGGACTAGGTACAGGAGATCTGGACTATACTAGAAGTATATCTAGAAAAAGTATTATAATCGGATTTTTATTTCAAGGTGCTATAGCTTTGGTTTACTTTGTCCTGGCACGGCCGATTATGGATTTATTTATTACTGAATCCCAATTGGCTGTAGAGATGGGTGTCAACTATCTGCGAATTATTGCCCTGGGCCTTTTATTTGCAGGTCCAATCCGGGCTTTTGTAGGGACTTTTAAAGGAGCAGGTGACACGGTTCCGGGTATGGTGGCCGCCTTTATATCTAATTGGATAGTCAAACTTTCTCTGGCTTATCTAATGGCTTTCCATATGGAAATAGGAACTAATGGTATCTGGTGGGCTATTACTATTTCTATTGGAATAGAGATAGCAATTTTATATTACTGGTACCAAAAGGGGACCTGGCTGTATCGCAAGATACAGGTTCAGGAATAGGGTAAATAAGATAAAGAGGAGTTTTAACACAGATCAGGTTTAAGGAGAAAATTTAGATGACTTATAATCTGGAAATTGCTTTAAATAGTTTAATAGATCGATCAGGGGCAAAGCTAATTGGAAAGGGTTTTCTCGTGGGTGGCAGTCTTCGAGATCTCCTTAGCGGCAAAATCCCCGTTGATCTGGATCTTGTCTTTAATCGGGAGGACTTAGAGGTTATTGTAGAGAATTTACAGTTATCCCAAAGGAGATCTGATAAAGGGGATAAATTTATCATTCTGGATCAAGGCAGGCAAATATTCAGGTTCATACCTGCTGAACCGGAAACAAAGATTTTTGTCGATCTAATGCCTTTGAAGGGCAGGGACTTGCAAGAAGATTTGGGGTGTAGGGATTTTACCATCAATGCAATGGCTTTATCCCTCGACAAAATGATAGTAAAACCAAATCCGAAGCAAGGATCAGTAGACGAAGGGTCTGAACTCCTGTTTAAAATTCCTAATAGCACTAAAAAAATGGAACAGTTAATAATCGATCCCTTTCAGGGGAAATTAGACCTAAAACATAAGGTTGTCAGGCCAGTATCCCAACGTATTATGGAAAATGACCCCCTAAGATGTTTGAGAGCATTCAGATTTTTTGTCTTAGGCTATGACTTATCTAGGGAAATTTTAAACCTAATTGAAGAAGGTGAATATTCCTGGTCTGATATTTATGGCCAGATAGCCCAGGAAAGAATTTATCATGAAATGAAAGCTATTTGGGCTTCGAATAGTTCTTTACAGCGTCAGGCTCAGCTCCTTCAGTTAATGCAAGTACTGGGCTTTGATGAGCATATTAATTTCAGACAAAATAATCTAATTACGCTATCATCTATCTTGGAAATGTTGTTAGACAGCTGGTCCTGGTCCAAAACATACCCACAAATAAACAGATTTGAACTGGCTTTTTTATTATGGGACTTAGCAGGATTTAATTTTTATGAAGAATTGACTTTACCTAAATCCTTAAAGAGCTTACAAGAAGGAGTTTTAAGGGGAAGGCAGCAAATCCCTGTAAATGTCTGTTCTAAATGTCGCTACCGTTTTTATGCCCGAGAACTGGTTAAATTCAGGGATAGTACCTGGTTAAAATTAGAGTCTCTGGGATGGTTGTTGAATTTTGCCAGGACTCAAGTTCAGGAATTTAATAGTAGTTCCAATGTTGAATTTAATAATTCCAGGGATATGGAGGGAGTAATCAAGCTGAGCTTGAAGAAAGAAGCACAAATCATTCCTTTACTGATTACAAGATATAAGCAGATTAAGGAAAAGTATGATGGCAACTGGTTGTTAGAGCATAGCGGAAAAGACCCTGGCCCCTGGTTGAAACAAGCTCTTCAGGACTTGCACTATCAAAAATTGATTGGCGATGAATCGGGGGAATCAAATTATGAATAAAGCTATTGAAAATTTTACAGTATTAACAACGAAGTATAACAGAGCCGTGAATAAAATAACAGGAAAAAGTTTTATAATAAATTTTATGGCTAATTTCTGTTAACTGAGCAGTTAATATGGTAAGCTATAAGTGTTGCAGTTTAATCGGGGAGAGTGAGATGAATTGACATTAAATCGAGGCCAAGCTATAAAAGCAGCCGGTGCTATGACTATAGTATCATTACTGAGTAAGGTGTTTGGATTTCTCAGGGAAATGGCCCTGGCCAGAGAATTTGGAGCCACTTTTGAAACTGATGCTTTTTTAATTGCCATTATGATACCGCAGATACTATTTGCTTCCCTGGGAGCATCCATTGCTACGACATTTATACCACTCTATACTGAAGCCAGGTTAGACAACAAACATGAAGTGAACTCCTTTGTCAGTACTTTTTTCAAAATTATGGTGGGTTTAAGCAGTATCATTGTAACTGTGGCCCTGCTTTTTACTCCTCAGCTAATTTCCGTAATCAGTCCTGGTTTTACAGGGGAAGTGCGTGAATTATCTATTCTGCTAACTAGAATCATGCTTCCTGTAATAGTCTTTTTAGCTGCTGGTGGTGTCTTAAAGGGGATTTTACATTCACATAATGAATTCTTGATTCCCGTGTCCGTAGGTGTATTTCAAAATGTGATTATTATAGCCTTTATCTTGATATTAGGTCCAACTTACGGGATAGAAATGGTAACAGTGGGCAGTTTAATCGGTTTTTCCATGAACTTTTTTATCTTGTATCCGAAAGCTCGCAAATTAAAAGTGCCTTTAATTGATAAACTGAAACCTTTTCATCCCCTGGTTAAGCGAAGTTTTTACTTAATGCTTCCCATCCTTTTTGGTAATATGGTTCTTCAGTTAAATAAGTTGGTAGATAGAATGCTGGCTTCTAACTTGGAAGAGGGTAGTATATCTGCTTTAAACTATGCATCTAAGATATTTACATTACCTCACGGAATTTTTGTCATGGCAGTGGCAACTGTACTGTATCCATCTTTCAGCCAGTTTGCTGCCAAGGGTAATGTAAACAGGGTTAAAGAAACCATGGTAAGCGGTTTATCCAGTCTTGTCTTTTTAATTCTACCTATGATGATAGGTGCCCTGGTTTTAAGAGAGCCAATTATCAGGGTGTTATTTGAACGGGGAGAATTTGATGCAACAGCGACGGAGCGCACAGCCTTTGCTTTGTTTTTTTACTCTCTGGGAATGCTTTCAATATCATTAAGGGAAATTATCAATCGGGTGTTTTACTCTTATCAAGATACAAAAACTCCTATCAGGATTGCTACTATCTCGGTTTTTATCAATATCGGATTGAATTTTCTCTTAGTCGGCCCTTTGGGGCACGGAGGACTGGCCTTTGCTACCAGTATATCCATGACCATCGGAGTAGTTTTATTATTTATTAGTGTCCGGCGCTTCCTAGGACCCTTTGGTTTAAGGTCATTTACAGTAAATGGGCTCAAAATGTTACTGGCCGCGGGAACCATGGGAACTATTCTCTACGGAGTCAATTTAATTTTACCGGAAGGTACAGCAGCTATCTGGAGGCTTGTGATACCGACTATCTTTGGTGGCTCTGCTTATTTAGCGATCTGTAGGGCATTGCAAGTCGAAGAAATGGATATAGCCAAAGATATGTTGATAAAAGCTCTCAACCGATTCCGAAAATGACATTGATAAACATGATGGACATAATTAGAAATAAATGAACATAATTAGACAACACCGATGAATGATTCGAATAAGATAAGGACTTTTAATTTATAGAAAATTTATTTAAATGGGGCTTTAGTAGCATTAAAGCCCCATTTTCTTTTGGTAAAATATGTAGAAAAGAGTCTTATTTTTTCGGGGGTGGTAATGTGGTCTGGGGTTCAATTCCTGATAAAGATCGCAAAAGGCGAAGATTTTCTGATGGTATATCTGAAGAAGATGAGGTAATATCAGAAGAGGAGGAGCATCATCTAGGTGGTGATGATGCTTTTGATCGTTCAGTTAAAAATGTCGGGATAGATCTTGGTTACGGATATGTTAAATTTATCGATGGAAAAGAACCAAAAATGTTTCCCAGTGTGGTGGGTTACGGAAATTCACAAAAATATAAAAGTGCCCTTCAACTTGATTTAAATCCTTTAGATGATCTGCAAATTAAGATTGGTGACGAGCATTTTTTTATAGGTGATTTGGCTATCAGACAGAGTGAAGTGGCATCCCGAAGTTTAGGTAAAGATAGATCCCAGGATAAAAACGCCCGGGTGCTTATGTTAACTGCTCTCAGTTTATTGAGTAGTTGGGATAAGCAAGGATTTAACCTGGTTACTGGACTTCCTACCAACTTTTATGCTGCCTTTGCAGAGGAATGGGAATCAACTCTGAATGGTGAATTTAAAACCAAAATGAAAATAGGTGGAAAGACTCAGGAGCGATCATTTCAGATTGAAGAAGTCACTACCCTGCCACAACCTTTTGGAACTTTGTATGATCAGGTGTTGAACAGTGTGGGTAAGGTAGTTGATCGAGACTTGACTGATAGTAAAATTGGCATCGTAGATATCGGGTTTAAAACTACTGACCTGGCTGTTAGTGACGGTATGGAGTTTATTAATCCCCTGAGCTTTTCTACTACTACAGGTCTGAGCAATGTAAATCGGCTTGTGAACGAAAAACTCCGCCATGAATTTAAAATTGACCGGGAAGAGCATCAATTAGATGACTGTATTAACAGTCAAAAAATCATGGTGGCCGGTAAGTCGGAAGATATCTCATCATGGGTTAGAGAAGCCCTGCAAACTGTATCGGATAAAATAAGTGTAGAAATAGAATCAAAATGGGATTATAGGGATTTTGACACATTACTGTTAACTGGCGGTGGTGGAGAAATGCTGTATCCTTATCTAAAGGATAAGTTTCCCAACCTGGTTTTGGTTGAAGATCCTCAAACTGCCAATGTCAGAGGTTATCAAAAATTAGCTAATAATTTATTTAATGCTTAAATTCTTAAGCAGTATATTTCTTAATTAGCCATCTTTTATCAATTTCCGCCCCATCGTGCGTAATCACAGGGGCGGATTTTATTACGTAATTTTTTTCAAATTTCCATACAACTGACAGGAGATTAAACTCAACTTGTAGAATACACAAACGCGAAAGGTTTTGTGATATTTTTCTCAAGGAAGATTTAAAATTTGAAAAAAATTGGGGGGTTAACAAGTGACTGCGCTCTTTGAGCCCAAAAAAGTAAAAGATTTTCTTTTTAAGAATAGAATTATTATGCCGCCAATGGTGAGTGAGAAAGCAACTGAACAAGGACAAGTCACAGATAAAAATGTCGAATATTATTTAGACAGGGCAAAAGAGGGCCTGGCAGGGGTGATAGTGGAACCTGCATTTATTTCTGAAAATGGACGATGTAGTAGACATCAACTGTCAGCTGCTGATGACGATAAGGTTGAAGGTTTAAGTCGCTTGGCATCATCCATAAAAAACACTGGAGCCGTTGCCATACTCCAGCTAAATCATGGCGGAGCAAAGGCGTATTCCAAAGATAAAAGCGAACTTTTATCACCTTCTGGTGTACTAGCCCCTAATGTTACACAGGAAGTAACCCCCCGCCAGATGACTTTAGGGGAGATAGCCCAAGTTAAGGCAGATTTTATCAAAGCTACGGAACGGGCTATGGAGGCTGGTTTTGATGGTGTAGAAATTCATGGAGCCCATGGGTTTTTGTTAAATCAATTTAATTCACCTTTGACGAATTTTCGCCAGGATAAATACGGAGGTTCTCGAAAAAATCGAGCCCGACTCTCTCTGGAAGTAGCCAGTGATCTTAAAGAGGTTGTGGGAAATAAGTTACTCCTGTATCGTTTAGGCGCTACGGATGGATATGATAAAGGGTTGACTATGCCCGATGCCATTTGGATAGCAAAAGAGCTAGTCCGAAATGGTGTAGATATTATAGACGTTTCCGGTGGTCATGGGGGATATCGTGGTCACACAAGGAGTCAAGGCTACTTTGTTCCCATAGCTGTGGAAATTAAACAGAACCTGACTCAACCTGTCATGGTTGCAGGCGGCATCAGCAGCCCACAATATGCCAATGAGGTAATAGAAGAAGAAGGCCTTGATTTTGTAGGAGTGGGAAGAGCCCTGTTATCTAGGCCTGACTGGCCTTATATGGCTAAGCAAGAATTGATTAATCGTAAGTAAATAGATAGATATAGATAAGGTCCGCAGTAGGGCCTTTTTTTAAATGTAGGTGCTATTATATTTCAGTATTAATACAGTAAAGTCTTCATGTCAAATTTTCAATTGAACTAATTATGCAAGTTTTGGCATTGTTAAAGAGCACTAGTCCGGATAGATTTTTCTATTAATATAACTTATAGTATAATTAAGGTAAATTCAGCTATTTAAATGAGAAACTAATTCTCTACAATTTATTAAAATTGAGGTGTCAATCATGGGGTCAAGAAAAATTTATCTGGATAATAGTGCTACAACCAAAGTTGATAAAGAAGTGGCTGATGTTGTTTATAAAATAATGACAGAAGGGTATGGTAATCCTAGTTCTTTGCATGGTTTAGGTGTTACCGCTGAAGATAATATTACGAAAGTACGCTCTTTTTTAATGAAAGCTCTGAAAGCCTCACAGGGTGAGCTAATATTTACTTCTGGAGGTACCGAAGCTAACAATCTGGCTATTAGAGGTGTGGCTTATCGAGAAAACAGGCAAGGTAATCATCTGATAACTACAGAAGTGGAACATCCCTCGGTTTTAGAAGTTTTTAACAGTTTAGAAGATCAGGGATATCAAGTCACTTATCTGCCAGTTGATCATAAAGGTATAATTGACCTTTACCAATTGCAACAAGCTGTTAATGACGATACTATTTTAGTCAGTATTCAGGCCGTCAATAACGAAACGGGGACGATTCAACCGGTCAAAGAAGCAGCGAAACTGGTTAAGGACGTTTCGCATAAACCTGTATTTCATTGTGATGCCGTACAGGCAGTTGGTAAAATTGAGCTTGCTCCCGAGGACTGGGGAATTGATCTGTTGACTGTAAGTGCCCATAAATTTCATGGCCCCAAGGGTGTGGGTAGTCTGTATATTTCTCCTAGAACCAGATTAAAACCTTTGTTCTATGGTGGTGGTCAGGAACAGGACTTGCGACCAGGAACAGAAAATGTCCCTGGAATAACAGGTATGGGAAAAGCTCTGGAAAAAATGCTAAAGAACAGGGAACAATTTAAAGAACTCTATTCTTTGAAAAAACACTTATATGATAAAATCACCTTAAAACTAGGAAATGAAGTCATGCTGATAGGTCCTGAAATTCAGGAAGGTGTTCCCTATATCATGTCTCTGGCATTTTCTGGAGTCAAAGCGGAAGTTATGATTCACGCCCTGGAAAAAAGAGGTGTGTATGTATCCGCTGGGTCTGCCTGTACTTCTAATAAAGAAGGTGAAAGTCATGTGTTAAAAGCTATGAAAATTCCAGATGATTTTAGAGAAGGTACCATTAGATTGAGCTTTTCATATCATCATACCATGGATGAAATAGATTATGCGGCAGATCAGGTGATAGGAGTTTATCAAGAGTTAAAGCAATATGGCCGGAGGTGATAATATGTACAACTATTTACTGATTCGTTACGGTGAAATAGGCTTAAAGGGTAAAAACAGATCGTATTTTGAAAAGAGCTTGGTAAAAAATATGCAGTCAGCCTTAAAAGATTTAGAGATAGGTAAGATTAAATCTACCCAGGGACGCATGTATATACCTCTAAGTGGTAGTAGTGATGAATTGACTAGAGTTTTAGACAGGGTGACCAGGGTCTTTGGAATCGAAACCGTCAGCCCTGCCGTAAAAGTGGAGTCCGATTTGGAAGTCATCAAAAAGACGGCTTTACAAGTCTTTAAAAATCACATGGATAGTATAAGCCCACAAAATCAGGTTTCTTTTAAAGTGGATTGTCGCCGAGCTGATAAATTATTTTCCAAAAATTCCATGGAAATGAATCAGATTTTGGGTGCACACATACTGGACCATGTTCCAGGTCTGAAGGTAGATGTAAAGCAACCACAGATTCTTCTTCAGGTAGAAATTAGAGAAGATGGGACCTATATTTTTACGGAAAAAATTCCAGGACATGGTGGTCTACCTATTGGTACTACTGGTAAAGGAGTGTTAATGTTATCTGGAGGTATAGACAGTCCTGTTGCAGGATGGCTTGCCATGAAAAGAGGGATTCAAGTAGTTGGTCTTCATTTTCACAGTTACCCCTTTACCAGTCAGCGGGCTTTAAAAAAAGTTGAAGATATCTCCCAAGTTCTTTCACGTTACGGTACAGGTCCAACAGGTGGCTTTAAGTTGATTACCAATCACTTCACCGATATCCAAAAAGCCATTCAGAATTACTGCAGTGAAAGCATGTGGGTTACAGTAATGCGCAGATTCATGTTTTATATAGCTAATCGAATGGCTCAGAAAGAACAAGCAATGACAGTGGTCACGGGTGAAAATGTTGGGCAGGTAGCTAGCCAAACCCTTGAAAGTATGCATGCAGTCAGTCAAGATGTTGTAAACCTTCCCATTTTGCGTCCCCTGGCTGGATTGGATAAAAAAGAGATCATGAGCAAGGCTGAAACTATTGGCACCTACGATATATCTATCCGTCCTTATGAGGACTGCTGTACATTGTTTTTACCTAAAAATCCTAAAACTCGTCCTAGTCTGGAACAAACTAAGAGGGAAATAAGCAAACTGAACTTTGAGGAACTGGTGGAAGAATCCCTGGAGAAAACTGAAATTAAGTATTTTGAACCTTATCAGGACATTACAGAGGAAGAATTGACCTTTGATGTTTAAGTTCATCTGATGGGAGAGGAGTAGAATAGAAGGAGGGGACATATGAATCTAGATTATTTTGATTCCTTTTTTGTCGTAGTGGAAGAAGGCAGTATTACTAAAGCTGCTAACAAGCTACACATTAGTCAACCTGCCCTAAGTGCACAAATTAATTGTCTAGAAAAGTATTTTCAGGTTTCCCTGGTAGAAAGATCTTCTAAAGGGGTTAAATTGACACCTGCCGGGGAAACCCTCTATGAAGAAGGTAAAAGATTTACCAGTTTATTTAAGAGTATGAGTAATAAAATTAGGGAGCACGCCGGTGAAGGCACTAAAAAATTATATATTGGTGCTTCTTCCACTATAGGTAATCATGCTCTGCCCTGTAGTATATTTAACTTTAAAAAACGTTATCCTCAATATGACATCAAAATGAAGATAACTAATAGTGAAGAAGTAGCCAATTTGGTGATGGAAGATAAAGTTGGAATGGGAATAATTGAAGGTCCTGTAGACAAAGAACTACGGGAAGAATTCAAAATAAGTGGGATTCAAACTAAGCGGTTGTTGTACGATAGATTGAATGTACTAGCCCCCTATGGACCCCCCTGGGCCAAGCGGGATTTTATTACAATAGAAGAACTTTTTAATCAAGATTTAATTTTGAGAGAAAAAAGTTCCGGGATTAGAAAAACTATTGAACAAACACTAACTAATCAAGGTTTAGACCCATCTAGACTAAATATGAATATGGAGTTGAACAACTCTTGTGCTATTATCAATGCAGTTAAAACTGGAAAAGGCCTGTCCATCCTACCTAAAAATGCTTTTAAACAGGATTTGGTTTATGAAGCGTTATCTTCCCTTGTAGTAGAAGGGGTTGAGTTTTATCATCCTTACACACTTCTATATCATCCTTCCAGATTGAAAGATTTTCTTCACAGAGAATTTTTTGAACTACTGATTAATGAAGAATATTGCTTTTGTTAAAAAATATTGTTATTGGTCCAAAAAGCGTGAAGGTGGAAAATAGTCAAAAAGTTTGGTATTCTTTTCCATGAAGGGACTAATATTTACCAAAATATAAGGAGGTACTCTAATGAGTGTGAAAATTTTTGAAGAGATGGAGAAGCACGGTCATGAGCAGGTAATCTTTAATTACGACAAGACTACCGGGTTAAAAGCCATCATTGCAGTACATGATACTACTCTAGGTCCCGCTTTAGGTGGTTGCAGAATGCTTCCATACGAAACCGAGGAAGAAGCTCTAGACGATGTGTTACGCCTTTCCAAAGGGATGACTTATAAGTGCAGTATTTCCGAAGTAGATTACGGTGGTGGTAAAACTGTTATAATCGGCGACCCTGAAAAGGACAAGTCTGAAGGTATGTTTAGGGCCTTGGGGCGATTTGTTGGAACTATGAAAGGCCGCTACTATACCGGTACCGATGTTGGAACAGTACCCGATGATTTTGTGCACTCATATCGCGAATCGGATTATTTTGTGGGTTTACCTGAAGAGTTCGGAGGCAGTGGCAACTCAGCTATAAATACAGCTTTTGGAACTTTGATGGGCATTAAAGCCTGTGTTAAAGAACATTTTGGCCAGGTTAATCTAGAAGGAAAGAAAATTGCCATTCAGGGCTTGGGTAAGGTTGGTCAAAATTTGGTTGATTTCCTAATGGAAGAAGGAGCTCATATAATTGCCACTGACATCAGCAAAGATAATATTAATCAAGTCAAAGAGCGACATTCAAGTGTCGAAATGGTAGAACCTGATGCGATATACGAAGTTGACTGTGATATATTTAGCCCTAATGCTCTGGGAGCTGTCATCAATGATTTTACTGTGGAAAAATTAAAATGTTCAATTATAGCAGGGGCAGCCAATAACCAGTTAAAAGAAGAAAAACATGGCCGCATGTTGTTTGATAAAGGTATTCTTTATGCTCCAGATTATATTGTTAATGCTGGTGGGCTAATACAGGTTTCGGATGAGATTGGTGGTCATAATAAAGACAGGATCAGAAAAAAGACAGAACGTATTTATGATATTTTATTGCAGGTATTCAAAATCTCCCGGGAAGAAAACATCACTCCACAAGAAGCTTCCGATAAACTGGTTGAGGAGCGAATAGCAACAGTTAAAGGATTGCAATCTAATTACATGGGTTAATATAATTAGCGGTAAAATTTGGCTTGAAGGAGGGAGTTAATTTGAAAATACTAGTAATCAATCCGGGATCAACTTCTACGAAGATTGCCCTTTATGAAAAGGAGCAATCCAAACTGGAAAAGACTGTTCGTCATGATAGTGAGGAGCTAGAAAAATTTTCAGAATTGGCAGATCAGTTCGAATACCGTTTAGGTCATGTGAAAGAAGCCGTCCAAGAAGGAGGTTGGGAGCTTCATGAGCTAGATGCAGTAGTTGCCAGGGGAGGACTGTTAAAACCAGTCCCTGGAGGCACTTTTGAAATTAATGAAAAAATGGTTGACGATCTTAAAAAAGCCCGTTACGGTGAACATGCTTCCAATTTGGGTGCCATTATGGCTGACAGTTTAAGGGATGAACTCAATATACCTGCCTATATAGTAGATCCGGTAGCTGTGGATGAATTTGAAGAAGTAGCCCGCCTTTCGGGTTTGAAGGACCTGGAAAGGATAAGCCAATCCCATGCTCTTAATATGAAAGCTGTAGCTCGTGAAGTTGCAGAAAACATGGGTAAATCTTATTTTGATGTCAATTTGATTGTCTGTCACTTGGGCAGTGGTATTTCAGTAGCTCCTCATAAAAATGGAAAAATGATTGATGTAAACAATGCCAATAATGAAGGCCCCTTCGCTACAGAAAGAGCTGGTACTCTTCCTGCCTATAATTTAGTAAGACTCTGTTACTCAGGGCGCTACAGTGAAGAGGAAATGGTTAAAAAAGTGATCAAAGAAGGCGGAATTTACTCTTATATGGGGACAAAGGATGTCTCTAAAGTGGAAGAACAGGCAAAAAGTGGTGACGAGCGAGCCAAGCTGGTAATAGATGCCATGATTTATCAGATAAGTAAGGAAATCGGGGCTATGGCAACTGTTCTGGAAGGTCAGGTGGATGCTATAGTTATTACTGGTGGTATGGCAAACTCCAAGTACATTATTGGCAAAATTCAGAAAAGAGTGGACTTTATAGCTCCTGTGAAAATTGTTCCCGGTGAACGGGAATTAGAGGCTTTGGCCCTGGGGGCTTATCGAGTCCTGTCAGGAAAAGAACAGCCAAATATTTACTAATAAAAGTTAAATAAAAGTATATCCTGGAATGTAAAGGGGGAACACTATGTACAAGGATTTTTCAGAATTGCTGGCTAGTGCCAGAAAAATGAATCCTGTTAAATTGAGTGTGGCTGCAGCCGAAGATGAACATGTTTTAGAAGCGGTTAAACAAGCCATTAAGGATAATTTAAATTTAGAGTTTTCCCTGGTGGGTGATGGAGAAAAGATTGAAAAATTACGCCAAAAGATGGGGATGGATCAGCTTCAGGCTATTTCAGTTATAGATGCCAAAAATCCAAGACATGCAGCGGAGTTAGCTGTAAAAGAGGTGTCTCAAGGAGATGCCAACTACTTAATGAAAGGTTTAGTATCAACAAAAGACTTCTTAAAGGAGGTTCTGCACCAAGAATATGGTCTGAGAACCGGTAGAACTTTAAGTCATATAGGTGCTTTTGAAATTGAAACTTATCCCCGGGTCTTTTTCATGACTGATGGTGGTATTAACCCCAACCCCGCCTTAGAGGATAAAGAAGTGATTATTAAGAATTCTGTGGAATTTGTCAGAGCATTGGGGATAAAAGAACCTAAAGTTGCAGTCCTGGCAGCTGTTGAAACAGTAAATCCGAAAATGGAAGCTACCATTGATGGTGCCAATCTTGCAAAAATGCAGGAAAGAAGCCAGATTAAAGGTGCCTGGATAGATGGTCCTTTGGCACTGGACAATGCCATTGATGAAAATGCAGCCAAACACAAAGGGATTACTAGTCCTGTTGCCGGAAAAGCCGATATTTTACTGGTTCCTGATATAGAGAGTGGTAATTTATTAGGCAAATCTATCACCTTTTTGGGCGGTGGCACCATGGCAGGTATGGTTGTTGGTGCCCAGGTGCCCATTGTTTTGACCTCCAGGGCTGACAGTGTCAGAAGTAAAATGACATCTATGGCACTAGGGGCTCTTGCCAGCCAGGGGAATGCATAATATAATCTAACTAAAATAAGCTAGTCTACAAAGGTTACTAAAAGTTATTTAAAGTTACTTAATGTGTGAGTTCCTTGTTAGTTTCTTATAGGGAATTTTCGTACCAGGCTAGTCACGTGGAAGGTGGTAAAAAATGGCACGAAATTACAAAAGGAAAAAGAAAAAACTCAAACTCAAAAAGCTCCCCCTGGCGATTACGTCGCTGATTTTAGTCCTGCTGGTTACCGGCGGTTTATATGCCATATTAAGTGACGATGAGGCTGCAGAACCATCTATTCCGGAAAAAGAAGAAGAAAAGGAAAAGGAAGAGCCTGACCCTGAGTTGGAACTTGTAGAAGTTCCTCGTTGTGAATACTGTGGAGGAGAAATGGAAGACGAAGAAAAGGAGCTGTCACGACCGGTGACAGTAACCTATGGAAACACTGCCAATGAGCGACCCCAGTCCGGGATAAATTCTGCTTGTATAATGTATGAAGCTCCGGCAGAAGGTAGTCTAACTAGGCTTCAGGCTGTATTCAAACATCAGCACTCGGAAAAAATAGGCCCGATTCGCTCGGCTAGGTACTATCTCGTCACTTTGGCTC
This sequence comes from Natranaerobius thermophilus JW/NM-WN-LF, assembly GCF_000020005.1. Classification (NCBI taxonomy): domain Bacteria; kingdom Bacillati; phylum Bacillota; class Clostridia; order Natranaerobiales; family Natranaerobiaceae; genus Natranaerobius; species Natranaerobius thermophilus. Next base: position 2,496,778 of record NC_010718.1, on the reverse strand, counting down.
TAGAACATGATGCTTTGTACGCCCATATCCAGGGCTATCAGCCGGTGATGAACAAAATCAGGGACAAAAATGTTGCTACTCTAAATGAATATGGTGATGCGAGTTATTTTTGGCGCTCAGAGGATCGCCGGGCTCCTTTTAATGCTTATACAAATATAGAAAATTTATTGGAAGCGGCCGAATCTAGAGGATACCGCCCTGAGGGCCAGCGGGACAATTTTATTACATACAACGAAGAGTTTTCCAAAGAATTTATAAATCATGCTATAGCAGTTACAGAAAAGGATGACGAAAAGGACCATACCGATATAAAAACCAGTTTTATAGCTACTGAAGCGGGTCAAGCAGAGGTGGAATCTGCAGAAGAAATAACAATCAATTACGGTAGGGGTAATCTTGTGGAATATCAGTATAACGAAGAAGATCGAAATTATCAGCGGTATATCAATGAAGACCCCCATGTTGACCAGGCAGATGAAGAGCAAATTACTGCTCAGGATCTGATAATCCAATATGTGGATTCTAGAGTAATAGACGATCAAGGAAGACGCAGGCTAGGAATGATAGGAGAAGGAGAGGCCAAATATCTAGCAGATGGTAAAGTTGTGCCCTTGACTTGGGAAAAGGATGACCACGACGAACCCACCGAATTTTATCACGCGGAAACGGAAGAACCTCTGGAATTACGTCCTGGTTTAACCTGGATAAATATTGTACCCTACGGGACAGAAATTAGTTATTAGTAATGGCTGTGTATTATGCAAAACAGCAGCAGAAAGCCCACTGTTTGACTGTGGGAATATATCAAAGTTAAATGCTTATAACTGTTATAAAAAAAGCCCCGGCTGGTAGTCTAGACAGAGTACAATCAAGACTTAGCCCGGGGCTTTTTATAGTTAATTAGTTAATTAGTTAAGATTTTTTTGGTCAGTTCAAATCATTAATCAACTGGAATTTTTCGTTCCGGATGATAAGGGTGGAATAAAGCTTCTTCCATAGAACCCTGCTTTTTAAACCGGACACTTGCCTGATGAAGGAAGCGTTTACCCATGTGATAGCGCAAATCTATAAATATCACCAAATGTTTGTCATCAGGAGTACGCTTGTGCTTGACCAGATAATAAGGTGTAAATTCGCGAAATAATTTTCCGATTTTACTGTTTAATGCCTTATTAACAAATAGTTTGTCCATTTCTTTTTCGATTTTTTTAGAAAGTTTCTCTTTTATCCAAAAAACTCGTCTAAATATTGGGGCTTGTCCGATATAGACACTGTGACTTGTTTCGGCAATAAAATCCCAGTGAAATAAACTGGTAGACGCCGGTAATACTACTAGGCGCTGCAAGTCCCCTGCTGAAAAATTAGCCTTGAGATAACGAGTGAAATTTACTCTGGAAATATACCTGGCAAACAGGTATACTGCCATAAGGCCTAGGGCTATCCAACCAAGATTGGAATATATTACATATCCGGGGTACGCAGCGTGGCCCGTGTAACCCGAGAAATCAATGGCATAACTGTAAGAAAATGAAAATATCATTATTAAAGATAGGGCAACAAGTATAGGTTCAATTACAACCAGAAGATTACCGGAATACATTTTTGATGACAAGGGCCAAAACAACTTGACTCCGTAAGAATTACACCAGTCCAAAAATAAATGGGTGGAAACTCCCAGCATTCCATATGCCCAAAGAATAAAGAAACTATGAGCAAAGATAAAACTAAAAATCATAGCCGTCAGGGCGGATAAAAATAATCCTCCTAGGATTGAATGGCTTACTCCCCTGTGATTTTTTAGATAAGGAATATGGCCAAAAATTTGAAAAATTGCATCTCCATCGGGAATTAAGGCGCCTACTGAGGCTACCAGTAGTTCGGGATTATCTAATGAAAGCCCTTTATCAGATACAGCAGTATATATGCCTGTGTTAACTACTAAATGAGTTACTGGATCCACCTGCATCACCTCCTCTAAAGCAATATAATTATACCATGAAATGTCTGAAATGGAAGCGGCAATTTATGTAATAGTACAAAAAATTTGACAAGCATTGTCATTTTTATCGAATTTAAGTGCAAATTTATGTCAATTTCCTTGTTTACTGATTATGTATTTATGATATAATTTTTTAGATAGGAACAAATATAAAACGGGAGATAAATAAATTTACCTATAAAGAAAGTACAGGATTCTTTATGAAGGAGAGGAAGAAACCATGAACAGAGACAGAAAGTTTGAGAATCAAGAGACTGATCAAAAATTTAGCCAAGACAATAACAAAGTTGACTATACCTTTATGTACCGTCACGAGGTAGATAAATTAATTGAAAAACTTTTAAAACAGGAACACGACATGGAGGAGTTACAAGCAGTAGCTAAACGCATGCATAAAATGGAAGAACACGTTTATCGAGTGATATCTGAACGCTTCAGAAAAGCAGAAGCTCAAGAAGCCAATGTCCTTAGTCAAGTGTTAATGATGATGGAAAATAAACAGGAATTAGGGGACAATTTATTTGGGATGTTATTTGACCCACAAATTCCAGACCGCAACAAAAATTATTTGTTAAAGGTTATGGACTTTTTAGGTTTTCGCCCCGAAGTGTTTTCATACAATGAGGTCTTTAATGACCCGGAAAGAGCTATTCGAGAAGCGCGTCAAACTTTGATTAGGCAGATAGGTGAGAATTCACAAATTATTCCTCAGGTATTATCAGAAATGATAGAACTATCACCGGCAACCCAGGATACTTTAATGGAAGATTTAGCCAGGGAAGAAGATACCGAACTAGTGCCTTTTTTAGAATCCATTGCCTATCTGGATGAAAGGGATCTAGCTTTAAAGGCAGTTAAAATCCTGGGAGAGCAGGAAACACCAGAAGGAAAAGCAGCCCTACGCCAGTTGGGAAATGATATGGACAGACAGTTCTTACACCAGGAAATCCATCGAGAAATCAATCGTTTGACCATGAAGGGAATTGAAGACCTGATAGATTATAGATCCTTCTTTGATAAAGAACTGGCTAAACTTGGGGAATTTTATGAAGGTGCCGTTTCTCAAATAGACGGACATGGTAACCGGATAGTAACCTTTGCCAGGCGTTGGGGAAAAAGTGGCCAAGGTGTTGTAGTAGTCAACTTTATGCTCAACTTGGATGAAGGTGTTAGAGATTGCTGGGGATATCACAAGATGTCCATTGAAGAATATAGGGGCCTGATTAAAGAATATCGGGAAGATGGGACTATCATGTCTATAGACTCTGATTATGCCCGGTCTATCTTTTGTGATGCCCTTTATGCCAATCATATCAAGGGTAATCAGCGACCCCCGGAATTTGCTTTCTGGCGTCACTTCATGACTCCGGAATGGCTTAAAGAAGAAAGCTATACACCTTATCTGGAAGACGATATTGTTAAAGAAGTACTAGCGGGTAGCAAATCGCCAAGGGAAAAAGATTTATGGCAGCTTCACAATCAATCGGAATTCCAAGAATGGTTTCTACATCATCCCTACATCTACGAGCTCATGGATGATTTTATCCTGAGGCAAAAGGAAAAAGACGGGACTTTCGTGCCTATTGCTACTCAGGAGGGAGTAGAGACTATCTATTCGAAAATAATTGAAGAGCTAATAGCTCCTAACTTGGAATATTACAAGAAAGCCCTCTTAATGGCTGCCGATTTCAACAAAAAGCGGGGCAGGGCCAAGGTCTATCGAACTGCTGTCCTGGCTATCATGCGGATGGGAGACGGCGATTTGGAAACACTGAAAAAACATCCTTTCTTTATTGGGCTTGGTAAGCGCAGTTTAAACGTGGCAGCAACTAATTTAAAAAGAGGTTTGGACTTAAGAAAAAATCCGGAAGACTTTGATCTATAGGCCCTAAATGGGGCCTATTTTTTTAGATCTGGTATCAGACCTTTAGCTTTGTAATATTTTGTTTTGACATCATGACATTTGTCATGATTAAATATATTTAGGATATCGAAATAATTTTTTGAAACGGGCGGGTTCTATATGGCTAAGTCTACCATGACAAGAAGAGAACGTATTTTAGAGGGCAATCTTTTACACAGTGTCTGTTATTTGGCCTGGCCCATTGTCTTGCAGTCGCTACTTCATGTGACCATGGGCATGGCAGATCTGCGCATGGTAAATCACCTGGGTCATGAAGCTATTGCTGCAGTGGGCATTGGCCGACAGGTAATTATGATTATCCTGGTAATGGTTTTGGCTATTCAGGCAGGAGCCGTTGCTGTTGTCGCCCGAAAACTAGGCGAGAAAAATTATGAACATGCAGAAAGTGCTGCTGGGCAAGCAATGACCCTGGTATTATTATTTGCCCTTGTTATGACTCCAGTTGGGATTCTTAGTTCTCGTTTGCTTCTGACATTAATGGGAGCCAAACCAGGAGTTATGGCCCTGGGAGTTCCTTATATGCAAGTGTTCTTTCTGGGGATAGTTTTCTTCATGGGAAACTTTATGTGTAAAGCAATTTTTCACGGATTGGGAGACACTAGAACTCCTCTTTACATTAATATAGCCGTTAATGGGATAAATCTGATAGGTAACTTTTTCTTGATATACGGATTATGGTTTTTCCCAGAACTGGGTGTGATTGGTGCAGCTGTAGCAAGCGCATTCAGCAGGTTAGTTGGTACAGTTCTGGGTATTGTTGTTTTAAATAAAGGACACTATGCTATCAGAATACGTCTGAGCCATGTATTGAAATTTTCTTTCGAGGAAATTAAGGAAATACTGCGTATTGGGATGCCTACCGCTTTTCAGGGTATGAGCCGCAATATCAGTACTTTACTTCTTGTCAGCATGATCACAAGGACTGCAGCCGGTGGTTTTGCTGCAGCCGCTTTTCCAGTGGGTATGAAAGTAAATCAATTTGCTATTATGCCGGGTATTGCCATAGGTCAGGCAACTACTACCATGGTTGGTATGAACTTAGGTAATGAAAACCCTAAAAGGGCGGAGCAATGTGGTTGGACTGCAAGTAGGGTTGGCAGCATTTTAATGTCTGCCATTGCCCTGATTAATTTTATTTTTGCTCCTCAAATCATGAGTTTTTTTGCAGAAGAATCTGAAGTTATAGAGATCGGCACTGCTTTTATTAGAATCATTGCCGTGGCAGAACCTTTCCATGCTTTGGGTGTGATTTTATCCAAAGGTATGCAAGGAGCGGGTTATACCCTAGTGCCCTTTTATTTGACTGTGATTTCTTGGTTGGGAATTCGAGTTCCCTTGGCTTATCTTTTGGCCTTTCCTTTAAACCTTCAGTCAACTGGTGTCTGGATAAGCATGAATGCTACCTTTATCCTACAGGCCGTCTTGGTAGCAACAGCTTTTAAGCGAGGTACCTGGAAAGAGGCCAAATTAAAAGCCTATTCTACAGGCTCCTGATTTTACGGCTCATAAATAACTTAAAATGATACCCCTGGCTTTTTTTCGGAAAATTTGATATAATTACCAGTGAAATAAATTCGGGTCTATAATAAGTTTACAGATGTCTAGTAAAGAAGTTACAAAACTACGGGGTATTTTTTTTACCTACTCAGGGTCGAATTTTGGACTACGGGGCAAACATTGACCCGCAAGTTATTAAAAAGTCTTTGTAAGGATATAATAATTTTGAGGAGGGATTAACATGACTGTGAGAGTAGCCATTAATGGTTTTGGAAGAATTGGACGTCATTGCCTGCGAAATAGTTTGAATAACAAGCAGGTAGAAGTAGTGGCAGTAAATGACCTGGCAGATATCAATACTCTCAGCCACTTATTCAAGTACGATTCCCTGTACGGCCCATTCCAAGGGGAATTAAAGACTGAGGGTGATGAACTTGTCGTCGACGGAAATAGGGTGAAAGTATTAAATGAAAAGGAACCTGAAAAATTGCCTTGGGATCAGCTGGATGTGGATATAGTTTTGGAAGCTACAGGGATTTTCAGAGATCGGGATGGAGCTAAACGTCATCTAGACGCTGGGGCTGATAGAGTTATTATTACTGCACCAGCCAAAAATGAAGATATTACAATTGTAATGGGAGTTAACGAAAATGATTATAATCCCAATGAGCATCGAATTATATCCAAAGCCAGTTGTACCACAAATTGCGTAGCTCCAGTTGTCAAGGTGCTTGATGAAGCTTTCGGCATTGAAAAAGCTTTAATGACTACTGTCCACTCTTATACTAACGATCAACAGCTTTTAGATTTACCACATAAGGATTTACGTCGAGGAAGAGCGGCGGCTGAATCTATTATCCCAACAACTACTGGTGCTGCAAAGGCAGTGTCCTCAGTGCTTCCTCAATTAGAAGGAAAAATCGATGGTTATGCCATGAGGGTTCCCACACCTACTGTGAGTATTGTTGATTTGGCTTGTACTGTAAATAAAGACACAGTAACTCGGGATCAAGTCAATGAGAAATTTAAAGAGGCTAGTGAGGAAGAATTAGATGGCATCTTGGGGTATAGTGATGAACCCTTAGTATCTATGGATTATAAGGGAAGTACTGAATCTGCGGTAGTAGATGCCATTTCGACTATGGTTGTTCAGGACAACATGGTTAAAGCTGTGGCCTGGTATGATAATGAATGGGCTTATGCCCGACGAGTAATTGACTTAGCCGCATATATTGGAAACAACAGTTAATAAACATCAGATAAGTCAGTTTGTAAGCCATTCCGGATTCAATTTTACTTCCGGGATGGCTTTTTTTTGGTTTTAGACTGTATTAAAGTTGGATGTTGTCCAGCGCCAATTTTTATTACATAAACTACAGGATGAATAGCTTCTATAGTTAAGTTAGATAATAATTGTGAATAATAAAGATACTCAAATTGAAACTAAATTGAAATGTACTGTCAATTAAAACAGGAGGTTATAAACCATGAAAACCCCCACAAAAAAAGTTGACCCCGAGAGTATCATCCCCCAATTCATTCCCAACAGAGTTTATATAGAACAAGGAGCTCTAGAATATCCGATTGGCAAGGGGATCAAGGAAAAGTTTGACAAGGAAGGAGTTCCTATTAAAATTATTAAAACTCATCAAAGGGTGACTGGAATACCGGGTGATACCAGGGAGGAGGGTTATCGGGAGGCTAAACGGACTCTGGTAGTAGGTGTTAGAAAATCTAAGGACTTTCAAACTTGTAAACCCTCGGCTCATTATCAGCTGCCACTGTCCACTAGCTGTCCCGGCCTATGCAAGTACTGCTACTTAAATACCACCCTGGGAAAGAAACCATATCTCAGGGTTTATGTCAATATTGACGACATTTTAGCTAAAGCAAAGAATTATATTGATAAAGGTGCCCCAGAGGAGACGGTTTTTGAGGGAGCTGCTACTTCCGATCCATTACCTGTCGAGGGTTTGACTGGTAATTTGCGAAAAAGTATAGAATTTTTTGCCCGTGAAGACCTGGGGAGATTTCGTTTTGTTACTAAATTTACCAATGTGGATTCACTCCTGGACTTAGAACATAATAAAAAGACTAGAATAAGGTTTAGTTTGAATACTGATCGGGTTATAAAAGAATACGAACAAGGAACACCGGGTTTGTATCAAAGGATAGAAGCTGCTGGTAAAGTTTACCGGGCTGGATATCCCATTGGTTTTATCATTGCCCCAATAATGTTAACTCCTGGCTATCGCAAAGAGTATAGACATCTTTTGGAGAATTTGCGGGAAGAATTATTAAAATCTGGATTAGATGCTCAAAGTGAAATACCCTTTGAATTGATAACACACAGGTTTACTGCAAGAGCCAAACAAAATATCGAAGAGATTTTTCCTCATCACGGTTTACCTATGGACGAATCAAAACGTCGATTTAAATACGGTCAATTTGGATATGGTAAATACGTCTATCATAAGGAAGATATGGAAGATTTACAAAGATTTTTCAATGACGAAATTAAGAAACTGTTTCCCGGTGGGGAAATTGTTTATTTTGTTTAAACTATAGAATGTGATATTATGTAATCAGTATCAATCAGTATTGTGAATTTAAGATACTAATGACTTTTCAAAAGGAGGAATTTAGGTGTCAGAAAAGGTGGAGCTGTTTACAACACCTACATGCCCGGCGTGTAAACAGGTGAAATCATACCTGGAAGAACAGGGCGTGGATTATGTGGAACATGATATATCTCAAGATGATGAAGCCCGTAAAAGAATGGCTGAAGAAACAGGGCAGATGGTAGTACCTATTGCCAAGATAGGTGATGACTATATAGTGGGTTTTGATAAGGAAGAATACGACCGTTTGCTGCAGCTTTAACTTGGCTGCAGCTTTAGTAAAATTACCTATTTAGTATTAAAAAGCTGTGATAGATTTATCATGAAAATCAGGGGTGATATTCACATGAAATTATTAAGGGTAGACTTGACGAAGAGAGAGATTAACACTGAAGAAATTACAGGAGAAGATGCACTTCTAGGTGGCAGAGGAATGGTGGCTAAAATCCTGTCACAGGAAGTTGATCCGGCTATTGACCCCCTAAGTGAAGAAAACAAGCTTGTAATAGCAGGTGGCATTTTTGCTGGCACCAAGTTAACCAGCAGTGGGCGTTTATCCATTGGTGCTAAAAGTCCCTTAACGGGAGGGATCAAGGAAAGTAATGCCGGTGGCACCAGTGCTGATCGGCTAGCACGGCTAGGTTATCGAGGAATAATTTTGGAAGGACAAGCCCAGGATCAGCTGATTATGGTGATTAATGACAAAGGTGTTTCTTTTGAAGCGGCCGATGAACTGCAAGGTCTAGGAAACTACGAAACAGCTAAACAACTACTGGACAAATATCCTGGTGCCGGATTAATATCTGTTGGTCCTGCAGCAGAATACGGGGTACTTTCAGCCTGTGTATCTAATACTGATTGTGACGAAGCTCCCAGCCGAGTTAACGGACGTGGAGGTATGGGTGCTGTCATGGGACTAAAAGGAATTAAAGCTATAGTTTTAGATGATTCACAAAGTGATGAACTGGCGTTACGCAAAAAAGAGCAATATCAGGAAATGGCCAAAGATTTTTCTAGAATTGTAGCAAATGCCGATACTACAGCTAATTATCGCAAATACGGAACTTCTGCTCTGGTTAAAGTGACCGATGGCTTGGGAGCTCTTCCTACAAAAAACTTTTCTAGAGGTAGCTTTGAGGGAAGTGACAATATTTCAGGTCAGAAAATGTATGAAGAAATTATTAATCGCGGTGGTGAAGGTAAAACTTCCCATAGCTGTATGGATACCTGTGTAATTCGGTGTTCCAATATTTTCCCCGATGAGGAAGGTAATACCTTAGTGGCCCCTTTAGAATATGAAACCATTGGTCTTGTGGGCTCAAACCTGGGAATTGATTCCCTGGATCAGATAGCCAGGATTAATTATAAGTGCAATGATGTGGGAGTAGATACCATTGAGTTTGGAGCAACTATGGGTGTTGCCATGGAAGAAGGATTATGTGAATTCGGTGATTTTGAAAGTGTTATGGACATGCTCAATGAAATTCAAGAAAATACTCTTTTAGGAAGATTAATTGCTTCAGGTGCCAAGGTTTTTGGAAAAGTATTGGGGGCCAAGCGAGTCCCTGTCGTTAAAGGGCAAGGCTTACCCGCTTATGACCCCCGTAGTATTAAAGGTTTAGGGGTTACTTACGCAACCAGCCCAATGGGTGCTGACCACACAGCGGGAAATACTGTCAGAGCGCCATTAAAACATTCTAAAAAGGAAGGCCAGGTAGAAGCTTCTAAAAGCTTGCAACCCTTTGTAGCTGCCATGGATACTCTGGGCATGTGTGTATTCTTGGCACCATCAATTGGCAAAAAAAGGCATCTATTAGCTGACTTGGTAAATGCTAGACTGGACTTTGATATTACAGAAGATGATTTAATGGAATTGGGACGAAAAGTTCTTGCATGGGAAAAAAGGTTTAATGAACAAGCTGGCATTACAAAAGCCTATGACGATTTACCTGAGTTTTTTAGAAAAGAAGAAAATCCCGACTCCGGGGCTAGTTTCGATATAGATAAAGATGAATTACAGAGAGTATTTGATGATTTCCCTGATTTTTCTTAATTTAGATTTTCATACATCCTGGGCATGGTTTCTGGGTAAACTTAAGTTTATCGGGTTGTTCCCAGTTCCATGCCCGGTATTGTTCACCTTGGATTTTTTTACGGCTTCTTCTGTAGATATTACTTCAAGGCCATAGATCCAGTTGCAGCTTTTAAGGATGAATTAGTTTTACATGTCTAGAAGGATTCCAGTCAAATCCAGTGTATTAAGGTGTATCCAATTAGAAAATTTTATATAAAGGGACTTTGAAATTTTATAAAAATATGTTATTATATAAATCGGCAGGGGAGAAAAACTGCCTTGATCTTAGAACAACTTATAGTTGTCAGAAGGTAGGGGAGTAGCTCAATTTGGCAGAGCAGCGGCCTCCAAAGCCGAAGGTTGCGGGTTCGAGTCCTGTCTCCCCTGCCAATTTTTAAGCTTTTCTTGTTATATAATTCACATAAATGATTGGTGCTCAAAATAGCCAGAAAAAAGCCTATGTATAGACATAGTTTTTATAGGTTATAATATTTAAAAAAGTCAAACAATTTTTAAAAAACTGTTTACAAACTACTTAATAAAGGTTATAATGGAAAGTGAAATGAGTGAAACGATTCACTTTATAATAGAAAAGTGAAAGCATAGAACAAACAAGTGAACTAGAAGGTCTATATAAATCAATTTCAAGGAGGGATGGACCATGGAACATAGGCATTGGCAATTACTTAAAAAGGAACGTGAAGCGCTATACGAGCAATTCCTGTCTGCGACAGGAGAAGCTAAGAGTGATTTACTTGTAAAAATTATGGAGTTAGATGAGGAAATGGAGGCGTTGGAAAGAGATCAACAATCTCCAGTGATTCCACATAAATCGAAAAATTATTTTAAGGATTCTGCTGGTTAATGTCTCATGGCGTTGATGGCGTTGATCAAGACTTTTTTTATTTTTTAACTGTATATTTTGAGCTCGTTGCAGAAAGTAAACAGCCCTAACCAAAGCTGTTAAGCCAAGGTCAGGGCTGTTTTTTATGTGTTCATGGAGATGTGTTTACTGTTTCTGGATGGGGTGTATTGTAGAGTTAGGTAGTAGATTTAGAGTTAATTCATTTCCATAGAGTCACCAGGTTCAAGGACAAAGCATTCGCTATTTGTTTTTTCCTGGATATCTTTTTTGAATTGCTCGTCATCAGCGGGGATTAAAGGCCAAGTATTATAGTGGACTGGCATGACTGCCTTTGGTTTTAGATATTGTGTTGCCATGACAGCTTCCTCGGCTCCCATGGTAAAGTTTCCACCTATGGGAAGGATGGCTATATCTATTTCTTCTAATTCGGATATTAATTTCATATCACTAAATAGCCCGGTATCTCCTGCGTGATAAACTTTCTTTCCATGAAAATCTACTACAAAGCCACATGCTAACCCACCATCAATACCAGAGCCGTGTAGTGCTGGTGTTACCCGAACTTTACCGAAATCGAACTCTTTAGTTCCACCTATGTGCATAGGATGGGCTTTTACCCCCTTTTGTTCAGCGGCTCCTGCAATTTCAGCCGTAGAAATAAGTAATGAATCATTATCCTTGGCAATTTCTAGGGCATCTCCTTTATGATCGTCATGATAGTGTGTTAATAGAATGTAATTCGGGGAAACATCGGATGATGAAATTTTAGCTACTGGATTGTCATCGATAAAGGGATCAAAGATTATTTTGTCATCACCTTCTGACAACTGTACACAACCGTGACCGATAAATTCTAATTTCACATGGATCCCTCCTTTGTTAATTTGCAAATTACTCCCTGTAATATTATACCATAGCCGGTAGTGATTTAAAATTTTCATTTTAAGGTGTTTTTTTGCTATAATATCAATAATGATAAAATCAACTTTTGATGACGTACAATATTTTGTGTAAAGGTTGACTAAAACAAAAAAAGTAGGGTATCCTCGGAATTTGGAGAAAAAACCCAAGCCGTTTTTACGGCTAGAAAGGAGGATACCCTACGTTGAGTAGTGTACCAAATTCCGAGCAAAAAAATCAACTAGAAGAAATCATGAAAAGTTTTGTTCAGGAATTTCTTCAAGAAAAAATTGAACTCATCATGCGTGAAGAAATTAGAAACTTTTTAAAAGAGCAAGACGAAAAGAATTATCGAAACGGCTATTACACACGTTCTCTAGACACCTTGTTTGGCCAAATCGAAGATCTTAATGTACCAAGGGATCGAAATGGTGATTTTCAAACCCAGCTAATAGAACCGTATCAAAAGCGTGATTGCTGGCTTGAAGAAGCTATCATCAGGATGTACCAAAAAGGTATGAGCACTCGTGATGTAGCAAAGTTCATTGAGACCCTTTTAGGCGATTCTTATTCGCCTAGTACGGTAAGTAATATTACTGAAGTAGCTTTAGAAGATATTCAAGAGTTTCAAAACAGGCCACTCAAAAAGCGTTATAGTGTTCTCTACCTGGATGGCATGAACATCAAGCTGCGGCGTGATTCAGTAGAAAATGAGTCTGTTTACATAGCTTGTGGTGTCGATGAAGAGGGGTACAGGGAAATACTAGGTTTCTACGTTGGTGGTAGAGAAAACGCCTTGGGTTGGCAAGAACTATTAAATGACCTGCACTCTCGTGGTGTACAGGAAGTATTGCTAGGTGTGTTTGACGGACTTCCTGGTTTGGCTGATGCTTTCAAGAAGGTGTTTCCTAAAGCTGATGTCCAGCAGTGCGTCATTCACCAGGTTAGAAATACTTTGAATGCCGTAAGAAAAAAAGACCAGTATGAAGTTGCTGAAGACCTAAAGCCTATATATAAGTCTTTTTCTAAAGAAGAGGCTCACCACCATTTCGAAAAATTTAAAGAAAAATGGGGTTCAAGGTATCCCCGTGTTGTAGATTCCTGGGAAAAGAATTTGCCTAATTTATTAACTTTCTTGGATTATCCATCTGATATTCGAGCTGTTATCTACACTACAAACTGGATCGAGAGAACTATTAAGGAAATTAGAAAACGTCTAAAGACTATGAACAGTTTAACTAGCCCAAAGGCTGCCGAAAAAGTGATCTTCTTTGCTATTCAGGACATCAATGTTCGATGGGCTAATAAAAAACTTCGTGGTTTCAAACAATGCCAGCACAAGCTACAAGAAATGTTTGAGCTAAGATACGACTGTTAAGACTTTTCCGAGGGCCCTACGCCCTTTACACAAAATTCTTGACACTACCCAACTTTTACAGCAAGATCATATCAAAAACCATATTCAACCACATATCACGTATTTAAACACCATGTTATAGTTATGTGTTAAAATTAGTTTTATTAAAATGACTGAGGTGTCCTATGGATGATTTATAATTTTATTGATTCTTTAATAGAAGGAAAATTTCAGAAAAGATTGAACAGGTTTGTTTGTAATGTAGAAGTTAATGGTGAAAGTCGGCTATGCCATGTACCCAATTCGGGAAGGATGAAGGAACTGTTACTGCCTGAAACGCCCGTTCTACTGCAGAAAAAGCAGGGGAAACAGCGTAAAACAGATTTTGATTTAGCCCTGGTTCTATATGAAGGACACTGGGTTTCAGTGGATAGCAGACTTCCCAACAAACTTTTTGAGATTTTGGTAAAGAAATCTTTGCTACCTGAAACTTCTGTAGCTTATGGAGCCGAATTCCTGCGCCGTGAACCCAGTTATGGTAGGGGCAGGTTTGATATGGAACTAATGTCAACAAATAGTGATAGAATTTTAATTGAATTGAAGTCAGTAACACTTGTCCAGAATAACTTGGCACTTTTTCCCGATGCTCCGACAGATCGAGGGAGGCGACATCTAGAAGAATTAACTGATTCTTTGCGGGAAGGTTATCAGCCGGCAGTTATTTTTTTAGTGCAAAGGGACGATGCCTTGTGTTTTGCCCCTAACTGGGAAATGGATGAAGCTTTTTCGAAAGCTTTGGTACAGGCGCAAGAGCAGGGAGTAGCTGTTGAAAGCTACGCTTTTAAGGTGACTCCTGAAGGTTTAAATTATTGTCAGCGACTGCCTGTAACAACACAACGGGAGGTTGAATAAAAATGACCTTTTCAAAGGATAATGCCTCTGGCTTGAACAGACAGAAAAATAATTTGAGGGAGCAAGATGAACAACAAGAACGAGGTTTAAAAATCCTGTTTACCGCAAATTTAAAGGAACACCATTATAAAAATATAACAGCTAGTTTCCCTTCCATAGAGCTGGTGGCCAGTGCCGAAAAAGAAGTAATTGATAAAGAGATTAAAGATACTGATATATTAGTGGCCTGGGGACGGTTTATCTCCAAAGAATTACTACAAAAAGCTACCAAATTAGAATGGATTCACGCCTTGAGTACAGGTGTGGATGAATTTTTAATCCCGGAAGTAATTGATTCTTCTGTAATACTTACTAATTCCCGGGGAATTCACCGGGAACAAATGTCAGAGCATGTGTTCTCTTTTTTACTGGCTTTTGTCAGGCGCCAGTTTGATTATCATAATCAGAAACAGGACAGTCAGTGGCAGTCCCTGGAAATGTCTACTCTGGCCAATAGGACTATTGGAATCCTGGGGCTAGGAGCCCTGGGAGAAGAAATAGCCAGAAAAGCCAAAGCTTTTGATATGAAAGTACTGGCAACTAAAGAAACTCCCAGGATTTTTCCTCATGTTGACGAAATTTATTCTTCAGATGAACTTGATAAAATTTTGCCGGAAGTTGACTATCTGGTACTAACAGTTCCTCTAACGGAAAAAACCAAAAATATGATTGGGGAACATGAATTGAGACAGATGAAAGAAACAGCTTTCTTGGTAAACGTTGCCCGGGGAGAAGTAGTTGACGAACAAGCTCTATATCGAGCTCTTAAAAAACGTTGGTTGGCAGGAGCTGGCCTGGATGTGTTTTCTCAAGAACCGCTACCTGGCGAATCACCATTATGGAATCTGGATAACTGCTACATAACCCCTCATGTGGGTGGGGCATCTCCCGATTATGTAAAAAAAGCTGTAGAGCTATTTAAGCGGAATCTTACCGCTTATTTAGGCGGAAATGTTCTACCGACAGAAGTTGATAAGACTAGAGGTTATTAAACTAGGACTAGAGGATATTAATTGGAACCAGCTTGGAGAAAGGGGATAAGATATGAACTTCAATCTCACTAGTAAAATCAAGACAGGCCGGGTTATCTTATTTGTCATTATATTGCTGGCCTGTTATTTAATGGCAGGAGAAATTATGTATGCTTTGGCTGATAACCGGCCTGGATATTCACAAGATTACTACCAGACAATTATAAATTACTTTCCCAGACAAAGGGCAGAAGCCATGTACAGGCGGGCAGGCTTCTTAAAGGATCAGGCTTTTAGTGATCAGCTGTTTGTTATGCCAGGTAGAAGCGGTAGCCCGGGAGGAGATGCCGCTTTAAAAGATCCTGTTTTAGAGGAAGGAAAGGATCCTCTGAAAGAAGCTCGAGAGTTATTATTAGAATTGCAGTCTAGCTTTCCTTCACATGATGAAGCGGGTAGGGCATCGTACCTCTTAGCTAGGATTGCACTTAAAGAGGGCGACCTGGAAGAAGCAGTAAATCATGGGTCAGAATACTTGGATACCAGAGAGGGCTTTTCCCTGCAGGGACATGCTTTACTTCTTCATACTTATTTGGAAAAAGAAAATCACAATGAAGCTGCCAACTTATACGAAAAATCCCTAGAACATGAAAAAAGAGACCCGGTAGATTCTCACCTGGGGATATTATATAGTGATAGATTGGTGAGCTTAGGCAAATATCAGAAAGCGGCAACGGTGTTAGAATCAGAACTGAAATTTTTGCAGAATTGGCATGAGGAATATAAAGAAGAGCGAGCCCACCTGACTGATACTGATCCATATCAGGCAGATTTGAATGTGTACAGGTATAAAGCAACTGTTAAGGCCAGGCTAGAAGGTTTGGAACAACTATTGGCCCAAAATCAGGGGGACGGTGACAGTGATGATGAAATTACTGGCTCTACATTGAAAGGGCAATTGAACTTGGACCACGGGGCCCTTGATCAGGATACGAAGCAGGAAATATTACAGGAACTAGAAGTCTATTTGATTCGCCCTTATCATCAGGTTAGATCCTTTGAAATGATCGATAAAGCTCCTAAAACCCTAGTAGATGAACAAGGGAATTTTCAATTTGACAATCTCCCCCCTGGTAGATATGGAGTCGCTATTCAGGGGAAATCCCAGGAACTTTCGGACTTTTATTTACAAGAGCTAGTGCCTCCCTTTGTGGAATTGGGTTTAGCTGAGCACGATCAAAGTAGTCAAGATGATCAAAATGGTCAAAGAGAGGAAAGAGAGTATCAAATCAAATTGACTGAACCAATAGACTTAAAAGAACCCGAGATTTCTAATGGCAAATTTAATTTGGAATGGGAAGAGGTATCAGAGGCTGCTTATTATAATTTTGGATTTGGAGAAGTCTTTAGAAATGAAAAGGATGAAATTACGACAATTAGGTCAAGAAATATGATGAGGGGTTTAGAAGACAATTCCCTGTCTGTAGCCTTAGAGGAATTACAGCAGCAAGCCCCTGGCTTTAGCAGCTTCCGAGGTCATATTACACCCGGTAGTGTATTGGGGCTTCCTTATGCAGGGGGAGAGTTTATGCCTATTGTGTCGGCATATGATGAGGATGGGAACTTACTAAGTAATAGTACAGCTTATAGAAACTATGCCGGTGAAGATAGTCTGGCTCTATACTCCGTGTCTGATGAGGAGATAGAAATGCATCAAGGTCTTCAGGAGACTAGGGACATGATGTTTAACCGTGAACACATAGATGCCATTCACAGTTTAGAGAATTCCTATGAAAAATATCGTGAAGACCTGAAGGAAGATGAAGAAATTCATTACCTATTATCTTTAGCCAGGGTATACCATCATGGAACCAATCCCTTTGGAAGAAATAAAGATTTAGATCTATCCTTGGAATACCAAGAACAACTGGAAAATATGCTGGATGATCAGGATATTTATGATCGCCTACTTAGTAGAGTACAATTTTTTCAAGGAATGACTCTGCTACAAAAACGAGAGTATCAGCAGGTAATTGAATTAATTGAGGAGGATTTTTCGGACAGTATCGAAGAATTTAAAGATGAGAAGATAGAAAGGTTTATCATGACTGATGCCGGTGAACTACTGGCTCATTCTTATCTATTAGAAGGAAATCCCCATGATAGTTGGGAAGCGTATCAACATGTCATGGAATTAGCCAATCGTCCTCGCCAATACAAAGAGGAAATCTTGTTAATAAACCTGGTATTACTTGAAGATTTCGATACTATTCATAAACTGTTTAACCGGGACACAAATCTTAGAGATGAATATTTATATGCCCTTGAAGACATGGAGTCTTCACCGCCATCTGAAGATCAAGAGTTCTATGAAGAGTATTTTAAACCGACTTTAACCAAGCTGATCGAAGGTCAAGAAGTAGATAGCAGTGAACGTAGGGATGCAGAAGAGTTAATTAGAGAAATTTCATATGAATATCCTGATCGTCAGGGAGAACTATATTTTTTAACACGACTGTACTATGATATGAGATAGAAGAATACATCTAACACTCTCGAACAGTCGTATTAGAGCTTTATAATCAACTATTCATCATTATTAAATCTGAACGAAGGAGGTTTTATTTTGAAGGATATTAATGAAATCAAAGAACTGATTCCCCATCGCTATCCCATCTTAATGGTAGATAGATTGGAAGAATTGGAACCAGGACATAGGGCTAAAGGTGTTAAAAACGTATCTGCTAACGAACCTTTTTTACAGGGACATTTCCCAGATCGTCCTTTGATGCCTGGAGTTTTACAAATAGAAGCCATGGCCCAGGTAGGGGCCTGTGCTCTGATGAGCCTTCCAGAAAACGAAGGAAAACTTGCCGTTTTCGGTGGTGTGGATAAAGTTAAATTTAAAAGACAAGTACAACCAGGGGATGTGCTCAGTATAGAGGTTGAGCTAACCCGGGTTAAAGGTAGTATCGGAAAAGGTGAAGGAAAGGTATATGTAGGAGATGAACTAGCGGCCCAAGGTCAGCTCACTTTTGCTCTTGTGGAAAAATAAGACGGGCTCGGCGAATAGCATCGTCACCAAATTTTTCTCGCATTTCATCAAGGGTCCATTGTAGCTGCTGTTCTTTTTCGTACTGTTCATTAGACATATCAAGGGAAAGCTGTTGCTGAGTAGATGAAACCAGGTTGCTGACAGTTACTCCTAATAGTCTGATTTCATCACTAGGTTTTAAATTCATATTTTGAAGCAGTTCCTGGGCATGGGCATATATCTCTTTATCTTGATCTGTTTCCGGAACTGTTTTCTGTTTGGTCCAAGTTTTAAATCTGGAATCCCTAATTTTAACTGTAACAGTTTTCCCTTTGTAACCTGCTTTTCGCAGGCGAGCTCCTACTTGTTCAGAGAACTTCAGTAGATGGGGAATTAACTGATTATACTGACTCCCCGCAGTCAGGTCCTGGGCAAAGGTTTTTTCCTGCCCGATGGATTTAGGAGGTTCTTCTGGTACTACCTCCCGGTCGTCATATCCCTTGGCTAAAAGCAGGGTGTCTTCAGTGATATTAAAGGATTTGGCCAGGCTGTTTATATTTTGAGCCTTTGCAAGCATTTGCTGTAGTTCACCTATTGTATGATAGCCCCGGCTTTTTATCCGAGCAGTGGTTTTTTCACCCACTCCCCAAAGTTTATCTACTGGCAGGGGTGCTAGAAAGTCCTGTTCCTTACCTGTTGGAACATGAGTGAGTCCTGCCGGTTTTTTAAGATCAGAAGCGACTTTTGCGATGAATTTATTTGTAGCTACTCCAATGGAACAGGTGAGTTGAAGTTGGTCGCTAATCTGTGTTTGGATTTTCTCTGCAATGTTTACAGCATCACCAAATAAATTGAGAGAACCTGTTACGTCAAGAAAGGCCTCATCTAGTGATAAGGGCTCAACTAGTGGAGTAAATTCAAGAAAAATTTTTTTTATTTCCTGGGAGACCCGTCGATATTTATCCATATCAGGTCTCAGATATACACCATGGGGGCATAATCTTTGAGCCCGATACATAGGCATAGCTGAGTGAAGGCCGTATTTTCTAGCTTTATAACAGCATGTGGAGACAACACCTCTTCGGCTACCACCGATAATAACGGGTTTGTCTTCTAGCTCTGGGTTGTCTCTCTTTTCCACTGAAGCGTAAAAAGCGTCCATATCAATATGTAGGATCTGTCTGTAATTATTTTTGTTACGGTCGTATTTACTGGTAGTCATGCATTATCCTCCTAAGACTAATTGTTTTAGTATCTGTATTTATTACTTGTATTTGGATATTATTCACCATAATTAATTGATTTCCTTCTCATTTTAGGTCAATTTTTTGAACCAGTCGTCATGCATCCTCGTGACCTTAGTCATGGGCGGTTAATGGTCTATAAAATTGACATAAATATGTTAATTTTATAGAATAAATATAACTTTGTTGATTTTTGGAAATCAGGAGGTGAGAAATAATGAGCAAAAAATTAGTGACGTCGGAATCTGTTACCGAAGGCCATCCTGATAAGATTGCCGATCAAATATCCGATGCCATATTAGATGCCATGCTTGAAAAAGATCCATCCGCTAGAGTGGCTGCTGAAACTACTGTGACCACAGGTTTGGTCCTGGTTACAGGTGAAATCACCACAAAGTGTTATGTAGACATTCCTAAACTGGTTAGAGAAACTGTACAAAATATTGGTTATACCAGGGCAAAGTACGGCTTTGATGGTGAAACTTGTGCTGTGCTAACTTCCATTGACGAGCAGTCCCCTGATATTGCCCAGGGAGTAGATCAAGCTTTGGAAAAAAGGCAAGAAGAAATCACCGATGATGAAATTAATGCTATCGGTGCCGGGGATCAGGGAATGATGTTTGGTTATGCTACTAATGAAACTGAAGAGTACCTACCCTTACCCATTGCTTTGGCTCACAAGATTACTCGTCGTTTAGCAGCTGTCAGAAAAGATGGAACTTTACCCTATCTACGTCCAGACGGAAAAAGTCAGGTGACAGTAGAGTACAGAAATAATGAACCTTACAGGGTGAATAAAGTAGTAGTATCATCCCAGCATAGTCCTAAAGTGACGGTAGACCAATTGGAACAAGAAATTATTGATAATGTGGTAAAAGAAATCATTCCATCTAAATTCTTAGATGAGACTACCGAATATTTAATTAATCCCACGGGGCGTTTCGTTGTAGGAGGACCTCAGGGAGATGCCGGGGCCACTGGTAGAAAGGTGATTGTAGATACATATGGTGGTGTTGCACGCCACGGTGGTGGTGCATTCTCCGGCAAAGATCCTACAAAAGTTGATCGTTCTGCCGCTTACGCTGCCAGATATATAGCCAAAAATGTAGTTGCTGCAGGCCTGGCAGATAAATGTGAACTCCAAGTAGCTTATGCCATCGGTGTTGCTAATCCTGTCAGTGTTATGGTTGAAACTTATGGAACAGCTAAGATTCCAGAAGACCAGATCGAAGAACTAGTTAATAAACACTTTGATCTCAGGCCCGGTGCTATTATCAGGGATTTGAATCTATTAAAACCAATATACCGGCAGGTAGCCTGTTACGGCCATATGGGAAGAACTGATATTGAGTTGCCTTGGGAACGAACTGATAAAGCAGAAATCTTAAAAACAGAAGCCGGGATTTAATTTTACGAAAAAGGGCTGAGCACAGTCAAAATGTGTTTCAGCCCTTTTTTGTTAATACGAAAAACTATCTTTATTTTTTCATAAACTTTTAAGTTCAAAAATATATTGTAAATAGTCATCCCAATACTTTTTGCATAATAGTGATTAATAGTGATTAATAGTGATAAATGACCATATTATAAATGGAGAGGGGACTATTGCTTAGGTGGGTGAGGTGAATGGAACTGTTAAATAAAACAATTGACCAATACTTGGAATTGATTTCTGCCGACAATGAAACGGCTGCCGGAGGGAGCACCCTTGCTGTTTCTGCAGCTATGGGATCTCATTTAGTAATCATGTATTGTAATATTTCCATGGGCAAAAAATCTATTAGAAAAAATTCTGCTAATTATTACTTATTAGAGGAGTGCCGGGAAAAGGCCAAAATTTTAGGTGATGATTTTCGCAGATTCATCGAACGGGATGTAGAGGTGGTAAAACGCTATTTCGAACACAGAGATGAAGATACAGCAAAAGAATTAACCCTAATACCTTTTATGACTGCTCAGAGGGCTAAAGAGCTACTTAGAGTGATTGAAAAAGTTAAAGGGCAGGGGTACAATCCCCTTGAGCCGGATTTAATGGCTGGTGCGCACCATGCACAAAATGCGCTCTATGGTAGTCTAATCAATGTACATCAAAATCTGGATCTAATTAAAGATAAGAACTTCTATCGAATGATAAAAGTTGAAGCTGCTAATCTGGAGCAAACAAGTAAAGAGTTAATTGATAAAATTAATCACAATGAAGTGACAGCATATGATGGCTGAAAGGCTGGCCAAGGGTGCCGCCATATTAATGGCAGCCGGGGTGGTCAGCAAGCTTCTAGGAGCTTTTTACAGGATACCCCTTTCTCGGATTATAGAAGCTGAGGGCATGGGCCTTTACGAAATGGCCTATCCCATTTACAGCCTACTTCTAATAATGGCTGTTTCAGGTGTTCCTATTGCCGTTAGCAAGCTAGTTTCCGAACAAATCGCCCAAGGTAAAGAAAAAGAAAGACTGAGAGTTTTTGCGGTCTCATTAGTTTTTTTATTCATCACTGGTTCTTTCTTTTCCGGTCTTATGTATTTTTTGGCCGAACCCATTAGTTATGGATTTCTCGGAGATTATCGAGTAATTTATTCTCTCAGGGCTATTTCTCCGGCCATCTTGATTGTGTCATTAATGGCAGCTTTTCGCGGCTATTTTCAAGGTCTTAGAATAATGAGTGCCACAGCTATTTCCCAGGTTACGGAGCAATTTGTCAGGGTAATAACAATGCTAGCTCTGGCTTATGTTTTGGTTGAAAGAGGAATCGCTTATGGAGCAGCAGGAGCTACCTTTGGTGCTGTTACCGGTGGGTTGTCAGGTCTAATAATAATGTTATTATTAATACCCCTGTACGGTGTTGGTCCGGGATTGTTGAACTTTTTTAAGGCTATCCTGTCAACTCTTAATTTGGTCCGTTCAGTTCCCTTAGTTATTCGGCTGCTATCCATAGCCATCCCCGTTTCTTTAGGAGCCCTGGTTATGCCTGTCATGCAGACATTAGATGCCATGATAATTCCACAAAGGTTGCAGGTAGCGGGTTTTAGTCCATCAGAAGCCACCCATTTATACGGTTACTTATCAGGAATGGCCCTTAGGCTGGTGAGCTTGCCTACGACTTTATCCCTGGCTCTTGGATATAGTCTTGTCCCAGCATTAGCCGAGAGTACTGCCCTGAAAAAGTTTGATTTGGTTAGAAGTCAACTGGGAAAAGCTATCAGACTGACCTTTATTTTCTCGATTCCTTCATCAGTGGGTCTATTTGTTATGGCCGAGCGCTTAACTTTATTATTGTTTGGCTATGAAGGAGCAGGGGATCCCCTGAGATTTTTGGCAGCGGGAACAATTTTTCTATCTTTTCAGCAGGTAAGTGCTTCAGCTCTGCAGGGTACCGGTTATCCGGTACTTCCGGTAAAAAACCTGTGTTACGGAGCCTTGGTTAATTTAGTCATAAATTATTATTTAACGGCTATTCCCCAAATTGGAATAATTGGTGGGGCTATCGGTACTTGTACCGGGTTTTTGGTGGCTTCTATATTTAATTTTAAAGACATTAAAGGTAAAATAGGCTTGTCAAATACACAACTTGGTTTAATCAGAAAGCCGTTATTATCTGCTGTGGCCATGGGAGCCATTATTACTTATTTTCAGCCCATTTTGGATAATTTAGCTCCTAACTTTAGTGTAGGCACTGTTATGGGAATGGCACTTGGTGCTGTGAGTTATGGGATAATTTTAATCACATGTGGCGGTATTTCCACTGATGACTTGGAGAGTATCCCTAAGATTGGTCCAGGAATAGCAGGTTTTATTAAGAAAATCGGTCTTGGTTCTTAAGGATGGTTTTTATACCATTAAAAATTCCTTGAGCCATAATAGTTTTAAAACCATCATCTCTCATCCACCCTTCTTCTAATCTACTTGTAATGTTACTAATTTCTACCATGAGACTTTTATCGGGATGAATTTGCATTAGTGGGTCTGTGGTTTTGAAAACTCCACCATTAGGAAAAATTAATTTTTGAAACAGGGCTCTTTGCATGAGTTCAGCCCTTTGTTGTCTGTTACTACTTATACCTGTAAATCCTGTCCTTGGCCCAATTATTCTCCCCATGGGATCCTCTCCCGTATGTAATGAGATTAGCAAATCAGGTGAGATACTTTTCACCTGATTTATTTTTCTTTGAAGGGGTACTTGCTTATCCTGGTTGCGTAGGAGGACAACTTGCCCCTGATATGCTTCGAGTAGTGTCTTAGCTCTTCTGGCCAGGTCTAGAGTAACTTCTTTTTCCTGTAGAGATGTAGGGCTGATACTGCCACTGTCATTCCCACCATGAGCTGGGTCTATTACAATCAATTTGTCTTGTATAATTTTCCTTAAAGGATTCCTATCTAAAGTTAAAATTATTTGATTAGGACAAGCTTTGTTAATATTCACCTTGATAGGAGTTTGATGTTCTAGAATAATTTTTAAGGAAATCTTACCTTCCCACTCTTGTTTCAGGTGGACTTCTTTAATTAGGCCATCTCTAGGTGCCAAAGTTGTAGGAGGCATATTAAGATGGATATCTGAGAAAGTACAGAGATATCTTAGAGAATCCAAGGATTCTATTTCAGGAGTAGCTGAAAAGGGATAACAATCCACTCCTATGAGAGAAAAAAAATCTCCATCTTTTTCTTCAATTTTTGTCCATAGATTAGTAATCCAGTTTTTCCTTTGATCACAGTTCATAAAATCACCTCAATATGCCCTTCCGGGTTAACAGGGGGTAATAGATATATTATGTTAAAACAAGAGGTATTGTTAAATTTTTGGAAAAATTTTAGTTCAACAAAGGAGTTTACTATATTTTTATAGAATAGGTAATTAGCACTAGAGTAGACATAATTAAACAAATTGTTGCATGAGTATAGTTTTTAGTTAAAATTGTGACAGAACTAATCACACTGGGGGATTTAGATATGGCTGATGACAACCATTTCGCTCCGAGCGAAAAAGTGGATGTAAAAGTTGTAGATGACATCCTAGAAAAGACTATCGACAATATTCAAAACGGTAAAGTACAAATCTTTGAAATTGCCGAATCGGCTCGAACTGAATATGATCAGATGCAACAAGAACTAAAAGAGATAAAAAACAAGGTCAGAGAAGTGATTCAAGAAGTGGACAACCTGGAAAAAAAGTGCCATCAGGCCAAAGTCCACTTGGCAGATGTCAGTAAGCACTTCGATACTTATTCTGAAGAAGATATTAAAGAAGCCTACGAACAAGCCAGTGATTTGCGTGCACGTTTGACAATAATGAAGGAACGGGAACAGCAGCTTAGAAACCATAGGGACAGTACTGAACGTAGACTTAAGAAC
The DNA here is from genome assembly GCF_000020005.1 of Natranaerobius thermophilus JW/NM-WN-LF. Classification (NCBI taxonomy): domain Bacteria; kingdom Bacillati; phylum Bacillota; class Clostridia; order Natranaerobiales; family Natranaerobiaceae; genus Natranaerobius; species Natranaerobius thermophilus. The sequence continues at coordinate 2,472,000 of NC_010718.1, read as the reverse complement.
CTGAAAAAAACCATAGAGAAAGCCGAGAACATCGTTAATCAAATGGGAGTAATAGAAAATTACTTATCTCAGGGGCTGGGCGGATTACAAGAAACCTTGGAAGACCTGGAAAAGAGAAAAGCTATTGGCCTGAAAATTATCAGAGCTCAAGAGGAAGAACGTAGGAGAGTTGCTCGGGAAATACACGATGGCCCTGCTCAGAACTTAGCTAATATGGTGCTCAGAACAGAATATTGTGAAAAACTGATTGATGCTAACTCTGGAACTGATGAAATCAAAGAAGAATTAGGAGAACTCAAACAGCAGGTACGAACTAACTTAAAGGATGTCAGAAAAATTATTTTTGATCTTAGGCCTATGACATTGGATGATTTAGGACTAGTACCTGCCATACGCAAGTTGATTCAAGGAGTGGAAGAGGAAAGCAATATTGAGGGTGAATTAAAAACTTTTGGAGAAGAAAAACGCCTGAACCGGTATATTGAAATTGCCTTGTTTAGGACTGTACAGGAAGCTCTGAATAATATCAAAAAGCATTCAGGGGCTAAGCGTTTTTGGGTTAAAACAGATTTTAGCAATGATACTATTCATATTATTATTCGCGATGATGGTAAAGGTTTTAATCCTGAAGACAAGTTGCAAGATAGTGAGGATGATAGTGATAGTGAACATTTTGGTATATCAAATATGAAAGAAAGAGTAGAAAGCCTCGGTGGTGAGATTAATTTTAGTTCCAAACCAAAGCAAGGAACTAAAATTTCTATTAAAGTACCAGTCTTTGTTAACTAATTATCTAAAGGAAAGGGGGGGGGGAATATGAAAACCATGGATGAAAATAAAACAATCCGCATTCTTTTAGCTGATGACCATGCACTGTTTAGGCAAGGACTTAAAAAAATACTCGACATGGAAGAAGATTTGGCAGTATGTGGTGAAGCACAAAATGGAGAAGAAGTGGTAGATAAAGTTAAACTACTAAAACCTAATATAATTTTAATGGATATTAATATGCCTTTATTAAATGGAGTGGAAGCTACTAAATACGTAAAAGAAGTTTCTCCTGAAACTAAAGTGATTGCACTGACCATTCACGAAGATGAAGAATATCTCTTCGAAATAGTCAAAGAGGGAGCTGCAGGGTTCTTGTTAAAAGATGTGGAAACACCTACCCTTGTACAAGCCATTCAGGAAGTTAATAAAGGTAATTCTTTTATCCATCCTACTATTACCCACAAGCTCCTTGGCGAATTTAATCGCCTGGCACAGAATTCTCCCAGAAATATTAAATCCGATGAAGCAGTGCAATCAGAATTAACTGGTAGGGAGAAAGAGATTTTAGAGTTAATGGCCCAGGGATACACCAATAAAGAAATATCCAAAGAACTATACATATCAGAGAAGACAGTCAAGAACCATGTATCAAATATTTTACGGAAAATGGATGTAACAGATCGAACACAAGCAGTTATAACTGCTCTAAAATGTGGTGTAGTGCAAATTTAGTAAGCTTAATCAAAATGATTTATCACCCCGGCGATATTAGAAACATATAATGAACTATCAAAGAAGAGGAGAAAACGCTGGGGGTGAAAGATTGGAATTTGTTCTGTGGTTTTTGGCTGCTTATGGGTTTCTAAATTTAATATATAATATATGGTGCGATATAACTTCTCGGCGTGCGTGGACCTTTGTAGTCTTTGTGTCAGATCCTGACAAAGCCGAAGGTGAATTGCGGTCCTTTTTGGCAGAATGCCCGGGCTATAAAAGTCTACCTCACAAGGTAGTGTTGATTTGGAATTATCAAGATAATCAGCTCAGGGATCAACTTCAGAGAGAGTTCCCGGGTGTGGAGTTTGTAGAGTACCTTGGCGATAGAACCCTGGACGAAGTCTTTCATGACAATGATCCTGGCAGAATAGTCGTACTAGAGTGCTAGGACGGTGGACTCATATAATTTTTGACAATAGGTAACATAAATGATGTAGCACTAAGTCAAATTAAGGTGAAAATAGATTTATTATGAGGACTTTTGCAATGAGTATCGACAAAAATATTTAAGCCCTATTACAGGGATAACAATAAGACCCCCCGCTTGATGGCGGGGGTTTAATTATTGTGTAGAATGTAGTCAAACCTTATAGGGATTAGCCCCCCGTATTAAGACCCCAAATTTTAGAGAAGTGTTGAGGACAGGAGACTTGATGTGACTGATTGAGTCACAAATTGCAGAATCCTAAAAGAAAGGAGGTGCTTTGGACATGCTAACTCATTTAAAAAGATTATGGACTGAAGAAGATGGACAGGGCATGGTTGAATATGGACTTATTTTAGCATTAGTTGCAGTAGTTGTGATTGGAGCTTTGAGCTTTCTAGGAGACAATGTAGCAGGTATCTTTGAACACATTACAGATGAAGTTGGAGATGAAACTGGTGAAGACTTTGGTGGAGATGGAAATGACGATGGTTAATTTCAAAATTTGTTGCCCTACCTGGTCCAGGGTAGGGCATATTCTTCTATATGTAGGTTAAACATGACTTATTTTATTATATCAAATTCAGCGATATTTGTTAAGCTTTGAGAAAGGAGCCCTGCCATGCCGAAAGTAGTTGAAAACAAGATGGTGAAACTTTACAGAAGTGAAGATGGACAGGGTATGGTGGAGTACTCACTGGTGATAGTTTTGGTAGCAATTGTAGTAATTGGGGGGCTCATAACTTTAGGGGAAGAGCTAACAGCTTTGTATCAAGAACTGTCAGCTAGATTAAGTGATATTGGCAATTAGATTTGAATTTGTTTTAAATTTTAATAAGGGGGAAGGGCAATGAGCTTACCGTTTAATCTGGAATTAATCGATCTTATATTAATTGTAGTTATGGCATTAGCCCTTTATTTTGACATTAAAGAATTTAGAATACCTAATAAAATAACATTAAGTGCCATAGTAATCGGTTTGTGTTCTGGTCTTATAGGAAATGGAGTTTCCGGTTTATATACTAGTTTCTTGGGAGCTATTGTAGGCCTTGCCCTTCTCCTAATACCTTTTTTCTTAGGTGGAATGGGAGCTGGTGATGTCAAGTTGCTAACAGCCATTGGTGCTATCAAAGGGGTTGAATTCGTCCTGTATACTGCAGCGGCCATGGCAATCATCGGCGGCTTGATAGCTTTATATTATTATCTAATTTTGAAGCAAAGAAAAATGTTTTTTCCTTATGGAATTGCCATAGTCTTTGGTGCCCTAGTATCACTGAGTATCTTATAGAGGGGAGGGGCAGGAGAAATGCTGGATCAGATGAATAGAATATTGCACCGTGAGAGAGGGCAGGCTTTGGTTGAACTGGCTTTTGTCCTGCCCGTCCTACTCTTACTGGTTTTTGGAATTATTGAATTTGGGAGTATATTTCACGCCCAGTTAACTTTAAATAATGCTTCCAGGGAAGGAGCCCGTCACGGGGTATTAATAGCTGCAAATAATGAAGAATTTGAAGATGAAGTTAGAGAGGTAATTATTGATCGTTCTAGTTCGTTAAACAATGAAAATTTAGTAATTAATTTAACTCCTGATTCTGAAGCCGATGAGATCAGAAGAGGTGATGATATGGAAGTTAAGCTGGAATATCAGAAGAAATTATTAACCCCAATTATCTCTACTATTATATCTAATTCTGATGGGCACATATCTTTGAGTTCGCGAACTGTCATGCGCATAGAGTAGTAGAATCCAAAGTAAAGTTAAAGGGTAGGGGTATGAATGCTGCGGTGTGACCGTGCTTTGAAGGGAGTGACTCACGGTGTGGATTGTAAAGTTATTGAAAGATGAAGAAGGTAGTTCTGTGGTAATTGTAGCTTTAATGCTGACAGTTTTAATGTCCTTTACAGCCCTGGTAGTTGATGTGGGACTTATGTATGCCGAGAGATCCAGATTGGTGTCAGCGGCAGAAGCCAGTGCTTTGGCCGGTGCTTCCAATTTTCCCTACCGAGATGATGGTGAATACAGGGAAGAAGATTATGACTATGCCCGACAGGCCGCTGAAAAAATAGCAGAGGAAAATGGCCTAGAGGATTATCAAATTAGATTACTACCAGAAGATGCTCAACAAAAGGAAAAAATCGAAGTGACGGCTAGTGAAGAGGTGGAGTTTTCCTTTGCCCGGGTTATGGGTTTTCAGGAAGGGGATGTTACAGGTCAGGCTGCTGCTAAAAGCGTTCCCTTAGCTGGTTTTACTGGAGTTGTACCTCTTGGTATACCCGAACAAGACTTTGAAGGTTACGGCATGTATGATCTGAAAGTTCCGGCCGGTCAGGGCGATGAGGGTAATTACCAACCATTGAGACTGGATGAAGAGGATAGTGGAGCCTCAGTTTATCGAGAAAAACTGGAAGAAGGACACGATGAAATGTTATTTGTCGGGGACATTTTAGAAACTGAACGCGGTAACATGGCCAGACAAACTAGAGATGGCTTAGAAGAGAGGTTTGAAGAGGATGAGCGGGAGGTAGTGATTCCTATCGTGACTGATCCCGAGGACAATGAAGTAGAAATAGTAGGTTTTGGAGCATTTTATTTGGCTGATATAGAAGACGGACCAGAAGGACATATAATTTATAAAGGAATTTTCCAGGAGAAAGTTGCTGATGGAGAGCTTGATGAAGATTTAGAAGATTATGGGCTAAGAGGTACAAAGCTTGTCAGATAAAGGAGTGACGTAGATTGAAAAAACTCAAAAAATACCGTGGACTATTAGTATCACTTATTTTGGCAATTGTTACTGTACTGATTATCCATCAGTACATTTCTTCTCTAGAAACAGCTTATGAAGGTACTGGACCTAGAGAGATAGATGGCGAAGATCAAGTAGCTGTTGTAGTGGCTACAAGCAATTTAGACACAGGGACAATTCTGACTCAGGATCATTTAGATACCAGAAAAGTTCCAGAGCAAACTGCTCATCCTCAAGCTGTAACGGATAAAGAAGAAATAACTGGAGAAGTATTGAAACAAGATGTGGTTGAGCACGAAGTTCTAATGTCTAGTAGGGTTCTTGGTGAAGAAGAAGCTAATAAATTATCAGAAGTAATACCTGAAAACAAGAGGGCTATGTCAGTTGCCGTGGATCAAGTTTCTGGTGTTGCCGGTTTTATTCAGGCTGGAGATTATGTGGATGTAGTAGCAACAAAGGATGAAGAAGATAGAGAAGGACAAGAGCCTTCCCAAGATAGTAGTTCAGAAATTATCCTAGATAACTTACAAGTCTTAGCTGTTGGTGATAGAATCCTGTATTCAAGACAAGAATTGGTCCAAGAAGTTTCAACTGTAACCCTGGCCGTTAATCGTAATGAAGCTACTGAACTTACCCATGCTGAAGAAGAACATGTGATCAGGTTGCTATTACAGCCTATTACCGAGAATTAAAGGGAGGGGTAGAAATGAAACGTAAGATAGATATTTTAATAGCCGATGATATTTCAGAAACCAGAGAAAATATCAAGCGATTTTTAGGATTTGAGCGGGATATTCAAATAGTGGGAGAAGCAGCCAATGGCGAACAGGCTATTAGCATGGCGGAAAAGATGAAACCGGACATAATCCTAATAGATATTAATATGCCTTTAGTTGACGGTATTAGCGCAATCGAAAGTTTGTCATTAAAAGCCCCTCAGGTAGCCCCTATAGTTATATCTGTACAAGGTGAGGCAGAATACTTTAAAAAAGCCATGAGGGCTGGAGCGAGAGATTACCTGGTGAAACCATTTTCCGGAGATGAATTGATTTCTACAATTAAGGAAGTTGTTCAAAAAGAAGAGGAAGTCAGAGAAAAACAAATGAATGAAGCTCTACTTAGGTCAGGAATCAAGCACAAGCCCAGGATTTTTTCTGTATTTAGTGCAAAAGGTGGGACCGGGAAAACTACTTTAGCGGCAAATTTAGCCAGCTGCTTATCCAAATTTCATGATAAAAAGACTGTTATAGTTGATTTGGACCTGCAGTTTGGCGATATTCCCATAATGTTCAATATCACCCCACAACAGACTATCACAGATCTGCTTTCCAATATTAATGAACTGGATAGTGAAACCCTGGAGAATGTCTTAATTCATCACGAGGAAACGGGTGTTAAGCTTTTGTGCCCACCTAAAAACCCTGAAGAAGCAGAATATGTATCTGATGAACACGTGGAAGAAATCCTGAGAGTGTTGACGGAAACTTATGAATATATTTTAGTTGATACGCCACCAGCTTTTTCGGGGCATGTTTTATCGGCACTAGATCAGTCCCATAAGATATTTTTGGTTACTACTCTGGATTTACCCTCAATAAAAAATGCAAAAAACTCAATTAATATAATGGACAACCTGGGCTATCCTGAAGACAAAGTTAACCTTGTAGTCAATAAAGAGGATAAGTACTATCAGGTGGGGAAGCAAGACTTACAGGACGCACTGAATCGGGGTATATTTTATCGCATGCCTAATAAAGAAAAACCCATTGTAGAGGCTATTAACAGGGGCGTGCCCGTAATTTTAGAGCCTTCTGTCAATGGTGTAGTAAGTGAATTCAGGAAGTTTTCCAATAAGGTTATTGAACATGAAAAAAGGGTTGAATAAAACTTGGTGGGTCTCGGATCTGGGATAAGGGGGGTGACTTTATGAGCAACAAGCTAGAAAAATTAAGACAAAGACAAGCAGCTTTACTGAAACAGGCTAGAGAAATTTGGGATAAGCAATTTACTGAAAATAGAGAGTTAACTGAACAGGAATATAAACAGTACCAAAAATTGATGAAAGATATTAGCAAATTAAAGGATAAAATAAACGAAGAGCTGCGACTAAAAGAGTTGGAAGAAAATTTAAATTCTTCTGAACAAGCGAACTTAAATGCAGAGGGTAAACAGGAAGTGAACTTGGAATCAGAAGGTGAACAGCCAGTTAGTTCGGAGCCAGCTAGTTCGGAGACAGAAAGTGAACAGCAATTAAACTCGGAGACAAAAAGTGAACATGATAATAGTGAACAAGCCGAAGGTCAGGAAACTACCGACAAGGTTGAAAATGAAGATGAAACTAAAACTGAAACTGTTAACAATCAAAGTCAAACTGATGATAGCAATACTCATGATAGTGCTTATGATAATGATCAAGACCCGAAACAGAAATGGATAGTAGGAATGGAAGAGAAAAACCAAAGTCAGCATGAATCGAGGAACCAAAAAGCTGATGTTCAATTAGGAGAAGTGTTACCACCAGAAAATACTGAAACTGAAAATAATGAAAATGGTCGAGGAAAAGCCTCATTACTATCAAGGCTGAATAAACGCAAGCAAGAAGCTGCCCTCATGGAATCAGCCAAGGGTTCTAATAAAAGCAATCAACCGAATAATCAAACAACTTCTCAACCTAAATCTGGAAAGAATGGTAGGGCTAAAGCTAACGGGCAAGTTGAAGATAAGGACGATTTTAGAGAACTAAAAAGTAGACTCCATAGGGCTTTAATTGATGAAATTGACAAGGATATATTGCAAGAATCTAACTCAGAGGATGAAGAATTAGAACTAAAATCAGAAATCGAAGAAACGGTGGAAAATCTATTAGATCAAGAAGAAAAACCTTTATCTTCAACTGATCGTGACAAAATCAAAGCGGAAATCCTAAACGAAACTTTGGGATTCGGACCTATTACTCCTCTAATTGAAGATGAAAATGTTAGTGAAATAATGGTAAATGGACATGATCAGGTTTATGTCGAGGAAAATGGCAAATTAAAGTTAACCGATATTAAATTTCGAGATGAACAGCATGTTATTCATGTGATTGAAAAAATTGTCGCTCCACTGGGACGAAGAATAGATGAAAGTTCTCCCATGGTTGATGCCAGGCTACCTGACGGATCTAGGGTAAACGCCATTATCCCACCATTATCTTTGACAGGTCCGGTAATTACTATCAGAAAATTTTCCGAAGATCCCTTAACAGCCAAGGATTTAATTAGTTTTGGAACTATGACTACTGAAATCTCAGACTTTTTGAAGAAATGTGTTAAGAATAGATTGAATGTGGTAGTCAGTGGTGGTACAGGAAGTGGAAAGACAACAACTTTAAACGTACTGTCATCTTTTATCCCACAAGATGAGCGGATTGTAACTATTGAGGATGCTGCCGAATTAACGCTACACCAGGATCATGTGGTAACTTTAGAAACCAAGCCACCTAATATGGAAGGTAAGGGAGCCATTACAATGAGAGAACTGGTGCGTAATTCCCTGCGCATGAGACCTGACCGTATTGTAGTAGGAGAGGTCCGGGGAGGAGAGGCCCTAGACATGCTCCAAGCCATGAACACAGGTCATGATGGTTCTCTGACAACAGGTCACGCCAATTCCCCTAGAGATATGCTGTCTCGCCTGGAAACTATGGTTTTAATGGCAGGTATGGACCTACCAATCAGGGCAATAAGAGAACAAATTGCTTCAGCCATTGATTTAGTTGTCCAGCAGAGTCGATTAGAGGATGGTTCAAGAAAAATAACGCAAGTTAGTGAAGTTCAGGGTATGGAAGGAGATGTTATTACAATGCAAGACTTATTCACCTATAAACGCCAGGGTCGGGATTCCAAAAATAAAATTACTGGTAAACACGAGTCAACGGGCTTTACTCATGCTTTTTTAGAAAAAATGGAGATGAACTAATGAAAGGGGAATCTTTCATGCTCTATACGGTACTTATATTTTTGTTTGTGTTTTTACTCTATTATCATATTTATTTGGTAGTTAGTAAGCCAAAACGCGATCTTAAGAAAAGATTGGAAGCTTATACTCAAGATTCATCCAGAGATGCCATTGATGAGTTAGAAACTGGACCTATTAGGCCAACTGAACGAAACTTGCGTCTAAACTTGCGCGATCTCGGTAGATTTCTAACTAGGATAGATAGGCTCAAGGGTTTCAGAGAGCATTTGGATGATGAGCTAATAAAAAGCGGTATTTTACTTCGAGGAGAAGAATTTATTGTCATTATGCTCTTGTCAGGCTTTACCTTAGGTGCAACAACTTTAGTATTGGGTTTTTCAGTTATACTGTCGGTTTTAGCTGTAATTATCGGAGTCTATGTTCCATTACTATTACTGCGTATGAAGAAGCAAAATCGCCAAAAACAATTCAATGAACAATTAGGGGAAGTCCTGACAACTATGGCCAATGCCATTAGGTCTGGTCACAGCCTGTTGAAAGCCATGGAGACCGTTGCAAGGGATACTGCCACTCCAGCTTCTGACGAGTTTTCCTATGCGGTCAAAGAAATGCAGTTGGGGATTTCCACCAATGAAGCTTTGAATAATATGGTAGATAGAGTTGACTCAGAAGATTTGGAATTGGTTGTGACGGCTATTTTAATACAACGCCAGGTAGGAGGTAATCTAGCCGAAGTTTTATTGCAGATACTATCAGGGATCGGCTAAGAATTTACGGTGAAATCAAGACTTTAACTGCCCAGGGAAGGTTGTCGGGAATCATTATTGGATTATTACCTGTTGCTTTGGGAATATTTTTTTACATTGTCAATCCAGACTATATCATGGACCTGTTTCAAGACCCTATAGGATTAATGCTAGTCGTCATGGGAGTATTTAGCCAAATTATAGGAGTGTTTTTTATTAAAAAGGTAGTTGATATTGAAGTATAAGTAAAAGTTTTGAGGATTAACCAGTTAAGGGAGTGAATACTATGCCAGGTACACTAATGCTTTATCTCACTATTACGGCTTGTATGACAGGTATCTTTTTAAATATGTATCAATTTTTGTTTAGAAAACGTATTGAAACAAAAAATCGGCTTTCTAAGTTAAATGAGTTAACAGATGGAAGTGCGGGTTCAGGTTTTGAGCACACTCCCAGGACACCACTGCAAAAAGCCTTAGCCCTTCCTGTTCATCGGCGGGTGGTTTTGCCCTTATTTCATAAGTTAACTGCCTTCCTAGAAAAACTATTACCTCATAAAGTCTTTACTGGCTTTAAGAAGGATATAATATCGGCCGGATTATCCCAACATTTAAATGCCACTGAACTATTAGCTGCCTATTTTTTGATTATTTGTCTCGGATTAGTAATGGCAGTATTTTTTGTAACCTTTCTTTCAACCCCTGTATGGACCGGAATGGTTTTAGTTATACTCGGTTTTATAGGTCCGAAATTGTGGCTTTCCAGTAAAGTTAATACAAGAAAAAATGAGATTCAAAGAGCCCTTCCAGAATTTTTAGATCTGCTCACAGTTAGTGTAGAAGCAGGATTAGGTTTTGAATCTTCACTAAAAAAGGTAGCAGAGGAAGGAACTGGCCCCCTGGCTGTAGAAATAAAAAGAGTAACCCAGGAAATTAGTATGGGAAAAAGTCGTAAAGAAGCCCTGATTGATCTGAAAGAGCGCATTGACCTCCAAGATCTATCAACTTTTATTAATGCTATTATCCAAGCGGAACAATTGGGTGTCGGTATTAGCCGAGTTTTAAAAGTGGAATCAAAAGAGTTTCGCAGAAAGAGGAGACAGAGAGCAGAAGAACAGGCTATGAAAGCCCCTGTCAAGCTCTTGATTCCCCTGATTTTATTTATTTTCCCTACTATTTTTATTATTTTACTCGGACCTGCAGCACTTAGGATTATGGATAATTTAATAGGAACTTTTTAATTAAATAATCTGTTTGAGTTACTTGTTTAGATAAAATTTTATAATTTATCATATACTATATTTATATTAGAAACTTAGAAGCCAAGGGGGAAAATGAGTCAGTGTTGATTGTAAAGAGAACAGGTCAGGTGTTAGCTTCAGAAGTAATAAAAGCGGATACTTTTTCTAAAAGATTTGTAGGCCTCATGGGCAAAATATCTATGTCTTCCCGTGAGGCCTTAATAATAGAGCCCTGTAACCAGGTTCATACATTCTTTGTATTTTTCCCTTTGGACTTGTTGTTCATAGATAGTAATAATGTCATTATAAAAGATTTAAGAAATGTTCCACCTTTTAGAATCACCCCCAAAGTGGCTAAAGCCAGCCGGGTAGTGGAACTTAGAGGTGGTAGTTTAGATGAATTGGATATCTCCAGTGGAGATCGATTGATTATTAAAAGATAGGCTTACTGTATTAAAGTTGAATATTGATATTTGTTAAATTCAATTTCACGTAAAAATACTTTGATTTGGTACATAATATCATAAAATGAAATGGTAAAAAATTTAAAAAATTAACCAAAATTGAAGGGATTTTTATTAATAATATCTAAAATATTATTTAAATTCACAAATTAATCATAAAATTTAAGGATTTAAAGTAATGGGTTTTTAAAAATTATAGTATATTCATACCTAAAGCTATATTAGGGATTGATAGGGAATGAGTAAGTAAGTTTCTAAGTTCGGGTATAATACGGGGGTGGGTAAAATTCTGGAGAAACGACTTAATCAAGGGGTAGCACTGGCCTCTAGCCTGGTACTTTTGACTTTGTTATGGATAACTTTAGTCAATGCCGGTTATCGCGAAAATGTGTTTACTTACGAGTTTATCGTTTTACTTGCTTTAACAATAGTAATGGAAAGAATTCGAATTCCGGCAGGTAGAATTAGTCTATCTCTTAATTTTGCACTAGTATTTTCGGCATTAGTCATATTAGGTTTTTATCCTTCTATTTGGATTGCCACTGTGGGAATTGCCTTTCATTCCGCAGTTTTTTCAAATAGACCAGGAAGTGTAGCGCTTTTTAACGGAGCTATGTTTGGAGTTACATTTTATGTGGCAGGCTTGGCTTATCAGCAGGCTGGAGGTGTAGTAGGTTTAGGTGAAATGACTGGCCCATTGCCAGTAATTATTTATGGACTGGTCAGTCTAGCGGTTAATCATACAATTTTAACCACTTATATCAAATTTGTTGTAAGTTATCGGGAATACAGCTTTTCAGATGTGTTAAAAAACGTTGGGTGGGATGTGGTTACATACGGAGTTAGTTTACCTGTAGCTGTGTTGATGATAATGTTGTACAATAATATTGGTATTTTAGGTATTGTAGTCATGGTTATGGCACTAGGACTTAACAGTTATATTTTTCGCCTGTACAAAAAGCTTGATCAGTTTCATCAAGAACTTCATTCATTACAAAAAACTTCTGTTAACTTAATTGAGAGTATGGAACTGGATGATGTTTTACAGGCTATCACCAGAGCTAGTAAAACCATGTTTGATACTAAAAAATGTGGGATTTGGATTTACGATGACAAGCAGGGATTTAAACTTACCTTAATTAACGGGGAATCTCCAGAGCGCACTATTATCCTAGCTGAAGGTGAGGGTATCACTGGAAAAGTTAGTCACCGCAAGACCCCCTTATTTATCAATAACATTAATCATCCAGAATGGCAGGAGGCTGCCAGTGCAGAAGGATTATACGATAAAGAGGAATCAATTCTGGTAACTCCCTTAATTTGTCAAAACAAAATTATTGGGGCTCTGTCTTTAACCAGAAATAATTTTATAGAGCATTTGGAAAAGGATGAACTTATCCAACTGACAGAAATTTTTTCTGCTCAGGTAGCTTCTGCTCTTTCCAATGCTCTGCATCATCAGAAAGTGGAGGATTTAGCAGTGACTGACGAGAAGACCAATTTGTATAATTATAGGTACTTTTATAAACAGCTAGAACAGGCAATTTACGATTATCCAGAACGATCTTTGACCATGTTGATGATAGACATTGATGACTTCAAACTTTATAATGATAGATTCGGACACCCGGCAGGGGATGAAGTCTTAGAAATTATATCCAAATTATTAAAAGATAATATTCGGGACAGGGACATTGCTTGTCGCTATGGTGGAGAGGAGTTTAGTGTTTTATTATTGGGAGCACGAGGAATAGAAGCGGAAAAAATTGCCGAGCGAATTCGCAGTGCCATAGCAAATTATCCTTTCCCAGGGGATGAGAAAACTCCCAAAGTCAAATTAACAGTCAGTATTGGTGGGGCTGAATATCCCCAGGATGGCACTAGCTCTATGGATTTGATGAGAAAATCTGATCAGGCTCTGTACTTAGGGTCCAAAAAGCAAGGTAAAAACAGGGTCAGCATGTTTAAAAAAATAACTGAACTTCATTCAGTACAGGACGATGAAAAAAAAATTGTGGGATTCCCCAATAGAGGGGTGGATGGAAATGGCTCAAATCGAGGGGATAATTAAACGAGTAACATATCATAATCCGGAAAATATGTTTACAGTAGCCAAACTGGTCACTCAAGAGACGAGAAATGAAATTACTATAGTAGGCAATATGCCTCATTTGACTCCAGGAGAACGCTTGGACCTTTCCGGAGAATATGTTGATCATAAAAAATTCGGGAAACAGTTCCAGGTTGATAGCTATGAAATAAAATTACCTGTAACAGTAGATGGATTAATTAAATTTCTCAGTTCGGGGATGATTAAAGGGATTGGCCCCAAAACAGCGGAAAGTCTGGTGGAGCACTTCGGTAAAGAAGTGCTCCAAGTTATTGAAAATACACCGGAAAAGTTACAGGAAGTACCCGGAATCGGCAAGGAAAAAGCAGCTCAGATATCCAGGGGATTCCAAGAGCACAAGCAGATTAAAGATATTATGGTATTTTTACAGGAATTTGGAGTAAGTCCTGCTTTTGCTCTGAAAATTTACCGCCGTTTCGGTGACAATACAATTCAAAAGGTATCTGAAAATCCATATTCACTTGCTAGAGAGGTCTTTGGGATTGGATTTAAAACTGCTGATAAAATAGCCCGGGAAATGGGTGTTTCAGTAGACTCCGAGGAGCGAGCCAAGGCTGCTGTAGTCTACCTATTAGAAGAGAAATCTCAAGATGGTAATACTTTTTTGAAAAGAGAAGAATTAATAGAAGCATTAAAGGAATTGGAAGTAGAGAATGTCAATTTAAATTCTGTGCTGGAAGAATTAGTCGAAGAAAAAGAAATAGTGGTTGAAAATATCCCTGAAGCAGGTGAGCTGATTTATCCGGCTCCCTTCTTTTTTGCTGAACAGGGAATTGCCAGTAGATTAAAAAGGTTAAAAGATGGAGTGGACAGGGAACTATTTCCTAGGATCCAGAAAATAGCAGAAAAGTATTTGGAAGAGCAGGCAAATTTAGTTCTTTCTCCGGAACAGCATCAGGTGATAAAGCAGGTGCCTGAAACAGGTTTGATGGTGGTCACAGGTGGACCTGGTACAGGTAAAACAACAGTGATCAAGTGCTTGATGGATATATTTCAAAAAGCCGGACAGAAAGTTATGCTCGCTGCTCCTACGGGTAGAGCTGCCAAGCGTATGAGTGAAGCCACAGGTGATGAAGCTAAAACTATTCACCGGTTGCTTGAATTTACCTATGATAAGGAAGAGGGAATGAAATTTCAGCGCAATCAAGACCGTCCACTGAAAGGTGATCTATTAATTGTGGACGAGGCATCCATGATAGATACGATTTTAATGAACAATCTGTTAAAGGCAATATCACCTGGGACTCGACTGGTCCTGGTAGGGGATACTGATCAACTACCCTCAGTTGGGGCTGGCAATGTCCTTCAGGATATCATCGAATCAGGACGGATACCTTTGGTCAGGTTAAAGAGAGTTTTTCGCCAGGCCAGAGAAAGTATGGTTGTGGTCAACGCTCATAGAATAAATGAGGGGAAGTTTCCCATTTTGAATGCCAAGGGAAAGGACTTTTATTTTTTACCCAGAGAAGAACCTGAAGATGTTGTTAAGACAATTATTTCACTGTGTGCCAAGCGCTTGCCTAACTACAACGGTTATCACCCTGTAAACGATATTCAGGTTCTGTCTCCCATGAGAAGGACAGTAACGGGGGTAGAAAATTTGAATCAATCTCTTCAAAAAGTTCTCAATCCTCCGCAAAAAAATAAGGCTGAAATTAACTTTGGTGGTGCTTGTTATCGAACAGGGGATAAAGTCATGCAGGTCAAAAACGATTATGAAAAGAATGTTTTTAATGGAGATACAGGAATTGTAACCAAGGTGGATGCGGAAGAAAATGTAGTTAACGTTAGATATGGGCATGGTGAAGAGATAGCCTATGAAGGCAGGGAACTAGACGCTTTAGTCCACGCCTATTGCATTAGTGTGCACAAGAGTCAGGGAAGTGAATACCCGGTGGTTGTTTTGCCAGTGACAACACAGCATTACATCATGTTACAGAGAAATCTACTGTACACAGCTGTTACTAGAGCTAAATCTCTAGTAGTTTTGGTCGGGACCAAAAAATCAATTGGGATAGCAATTTCAAACAAAAAAACCGATGAGCGAAATACCTTCCTACAGCACAGAATTGCGGTCTATGAGGTTTAATATCTTAACGATTTTAAAGAGGAAATAAATACAATAAAGAAGCCTGCCATCTGTTAAAACAGTTTGGCAGGCTCAATTTATGTTTAATCGTTTTTGTTTGTTACTTGTCTTTATCTTGGTCTTGCTGTTTGTTTTCTTCTTCTAATTTTTCAAGATCCAAGTAATTGGCAATATTGGCTTTATCATCGAAACTTCCTTCAATGACGGGCTTTTTACTTGTAAGTAAAGTGGTTACTCCTGGTCCGTGACCTGTAACTACACAGTCACTGTGAATCACAACTCCTATGGACCGGGCACCTTTTAGATATTCTCGGCCAAATTCGTTATCACTATCTTCTAAAAGAACTAGATCACCTAATTTGAGATCCTTAAGATTATATTTTTCGTAAGCTTCGGGATCGTGAGTTGTAATATCGTAATCCCCTCGATGAGTCGTTGGTGCTCCAATACCTGATCCCATCAAATGGGCAGGAATTTTGGTAGTGACAGGAACTTCAATTCCTTCTGAAGTTTCCTTAATAGGCAATTTTTCAAGTAGATCTGGATCTAAGTTTTTAATACTAATATCAGGATGATCCGTCAGTTTCAAACCTGTACCGAATGCTTTTATGGCAATTTTATCATCAATAGCTAGTTTATCTAGAGTATCATCATCGAACTGAACTATAACGTGTTCAATCCCACCGTGCTTACCAATTACAACACCTTTACGTCCTTTGGCAGATCCACTGATTACTACGGCTTCATTACCTACACAGGCAAAGGTTTGAAGGCCGCTATTATCCTGCTCATCTTTTACCTTAATACTAACTCCCGGCTCAACGTGGTCTGCTACCCAGCCCATGGCAGAACTACCTACTTTGACATTGTAGGTAATGCCCCCTACACCAGGTAGAGTGCTGGCATAACCATGGGTATTAATTCTGTAGGGCCCAGTTTTTGGAGGTGAAATGTTTCCTTGCACGCTCATTTTCACCAATGAATCCTTATTAATTTTCACCATATCTTTCCCCTCCCTAAATAATTTTCCCCTAAATAATTTTCTCTCAATCAATATTCGGGAAGGATAAAATAATTCCTGCCAATTATTCCTTTTTTACTGAGCATAAATTGTTTGAGTTTCTTTTAACAGTACTAATGCCAGAATTAATAGCAATACTGCAATTTAATAACACCTTTGTATTGTAATATCAACATTAATATAACATAATAATCTATGTACGCTAATTGTCCCACCATACTGTTAATTTAACAGAGAAAGTTAAAGGATTTTGATAAAAACAGGAATTACTTTCTATTACAGCGAAGTTAATATTATCATAGAATACAAGAGGTAGCTATAATCAGTTAAGTAAAAGTGTTCTGATTTTCCAAAAGAGCCCAATAAAAGTGATTAAGTAAAGAAGAAATAAGAAAGGAGTCGTGACCATGTCAGAACAAATTGCACCGTTAAAGAAGGAACAGTTGAAAGCTTATTGTGATGAATCTCAGTTTGAATTCAACACAACAGAAGAACTGGAACCATTAAAAAGCATTATTGGTCAAGACCGGGCGGTAAAGGCTATGGAATTTGGCCTACAGATTAACCGTCAAGGCTACAATCTTTACATGTCCGGCCCAACCGGTACTGGAAAAACCAGTTATGCCAAGGCCATGACCGAAACCTACGCCAAAAAGTTTGATCCACCTTCTGATTGGTGCTATGTATATAACTTTAATGAACCTGAATCACCTCGAGCCCTTGAATTACCTGCTGGTGAAGGCTGCAATTTAGTTGAAGGGATGGAAAATCTCCTAGAAGAGGTAGGAGACGCCTTAACTAAGGCCTTTAAGACTGAAACTTATGAAGAAAGCCGTGCACAAATTTTTAGGGACTATCAGGCCAAGCGCCGCGAACTAGTTGATAAATTGAACGAAGAAGGTGAAGAATACGGATTTCGATTTAAAAACACTTCTTCAGGAATAGTATCTGTCCCTGTTGTTGATGGTAAAGAACTCAATCAGGACGAGTTTGACGAATTAGATACAGAAACCAAACGAGAAATTGAAGAGAACTCTTCTAAACTCCACGTAAATGTAATGAATCTTATGCGCGAACTAAAGGATTTAGATCGTGACTTAAAAGATGAACTGGATAAATTAAAAGATGAAACAGCTCATCAAAGTCTATCTCCTTTAATGGATCCCATGAAAGAGCGCTATCAATCCAATGACAAAGTTTTAGAATACCTGGAAGAGGTAGAAGAGGATATCGTTAAAAATGTAGAACATTTCATTTCCAAAGATGACGATGGAGATGACGGAGGACTATCTTTTTTAAAACCCCAGGCATCAAAGGAGGATATAACCAAGCGGTATCAGGTCAATCTTCTGGTGGATAATTGCGAACAAGAAGGGGCTCCAGTAGTTGTAGAAACTAACCCCACATATTACAATCTCCTGGGAAAAATGGAATATGTCAATAAAATGGGAACTGCCGTTACGGACTTTAACATGATTAAACCGGGAGCTTTTCACAGGGCCAATGGGGGTTATTTGATTCTCCAGGCCAAAGATGTTCTTAAAACTCCCATGACCTACGAATTATTAAAACGAGTATTGAATACAGGTCAGCTCAGATTGGAAAATTTGGGTGAACATATAGGTATGATTGCCATGTCTTCTCTCAGACCGGAAGATATTCCTCTTAATGTAAAAGTTATCATAGTGGGAAATGAAAAATTGTATCAGCTTTTATACCAGCTGGATGAAGAGTTTTCCAAGTTATTCAAAATCAAAGTAGATTTTGATTCAACCATGAATAGGACTCAGGAAAATGTAGAGAAAATGGCATCATTTATCGCTTCCCATTCTCAGGATGAGGAGTTTAAATCATTTACCCCTTCGGGAGTAGCCAGTGTGGTAGAGTACAGTTCTCGCTTAGCTGGGCATAAAAAGAAACTATCAACCAAGTTTAATGAAATAGTAGAAATTATGTCTGAAGCGGATACCTGGGCTGCCCTAGAAGGAGAAGACGATGTTTCCCGTGAACACGTCATAAAAGCAATCCAAGAGAAAAAGTATCGAGTCAACAGACCTGAAGAAAAAATTCAAGAACAAATTGATGAAGGAAATATCATGGTCGATACAGCCGGAGAAGTGACAGGTCAGGTCAACGGACTGGCAGTTTATGATCTAGGGGATTTAATGTTTGGAAAACCCTTCAGGATAACAGCCAATGTCTTCCCCGGTGAACGCGGTATTATTAATATTGAACGGGAAGCTAAATTGAGCGGAAAAATTCACGACAAAGGAGTGCTAATTTTATCCGGCCTGATAAATGGCCTGTTTTCATATAATCAAAAGCTAGGCCTGTCTGCTAGCCTGTGTTGTGAACAAACTTATGGGGGCATAGACGGGGATAGTGCTTCCAGTACGGAGGTATATGCTATCTTGTCGAGTGCCGGTGAAATTCCCTTACGACAGGATTTGGCCGTAACAGGCTCTGTCAATCAAAAAGGTGAAATCCAGCCAGTAGGTGGTGTCACTGAAAAGATTGAAGGATTTTTCACTACCTGTAAGATAAAAGGATTAACGGGTACCCAAGGTGTTATCATTCCGAAACAGAATGAAAATAATCTTAACTTATCAGAAGAAGTGATTGAAGCTTGTGAGAGAGGAGATTTCCACATCTATTCTATTTCTCACATTGATGAGGGTATGGAATTGTTATCGGGAATGACTGCTGGCTTACTTGATAAAAATGAGGAAGAAGATACAGTTTATAAGCGTGTAAAAAATAGACTGATTGAGTTCAGGAAGAATTTAAAATCAAAACAAGTAGTTAAAACTAGTCAAGATCAAAACAAGGAACAGGATGAAAATAGAGAACCACCACACTAAACTATATTACGATAAACAGCAGCAGAAAGCCACTGCTTTAGCTGTGGGAGTATATCAACTAATTCGCACTAATTCGCACAACTAAACCACATGCTAAACAACATGCTAAACCACACATAGCAAAGTCATATAGTGAGTTCATATAGAAAAATGCTAAATCTACATTGCCAGCAGAGCAGAACAGAACAGAAATGGAGGTAATGAAAGAAAATGAAAGCAAAAAACTATATTTCGGGAAACAGAAAACCTGTAATTTTAGACACTGATCCAGGTATGGACGATGCCATTGCTCTGTTTTTTCTCATGGGAAGACAGGATATTTTAGAACCTGTTGCCATAACAACGGTTTTTGGTAATGTATCAATTGACAAAACCACTCACAATGCTCAAAAGCTACTGAAGTTTTTAGATGCGGAAGAAGTTCCTGTTTATAGGGGGGCTAGTTCCCCTTTAATCAGGGATAGAGTTTCAGGTGAAATGATCCATGGTGAGTCGGGACTGGGGGAAGTGGATTTTCCGGAACCGGAAAAAAGTAGCGATGCAACCAGTACTCCCGCGGCTGTAGCCATGGCAAAAGAAATTATGGCTCGACCCGGTGAGATAACGGTTATCACTGTAGGACCTATGACTAATTTAGCTCTGGCCCTTAAGCTATACCCTGAAATAAAAGAACAGATAGCAGAAGTAATAGTTATGGGAGGAGCCATGGGGCAGGGAAATCGGACAGCTTCAGCCGAATATAATGTTTTTGCTGACCCCCATAGTGCACAAATTGTGTTTGAAAGCGGATTATCAGTTGCCATGATAGGTTTAGATGTGACAGAACAGAGTAAACCAGGTCAGAAAGAGCGCCAGTTACTACAAAAGTTGGATCATCCTGTTGCTACGAAAACTTTAGAATTTATGGACTTTTTCAAAAGACAGATGAAAACAGATTACGATATGGCTTTTCATGATCCTTGTGCCATCGCTTATGCCATTAATCCTGATATCTTTACGACTCGGTCCATGGACGTCAGAATAGAACTTACGGGAACATATACCCTAGGAAGAACTGTTTGTTCCCGGGGTCAAGAGGAAGTTAAAGGAGTCATGGGAGATCCCGATTCCAGAAATGTTAAGGTCGGATTAGGTGTTGACCGGGAAAAGTTTTTTGAAGAGTTGTTTACATCTTTCCGAAAACTGGCCGATACAATGAATTAATTACATGGATTAACTACATGTTACTAGAATTTTGTGGTTATACTAGAGGATAAGACATACTTTATCAGATATAAGATATAGGAGTGTACTTATGATAGATGACATATTTACACTAGGTTTACTTTCGGGAGTGGTGGCAAATATACCGATTAATATTCTTGATTATTTTTTGTATCGGTTAGGCATAAATAAAATATTTATATGGCATATTTCGGCATCTGCCTTTGTAGAAAAAAAAGATATAAAAACCTCTGCTGGATTGTTTATAGGTGCTATTAATGATTATATACTGGCTGGTTTTAAAGGAGTTACAGTAAGTTATTTACTTTATTTTACCTCGCCTTCTTTTTACTTAATTAAGGGTGTGTCAGTAGGTTTATTTTTTTGGTTATTATTTTTCGGGATAATTTTAAGATCGAATATCGCCAGGAAAGATCCAGTAGAACCTACTACTAATATAACGCATATGACATGGCATATCCTGTTAGGGGGATTAAGTGCGTTATTGATAATCTTATTAGGAGATGTCTTTTGATTTTTGTTGCTGTAAAGAGGTGGGGTGTTCCAGTGACCAAGATTGATAACAAAGGAGTACAGCAGATAGCTGAAACGATTTCTGATGTACTTCTTTTGGATGTGACGATTGTTGATTCTGACTTAATTAGGGTAGCCGGGACTGGCAGCTACAAAAACAGAATAGGGGAGAGGTTACCCCCAGGATCTGGTTATGAATTTTCTATTAAATCAAGACAAGCTACAACTATTAACAAACCTGGTAAAAATCAAATCTGTTATTCATGTACAAAAAAATCGGAGTGTCAAGAAAAAGCCCATATGTTATCGCCAATTAACTTAAATGGACAGGTAATTGCAATTATAGGAATTACTGCTTTTACCGAATCACAAAAACAAGATCTGACTTACGCAGAAGAAAAATATAGAAGCTTTATCAAAAAAATGTCTGAACTGCTTGCCGATAGTTTTTCCAATGAACAAATCATACTGGAAAAGACTAAAGCTTATGCCCAGGTAAGCGCCATTGTCAATTCTGTTTATGAGGGAATTCTGGCAGTTGATGATTATAATGAAGTTATTGCTTGTAATGATGCTGTGCGAGATTTACTGGATATTAGAGGAGATATTATTGGTCAAAATGTGGAAAATGTTGTACCTGAACTACCCTTTGAAGGGGTAATAACTACCGGGACAAGTAAACTAGGGCACGAACAGTACTTTTCTAAAGTAGGGATTCACTGTTTGGTCAATATGAAACCTATTAAAATGAATAATAAAGTTGTAGGTGCAGTAGCTACTGTCAGGGACACTAAAGAGATTGAAAAACTCGCTTTTAGGGTTAGTGGTAATACAGCGGGATTTTCATTCAATGCAATTATTTCTAAAAATAATAATATCAAAGAGTTAAAGGAAAAGGCCAAAAAAGTTAGTCAAACGGATTCTACAGTACTTATCCGAGGTGAGAGTGGAACAGGCAAAGAACTTTATGCCAGGGCAATTCATTCTGCTAGTCCTAGGTGGAAAGGACCATTTGTTCCCGTTCACTGCGGGGCTATACCGGAAACATTACTGGAAAGTGAATTATTTGGTTATGAATCGGGTGCTTTTACAGGAGCTAAAAAAGGCGGGAAAATAGGTAAGTTTGAATTGGCTGAAGGTGGAACGATTTTTCTAGATGAGATTGGGGACATGCCGATACATTTACAGACAAAACTGCTTAGAGTTATGCAAGATGGGACTTTTGAAAGGATAGGAAGCCCTGAAACTATTAAAATAGACGTGCGGGTTCTTGCCGCTACTCACCAGCCCTTGGAAGAGTTTATTGAAAAAAACAAGTTTAGAAGAGATTTATTTTATAGATTGAATGTGGTACCTCTTTTTATTCCCGCTCTGAGGGAACGACGAGAGGATATTTCACTACTTCTTAATCATTTTCTAAATAAATATGCCAATAAATTAAAACGGGAACAGCCAGCTTTGTCACGGGAATTAATGAGCTTTTTAGAGCAATATAGCTGGCCTGGGAATGTGAGAGAACTGGAAAATGTAGCGGAATATTTTATAAATATTAATGAGAAAGGTTATTTAGATTTAGGAGATTTACCCAAAAATATGAAAGATAAGCTACTAGAAACCCAGGATTATCAAAAAAATGTTGGAGATGATGAGATCTTACCTCTAGAGGAATTAGAAAAAAGGAGTTTCGAAAAAGCAGTTAAAATCTATGGTATCAGTGAACAAGGAAAACAACTCATGGCAGGAAAATTAGGTGTTAGTAGAGCTACAGTTTATCGTAAACTAAAAAAATACGGCCTGATATAAACAGTCTCAAATTGAATTTTTGTATCTCAGATTGAGATACAAGGGGGAATATTGTGTAATCTGAAAATCACCCTTTAATACAGTGCTTTATTAAAAGCCGTCTCAGCTTGAGTTTGATACAGTTTATCTCAAGATGAGATGGCTTATTTTTATGGTTCTATTTTCTTCCATGATTCCGGGGTTGATTAGATGGCATAAAAGTTGCAACTAATAGATTATGAAAAAAATATAAGCTCAATATTAGCGATTTAAAAAAGTATATTGACTTGTATCATGATATGTGACTTTTAATAGGAAGCTTAAAACACAATTAATTAAGAAAGGAAGTGGAATGATGACTTTTAAAAGTAATAATCCCTTAGATTTTGTCGGTAATACACCCATGATAGAACTGCAAAATACCAACAACTCTCACGGAAATATTCTGGTTAAATTGGAAGCTTTCAATCCCGGAGGAAGTATTAAGACAAGAACGGCTTTAGGAATGATAATAGAGGCTGAAAGAAATGGACAGATAAATGAAAATTCAATTTTAGTAGAACCAACTAGTGGGAATCAAGGAATAGGTATTGCCCTGGTAGCTGCTATTAAGGGTTATCGGGCTAAAATTGTCATGCCAGAAAGCATGAGTACAGAAAGAAGGAAGATGATAGAAAATCTAGGAGCAGAAATTGATATCAGCCCTGATGGAAATAATATTTCGGAAACCTTTGATAATTGTAAATCTCGGGCAAGAGAATTAGCTGAACAGGACTCCAGAGTATTTATTTTAAATCAATTTGAAAACAAAGCCAATCCGAACGCCCATCGCCTGACTACAGCCAAAGAAATTATTGAACAGACAGGTGAACAAATAGATGCTTTTGTGGCGGGAGTGGGTACAGGAGGAACTTTGACAGGTGTGGGTGAAGTCTTAAAACAGAAATATCCCGAAGTTAAGATAATAGCAGTAGAACCTGAAAAAGCAGCAGTTTTAAGCCAGAGTGAAATATCTAGTCATATTCAGCAGGGGATTGGTGATGGTTTCATACCAGGGGTGTTAAACCAGGATATAATTGATGAAGTGTTGACTGTTACCGACGAAGAAGCTCTTGAAACTGCCAAAAGCTTAAATAGAAGAGATGGACTGTTTTCTGGTATCTCTAGTGGAACTAATGTTTTTGCAGCTATGAAAATAGCAGAAAAATTACCACCTAGTGCAAATATTGTAACTGTATTACCTGATAGTGGAGACAGATACTTCAGCACACCTTTATTTAGTTAACGAATGTGTTGAAGATTGTTTAGAGCAATGCAATTGTGAACCTCTCATGACTAAAGTCACGAGTACGTGATGACTTTTCAAATTTATAGATAATAGGGCATAAAATTAATTTGTCTATAAAAATACCCCTAGACCGTGCCTTCCTTTTAAGCAGGTCTAGGGGTTAGTTGTTTTAATCGTTATAAATCAAAGTTAAGTAGTCTCTTACTTTCCTAGTAGTCCCTTAGCTTCCCTTGCGATCATAAGCTCTTCGTTAGTTGGTACAACAAGGACTCTAGTGGATGCGTCGTCAGTACTGATATCAGTTTCTTTACCGCGTACCTGGTTTTTGTCCTTGTCTACTTTAATGCCAGCATATGAAAGGTTTTCTGTCACAGCTTCTCTTACGGAAGGTGAGTTTTCACCTAGACCAGCAGTAAAGATAATAGCATCTGCTCCATTTAAAGCAGCTAGATAAGAACCGATATATTTTGATACAGTATAATAGAACACCTCTAAAGTGTTTTCAGCTCTTTCATTACCTTCTGCAGCAGCTTCTTCCAAGTCTCTGAAGTCATTGCTTAAACCAGATAGACCCAGAACACCTGATTTTTTATTCAAGATGTTATCGACTTCGTCAATGGAAAGACCTTCTTTGTCCATTAAGAATTTAATAATGGATGGATCCATGCTTCCGGATCGAGTTCCCATCACAAGTCCTTCAAGGGGAGTTAGCCCCATACTGGTGTCTACAGATTCTCCCTTATTAATTGCAGCAACACTCGCTCCGTTACCCAAATGACAAGTGATTAATTTTAAATCTTCCAAAGGTTTCCCTAACATGTCTGCAGCTCTGCTGGCTACATACTTATGGGAAGTTCCATGGAAACCGTATCTGCGTACACTGTGTTTTTCATAGTATTCGTATGGGATTCCGTATAAATATGCCTTTTTAGGCATAGTCTGGTGAAATGCTGTGTCAAATACTCCAACTTGAGGAACACCTGGCATATTTGCTTTAGAAGCTTCGATACCATATATGTTGGGAGGATTGTGAAGTGGAGCCAAGTTAATGCAGCTTTCCAGGGCATTCATAACATCATCGTCGATAATTACAGAACCGGAGAATTCTTCTCCACCGTGAACAACGCGATGACCTACAGCTTCTATTTCTTTTAGATCTTTTAATACACCGTGTCCCTCATCAGTAATTGCGTCAACTACCATTTTGAAAGCAGCCTTGTGATCTGTGACATCTTTCTCAATTTTAACTTCTTCACCACCTGCGGGTTCGTGCTTCAAAAAGGACCCTTCAATACCAATTCTTTCAATAGCGCCTTTGGCTAGTACGTCCTCATTTTCCATGTTGAAAACTTGATATTTGAGCGACGAACTGCCGCAGTTGATCACCAAAATTTTCATTAATAATCCCCCTTATATGTTATTTGTATAACTAAATCTACCACACTTTATTATATTAATTTTTTCTATAAAACACAAGAATTACTACAGGTATTTTTTTAACATTTTAACGAGACCAAAACTCAATCCGGGTGCAGCCACTAAAAACCAAAAAATATAAAACATGAAATTAGTGTACAGTGCATAACCTACGATAAACAGAATACCTAGATAGCAAAAAACAAGAAAAAAGTATTTAATTACCAGCCCTTCACTTTTGGTGAACAGGAAATTTTTGAATCGGTCAAGTATAAATTGATAATCTTGATAATAGCTTAAGAAGACAAGGGGAAATAACAGTCCAGCAGTGATTAGACCTAGTCCCGGTCGGGCTCCAAGGCGAATTCTTTCAACTGAAAGCAAAAGAGTTAAGATAAAACCAAAGATTAATATTAAACCGACTAGATTGAATTTTCTTGGTGACAATTCAATTCCCCCATACCAATTTGATTGATGCGAATGCGGTTTCGCAAAAATTTAAAGCTCCCCTAGAACTGGGAGCTTTAATTGGGATCAAAAATCCTAATATCACTGACATAATTAGGGTCTACCATTATTTTTGAATTATTCTCAGTTTTAATAATTAGAAAACCATCCTGGTTTGCTCCTAGAAAAACACCAGTTTTCCAACCATCTGTTGATTTAAGTTTAATACTGATTCCAGATCCTCGTATAATTTGTCGTCCTTTAATAGTAGCCTGAGTCTGGAGGTGCTGGAGCCGCTTTTTTTGCTTCAGATCCTTGATAGTCATACTTAAGTATATTGCTCCTAAAAGTACTATAAATGGACCAACAGTGGTGTCAAATAATACTCCTTGAGCAAAATTAAAGATATTTGCTATATTGTCCATTATTTTCACCTCCTCTAATATATTATAAATGAAAGTTCTGTTTTGGTGAACCGTTTTTTTAGTCTTTTTCAATAATTCTCTCAAATGGGGGACTGTGATGCGGCCATTTTTCCTTTTAAGCAGAGCAGAGAAAATCACAATTTTCATATTTGGCCTTCTAGTAATCCTTGGAATATATTTATTGTTCAGCCAATGTGGAGGGGAAGAGTCCGAAAGAGATTTTACTGATATTATATCTGAAGATTTAGATAGTGATCGAGAAATTTGGCCATTATCCCAAGGCTCAGCTTGGCGTTATCAGGCTGAAGGCCAAGGGACTGGAGATGAAGTTGAGATTAGGGTTTCAGAAGTGGAAGAGTACGGGGAAGAAAAAAATTACCAGCTCCATTTTGATTATCAAAGCCACGAAACCTTTGAATACTATTCTTATGACAAGGAAGGGCTTTATTGGCATGGTATGGAATTGCCTACAGGAGAGTATCAGCGCGTTCCAGAACAATATCTCGTAAAATTCCCCGTGGGTCAAAGTCATGAATGGGAATGGCAAGGAGAATTAATGGCAGTGGAAGGAGAAGAATTAAATTATCGAGGAAGGGCTAAACTAGAACAAGGAGAACCTGTCAAAGTAGATCTTCCTTTGGGAAAAAAAGAAGGTATAGAAGTTAAAAACGAGATGGAAGTGGAATTGGCAGGAGAAATTTTACAAGTTGAAGAAACTCGAGTATATGTGCCCGAAATTGGCCTGGTAAAACAAGAGGTAGTTGAAAATGGAGAATTGCAGATTAAAAAATTGCTAACAGATTATCGCATCGACGATTGAGATTAATATAATATAAAAGCAGTTTTAAACTAAGGCTGTATTAAAGTGGAATGTTGATAACTGTAATAAATTATCAATTTCACTTAAAGATGATTAGGTTTGGTACATCTAGGGTTTATTATAATTAATTAGCTAATGTGAAAAGGGTGTCTGAATTGAAGCGAATAATTATGATCTCATCCATTGTACTCATAGGAGGAGCAGCTTATGTCTTTGCTGCAATAGAAGGGTTGACACCAGAAAAATTGCGAGAAATTTTATTTCGGTGGCAGGGAGCAGCTCCGGCAATTTTCGTGGCAATGCACACCCTAAGACCATTAACTCTGCTTCCATCGTCACTTTTGGTTTTTTTAGCTTCCCTATATTTTGATTTTTGGACTGGTTTAATGTTGAATATTGCAGGATTATTTTTAAATATGAGTTTGGCCTACTTTCTTGGAAAGTATCTAGGACATGAATGGTTAAAGAGTAAATTTCCTGCCAGTAAAAAAGTTATTATGACACTGAACAGCGGGAGTTGGCCCCTCTTAGCCAGTGTCAGGATGGTACCTATTTTCCCGGCAGATCTAGTAAGTTATACATGTGGGGTTTGCAGTATTTCGTATCTTCCCTATATTACAGGTTCAGTGGTAGGTTCTATTCCGGGCTTGACCGTGGTCATGGCGGCAGGTACCGGAATAAGAGGAGGGGAGCTGTTACATCTGCTCCCCTTGTCCTTAATTATGATTTTATTGGCCATTTGGGCCTGGAGAAAAATTATTGTGGTAAGGTGGGGAAACTATAACCTTCGAAGCTGAGCTCTCTCAGAATTTCTGAGAGGGCTTTTTTAGTGTTTTCTCTACTTGCTGAATCGTGCATCAATACAACAGCTCCATTACTGCCTCGCACTCCACCCAGTACATTATTTTTTATAACTTCAGAGCTTGGCGTAGGAGTGGCAGTATCTCCAGCCGACACACTCCAGTTATATAAGGTGTAGCCGTGTTCTTGTAGAATTTCTCTTTTTTCATCGGTCATATTAGGATGTTCTCCACCCGGTGGTCGAAATATTGTGGTTCTTTTCCCTGTGATATCTTTGATTACTTCCTCCGTTTTTAATAATTCCTCTTCAAAGGATTCGGGAGAATCGTAAACTTTATCATAATCGTGGGTATAACTGTGATTAGCAATTAGATGGCCTTCATTGTGGATTCTTCGAATAATATGTGGCATGGCTTCCGCCTGTTGACCAATCACGAAAAAAGTTGCCCTGGCATTGTACTCGTCCAGGATATCCAAAACTTCAGGTGTAATATGACTGGGACCATCATCGAAGGTTAAGTAGACAACTTTACCACTTTGATCTGTCTCAATTGGTTTTAAATCTTCAGCAATTTTTCCAATATCTTTTTCTTGTTCACCTGTACTAATCCTTACTAAATCGTGCTCACTAACCCAATCTACATCTAAGTCGAACAATTCTCCAATGGCTCTCAAGGGGAGCCAGGTAGTTCCCCTACTGGTGAATGGTGCCTCTTCCAATTTTATTATTTCATCATAATTTTTTTCAGCTTTTTTAGTACCAGGGCTTAATTCTAATCTATCCCAATCTTTGATAATGGTGATAATCTCCTCTTCACTGTCCCAGTTGACGCTGGCTCCAACCTGTTCAAAAACGCCCCTTAGCGGTACCATAGTTCTACCATTTTGCAATCTACCTGGTGTCTCTAAAGCTGTGTCGTCTACTACGATGTGGATCTGTTCAACCACGCCTCCCTGGTTCTGAGTACTCTGTTTTGTGGCAGCTTCTGTGATCGGGGGATCTACTAGATTAGCAGAGACTGTCAGAAGTGCTAACATAGTAATGATTAACAACGTAAATTTTGGCAATTTCATTTTATACTCTCCTCCTTCAAAAAAATATTGAATATTTTACTTTAGAATTGAATAAAATATTGTTAATGGGAAATACTAAAAAATTACATAAAATAACAAAAGGTAACAATTACTGAAAATTCAGGACTTATACTAAATTATATAACAAATTTATTCTAATTAGTAGGGGAGATTTTCTTAAGATATAGAAGGATAATTTAGATAAATTTCGACATAAAAAATTAATTAGGCCTATTGTGTTTTGAAAATGATATGGTATAATATCCCGGAACTAAGTAGTAAGGTATAATGTTCAAATGCAGCTGTTGAGGCAATTGTTATTTGCCTGTGAAATAAGGAGGGATCCCTAATGAAAGATGTGAATGTATGCGTCCTGGATTTCAAATCAATCTGCAGATCTTGTGAAGAATGTGATATTTGTGATCTTAATGAAGATTTTAAATGCTCTAATTGCATGAAATGTGTTTTAGATGAGGGAGCCAGCCGCTATATATCTGTTGATGAAATAAAGACAGATGAAAAACCAAGAAAAGGCAGTGACAGTTAATTCTAAAGAAATGATAATTCTGACAAATTGATTAAAAAAACACATAAAAAATTTAATGTAAGTCCAAAGAAGAGTTTCCGAGGAAGATAAGGGGGGAGAACCTATGTTAAGTACGGCAACGTTAGATATGGTCTATTTGGTGGTGATTTTTGGCCTAATATTATGTTTAGTATATGTTGTTATGCATGATGAAGAGTTATCCTTAGTGATTAGCTCTAGTCTGGAAGAAAGTGATTTGGATGGCCGCCTGGACCTGTATCGTGTCAGAAGAATGTTAAATTATCAGTTAAGTGAGGAATACGAACTGACTATTCCAGGTGATACTGAATTTGTAGAAGGTCAGCCCGAAGCAGGTGCTGTGCAGCTGGCTTCCGCAAATGCAGGTGAATTGGCCAGTGAAACAGAGGAAGATAAAAATATCAGGATGTTTAAGGGTGAGGATAACTGGTCCTGGGGTAGGGAAGTTACCCCTGAGGACATTACCGATATAACTCCAATGAACAAAGAGGTAGCAGAAAAGCTTCTCACTCAATCTGAGAACCTGGATCTGGAAATCAGCTTGTTATTAGGGTTGATTGAAGTAGAAAGTAGATTTGACCCTAAAAACGTAAGTCATGCTGGTGCTGTGGGAATAATGCAAATAATGCCCGGCACTGCCCAGGCTTTAGCAGATAAGAATGACTTTGGTTACGAATACGAAAAACTTTTTGATCCTTTCTATAACATAAAACTAGGTACTATTCAGTTGAATTATCTCCTAAACCAGTACGACGGGGATATTCACAAGGCCTTGACTGCATACAATAGAGGGCCTGGTGGTTTGCAAAGTTATATAGCGCGAACCAATTCTGCACAAAGTGGTTTTTCCAGGTGGGTCCTGGAAGAAGCTGAACGATTTGAAGAAGAGTTAAATCGATAAACATCAAAAAGCTATGCTCAGCACAATGTTGGCACATAGGTGCATAAGGGCCCTGATTAATTTGGGGTCCTTTTTTTATTACATTTTGAATTGGAGCTTCCTGATCAGTATGTTAAAAATAAATAGAATTTTATGATTATTTCAAGGAATTATAGTTTCGTCTCACGAAATATAATTATATACATAAATATATACATAAAACTGAGAGCAAAGAGGGATTAATATGCTGCGACAGCTGTCCGGTGAAGAACGCCGGCTTTTAATTTTAGAAGGTAGTCTTTATAAAGCTGTGTTTTTCTTAGCCTGGCCTATGGTTATTCAGTCCTTGATGATGATTTTGGTAGGAGCAGTAGATATGATGATGGTAGGAGCTCTGGGTTCCGATGCTGTTGGTGCTGTAGGCATGGCCAGGCAGGTGATTCAAATTATTGGAATTTCCATTATGGCAGTAGGCGTAGGATCCACAGCCACTATAGCCCGGTATTACGGATATAATGATATTAAAGGAGCAGTTAATGCTACTGGTCAGGCCTTGTATCTATTATTCTTATTTTCTTTAATTATTACCACAGTTGGCCTGGTGTTTTCTGAAGGAATTATGCATCTACTAGGTGCTGAAGGGGATTTATTAACACTGGGTACTGGCTATTTACAGATCTTTTTTGCTGGCTCATTATTTTTCTTAGGAAATTTTACACTGCGATCAATTTTCCAGGGAACCGGTGATACCAAAACACCCACACAAATCGATGTGGCTACTAACTTGCTCAATATAGCTTTAAATTATTTATTGATTTTTGGTGTCGGCCCAGTACCAGCTTTGGGAGTGCCCGGTGCGGCACTGGGCAGTTTATTATCCAGGGTATTTGCTTTTTCTGTTGGGCTGTATGCTTTAAAACACCGGGGTTTCTATTATATTCCCTCTGTGAAGGAATTCATGGAACTGAGCACTCATAAGATGAAACAAATTCTTCGCATCGGAATTCCTGCTGCTCTGCAGGGAATAACGAGAAGTGGAGGAAATATAGTGGTCTTGGGGATGATTGCCAGGACAGCTGCCGGAAATGATGCGGTCTCAGGTTACAGTGTGGGATTAATGGTTTTTGCCTTCGCCTTGTTTCCTGCTCAGGCAGTGGGTAAATCTGCAGCTACTATCATTGGTATGAATTTGGGAGCTTATCAAAAGGATAGAGCTGAGGAAAGCGGTTGGAAGTGTACTGGCATGGGAATGGGCATCATCGCCCTGTTTTCCTTAATAGTGTTTATCTTTGCTCCCCAGTTCATCCGCTTATTTGTAGATGATCCGGAAGTTGTGCGGATTGGTGCGAGCTTTGTCAGAATCCTGGCTGTAGTGGAGCCAATCCATGCCATGGGTTTAATACTGGCAAATGCTTTGCACGGTGCAGGAGAAACCGTGGTTCCCTTCTATATCTCCTTACTATCTTGGGTGATATTACGAGTGCCCTTCGCATATTTCTTTGCCTTTGGCTTGGGTTTTCAAGAAACGGGTATCTGGATTGGAATAGCTGTAACACAGGTGATTCAAGGTGTATTGACTGCCTTAAAATTCCGAGAAGGTAAGTGGAAGGACAAAGAAATTACAGAAAGCTCCTCTGAAAATTTTTCCAGTAAAGTGACAGGAAAGGCGTAACTTATGGCGAATACCTTATATAGTAGTAATAATTTTCTGGCTATTCACCATAAGTTCTATGTGGATGATAAAAAATTAGGGGGGTATGGTTATGTTTAGATTATTTCACGGTGAAGATTATCGGTTTGAACATTTCCTGGCTCTGGGTGTTAAAAAAACGGGTAAAAGCACCTTGCTGGGAAACATGATTTTGAATGATATCGAACGTGGCGATGGAGTGATAGCCTTTGATACCCAAGGGTCGCTGGCCAGTCGTGTTATAGAGCATATTAAAGTTGACCGAAGAGATATTTATTATCTTGATTGTACTCACAAGTTTTATCCCCTTGGCTGGAACATTTTTGAATTGCATTCTCAGACTAATCAAATTAAGGACCGTGAAAGACAACTGATCAAAGATTACTTTCCTATACTGGTCAAAGGTTTGATAGAAAAAGGATTAGATGAAGGCGAATTTTCAGAAGAAGTGTACAAATACTTGAGCCAATTGGCTGATACGGCCTTAACTTATTCGCTGACCACTCTGGACGGTTTTAAGGTTCTTAAAGGCGATAAAAGTCCTATCGAATCACTACAAGAGGAAATGTCACAAGAAGAACACGAGTTCTGGAATCAGGAAGCAGTCAAAATTGAAGAAAATAATCCAGATATATTTTCTGAATTAAAAGAGAAAATAAATTACCTAATGGACAATGAATTAATTAAGAGGATTTCTAAAGAGCAAAAATCTACATTTAATTTAAAAAAGGTTATGGATAGAGGACAGGTATTGATTTTCAATCTTCCTCAGGATGAATTGGGCTATACCGCTTCCAGAGTAATGATGGATCTGGTCTTGCTAAAGTTAAAGGTATCCTCTGAGCTAAGAGAAGAGTTTAGTACCGAATTAGTACCTTGCTACATGTACTTTAACGAACTTCCGGCATATCCTTCAGTTTTAAAAACTCATGTCCTGAGAGAATGGTTGAAAACAGGTGAAAAGCTCAAAATTTCACTGAATATGACTCAGCGAAGCCGAGGTATTTTCCACAAGTACTCCGCCTTGACAGAACATTGCCGCGTATTGGCTTTTTTCCGTCTCGAAGAAGAGGATGCGGCCTTTGTTGATACAAAATACTTCCCTAATAGTCACTTAAATAAAGAAAAGTTAGAATCCCTAGAACTAGGCCAGGTTGCTCTGTATACCTTAAATGAAGATAGACAAAGAATTGTATTAGAGACACGCACTACTCCCATGCCTCAAGTAAAAGAACTTCACAACTTACAAGAGATTTTGGAACGTTCGGTGGAAGCCAGGGCTAAAACTTTAAAAGATTTAATTGATTAGTATGCCATTGGTCAAGTTTGAAACAGTCGTCACGCTTTCTCGTGACTTTAGTCATAAGAGGTTTAAATGCAATATTGGAGGTGATAGATTATGAGCAAGGTTAAGTCAACGATAATGATACTGATATTAAGCTTTTCTTTGATTATCATTCCTGGTTGTAATAATGATGAAGAAGAACAAACAGGAAATGACACTGCTGAAAAGGATGATAATGGAAAAGAAATTGAAGAGGTGTCCGAAGAAATAGAACTGACACGACGGGAAACTCCTCAGTTTATCTCCGATGACGAAATTGTATACTCCGGTTTGCGCACAGAGTATATCGATGAAGAGGATGAGCAAGAACTTTGGGAAATTTACTATCTAGATTTACAGGAAGAGACGGATGAAATCCTATTTGAAAAGATGTGGTCTGGTATTCTTCCTTTAATGGACTATTCTGGCGAATATTTATTCGTTCCTTCTGGTGATCAGGAATTGGAGATAATTAATGAGGATTTAGAGACTGTTGATATTTTGATGGCTGACTGGGCCAGGCATTTTCCAGGAGATGATTATCTGTATTTCAAACCAGCAGGTATGGAGCCCGGTCAAAGTAAGCTAGAAAAATACAACCTAGAGTCTTCGGATTTTGAGACAATTTACGATTCGGAGGGTTATTTGGAACTTGAGATGATATCCCAAGGCCAGGGGATAATGTACGAAGAATACAACACAGATTATCATCTTAAAGAAATTGACCTGGCTGAAGGAACTACTGAAGACATTATCTCATTGAATGATGCAGCTCTTGATATGGATGCTGGTTTTGTAGAGCCACAAGAACAGGAGATGATATTTATAGTTCAGGATACTGGAGCCAGCTCGATACTGTACGGTTATGACCTGGAAGGCAATGAACAGGAGAGTCTGGAACTAGAAGGTTTTGAACCAAAAGTAATGCTTTCTCCCCAGGGCAATCATTTGGTCGTAAAAACAGAAGACAAGGGTGGTCCCACGGCAGAAATTATAGATCTAGAAAATTTTGATATTATAGAAACCCTGGAATTGAACAATGCCTCCTGGTCTCCCGACGGTAATCGCCTGGTTTACGAAACACCCCTTCGAGATGTGGAAATATACGAATTAGAATCTCAAGAGATCCAAGAGGTTCCATACCCAACTGAATAAATATCAGGAAAAACCTCATAAAATTTATGAGTATGATATGTATCACAGACCCGGCCAAAATTCGCTGCTAAAATGAACATAACAATTCAACACAGAGGAGGTAATTAAAATGGTAAAGAGAAAAATTGTGCGTATAGATGAAGAAAAATGTGATGGCTGTGGTCTGTGTGTACCAGCATGTGAAGAAGGTGCTATTCAAATAGTGGACGGGAAAGCACGTCTATTGGACGATAAGTTATGTGACGGTTTAGGTGACTGCCTGGGTGAGTGTCCTCAGGGTGCCATTGAAATCATTGAAAGAGAAGCTGATGAATTTGACGAAGAAGCAGTTAAAGAAAGGCTAAAAGAATTGAAATCTGAACAACAAGCCAAAACTGAAGCAACAGCAGGGGGATGCCCCGGAAGCCGCATGATGCAAATGCAGAATGGTGGAGGTTGTCCTAGCAGCAGACCTCAATCAAATCCCGGAAAAGCTAAAGAACAAAAAGAAACTGGATCAGAGGAAGATGAATGTCAAGCTGTTTCCCAACTGACTCAATGGCCGGTTCAATTACATTTAGTATCACCCCATGCCCCATACTTTGATGGAAGTGATCTGTTAATCGCAGCGGATTGTGTACCCTTTGCCTATCCGGAATTTCACAACAATTTGCTTAAAGATAAAAGCGTAGCAATAGGTTGTCCTAAATTGGATGACGGCAACAGTTATGTAGAAAAACTGGCACAAATTTTCACAGTAAATGATATCAACAGTGTAACTGTAGCTATAATGGAAGTACCTTGCTGTTCAGGGATGCTTTCCATCGTCAAAAAAGCCTTAGAACTATCTGAACAGAATATTCCCCTGGAGCAAGTTGTCATTGGCGTACAAGGTGACAAAAAATAAATCTATAAGATATAAAATAATTTAAAAAAGATAAACAGCCTAAGAGACAAAAGCCGAATAACAACAAAAAGTAAGCATATAATTTAGAGCCTCATGTCCCTTTCCAATTCTAAAATTTTGGAAAGGGCTCCTTGGGCTCTTTTTTATTTTATTGATAAGTGATAATATGACTGCTAGGGATTAAGTGATAGCTATTTTATTATAAATATTAAGTGAGAGGTGAGGGGAATGGCCGGGGGAGCTCAATTAGCCCAGCAGAATAAACGCGACCTGACTACAGGTAGTATACCGAAAAAACTAATAAGATTGGCACTTCCCATTATGGGGGGTATGTTTCTCCAAACGATATTCAATATAGTAGACACTTTTTTTGTAAGTCAGCTGGGTCATAATGCTATTGCGGCAGTTAGCATGAATATGCCCATCTTATTTATTCTAATAGCCATGGGTAATGCTGTGGCCGTTGGTACCAGTTCTTATATTGCTCGCAGTATTGGAGCAGGCGAAGATGAAAAAGCACGGAAAACAGCATCCCAAGCCATAACCCTGGCAGTAATCCTAGGGATAGTTGCCACAATTATAGGTGTCAGTTTTGCCCCATATATAATTTCATTTATGGGAGCCGAAGGAGAATTGTATTCTTTGGCAGTGGAATATACCAGCATCATATTCTGGGGTAATTTGATATTCTTTTTATTTTTGGCTTTAGATGGAGTTCTCCGGGGAGAAGGAGATATGAAAACCTCAATGATGAAGCAAGTGGTTGGGGTTGGTTTCAATATTCTTTTGGATCCGATTTTTATATTTGGACTGGGGCCTGTGCCTGCCATGGGAGTTGCAGGAGCGGCCTTAGCCATAGTACTTAGTAGGTTTTTAGGATTATTATTTCTGGTATGGCACTTTTCTACGGGAAGGTCTACAATTAAATTTAATATGACCAAGTTTGTCTTTGAATCGGAAATTATCAAACAAATCATGGCTGTCGGATTGCCTACATCAGCCTCTCAGGCCATGATGTCTTTGACTCTGTTTGTATACAATCGTCTAGCTTCTGGTTTCGGTGACGAAGCCGTGGCTGCCCTGGGCCTTGGCTTTAGGATAGATTCCCTGGCAATACTGCCTGGAATTGCTATTGGAATTAGTATGGTTACCATGGTGGGACAAAATTATGGAGCTGGTGAACTCGAACGAGTACGTAGGTCTTATTGGACTGCCCAGGCCATGGCTGCTGGTTTTATGGCCTCTGTAGGTGTATTTTTATTTGCGTTTCCGGAATTTTTTATTGGCATATTTTCCCAGGAACAAGACGTTATGAGTCACGGAGTCAGTTACCTTAGGATATTACCTATCTTTTATCCCTTCCTGGGTAGTGGCCTGATTTCAGCTCATTCATTCCAAGGACTGGGCAAAGCCATTCCGGCTCTGATTATCAGTCTAATCAGGGTTGGTCTGGTGGGGATCCCTCTGGCTCTATTTTTGACTTCTCAAACTGGTTTGGGAGCGTCCGGAATCTGGCTAGCCCTTGGATTAAGTGATTTCACCTTTTTCGGTGTGGGAATGCTTTGGTTCAAGAGTACCTTTAAGAGGATGACTAGATTTGTCCATTCATAGTAAAAAGTGAATTATTACTTTTTTCCCAAGTAAAAATAGCTATTTTCATCGGATTGGGCCACCTGTGTTGTCAGGCGGTTTTTTTCTGCCATTTTTTGAAGTTCACTAATAGGTGGGAGCAGGTGATTTGAAACAGGATTACCTAAACTTTTATGCATGTCATTAATTTCTGCTCTGGACTTGGAATGGAGAATGCAAAGTTCTCCACCGGTTATCAGAGATTTGCTTAAATGTCTTAAAACTCGGCTTTTATCGTTCAAGTGAGGGAATACAGAGTATAGGATTATCAAATCAAACTGTTCATTTTGAAAAGGTTCTGTTTCTACATCTAGTTCTTGAAACTTAATGCGTTGGTCACGATATTTTCCTTTTGCCTTGGCAATCATCTGTGGTGATAAGTCAACAGCTAGAATTGAAGCTGTCTCTGATAGATTTGGGAGTAAAAACTTTAGCATGATGCCGGTACCGGTTCCTACATCAAGTACTCTATTCTTCGACTCGAAATCAATATAACTCAGGGAATCCCGGATGATATCTTCATTGTGAACAATGCGGTCATCCCAGTACTGGGATGCTGTATCAAAAAAGGCTTTTGTTTCTTGTCTTTCATTCGTATTTTCTTGCTTTTCATCCGTATTTACATCATTCTCATTATTTGTAGATTCATTATTGTTTGACTTTTTATTAATATCCACTTGTATCCCTCCTGTTTAAGCATTAGACTTACTTTTCTGGCGGCAAATTTACTTACTTTCTAGGCGGTTAATTATTAAAGGTATTAAGAATAACTGCAACCCTATTCCAGGTAAACCAGTTACTACGGCTCCGCTTAGATAAGCCATGGGATAATCTAGCTGTTGAAAGCCAAAGACAGTGATCAACAACCAAACCATTAAACCAGCCACTAAACGCCCACCAATCATACTTCCTATTAATGAAATTAAGGCCCCTCTACTTTTGTTATATAAAAGTCCAGCTAAAAGACCGTATGTACCCAATTCCATAATCATGATGGGAAGCATAGGGATAGGAGATAAGGGAGGCATTCCGGTGACCAGGTGGCTAATTAAAGGGGTGATCATCCCAATACACAGGCCGTATAGACCGCCTAAATAAAAACCGGCTAGAAGAACCGGGATATGCATAGGCAAAAAAATGGATCCAGCAATTCCGGCTATATGAAATGGTATCGGTAATAAGACTCCTAGTGCAATAAAAAGACCGGCAAAGGCTAATTGTACCGGTGAGTTCTTGGCTAGAGTATTCATTTTTTAACAGCTCCTCTCTAATTGGTGATTCTTTTGTTGAAATTTCCTTTCTTTGTGGAAGTTTTCGGTGAACAATTTCCCAAATAAACTATTCTGTGAGGAGGGGCAGTATTCCTGCACACTAAAAGTATTCGATTTTTAAAAAATAATAAAAAAGTA
Source organism: Natranaerobius thermophilus JW/NM-WN-LF (assembly GCF_000020005.1). Lineage (NCBI taxonomy): Bacteria > Bacillati > Bacillota > Clostridia > Natranaerobiales > Natranaerobiaceae > Natranaerobius > Natranaerobius thermophilus. The sequence continues at coordinate 2,433,441 of NC_010718.1, read as the reverse complement.
AAATAAAAAAAACCGCTGTTACTGATTGTTAGTAACAACGGTTAACGATTTATGACAGTCTGATTATGACAGTCTAACAGCGACTGACAGTTGTTTACTTTCGTTTTAGTTTTGGCTTTCGATAACGCGAAAGGTAATCCTGGGACCAGCCTCGATAGTTTATCCTGCTGCTTAAGGCCAGGAACAGCAAAGCCGGTAATATACCGACAACTGATCCTGCTAGAATATCCAGAGGAAAATGGATACCGGTATATATTCTAGCTATGCCTACTAATGCAGCTAGTAGGGCAACGAAAGGAAATGCGTTTCGAAAATAAACCAAAAAGAAACCTGCTATGGCAAAGCTGGCAGCCGTATGGTTGCTGGGTAGCGAAGGTCTGATATCCTGTTCAATCATGGGCTCTAAATCAAAAATAACAAAGGGCCTTTCTCGTTGCACTAGCTCCCGGATAAAATCTGACAATATAATTGGTATAAGTACCAAAAGGGCTGCTATTAACATGGTTCCTATTAATCCGGTCCAACTGATCTCGCTCCGTTGTAGTTTTTGATATCTGTTAAGAAATAACAGGATAAATCCGACGAGAAAAAGTATTCCCATGAAATACTTGGACTGGCCTGCTATAAAAATGAAGATTCCATCCAAGGCGGGAAAAGTGCCTTGGATGGATTGAAATGCTTGAAATATTGCTTTGTCCAATTCAGCTATCATGGATTATCAACTCCGCGTAAAACTTATATAGTTTAGACTTAAACTTAAATTTAAACTAATTTCAAGAATTTTTCAAGATTCTATTTTTCACGGATTACAATGGAGTTACCAATATTTCTTATCCCATTGGAGGGGTTATTTTGAAATTCATTGTCAAACCACATCATTGTGGAACCGCCTCCATCCAGGTTTAGGGCGTCTTGAGCACCTCGGTCCTTCATGAAATTTCCAAGCTCTTCTAAGGTCATACCAATGCTCAATCCACTTTGCCTTCCGTCTACAGCAGTTAATAGTAGTTGGCCATCTCGGGTGACTCCGACAGCAGTTCTGGGAGACCGCCCTTGAGAAACATTGTCTGAGATAACCTCTTCCATAGAACGAATATCTACTTCACCCTTTTCTAAAATCCTTGGTCCTCCTCCGAGGGCAAAGACAACATCTTCCACGTTTTTGCTTTGTCCCATGTTCCAATGTAATTTAGTTGTCATACCGGTTTCAAGTTCATCGATTAAATCTTGGTTTGCTCTAACATATTGCTCGTGAATGGACAATACATAACCATCATCGGGTATCTGGCTGTCACCATGGTTTATAGCAATGATTTCCTCGTCTGAAATAACAATTTCTTTATGACCTCTAAAAGTTGAAGAGGTGGTACCTGTAGTGTTACCTTGCTCAGGTGTATAGACAATTAATTCTTCCCGACCTCTACTTCTGTTCACACCGTCAATTGATAGATTTGTATTGATGTCATCAATATACATAAGCCCACCGTTAAAGGCAGTCCTCTCTATTGTAGCTTCCCCATCCTTTGAGTAGAAGAAAGCTGATCTGTTGGGCATAGGTTCTCGGATCAATCTTTGATCCGATATGTAAAGACCAATCGGATGACCTGCACGCCAGTAAAACCCTCCATTGATAGCTGCTATAGCATTATTTCTTTTGGCCATGGAATCTAGTCTCTCAAATCCGGAAAAACCGTCTTGAGCCATGATTAGTTCAGGTTTGACATCACCATGGGGATCTAGTCGTAGTTCGTGAATTTTTATCGGTCCATTTTCTTGGCCTTTTCTAATGGAGGTATATTTCAACCCATTGGCAATTTCTTGTTCCTCTAAAATTGTTTCAAAAACTTTCGGGATGGTAACAATCAAAGAGGTACTTTCTCCGTCATTCTTTGAGATATCAGGGTCCAATTCAGGTACAGGATAATTTAACTCAACAGTTATTTTACCCTTGTAAGTACTAACAGTATCCCCGATTTCAGTATTTTCGTCCTCTTCAATAACAGTATCTTCCATAACTTCTTCTACTTTTTGTTCTGTTACTACAGTAGTTGCTGATAATTTGTCTAACAGTTGATTGTCAAAATCCCAGTTTTTATCCTCAATTTTACTATTTTTCACAGTGATTATAAACTGCTCTTCATTTTTAGAAAAATCCACTTCATGTTGGGGGAAATCAGTCCCAGCACGTTCAGTGATTATATCAATTTTTTTATCTTCAAATTTTACTTGTAAATCAAGTTCTTCAGTTCTAGCGTCAATCTGTTCCTGAATATCTTTAATCTTGTCTTCTTCATCATTTGGTTCAACTTCAGTTTCTTTCTCATCTTCCTCATCTTTTTCTTCAGGTTGTTCTGGCTCTTGTTGATCCTTTTCCTCATCTTCTTCCTGGTCTTTTTCTTTCTGATCTTCGTCAACTTCTTCTGGTTCATCAGCTATTTCCTCATCTTCATCCTGATCCGGAGAGACCAAGGAAACGGTTCTAGAAGACTCGTCCCATATTACGTAATAACCAAAGTTTTCTGCCAAGAATCTCAGGGGTACAAAGGATCTACCCTCATCAATAAACATGGGAGCATCAAGTTGAGTTTTTTCTGGTACTTCTTCACCGGGACTGTAAGTCCTAGCTACATCACTATCGACTTGCATTCGAACTTCAGTGTCGTCTTTGATAATGATAGCTTCTTGATCGGCTTCCGAATAATCTACATAGGCTCCTAGAGTTTCGGAAATGTTTCGGACAGGGCCTAATAGACGTCCGTTTCTTAAACGGGGTAATAAACCTTCTGTAATTTCTTCTTCATCAATAAAGACAGGGATGCCAGGGTCATCATTCACCTGCATTGCAGCTTGGGCCTGAGATATTCCCCCTGGCAGGACAGACCCGGCGAAAAACATTAGTGTGATGAGCATGATAGGCACAATGCTCATACGAATTCTAAATTTTTTCATCTTATTTGTTCTTCACCTCCAAAGTTTTGTCTGGTCACTGGCGTGATGTTTAGAAAACTTAAAACAGCCATCACTATTTTTAGACGAATTACGCGGGAAAAAAGTTCTAAAAAATCATTTCCCCGTTGACAAATTGTTTAGTAAGATTGCTTTCCGGTTCTGAAAAAATTTGGTCTATTGGGCCTTCTTCAATTAGTTTACCTTGATAAATAAACATGCCCCGAGTCGCTATTCGCTTGGCTTGAAACATGTTATGGGTAACCATTATAACTGTAGTGTGTTCTTGAGAGTACAAAGAGTTAACCTTATTTTCAATCAATTTAATATTCCCTGGGTCTAAATTACCCGTAGGTTCGTCTAAAAGCAGAACTCTAGGCTTAAAGGCCATAGCTCTCGCCAAGGCTACTCGCTGAGCCTCTCCTCCTGATAGAGAAGCGGCCTTTCTTTTTTTTAACTCTAGAATTCCCATTTCTTTCAGTGAATTTTCAGCAATTTTAAAAGCTTTTTTACTAGGATAACCTCTTACTTTCAATCCGTAAGCTACGTTTTCTAAAACCGTAGTATTAAAGAGATGAGGTTTTTGAAACACTAAAGTCATTTCTTTTTGGAGCTGGCGTAGGTTTTTTTTGTTAAATAGCTCTTTATTTAGGAAATAAACTTCCCCAGAAGTTGGCTGAGATAATCCGTTAAGTATCCTGACAAGAGTACTTTTACCGGCACCGCTTGGACCAATTATGCCGTAAACTTCACCTTCTTTTAATGTTAAATCAGGTACTGATAATATTGTTTGCCCACTTTCTTGTTTTATAACATTTTTGAGCCGGTACAGACTTGTTAAATTTTCACTTGAATACTCATTTATTTCGATTTTTTTATCGCCCATATCTTGACTCTCCCTGTAAAAAGTATAGAATGAAATTGAACAGGAAAGCTAAAAACAGCAAAATGAAACCCAGCCCTAGGGCCAGGGCGGTATTACCACGCCGGACTTCGAGCAAAATAGCTGTAGTCATAACTCTAGTTTGTCCTTCTATATTACCACCTACCAGCATAACTGCTCCTACTTCGGAAATAACCCGTCCAAAACCGGCTAAAATAGCTCCTAAAATTGCATTACGAGATTCGATCACTACAGTCCATGCAGTTTTTAAAGGACCTGCGCCCAGGGTGATTGCCACTTCGCGTAGCTGTTTTCCTCTTTCCTGAACGCCTAATAAGGTTAATGCTGTAATCAAAGGTAATGACAGGATAGTTTGGGCAATTATCATGACAGTAGGTGTAAATAACAATTCTAAATGTCCTAAAGGACCGCCTCTAGTAAAAACTAAAAATATAAATAGACCAACCACCACAGGTGGAGTACCCATTAGAGTGTAAATAATTACAGAAATATAAGATAGACGTCCTTTAATATAGAGCCCCAAAAAAGTACCTAATGGGACTCCGATAAGGGTGGCTAGTCCAATGGCTATTCCTGATACTTGTAATGATAAAATGATAATTTCCCAGAGATCACTGTCAAGAGAAAGTACTAATTGGAATGCTTCTAAAAAACCATCCATAATTCTCACCACCATAAAATCAATCTCTTCATAAGTATAAGTTAATATAAATACATTTGCAATTAGGGGAGAAGAGTGATCACTAAAATCTATTATATTTAGGGGGTTATGAACATGAAGTTATGGAAGTTATTGCTGTCATTAGTTATAATGGGTACCCTGCTACTGGCAGCAGGATGTGGAAATGGTGAGGAAGCAAAAGAAAAATTGGAAGACAAAGAGAAGGAGAATGGTGAAGAAACAGCTATTATTACTTTATTCTTCCTAGAGCAGAAAGAAAAGGCTTTTCATCTGGCTGAGGAGGAAAGGGAAGTCCAAGAATCAGAAGCCACTCCCCAAACGGCGTTAGAGTTACTCCTTGAAGGACCCGAGTCTGAAGAAGTTGAAACTATTATTCATGAAGAGACCGAGTTAATAGATATAAATGTAGAAGATGGTATTTGTTATGCCAATTTCACAGAAGAATTAACCCAGGGAGCATACGGTTCGGAAATTGAGCTCAATCTGGTCAAATCCATAGTTCATACATTGGTACAGTTTGATGAAATTGATAAAGTCCAGTTTAAAATCGAAGGTGAAATTCCAGAAAGCATAGCTGGCCATATTTATACCGGTGAACCCCTGGATGAAGAACTGTAAAAGTTAATATTCAAGATTTAAAACACAGGGTTAAAAAGCTTTAAACTTTAAGAAAAGACATGATAGACTTAGTATAGACAATCATTTTCCTGGAGGGATTAAATGGTGACTGATACAAGTAAACCAGAGAATATTTGGAGTGACGAGCTCTATGTGAAATATTATTTGGAAATGATGGACGAAAAATATCCGGAAAGCCAGACAGAACGAGAAGCGAATTTTATAGAAGGTGCTATAAACTTATTTTACGGGGACAAGCTATTAGATCTGTGTTCGGGGTCTGGACGCCATGCCATATCAATGGCTAAAAGAGGTTATCAAGTAATGGGCTTAGACCTGAGCAATGGTCTGGTTGAAGCTAGCAAGAGAAGGGCAAGTGAAAGTTCGGTTAAGGATCAAGTTGACTTTATTCAGGGTGATGTGAGAAAACTCCATAAGCTGAAGCTTGAGACGAATTTTAAAGCAGCTTATTGTTTGGCCACCGTAGGCTTTCATATGACTGACCAAGATTTTAACAATATGTTGACAGGTGTTTATCATCTTCTAGATCCCGGTGGATATCTGATAATAGATGTAATTAATAGAGAAAATTTATTAAGGGAATTTAATGAAAAGGATTGGACAAAAACCAGGGGAGGCTATACCCGGCTGCGTAAAACTAAATTTGATTTCAAATCCAGCTGCACTATCAACCAAAAGTATCTCAAGACACCTGATGGGGAAGAAGAGATATATTATCAATGGATGAGAACCTATACCCTGAAAGAGATGGTGACTTTCTTAGAAAATAACGGCTTGAACTATCATAAGGTTTACGGCAACTTTAAGCGAACAGCTTATTCCATTAATTCTCCCAGGATGATTGTTGTTGCTAACAAAGATGATTCAAATCTATAGACATATAGATAATAAACAATAATGGAGGGTTTCAGTTGAAATATAAGGGATATGATATCTCAATAAAACTGGGTGATTATCGTAAAATCTGTAAACAAATTGGCTGTCAAGAAGATTATCAGAACAGCCAACATCAGATTTTAGAATCGATACTGAATGACTCCCAGATTAAAATCCCCCGGGAACTGACATTGCAAGAGGCAAATGACATGCTAAAAGACATGGAAAAACAGATCCGTTATCATGGTAAAAATTTATTCGAGTATTTACAAGAACAAGACAAATCAATTAATGAATTTAAAGAGGAACTGGCTGAACAAGCCGAATACAGATTAAAGGTGGAACTTTTGCTTATTAAGATAGCTGAACAAGAAGATATATCTGCGACTACGGAGGAACTTGACGAGGAAATAAATCAATTAGCCCGGGAGAATCAGATTCCCTTCGAAGCAGCTAAAGAAAAAGTAACCCTGCAAGGGGCGCAGTCTAAATTAGAACGAAAGATAATGCTAGAAAAAACTGCGGATTTTTTGCTAAACTTGGCAAGAAGTTAATCTAAAAGTGTTTTAAGTTGAAAATGCTTTAAGTTGAAAATTGATATCAGATATCAGGTTAGGGTGATTTTCGTTATGTTATGGCAGCGCTGGTTTCTAAAAAAATTGTTGAAAGTTGATCCTCCACAAGTTATCCAAGAACGATGTATTTCATATAAGATGAGATTAATGGACTGTGACAAGTGTAGTCGGAAGTGTCCACAAAATGCTATTAAAGTGCGTAAAGGCAAGGTTTTATTATCACCTGAAGACTGCTCTGGCTGCGGGATTTGTGCAGGGGCTTGCCCTACTCATGCAATTAAACCGGAAAACCTCAACTATCATACTAAATTTAAAGAAATTGTTCAGAAAGAACAACCGGTGCTAGGTTGTGATATGGAGTCTGACAATGTAGATGTCAGCTTTCCCTGTTTGTTCTCATTAGATGGAGAATTTTTACAATCCTTGGTCTTAAAACTAGGTGAACAGGGAGGACAACAGCTCAGCTTTTATTTTGGCAATTGTTTTGAATGTGAAAACTTTGATATGTATCCACAGTTTATGAAGTCATTGAAAAAAGCCAGTACTTTAATAAATAGTTTAGGATTGAATTTCAATTTCAACAGCATAACTAGCAAAGAAAATTTGAAACCCAATACTTATTATTATTCCAGGCGAGAAATATTACGAGTTTTTAGAGAAGATACTTTTAAAGCTGTTCAAGACGTGACAGAAGATATTATTCCCCGGGATAGAACCGGGCTACCAGAGAGTAGGCGCTTACTAGTAGCCCAGTTAAAAAAGTATCAGGAAAGTGACTTGCCCGCTAAAAACACCTTGACTTTGGGTGGGTTAAAAGTAGTATCACAGTGTACAGCATGTGGGCTTTGCGTTAAAAGCTGTATGAACCAGGCATTAAGTCTACAGACAGGAGAATATGAAACCGAATTATTTCATAAGCCCTGGCGATGCTTTAACTGCGGTATATGTCGGAATATCTGTCCTCCCAAAGTTTTGAAAAGAACTGCAGTTGGTGGAAAAATTAAAAATATATTAAATTCAAAAAAACTGTTTACAATGCAGCGGAAAATCATGTAATATATAAACAAAGGGTTAAGAAGTAATAAAAAATTGTTATAGGAAAAAAGCTGTTTAGTTGGGATTGGGTTTTAAAGGGGTGAATTCAAGTGCTAGTTGGAATTGCGGAGTTGCTAATTATTGCTTTTATTATAGGTGCAGCTTTTTTTGGCAGGAGAATGCCCCAAAAGATAGCTAAGTATGGGAAAATGGCAGTAAAGGCAGGAAGAGAATTTAATAGTATCAGAAAAATATTTAAAATCAAGTGAATTTTTTTAGCAAAAATATCACTTGATTTTATATCTTTTAATAGTGAAAGTTATAGCAATCACTGGACTAACATTGAAATCTATCATTAAATATAGATATTTTTTAGGAGGTGGTTTTTACCCGTCCTTTAATCTGTTTAATTATTACTATATAAAAGGGGGATAGTTATGTCAGAAAACAACTTTTTTACTTCTATTATTAAAGCACCTATTAACAGGCGAAAATTCTTAAAAATTAGTGGTGCCGGTGCAGCTTTGACAGCAGCTGGTCTAAGTTTATCAGGATGTGGTAAAGACAGCAGTGTTGAGGCCGGCGAAGATCTATCATCTTCCGAGTATATGCTGGTAGTTGATTCCACTAGGTGTTCAGGATGTCGCCGGTGTGAAACTATTTGCTCAGTCTTCAACCGAGGAAGTTCCAACCCGAATGTTTCGGGAATCAAAATTGCTCGAAATCAAAATTATGGTCAACAAAGCTCCACTTTAGGCTTCTGGAATGGAGAGGGATTGTTTGGCAACTTCAGAATTATACCAGAAACTTGCATTCAGTGTGAAGAACCAGTAATGTGTGCAGAAGTATGCCCCCAAAACGCAATTGGTAGCCATCCTGAAACAGGGGCTAGAGTTATTGATGAAGATGAATGCGTTGGATGTGGTGAATGTGTGGATGCTTGTCCTTGGGAAATGATTGCTATGGATCCCAATGATAATGTGGCAGCTAAGTGTCATATGTGCCATGGTGATCCACAGTGTGCTGCTAACTGTCCAAATGGTGCTATAAGCTTAGAAAGATGGCAGGATAGGTCCAAAGATCAACCTATTAGAAACCATGAATCGGTCTTATCATAATCGTAGTTAAATACTTGTCAAAACTACACTCTCAGACAAGGAGGTTTTGCTGATGACTAACCCTGGTGGTTGGGCTGGAAAGATACTCAGGGTGAATCTTTCCACAGGTGAAATAACTAAGGAAGACACCCTAGATTACAAAGATTATATTGGCGGAATGGGTATTGGTTACAAAGTTATTTGGGATGAAGTTCCCAAAGGTACAAAAGCTTACGATGAAGAGAACAAAATTATTTTTGGTGCTGGACCATTAACTGGTACAGGAATGCCTTGTAGTGGTAGAACTAATATCACTTCTCTGTCACCATTGAATCCTTACAATGCAATAACTGACAGTCACATGGGTGGACATTTCTCCCCAGAAATGAAGTTTGCTGGCTACGATGCTATCATTATAGAAGGTAAGGCTGACAAACCAGTATGGTTGAGAATTGAAAATGATGATGTATTTATTGAAGAGGCTGATAGTATTTGGGGAAATGGTACTTATCGAGCCACTCAAGAAATCAACAATGCCATGGGAGAAGCAGCCCAGGTAGCCGCTATTGGACAAGCTGGAGAAAACATGGTGAACATGTCTACCATAATGACTGGCTTTAGTCATTCTGCAGGTGGCCATGGTGGAGTTATGGGTTCAAAAAACTTAAAAGCCATTGGTATTCGCGGGACTAAACCTGTTAATATAGCAGGTGACCAGAATGAGTGGCGTGAACTACAACAAAAAATGAATAAAGTCATTGGATCCAACAACCAGCATGTAGTTCCCAACTCTCCTTTACCATGGGCTGAACATTATGATCCTGGCAGTAGATGGACAGGGAAGCCAGGTTTATACTGGGGAGCAGCTGATCCACCGGTAGAAACAGGTGAATGTCATCCCGATGATGTTAATAGCCTCGGCTATAGATGTCAAAAAGCTGTATTTGATGCAGGTGACATTGCCGAGAAGTATACTGTTAGAATGGGAGGTTGCCATGCCTGCCCTGTAAGATGTCATGCAAGGGTAGAGTTCCCTCAGCTAGAAGAACATGGTTATTCTAGATACTCAGGTAATACTTGTGTAGGGTGGGCCACTCCTGCTCGAATGATGATTAAAGGAACTAGTGATGAAGGAGACTTTATGGCCAGAACACTAGGTAAACACTTGGTAGATGATTATGGTATCTGGGATAACTACTGCTTGATAGTAGCGGACTTCGAATATGCCTATGAAAATGGTATACTTGAAGAAGTACTTCCTGAAGAAGAATATGAAGAAATCCCCTGGGATTTACTTGAAGATGGCGATCCAGCTTTCTTGAAAGACTTTTACCGCCGTATTGCCTTTAAAGAAGGGAAATTTGGAGAGACCATGGGCAAAGGTTCCTATTGGGTAGCGACAGAATGGGAATTCGGTGACGATTACTGGCACGGAGATGACTATGGCTTATTCTCTGTTTGGAACTACAAATTCGGATATCCACAGCATCATTCCAATGAGACATATGGTCAGGTAGGAGCACTTATCAACTGTATGTTTAACAGAGACGCCCAGTTACACACTCATGTTAACTTGCAGGGAAGCGGTCTTCCTCATGAAATTCAGGAAGAAATTGTAGAAGAAATTGTGGGCTCCAAAGATGCCATTGATCCACCGGCTGATTACACACCAGTAAATGAATATAAGGCTAAATATGCAAAGTGGAGCATCATTCGAAACTTACTTCATGATTCCTTAACTCTCTGTAACTGGATGTGGCCAATGCATGCTTCACCAAGAAAAGAATGGGATTATCGTGGCGACACTGCTTTAGAAGCTAAATTCTTAAGTGTTGCTACTGGTGAAGAATATACTGAAGAAGAATTGGACAGACTTGGAGAAAGAATGTTTACACTGCATAGGGCCTTGACTGTTAAGCAGATGGACACCGCTGACATGAGAAACGAACACGATGTTATCAGTGATTGGGTATTTGATATGGATCCGGATATGGAACCCTTTGAAGAAGGAACTATCAAGATGGATAGAGACGATATGCAAAAAGCACTTACTTTATTCTATAAAGAAATGGGCTGGGATGAAGAAACAGGTGCTCCGACTAGAGAATGTTTAGAAGAACTAGATTTAGGATATGTAGCCGATGAACTAGAGGAACAAGGATTACTTCCAAGCTAAGCTAAACAAATACGTTTAATGTATACTTAGTATTTTTGGTGTACTTAGTATTACATGGTTTTAAATTCGGGGGGCGCTAGCCCCCCTTATCTGTTTCATTTCACATTAAAAGCAAAAACGATTTTACGTATGAAAATGTTGGTTTTACAAAACACTGAAAATCAAAGGGGGATAAACTTGACTGCTGCCAATTTATCTCATGAACAATTACAAAATATAGTGACAAAAATCCGAGACAATTCACAAAAGGGCACCCTTACCCAATCTGCCACATTGATAGACCCCCTCTTAACAAAGGAGACATCCTCTGAAAATTCCTTACAAGCTAATGAGGATACCCCAAATAAGTTTTCAAGTGATCAATTAACACCAAAGAAGCTACTGATATCCATAAAAGAATCAGAGGAAAATGAAGATATCAAATTATTACAGGGTGCTAAAGGAATGTACTTTATCAGTGAATTGTATATGACTTCGGAATATGCTAATATGTTAATTAAGCTAGAAGAAGGAGACAACCCTTCTTTGATGGCAGAAATAGTAAGGCGAGATTGTAAAAAGTATCCCAGACCGACTAATATTAATTTGTTTCACAAATTTCCCTTTTTTATGAACAAACAGGAAATTGAAGATATCCTGTCAGATATGCAAAAGCATCCTGACTTTCAAGACATTAAATCAGTGACATCCTTTAACGGAGTTAAATACTTGTACTCCGAACAACACATGAATGAGAGGTATGCAGCTAAATTAGCCGATAACATAGAGTATCGTCTTAAAGGCTAGGCTAATATGATACAGTTAAAGGGGGGCTCGACTATTAACAGAATAGAACTACCAGTAAGTGAGGAACGCCCTGTAGATTTAATAGTAAATGACCAGCATTTAACAACTTTTATGTGTACCCCCAAAGAATTAAAACAGCTAGCCGTTGGTCATTTACTGGCAAGGCAAATGATTACATCCATAGCTGATATCCACATGATCGGAGCCTGTGATGACATGCGTAAAATTTATGTTAAAATTGGCAAGGAATTGCCTGAACAAGACTTGTCCCTTGGAAAAGTCATCGCATCAGGTTGTGGAAGTGGCAGTGCTATAAACAATGAGAACATTGTCAATCGTAAGATTGATTCCAACTTTGAGCTTAGTGAGACCGTTTTAAAAGAGGCCTTTACAGAAATGCATCGCCAGGCAGTAGAATACCAGAGAACCGGAGGCCTACACTCGGCAGCTTTAGTGAATGAGTCCGGTGTATTGACAGTCCAAGAGGACGTAGGTAGACACAATGCTATTGATAAACTTCTAGGAACAACATTATTCAAAGGATATGAGTCCGGAAAATTAGCATTAATTACAACGGGCAGGTTATCTTCGGATATGGTTCTTAAAGCCTTGGGTGCAGGATTTCCTTTGGTGGCTACTCGAAGTATTCCTACTTCAATGGCTTTGGAAATTGCTGAAACAGCTGGAATTACCCTGGTGGGCCGTGCTCATCGTACCCAAAAATATTTTTACTGTCATACAGATAGAATTAAACCTAAGCTAAAAGAAGGGAAGCAGTCATAGACTGCTTCCCTTTTTCTTTTGTATTCTTATTATTCTTATTGTTTTTGGTTTTAGGAATGCTAATTTATAAAACAAACTCTGAAGCTAGAAAAGCTTAAAAACTAAAGCTTATATACTAAAGCTTAAAGACTTTGGTCTCGAGTAACTTCTTCACCATTAATGAAAACATGTTCTAACTTAGGATCAAGGCTTAAAGGATCGCCATCAAATACCAGCACATCTCCGTCCTTACCTACTTCTAGGCTACCTACTCGGTGATCGATTTCAGCAATTTCTGCGGCATTAATTGTTACTGCTTTTAAGGCTTCTTCCCAGGGGAGCCCTTCCCTGACAGCCAATCCGGCACAGAATGGTAGTGTATAAATAGGGATTACCGGATGGTCTGTTGTGATGGCAAATTTCACTCCATCTTCATGTAAAACGCGGGGAGTTTCAAAGGTTCTATCCCTTAATTCCACTTTGGCTCTAGAGGTCATGCTTGGCCCTACTACAGCAGGGATATCGTGTTTTTTCAACTCCCCAGCTACTTTATGACCCTCAGTACAATGTTCTATAGATATAGGGAATTCAAATTCCTTTGCTATTCTGATAGCAGTCATTATATCGTCAGCCCTATGAGCGTGGGCTCTTAAAGTTAATTCACCTTTTAACACTTTTATCAAGACCTCTTTTTTGAAATCCTTGTCAGGTCCCTTACTATCTTTGTTTTCATCCTCTTGTTCCTGTTTTTGTTCATGTTCTTCTACTTTTTTCAAGTATTCACTGGCATCGAAAAAGGCTTTTCTCATTTGGGCAGCTGTTGCCATTCGGGTTGAGGGATTTTTACTTTGTGAACTGTAAACTCTTTTCGGATTTTCTCCAAATGCGGCTTTTAGTCCTACTGGATCTTTGATTACCATTTGATCGATAATTTCACCTACGGTTTTCATGGCTAGAGATTGCCCACCGATAACATTGGCACTTCCGGGTCCAGTTACTACTGAAGTAATTCCGTTAGTTCTGGCGTCTTTAACCCCTTCTTCACTGGGATTGATTGCGTCAATAGCTCGTAGTTCAGGGGTTATAGGGCTGGTAATTTCATTGAAATCGCTGCCCTCAAATCCAATGCCTTCTTCCGATATGCCAATATGTGTATGAGCATCGATCATTCCGGGCATAACTGTTTTACCCTCTGCATCAATAATTTTAGCTCCTTCTGGAGCATCAAGGTTGGGGCCGATTTGAGCAATTTTTCCACCCTTAATCAAAATATCTTCCCCTTCCCTGGGGGAACCTTTCATAGTAAGCAATGTTCCATTTTTAATTAACAACATTTCAGAAACCCTCCTGTTGCAGTAATAATTATCTTCCTCCAATGTCCTTTCGAGTTTCTAAGAAAAAATCCCTTCCTTATTATTAGAAAAAATATTAATAATAAGTTAAAAATTGGGAAAAATATCTAGAAATGTGCCTATTTACTCTAATGGAGGTGATTAGTTTATAGTTTATATTAAGTGTTGTTTTAATGTCTATTTTTGTAGTTTTTGGTAAAATTTTAGATTTATTCTGATAATAGAAGGAATTTAAACAATAACGGCGAACTCGTAACGTAAATACAATTCATTAGCTATTGAACCGTCTGAGAAACCCACTCCGGGTATTGCTTTTTTTATTTTTTGGTGGTACAATTTTAATCGGAAAATGAGTTCCCATCAAAATACTTCCTGTCGTTCTAAAAAGGGATGACAGGACAAAATCCCGGACGTGGGGTCGCTAGGGCGACCCCTAATTTTTTTATTAAAACTTTAACACATTGTATTATTAATGTCATAATATGTACAAGTTTGTAATTAACTGTCGAAGGACGAACCTCCAAGAATGGGCTATTCCGAACAGAAGGGAGGTGAAAATTTGAGAAATTATCGCCAAAGTCTGAATATTTTTATAGATGGTGGTTTTTTGGAAAAAGTATTCGCCAAGCTAGGTGAACCTAAAATAGATTATCTTAGATTGTACAGCTGGATCAGTAGACAAGTCATGATTCCGCGTTTACGTACATATTATTATCACTGTTTACCTTATCAGGGAAATCCGCCGAGCCAGGGAGAGAAGGATAGATTTAGCAAGAAACAGCGATTTTTTAACAAAATCAGCAGCTTGCCTCGTTCAGAAGTGAGGCTGGGTAGCCTGGCTTTTAGAGGACGCAGTGAAGAAAAACAACCTATTTTTGAGCAAAAAAAGGTTGATGTTCTAATGGCCCTAGACATTGCTCGGTCAGCCTTTGAACAGCGCATTAGTCACATTGCCCTGATTTCAAGTGATAGTGATTTTGTCCCTGCTATTCAGATGGCTAAGGACAAGGGTATAATAGTTTACCTTTTATATAGTCACGAAATAAAACCTCATCACGACTTGGTAGATGCCTGTGATGAGGTAATATACTTAACTATGGATGATATAAAAGAAATGGAATTATAAAAATATAAAATCTCCGGGGAAATCCCCGGAGATTACTTTTGGAGGGGGAGGGTAAAGGTTGAGTGGGGAAGGTGATGGGAATTATCCCAGTCTTTGCTTACTTT
This sequence comes from Natranaerobius thermophilus JW/NM-WN-LF, assembly GCF_000020005.1. Classification (NCBI taxonomy): domain Bacteria; kingdom Bacillati; phylum Bacillota; class Clostridia; order Natranaerobiales; family Natranaerobiaceae; genus Natranaerobius; species Natranaerobius thermophilus. Next base: position 2,418,381 of record NC_010718.1, on the reverse strand, counting down.
TACTTTCAGTAAAAGTTATACTTCTTTAGGTCAACCGTTAGTTGGATAGAAGGTGGCACAGTCAGTTTCCTGGGTATCCTGGGCACCTGGTGGTTGCACCTCTATTTTCGGTGCTTTGCACTGGTTACCTTGATTCCAATAATAACAGGTATTCACAACACATTTAACACCATTTAAAGGTTGATTACTTTTATCCAAATTTCCCCTCCTTTCTGGAGAAGGCTGACCCTTCTATTAAATATTATGAAACATAATAGCCTGCATAATGCCTGGAAGTTTTTGAGATAACAGTTTTAGTGAAGTAAGATTTTTGTTATAATTATGATCGTGATTTTAATTATTGAAAGGCAGGTCGCGGCCACCCTGCCTTATCAAAAAACAAGGAGCGTGATAAAAATGACATCTAGAGACATTGCCCGGACGGCAATAATTGCGGCCATTTATATCGCCGTCACTCAAGTAGTCTCACCTTTTGCTTTCCACGCTGTTCAGATTAGGGTACCTGAAGCCCTGACTGTCCTGCCATTTTTAACCAAACATGCCATCCCTGGACTGACAATTGGTGTGTTTATAGCCAACTCACTTGGTCCTCTGGGAATTGTGGATATGGTGTTGGGAAGTTTGGCTACACTGTTGGCGGCTCTTTTGACCTGGAAAATGCCCAAAACATACCTGGCCCCGCTGCCACCGGTAATAATAAATGCCTTGATTGTCGGGGGATATTTGAATTTGATTTTGGGTATTGAAGATGGTCCATTGATTTTGACTATGCTGACAGTAGGCGCAGGACAATTAATTGCGTGTTACGGATTGGGTTTACCGCTATTATTATTCATAAAGCGAACCCCTGAATTGATGCGGTTTTTTGGAGAAGAATAAAAACTAAATTTAGGCCCCTCAACTATAATGATTGAGGGGCCTTTTAACATATTGCGCGGATCAGTAGATTAGAGGGGGTAAGGAAGGGTTAGCTTATGAATACCAACCACGTTTTTGCATGGCTTGGTATATCTCTTCGGCATGCTGTTGTTCTTCTTGTTGAATTTGTTGTAGAGTTTGGCGAATATTAGTTTTATCACTTTCCAGTACACTAACATCATAGTAGGAAGAGATATGCTTTTCTGTCATTAGCATATCGTGAAGCATAGCCTGATCATTTAATTGCTGGTTATTTTTTTGTTTTTGATTACCCTTCTGATTAGGTTGATATTGGAACAATTCTAGTTCCCTCCTTTTGTGTGATTTGATACAGGCGTTAACTCTGCTGATTCTGCTGCTGCCCCTGTTGCTGATTGGGTTGTTGATACTGTTGCATTAGCTGATCGATCTGATTATAATGAGCTCGCTCTTTATCGGCCAATCTTTGAAATAAATTTTTGAGTTCTCGATCATTGAACTGATTCGCATAAGTTTCGTATTTTGCAATACACAACTCTTCATAGTTCCTAGCCTCTTGTAAGTACTGTTGTTCTTTTTGTGTTAGAGAGGCAGTTGACATTGTTTTTGACCTCCTTTTAATAGATCGTGCTTAATATAATCTTGATTGCTTTGCTTTTATTATTATCTGACCCAGAGCGGAAATTTATGCAAAAGCCTATTGTATTTTAAAGTTATCAACATTAAACTTTAATTCATAATTAAGTTTAAAAATTTGCAAATAAAAAAGCTGGCTAATTAGCCAGCTTTTTAACAGATATTTGGAATTTAAAATTTAGTCAAGTATTGCTCTCTTTCCCAAGGATGAACAGCTTCGGTATAACTCTGCCATTCGTATTTTTTAGCATCGATGAATCTTTTGTAGATATGATCGCCTAAACCTTCCTGAATAACACCATCTGCTTGCAAGTAAGTCAATGCCTCCAATAAATTCTCAGGTAGTCTATCAATTCCCAGTTCTTTTCGTTCTTCTGGAGTCATATTATAAATATTTTTGTCAATTGATGCAGGAGGCTCAATTTTGTGCTTAATACCATGTAAGCCTGCTTTTAACATAACTGCTGTAGCTAAATATGGATTACAAGCAGTATCGGGATTACGAAGCTCTACCCTGGTAGAAGTTTCTCTTTTTGCTGGAATTCGTATCAGGGGACTTCTATTTTTCTCACTCCAGGCAATATATACAGGAGCTTCATATCCCGGAACAAGACGTTTAAATGAATTGACGGTGGGATTGGTTATGGCTGACATAGCTTTGGCATGCTGTAATAAACCTCCGATAAAATAATAGCATTCTTGGCTAAGTCCATTGGGATCCTCGGGATCATAAAAAGCGTTTTTCCCGTTTTTAAATAAGCTAATATTTGCATGCATTCCGGAACCGTTGATACCTTGGATGGGTTTTGGCATGAAAGTGGCATGAAGGTCGTGTTGCTTGGCGATAGTTCTGACAACATAGCGGAATGTGGCGATCATATCGGCTGTTTTTAGGGCATCTTCATATTTGAAATCGATTTCGTGCTGGCCTGGGGCAACTTCGTGGTGAGTAGCTTCTATTTCAAAACCCATTTGCTGAAGAGTTATAGCCATATCTCGTCTGGCTTCTTCGCCTTTATCAACGGGAGCTAGATCGAAATATCCCGCTTTATCGTGGGTTTTTAGGGTAGGTTCACCGTCGGAACCAGTGTGGAATAAGAAAAATTCATTTTCCGGTCCTACTTTCATGGAATATCCCATTTCGTCCGCTTCCTGGATGGCACGTCTTAAAGTACATCTGGGACAACCAATGAAGGGCTCTTGATTGGCATCGTAAACATCGCAGATAATTCGAGCAATTTTACTTCCATTGTTTGTCCAAGGGAAGATCATAAAAGTATCAGGATCGGGTTTTAAATACATATCCGATTCTTCAATCCTGACAAAACCTTCAATAGAAGAACCATCAAACATCAATTCGCCGTCCAGGGCTTTATCGAGCTGGTTGACAGTTATGGCCACGTTTTTCAGTACACCTGTGATATCTGTGAACTGAAGACGAATAAACTCTACATTATGTTCTTTTACCGCCGCTATAATATCTTCGGGTTTCATAAATTGTCACTCCCTTTATATTTTCTCTGAGACTGATTATCAATATCTTAAAATTTTAGCACTTTATAGTATGAGTGTCAATTATGTCAGAAAAGCGATGTAATTGTTCTGTGATATTGTCACCCCTAGAATGTTCTGTGAAAATGTCACTATGACTAAAAAGGTGACATATCAAATGACCCAAGAAGAAATTAAAAAACTAAATATTATCAATCAAACAATTGATGGCTACTTAACCATTAGAGATGCAGCACGAGCTTTGAACCTCAGTGATCGACAAATTAAACGACTGAAGAAAGGAGTGCAACTAGAAGGACCCAGTTTTGTCATACATAAAAGCCGAGGTAAAAAGCCTGATCATTCTGTTCCTGAAAGTACTGAAAAACATATCATTTCTCTAAAGTTAGAAAAATACCCAAATGCAAATTTCACTCATTTTACAGAACTTTTAAACGAGCGAGAAAAAATCTCTATCAGTAGGCCAGTTGTTCATAGAATTCTTAGTAAAGCTGGAATTTCTAGTCCTAAAAAACATAAAAAGAGTAAGAGTCACCACAGACGCAAACGCAAGGACAGAATGGGACTTTTAGTACAAATAGACGCCTCACCTTATGACTGGTTTGACACTGGCTTTGATTGTGATTTACACGCTGCTATCGATGATGCCACAGGAGCTTTGCTAGGATTATTTTTTGTTGAAAATGAATGTCTTGAGGGATACTTTCAGATTATGCATCAGTTAATTTCAAACTATGGTATTCCTGCAAGTCTTTATAGCGATAAGCACACTATTTTTAGATCACCTAAATCGGACAAGCTTTCGATTGATGAACAGCTCGCAGGTAAACAAGTTAAGCCTACTCAATTTGGTGCAGCTATGGAAGAGTTAGGAGTCACTATTATACCTGCTAACTCTCCACAAGCAAAAGGACGAGTTGAAAGGCTTTTTGATACTTTACAAAGCAGACTGCCCACACTTTTTAAGCTACACAATATAACTACCATGGAGAAAGCTAATGAATTTTTACAAAAAGATTTCTTGCCTGATTTTAATAAAAGATTTGCCCTAAAGCCCGAAAATGAGCTATCGGCTTTTACCTGTTTAAATCAAGATATTAATCTTGATCATATACTTTGTTCTAAATTCAAAAGAACTGTGGACAACAGTGCCACTTTCTCTTTTGAAGGAAGTTACTATCAAATTTTAGATAAAAATAGTCAACTGGTTCCTAAATCTAAAGTTACTGTCCTATCTAATCCTAAATTTGGAGTTAAAGTAAAATATAAAGATATGGTGTTTGAAACTCAAATTGTGGACAAGCCTTCAACTACTAAAATGACCAAAAAAGTTAAAACAACGCAATCACCTAAAAATAGAATAGTCCCAGATGAAAATCACCCTTGGAGAAAACAAAGTGAAAGAACAAATCTTAACTACGACCTGACTGATCAAGAACTTTTAGATACTATACTAAATACCAGGGACCGAGTTTAAAACTCGGTCTACCTTCCTGGGGGGTGACATTTTCTCTGAACAAATTTATGCGTTTTTAGGTGACATTTTCAAAGAACATTGACATTATGTCAGAAAAGCGACTATCATGGCAATTGTTAACAATAAATCCTAATTAATCCTCAAAATGTTATACAAATATGTTATGGGAATAGAAGTTTTTTATGGAGGTCAGAAAATTCGCACTATTAGCAAAAGACTGTCACGCCTGTATTTAGAGTGATTTTAAATGTTTATTAACTGTCTATAGTAGTGAATTAACTAACTATTATTATTATAAAAAATTAGATAAAATAATAATGAACATAATAAACTAAATAATAAAAAGATTAGATGGTTTTTAACTATCTAATTTTCGAAACTCTATTAGTTACTAAGAAACAATTGCAAATCGAGTCTTACAGAATAATTAGAGGGGAGGAGTTAAATATGGCAAAAGAAGATTCAAACAAACAGGTCGAAACTTCCCAGATATCACGGAAAAAATTCCTGAAAGGTGCTGGAACTACAGTGGCAGGTGTTGCCCTATTGGGTGGTTTCGGATCATTAATGACAGGATGTGCTGAAGATGGTGAAAGAGCTGCAGCAGACTCTCAAGACTCGAAGATAGAAGTACCAGAACATCCCTTTGAATATCAACCTCTAGATCCTGACAAGGTTGCCGAAAGGGCATACCACGCTTATTTTGAAGGTGGATGAGGTTATGGTTTAGCCGAGGGGGTCCTCGGCGAACTGCAAGATCAGGTCGGTTATCCTTTTGATCAAATTCCCACTATGGCATTCTGGCCCTTTAGAGGTGGTCTTGCAGGATGGGGCTCAATCTGTGGTGTATTACCTCCGGCAGCAACTATAATTAGCATGGTACATGAAGAAGAGAAATTTATGGATTTAAATGATGAACTAATGGCCTGGTATCAAAAGTTCCCATTCCCTGAGTATCAACCTGCAGGACTGGATTTACCCCAGGTTGAGGTGAATTCTAGTCTGTGTCACGTATCGGTTACTAAGTGGATGAATGTAGCAGGTGTTGAATCCAGAGGTGCGGAAGAAAGAGGAGAACGCTGTGCAGGAGTTACAGCTGATACCGCAAAATTCGTAGTTGAAATGTTGAATAAAGAACATGAAGAAGGCTATGTAAGAGAAATGGCTCCCGCAGCCGTAGCTGATGATTGTATGACCTGTCACGAAAACGAGCCATATCCAAGCCAGGGAAAAGAAGACTGTACGGAATGTCATGGTGACCCCCATGACGGTGAATTCGGAGACTTCGATTAATATAACAAACTTAACTACTTAATAATTACCAACGTTTATTTAGGAAGTTGGGCATCCTATGGGATGCCCAACTTTTGTTTGTGCATAAACAAAGACAATGATTTACGATGAATAGCAGCAGAAATCCCACTGCTTTAGCTGTGGGAGTATATCAAGAACGCTCATTTATTGCAAGGGTTGAAACTTGATTATGTTGTTTTGTGGAAAAATTAAAGATAAAATATTATTTATAAGGTTCAAATAAAAGTATCAATTAATTTAAATCTTAAATTTATTGAGGTGTTGATAAAATAATGAACTGGGCAAAGACGGAAGAACGAGTGATTCCGAAAAAAATGAGTCCCAACAATGGAACACTCCTTGAGCATATTGCGAGATATGAGCTCAGCAAAAAATTCTCTACGGGCAGAGTACTAGATATTGCCTGTGGGGTGGGATACGGATCTAAAATTTTGGCAAGTTCACAAAAGGTCAGAGAAGTCCTGGGTGTAGACCTGTGCCCTGAAACTATTGAATACGCTCGGAATCACTATAATAATCCCAAAGTCAGTTATCGAATTGGAGACACTTTGGACGAAACTTTACCTGAAAAGTTAGGAACCTTTGATTGTGTTGTCAGTCTAGAAACTATGGAACATGTGGAAGATGAAGCTCAGTATCTAGCCAATATGTATCGTTTGACAGAACCAGGAGGGCTTATAATTATTTCGACTCCCTTTGGCAGAGGGCGAGATAAACCTTGTAATGATCCTTATCATGTTCATCAATTGACAGAGGAAGAATTTGAAGGGACCATGAAAGATTATTTCGGCTCTGAGAATGTAACATTATACAGGCAACTTGACGAGACGATTGAACTGCCCCTTCCCGATAAAAAGTACTATCTAGGGATTGGAGTTGCTATAAAATCACCAAAATAAGCTTTCAATCTAAATTTGAATAAAAAACTCCCCCAGGCTCATTGATAATATCAAGAGACCTGAGGGAGTTCCTGGGAAACTTATCTCTGGAATTTTGAGTAAAACTGGTTTACTCGGGATTCTGATAACTATTCGGATTCGGGAAGTTCTTGAACATTTTCTTCTTCTTCCTTTTCCATTTCTACACCTTGTACATTAACCCTTACTGCTGGTACTTCTAGGCCTGTCATGGACTGAATTGCTTCTCTGACAGCTTTTTGCACTTCTTTTGCCGTTTCATGAATTTTTACTCCGTATTGAACTACAATACTAATACTTACATTGACTTCATTTTCTTGGGTAGTTTCTACTTTAACTCCTTTAGCAAGGTCTTTTCTGCCAACTCTTTCTGCAATGTTACCTACAAAAGAACCTCCTGCCATTCCTCTAACACCTTCGACTTTATTAGCAGCAATCCCAGCAATGATTGCAATAACGTCGTCAACTATTTCAATGTTGTCTTCCCTTGAAATGTCAGTCACTTCATTTTTACGTTTTTCATTATCAGCCATTACGAACCTCTCCTTTGTAATTAATTTCTCCAGAAGACCATGATTTTATAAACTTAAATCAAAGGTCAACTGGTTGGCCGGTTATTGATTCATATTAATATTATATCCGGCCTAGTTTATTTATATCACCTGTATCCAATAATATTCTCCAAAAAATTCCTAAATCCTGCAAATAATTATTTTTAAATAAAATTCACGATAAACAGCAGCAGAAATTCCACTGCTTCAGCTGTGGGAGTATGTCAATTAATTGATTGACATTTTATGAACTGGAAGGAATAGACCTAGATGACAAGAAATATTCATCTATGAATAGATCAGCAAATAAATCCTGTTATTTGCTGATTTAAATTGACTGCTCACTCGTTAAATGTACTGTCAAAGCCGCATAATCCGTTCAAACCCGCATAAACTTTTTAAACCGTTTGAACCGCATAAACCGTTCAATTGAAAATTATACAGTGTCAACAACTAAATATAACAGTGCCATGGAAAAAAGATAGTCTTAGATGGGACGGGATAACTATGTCAGGAATTATATCAAAACTTAAAAACAGCTTATGGGAAGACAATATCAAAAAAATGGTTCTAAAAGTGGGCAAAGTCCTGTTTTTAATTATAGTTGCCCTAGTTATCATTCAACATATACCCCAATTAATAGGAAATCTCAAAATAATATCACCCTGGACCATTGCTTCTGTGTTGATTTTACAGCTAATAACTTTAGTCTTGGTAGCCTATCAATGGCGCCTTTGTTCAGGAGTTTTTGAACACAGGGAAATAGGGCGAATACGAGATTTTTGGATAATCAACAGCTACGGTACCCTGTTGGAAGGGGTGACCCCGGCAGCCAAAACAGGTGGGGAAGGTCTAAAAGCAGTAATGATAAGCAGAAACCTTCACTATTCGAAAGAAGAGGCAATCCTCTTGGTTCTTTGCCATAAAATCATCAGTATGGGAAGCTTTTTTGTTGTCATGGCTGCCTTTTATTACGGCTTATTCATGGCAATTCCTAGGTTTTTACTTGATAAACCAGTGATCGTTACACTTCTATCTATACTGGCCTTGGTACTAATAATCCTTTGCCTGCTTCCTAAGATTAAACAAAGGATTAGTACTGATTCTTGGTTAAACATGGTTCTTGAAAAATCCGGTTTTTTTATCAGATTGTTTTGGAAGCATAAACTGCTTGTAACTTCTGCCTTTGTCATTGGTCTAATAATTTGGTTCCTACTGGGCGTAAAATCTTATCTTATCAGTCTGGGAATGGGTGTTGAGCTCTCCTTTTTACAGGTAACCAATGCCACTTTTATTGGTTATTTATTTGGAATGATTCCGGTGAGTCCAGGAGGTTTGGGTACTTACGAAGGTGCTATGACAGTACAGTTATATCGCATGGGGCTTTCTCGAGGCCTGGGCTTTAGTTTGAGTTTATTGAGTAGATTAACTACTTTCTGGTTTACCCTGTTGGTCTCATTTATTTCAGTAACAATAGCCAATTTGATTTCTTCGACCATAAAAAAATAGATAAAAGTTACAGGAATTTTGTGCTAAATTGTAGAAATAAATAGAAGCTGGTAGATGAGATAAGAAATCATTACTAATATTTTTTATTTGAATTAGAAGGGAGTGACAGCTTGCGATGAAAGGCACAGTAGTTCTCGCCTGGATTAATAGTTTAAAGGATTTGTATGGAGAAGACCAAGTAACTCAGGTACTTTCAGAATTGGGATGGGAAGGTGATGAAATTATCACACCCACCATGAATGTATCTGATCGGGATGCCCGTGGACTGATAGAAAAAATGGCAGAAAAACAAGGTTCTAGTAGTTCCCATGTTTTTAGAAAGTTGGGAAGAAAAAATATCTGGTCCTTTGCTGAATTGTTTCCGTCTTATTTTGATCAGAGTACGGCAAAGGAATTCCTAATGATGATGGATGAAGTCCACCGCCAGCTTACCAAAATGATCTCTGGTGCAACTCCCCCGGGTCTTGTGGCTGAAGAACTTTCTCCAAATACTATTAAAATTAAATATGTTTCTAACCGGGGTTTATTTGATTATTTCTTAGGACTTCTGGAAGGAGTCGGAGATTATTTTGATGAGGAAATCAATTTTGAAGAACTGGATCGGGGAGAAGACTCCAATGGAGAACAATATTTAGATGTAAAAATTACTACAGAACAAGCTACAGCTGGAATTAAAGAATTTCCCTTGAGCCGTTTCTTGTCCTTGGGAATAATCAGAGGAGTACCAGGTAAAATTGCTCTTTCAAGTAGTGTTGTTATAACAATAATAGCTGCTGCCTTGAATGGCTTTCAACTCGACACCAATCTGGCAGTGATTCTGGTGGCTAGTTTTGCAGTTATATACGGTTCAGCCAAGATTGCTCTGGCGCCTTTAGATGTAGTCAGAAATGAATTGAACAAGTTGAAGGAACTGGATTTTTCTCAGGCCCTCAGGGTAAGTTCCGGTGACTACATAGAAACACTACAAAATGATTTATTTGAGTCCAAGACTAATATCAAAAAAGGTTTATTATTTTTAAAAGGCGGTACAGATGATTTATATAAATTTGTTGAGCGCTACGGAAATGTATCCGATAATATGAAAGAGCTGTCGGGTGACATTTCCCAAATGGTGCAGGAAGTTTCTCAAGGAGCTATTCAACAAGCGGAAGAAACAGAAGGTTCCGTTAACAGTCTGCAAAGTAATGTAGAAACAATCCAATCCATTGCCAATGAAGAACTTGAAGATAAAGAAGCTCTGGAGAAGGCAGTTCAGAATATCAAGTCAAGTCATGAAGATGTTCGCAATGTTGCCGAAAAGCTGGAAGACGTCCGACAGCAATTTGCGGGAGTAGACTCCAAGGGTAAGGAACTTTCTAAAAATGTGGAACATATGCTGGAAATAGTGACAACTGTGGAAGAAATAGCGGAACAGACCAATCTACTGGCTCTCAATGCTTCCATAGAAGCGGCTAGGGCAGGAGAACACGGTCAAGGTTTTGCTGTGGTAGCCAACGAAGTCCGTAACCTGGCTGAAAACTCGGGGAAAGCTGTGGGAACTATCAGTGACAATTTGAAAAGCTTTGTTTCAGAAGTTGATAATCTGGTCAATGATATCACCAATCAATTTTCTCGGCTTGAGGAAAGTACCACAACTCTTCACAGTACTGCCGAGGAAACCGGACATGCCACAAATCAGATCAATCAGGTGGCTGAAAAAATCGCCGATATGGTGGACAAGCTTTCTAAGGAAACGGAGAACATGAACCAGGTCTTTGAAAGTATTAACTCCCTAGCGGCCATAGCCGAAGAAAACAGTGCCGCTTCAGAAGAGATGAGTTCTAATGTCAGTGAGTACTCTGAAAAAATCAAAGAAATGTCCGAATACACCGAGCAGTTAAAAGTGTTGACAAGTGAGCTTCAAGGCGAACTAAAACGACACAAGGTTTAATTAGAAATGAAAGTATAGTTAGAGATGAAGATATAGTTAGAAATGAAGATTTAATCAGAGATGAAGGTATATTAGAGATGTAGTTTGGTGGCATGACTCGTATTGTAGTATCGTTATATTTACCGGCCCTCACCCCGGATAACCGGGGGTTGAGGGTCGTTTTTTTACTTTGATCAAGGTGATTACGGCAAACAGGCCAATGGTGCGGGGAATGATAACGAATGATAAATGAACTGGTTTTTAAGGTTAATAATTAATATCATAATTGTGTTATACTATACTTATAGTGGCTATAACTGAAATCAGGTATGTATCTCAACACGGCAGATGTTGAATATTAGGGGGCATTAATATGGAAGTTTTAATTGTGGTTGCTGTAGTTGCAATACTAGCTTTTCTACTGCTGGCCTATCTGCTAAGGATAGTTACGGCAGATAAACCTAAACAATTCATGTTTAGTATAGCTGTAATGGCAGCTCTAGCCGGAGCTTTTGTGTGGTTATTTTATCTCCCTCTTTATCAACATATTATGGAAGGTCCCGAACTTGTGATTGAAGAAATTGAAGGCAGTATGGAAAACTATACAGAAGATCGGGTCCGCTTAGAATTAGAAGCTCAGATTTCTGGTGGTCAGATCTTATCTGAAGGAGAAGCTTCTCCTGTTATGGCTGTTTTCTATCCCGAAAATTACTTAGATCCGGAAAGGGCTACTAGTCCCTTCCAAGAAGCAATTCCAGGCCAACCCCTTCAAAAAAGTGACTTTCCAGAGGAATCTGCTAATACTATGCGAGATATAGTTCTCGAACATCAAGAGGAATTTGATTATTTGGAATACATAAAAGTGGCCACTGGAGGTTATAACTTTGGTAAGGAGCTAGAAAATCAACAGGAAAATATTACAATGGAAGAGGTTTATCTAATTTTAGATCATGAACTAACCGAAGGTGAACTAAATAATGACGGGGATAATGGCGGGACAGACCAAGAAAAGAATGTTAGCTCTCCCAGACAGTTTCACGAAGAAATATTTTTTCAAGTAACAGGTGAAGGGAAGAACCTTGTTGAAGATATCACATTACCCGCTTTTATATTGTATGCTCCCAGGTCCAGGTCTTGGGAAGGAGACTCACCCCAAGCCCATGAGATTCAAGAGATACAAGTAGATATCAGCTTTTAATGGAACTCAAGGAGAAAGTCACTGCCCCCTGCTCCCTGTGTTGTAGCTTCCTTTGTTGTAGCTGTGGGAGCGTGTTAAGAGTATGACAATGGAGGTAAGTTTACATGAGTAATAGTTTTGATGGCTTTGACAATAGAATGGAGCCCAAAAGGGCTATTTTAGTAGCTTTAGAGCAAACGGACAGGAACGAGCGTTTTAGTACGGAAGAATCTCTGGAGGAGTTACAGCGTTTGGCAGATACGGCAGAGATAGAGTGCGTAACGGAAATTGTGCAAAAACGACCTAAACCCCATCCCGGGTTTTTCATTGGTAAAGGTAAAGCTCGTGAGATCGGATTGCTGCTAGAAGAACTTGATTGTAATATGGTGATTTTTGATGATGAATTGTCTCCAGGTCAGATTCGCAACTTAGAAGATACTTTAGATACCGATGTTTGGGATCGGACAGCTTTAATCTTGGATATATTTTACCGGCGGGCTAATTCCAAAGAGGCCAAGCTGCAAGTAGAACTGGCCCGTTTAGAGTATCTACTCCCCCGATTGGTGGGCCGCGGAAGTGAGATGAGCCGACTTGCCGGTGGTATCGGTACTAGAGGACGGGGAGAACAGAAACTAGAGATCGACAGACGCCATTTGAGAGAACAAATTCAAGAGATTAGGCGTAAGCTGGCAGAAGTAAGAAAGCGTCGGGAAGAAAATCGCCAGTACCGCAAAAAACATAATTTACCCGTGGTATCCCTCGTTGGTTATACCAATGCTGGTAAATCAACCCTTTTATCTACCTTGACGGGAAGCAAAGTGACTGCCAAGGACGAGCTCTTTAATACTTTAGACCCTAAACTAGCAGATATGAGCATGTCATCTGGTTCCAAAGCCCTGCTTTCGGATACTGTGGGATTTATTAATAAACTGCCCCATCACCTGGTGGCAGCTTTTAGAGCTACACTTGAAGAGGTGGAAGAGGCAGATTTAATACTTCATGTAATCGACGCTTCGAGCCCTAGAATGTATGAAGAGATAGAAGCAGTGGAAGAAGTATTATCCTCCCTTGATTTGGAAGGGACCCCCATAATCAAAGTGTATAACAAAACAGATCTGTTGCAAGAATCCGAGCCTTTGATGGAGAGTGGTTTCCCCAAGGAAGTTGCCATTTCCGCCTTAAAAAAAGATGGTCTTCACAGGTTGAGAAAGGCTATCCAACGTTATTTGGAAAGTTCCTGGGTCCGAAAAGAATATATCATTCCCTATCATAGGGAAGATCTAAAAGCCAGATTGTATGAAGTGGGTGAAGTTCTAGATATAGAGTATAAAGAAACAGTTATGGAAGTTTACGCCAGGGTGCCGCCCCACGAGGATCAGCGCCTAGAAAAAGATCTAGCTGAAATTAAAGGAGGTAATTCTCGTCATGAATAGTAATGAAATTAATTCCCATACCAATTCCCATTCCAATTCCAATATTTCTCATGTGGAAGATCGCTATTCCCTAGAGAAAAAACCCGAGACTATATCACGCCCCATTATAGGTGTAACTGCTTTTCAAGATACATCCGGGGACAAAACTCGAATTAATCACTCCTATATTAGAGCCATCGAGGCGGCAGGGGGGATTCCCCTGGTAATACCCAATCCCAGCCGGGATACTGGTCAAAAACTCCTAACAGAAGTTCTTGATCAGGAAAAACCCGTGCCGGGAGATATCTTGGATCTTTTTGAGAATCAAGATAGACTAGAAGCTCTAAAACCAGGGGAATTTTCCCGGTCTTATCTAGGTAAATTTTTGGACAGATTGGATGGATTAGTCCTGTCAGGTGGCGACGACCCCGATCCCATCTATTTCGGCGAAGAAGTTATACCCGGACAAGGTGGTATTGAGCCGGAACGGGATATAATGGAATTAAAGCTGACGGCTCTGGCTATGGAGCGTTCCCTTCCCATTTTAGGAGTTTGTCGAGGTATGCAGATAATAAATGTGATTAAGGGAGGATCTAACTATCAGGATATGGACAGTCAGTTACAGTTGGGTAAGGCGGAAGAATGGGTGAAACACAAGCAACAAGCTCCCAGGCATTATCCTACACACAAATTATATATTACAGAAGGTTCTTTGCTTGAGGAAATTGTGGGCCGAAGTAAGATCAGAGTAAACAGTTTCCATCATCAGGCTGTCAAAAGCCCCGGTGAGGATTTAGTGGTCAGTGGACGATCCGGTGACGGTATCATCGAAGCCATTGAGTCTAAAAATCATACTTTCTGTTTAGGAGTACAATGGCATCCGGAGGGCCATGACAATAGCCCGGGTGGATATGAGCTCTTTGTTCGGTTAGTAGAAGAGAGCCGAAAATAAATATATAGGTAGAAGAAAAGAGACATAAGAAGAAAATAAATCACGGAAAGAATTGTTCAAAATAGGAAATAACTTTATGTAAGGGGGATAATAATGAGTCAAGATAAACCTAAATTAGAACTGGTTAAAACTAGATTGGAGAAAGTGGATTCCAGAACAATTAAATCCGAACGAAAGTCCGGTGAACGCCTGCGCATGTTAACAGAATGGAATTATGTTATTAATAAAAAGACCAGCGATTTTGTAGTAATTTCAGCCACATGTCGCACCAGATTCGTACCCGAGGGATTATTTGAAATTCTGAGCGAGTTTTCCCTGGTCTATCGCTGCCGAGAAGATATTAGCCGCGATCAAATAGAAAACAATATGGAAAGTCTTCTGTTTCCTGCGGGAGAGCAAAATGCCCTCTTGGTAGCCCAGTTAACTGATAAAATGAGAGGCAGCCCCATGGTGATCTCTCCTAAGGTAAAACTACAAGGTGACATGAATTTAAATTAAGTAAAATAATAAAAAGAGGATATTTCCATTTTAGGGAGAATATTAAATTTAGATTAATTTTAAAAAGTTTATGTTTAAATTAGTTATGATTCACTTGGATCATAAATCGGTCGGTTTAATTGACAATGGGAGAGGTGGCACAACTAAAGTGAAGCCAAAGATGAAGGCCCCAAGGATATTTCGCTTTGATTGCCAAATTAGGCCTCTGTGTTTATCTTATACCGAGATTCCATCTCAGGGATATGATATTAACCAGGCTTGGCGACTTTGTGATTCGGGACAGGCCTTTTGGGAGCTGTTACCCTTCGCCCCAAGTACAAAACTACAAGGACATAATCAGGTGAGAACCGACTACAACAGCGCCTTACAGGGAAGGGCGCTGTTTTTTAATGAAATATTGTCTGAAATACAACCCGATCTCGCTTTATTGAAAGGCCGAAACCAGGATTTAGGCCCAAAGGTATTAGAACGGGAAATAGAAGAAATATTTAAAAGCTTAATCTATTTAAATCCAATAATTGTTCCAGGAGTCATATCAGCCCATCATCCAGCTTATCAGAAATTGCTTGATATAGTTTTTCAAACAGATAAGCCTTCTATGGCGAAAAAGAGAAAGGGTGAAAGTTCTGATCTAAAACATATCATTCTAAAACATACTTTTTTCACAAAAATTAAATCCTTCAGCAAAAACCTCAGTAACAAAATCTTCCTCGACAATTCAACTAAGGGCATATGCCTACGCTGTGGCTCCGATAAGCTATCAAATATCGAGGGAATCGAGGAATTAGAAGATCCCTGTCCCAGATGTGGTAGATACTGTCACTCCTGTCGAGAATGTTATCAGATGGGCGAGTCCACAGAATGCACACCCCTGTTTCTTTTCCCAGAAAGCTGTCTTGTCAACAACAATGGAGAAGATTCACATGTTTTAAACCTGGATTTTAAGCTGACACCGGCACAAAAGCGAGCCTATGAAAAGGCCCAGAAATTTGTGGGATTCAATTCTTATCGCTTTGATACTTCCTATTCCTATTCCTGTTCCTCCTCTTCCTCTTCCTCCTCCTCTTCTTCTTCTTCTTCGCCCCTTACTGCCCTAATCTACGCCGTCTGCGGTGCTGGTAAGACAGAAACCGTCTTTGGGGCAGTACTATCTGTATTAAACCGGGGAGGCAAGGTATTGTATGCCACTCCCCGGAGGGACTTGGTACGGGAATTATCGGAGCGGCTGCAAAATGCTTTCCCCCGGACCAAGATTTTAGCTATTTATGGTGGCAGCAAAAACAAATTTTCTGATGGTGAACTAATAATTGCCACTACTCATCAGGTTATGAGGTTTTATGATGCCTTTGAGTTGGTGATTTTAGATGAGGTAGATGCTTTTCCTTATCACGGGAGTGATCGATTACCCTTATTAATTCGTAGGGCTCGCAAAAAAAGCCAATATCCTAAAAGGGAGAGTTGGAATTATTCTGGGCCAGAAGCAAAAATTATCTACATAACGGCAACACCTCATAAAGATCTAATCCAGGGAAAGGGACGTGAACTTTCTAATCATACCAATCACACAAATTTTTCTAATCCTTTTAATCCTATCATGAAAGAAAATCCACCGGAATTGATTACAATCCCGGCCAGGTATCATGGCTATCCAGCACCGGAACCAAAATTGTTAAAAGGCACCAAAAAAACCCTGTTTCTAAATGATCAACTAGAGAAATTATTATTAAAAAACACTGGTGTAAAGCCAATCTTTGTGTTTGTCCCTTCTGTTTATATGGTGGAAAAAGTTTGCCGGGCTCTGTCCCACTGGCTTAAATTAAAAGCCCATCAGCAGCCTCACTGGGAACAAATTTCCGAACAAAGGACCAAGAAAATTTCACAGGCCGTGGTTTCCGGGGTGTCCTCTCAAGACCCTGACAGGGACCAAAAGCGCCTGGATTTTCATAATGGCGAAATAGATATTTTGGTGACAACTACGATCATGGAGCGGGGGATTACAGTTACAGGAGTTCAAGTGGTGGTTCTGTTTGCAGATCATGAAATATTCGATAGTCGAACCTTGATTCAAATGGCGGGACGAGCCGGCAGAAAAAAACAGGACCCTACTGGAGAGGTCCTGTTTATAGGCGAGAAAATCACTAAAGATATGAAAACTGCCAGGGCCGCCATTGTCAAGTTAAACCGCGAAGGACGCAGACTGGGTTTTTTAATTGATCCCTAATCAAAGACTGATGATACCATTGTGCTGTTGTAATGCTATTCGTAATCAAATACATTTTGGAATTCTTCCGGGAATTCATTTAAAAAGTAAACTGATAAAGTACCTGGCCCTGAATGGGCTCCAATTACAGAACCGATCATCCCTTCTACAAACTGCTGAGTGCCGAAATTATCTGCAATCATTTCTTTAAGTTTATTGGCACCTTCGTAATCATCACCATGATTGATGCCGATGACCTGCTTATCCAGGTTGATGCCCCGGTCTTTTACTATTTCAAACATATTTTTGTGGACTTTTTTACGGCCTCTAACCTTTCTGATGGGGATGAGCTTACCGTCGTCTACGTGTAGTATGGGCTTAATATGGAGCATGGTTCCCACAAAAGCCGAGGTTTTACTGACTCGCCCACCACGCTCTAGGTATTTCAAATCATCTACAGTGAAAATGTGTTCCGTATGCCCCGCATAAAACCGGGCTGCCCTAAGTAAACTTTCTTTGTCGTAACCTTGTTTCAGCAGTCGAGCTGTTCGGTAAACTGCCATTCCCTGGCCCAGGGAAGCACATTTAGTATCAATTATTTCTAAATCAAAGTCAGGATACTCTTCTAATAATTCGTCCTTGACCATACAGGCAGTTTGGTAAGTACCCGAAAGCTGGGATGAAAAACACATATAAATGACGCTTTCCTGTTCCTTGGCATAATGTTCAAAGGTTTCTCTCAGGTCCATGTAAGTTAGTTGGGCCGTTTTAGTCTTCTTACCAGCTCTCATTTCGTCGTAAAATTCCTTTAAAGATAAATCGCCGTCCCTAAATTCCTTGTCGTCTATATAAAAGTAAAAGGGTATTATATGTATATCGTATTCCTTAGTCAATTTTTCGGGAAGGTCGGCCCCGCTGTCGGTTATTAATTTAACCAAATCTTACACCTCCTTTCTTCCCAATATACAATACTTCTCGGTAGAATCAAAATTTTCCTTTTATAATATTGAAAGGGGATAGCTTTTATGACAATCAATAAAGTTTTAAAACTGCCTGTTATTATTTTAAAGAATGCCCAAAATACCAGTTGCTCCCTTTGTAGAGAACAGGTTTCAACACAAGGGAGGCTTGTATATCCTCCTTACACTTTTTTGGGTGATAATCTGTATCTATCAGAGACAGATTTTATCTGCGCTGATTGTTTGGAAAAATTAGAACTTGCCTGTTTTTCCGTTAGTGAAAATTATTCCCTGAAACCAATGGAATTAATCACAGAGGTGATCTATGCGGGAAACTATAGAGGTTACATGAAGGAGTTAATCCTGCGGCTTAAATATCAAGGTGAGAAAGAATTGGCAATTCCTTTAGGAAAACTAATGGCTTTGGCCTTAATGTTGTATTTGGAAACTAGTTATTTTAAAAATATTTCTGATTGGAAAAAGCTCTATCTTCCCCTGCCCTATTTTGCTGCAGTTCCCGTTCCTCTGTACAGAGATCGATTAGTAGAACGAGGTTATAATCAGTCATTATTGTTAGGGAGAGTGTTGGCCTATGAAACTGGAATATCCCTACAAGAAATGCTGATCAGGTGTAAAGCTACCTCACCGTTAAAAGAAAAAGATCCCCAGGAACGGTCTCGAGAGCTTTCGGGAGCTTTCATTCCTAAACCCATGGGGCAATTGAAAGGGAAAGTTGGAAGTTCCAAGCCAAATGCCAATGATAAATTCAATGTCAACAACAAAAACAACACTAAAAGGAGTGCAAAGAGGAATACTGATGTCAATGTTTTTAATGTTTTCTCCAATAGCATCTCCAATGCCGGAAAAATCTTGATAATCGATGATATTTACACAACAGGTGCTACTGCCAGTGAAATGGCAAAAGTTTTGAAAACCATGGGATTTCATGAAATAACCCTTTTGACCCTTTCCCATTAAAGCAGGGATTAGAAAAAGCAAAATAGATTAATATATGTGGAAATGAAAGATGGTTAAATTAAAAAATAAATATATTAACACCAGGGAAAACTAGTTCTTCGAGTATTAAATTATATTAATATTAAATAACTCTCAATACATGAGACATAAGTGAAAGAGAGCTATTAACAATAATATAAATGAGTCATCAGAGCCATAGGAGGAGCTAGTATGAATAAAACCACCCTGGTGTTTTCTTTATTAATCTTATTAGCAATTGGGATCATCTTTGTCAACTTTTATTTGTTTTTGGATGATCTACAACCTGGAGAGGATGGAGAAAGTGAATCTGAGCTTTCCCGAGAATTCTCCCAGAAGGATCTTTCTATTCCAAAAGATAGCCCGGATAATTCAACTGATAACTCATACGATCGAGCAGAGGGCCGAGAAGACCAAAAGGACCGAGAAAATTACAGTCCAAATTCCACAAACTCTTCTAACCCAGATGATCTGGAGGACAACCAAAACAAAAAAATCCATGAACATGATTCACCTCTATATCAGATATCACAAGCCCCGAAACATATTCTCTTTTATACATTAGAAGATGATAGTGACGAAATTGAAACAATAATGTACGCAGCTGTGAATATATCCGAGCGAGAGATTGATCTCATTGGAATTCCCGTATCTGAACAATTGCACATCTCAGACAAGGGCATTCAGCCACTGAAAGAGCTACATAACCTAGGTAAACATGTTTTGGTGAAGTACGCTGTAGAATTGTTAACAGGACAGTATCCGGATAATTATGTTCGAACCAATGAAGAAACCCTGAAAAATGTCTGCAGACAAAAAAATATAGACATTGATAACTTAAATGTAGATGCTTTAGAAGAGGATGGCATCGAAGATGAACTCAAAGATCAGATAGAACTAGACCGTGATAATATGATGGATCTATTTTTTGAGTTCCAGGGGAATGTAGAGACAGATATTAATTTAGAGGAGCTGCTGGAATGGAAAGAGGAGCTTTGATAACGTAAATTCAACAATATTTAGACATATAAATTTTAAAAGATAGGAATAAAGTCACATTACGAGCAGGCTAAAATCATGTATATTGGTACTAGAAAATTATGGAACATAATTCCTAAATTTATTAACGAGGAGTTGGACCAGAATACTTGAAAAGGGGTGAAAAGTACTATTGAAAACTCCTTCCGATTTCCCATTTAGCAATGAAAAAAAGAAAACAAACCTGGAGTTATATCGAATTAAGCAAAATTTAAAAAGTGTAATGGTGACAAGTTCAGAGGACAACACGGGAAAGTCAACAGTAGCTGCCAAACTTGCCATTAACGATTGTAGAAATGACAGAAAAATCCTACTGATAGACTGTGATTTTCAGGAGCCATCTCAGCACAGTCTGTTCGGGGTACAAGACAATCCTGGTTTTTTCGATGTAATAGACAATTCCAGCCTTCAGTTATCAAAGGTAATTCAAAGACCTGAATCCTTTATGGATAAACCCGTGGATTTTCTAGATACAGATTATCCTGATATCCTTACTATAGGTTCACTTCCCAAGTATCCCCTTGACCAGTTAAACTCTCAATCTGGACAAGCCTTATTACAACAGTTGTCCCAGAAGTATCATACAATTGTTATTGATGCACCATGTGTCTATGAGGAGACGGACCTGTCAACTTTCGCCAGCTATCTGGAGGGTATCGTCCTGGTAGTGAGCTCTCAAGAAGCTAGCAGTAATAGTGAGGATGATGAAAGCAAGGAAGATGATACTCAAAATCAGCTTGACAAACTGCAAGGCAAAGTTCTAGGAGTGGTTTTCAATTAGCTTGAACTAGGTTAGACTGCAGTTAGCCCAATAGATAGCATTGACATATTCTGGATGCTCCTACAGCTAAAACAGTGGCTTTCTGTTGCTGTTTAACGTAAAACGGCAACAGAAAGCTTTTCTTCCACTCCTAATTAATATGGAAAAACTTATTTACAAACTCTGTTGACTGTATTAGACTAACATATATCATTGAAATTTTAGCGACTTTTAACTTTAGTTAATTAAATTCTACAAGTGACAGGTGGGAGGGTTTTACATGCCCTTAATATTGGAACTAGGTGATGCATTACAGGGTACTGTAGTTAATGTGATTGCAATTATAGCCGGGGCGGTTTTAGGGCTGGTCTTGAAAAAAGGTGTTCCGGAACAGATGAAAAACACCGTCCTTCAGGGTATGGGGCTGGTTGTCTTGTATCTTGGCCTTTCCATGGCCTTTGAGGGACAAGAGATGTTAATAGCTATTTTCAGTTTAGTTCTGGGAGGAATTTTAGGAGAACTGGCCAAGGTAGAACAACGCCTAAATTCCTTTGGAGACAAATTAAAAGCCAGGTTTGGCAGTGAAGAAGGCCAGTTTACGGAAGGTTTTGTTTTTGCCAGCTTAATTTACTGTGTAGGAGCACTGGCTGTAGTAGGTTCTCTGGAAAGTGGCTTAAATAGCAATCATGAAATTTTGTACACCAAGTCAGCCATAGATGGTGTGACTGCCATTGCCTTTACATCCAGCTTGGGGCTGGGAGTAGCATTTTCCGCTCTACCGGTCTTTATATATCAGGGTTTTATTGCCGTGTTTGCCAGCGGAGTTTCGGATTATCTATCCGATGAAGTAGTAGCCGAGATGAGCTCTGTAGGAGGAATATTGATAATGGCTATTGGATTGAATGTTTTAGAGGTTACCCAAATTAAAATAGCTAATCTCCTGCCTGCAATTCTGGTTGCCGCTGTCATCGCAAATTTCGTGTTTTAAAAATATTTAAATGAAAACATGTGAATACAACATATGAATGGAATGAAACATAAAGGAGCCTTTTGAGGGCTCTTTTTTATTTGCATTAAAATTCACAAATTTGAACAGACGCATAATATAAGGTATAATTCATATTATGTATGGAATATATTACCATTAAAAACACTTTGAACCACCTTAAACGTAAAAACTAATGTTGGGCTCTCTCCTGACCTTCATTAACCTGCTATTAGAAGAGGCCCTACAAATAAATAAAGCAAGTTCCTAAGGAGGTATTATTTTGAGATTAATCACAGTGTTACTAGGAGCAACTTTTTTGATCTCCTCCTGGTTGGCCCCTGGATTAGGAGAAACAGCGGTTTTAAAAGAAGCAGAACCTCATCCCGTAATAGAAGCAGAACAAAAAGATGCAAACTTGACCGAGGAAGAAGTGATTCAACTAGTGGAAGAACTTATTCCCACAACCCAGGATTTAGAGCTGGAAAGAGCAGACTTCAATGATAACTTTGGGAGATGGCAATTAGGGTTTGAAACGCCCCAAGAAGTAGAAGATAAGTATTATAGTACGAATGTCTATATTTGTGATGAAAATAAGAATTTAGAAAGTTTTACAATGCTCATGAGAGAACTGGAAGTAGAAGATCCCAAATACGTAACTCATCAGAAAAGTGAAGAAATTGCCAGGGAATTTCTGAAACGAGCGGATTATGATCTTGAAGAACTGGGAGAATTTGAACTACTGACCCAGGAGATTTCACCTAGTGAAAAAGTTCATCATTATGGTACAAATCTGTCTCACAACTTTACTTTTCGCCAGCTCTACGATGGTTACGGATCAAACAATGAATTTACCGTATACGTCAGTTCACGAACGGGAGAAGTTACGCGTTTTTTAAATAATTATGATTCAGATTTGGAATTTGAGGAAGTTGATCATGTTATAGACAAAGACAAGGCCGAAGACCTCTTTATTCAGGCGGGAGCAGAACTGGAATACGACATTGATTATCGAAATGAAAAAATTGATCTACAGTACAGTCCCATTGTAGGCAATGATGCCAAAATAGATGCAGAGACGGGAGAGTATCTAGATTTTGATGGCGAAACCAAAGATTTGGAAGAGATCAAAAACTCAAAGCCCGAAGTAGATTTGGATATGGGTGCTCTGGAGATTGACAGACTTGATGAGCCTCTGGATCGAAGGGATCAAGCTAGGCTCTCTAATAAGGTGGAAGAAGTAGTATCATCAGCCTTCGATGTTGAAGGTGAACCTTCTCAAACAGGCTCAGGCGGAACCTTAAGAAGCGGTCCATTAGAAATTGAACGTGTCAGTACTGATTATCAGGTCGAGGATCCTGATGTGGTTTTAGACGTCAATATTGAGAAAAACCGTGGTTATCTAAACAAAATTGACGTGAAGCCCATGACCGACGACCCTCTGATTTCAGTAGGAGATGAGGAGTATAGCGAACAACTTGCTCAAGCCTTGACAGAGCTGGCAGAAGATGAAACAGAAGCAAACTTTGAACAAGTAGCTGAGAAATATCTAACCAAGTTGACCCCAGAGTTTTTAGATTATCTGGACTACAGTGAAGCTACTATAACAGAACGAGAAGAGCACTTCGGTGATTTGTACAGGGTCAATTTTCCTATGAAGGCTTATGGACTGCCCCTTAATAGATCACATATACATCTAGTCCTTTGTCAGGAAACGGGAAAGCTTAACAATCTCACTGTTAATATGCCTGTTTTCAAAGAAGATATCGATAAACCAGAGGATTTAATTGATATGGAAGAAGCCTTGAAAACTTATCTGGAAGACACTGAAATTCAACCCTTCTATGGACATGAAGGAGAATTTTACTTTGAGTTTATTAATTACGATCATGATGCCATCAACGCTATCACCGGTGAGCTAGAAGGAAGGTCAAGGGCACAAATGTATACAGATCCCCTGGAGATCAACAATGCTGATAATGATAAGCTGATTGAATGGCTTCATGCAGTAAACGTGATTGTCCCTGAAGAAAGCCAGGTGATTGATGCCGAAAAAACAGTCACTAAAGGGGAAGCTGCTCGCTTAATTAAGTCTTTGACGGGTGAGGCCAGGGATCGCGTCCCGCCATCCGGTGGGCACCGAGGATCCCATGATACGGAAGGCGATGTATTTACTGATGTGGAAAAGGACCATCCCGACTGTGCTATCATTGAAGATATTTACGAACAGGGATTAATTCCTGAACAAATCCTTGCAGGTGAAGATGGGGATAAATTCAAACCTGACCAAAATATTACCAGGGAAGAGTTGGCCACTATGCTAGTCAAGGCCATGAATTTACAGGAAGTGGCTGAACTGGATAATATGGAACTAGACTATCAAATTTCCGATCAGGAAGAGATCCATAATCAGACTGAAAATCATGTGCTCTTAACAGTGGGTTTAGATATTATCTCCCTGAAAGATAGTGAATTTAGACCCCAGGAGTCTGTGACCAGAAACGAAATGGCCCAAGTTTTTGATAGATTGGTTGGATTAGGGAGGTTTGTACAATGAGAAGAATAATAACTGTAAGCTCAAAGCTAAGCCCTAGAAATAACTCGAGACTGGGCTTAATCTTAGCCACCATGGCTATATGGTTGATCGTCGGTTCTTTTTTCGGACTAGGAAACCAAACTTTTGCAGCAGAACCCGAATTAGAAGAAGTTGTGGAAGAAGCGCCTAATGCCGTAGAAAAGGAAACAGTGGAAGAAGAACAGGAACCTGATAAAAGTGATGAGCTAGACCAGGAGCTGACACGAGTAGATGATAAGATCAGGTCGAAACTGGATATTTTGGATGGTTATCGGCTCGATGATGTCGATGAATATCGAGAAGAAGGACATAAGCGATTTAAGTACCAGGACGATAACCACAGCATTTCAGTTGTATATAATTTAGAAAATGAACGAATCGTCAGGCTTGATTCCCATGTTCCCAGGCGAGAACCCACTCTGGCCCAGATAACTACTGCTGAGGCAAAAGAAAAAGCCATAGACTATCTAAAGAAACTGTATCCCGATCTGTTAGACCAGGGTTATCTTGACCCGGAACCCATAATTAACCGAAGAATAGACGATGAGCGCAGCTACAATTCTTACTATCAGTTTGAATTTTCCAGACAGTACAATGATATTCCGGTTAAGGGTGAAGGTATAACTATTGTGATCAATGCCATAAATGGTGAACTTTTTAGCATCAATAAAGACTTTACCGATGTTGACCGATTTGTTCCCGTAAAAGACAAAGCTATAAAAGCGGAGAAAGCCATGGAAATCTTTAAAGAGCAACTTCCCTTGCAGCTGGTATATATGAACAATGCCCGGAATACAGAACTTGATTCGGGGAAACTGTATTTTACCTTCTTTGGCCAGGTAGATGTCGATTCCAGAGGTTATCTTAATAGAGGTTATTCAGTAGATGTTAATGAAGGTGAACTAGTCACTAATTTTGAACAGATAGAGCACGAGAATATTGCTGAAACACTGACCCAGGACGGAAGGTTAACTGATAAGTTCTTAGAACAGTATGCTATCGAGCTTCAGGGAGAGACCCCCCCGGATCAGAAAGAAATAGATGAAGATTATACTGCAGACAGGGGTAAGGAGTTTCTTCACTATCTGGGAATAGAAGATGTTGAATTAGATAGAACTAGTATTCGGAGCATTAGGCGGCCTATTGTCGAAAGGGCCGAAGCCCGGGAAGTCTATGAAATGACTTTCAGCCATGAAGAAATCCGTTCTCTGAGACATTTAAGAGTGAAAGCCTGTACTGAAAGTGGAGATATCATCGGCTTTGAGTTTCGGCCTAGAGGTGAAGCACAACTATTAGAGCTGGTTGGTGACCGCCCGGAAAGGCTGGATCTAAGCGAAATTTCCCAAGACTTGGTTGAAAATATGAGACCTAAACCTTCCCAAGATAAGAAATTGCTTGACAGTTGGAATCTAACTGTTACCCAAGATGCTGATGAACCCCATGAGCATCAAATTGTGGAGGATCCTGGAGAACACGAACCTGGTAGGACTTTTAGAGGCGCGGAATTAATCAGGATAATCGATAATATTCCCGTAGAGGCCAGTGGTTATCATGTGATGCTTGATCAGGCCACTGGATTTCTCAATACTTTGCGTACAGCGGATATTGATCGAGAGAGTTTACAGGACCCTGAAGAGGTGAATATGAGCAAACAAGATGCACGGGAACAACTGCTTTCAGAGTTGGACATAGAAATTACCTATGCACCTAAAACAATCTCCGAAGAAGGTGAATTGGTGACAGATGTGCGCCAGATAGCGGAAGAAGATGTAAAATACGAGATGCGCCCGGTTTATCAGCTTAAACCTTATGTACAGCAGATAGATCGTTTAAGTAGTGCCCCTTATATCGAAGCTGAGACGGGAGAGGTTTATCGCTACGATGGCAGTCCTTTCATAGAAGAAGATATCTTTCAACTCGTAGACGACGATCACTGGGCCGCAACATATTTAGAGCTTGGCCTGGCCCAAGGAATGCTTCCCCTTAGAGAGGGTCAGCTGCATTCTGATGCGGACATCACTAAGGAAGAGCTTAGTGTAATGCTCGCTTATTTGATTAGTGTTCAGGACACTGGTTACGGTCCTGATATTCCGGAAGAGCCTTATTTTAACAATGTTCATAAGAATCATCCTAAATTTGACGAGATACAGCTGACAGCTGATGAGGGGATATTTGACAAGGATCAGGATCGTTTTCCCGCTGATGAAAAGGTAACCAGGGAAGAAATGGCCCAGTTGATAATAAAGACTTTGGATCTGGAACTTCTAATGCATAATGACTTAACCTTCAGTATGGACTATCAAGACCAGGATGAAATCTCTCCCGAACTTCGGGATTACGTTGGCCTGGTTACTGGCTTGGGTATAATGAATGGCGACGGCCAAGAATTTTCACCCCAGGAAAAATTAAGCCGTGCCGAGGCCATCACTATTTTGTATCAACTGGATGAAGAACTCGGTGATATGAAAAATTAAATGCCACCGAGAGAAATTGCTAACACGAATGAGTTTTCACTCTTATATGAAGGGATTTTGATTTTTTATAGTTAAACTTTTGGCTGTCCAGTGATGTCATATCACACCCTGGACAGCTTTTTTTTAACCTCCATTTGACCCCCCTAACATCCTTCCACCTGATCACACGGGGGGATTTTTAAATTAGGGGAAGCTTTTAAGTGAAATTGTTTGTGTTTTCGACATTTTACACCTTTTATTGACAACAACTACTTATTAAGATAAACTTATATAAATGTAAATAGTGTCTTTTAAGATTATTAGTGGGACAATTATAGTTATTCTAAAAAGTGGGCGTGGTTGTACTTTCCTGTGATTTTACTAATATACTGGTTCCTTAACTTGAAAAGGTTTTTGAATTCCTTTGTGTATGCTGCTATCCCTGCAGGGATAGTTTTAGTATCTGCTTTACCTGTTTGGGAAGCTATTGAAGAAAATTCAGCAGCCGGTTGGCATTATATTGGCTACGGTGTTATGGCCTCTTTTATCCTGACCTTTGCATTTTCCTACTTTTTTAAGGGTGTGGAGAAGATTGAAAAGAAGGCAGTTAAGTACAGTATGATTACCTTGTTAGCAGTGATTATCCTGGTCGGTTCAATGTATGGAGCAACTAATTATGAAAAGGCCCTGGGATACATGCCCGAAACGGTACAGGACAGAATTGATAGGGTGGATTTTGATGAAACTGGATTTACCACAAGAGTAGAGCTCATGGAAACTGCCTGGGATATTATAGAAGACCATCCCTTTGGTGTAGGAGGTGGAGGCTGGGATCCTTTATATCCCCAGTATATGGAGAGGGATTACACCTCTTCCAAAGTCCATTCCCATATATTTCAGATAGGAGTCGAGACAGGCATCCCCGGGATGATTATCTTCGGGGGGATTTGGGCTGGACTGATATATCAGTTGCTTGTTATCCGGCGAAGGGGAACTGCTCGCGAGTTGTATCCCGCTGCCGGTGTCTTTGTAGCGGCACTGGCCCTTGGAGGTCACAGTTTGATTGATTTCAACTTGTCCCTGGGAGCTGTTTCAGTATATCTCTGGGCCCTCTTTGGACTGGTAACTTTTTATTACCGAGAGGTTATTGATTCGAACCGGTCGGATAGGTCAGCACAATCGGATCAAATGTCGGATCAAATGAAACTGGAGGAGTCAAGTGAATTGGGCCAGTCCGAGGAAGAGAAAGGACAGGATCAGGAAAAAGGGGATAAAAGATTTTATAAATGGCATCAAGGTGTGAGATATGCTGTTTTTGTGGTTTGTATTGGATTGTTAGTTTATTCTAGTACCATGTTTTACGGTTACAGACAAGGGGAAGAGGCCCTTTCTGCCATGGAACTTGAATTTTGGGGTACGGCTATCCCCACCTATGAAAAGGCAGTGAAATACGATTCCCTTAACTATGACTATCACTTTAGTTTGGTCCAGGCTTATGAAGGGCTATACCAGGAAACCTCCAATGAAGACAATATTAGAAAAGCAGTCCAACATGCAGACCGGGCCATCGAGCTAAACCCTGAAGATGCTGTTTTAAACAGAAATTACGGTCAGTTTATGCTTCGGATAGGTGATATAGAAGGTGGACTTGAGCATCTAAAAAGGGCTTATCAGAACCAACCTTATAATGAGGACAAGTATCTAGTGTATACCGAAGCTTTGATATCTGTAAGCGAAACCTATCTGTTCCAGGAAAAATACCGAGAGGGTCAGGAAAGGTTGCAGGAATTGATTGAGTTCCGGGAGGAGTTTTTAGAGTACAATTCCCAGTCTCGGGATTTTGATCAGGAGGTTTTCAAAGCGTATGTTCTTTTAGGACATCTTGAAAGTGATGACCTTGAAGGTGATGAGCAAGGAAAATATGAAAAAGCCAAAGAGCTTGCAGAAGAAGCGGACCTCTCCTGGGAAGGTGAGTTACTTCCTTATCTTGCCTTGATGTATCATGATTTGGACGAAAAAGAAGAAGAGTATCAGGAAATAAAGGAAAAAATGGAAGATGAAGCGAAGGAAATATATGGATGGTTAAAAGAAACGCTTTATAAACTTTATTAAAATACAGATTAAGGACAATTTTATGGTCTTTCAAATTGTTAATAGTCTTTATTAACAGGAGGGGGGGCTGGTTATTGATGAGTCAGAATTTTGATATAGATTCAGTTTTGGAATCGGTCTATAATGGGATTATAGCTATAAATAGGGCGGGGGAGATCATGCTCTTCAACAGATCTGCTAGTGAGTTATTAAACATATCAAAAGAAAAGGCAATAGGAAAAGACATTCGAGATGTAATTCCGAAAACTGAATTATTCAAGGTCATGGAAACAGAAAAAACTTACTCATCGGAAAAAGGACAATTTAATAATAAAACTATGTTGACAAATCGTTCGCCTATTATAAAGGATGGGCAAGTAATTGGGGCTCTAGGGGTTTTTCAAGATATCTCGGAATTAGAACACATATCCCAAGAACTTGCCAAAACTAAAGCAATAAATGATGAGTTAAGAGCAATTATTGAATCTTCTTATGATGGTTTTTGGATAACAGATGGTGAAGGTTATACTATCATGATAAATAGTTCTTACGAGCGCATTTCCGGTGCCAGAGCAGAAGAAGTAGTAGGAAGGCATATGAAGAAATTGGAAGAAGAAGGATTTTGCTCGGAATCTGTAACCTTAAAAGTATTAGAACAAAAAGAACGGGTAACATTAATGCACGAATTATTTTCTGGAAAAAAAGTCATGGTTACTGGTAATCCGGTGTTTGATAGTGATGGAAATATCACAAAGGTAGTAACTAATGTCAGAGATATTTCTGAACTATTAAGTTTAAAGCAAGAATTAGAGCGGACCCAAGTTTTAACTCAACACTATAAAGAAAAATTAACTGAAATGGAAATCAAGCTAGGTGAAGGTGAAGTCATAGCTAAGAGTAAAGTGATGAAAAATATACTGGACCAATCTGCTAGAGTAGCTTTATTTGACTCAACAGTTCTTATAACTGGGGAAACTGGAGTGGGTAAGGAAGTGATTGCTAAATATATTCATCAACAGAGCAACAGAAAAGAAGATCCTTTTGTAAAAATTAACTGCGGAGCAATACCTGAGAATTTATTAGAAAGTGAGCTATTTGGTTATGCACCTGGTTCTTTTACCGGTGCTTCTCAAAAAGGTAAGCCCGGAAAATTTGAAATGGCCGATGGTGGGACTTTATTGCTGGATGAAATAGGTGAACTTTCGAAAAACTTACAGGTGAAATTGCTGAGAGCACTTCAAGATCAGGAAATTTATCGAGTTGGCGGGGTCAAGCCTAAAAAAATGGATGTTCGGATATTAGCATGTACTAATCAAAATCTGAATAAATTGGTATCTGAAGACAAATTTCGGGAAGATTTATACTATCGGATAAGCGTTGTTCCAATATACATACCCCCATTGCGAGAACGTTCTGAAGATATCCCATTTTTAATTAGACATTTTACAAGAAAGTATAATAATAAATATAATATTAATAAAGGATTTTCTACGGAAGCCTTAAATCAATTGATAAAATATAATTGGCTAGGTAATGTTAGAGAGCTAAATAATATGATTGAGAGATTAATTATTATGGTATCTAAAAATCTTATAGAAGAAACTGACTTGCCTGGACTAGCTCATCATACTAGCGATACATCAATAAACATGTCACTTTCTGAAGCATTGAATGAAGTCGAAAAAAATATGTTAAAACGAGCATTAGGAGATTCACAAACTACTAGAGAAACTGCTGAAAAACTAGGAGTGTCACAGCCAACGGTAGTAAGAAAAATAAAAAAACATAACCTGAATAAAGATTTAATAAGTTAATAAGATCTGTTATAAAAAAGCCGAAACTGATACAAAAATGTATCGGTTTCGGCTTTTTATTTAGTTAGAAAAATCTCGTGATAGTCGGAAATAAATTAGTTACTAAATATTATGGCATAGAAATTATTCAATAATGTATCGGTTTTGATTTATCAATGAATAATTTTAGCATTTTGACAGTATTAAAAATATTAACTTCAATATAATGTATTTTTTAAAAACTCCAATATTTTAGTTTCCTTGTGAATTAACAGACAAATAAGACGCTTTTTAAAAAATTGGCATATAAATTGCAATATACTAATTATAAATTCAAAAAATATGACAAAGGAGGTTTTATTTTGCTTAATCGTTTAGCTCGCTTTTTTGTTCATCTAATGCAAAAGTACTTACCTGCACCGTTCTTATTTGCTATTATTTTGACCTTGATTGTTTTTGTTTTAGGTATTGTAGCTACTGATTCTGGTCCCGGAGATATGGTGATTTATTGGGGCGATGGTTTTTGGAACTTACTGGAGTTTGCCATGCAGATGGCTTTGGTCCTTGTAACTGGACATGTTATGGCTAATAGTAGGCCTATTAAGAGAATCTTGAATTATGGGGCTTCTATACCTAACAATCCAACTCAGGCTATAGTAATGGTGTCTTTTATATCTGCTGTTGCTTGTTGGATTAACTGGGGATTTGGTTTGGTTGTTGGAGCATTGTTTGCAAAAGAAATGGCTAAAGTTGTTCGAGGCTTAGACTATCGGCTTGTAATAGCTAGTGCTTATTCTGGCTTTTTGGTTTGGCACGCTGGATTTTCCGCTTCTGTACCCTTAGCTGTTGCAACTGAAGGCCATGATTTTGAAGAACTGGTAGGTGTTATTAGTACAAGTGAAACAATTTTTTCTATTGAAAACCTGATTATATCTGCGGCAGTTATAGTGATGCTTCCTTTATTAAATAAGGCAATGATGCCTAAAAAGGAAGAAGTAGTAGAAATCGATGCATCTTTATTAGAAGATGAAGTCAGCGCTACTGATGAAGAAAATGAATTGGAAACAGTGGCTGACCGCATAGAAAATAGCAAAGCCATCTCTTTAATCATTGGTATAATGGGACTTGCTTATATCGGATATTATTTTTTGATAGAAGAAGGGACCCTTGGATTGAACATTGTTAACTTTATATTCTTATTTGTTGGGATCTTACTTCATGGGACACCTAAACAGTATCTTAAGGCACTACCTGAAGCTGCAAAAGCAGCTAGTGGGATCATTATTCAATTTCCGTTTTATGCTGGTATCATGGGTATGATGACTGCTTCTGGCCTAGCAGCTGTGATTTCACAAGGACTTGTAAATATGTCTACTGAAACCACTTTCCCTATATTTTCATTCTTAAGTGCTGGTATTGTAAACTTCTTTGTTCCTTCTGGAGGTGGTCAATGGGCAGTTCAAGCACCAATAATGCTACCTGCTTCACTTGAAATGGGAGTAGATGTTGCAAAAACATGTATGGCAGTAGCTTGGGGTGACGCTTGGACTAATATGATACAACCTTTCTGGGCACTTCCCGCCCTTGGAATTGCAGGATTGGGTGCAAGAGACATAATGGGTTATTGTCTAATGGCCCTCTTATTTTCAGGCGTAATTATAATCTTTGGATTACTCATATTTTAAGCAAAATCTAATTAGGTGGTGAAGCTATTATGAAACAAATTTTAAGTGCTAAAGAGAGTGTTGAAAAGATATTTGATGGTATGACAGTTATGATAGGAGGTTTTCTTGCGACAGGTACTCCAGAAACATTAGTCGATGCACTAGAGGATAAAGGTGTTAAGGATTTAACATTAATTGCAAACGATACCAGTTATCCAGAGAAAGGGATTGGGCGTTTAGTTGTAAATGATCAATTTTCAAAAGTTTTCGTTTCCCACATTGGTACAAACAAATATACAGGAGAAAAAATGCATAACGATGAACTGGATGTAAACCTAGTACCTCAAGGAACTTTGGCAGAACAAATCAGAGCAGGTGGAGCAGGTTTAGGAGGAATATTAACTCCTACAGGTATCGGTACTGTAGCAGAAGAAGGAAAACAAAAAATAAAAATAAATAGAAAAGACTACATTTTAGCCGAATCTTTAACAGCAGATGTAGCGTTAATTAAAGCTGAACAAGCTGATGAATTTGGTAATTTAAGATATCGTCTTTCTGCTCGTAATTTCAACCCACTTATGGCAAAAGCAGCAAAAATAGTTATAGCAGAAGTAGGAAGTATAGAACCGGCATCATCCTTTGACCCAGATGATATTCATACTCCTAGCGTATATGTAGATTATTTAGTAAAAAGAGAGGAGGGGTAAATTATGGATAAGAATGAAAGACGAAATCTAATAGCAAGGCGAATTGCAAGAGAGTTTCAGACAGGAGAAGTTGTGAATCTAGGCATTGGAATGCCCACACTAGTGGCAAATTTTATTGATGAAGAGCAAAACATAACTATTCAATCCGAAA
Organism: Natranaerobius thermophilus JW/NM-WN-LF; assembly: GCF_000020005.1. Classification (NCBI taxonomy): domain Bacteria; kingdom Bacillati; phylum Bacillota; class Clostridia; order Natranaerobiales; family Natranaerobiaceae; genus Natranaerobius; species Natranaerobius thermophilus. The sequence goes on along the minus strand of NC_010718.1, from coordinate 2,385,248 downwards.
ATGGAATAGCAGGTGTAGGGCCTACTCCTGAAGAAGGTCAAGAAGATCCAGATTTAACAAATGCAGGTGGTCAACCTGTATCTATTTTACCTGGAGGTACGTCTTTTGATAGTGCAGAATCATTTAGTATAATTAGAGGTGGGCACTTAGATTCGACTGTACTAGGAGCTTTGGAAGTTGATGAAAAAGGTAATTTGGCAAATTGGATGGTCCCTGGAAAAATTGTGCCTGGTATGGGAGGGGCTATGGATCTTGTAGTTGGTGCTAAAAAAGTTATTATTGCAACAGATCATGTTAATAAAAACGGAGAACCCAAGATTTTAAAGCAATGTAACTTACCTCTGACTGCTGAAAAGGAAGTAGATTTAATTGTTACAGATTTAGCAGTTATAGAAATCACTTCAGAAGGTGCTGTTCTACTGGAAGTCGCCGAACATTCCACAGTAGATGAAGTGGTTGAAAATACTGAAGCTAATTTGATAATTCCTGATAATATCGGTGTTTTGAAATAAATGGGATTCCATTTCACACCAAGGGTTGCAGAAACCTTAACATGGAACTGCGAGATACGGAAAGGTTATTGACTTAAATAAAATGGAATAAGTAAACAAAATTTTTTAAGCGGCTAAAGCCCACAGTGAAACGGGTTGAGGCCGCTTAAATAAATTAATATTTAAAAAATTTAAAAATTAAGGGAGGAATTTTTATAATCTCAGAGAATATTGATGAGTAACTGGTATGACCAGCAGACATCATACAATAATACAACCTAAATTCAAAGGGGAGTTATTTATGCAACAACGGACAAAAATCTTTATATTAATGGTAATCTCCATGGTCTTAGGTTACTTGCCCTGGTATAACTTTTCAGCAGTAATGAACTATATCGCTAAAGACTTCAATTTGTCATCAGACCAAACAGGAATGATCTTATCGGCTTTTCAAATGGGATATGTCATTGTAGTTATTCTATCAGGATGGATTGCTGACAAAGTTGGTGACAAGAAAGTGGTTGCTTGGGCTACATTGAGTACAGCAGTTTTTTCTACGGCTTTTACATTTTTCAGCAGTGGTTTCTGGAGTATTCTCGTTTTAAGACTGTTAACTGGACTCTCAGCCGGGGCAATATATGTTCCGGGAATGGCCCTTTTATCTAAATGGTTTCCCCCTAAAGAACGAGGGAAAGTTATTGGCGGCTATACAGGGGCTATGACTTTAGCTTATGCCGGAGGGTACTTTATTGCAGGTCCTTTAGCATCAAATTTTGGCTGGCAAGTCGGTATCTTATTTACTTCCCTTCCTGCTTTTATAGCAGCTTATATAGTTTTCTTTATGGTCCATGAGCCGGAAGAATCTACATACGAAGAATCAACAAAGCAGGATGCAGAGGAATCCGAGTCAAGTTATAGTAATACCGATGTCAAACCGGCACCCGAAGGTGGTTATGTAGGACCTTCTGTTATAACTGCAGGGTATATGGGGCATATGTGGGAACTGTATGCCTTCTGGGGTTGGATTGGTCCATTCATGACAGCTTCTGCATTTAAAGTGGGTTATAGCAGTGCAGAGGCCGTTTCCCTGGGTAACTTTTTAGCAGCTTTGATTATAGTGAGTGGAGCCCCAGCTGTGTATGTCATGGGGAAAATAGCTGACAAATGGGGAAGAAGTAAGACCATATTCATGTGTTCGATATTCAGCCTAGTTGCCCAATTGTTTTTAGGATTTTTACACGGACATTCCCTTGTCTTTGTAACACTTGTTGGTTTTTGGATAGGTTTTTGGGTAGTAGCTGATTCAGGAATATACAAGGCAGGTCTAACAGAGATGGTCAACTTCAGATTGAGATCAACCATGTTGGGAATTCAATCCGCTGCCGGCTATTTGATGACTGTGGTTTCACCCTATGTATTTGGTGTAGTTCTGGATTTACAAAACAATGGGGCCGATCCCATGCATGCGGAAAACTGGAGTTTACCATTTATAATTTTAGGATTAGGTGCAATTTTAGCGCCCATATCAGCAATTATTATTAGAAAAACCCGACAAGGCAGTTTGATGGTCAATGGTAAGTATTAATTTAACATAGATAACAAAAATTTATGGAGGTGTTTTCTAAGATGTCGAGTCAAAATTTTGAGACAAGGATTTTACATGCCGATGAAGGTCACAAGAATGATGCAGGTGCACTTAGGGTACCAATTTATCAAAGCTCAACCTTTGTATTTGACAGTGTTGAGCAGGGTGCGTCCAGGTTTACAGGTGAAGAAGATGGCTACATTTACACCAGATTAGGTAATCCCACTCAATCAAGCTTAGAAAAACTTATGGCAAATTTAGAGGGAGGAGAAGACGCTCTCGCCGTGAGTTCAGGCATGGCAGCTATCTCTTCTGCTATCATGAGTTTACTCAGCTGTGGGGATCATATGATCGTTTCAAATCCTCTGTATGGATGTACTCATTCTTTTTGTGTGGATATATTGCCTGAATGGGGTATTGAAGTGACTTTTGTCGATATGACAGATCCAGACAATATTTACAAAGCGATAAAAAGTAATACCAAAGTTATTTACACCGAGACACCGGCTAATCCTACCTTATATCTAATAGATTTAGAACGAGTTGCGAAAATTGCCAAGGAGAAAAATCTTACCACAATAACTGACAATACGTTCATGAGCCCATATCTACAAAGACCACTTGAGTTGGGCATAGATGTGGTTGTCCATAGTGCTACTAAATATCTCTGTGGGCATGGTGATACTGTAGCTGGAATGATAGTAGGACCAAAAAAGATAATTGACAACATTAATGGGACTACAATTAAAAACTTCGGTGGAATTATAGGCCCCTTTGATGCTTTCTTGATTTTGAGAGGAGTTAAGACACTAACACTTCGGATGGACAAGATTTGCGAAAATGCCAAAAAAATAGCTGAATTTCTCGATAATCACCCTGCCATAGAAAAAGTGTATTATCCAGGACTGGAAAGTCACCCTCAACACGAACTAGCTAAGCGACAGATGAGAAACTTTGGTGGAATCGTGACCTTCGAACTTGCTGATGGCTATGAAGCCGGGAAAAAACTGCTTAACAATGTTGAAGTTTGTACTCTAGCGACTAGTTTAGGTGATGTAGATACATTGATTCAGCATCCAGCTTCCATGACTCATTATGTAGTTCCTAAAGAAGAACGTGAGAAAAATGGTATTACTGATGGATTAGTAAGACTTTCTGTAGGAATAGAAAATGTCAACGATATTATTGAGGATTTAAAACAAGGATTGAACTAAGATATCTACAGGAGTGATGAAAATGAAATCTGAACAGATAAATCATCTAGGAGTCATTGCGGGAACACCGGTTGATACGGAAATGGGGGAGATGCTGTTAAGATCGAAAGCGTTTACAGCAAGTGGTAAAAGCATCTCGGCTACTCCTGAAGAACAAGCCAAAATGCAGGTGTTAGAACAACAGAGATTGTTTGAAGAAACTTTAAATAAAGTGAAAGAACTAAGGGACTTGGGTGCCGAGGGAGTAATCATATATTGCAATTCACTTAGCGCTTCCCTCGATTTAGATAAACTGAAAAAGTTATCTCCCCTTCCTATAGTCACACCATTAGATATATATAAAGAAATTGCCAATGATTTTCAGACTATAGCTCTGATGTCGGCAACAAACTCAAGTAATATTACCATCGAAAAGGTCATGAGACAGAACAATTCTTATATTACAGTTCTGGGCTTTAGTTTACTACCAGTAGTCTTGCAAATTGAGAAAGGGGTGGCGCCGGAGAAAATAGTTCATGAAGTGGGTATAAAGGATCTGTTAGCAGCAATAAGTAAATTAAAGGTTGAATCATTAATACTTGCTTGTACGCATTTTCCTTATTTTAAAGATGAAGTAGACGAGCTTATTTCAGAACAAGGGTATACTTTTGAATTGATTGATCCTGCAGAGAAGATGGTAGAAAAATTCTTAAATTATCAAAAAATTTAAAAGTTGAGTCTGTTAAGTTGTTATGAAAAATAAGCTCATTTGCTCGCAAGATTTCAAAAGATTTGGCAGTCAAGCGGCATTATTACTATGTAAAAGCCAAAAAGTCCTATTACGATTAGAGTAATTAATCCCAGCAACTTGAGCAGGAGTAGACTGATTCAAAACATTGCTTGTCCTAACAAAGTTAAAAGCAAACACAAATACCGCAATCAACTTGTTGGCTGACTGGAAAGAAGCAAATCCTCTGCGTTGCTTAACCCAGCTTTTGAAAATCTGAAAAAAAGATTCAATTAAGTTATTAGAGATATCATCTTGAAAAGACTCGACTCTGATGTGATTAGAGTTTGGAAACAGAACTTTAATTGGAGCATTGTAAGCCCAGTATCTATCTGTAACGATACTATGAGGCTGTCCAAAATGTTTCTTAGCATAGTTCAGCACTTTAAAAGCAGCCTGGCTATCTCTGTAAGGAGATAGATGAAATGCAAGCACAAATCTAGTTTCAGCATCAATAACAGTCCAGGCGTAGAATCTTTTGCCTTTAATTTTAATTACAGTTTCGTCGACATGCCACTCATCAGAAGAGTCAAGATCTATTGGCTTTAGATATCTAGAGATATAAAGAAACAGAGGAGCAAACTTTTTAGTCCAGTCAGCAATAGTAACATGAGATACTTTAATTCCTTCACAATCAATAAGGAACTGTGAGACACCTCTAGTAGAGCTACCATTGATAAAGTACAGGTAAAGAGCTCGAATAACAGTATGAAGAGAATGTCTCATGTTAGAGAAGTCTACTTTGCCGTCAATATCAAGTTGCGAAGGTTCAGGAATACTTTGAGGTTTAGGGACATAGAAAGAATGATTACAGCTTTTGTCCCAACACCTCAAATTAGAATAAAATTCATAGTCGTGATGTAAAAATGTAGCTTTACCGCATTTAGGGCAAGAGGGATATTTACGAGGTTTATTAGGACCTCTTTTATCCCCGCCTTTAGAAAGTGTCTTAGGTGCAAACTGACTAAAACATTCTTGACATTGATACTTTTGATGACCATGATTATCAAAACCAAACCTATAAAACTTGTCAGAGCAGTTATTATTGCATCTAGGGCATACAACTTTAGTCATGGATCAGTCTCCTTTCTCCCGGAGGGTTTTGATTTCTGTCTAAAACTATCTTAACTCCGGGACGGAGACTGATTCAAATATCATATAACTTAACAGAACTTAAAAGTTTTAGAGGAGGATTTGAAATGAAAAATGAAATTGACAAGGCTCAAGAAATTCAAGAAGGACCAAAGGCAAATCCGATAGCACTATTACCTTTTATTTTGTTTCTGGGTTTATACCTGGGTATAGGGATTTATTTACAGGTCACCGGTGTGGAAGATCCTTTCTACCAATTTCCGATGCCCGTAGCCGTTTCAATCGGTGTGGTCCTGGCGTTTATAATCTTAAAAGGTACTGTTGCAGAAAAAACGGAAACATTTTTAGCTGGTATGGGTGAGAAAAACATATTAACCATGTGTACCATCTATCTATTAGCTGGAGCTTTCTCCGCAGTATCTGAAGCCATGGGCGGTGTTGATTCTGTCGTTAATTTTGGATTGTCTTTAGCTCCAGTTAACCTTTTAACCATTGGATTATTTTTGATTACAGGTTTTATTTCAATTTCAACTGGTACATCTATGGGAGCCTTAGGTGCAGTTGCCCCCATTGCCTTGGGTTTTGCTCAAGAAACTGGTTTGAGTTTACCTTTGATTATGGCGGTTATAATAGGTGGTGCCATGTTTGGGGATAACCTTTCAGTAATATCTGATACCACCATTGCAGCTACAACTTCTCAAGGTGTAAAAATGCGTGATAAGTTTAAAATTAACTTATTTATTGCTGTACCAGCAGCCCTTGTAACTATTGTCCTTCTATTTTTCTTTTCAGGAACTCCAGATGAATTACAAACGGGTGGTTATGATTATAATCTGATTAAAATAATTCCGTATATTTTTGTCTTAATTTTTGCAATAGCAGGTGGGAATGTATTTTTAGTTCTAACTAGTGGGATTGTAATGGCTGGTTTGATAGGAATGCTTTACGGGGAACTGAACTTTCTTACTTTCGGCCAAGAGATTTATGATGGTTTCTTATCAATGATGAATGTATTCTTGGTCTCGTTAATTACCGGTGGATTGGCTAAAATGGTAACAGATGCCGGTGGACTGCAATACCTTGTAGATTCCATCAATAAGAGAATTACGAGTAAAAATTCTGCAGAACTTGGTATAGCTGGACTAGTTGCTTTAACAGATGCTGCAATTGCTAATAATACTATTGCAATCATAATTAATGGTCCAATAGCTAAAAAGATATCTAGGACTTTTAAAGTCGATCCGAGAAGAAGTGCCGCACTAATGGATATTGCTGCATGTGTAATGCAAGGGGCTCTCCCATATGGTGCTCAAATACTTATGGTAATGGGGCTTACAGGCGGAGCCGTTGGTCCTTTAGATGTTATTCCATTATTATGGTATCAGGGGCTATTAGCCATCTTTGGAATCATGTCTATCTTTATTCCATTTGCCAACAAACTCATTAAAGATGAACCTTGGGACTGGGAACAAGAAGAATCTATTGAAGGGTAACTTTTACGCTGGATTGTGAAAATTAATATGTTGGAAATTTAGAATAAATTAGTAGGGTGTACTGTCTATTTTGAATGTTGAATGGTCTTTTATATGGGCAGTATGCCCTACTATTAATATTTATAAAATTACAAAAAAGTGATATAATTAACTGTATAAATTGTAAATTATTTTGATATATTATCATCATTCAAAAATAAATGATATTAGAATGGTAAAAGGTTTGAAGGAAAAATTATGGAATTATTTATTAAGTAGGTTGTAGGTAGTTGTTAGTGGTTAGTGCCAACAAAAGGAGTGAAGTTTAATGGAAGATTGGAATATTAAAAAATTAAAAACAACTAGCTTAAGTGATAGGGTAATTGATCAAATTATAGATTTAATAGTTCAAGGTAAATTGAAACCTGGTAATAAACTTCCTTCTGAAAGAGAATTGGTGGAGTTATTTGGTGTTAGTCGAAGTTCCATAAGAGAGGCATTAAAAACATTGGAAAAAATCAATCTGCTTAAATCTGTCCCTGGAAGAGGTGTCTATCTTTCCAGTGAGGAAGATGAGGGATCAGTTAGCGCACTGGCTTATCCCCTTTTACTGACAAATGATATAGAAGAACTATTTGAAGCTCGTGAATTAATCCAAGTGGAAATGGCAAGAAAAGCGGCGAAAAGGGCAACTGAAGAAGATATTAAGAATATTAGAGAAGTAATCAGAAAAGCTTCACAAGCTGAAACGAAATCGGAAAAAGCCGAACTGGACGTAGAATTTGATTTAAATTTAGCCAAAGCTGCAAGGAATTCGGTCCTTTTAAAATTTTTAATTAGTATTCAAGAAGTGCTCAGATTAACTCAACTAAAATTTATTACCGAAGAAAGATACACAAAATCAATAAATGATCACACAAAAATCGTTGACTTTGTTGAAAAAGGAAAACCAGAGGAAGCCGCTGAAGCCATGAGAGTTCACCTGATCAGTGTTAAAGACGATATCAACTAAACCGACTAAATCCTTATATTCGCGAAAACGCAAAAAACGGTAGCATTGACGCTACCGCTTTTTATGTATAGATTATGTCGATAAATATGTAAAAAATAGCTATATTTATAAATTTGTAGATTTTCAATAGATAGGAAATATTGTCTTATGAACTTTTAGTTGCTAGCCTCATTTATTCTAGCTATTTCGTTGTCCTCAATTTCTATCTCTAAATCAACCCCCTGAACTTCCATATCTTCTTTTTCTTCTTCCTCAATTGCACTTAAATCACCATCGATATAGTCATTTGCATCAGCTGCACTAACATTTTCTAAATCTTTATTTTCTTGCATTGCAGCATTAACAATGGCATCTTCTACTATTGCCCATTCTGCATCTTCAGCTCCAGCTTCTGCATCTTCTATAAATTGCATCACATTAGGTGCAACAACTGCAACTAATATTCCCAGAATAGCTACAACAGCCAAAAGCTCAATTAAGGTAAAGCCCTGTTCCTCCTGGAACAGTCGTTTAATAATTTTAATCATGAGAACACCCCTTGGAAAGTAATTTTATGGAAATCCCTTTGTTGAGTCCATGCTATAAGCCATTAGTACTATTAGCAATAGGTAAATGGTATGATTTAACCTTTGTTCATTAATTTTTTAATTAAATTATTGATTTATTAGGTTATTCCTTTTAATAAAGATTAACAAATAATGTGGCTTATTTAATTGTTTGAAATAAATGATGAAATTAGTTGGATAAACAGGGGTTTTAGTAGATTGTGTTGAATAATGTTACATAGACCACATTATTTTCCAGGGTCAAAATAATGATTTAGTACATGTCAAAGTTAACATTATATAAAAGTTATTAATTTGGAGTAATCCGAACCCAAATTCTCACGAACAGGAGGTGAAAACCTGGGTTACTAAAAGTAGTAACCGGGGAAAGCCATGCAAAACCTCAAAAACTGTAAGCGGTGCGGAAAGTTATTTTTAAAAACGACCCGAGATATTTGCCCTGATTGTCATCAAAAGGAAGAAGATGATTTTTTGAAGGTGAAACAGTATCTGGATAAGAATCCTGGTGCGACAATTGTTGAAGTTTCCGAAGAAACAGAAGTATCTCAAAAACAGATCAGAAAGTTCATTGAAGAGGGTAGATTACTGACCTCAAAATACGAAGCCCTGACAATTGAGTGTAAGCGCTGTGGTAAGGAGATTTCTCAAGGTAAATATTGTGAAAGCTGTCAAGGAGAACTTTCCCAGCAATTTGAATCCGTCAAAGGAGAGCCCAAACAAACAGATGATGAAACTAAAGAAACAGGCAAAGTACATATTAAGGATCGTGTGGACAAGCGCAGAAGATAAGATGTTAGGATGATAATAAGATATGGTGGATAATTATCATAGGATAATAGGATGATAAGATAAAAAGATGATAAGATAAAAGGATGATAAAATTTTTGCGAAAAAAGCGATATAAAATAGCTTTTAAAAGCATATAAGAGCTAATTGGAGTTAATGCGGCCGCAGGGGAGTTGTGTGATTTAAGTTTTTGCTCCCAGCGGCCGACTTTATTTATAGGTGCAAATTAGGATTTCGGACTTGTGTCAATATATTCCTGTATAATTAGGAGTGACTTGTTATGGATAAAATTAGAGGGGACTATAATCAGTATTTGAGAACCTATCAAAAAAGTATCTCCCAACTGGATAAGGTCCAAAAAATTGAGAAAACAGGCAAGGGCCGGGGAGGAGAAGGTGCCAAGAAAAAGGATTCTCTGGAACTTACAGGTCTGTCTAAGGAGATTAAGGTGGCCAGGGAAAAGATCTCTCAACTGGATTCACAGGAGAAAGCTCGGGTCAACGAATTAAAAGAATCCATACAAAGTGGCACCTATGACGTTTCTGGTGACGAAATTGCCGGTAAAATCATTGAAACTGCCCGAGAAGTTCAATTTGACCGGGAAGTATAATTCTCAGTTATCTGGATATATAGATAACTACAGTTAAGTTAATCTCGGCTTAGATTAAATGGGGTGAATTATACATGGACAAACTATTACAAGATCTCTGTGAAAATTTAGAAGAACAGTTGGCCACTTATAAACTTTTGGTACAACAGGAAGAAGAGAAGCAGGAGGCCTTGATTCAGGGCGAGCTAAGTCAGTTAGAAGAACTGATTAAAAAGGAACAGAAAATAGTCTTTCAAAACGGTGAACTCGAGAGAAAGCGCCAGGAAATCATTGCCCAGTTGGCTGAAGAACTGGGTGAAGTTCAAGATGATCTGACTATTTCTAAATTGATAGAATACGCGGAAGGCGAGCTGGAAAAACGCCTATCCCAGGTTTACAGGGAACTGGAAGAGATCGTGATTACTTTGAAAGATTTGAACATAAAGAACAATTCCCTGATCCAACAGTCCCTCTCATATATAAATTACAGTTTAGATATTGTGGCAGGTGCCGGTCAGGATGATCCCGGCACTTACGGTAACGATGTTGGTGATGATTCGGGAAAAGCGGCCAAGAAAAGCAACCGCAGCTTTTTAGATAAAAAGATTTAGATCCTATTATTATTGTATTTAGACAATTTTTCACTAGGGGGTAGATTTACTTGAGATCCACTTTCCACGGTATGGAAACGGCTAAAAGGGCACTTTTTGCTCAGAGAAATGCACTTGATACTACTGGTCATAATATAGCAAATGCCGAGCGCGATGGTTATACCCGCCAGAAAGCACATATGAGTGCCACATCTCCATATACCATGCCTGCCCAGAATATGCCCGGAACTGCCGGACAGATCGGAACAGGTGTGGAAGTTGAGAGTGTTGAAAGGATGCGGGATGATTTCATAGATTCACAAATTAGAGAAGAATCCCGGTTTAAAGGGAATTGGGAAAACAAAAATGATACCCTGAAAAAAATAGAAACCTTATATACAGAACCATCGGATAGTGGTTTGAGATCTGTATTCGACCAGTTCTGGGAGTCTCTACAGGATCTTTCCAAGAATCCGGAAGACAGGACCGCTCGTACCCAGGTCATGGAACGGGGTGTTTCCCTGGCGGATACTGTTAACCACATGTACGGTCAGTTTGTAAACTTAAAAGAAGATTTAGATGAAAGTATAGATATCAAAGTTGATGAGATTAATTCCATTGGTCATCAAATTGCCGATTTGAACGAGCAGATTCAAAATATCGAGCTTCGAACTAACCAAAACGCAAATGATCTCCGCGATAAGCGAGATATGCTTTTAGACGAGCTTTCCGAGCTTACAAATTATAATTTAAGTGAAGATGATAAGGGAAATGTCAGAGTTAGTATAGGCGGTACCTCCCTGGTGGAAGGGAATCGGGTCAATGAGCTTGAATTCGAAGCGGAAGCTGCTGATGCAGATAATGACAACGGAAACAACGAGGGCAATGGGAACATCTATTTAGACGATCAAGAACCTAGAGGTGGTAAAGTTAAGTGGAGCCATACCGGAGAGGAAGTTAACTTCCGGGATGGTGCCATGGGCGGTCTGATGGATTCCCGTGATAAAATCGTCCAGGACCACATAGACGAACTCCGAAGTGTCATGGCCCAGTTCCAAGAAAGCTTCAATGTTGTGCACAGTGATGACAGGGCTTTTAACCACTATCAAGCCCAGGCAGCCCAGGATGGGGAGGACCCTTTTTCAGACGATGTTAATCAGGTGGATAATTTCTTCGAATGGAAGAATGATGGCAATGAGCTATTGACAGTTAATGAAGAAATTCAAGAGGACGTTTATTTGATTAATGCGGGATACATAGACAATGACACCCTTTCAGAATACCTGGATGGAGACTATGATGACGATGATCTATCTGATATGGGATTAGAAGATATATTTGGCGACAATTACGAAACACAAGAGCCCGAAAACATGGATATTAATCCTAACAAATTGATGTACCGTGGAAATGGTGAAAACGGTAAACGCCTGGCTAATTTAAAAGATGAAGACATTATCAAAGAAGTCCCAAGTGAAGATAATTTTGATAATGATGAAAAAATTTCTGGAGACACAACTTTTAATGACTATATCGATGCTGTGGTTTCAGACCTGGGTGTAGAAGCCCAGGAAGCTGAACGAATGGTGGAAAACCAGGAATTACTAGTAGATCAGCTAGAAAACAGGCGAGAGGCCGTAAGTGGTGTATCCATGGACGAGGAAATGACCAAAATGGTCCAACAACAACACGCCTACAACGCTGCTTCTCGAGTAGTAACCACCATAGATGAATCCCTGGATACCATAATAAATCAAATGGGTATTGTTGGGCGCTAATTTCAAAGCATACAATTATGATTTGATGCGAAGTGGAACTATCTGAATAAGATAAATCTAGATGTTTAATTAAGAAACAACCCATAGAGAAACTGATTATTGAGGAACTGTCAGGAGGGTGAATATATGCGGGTGACCAATAAAATGATGAGTGACAATATGTTGAGGAATCTGAACACAAATTTGCGGGATATGAATCATACCCAGAACAAGCTTTCCACCGGAAAAAGAATTTTAAGTCCTTCCGATGATCCAGCGGGAACTGCCAGAACCCTGGACCTTCGGACTGAGGAAACTGAACTGGCTAAATACAAGCAAAATGTTGATGATGCCGATTCCTGGTTGACCAGTACTGATTCCGCTTTAGATGAAGTTGACGATGTTCTACAAAGGGTTAGAGAACTAACTATATATGCAGCCAGTGACAGTGTGGATCAGCAGTCCAGAGAGGCCCTGGCAGCAGAAGTTATGGAATTAAAGGAACACTTAGTGGAAGTTGCCAATACTGACTTTGGTGGTAAGCACATTTTTGGAGGGCATAATACTACTGATAAACCCTTTGATATGGATGACGTTGAAGAAATGAACGGCGAAGAAGGAGAATACAATACCTTTGATGTAGAGTACTCCGGAAATCGAGGACGCCTTAATACCGACATCAGCTCCGATGTAACGATTTCTAAAAACCTGCACGGTGAAGAAGTTTTTGGCTCTTTCGATGAAGAAGAAAACGGAGAAAATGGTGAGAACGGTGATGAGGCCATCTCACAAAATATGTTTAAAATGCTGGACGGGGTTTATGATAGCATGATGGAAGATGATGGCGGTGGAACAGAAAAACTCTCCAACGAACACTTGCAAGATCTCGATCACTGGATTGAGAACAACTTGGATAATAGAGCAGAAGTCGGAGCAAGACAAAACAGGTTAGAGCTAAGTAAAAACCGCCTACAAGATATCGAACATCTAACCAAAGAAGACTTATCCGAAACGGAAGAAGCGGATATGGCCAAGACCATCATGGACTTAAAGAGCCAGGAAAACGTGCACCGAATGGCTCTGTCAGCAGGTGCTAGAATAATTCAGCCCACTTTGTTGGATTTTCTTCAATAGAGTCCGGATAAAGTAAGGGTGAATAATCTAAGAGGTGAATAATCATGGGAGTTGGTCTAGAAAGACGCTTACAAATTGATTTTAACTTTGGAAAATTGCAGTTACAGTCTAGCCCAATGGATTCTGGTGTGGATGCCAGTAGGCGGGAGTTTCAGATGGATAAGCAAAAGCGTCAGTTTGAATTGTCCACTGAAGATCCCAGGGTTGAGATAGATTCCAAGCATGTATGGGAGGATTACGGCCGCTACGATATAGTTTCACTGCGGGCAAAAAGCGCCCAGGAAGGTATGGAAACGGCCCATGAAACTATTGGCCGTATTTCTGCCTGGGGTGATCAGCTTCAGCGCATTGAAGATGGTGGTAACCCCATCATTGAACAACTGGAAGAACATATCTGGCCGGAAAAAGAGATCAATGTGGCATTGGTGCCGGAAAATCCTCCTGAAATTAATTTTGTGGAAGGTGAAGTGGACCTGGATTATTCACCGGAAGAGGTTGAAATAAATTTAGAAGATATCGCCCGTAGAGTATATATCAATTCAGGAAATCTTAATATTGATGTAAACCCTGAACCTAGGATTGATTTCAGAGTGGAATAATCGAAATAACTAAATGACTATAAACAGCAGCATAAAGCCTACGCTTTAGCTGTGGAAGTATTTCAAAGTAAGAACCTGTCTTAAAGAGGTGTTAAAATAATGAAAATAACTAGTCCTCATTTTGGGGAAATAGAAGTAAATGAAGACAAGATTATAACCTTTCCTACAGGTTTAATTGGATTTTCCGACTGCAAGAGATATCTTCTCTTGGAAGGTGAACAGGGAACTCCCTTTTGGTACTTACAATCAGTGGAACAGGAAGATCTGTTCTTTGTAATGATAGATCCTACCAACTTTTTCGAAGATTATCAGATAGAACCTAGCAGCCAAGACCTGGCTGCTATAGATCTCAAAGAATCTGAAAATGCCGTGATCTTGACTTTAGTTACAGTACCAGAACAAGATATCAAAAGTGCTACAGTCAATCTAAAAGGACCTGTAATTATAAATCCCGACAGGCGTTTAGGTAAGCAGATAGTATTACATCCATCGGACTATACCACTAAACATCCCTTATTCAATGATCAGGGAACCAAAGCGAGAGGTGCAGTCTGATGCTTGTACTCACTAGAAAGCAAAACGAATCCATTATGATAGGTGATGACATAGAAATTACGGTAGTGGGTACAGAAGGAGACAAAGTGCGCCTGGGTATCAAAGCCCCCAAAGATGTGGAAATTCACAGGGCAGAAGTATATCAAAAGATCCAGGAGGAGAATGTGAAAGCTTCCCAGGTTTCAGAAAATGTGTTGGATAAACTGTCCGATGCACTGCAAAAGAAAAATAAATGATAAAATATCAAATGGGGCCGAAAAACAGAGCAAAACAAAGGACAAGCTATTTATAATATTATAATCGCTCGTATTTCTACCTAAACACATTAATGAAAATGCTGATCATTGTCGATATATAAGAGTAGAGTGAAAGCTTAGTTTATATATAATTAAGCATACATAATTGAAGATCTTAATGGATTTTTATTAGTTTATACTTTTAGGGGACAACCCTTAATAAAGGGTTAACCATAGAAAATTCTCTCGAGGTGGCCACCGAGAGGAGCAAATTTAAATGGGCAGGGAAGCCCAAAAAACAAAAATCAAGGAGGATGATTTTCATGAGAATTAACACGAACATTGAAGCGTTGAATGCTCACCGCAACTTAGAGCAAACTAATCAAAACATGCAGAAAAACCTAGAAAGATTGTCAAGTGGACAACGAATCAACAGAGCCGCTGATGATGCAGCAGGTCTAAGCATTTCAGAAAAAATGAGAGGTCAGGTAAGTGGTCTTGATCAGGCAGTAAGAAACGCTCAGGACAGTATCAGCTTAATCCAAACTGCAGAAGGTGCTCTAGAAGAATCCCATAGTATACTGCAGAGAATGAGAGAGCTAGCTGTACAATCAGCTAACGACACAAATATCGATGCAGACAGAGGGGAAATTCAAGAGGAAATTGATCAACTTGCAGAAGAATTACACAGAATCGAAGAAACCACAGAATTTAACACACAAAATCTAGTTGACGGTGATTTTGCTGGAACTTTCCATATCGGTGCAAATGAGGGTCAAAACTTACAATTGAACATTGATAATATGGGAGCGTCAGAATTAGGTGTTGGTGAAGAATATACTGCTACTAATGATGAGGCGGATTTAGATGAAATAGCTGTTGCTGATGGTGAAACCTATGAAGTTGTTGAACTTGATGAAACACTAGATGGGGTATTTGATGGGAATGGAGATGCTCACTACGGACTAGTCAATAATGAAGGAGAATATGTAGCACTAGCTGATGATGAAGCACAAGAATTTGAATTTCTCGATGATGCAGAAGCAGATTTAGACGAAATTGGAAGTGACGAAGTTTCAGACGAATCTGTTGATTTCGGAAACACAGTAGACCGCGGTAGTGTAACTATAGAAGAAAATGATGAAGGGGAGATAGAAGCTACAGCAAGAATGGGAATAGAAGTAGATGAACAAGAATCAGCTGATGAAGCAATCACTGATATAGATAACGCTATAGATACAGTATCTTCCCAGCGTTCTGAACTGGGAGCTCTTCAGAACAGATTAGAGCACACTATCAACAACTTAAGTGTAGCTTCTGAAAACTTATCTGCTGCAGAATCCAGAATCAGAGACGTTGACATGGCAGAAGAAATGATGGACTTCTCAACTCAGCAGGTACTTGAAGAAGCAGGTACAGCTATGATGGCTCAGGCCAACATGCAGCCTCAATCAGTTCTTCAGCTTCTTCAGTAATATACCTTGAATAACAGGGCCGGCCGACCAAGTCGGTCGGCTCTTCTTTATATACAGGGAGGTGCGTTCAGGTGAGAGTCAATGAAACAGACGCTGTTTCTAAAGTTAAGGGCTTAGACAACCTGGACCGGGGGGGAGCTTCCGGCGCAAACAAGAAATTAAAATCCTCAAATGAAGTTTTGGAAAACAAATTAGGTCAGGACCAGCTAGCTCCAGAAGAGCGCCGGGAAGATCTAAACCAGGACAAGGTAAAAAAAGCACTGGAGGAGTTTGAAGAACTAAATAAATTCATTGATAAGGGATTTGATTTCCATGTACATGAAAAAACTGATAAAATATGGGTAGAAGTTATAGACCGGGAGCAAGATGAAGTGATCAGAGAGATTCCCCCGGAAAAGATCCTGGATATAATAGCAGGACTTAAGGAGGTTGTTGGCCTCATTGTAGATGAAGAGGCCTGAGTCATAAGGAGGTGAGAGCTTGCGACTTGGAGGATTAGCAACAGGTTTTGATACAGAAAACCTGGTAAAACAGCTAGCAGAATTAGAAAGACAACCTATTCAGCGCCACGAACAGGATATCCAAGAGATAGAAGGAGTTAAAGACGCATGGCGAAATGTCAATAAACTGTTATCGGGAGTTAGTGATGAACTCTCTGGACTTCAGAGTGAAGATACCTTTCAAGGTATGGAAGCCAGCTCTACTAATGAAAATATTGAAGTTTCCGCTGACAATCAAGCAGTAGAAGCAGATTATGCATTTGAAATACAGCAAAAAGCCCAAAATCAAAGACTGGCTTCACTAGACACTATAAACAATGTGGAAAATGAAGATGGTCACAAAGGTACTCTGACCTTTGATTTTGGTGATGAAGAATTTGATATTAAAGTGGACGAATCAGACACCATTCAGGACATCGCTGATAAAATCAATAACAATGAGATAGAAAATAATGACGATAAAACCATTCCCATGGGTGCTACCGTCATAGCTGGTGAATACTTAGAGTTTAACATCGATGAAGGATATGAACTAGAAAATATTGAGGCAGACAATGAGGAAAAGGCAGACAATGATGGAGACAGTGACTTATTAGGCTGGCTGCAACTAGATGCTGATATAAAGAACGATGATGAAGAAAATAATGATGTTAATGAAGATGATAGAGAAGTACTGCAAGTGCAAGAAAGCCAAAATGCCAAAGTCATAGTAAACGGCATTCAAGGTATTGAATCTTCCACTAATGAAATAGAGATCGCCGATGGTGTGGAAGTAGATATTTCTGCAGCTACTGAGAGTGATATGGAGATTCAAGAAACCATTTCCATATCTCAAGATACCGAGACTCTTATCAATAATGTAGAAAGCTTTGAAGAAAACTACAACGAAGCTATCAGTGCAATTGAAGACAAAACTGATGTTACAGTACTTGAAGATGATACCCAAGAGGGTGAAGAAGAAGTTCAGTCCGGTGTTTTACAGGGAGATAGTACCCTTAACAATATTACCAATAATCTCAGAAGAGCTATTACAGATCCGGTAGATGTCAGTGATCAAGATATAGAAGTTGATGGTAATGAAGTAGATGAATTAGTTCCTGCACACTTCGGTATTGAAATTGGCGGTGACACTGTAGCTGGTGGCTCTTACAGCGGAGCTGATGCCAACGAGCTCACTATCGATTACGATAGATTAGAAGAACAGCTCCAGGAAAATCCCGAAGCAGTACAAGCTCTATTCGCCAATGACGGCGAAGGCGGCGGAGAAGGAATAGCCGTTCGCATGGAAGAGTACTTGGATGGCGTGGTTTACGACGGTGAACTGGACTCTACTGGACTTCGAAATCAAACCCAAGACCAGAATCAAAGTGTTATCGAGAACCGGCTTACCACCGAAGCCAATGAAATTGAACGCACTGAAAGCAGAATAGATACTATTGAAGACCGGGCGGAAATGCGTGAAGAACAACTTTGGTCACAATTCACAGCTATGGAAGAAGGAATACAAAGCGCTCAGGCTGAATCACAGTCTCTAATGCAGGCTATGGGAGGCGGTATGGGCGGAATGATGATGTAAGGTGCTCATACCACATAAATGCAACACTGAAAGGGGGTCTTATGCTTGTACGGGCAAAATCCTTATAACAACTACAAGGAAACTCAAATTAAGACGGCAAGCTCTGAAAAGCTTTTACTGATGCTTTTCGACGGGGGGCTTAAGTTCATGAAACAGGCCAAAGGTCACTTGGAAAATAAAGAATTGAAACAGGCCAATGAAAAACTAAAAAGAGCCCAATCCATAGTGGCTGAACTCATGAACTCTTTAGATACTAATCAGGGAGAGGTAGCTACTAATCTATGGAGACTATATGATTTCATGCTCAACGAACTCATCCAGGCCAATATCAAAAAGGATACCGAGAAAATCGATCAGGTGATGAAGATGATGAGAGAACTGCGCCAGACCTTTGATGAGGCCTCTAAGAGTGCGGGTTCCGGCAAAAATGTTAAGACTCAGGCAGGTGGCATAGTTGGAAAAGCTTAATGAATGGAAACAGTATTTAGAACAACATAGAAAACTTACTAAAAGGTTTTTGCATCTGACAGAGCGTCAGGAAAATCTATTGAACAAGGAAAAAATAGATGAGTGCCTAAATTTATTTGACAAGAAAAAACAGGTTATGGATGAAATTACAGAACTTCAAAAGACAATTGCCGGTTACAAAGAGCAATACGCCCACCTGGTAGAGGAGCCCCTGCTTTCTGAAATCAGGGAACTGCAGTCTTCTAGTCAGGAAAATATGGAGACAGCCATGAATAAAATTGAGAATTTAGAGCAGGAATTCAATAAGCGAAAGTTAAATATCGGTGAGGAGCTCAAACGCGTGAAACAAGACAAGCAAACAGTCAATACTTATTTTTCCAGTAAAAACAAAAGCAAAGGCGAAGGAGTCTTTTTCGACAAAAAGAGCTAATCAGGGCTGACCTCCCATTATAAATTTTGGGGGGTTAAGTTTTTGGCATTTCTAAGCTGATTAAATGTAGGAGGTAATAATTTTGTTAATAGGTATCTATCATGGTAAAAAATCTCCTTTTGATGTTCAAAGGTACGAAATATTATATACCTTAACTGCAAGGGCTAAAATGGAAGGCGATGAAATCATAATTTTTGATAATAGTGGTGTGGATTTGGAAAATGAAACAATTTGCGGTCATGTAAGGAAAGATGGTATCTGGATAAAAGAGAAAACTTTGTTTCCAGAAGTTATTATTAATGTCTCACCACCTTCTGCAAAAGATCGTACTGAGATTGAGAAATCGTTAAGGAAAAAGATTCCTTTCACTAAAAATTTAATACATGATAAACTCGGCTTCTATGTATTAATGAATAAAACAGGAAAATACACTAAATACTTAATACCCACCAAAAAAGTAGACAGTATAAAAACAATTGAAGAATTTATAAATAATTATCAAACAGTGATAATAAAACCCTCTAAAGGGAGACAGGGAAAAGGTGTCATATATATTGAAAAGAAAAAAGACCATTACTTACTTATAAAGGACCAAGGAAAAAAACACTTACACAAAAAAGAATTCATAAAATTTGCGAATAAATTAATAGCTAAAAAATACTTAGTTCAGAAGTATGTATATTGTAGAACAGAAGAAGGGTTCCCTTTTGACTTTAGAATTGTAACTCAACGAGATGGAAAAGGCAACTGGGTTTTGGCCACCTCTTATGCCAGAATAGGAAAGGATAGGAGTTTAGTGACAGCTAATATCAGTAGAGGTGGAATGGTTGCCAACTTCAAACATACACTAATTAAAGAATTGGGATTAAAAAAAGCTGATAAATATGAAGAATATATACAACAATTAGCTTTAAATATATCAAAACATGTAAACAAATTATATAAACATGAAATAGATGAACTGGGAGTTGATATTGCTGTAGATAATAATGAAAATATATGGTTATTTGAAGTTAATACAGGACCTAGTAATTCAACAATTCAATGGGAGACAACTCCGAATAAATTAGCTTATGCAAAGTATTTAGCATATCTGAATAGGATAAACAAATTAAAAAAAGTCGATAAAATTATTAGTAATATAGTGAAAGGTCTAGTACAAATAGAAGATGATTTAGAAAATGGGAATTTAGAAAAAGCTGTTAATTTAACTCCAAGTTTATTAAAAGGTTTTTCCAGTATAGACAGAACTATAATGTCCTTTACAACAGAACCTAATACAAATATATATGATAGTACAAATAAAATTAGAGAAGGATTCTCTAATTTAGTATATGCTTATGAGAACAGTAATTTAGCGAATGCAAAAGAAACTGTTGATTATCAACTAGTACCAAATTTTCAAGAACTAAGCTCTAAAATACAAGAAATTTTGAGAGAAAATGAACATTGTTAATCTTAAAGTAAGAGTTTTGGTTTTAATTTATATCCATGCGATTTTATAGAAGATACCGTTTATTATTTATTTAATTCAAATTAATTTAAAATTAAGAAGTTTGATTGACCATTCCAATTAACCAGGGAGATGATAATTATGAGGCTTGGCGGAATTAGCAGTGGGTTCGATACCCACGGGCTAGTAGAGCGTTTAATGGAAATTGAACGTCAACCCATCCAGCGGATGGAAAAGGAAATTGAACAATTGGAATCTACCAAGGAAGAATGGCGTGAGCTCAATAAAACACTTCAGTCCTTTATGGATGAACTGTCTTCTTTACAGGATAAGGATTTGTATTTTTCCATGGAGGCAGAATCAAGCCATGAGGATATCTCTGTCACAGCAGAACGAGATGTCATGGCCAGAACCTATGACCTGGAAGTGAGCCAAATCGCCAGGGCCCATAGGATTTCTTCCGGGCCCATAGAGTCAATCCAAGATCTAGATGATGTAGATGAACCCCTTGAACTTGAAGGAGACCTGGAGCTTTATCTGGGTGATGAAGAAGAACCCTACACCATCGAAATAGAATCCGAAGACAGCCTGGCAGATATCAGGGATAAAATCAATGACGGTGATCTAAAAGAAACCGGAGACGAAGAGTTGGATAACAGGGAACTACCCTTAGAAGCCCAGATCATTGGTGATCGGCTAGTTATAGAGGCAGAACAAACGGGAGAAAGTCACAGCATTACAAAGATCGGTGGTAGTGAAAATGTTTGGGGTCAGGATGGCCTGAATCTGTGGAATGCGGAAGAAGATTATTTCAGTAATGAAATTGACAAAGCCCAAGATGCCAAGTTCCAAATTAATGGATTGGATTTTGAAAATGAATCCAACACCATTGACCATATCATTGATGGTGTCACCATAGATATCGGTGCTATCTCAGCGGATCAGGAACTACCGGTCAGTTCCCTGATTTCCATTGAATTGGACGACAACAAGGCCGAAGAAGAGATTTCCGAATTTGTCGAGAGCTACAATGAAATCTTTAGTAAATTACAAGACAAAGGGCGCATTACTTTAGCAGATGATGAGATCGACAGAGGCCCCCTACAGGGAGATTCCCTTTTGAGAAATTTGACCAGAAACTTCCGTACAAGGGTGACAGATCCCATTAATGCAGAGGGGTTAGGACTCAAAAATGATCGCTTGGTTTTGAGTCAATTTGGTATTGAGATCGATCGCTACGGTGAAATGACCTTTGACAAGGATAGATTTAAAGAAGCACAGGATGAAAGCGTGAGCCAGGTGTACGAGGCCTTTGGTGGCGAACATGGCATTGGTGCCAGATTGCAAAATTATCTGGAAGGGCTTAGCTTTTCCGAAGGGGCCAGGGAAGCTGATATGAGAGAAACAGCCATTGGCAACAGAAAGCTGACCTTGGATAGACAGATAGATCGCAACGAGGACAGAATGGATCAGATGGAAAGGCGCCTGGAGAGCCGGGAAGATCACTTGTGGAGTCAGTTTTCCCGGATGGAACAAGCACTGAACAATGTCTACAGTGAAGGCAACTGGCTGCAGCACCAATATATGCACATGTCTTCTCGCTAACAAGGGATGGTACCTTGACTTGTGATAATTATTATCTTGTTAAGTAGTAAAAATTATGGTAAAATTAAGAAAAATTAACAATGATTACTATAATCAATTCTAATTTGTTATAGTGAAAGTATTTCTGACAAAAATTATTGTGGGAATTTTTTAATACAACTTTTTAAAAACAATTCTCTTTTAGAGTGATGGGTTCGAATATTCTCCAGCAGGAGGTGCTTCCTTGGCGGGAAAGGAAGATAAGTTTATGGGAGATGGTGGCTTTACTGGCAAAGATGAAAATTTGGATAGTAGGAATTATCAGGAGCTTTACTGGGTACACAAAAGCTATTATGAACAGCTCTTTAAGCATATGCCCGATGGTATTGCTCTGGTAGATCAAGACAATAAAGTGATAGATGTCAATCCAGTCTTTGAAAAAATTTTTGGTTATGATAAAGATGAAATTATTGGTGAAAATTTAGATTGTATGATTACCACACCAGAACTTTCTAAGGAAGCCGAAACCCTATCAAGTATGGCCCAAAAAGGCATGGTGGTTAACCGATCCAGTCAGAGGATAAGAAAGGACGGTAAACCAGTATTTGTGAAAATTACAGGTATGCCATTAGTTATCAATGATAAAATGGCAGGAGGTTTTGGAATTTATCAGGATATCACCGAGGAAAAGCTGGCCAAGGAACGTTTGGAATACTTAAATAATAGGGACAAGCTCACAGGTACTTATCACCGTCAGTATGTGGAGAATATGATCTATGAGCTAGAGAAAAACAATGTTCCCGTAAGTTTT
This sequence comes from Natranaerobius thermophilus JW/NM-WN-LF, assembly GCF_000020005.1. Classification (NCBI taxonomy): domain Bacteria; kingdom Bacillati; phylum Bacillota; class Clostridia; order Natranaerobiales; family Natranaerobiaceae; genus Natranaerobius; species Natranaerobius thermophilus. Next base: position 2,362,507 of record NC_010718.1, on the reverse strand, counting down.
ATTTTAGGTGATATCAATGACTTGAAACTGGTAAATGAGGTCTTCGGTCACCTGGAAGGGAATAAGGTCTTGCAAAGGACTGTTAGGATCTTAAAATCCGTACTTCCTCATGACGCCATTATATCCAGGTGGAGTGGTGACGAGTTCTTAATAGTACTTACTGAAACGGGTGAATTAGAAGTTCAGCAGTGGCTCAAAAAACTTCGAGAGGCCTTTGAATGGGAAAATATAAATAAAAGGGACAAGTTTCCCGTGATTTTATCCTTTGGATATGCAACCCGGATTGGTGATGGTAGACCTGTTCGGGAAGTACTCAAAAAGGCCGATGACAGGATGCAGCGCCAGAAATCTTTGAGCAGTCGCAGATTGAAAGGTGCTTCTGTAGAATTTCTCAAGCGCATGATGCCTGAGAAATGTTCGGAAACTGTAGAACATACTACTAGAATGAAACATATAGCCAGGATGATGGGAGAGGCCCTATATCTTTCTGAAGCTGCCTTGGATGAGTTAGAACTAATTGCATCCTTACACGATATTGGTAAAATTGCCGTCCCGGAGAACATTTTATTGAAGGAAGGCCCCCTTGATGAAGAAGAATGGCATGAAATCAAGAAACATCCAGAAATCGGATGTCGAATTGCCCAGTCCATGGAAGAACTTCGGCCAGTAGCCGAAGGTATTTTGTACCATCACGAATGGATTAACGGCAGGGGTTATCCCACAGGCCTTCAAGGTAGGGAGATTCCCCTGGTGGCCCGGGTGATTTCCATTGTGGATGCCTATGAAGTCATGACCAGGGGTAGGCCCTATAAGGGTCCGGTAACGCCCCAAAATGCCAGGGAAGAGCTAAAAAATTCTGCCGGAACCCAGTTTGACCCGGATTTGGTAGAACTCTTTTCTGAAGAGATCTTTCCAAAAATAAAGGAAAAATTTTAAAACAATGGTTTGACATGCCCAATTAGTGATGGTATAATCTTACTTAAATACGGCATGCCGTAATTTTAGAACATTATTTTAGGAGGTATTTGGTTTAATGCAAGGTAAAGTTAAGTGGTTCAACGCAGACAGAGGTTATGGATTTATCGAGAGAGACGGTGGAGATGACGTTTTTGTACATTATAGTGCCATTCAAGAAGAAGGTTTCAAAACACTAGAAGATGGCCAAGATGTAGAATTTGAAATTGTTGAAGGACCTCGAGGTCCTCAAGCGGCTAATGTAGTTAAGCTATAAACCCACGGGGTTATGATATAGCATGGCCGAAGACAAGCTCCCGGAATTCCGGGAGCTTTTTCTATATACGGACAAAATATTATAATATATTATAATATTTTGTAGATAAATAAAATATCTTGTGATAAAAGTCTTTTTATTTGATTTTGCAGGATTTTTATTATTTTTGAGGAATATATATAATATAAGACCTGGAAGGAGAGTGATGTCTTTGAAACTGACAATTAGTGGTAAGAACATTGACGTTACAAACGCATTAAAAGAACACATTCAGAGAAGGTTTGCAAAGCTTGACAAGCACTTTGACGACACAGTGGAGGCCCAGGTCACCTTGAGTGTAATTAAAGACAACCACAATGTCGAGGCCACCATGTTTTTGAATGGAGGGATGCTTGTCCGGGGTGAACAAAGTACCGGAGATATGTACGCTTCTGTCGATCAAGTTATCGACAAGGTAGAGCGTCAGATCAAAAAGCATAAAACTAAAATTAACAGGAAGTTACGCCAGTCTGGTGGCAGCCTGCTGAAAGAGGGTGCCGAGTCAACAGAAGAAGGCAAGGATCCTGAAATTGTTAAAACCAAGCGTTTTGCCATTAAGCCCATGACACCTGAAGAAGCTGTACTACAAATGGAATTGATCGGCCACGACTTCTTCGTATTCAGAAATGCAGAAACTGAAGAAGTCAATGTAGTCTATAGACGTAAAGATGGAAATTACGGTCAGATAGAACCTGAAGTATAAACAAGTATTGACATAACTAAAGAGAGTAAATTTAAAGGGGGCCTTTTAGCCCCCTTCATTAATGTCTAAAAAAATATATCATTGTGAGCGGGTAAATTATGGCTGGACTGGGCTTTGGTTACACCATTAATGATAGATTTTTCCACGGACAGGGCGGCCAGTTCACCGATGAGAGTCAAATCAGAAGTTACACGACCGGAAGCCATGGTAAATAAAGCGTCACCATCCAGCATGGAATGAGCGGGTCTGGTAGTGCGGGAGATGCCGCTGTGGGCCATTTGGCTTACCTTGGTAGCAGCTGCTTTAGTTAGCTGGGCATTGGTCACAACGACTCCGATAGTGGTATTATTGCGAGAGAAGATACTTCTTTCACCATCATCGTTATCGTCATTGTAACCGCCGCTATCGCGTTCACTGTCACCGTGGCTATTACCTTGATCTTTACCATTGTCAGCACTATTACTGTTTTCCTTATCACTTTCACTGTCGTGGCCCAGGACTTCCCTGGCCCTTATAAACTGATAGGTACTGCTATCATAAGCTCCACCTATTATCTGACCGGTTTCCGGGTCTATAACTTCACCAAAGCAGTTAACTGCTACCAAACTAGCCACGATCAAATCTCCCGTTCTAAAGGCGGATACGCCGACCCCTGCTTTCATGGCATGGGCTTCACCGGCAAACTTGCCGATAGTGGCTCCCGTTCCACAGCCGTAATTACCTTCCTGGGGATTTGAGTTGGCGGCATTTTTTGCGGCCTGATAGCCCATATTGGCATCGGGACGAGTCCGGGGATCGCCGATTCCCAGGTCAAACAAAATTGCACCTGGGACTATGGGAACTTTGGCATAACCTGTGGGAACACCCACACCCGATTCTTCTAAGTACTTCATGATACCACCTGCTGCTTCTAATCCAAAGGCACTGCCTCCGGCAAGAAAAATGCCGTGAACTTCTTCCACCAGGTTAGTGGGGTCTAGTAGATCTGTTTCTCTAGTGCCCGGGGCGCTACCCCTGACATCTACCCCGGCCGTAACTCCCTGACCTTCTGTAGTGGTAATTACGGTTACACCCGTGGCTGCCTGAAAATCTTGGGCATGACCAAATTTAAAATCTGTCAGTTCCGTAATACTACAGCTCTTTATAGACAAATATATCAATCCTCCTTCAGTTTGAGATCAGTTGTAATCAGAATATAATTGAGTCGATACGTGGCCATGGGAATATCTGTCGCATCTGTGATGATTATGCAGCTAATGTGCGTTGAACATTAAGCCATAAGATGCATGTCTCAAGTGTAATCAAGTGTGATGCGCGTATTTAATAAAAATTAATTAGTGTTTGTTAATTTATTCTATCCCTACATGAGAAAAACCTTGATATTAACAAGGGATTTTAATTAGACGAGGTGGTGAATAGTATGGGAGTTTCAGCAGTCATCTTTCACAATTCGGGGAAAGTCCATCAGGATAATGAACTTTTGTCCCTAATGAATAGAGTGGAAAATGAGTTGTTTTTAGATTATCTAAAAAAGCTTCTACAAATACCTGAAATAGACAAGGTGTTTGCTGTTACCAGTGTTAAGGATCATAAGAAATTACGGGAAGATTTAGAAAAGCTGCAGAAGCTGCCACAGCAACAGCCGCAACACCCTAGGCAGCAGCAACACCCTAGGCAGCCGCAACAACCTGAGCCGCCGCAACATTCGAAGCAGCAACACTCGAAGCAGCTGCAACAATCAAAACAGCAGCAGTCACATCAGTCACAGTCACAGTCACAGTCACAGCAGGCTCAGTCACAGAGGGATCAAAGAGATCAATCAGCTCGGTCAGCGCAACACTGCCGGACAACACAACTAATTCAGTCAGCGCAACCCCAAACCCAACTCGAAATCATCAATTCCGAACAGGAAGGGAGCTTTCATCTAGGAAAAACCCTACAAAAGCTTGTAACTGACTACGAGCTCGACCGAGTTTTAGTTTCTGGCGGCACGGCCCTTCCCTTGATGGAAACCTGGGAGCTTGGACGCTACATCCGAGAACTGCAAGACCGGGATGATTTTATGATCACTAATAATCCCCAGTCCGGAGACCTGATTTTGTTTCATCCTGCCCGTCTTGTCAATGAGATTCCCCAATTTGCTTCAGACAACGAACTGTCAAATAATCTCAGATATCAGGCCGGCCTACCTCAAAAGCTTATGGATAAATCTACAGCTCCCCTCTTTGATATAGATACACCTGTAGATCTACTCTTGTATTATCAACTGACCGGAAAACCGAGTTGGCTCATGGAAGAATACGGTCACTTATTTGCCAGACTTCAAAACAAGCTCGAAGAAGTGTCTAGGATAGCGGCTACTGATTATCGGGAACTCATTCTGGCAGGCAGGGTATCTGGCAATATAATTTCATACATTAATGAACATCTGCGGGTGCGTCTGCGCATATTTTCCGAGGAGCGAGGCATGAAGGCCCTTAAGCGAATCCAGGAGAGAAAGGTCAGTTCTTTTATGGGAAATTTACTAGAAGACCTCGGTCCCCAGGGCCTATTTTCCTATCTGGAAAAAGTGGGAGAAGCCGCCCTTATAGATACCAGGGTTATGTTTTATCACATGAAAAGGGGGCTGCCTGATCAACAAGGTGCAGATTTGGACCGGTTTTATTCAGATCTGTTTTTATATGAGTATGTTCAGGATCCGGTCATCAAAGAGTTTACCAAATGTGGTTATCAGTCTTCAATGCCTTTGCTAATGGGAGGGCATTCTCTGGTGTCTGGTGGTATTTACGCTCTTACTAGCTTGATTTATAGATCATAAATTCTTTATTGCAATGCAAGGGTGTTACCTTTCGTTATTGATACTGTAAAATTTTCAATTGAACGGATTATGCGGGTTAGTCAATACATCTCAGTAAGCTTAACGAGTGAACAGGAGAATTAGAGTCAAACTTTCAAGCAGAAATAAGTAGTCACAAAAGTTTTAAAATGATAAAATTAATTTATTGCCTGTACATTTTATGATTGATTGCATAATTGGAGGTGTGACAATACAATGCCCATTGCATCTATTCACGAAAATATTCTTAAAGCCCTGGGGACCATTAGGAATCATCCTAAACTGTTGTACTTTGCCCTAGGATTGATGATTTTCTTTTATATATTGACCTTACCCTTACTGCTTAATCAAGGTAATTTTTATATTGATTATGCCGATATGGACTTTGGCTATATCATGGAACAGGTAATGCCTTATATGTTTCCTGGATCACCGCCTATCGGCTTGCCTCATTCAGGTGAAAATTATATCCCTGCTGATGCTACTCAAATAGGGTTGATCCCATTTTTGGTTGCTGGGGCTATAACCACATTTTTGGCACCGGCCTATCTTGGCTTGATCCGGACTGCTGTCAGAAAAGATCAGGGCCTTTGTGAAGATAAACTTGAACTGGATACTTTTTTGAGTTACGGTGGCAGGTACTTTCTCAAGTTTCTCTTTGTGTTTTTGATTTTAGGTGCAGTATTTTTGGCTGCCGGATTGGTCTTTGGTACAGCCGGTTATATTTTGGGCTTAATATTTGGAAGGACTGCTTTGATTTCTAGTCTTGTATTAAATGTAGTTTTGATTTTAATATCTTTTAATTTTATCTTTGTAGAATTTGAAATTTTAGAACACGAACGGGAAGAATCGATAATAGAAGTGATTTTATCTGCTCTTAGCTATATAGGAAACGTAAAAAATCAACTAATCTGGTATGTCTGTACTTTCTTTCTCATAGGGCTTGTAACCATGGGAATTAACTTGACAATAGATTCTCTACCGGTAATTTCATATATAGTGATACCTCTAATCAGCACTGGAGTGTTGACTGTACTATTACTCACTTTATATCATTATTATCGCGATATAGCTGACGCATCCCAAGAACCCGATGAATAAAATCAAGAGTTAAAGATATTGTAAACTCCTTGGAAATTCCCCAGGACTAGCTTGTAATCCTTACTATTAAGTGATAAAATTGTCCATGAGCTTAAGGAGGGATGTTAATTGGTAAAGAATTTAATATATAAGATTATTGGAGATCCCAATGACAGGGAATTAAAAAAATTGCAAAAATATGTAGACAGGGTAAACGAACTAGAGCCTGAAATCCAGGCTCTTTCAGATAATGAACTAAAAAATAAGACTCCAGAATTCAAAAATCGCCTTGAACAGGGGGAGACCTTGGAGGACTTGTTACCCGAGGCCTTTGCCGTGGTAAGAGAGGCCAGTAACAGAGTCCTGGGAATGCGCCATTTCGATGTTCAGGTTTTGGGTGGAGTTGTTCTACACCAGGGAAGGATTGCCGAAATGAAAACCGGTGAAGGTAAAACCCTGGTTGCCACAATGCCTGCCTATTTAAATGCCTTAACGGGCAAAGGTGTGCATATCATTACTGTTAACGATTACCTGGCCCAGCGTGACAGTGAATGGATGGGTGAGGTATATAACTTTTTGGGACTAGAAGTAGGTTTAATTGTCCACGGTATGAATTCCCAGGAGCGCAGGGAATCTTATGCCTGTGATATCGTCTTTGGGACAAACAATGAATTCGGTTTCGATTACTTAAGGGACAATATGGCTCTTTACGAAAAGGATTTGACCCAGAGAGAGCTAAACTTTGCCATTATTGACGAGGTAGACAGTATCCTGGTGGATGAAGCCAGAACTCCATTGATCATTTCCGGAGCTTCCGACAAACCCAAGGAACTGTATTACAAAATGGCCAAGTTTGTACCAATTCTCAAGCAAGATGAAGATTATACAGTAGATGAAAAGGCCAATAGCGTCATGCTCACTGAAGATGGCGTTGATAAGGCGGAACGCTTTTTAGGTGTGGATAATCTATATGATGATACCAACCTAGAGCTGTCTCACCACTTGAACCAGGCCCTAAAGGCCCACGCCTTGATGAAAAGGGATAATGACTATGTGGTGGAAAACGGCCAGGTGGTCATAGTAGACCAGTTCACAGGCCGAAAAATGCCAGGTAGACGATACAGTGACGGCCTTCACCAGGCCATTGAGGCCAAGGAAGGTGTGCAGATAGAAAAGGAAAACCAGACACTTGCCAGTATTACTTTCCAGAACTTCTTTAAGCTGTACAACAAGCTCTCGGGTATGACCGGAACAGCTGCTACTGAAGAAGAGGAATTCCAGGAAATATACGGTATGGATGTGGTGATTGTTCCCACCAATGAACCCATGATCAGAGAAGACCTACCTGACCGAGTTTACAAGACGGAAGAGGCCAAGTTCCAAGCTGTGGCCGACGATATAGAAGAATGTTACAACCGAGGTCAGCCGGTACTAGTGGGTACAGTGTCCATTGAAAAGTCCGAGGAACTTTCCCATATGTTGAAAAAACGCGGAGTTTCTCATCAAGTTCTGAATGCCAAGCATCACGAAAAAGAGGCGGAAATTATCAAAAATGCCGGCCAAAAGGGCACTGTAACCATTGCCACTAACATGGCTGGTAGGGGTACCGATATTGTCCTAGGACCCGGTGTAAAAGAGCTGGGCGGCCTTTATGTCATCGGTACCGAACGTCACGAAAGTAGAAGGATTGATAATCAGCTGCGAGGTCGTTCCGGAAGACAGGGTGATCCCGGTGCCAGTAGATTTTACGTCTCTTTAGAAGACGATTTGATGCGATTATTTGGTTCAGACAATATTTATTCTATGATGGATAAGCTGGGTATGGAAGAAGATCAGGCCATTGACTCTTCCTTTGTCTCCAGTGCCATTGAAAATGCTCAGAAGAAGGTAGAAGGTAGAAACTTCAGTATCCGAAAACATGTCTTGGAATACGATAATGTTATGGATCAGCAGCGTAAGGTAATCTATGAACAAAGAAGACAGGTCTTGCAAGGTGATAACCTGCGGGACGAAATCATGGATATGATCTCAGATGTAATTGAGGAAGCCATTGAAAGTTACGCTTCCGAGAAGATATATCCCGAGGAATGGGATTTAGATGCCTTGATGCAATTCGGGCGAAAGAGCTTCTTGCTTCCTGAAAAGGGCAGTGTCCAGGAACTTAAAGAACTTACAAATGATAAAGAACCCAAAGAAGCCATTGATGCCATGCGCGAATATCTTATGGATCTGGCCAAGGAAGCTTATCAGGAAAAAGAAGATGAAATTGGCGAAGAGCGCATGCGCGAGGTAGAACGGGTTATCCTGCTGCGAGTTGTGGATTCCAAGTGGATGGATCACTTGGATGCCATGGAACAGCTTCGACAGGGTATTGGCCTGCGGGCATACGGTCAGAAGAACCCGCTGGTTGAGTATAAGTACGAAGGTTATCAGATGTTCCAGAATATGATTGCCTCTATTAAAGAAGAAGTTACTCGATTAATTCTCAGAGTAAAGATCAACGAACAAGAGGCACCTAAGCGTCAATCAGTTGCCAATGTGAGTGGCCAACAAGGCGGTGGAGGCGCTACTAGAAGTTCCTTCCAGGACCACGGAAATCCAGCTGGTTCTGCAGGTGGTGGAGCAAAAACGGCCTCAGGTGGAGGCTCAGAAGGAACAGCTAGTGGTAATGAATCTCAAGAACAGCCCAAGAAAACTCCCATTCGCCGGGGTAAAAAGATCGGCCGAAATGAGCCGTGCCCCTGCGGAAGTGGTAAAAAATACAAGAAATGCTGTGGCAAACCGGCTTAAGTTCTAAGTTCTAATTCAATGCTGTCTGGTCCGATATTGACTCGGGCCTTGCAGCATGTTTTATTTAATTGCCTAATCGCCTGGTTTGACCTTGCCCTTGGTGAATCATGCGGGTTTGACAGTACATCTTAACGAGTACGAGTGAACTGGAGAATTAGAGCCATAGGAGAATTAGAGCCATTTTTAAATGAAATTGAAATTTTACAATTAACAACATTGTAAAAATAACATAAATCAGTTAGGAGTGATTTTGTGCAAGACAAAAACAGTGACAAAAGAATTCAAAACATGGGTGAATTAAAGACCAGATTTCAAGAGCTAACTGAACAATTAAACGAAATGAGGGCTTCACTTTGACCCGGATGGGATGGAGAAGCGCTTAAAAGAACTTGAAAAGCAAATGACTGAACCCGGCTTTTGGGATGATCAAGACCGGGCCAAAAAGGTGACCCAGGAACGACAGGAACTTAAAGAACATTTAGATGAGATAAAGGAACTGGATGAACTCAAGGATGAAGTTTCTGTCATGATTGAGTTGTCTGAAGAAGACGAAACAGATGGAACTAATATGAAAGAAATAAAACAGGCCTTGTTTCAATTTGAAGAACAGTTATCAGAGATCAGGCTAAAAAATATGCTGAAAGACCGCTATGATGAAAATAATGCTATCATTAGCTTACATGCCGGTGCCGGTGGGACTGAAAGCCAGGATTGGGTGGAAATGTTGCACAGAATGTACATCCGCTGGATGGAGCACCGGGGCTTTAATTACGAGACCCTGGACTTTTTACCGGGAGATGAAGCCGGTGTAAAATCAGTAACCATGATGGTGAAAGGAAAGTATGCCTTTGGTTACTTAAAATCAGAAGCCGGAGTACACAGATTGGTTAGGGTGTCACCCTTTGATTCTTCCGGTAGAAGACATACTTCTTTCGCATCGATGGATGTGGTACCGGAAATTGATGATGATATAGAAATTGACATCAAGGATGATGACCTAAAGATTGACACATACCGGGCCAGCGGAGCCGGAGGACAGCATGTTAATACCACGGATTCCGCCGTTCGGATCACCCACCATCCTACAGGAATTGTGGTTCAATGTCAGAATGAAAGGTCTCAGCATAAAAACCGGGAAGTTGCCATGAAGATTTTGAAGGCAAAGCTGGCAGCCATTGAAGAGGAAAAACGCCGACAGGAACAAGAAGCCATGCGGGGGGATAAAAAAGAGATCGCCTGGGGTAGCCAGATTAGATCTTATGTTTTTCACCCCTATACCATGGTAAAAGATCATAGAACCAACCTGGAAGAAGGCAATGCCGATGCCGTCCTGGATGGAAAGTTGGATCATTTTATCCAGGAATATCTGAAGCAAAGAATGAATGACAGGATGTCCCAGTAACCGATAACGAGCTCGACACAAAACAAGCCTTCACATCAGGAAAGGAGGAGTAGCTATGAAAAAGATAGTTTTTAAAGAAAGTCACAAAAAGAAGTTAAAGGAACTTATCCTGGATTTTATCGGGATAGCCATCGGGTGTGCCATTGCAGCAGCGGGTATGAATGCCTTTTTAATCCCCAATCAATTGGCTGCCGGTGGTGTTAGTGGTTTGGGAATTGTCCTGTTATATGTACTGGGAATTCCCGTAGGTTTAACTGTACTGGCCTTTAATATTCCTCTGTTAATTGCAGAGGGTAAAATAATGGGGGTCAAATATACGGTCAGGACCATTTTTGGTGCAATAATGTTTTCAGTATTAATTGAAGCTTTCACCTTCGTTCCTGATGTGACAGGCGATATATTCTTGTCGGCCATTTACGGTGGTCTTACAGTTGGACTGGGACTCGGAATAGTTTTCCGGAACCGGGGAACTACCGGTGGAACGGCCTTGGCTGCCCAGTTATTACAAAAGTTTACCGGTCTGACCATGGGTCAGGGTATAGTCGGCTTTGATATGGTAATCATCGCGACTTCAGCCATTTTCTTTGGTGCCGAAATAGCCCTGTACGCCTTAGTCAGTTTATTTGTTTCCAGTAAAGTTATCGATATGGTAGAGCAAGGTTTTGGACAGGAAAAAGCCGCATTTATCATTTCCAATAAATCAAAGGAAATTTCTGAGGAAATTTTACATCAGTTGGGCCGCGGTGTCACCAATATTACAGCCAAGGGTGGCTATACCGGTGAGGACCGGGAAGTATTGTTCGCCGTTGTGAGTAGAACTGAAATTTCCAAGATGAAATATCTGGTTTATTCCCAGGATGAAAACGCATTTTTAATTGTCACAAATGCTAGCGAAGTTATGGGAGAAGGGTTTAAAGCGGTGGATCCCGAAGAATTATAAGAACTGTAAGCATTTAATTTTCTTTTTGCAGGAATCGAGAATAAATCTAACTAAATAAAGAAAAATTAGGCATTAGTGCCAACATCGACACCATGGAGGTGAAAGAAATATGGCCATCACGGCTAAAGAAAAAAGTTATCTCAGTGAAATGGCGTATAAAATCAGGGTAGAAACTTTAAAGATGCTTAATAAAGCAGAATCAGGCCATCCGGGCGGTTCCCTGTCCATGGCTGATATATTATCTTCCCTTTATTTTAAGCATATGAATATAGACCCTGAAAACGGAGAAGATCCCGATAGAGACAGATTGGTACTGAGTAAGGGCCATGGAGTGCCCGGCCTTTATTCTGTATTGGCTTTAAAGGGTTTCTTTCCCTTAGATGAATTACAAACCTTGAGAGACATTAATTCCAGGCTGCAAGGTCATCCCGATAGAAAAGGTACACCGGGTATCGAGATGACAACTGGATCTTTGGGTCAAGGCCTGTCAGCAGCTAATGGTATGGCCCTGGCTGCCAAGATGGACGGTCGAGACTACAATGTTTACTGCATTTTGGGTGATGGTGAGATCCAGGAAGGTCAAATTTGGGAAGCGGCCATGACAGCTTCTCATTACAAGATCGATAATTTGATTGGCATTTTGGATTACAATGGCCTGCAAATCGACGGTAAAGTTGAAGACATTATGGATCCTGGCCCGGTTTCCGATAAATGGCGAGCCTTTGGCTGGTATGTTATTGAGACCGATGGTCATGATCTGGAAAAGTTTAATGCAGCTATCGAAGAAGCCAAGGGAGTTAAAGATCAACCTGTAATGATCGTGGCAGATACTGTTAAAGGCAAAGGAGTTTCATACATGGAAAATGTAGTTGACTGGCACGGTAAGGCGCCAGGAGACGAGGAACTAGAGCAGGCATTAGAAGAACTTGAACAAGGCCTAGCAGGCACAAGGGGGGAAGAGTAATGGCAAATATCGGCGAAAAAATACCTACCAGAAAGGCCTATGGTGAGACGCTAATCGAACTAGGTCAAGAGCGTTCAGATATAGTGGTTTTAGATGCCGACCTGTCTAAATCAACTAAGACTGCAGGTTTTCAAAAGGAATTCCCAGAGCGATTTTTCAATGTGGGAATTTCGGAAGCTGATCTCATGGGGACTGCAGCTGGTTTTGCTACTACAGGTAAAACGGTGTTTGCTAGTACCTTTGCTATATTTGCTACTGGTAGAGCTTATGATCAGGTGCGAAACTCCATCTGTTATCCCAAATTAAATGTAAAAATTGCCGCCACCCATTGTGGCTTAACTGTAGGAGAAGACGGGGCTTCCCATCAAATGCTAGAAGATATGGCCTTGATGCGAGCTCTTCCCAATATGAAAGTCATGGTGCCTGCTGATGCTACTTCTGCCAGAGCTTTGGTGAAAGAAGCGGCCAGCTTTAAAGGCCCTTGTTATATCAGATTGGGAAGACCGGGAGTACCTGTGATTTACGAAGAAGGAGAACAGTTTACCATTGGCCAAGGAAAGCTGTTGAAAAAGGGTGAAGATGTCACTATAGTTGCCTGTGGTCACATGGTAGAACGAGCTAATAAAGCTGCTGAGGAACTGAAAGAACAGGGGATTTCGGCAGAGGTTCTGGATATGTACTCTGTCAAGCCAATTGATAAACAGTTGATCATTGATAGTGCCAAGAAAACAGGAGCCGTAGTAACTGCTGAAGAACATAATATGTTTGGTGGCCTGGGTGAGGCCGTGGCATCTGTCTTAACTGAAAAGTGTCCTGTTCCCCTGCGAAAAGTAGCTGTGAACGATACCTTTGGTGAAAGCGGAAAAGCCGAAGATCTAATGGATAAATACGGATTGACTTCTCAAGATATTGTGGAACAGTCCAAAAACGTGATTAAATTTAAGCAAAGCTAAGTTAATAGGTTTTTAGATACTGATCGGCTTGATCATTGCTCATTGATTAGTTTCTAATCGCCTGGCCTGTTCAACCTGATCAATCTAATCATCCTAATCTTACTATCAGCCTAATCTTACTAGAGGGTGTTGGAAATGAATTTAAAGCTTGTCAGCAATATTGTCTTTTGGGTATCAGTTGTGATAGTGGCGATATCCTTGGGGCGATTATATTTACTAAATAGAAGCTTACCACCAGGTGTTTGACCGGCTACCCCTCCTGGGGTCAGTGCCATGTTATGGCTCGGAGTCGGATTATTGATTGCTTCCCTGGTGTTAGAATTTGCCGCCCGCAATCAAGACAAATAGAATATATAGAGTATCAAGCACAACTGGGTATATTAAACCCTGGTTGTGCTTTTTTTATTTGGCACTATTGCAGGACCTGTTTCAGTAGTGTAAAATAATATTTGTACGACCGTTGTACGTAACCTGGTATAACGAATAAAAAAAAATAAAGAGGGATAGGAAATAATAAAGATGGCAGTTATAAAGTTATAAGATATGTGATCGAAGTGGAGGGTGACATGAGATGAAATACGAGTATGTAAAAACTCGAGAAGCTGTTGGTATGGTGATTCCCCATGATATAACAGGAATCAAACCTGGTGAATTCAAGGGAGCTAAATTTAAAAAGGGACATGTCATTACCGAACAGGATATTCCGGTATTACTTTCTTTAGGAAAAGAACATATCTATTCAATGAAATTAGAAGACGGAGAGGTTCATGAAGACGAGGCCGGAACCCGCATTGCCCAAGCTGTTAGCGGTCACGGGATTGCCTTCAAGGGTCCGGGGGAAGGGAAGGTAGATCTATTGGCTGAAGTCCCCGGATTATTGAAAGTAAATGTATCTTCTTTAACTCGGATTAATGCTTTGGATAAAGTGATTTTGGCTTCATTACACAATAATACTCCGGTAAAAGAGGATGGAAAACTTGCCGGTACCAGGGTGATCCCCCTGGTAGTTTCAGAACAGGTAGTCCAAGAAGTAGAAGAGATTTGCCGAGAAGAGGGCCCTGTGATTTCAGTAAAACCCTTTGAAAAATTGGAGATGGGTGTTTTGGTAACAGGTCAGGAAGTTTATCAGGGGCGGGTAGAAGATGCCTTCTATCCCGTACTGAAAGAAAAAGCCAGAGAGCATGGTTTGACAGATCCTCGGGTTTGCTACGCCCCTGACGATCCTTGTGAAATCAGTACTAATATTCAGGCCTTGATTGATCAGGAGGTCGATTTAGTAGTGGTTACAGGGGGAATGTCCGTTGATCCCGACGATGTTACTCCCAAGGGGATTCGCATGAGTGGTGCCCAAACTATCAGTTATGGAGCCCCCGTGCTTCCAGGTGCTATGTTTTTGATGGCTTATCATCCTGGGAATCAGGCGAAAGAGGCCAAACTAGGAGAAAACAGACCAAAGGCAAAGGATTCATTTGATGTATCTAATTCAGGTGATGCAAAAGATCCAGCTAATCCAAGTCACGACAGGAAAGAAGTCGGAGCTGATAAAGTTAACTTCAGGGAGAATCCCAGGGAAAATCCAAGGGAAAATCCCAGGGAAGTTCCCAGAGAAATTCCCGTAGTAGGCCTACCTGCCTGTGGCATGTTCTTTCAAACTACCGTTTTCGATTTAATTTTTCCCAGGTTGTTGGCAGGGGAACGGGTTAGTTCAGAGGAAATCGCCGCTCTTGGTCATGGCGGTCTCTGTCTTCAGTGTGAACAATGCAAGTATCCCAACTGTCAATTTGGAAAGGGGAGTGTATAAATATGAATAATCGAGAGTTTTACCAACTAGTGATCGATGCACTTAAGGAGAAAACTCCGTGTGCAGTAGCAACAGTAGTAAAATCATCTGGTTCCAGTCCTGCTAGAGAAGGAGCTAAAATGCTGGTTTATGAAGATGGCAGCATTGCAGGTACTGTAGGCGGGGGTGCTCTAGAGGCCAGGACAATAGAAGAAGGTCTTAATTGCATCCAAACTAATCAACCTAAATTTTTGGACTATAGTTTGAGCAAAGGAGAGGCTTCAGAATTGGGAATGGTTTGTGGTGGTAATGCCAGTATTTTCGTAGAACCAATGTTGACATCTCCCGAACTGGTACTAGTAGGGGCAGGTCATATTTCCCAGGAAGTGGCTAAGCTGGCTCAGAACTTGGATTATCAGATCACTGTAATGGACGATCGGGCGGAATTTGCCTCTCGAGAAAATTTTCCCGGAGCCCATGATATATATTCCGGAGAAATTGAAGAAACTCTATTGGAGTTTTCCATAGGGCCAAACACTTACATTGTAATTGTGACTCGAGGACATGCCCACGATCAAAAAGCCCTGGAAACGGTTTTAGATTCTCAGGCGGCCTATATTGGCATGATTGGCAGTAAAAATAAGGTGAGAGAAGTGGTGAACAGTTTAAAGGATAAGGGTTACAGTCAGGAACAGATTGATAGGATCTACGCACCTATAGGCCTTGATATAGGTGGGAATACTCCTCCGGAGATTGCTGTCAGCATTATTGCCGAGATTCAAAAGGTCAGATATAAGGGGGAGGGCCGAAATGATAAGTGAGCCAACTACAAATGAGCCAACTATGAGTGAGTCAACCATGATTGAGCCACCCATGAGTAAGCCAACCAACGATATTTATGATAACTTGGTTTTGATAAAAGGTGCCGGTGATCTGGCTACAGGAGTAGCTCACAGATTATTTCGGGCCGGAATACCTGTAATGATGACTGAGATTTCCAGACCTACTGTGGTGCGAAGAACGGTAGCCTTTGCCGAAGCCGTCTTTGATGGAAGTGCCCAGGTGGAGCGGGTTACTGCCAACTTGATTCAAAAGCCAGAAGACAGAACAAAGGTATTGGAGGCGGGGGAGATCCCCCTGTTGGTTGATCCAGAGCTTAACTGTTTGGAAACAGTCCGGCCCCAGATTTTAGTGGAGGCCACCCTGGCGAAAAAGAATACAGGCATATCTAAGGACGATGCTCCTATAGTCATTGCCCTGGGACCTGGATATATAGCTGGTCAGGACGTGGATGCCGTGGTAGAGACCAAGAGGGGCCATTATTTAGGACGGGTTGTCTATCAGGGAAGAGCCCTTCCCAATACTGGAGTACCGGGAGAAGTTGCGGGTTACACCCGGGAGCGGGTACTGTATTCTCCTGGAACCGGAATGATAGAGAACTTTGCTAGGATTGGTGACAAAGTAGAAGCCGGTGAGCAGGTGGCTTTGGTGGAGGGCCAGCCCATTAGAGCCCAAGTATCGGGAGTATTAAGAGGTATGATCAGACAAGGTCTAAAAGTGAAACAAGGCATGAAAGTAGGGGATGTTGATCCCCGGGCCGATGTGGAACACTGCTGGACCATTTCCGATAAAGCCAGGTCTGTTGCCGGTGGGGTACTGGAAGCTAGCCTGGCCCTGTCAAGATCAAAAATCTAAAGGATCTAAGGATTTAAAGAATCTAAGAATCTAAAGGAAATCTAAATGGATCTAATGAATCTAATTGGATTGGATATGAAGGAGCTGATTTCGTGATCAATATTAAGCTAGTCAAAAAACTACCGGAATTCCAATTAAACGTAAATTTTCAATCCCAGTCCTCCTTGATCATGCTGGAAGGCCCTTCGGGTTCTGGTAAAAGTACCCTCCTGAATTGTATCAGTGGTATAGAAAATCCCGAATCCGGTGTTATAAGTATTGATAATAGCACCTTTTTTAACTCTCAAACAGGAGAGTACTTACCACCGGCCCAGCGTGGAATTGGCTACTGTTTTCAAGATTTTCGTTTGTTTCCTCACAAGACGGTCAAAGAAAATATTCTATACGGAATTAAATCCAAAGCCAGTAAATTAAGGTTGGCGAATTCCCAAAAAAATAGTAATCAAGAACTACTAGATTATATAAACAGAAATTTAGAGATTTCCCAATCACTACTGGAGAGATATCCATCTAAATTATCCGGTGGCGAGCAGCAGAGGGTAGCCCTGGCTCGGTCACTGATGAGAGGAACAAACTTGCTTTTACTAGATGAACCATTCAACGCCCTAGATAAAAAATTGCGCCAACAGGTGATAACCTTTGTCCAGGATTGGATTAAAGAGTTTGGGATTCCGACCATTTTAGTATCCCATCAAAATGATAGTAGATATTTCCAAAATGTTACAGGAACCTTGGTGCAAGGTCACTACCACTATGGGAAACTAACCTGGGCCTCAAGTGATGCTGCAAGTTGTGTAGGTGATGGCAAAAGTGCTATATAAAAAGTTGGTAGTTATGTTTTTGGTTTTAGCACTCCTATTCGTTGGATTGCTTGGTTGTACTTTGCAGGAACAGATAGACCCATTCTCCTTTTTAAGATCTTCAACATCCACAGATAGAAATAATCAAACCAGCCAGGGTGGTCAGGAGTTCATTATTTACTGTGCTGCTACTGTCAAAGCTCCTGTTACTGAGTTGTTGGAACAGTACCGAGAAAAGCAGAACCAGACTAATGACCCGGACCAAATCAAAGTAGATCATACAGAGTTAACGGGCGATCAAGGTAATGAAATACAAATAATCTATGGTAATAGTGGAGAACTCCTGTCCCAGTTGCAGTCAAGTCCGGGTGGAGGAGTTTATATTCCAGGGGATCCTCAATTTTTGGATAAACTAGCTCAAATGTCCGTAAATAGCCAGTATGATACCACGGATAAATACACCATGGCCGAGCATTATCCGGTTTTGGTAACTAATGATGAACTAGGAGATCAGTTAAAATCCCTAACTGACCTAAAACAGTTGGATCCTGAGGATGACAATGCCCCCAGCTTTTTGCTGGTAAAACCAGATCTCAGTGCCCTGAGTGACAGTAGTGAACGCCTGATTGAAAATGCCGATCTAACTTCCCATGTAGAAGAGAATTTAAGGGGGCGGGTGGGAACTGCTAATCAAGTGCCCATGTATCTCAGTCTAGGCATTGGAGATATAGGTATCACCTGGTCCAGTAATTATCTTCGCTTTCAAGATGAACTATCTTTAATAGAATATCCCAATGAACTGATCCGAACAGTACCCATAACGGGGATGGCTGTAGCTGAAGAGGGAGATGATCAGGCCCTGGAGCGAAAGCAGGCTTTTTTGGAGTTCTTGGTATCTGATGAGGCGTCACAGGTTTTTGAAAGACATGGTTACTAAAGAATTCATTAGGAAAAAGAGATGAACAATAAAAATCTAGGTGAAAAAATGGAGTTGAAAAGCTTATAAAATAATTTAGGAAAAAAATAGAGAGGAAATAGTAGGTGAAAAATATGCGGTTAATCAGTTTTAGGAATAATTATATAAAGATCATATTCACAATAATACTTGGGCTATACTGTGGTCTATTGCTGCTAACTTACGGTCAGTTATTCCGTGGTTTTCATCTCGGGAACTTTTTTCCACTTTTAGTAAGTGATGAGATCCTGTTTTCTATTGGCTTTAGCCTGGCTACATCGTTGTCAGCCTTGTTGCTGTCTTTTTTAATCGGAATTCCCTCGGCCTATATTCTGGCTCGGGAAAACTTCCCAGGGAAAGGTATTTTGGAGTCATTTTTATACCTACCCGTATTTTTACCACCTTTGGTCAGTGGTTTGGCCCTGGTATTGCTTGTATCCCAGGGAGCGGGAGGTTTTTTGGAATCAAGAGGAATAGAGTTTATGTTCAGCTCATTGGGGGTAGTAACCGCCCAGGCATTTATTGCAACACCTTTAGCAATTAGATCCTTTCAAACGGCTTTTCAGAGTGTTGATCCTAAATTGGAGCAAGCAGCAGAAAGTCTGGGTGACTCTCCTGGAAAAGTGTTCTATGAAATTACATTTCCCTTGGCATGGAAGGGGATTTTAACTGGATTACTTTTAGCATGGGCCAGGGCTTTGGGTGAGTTCGGAGCTACTATCATGCTAGCGGGAGCTATAAGAATGAAGACAGAGACATTACCTATATCAATTTATTTAAACATGTCCCTGGGCAACTTAGAAAATGCTATAGCTGTAGGTATATTAATGCTGATTATTGCTGTAGTCATTTTAACTATTTTTCACTATCTGATCGGATTTTCCTCTATCAAAAATAGGCTTCCTTACAGATAACAAATAACAATAATAGGTATAATAGGTAACAAATAGGAGGCATAACCAACCAACCATAACCATAACCATGAGTCTTTAATACAGCTTTGATTAAAGATATAGGATGAGGGTGGTGATTCCGGTGGTAGGCTCAAGAAAAAGCCATATCTATAATGATGCCAATCACTTAAAAACTCAATGGAAAAATAAAAATAAAACTGGAATTGAAAACGGAACCGATTTACTTTCGGCCCTGGATTTACATGAACATGAGAGGGTGATTGGTGTCATAGGGGGCGGTGGCAAAACATCGCTTTTATACCGTTTGGGCAGTGAATTGCATAAAAAAGGGGATTCAGTGCTTCTAACTACTACCACCAAGATGTTTTTTCCGCACAACCGAGCTTTTGATGGATATCTAATTACATCTAGATATACAAACTTTCATAAAGGCCTGAAAAGATTCATCAAACCTTCTTCCTTAGCTCAGGTCAGTGCAAAACAAAGTGTAAAACGCAGTGCAAAGCAAAACGTAAAACGCAGTGTAGAACAAAATGTAGAACGAAGCGTAAAGCAAAGTGCTAAGCAAATTTTTGCAGGACAGGCAGTGAAAAAAGATAAAGTGACGGGAATTTCCCCTTTTTGGATAGATCGGGGCAGGGATTACTTTTCCGAACATGATCTAAAGATTCTTGTGGAAGCAGATGGTTCAGCTCGGCTGCCCTTAAAACTTCACAATAATTTCGAGCCAGTTTTACCTGCCAGTTGTGATCTGGTGATAGTAATGGCGGGTATAGATGCCCTGGGTAAACCTCTAGATCAGGTAGTGCACCGATGGGAACTGGCCGATGAACTATTAAAACAAACACCGGAAAATGACCTGGCTCCAGAAACAATAGTAGATTCCGAATTGTTTTCGAAAATTGTTTTGGCTGCTGGTCATAGAGCTAGAAGCCAGGTTAAAAGTTCAGCCCGGATAATTCCGCTGATAAACAAGTTGGATATTCTGCAGGAGGGCTTTGAAATTGAAGAGAATGGAAAAAATGTCGAAGGGCTGCAGGAACTATTAGACATTGACCGTAATTTGACATCACAAGAGTTTTCAAAGAAACTTTCAATGGAGAGGTTTCACCATGTACTGTGGTGTTCCCTTAAAATGGATGGCTGTAGACACGTAGATTATAAATATGAGTAAGGAATAGGAAGGAATAGTAAGAAAATAGGAAGGAAAATAGGAAGGAAAATCAGGATTGAAAGGCGTGAGCCCTATGATTTCAGGAGTAATATTAGCAGCAGGAACTTCCTCTCGCATGAAGAATAATGGCTCCAATTCCAGCCAATCCAAAGCCCAATCCAAAGCTCAATTCAATGCTATCAATGATTTCAATGCTACTAACGAATTTAATGATCCCAGTAGCCCCGAAAGCCACAAGCTCTTACTTCCTTTAGGAGAAAAGACGGTGATTGAACATACCGTGGATAATGCCAGTTATTCAAATTTGGATGAACTGATTGTAGTCACTGGCCACAAATCACGGGAATTAAAGGACCTTTTTTGTAATCGTTCAAATCTAAAGCTGGTACACAATCCGGAATATCAGCACGGACAATCGACTTCCATGAAGACAGGAATAACATCTGTATCTCCTTCTACCCAGGCCATAATTTTTTTCCTGGGAGACCAACCCTTTATTCCTTCAGAACTTGTCAATCAGATGATTGCCCGATTCAAAAATTCAAGCAATTGTAACTGCCAGATCATCTATCCGCTATTTCAGGGAAAGAGGGGTAATCCTGTTTTATTTGCCCACAGTTTATTTTCTCAGCTGATGTCTGTAAGTGGTGATCGGGGAGGACGTCAGGTTATGGAAAATATCCCTCCAGAGGCTGTTTGCTCCCTGCCAACCAAAAAACCAGGGGTCCTATTTGACCTGGACAGTCCCCAGGATTATCAAAAGGCAGTGGAGTTTTATAAAAGGCACTTGTAATTCGACAGTTCGAAAGTATTAGATGTACCTAATCTAAGCAATTTTTAAGTGAAATTGAAATTTTACAGTTATCAACATTCAAATTTTATATAGCTTCTTCAAACTAAAAACAGGACCTAAGACTCAAGGCAAAGTAGGACTGTCATACGAAGATATTAAAATGTGTTCTAATTTGATCCAATCTATCCACTCCAATCTAATCCAACTCGTTTCCAGATCTCAATTTGGTTGTTTATTAACAAAGAAATGTCTTTGACATACTAATAACACAGTTAAAACAGTGGAGTTCTGCTTGATTTATAGATTTATAGAGTTAGTCCTCTGGAGGAAAGGATGTGGAAATTGGAAGTTTTTTTATTATTCACCTTGTCGTGGGTCTGTTTGTTCTTGATAGTATTCTCTCTTTTATTGATGAATGATAAAAAACAATACTTGCGGTATTGGTCGATTTCTTTGGGAGTCATGGCCTTATGCTATTTGAGCGGTTTTTTATATGTAAATGTAAATTCTAAATATATAATCCCTGCTATATTTATTTTTTTAATTCTTGGGACCTTATTTTATAATAAAGGAGTCTATAGCTACTGGGAAATTAAATATCCTAAACCATTGTATTTTTTGGCTGGTGGAGTATTCTTCTTGGCTTTGTCGGATTTGACATTATCGGAAGCAATTGAACCGGTGTCTGGTGGACTGGTTTCAACACTGGTGCTCTACTTTTTTTATGGCTTCATTGTATATAGAAGGTGGCAGAATTTTCATTAAAAAAGGTGATTTTCACTGTCAAGTAGTTGGGGGATTGTCAATTCTGACAGGAATATCTGGTGTTATAAACCCTATTGCTGTAGGTCAGTGGTGGTACGACCCTTGGGTTTTTTTGATCACATTTGTATTGAATTTAGCCCTAGCCCTAGGAATTTTATGGCTCTATATGAGAAGGTTAAATCAAGACTTGTTAGAGCTAAACACACGCATGCAAAAGCACATTGACAAACTAGAGCATTTGAGCTTACACGATCAACTGACAGGTATCTATAACAGGGCTTATTTTGAAGAGGAACTTGAACGACTGGATAACAGTCAGGAGTATCCTGTGACTGTTATTTCTTTTGATGTGGATGGTTTAAAGTTAATTAACGATACCATAGGACATGAGCAGGGAGATGAGCTGATTAAAACTGCAGCTAAAATTATTGATAAATCCCTAAGGTCTTCAGATATTTTTGCCAGAGTAGGGGGAGATGAGTTTGCAATTTTACTTCCCAATACAAATAATTCAAATGGGGGCAAGGTGGTCAACAGGATTTTAAATAACATTCAAAAATATAATCAGAAAAATGGTAAGCTACCCGTTCAAATATCAGTGGGTAAGGCAACGGCAAGTTATCCTGAAGAATCATTAAAGGGTGCTTTGACTGAAGCTGATAAAAATATGTATCAAAATAAAATGCGAATTGAATTGAGGGACAATTCACCCCTTGTGAATCTATTTATCAAACGACCTCTTGAAAGGGATTATTCAACTACGGATCATGCTAATAGAATTGGGGAATTAGGTAAGGAACTGGGCAGGAGATTACAGTTATCCCAAGACAGCTTAATGAAAATTGATTTACTGGCTAAAATACACGATATTGGCAAAGGTGGCATCCCCGATGGAATCTTATTCAAACCTGGACCTCTTGATAAGAGAGAATGGGAAATAATGAAACAACATTCTGAAAGAGGTTATAAAATTGCTTTATCGTGTCCTGATTTGATTGATGTAGCAGACTTAGTGTTAAAACATCATGAAAGTTGGGATGGAACAGGTTATCCCCTGGGATTAAAAGAAGATGAAATCCCCATAGAATGTAGGATTCATTCGATAGTTGAAGCTTATGATGCTATGACTAGAGATCGACCTTATAGGAAAGCATTATCACAAGAGCAAGCTCTGGAAGAACTTAAGCGCTGTAAGAGTGGGCAGTTTGATCCTAAAATTGTAGAGGAGTTTCAGGCTATTTTATATTTGAAAAGGAGCTGTTAGCTGTGAAATATAAAGTTTACTCAAAGGTTTGGTTGGAAAATCAAAATGGGAGAGTTTTTGGGGACGGGCCGGCCAAGCTCCTGGAGTATATCGAAGAGTTAGGATCACTTAGAAAAGCAGCAGGTCATATGGAGATGTCTTATTCCCAGGCCCTGAATATAATTAAAATGATTGAAGAAAATTTGGGAAAATCAGTTATTTTTAGAAAAACCGGTGGTCCAGAAGGTGGAGGCTCATTTCTAACAGAGCACGGGAAAGAGCTTCTGGAAAAATATCGAGCCTTCAGGTCAGAGTTAACTGCTAGCATGGAACAACTTTATGAAAAGCATTTTCATTAAATTAAGTAAAATATTAAATTAAGTAAAAGTTAGTATTGATGACTGTAAAATTTTATTTTTCCCATTAAAAAAGCCCCGGGGACAGCAAATTGCTGTATCACCCGGAGCTTTTTAGTGTAAGTGGAGCTTTAGTTAACCAGAGTTTTAGTGTGGATCAGGAGTTTTAATTTGTATCAGGATTACTCTTCAGGGAAATATAATCTTCCGTCACTATCCCATTCATAGCCGGCATCTTTTAAGATTTCTCTTGCTTTATCGATATCAAAAGGATATTCTTTTACATCGTCATTTTTCCACATTTCATTACCTGTTGAAATAGTCTGACCTGCACCTGCTGGATCTCCATAACCGTACAAGAGAACGTCTACAAGCTCATCTAAATCGATGGCATGAGCAGCGGCTTGTCTTACGGCTTTATCGTTAAAAGGCTCTTTGTAGTTATTGAGGCCAATGAAGTCAAAGCCGATATCGGGTTCTCTAACTACTGTTAAATGATCAAGATCTTCTGCTTGTTGAACGTATTCAGGGTCAAAAGTGTTTTCGTTTACATCGGCCTGTTGGTTCTCCAGGGCACCGAAAACTCCTTCAGAATGGCTGTACTTGTCGTATCTGATAGCTTCCACATCGATATCATCAGCTTTGAAGTAATCATCGTTTTTAACAATTCTGATGTACTCGCCTCTTTCCCAATTGTCAAATTTGAAAGGACCGCTTCCGATAGCTTCGGCATTGTCGAACTGAGAAGGATGATCTAAATTTTCTTCTTCCATAACATCAGCCCAGATGTGTTCTGGTAAGATAGGAATTTGACCTAAAGTATTGGTTATAAAGGGTGCATAAGCTTCTTCTAAAGTAAATCTGATAGTTTCATCATCGTCCATGAGGTCTACTGTTTCAATTGGGTCTAAAAAGGCTTGGAAATAAGGTATGCCTTCTTCAAACATGTAGTCGAAAGTAAAGACAACATCTTCTGGCCCAAGTGGTTCTCCATCGTGGAACTGTAAATCATCTCTCAAGGTTACATCTATTACTTCACCGTCTTCGCCTTCTACTACGTTGATTTCTTCTGCTGCCCAGGGTTGGGGCTCAAAATTCTCATCTAATCTAACTAATTTGTCGTAAACAAGTCGTAAAAATTTCCATTCGTAAACTGTCTCTGCCGCAAAGGGGTTAAATGTATCCAAGTTTGCGGAGTTAGCTATTACAAACTCTGCATCATCTGTTTTGGGAGTAGCCTCATAGGGGAACTGTTCGTTAAAGATACCTTCTCCCGCCATACTTGGTAGATCTTCCCATCGCTCATTGTTATAACCTTGAATTTCGTCTCTGTAATATAGGGTGATATCAGGAACTTCTTCTGCCAGGACTTCCTGGGCCTCAAAGACGAGTTCTTGTCGCTTTTCTAGATCCATTTCCGCTCTTTGTTTCGAAACAAGTTCATCATACTTTTCATTTTTGAAAACACTACTGTTGTTACCGCCATCTACAGCTTGATTGGAATGATATAAGGAATAAAGGAACATATCAGGGTCTGATCTTGATACTCTACCACTCCAACCTAGAATATATGCTTCGAAATCCTTATCTTCGGGGGCAGCCAATACTCTGTTGACTAGAGAGTTAAACTCTCTGGTTTGAATATCTACTTCTAAACCGATTTCTTCCCACCAGTCAGCAACTAGCTGTACTGCTTCATTTCTTATCTGGTTATCATCAGCAGTGGATGAAACAAATCTTACTTCTGGAACCTTTCTATCTGGGTCCAAATCATCAGATGCGTCTGGATCGCCACCGTCTCCACATCCGATTACTAACGCAGTAGTAACTATTAAAACTGCCATGAGTACTGAAAATTTCTTAAAAAATTGTCCTGCATTTTCCATAATTTGACCTCCCTCTAAATTTAAATTAATTAGATAATCAATCATAATACTTTATACGTTTGAATCTATCGTTAACTTTCTGTTCTTAACAGCCTAAATTCTTTTACAGGTTTACGGGCTATCACCTTCTTTCCCTATCAGGATACAGGCAGCATAATGCCCTTCTTTCACTTGACGGAGCTCGGGATCTGTTTCCTTGCACTCCTCAGTGGCTTTATTACACCTGGGCCAGAACCGACAACCGCTAGGAAGATCGATCTGGTCAGGGAGCTCCTCTTCGATATCTGCACCTTCCCTGTCCATATCTGGATCGGGAACTGGAACCGAGGATATCAATGCCTGGGTATAAGGATGAACTGGATTGTCAATGACATCGTTAGTGGGACCGGTCTCTACAATTCGACCTAGATACATGATGATAGTGCGGTCACAGATGTATTTGATTGTAGACAGGTCATGTGAAACGTAAAGCATGGATAAACCCATGTCCTCTCTCAACTGTTTTAACAGATTCAAAACTCCAGCTCTGATGGACACGTCCAGCATGGAGACTGGTTCGTCGGCCACCATCAAAATGGGATCCAGGACGATGGCCCTGGCAATAGCTACCCTCTGCCTTTGACCACCGGACAGTTCATGGGGAAAGCTGTTCATGTATTTTTCAGCCGGGCGGAGTTCTGCTCTTTCAATGGCGTCCTTAACTTTTTCATATCTTTGTTCTGGATCTTTATAACCGTGAATTAACAAAGGTTCTTCAACGGTTCTTCTAATCGTGAACCTAGGATTTAAAGTTTCGTAAGGATCTTGAAAAATCATCTGGCAAAGCTTTCGAAAATTCTTCAATTCTTTTCCCTGGAAGTTAGAAGTATCTTGGCCTTGATAAAGTACCTGGCCTGATGTGGGCTCTTGAAGCCGAGTCACTATTTCCCCGGTAGTAGTCTTACCTGAACCACTTTCACCGGCTAGGCCAATAATTTCCCCTTCTCCTATAGAAAAGTTAATTTCATCAACTGCTTTGACATACTTGGTTTCTTTTTTCATGAGAGAGTACAGGAAACCGCTGTTTACGGGATAGTATTTTTTTAAATTTTTGACGTCTAGCATATTCATATCAGACTACCCC
Source organism: Natranaerobius thermophilus JW/NM-WN-LF (assembly GCF_000020005.1). Taxonomy (NCBI): domain Bacteria; kingdom Bacillati; phylum Bacillota; class Clostridia; order Natranaerobiales; family Natranaerobiaceae; genus Natranaerobius; species Natranaerobius thermophilus. The sequence goes on along the minus strand of NC_010718.1, from coordinate 2,336,085 downwards.
CTTTTTCTGCTGTCTGATTTTGACTTCATCCCAAGTTGTCTTTTGACTGGCTCTGTCGCGGAATTGCTGGTAATATTCTGCATAATGGCATGATACATAATGGCCTTTTTCCACTTGTACCGTCTCGGGTTCTTCCGTTTCACATTTTTCATCACAGAAGGGGCAGCGGTCATAAAACATGCAACCAGCAGGTGGTTCCACCAGATTTGGTGGGAAACCAGGGATTGAGATCAGTTCTTTTTGATCTAATTGAATGCTGGGAAAAGCATTTTGAAGTCCCATGGTGTATGGATGCCTGGGATCTTTAAAGATCTTGGAAGTAGGCCCCAGTTCCATGATTTTACCGGCATACATGACACAAGTACGTTCACAAGTTTCAGCTACCACAGAGATGTCGTGGGTGATAAATACCATGGAACTTCCGTGGCTCTTCTGGATTTCCACAATTTTATTTAGTATCCGGTCCTGAACAACTACGTCCAGGGCTGTAGTCGGTTCATCGGCAATAATTAAACCGGGATCGAGACAAAGTGCCATGGCTATAATCGCTCTTTGTTTCATCCCTCCGCTCATTTGATGGGGATAGGCTGATAAACGCTTTTTTTCCAGCCCTACAATGTCAAAGAGTTCTTCTGCTCGGTTCATAGCTTCTTTTTTGGGCATTTTTTCGTGGGCCCTAATGGCTTCTACAATCTGATCGCCTACTTTGTATACTGGATTTAAAGCACTCATGGCACTTTGAGATATCATCGAAATTTCTTTCCAGCGTGTTTTTCTGATTTCTTCTGTTGTCATGGCGGCCAAGTTTTGACCTTTATAATTAATGGAACCACCTGCTATTCGTCCATTTTTGGGTAGCAGACGGATGATGGATTTGGCAGCCGTAGTTTTACCACAACCACTTTCTCCCACCAGTCCCAGGTTTTCACCTTCTGGGATATCAAAGCTTATATCGTCTACAGCTTTTAAATCGCTGCCTTTAGTGTCGTAATAAATTTTGAGATTTTTTACTTCTAATAGTGACATAATTTATCGCCTCCTTAACCTGGGATTGACTGCAACTTCTAGAGCCCGGGATGCAAAGAAAACTGCCAGTAGGGTCAGGGAAATTGCAACTCCCGGTGGAATTACCCACCACCAGGCCCTTCTAACCGCGCCTGATACAAAGGCATTTTGAAGCATTTGGCCCCAGCTGATGGAGTCGGGATCTCCGAAACCGATAAAGCTGACACTGGCTTCTGCCAGTATAGCCCAGGCCATCATTAGTGACATTTCTAAAAGTACCAGGGGCAGTACATTTGGTAAGATATACAAATATATAATGCGAAGATTGCTGGCTCCTGCTACCCTGGCTGCCTTGACATAGGGGCGCTGTACCACTGTTAACACCTGAGAACGAATGATCCTGGCTACTGTTCTCCAGGTCAGAAGAGAAATAGCTAAAATAATATTCCCCAGGCTAGGTTCCAAAAGTGCCACCAATATGATGACAAAGGGGATAAAAGGTATGGCATACATAATATCTACTATCCTCATGAGCAGGTTGTCCACCCAGCCTCCATAATAACCGGCGAATAATCCCACGTGGGTTCCAATAATTGTTACAAAAAATGCAGCCAAGATACCGACAACCAATGCAATTCTAGATCCCATAATCAACTGACTCATTACATCTCGTCCGTAATTGGTTGTACCCAAGGGATGTTCCCTGGATGGGCCTTCGACCCTTCTAATTTCCCCTTCTGAATCTCTGTGCATTTCATCGGTGTCATGTGGGGCTAAAATAGGGGCGAAAGCAGCTATTAAGATAAAAAATATTAACATGCCGATTCCCACAAAGGAAATTTTGTCTTTAGAAAGTATGTCATATGCTGATCTGAAAAACTTTAACAGCGTATCCAATTGTCTGTCACCTCGCTTTTAAAAATATCTGTTTTTATTTGATGTTTTAATTGTAAACAACCCTTGGATCTAGGTAGCCGTACAACAGATCAGCTAGGAAGTTCATAAGCATAACCAAACTGGCCATCATTAAAAAGGATGCCTGGGCTACTGGATAGTCGTGCCTTTGAGCTGCCAGGACAATTTCTTCTCCCAGACCGGGCCAGCCAAATACGTATTCGATTAACACCTGACCTCCTACGGCCATTCCCAAGAATAATGCTCCCTGAGTTACAACAGGTAGTAACGCATTTCGCGCGGCATGGACGTACATAATCCTAACTTTTTTTAATCCCTTAGCGTCGGCCATTTCCACAAAATCTTCTCCCATCACTTCCATCATGGTATTTCTCATTATCAATAGGGGTTGGGCAAGAAAATATAGAGCCGAGACTGTCATAGGTAATATTAAGTGACGTAAAAAGTCCAAGTTAAAAAATCTGTCTAAAGCTCCTTCGGCTACGTAGCCAGCTGTTCTCATTCCCGAGTGGGGAAGCCATCCTAAATGAAAACTAAATAACATAATAAAAAGCATTCCAACGAAAAAGGGTGGTAAGGCCCTGAAAATTAAAGCTGCACTGATACCGAATGTTTCTAGTTTAGACCCTCGATACCAGGCCATGAGTACTCCACCAAGGATTCCAATGACATAAGCTACAATCATAGCCGATAGCATTAGGATCAAGGTGTTTCCAATTTTTGCGCCAATAACAGAACTTACTGGTGAGGAATAATGGAATGAATACCCAAAATCCAATTGAAACAGGTTTACTAAATAATGAAAATACTGTTCGTGTAGTGGCCTGTCCAGCCCAAAGCGCTCAATTAACATTTGGGTTGCTTCCTGGGACCAACCTGGTTCTATCATTGCCGTAGTTGGGTCACCGGGAAGCAATCTGAACATGAAAAAGATTACAGTTGCCACTACAAAAATGCTGATAATCATTTGAATTAATCGCCTGAGTATAAATTGCTGTGTACCCAAGAAATTCACCACCTTTATTGATTTTAGATTTAGCCTAGTCCCTTCCCTTAATCATTTAGTCAAGTAACAGTTTAACTCACTAACACTTTATAACGTTAATCCGTTAGACTAATACAAAAAGCCTTCGACAGTCGGGTCCATTTAATGGAACCTACCGCCGAAGGCTTTTATCCTCACGGTGTGACATCTTCAATATGATGTCTTGTACCACTTGGACCAGGCACCAGAACACGTCTGGCCGGAACCCTAGGTACACTCCCATACAATTTTAAAAGATTTTGTTGTGACTAGCTGGTTGACAATTTTAGCATAATTTAGTTGCAATCCCTAAATATGCCATTATGAAGGGCTGTGTAGGCCTTGGCTTAATATATTATTTAGTATTATAGACCACAGGCTTTAACAAAGTCAAGGGATAAAGTTTAAGTTTAAATATTTAGACAATTGTTTTATATGATTTCTTTTTTTTGGAAATTAGCGATAAAAAAAGGATTTGAAGACAAACTGTCGAAATGTTATCCCGAGATGTTTCTTGATCTTTTGACTTTACAAGTCAACTATCACCTAATAGTATATAAAACTGACATGATCCAACGAAAAACTGACAGGCGGGAGTGGATGAACTTTGATAGAAATGTTTGGAGTGAGCAAGTATTACGACAAAAATGTAGAAGCATTAAAGGATATTAATATAAAAATAGATAAAGGTGAGTTCGTATTTATTGTAGGCCCCAGTGGGGCTGGGAAATCCACTTTTATCAAAATGCTATATCGGGAAGTTTTACCATCAACGGGTAGAGTTGTTGTCAATGGTTGGGACGTTACTAAAATGAAGCGACGACAAATTCCCCGTTTACGGCGTTCTATTGGTGTAGTTTTTCAGGATTATCATCTATTACCTGATAGGACAGTTTCCGAAAATGTAGCCTTTGCCATGAGGGTGGTAGAAGCAGCTCCCCGGGATATCAAGACAAAGGTTCCGAAACTGCTGGATATGGTGGGCTTGAGTCACCGAAAAGACTACATTGTGTCCAAGCTGTCCGGTGGTGAAAAACAGAGGGCTGCCATAGCTCGTGCTTTGGTAAACCAACCATCTCTGTTAATAACAGATGAACCCACGGGTAATTTAGATCCCGAAACCTCTCAAGAGATTATGGAACTGCTTCAAAAAATTAATTTACAAGGAACTACAGTAATAATGGCGACTCACGACCGTGAAATTGTAGATCGGTTAAAACAACGAGTAGTTAGAATCGACGACGGCCAAATAGTCCGGGATATGGTAAGGGGTGGTTATGGTTATGAAGTTTAGAAGCTGGGCCTACTTTTTCAGTGAGGCCTTTAAAAGTGTGTTTCGAAATGGTTGGATGAGCTTGGCTTCCATAGGGGTAGTTACAGTCACCCTATTGATGCTGGGTGTCTTTATGATAATTAACCAAAATGTGGAGTACATTACTGAAGAAGTTCGAGGACAAGTTGAAATAGCTGTATGGCTAGAAGATGATCTGTCTTCTCGAGATCATGACGATATTAGGACAAGCCTTATAAAAATATCCGGTGTGGAAAAGGTTAAATTTGTTTCTCAAGAGGAAGGTTTGGACCGGATGAAGGAACAGATGGGCGAATCGGCTGTCCAAGGTTATTATGACGAACCGGATCAAAATCCTTTACCTGATATGTTTGAGGTTAATACTGTATATCCTGAAGATGTACCTCGGGTAGCAGATGAAATTTCACAGATTTCCGGAGTCGATATGGTGGATTACGGCAGTGAAGTGGTCGAAACCCTTTTTGAAGTTACGGGTATCATTCGCTATGTTGCCTTTGGGCTTATGCTGGCATTGGCTTTTACAGCAACTTTCTTGATTTCTAATACTATTAAGTTAACTGTTTATGCCCGTAGTGAAGAGATTAAGATAATGAAGCTGGTAGGAGCTACCAATTGGTTTATCAGGTGGCCGTTCCTTCTAGAAGGTTTATTGCTTGGGTTTTTAGGTTCTGCCATACCAGTAGTGATTTTGAGATATGGTTACAGTTACTTGAGCGAATGGGTTTACAGCAATGCCGGTTTTATCAATTTACAACCACCAGAGGCTATTTTTGAAAGTATGGATATTGCCTTGATCCTTCTAGGGACCTTTTTGGGAGCTTTAGGTAGTATTGCATCTTTAAGGCGATTTTTGCGAGTTTAAAAATCATACAATCAGCTTATCAAAAAAGCGGGAAAGTAAAGGGGGCACGCCGGGGTGAATAATTTTAAATGCAGTAGCATCAAACATCGTAGGGACAGACAGTTTATATTCTTTTCCCTGATTGCTGTATTTATACTAACTAATATAGTAATTACAGAAGCTTCTTCAGAAGATGAGGATATTCAGGAAAAGATTCAGGAAATAGAACAAGAACGACAGAGCCTAGAAAGTGAAATGGATGAGCTAGAAGAAAATATTGAGCATTTACAACAACAGGAGCGTGAAGTCGTTCAACGGATTCAGGAAATCGATTACAGATTGAGCCAGCAAGAACAAGAGCTCATTGAATTAGATAACGAAATTGGTGAAACAGAGGATCAAATTGAAAAAACCACCGAGGAGCTGGAACAGGCGGAAGAAGAATTGGAAGAAAAGGAAGAGTTCCTGGGTACCAGGATGAGGGCTACATATAAACAGGGTAATGTTTCCTACTTAGAAGTACTTTTTGAAGCCCAGGATTTTATTGACTTCCTATCCAGGCTGACTTATGTGCAGTCAATAGTAGATAAGGATTTAGAATTAATTGCTGAGGTTGAAGAAGAACGAGATCGGATTCAGGCCAAAAAAGAAGAATTGGAAGAACAGAAGGAAGATCTACAAACATTGTACGCAGAAGCTGAAGAGAAAAAACAGGAGATTGAGCAGAATCGTCAGGAACAACAGAGGCTTCACGCGGAATTGGAAGAACAGCGAGAACAGGAACAGGAGCTATTAAGACAAAAAGAAAATGAAGCCGATCAGTTATTAGAGGCTATTCGGGATTTACAAAGCCAGTCAGGCGAAATGGTTACACCTATAGAATGGCCTGTGCCTGATTTTGGTAGAAACTATATCACATCACCCTTTGGAAATAGGACCCATCCTATTACCGGACGTGAAAGTTTCCACAGCGGTTTAGACATTGGAATTGCTCATCATCGCTGGCCGGGCTCTAATCAGTATCAGGGGAATCCGGTTAATGCAGTATCAGCTGATTCAGGTGTAGTAATATATGCAGGTATTATGGGATCTCTAAATTCGGGTTATGGCCGTATTGTAATTGTCGATCACGGTGGGGGATACTCAACTTGGTATGCACATCTTAATTCCATCCTCGTATCCGAAGGGGAAGAAGTATCTCGTGGACAACCTGTTGGTTTAATAGGTTCTACAGGCAGCAGTACAGGACCACATCTCCACTTTGAGGTGCGGAAAAATGATAATCCTCAGAACCCCTTGGAGTATCTGAATTAAGTTAACTTATAACATGACAAATCAAGCTGGTTTATGATAAAATAAATTTATAAACTCAAAAGTCGGCTTTTAAGGCCGACTTTTTGAGTATTGTAAGATTATTCAGACAATAACTGGAAGCGGGGGCTGATATACTTGCGCATACGGACAATTTTACTGATTGTATTTTTGTTAATATTTACTAACCTGGTAACATTTATGGGTGCTAGTGCTTTTATGGAAGATAATACTCAGAGTCAGGTCAAAGAGAATGCAGATATCTTCGAGGAATTTGACTCAGAAGGTGATTTGGAATTATTAGAAGATGTACTTGGCATTTTAGAGAATAAATACCTGGAAGAGGTAGATCGGGGAGAATTAATGGAAGGTGCCCTAGAAGGCATGCTAGAAACTTTGGATGATCCCCAGACTAACTATTTAACTCCTAGAGATTATCAAGATTTAATGGTTCGAACTGAAGGGAGTTATGGCGGTATCGGAATTGAAGTCTTTATGGATGAAGATTATGTGACAATTGTTGCACCTATTTCTGGTACACCAGGTGAAGAAAAAGGATTGCGGTCCGGTGACCGAATTATATCCATTGATGGAGATGACATTGTCGGAATAGACCTACAAGATGCAGTAGATAAAATGCGAGGAGAACCAGGCTCTACAGTTGAAATAGAGATTGAACGACCTGGCTTGGATGAAAACATGGAGTTTGAAATTACAAGACAGGATATTGAGATTGAAACAGTTAACCATGAAATGAAAGAAAATGATCTAGGTTATATAGAGATCACTAACTTTTCTCAAACCACAGGGGAGGAATTCAGTGAAGCCATTACGGAGCTTGAACAGGGAGATATGGAAGGGCTAGTTCTAGACTTACGGGATAATCCAGGTGGTTTACTTAATGCCGCTATAGAAGTGGGACAGGAAATAGTTCCCGCAGGTCCAATAGTCCATGTGGTAGGACGTCAAGATACATTAGAAACCCATGAATCTTTTGGTGACGGTGTAGATTATCCTATGGTGGTTTTGGTAAACCAAAACAGTGCCAGTGCTTCTGAAATCTTGGCAGGTGCCCTGCAGGATACTGAAACTGCTACCATTGCCGGTTCAACAACTTTTGGAAAAGCATCAGTGCAAAATGTGGAACCTTTAGCTCATGGCGGTGCCCTTCAATATACCATGGCCAAATATCAAACACCCGATGGTCGGGATATCCATGAGGAAGGCCTCAACCCTGATGTAGAGATAGACCCACCTAAAATTTTGGAACTAACGCGACAGCCTATTAGTACTGATCTATCCATGGGGGATGAAGGAGAAGAAGTTGAAACCTTACAATCAATTCTCAAAGAACTTGACTACTTTACTGAAGAAGTTACTGGTGAATTCGATGAACACACCAGAGATGCTCTAGAAAAATTCCAGCAGGCCCGTGGTATATCAGCTACAGGTGAAATGGAAGATATGGTGATTCGTGAATTCCATGATATGATTGAGGAATACTTGGAAGAAGATGACGAAAAGCTAGAGCGCGGTCTAGAAATATTACTTGAAAAAGTAACTGAATAATAGAGGAAAGTAAGTATATATAATTTAATTCAAAAAGTCGGCTTAGATGCCGGCTTTTTGATTATTTTAGTAGATAGTTGAGAATTAGCAGGAAAACTGGCATTAATAGACGAAATTATGGATATACATGGTATAAATGTGTCTTTTTTTGGTTAGCGGGTGCTGGAAGTTTAATTGCCCGGGAAATAATGTTGAGATAAGAGAGGTTGAATAAAATGCAGGATTTTAACTTGATAACATTACTACAACTCCTTGGACAAAGTTTAGTGATGCCTCATCTGCCGGTACTTTATATTCTAGTTACACTGTTGGTATTTCGCCAGTATCGGCGTTCAGTCAAGATGGAACAAAAATTGTTTGGGAGAATAAAAAACAGTCCCGTGAAATTAACTCTTTACTCCATAGGTTTGGGAATTATTGCGGGTTTATTTGCCAGTATTATATTAATCTTTTTCGGAGTTAACTTGATTGAGTTGGGAATCCCCTATGTATGGGCCATGGTAATTATACTCTTACTTTTTCATCCAAGATATATGTGTTTTGCCTATGGCGGGGGTGTTATCGGCTTAATCAGCTTGATACTGTCCCAACTTGCTCAATATTATCCGGAGATTTTAGAGTTTTGGATTGTCAATGATCTAGTCAGAATCAATGTACCCGCACTGGTCACTTTAGTAGCAATTCTTCACTTAACAGAAAGTTTTTTGATTTTGGTCAGTGGACATATAAGTCCAAGTCCTATTTATGTCAGACACGAACAGGAAGGGATCGTCGGAGGGTTCAGCCTGCAAAAATTTTGGCCTCTTCCGGTTATGGGGATAATCGGCTGGTATTATCCAGAAGCTAATATTGACTTTGCCATGTCCATGCCCGATTGGTGGCCTATCGTGGGTTCTACCATTACTGCTCCTGAGGGATATCAAATGATGTATCAATTTTTACCTGTTGTTGTTGGATTGGGATATGGAGATATGGCCATATCCAGCAATCCCAAGGCCAAGAGTAAGAGTTCCGCCTTTAACCTGGCATTGTACAGCATTACTTTATTAGTACTGGCTGTAATATCCTCTTATTACGGTCCCCTAACCTGGTTGGCGGTATTGCTGCTACCTTTAGGACATGAAGCCATTATTATTGTCGGTAACTCCCGGGAGTTTTCTCGTAAACCCCTTTATTCACAACATGATCGAGGTATTAAAGTCCTAGATGTACTCCCTAATAGTGTAGGTCAACACATGGGGCTGAAATCTGGAGACGTGATTTTAAGTATTAATAATATTCCCGTCTCCAATAAGCAGGACTTATTGACAAATCTCTATCAAAGTCAACCCTATGTACGGATGAATGTGGAAACTCTGGATGGTGAACAAAAATTTGTAAAAGCCCCTCTGTATGAGCACAGTACTCATTTGGGACTGATATTGTCACCAGAAACCGATGGTCATGGTAACAGGTATATAAATCCAGGGGGCAAAAATAGATTTGAAGGATTATTAAGAAAGCTATTGGGTAAAAGTAAAAAGAAAAATGGATAAAATTGGTTTTGTTTGTTGTCGACGATTTGTTTAAAGACTGGAGGAGATAAAGGTGCTCAATGAACTGGTACCGGAAAGGGTTTATGTTTATCAGGCTCCGACAAATACAGGCTTGATTATCAATAAAAACGAACAAACTGGCATAATGGTGGATAGTGGTCTCGATGATTCTCAAGCGAGAAAAGTATACCGCCAGGCCAGTAAAGAGTTAAATGTAGAAGTTAAGGGAGTACTTACTACCCACGCCCATGCCGATCACTGCGGAGGTCATCACTGGTTACAGAAGCAGGGTGTTCAGGTATTGGCTCCTCCTTTTGAAAAAGCCTGGGTCCGTCATCCTGTATTAATGCCCTACGGACTTTTTGGAGGAGTACATCCTCCAGAATATTTGCGTAATAAATTTGTGTGGGCTCAATCGGCCCAAGTTGATCACGTGTTGGAAGTTACTGCCGAGTGGCAGTGGGAGGAGTATTACGGCATTGACTTTCAAGTGATTTCTTTGCCAGGTCATACTGAAGGACAAATTGGGATTAGCCATGGAGGAGTAGCTTTTATAGGTGATGCCTTATTTACTCCTCAGGTCCTGGAAAAGCATAAACACTTACCTTTTAATGTCAATTTAGAGCAGGTTTTTAACAGTCTAGAATCCGTTGAAAATATTCATGATAAACATATTGTCCCCGGCCATGGCCCAGTTTTAGCTACTGGAGAAGAACTATCCCAGGCAATTTCCCAGTACCGGAAAGTTCTATCACAAAACCTGGAACAGGTGATGGATCTAATTAAAAAACATGGAGAGTCCATGACCGGAGAAGAGATTTTGGCTAAAATATTAGTAGAGCGCGGTTGTCAGCAGTTGGATAAAAGCCTGTATTTGTTATTCCGAACTGCAGTCACAGCTATGCTGGCATATTTAGAAGATAAGGAAAAAATTGAGTCCTATGTTTGTGAAGGAAATTTAGTTTATGATAGTTTATAATAAGTGATTAAGGATAGTCTTTAATTAATCTTCTACCTGTCACAGGGTGAACCGCACTGGGAACATTCCTTTCTTTCACCTGCTAGGGCAGGTTCTTTTTTTAACTCTTTAATTAGGTTAAAGGCCTTTTCAATCTGATCCTCTTCACCTTCAATAGTGAAAGTACAGGCACCTTCCGACCCATGGATTCCTCCAGAAGCTACATGGGTGGCCTTGACATCAAATAATAGTTCTAGAGCTTCTACCTCTGTAATAACTTTGCCGTTAGTAATTGCTAGCATGCCGCAAGCCATACCGATTCTTTTATCGATAGTATCAATTCCAAGGGATTCGGACGCTTCGGGTACGGAAGGGATCAGTTTTTCCCTACCTACCGGAATGATTAAGTGACAGCCTCTGGCAGTTAATAGAGGGTAGATACTCATTGTGCCCCCTACATCACTGCCCAAGAGCACTCCAGCATTGTAATCGGGGTCTAGGGCATTGGCTCCTTTGATAAAGACATCATTTCCCGTGAATCCCTTGACGGCATCCATCAGGTTTTCTTGGGTCACTTTTCCATTATTAAGGAGCATGGGGGATAGGCGTTCATGACCTGAAGTGGTACATTGAACTCCCTCTGTGATAATTCCTGCAGTATAGAAACCTTTTTCTAATTGTTGCCCTGTTAGTTCTTCTGCTATATAGCCATTAGTAGTGCCCCCGGCAAGGGCAATCTTTCCTTCTTTTAAGGCCTGGTTCAACTCTGGAAGTTGTGAGACTCCTTTGGCAATCAGCCGTTTTGACTCATGAGATTTTAAAGTGAATAAACTTTTCAATTAAGATACCTCCTTGATTCTAAATTATGGTAAACTATAATTTGGGATGGATAAAGATAAATACTGATATATATCTTAAATAATGATTTGGCGACAGTTTTACTGTTTTCCTGCAACTATCTACAAATCAAAGGAAGGGACTAACAAATGCGAGGAATCTTGACAAAGTACAATAAAACTATTGAACATTTAAAGAGAATTCTATATCTGGGAATTATTACTACATATATCGGGGGAGTTTTCGTCTATCCCGAACTTCATATATTAACATCCGCTTTTTGTTTATTTGCTTTGATTATCTTTTTGCCATCTGTGCGGGGAATTACCCTGGGTTTATCCCTTAGCTTTATTGTCTTAGGGATATTAGTATTATTGGGAGAAGGTGCTCCCTTAGTCAGTTATTTTAGTTCATTGCGCAGAATGGCCAATATTTTAACTATGGTTACATTAATCAAAGTTCTGGGTATTCCCATGGATTTAGGTGGTTATTCCAGTGAAATCAAAAGCTTTGTCAACCGGGAAATTAAAGGGGAAGGTTTCTTATATATTATTGCGACAGTGATAGCGTATATGATTGGTGTCTCAATTGTGGTGGCCAGTGTACCTGTCGTATATTATACCATTGAGCGTGCTGTCAGGAGTGTTAGCCGAACTCCCGAAAAATTCCTGTCAATGGCTATCAAGCGGGGACTGTTCCTGGCCTTGTTGTGGACACCTGCCTCACCACTGATGGCGGTATCTTTAGATGCCTCGGGTGCTAGCTGGGCAAATGTATTTTTTCCTTGTATTGTAGTGAGTATTTTGGGGCTTTTATTGGCTTTGATTATATATCGACCCGGTAGATCTACTGAAACATCCAATACCATAACAGAATCCCAGGCTTCTCATTTAGCAAGCTATCAATTCGAATCTGAAAGTCAACAAGGTACATTATCAATTTTTGCATCTTCTCTAATTAAAAAGTTAATAATTATATTATTTTCTCTTATATTAATATTGGTATTTCTAGAAGCACTGCTTCCCTTTGGAATGCTGGACCTGGTTATAGTAGTAGCGATTATATTTGCTGGGGGCTGGAGTTTGGCCCTTAATCAAGGTAGGGCATTTTATATCAAATCTAAAGAATTATTTTATGACTCACTGCCAAATTACGGTCAGCAGGTTGTTTTATTTCTCGGTGCTGGTTTTTTTGCCGGGGCCATTGGGGAAAGTGATCAGTTAATGGCCAATTTTTTAGAGATTATAATTAGCGGCACAGGTACCGTAGGGATACTTTACCTTATTCCAGTCCTAATTATCTTACTGGCTATTACCGGTATTCATCCTCTAATAACCATAACGGTTCTGGGTGAAGGTTTAGGGGCTTTGGGTAATGCTGTACCAGTTTCGTATTTGGGTTTTGCTTTTGTTTTAGGCGGTGCCCTGGCGTTACTGATATCCCCCTTTTCTGCAGCTACTTTAATTACGGCTGAACTGGTACATAGAACTCCTTTTAAAGTAGGAGTTGTTTGGAACGGATTATTTGGGATCTATGTGTTGATTATAGGCTTACTTGCCTTGACATACTGGGTAGTGGTATAATTAAATTTGGGGAATTTTTCAAAAATTAACAGGATAATGGATTTTATTCAAGAATATATAATATATAAGGGTGATTGTCTTTTAATTACTTTAATATCATAAAGTGGTCGATATATCAATTACTGCTAATGCTCCAACATTATAATGAACACGAACCATTGACTCCTAAATTTAATTGAAAATGGGGGGATTTAAATGGTACCTTCTGAAGTGAACAGGTTGGAAGAACTAACTGAAGAGATACTGGACTGGTTATTTAAGCAAAATCCAACAATGGCTACCTTTGTTGGAATTCAGGGCTATGATCACAAGCTAGAAGACAAAAGCCAAGAAGCTACACAAGAATTACTAGAGCAGGCCAAGGATTATCTTTTAAAATTGGGTGTGGTATCAGAAGATATGCTACCGAAAGAAAAGTTGGTTGATTACAAGCTCTTGGACGCTATGCTAAAAGATATAGTACGAGATATCGAAAAAATTAAAAATCATGAAAAGGATCCTAGCAGTTACGTGAGTTTGGCTATTCAAAGTGTGTATCTATTATTGATCAGAGAATATAAACCTTTAGAAGATCGAATGCAGGATATTCACTCCAGGATGAAACAGATCCCTGATCTATTAGAAGCAGGGAGAGAGCAAATTACCAATCCGCCTTCTGTATTTGTGGAAACGGCCCAGTTAAATCTTAGAGGAGCTAAAAGTTTCTTCGGTGATGTGATTCCACAAATAGCAGAAGAAGTACCATCAATGAAAAAAGATGTAATTGCCGAGGCTGAAAATGTAGCTAATGCCCTGGATGAGTACGGCGACTTCTTAGATAGGTTAGCTGAAACAGCTTCCGGTGAATTTGCAGTAGGAAAAGAAATTTTTGATGAACTTTTAAAAGAAACACACTTTTTAAATTATGATGCTGATGCCCTATACGAAAAGGGTAAAGAACTGGTTGAAGAAACTCATAAGGAACTCCATAGATTGGCGCAAGAAATAGACCCTGATAAAGATTGGCAGGAGTTGATAGAAGAGACTAAGAAAGAGCGTCCTACTGAAGAGGAATTATTAGATTACTATAAACAAGAGTGCCAAAAGGTGAAGGAATTTGTAAAAGAACGGGATTTTGTAGATATTCCCGAAGATGAGGAATTAATTATTGAAGAAACACCAGAATATATGAGGCCATTAATACCTTACGCTGCTTATTTGCAGCCCGGGCCCTTTGACAGGGACCAAACGGGTAGGTTCTGGGTAACTCCTGTTGATCCCGACAAGCCTGAAGAAGAAAAACAGGCTTTACTGGGTGAGCACAATGGGTATTCTGTTCCGGTAACAGCACTTCACGAAGCTTATCCAGGCCATCACTTGCAGCTTTGCCACGCCAATAAAGCACCGTCAAAGGTGAAGAAACTAGCGAATAGCACTTTATTTGCTGAAGGTTGGGCGTTTTACTGTGAAGAGCTAATGGAAGAATTGGGCTACATTCAAGATCCCAAAACTAAGCTGAACAGGTTGAAAGACCAGGCCTGGAGAGCATCCAGAATTGTAGTTGATGCTGGTTTGCATACCGGTAAAATGTCCTTTCAGGAAGCTGTGGATTATATGGTTGACAATGCCTTACTAGAAAGGGATAGCGCCATTACAGAGGTTAGACGTTATACACAATCACCAACCCAGCCCATGAGTTATTTGATAGGTAAACATGAAATAATGAAAATAATCAACGAATACAAGGAACATCATGGAAGTGACAGCAATCTGAAAGAATTTCACAATAAGCTGCTATCTTACGGAACATTGCCTCCAGCCCTGATTAGAGAGTTAATTTTATAGTTGATAATTGACTTGTGCTGTTGTACAATAGAAATGTGAATTAAGAGATTGTGGTTGGTCAGGAGACCAGTGCAATTCAAAAGGTGCGCTTGTAGCTCAGGGGACAGAGCACCGGATTCCTAATCCGGGTGCCGCAGGTTCGAGTCCTGCCAGGCGCACCATGATAAAGTTAATGTAGTTGCGGGTTCCGAGGATTTGGAGCCCGCTTTTTTTGTTTTTGTGAGATTTTTAAAATGAGGGAGTAATTTTTGAAATAATTTATAATGTTTTTTAAGTGCTCGCTTTGATGTTTGTTTAACGAAACATAAATAATATAGGGCATAAGTCCTACAGGAATGTTAATTAATTAACAAGAATATAAAAATTAACCAAAAGTTAAAAATGTCAATTTGAGATTATAAGTTAATTAGTAAAATACAAAAAAAATCCTTTTAAGTTAAGGGGGTTACTACATGTCAGCTAATTCAAATAATAATCACAATCAAATAAAAGGAATATTAAATTCTTTAAGTGCTAATATTTGTCTCTTGGATGAAAATGGAGTCATAGAACAGGTTAATGATTCCTGGTTAAATTTTGCCAAGCGTAATAATGGTGATTTAAAAAAAAATGGCCAAGGAATAAATTATTTATCCGTGTGTTATAAAGCTGTTGAAAATGGCTGCGAAAGTGCCAGTTTTTTTATTGATGGCCTTTGTTCTGTGATGAACAATGAAAGGGATTATTTTGAATTTGAATATCCCTGTCATTCACCGGATGTAGAACGATGGTTTATCTGTCGAGTAACTCCTTATTATGAAACAATTTATACTTCATTAAAACGCAAAGTAGTAGTTGCTCATGAAGATATTACAAAAAGAAAACAGGCAGAAAAATGGTTAGAATCCTTGTATAAAAATTCCTCAGATGGAGTTATACAAGTAGATAATGAGAATAAAGTTATAGATATTAATGAAAAATTCCATGAATTATTTGGATATTGTATTTATGAAATTAAATGGAAAAATATATTTGATGTATTAAAAATTGACATAGCGAATAAAGAGCAAACCAGTCATGGAGAAACTAATATTACTGCGGAAATAACTTGTTATAGTAAAACAGATAAACCGGTAGATGTGTTACTTAAAATAATTCCAGTTCAAATAAAAGAGGAGTTAGTAGGGAATTATGTGATCTTCAATGATATAACTGAACGTAAAAAGAAAGAAGAAGAAATTCGGTATTTAAGCATCCATGATAGTTTAACAAGCCTCTATAATCGCGCTTATTTAGAAAAAGAATTAACACGACTTGATGTAAAAACACAACTTCCAATCAGTATAATTATAGCGGATGTAAATGGTTTAAAATTAATCAATGACACATATGGTCATCAAGTTGGGGACAGGGCCTTGAAGCGTGTAGCTGATGCTTTAAGAAAAGCTTGTAGAAAAGAAGATATTATTTCTCGGTGGGGTGGAGATGAGTTTGTCATACTGTTACCAAAAACAAATAAACAAGCTGCTAATCAAATAGCGGAAAGGATTAGAGAAGTAAGTGAAAATATTGTTAAAAAATCAATTAAGGTAAACTTTGCAGTAGGTACAGCCACAAAAGAAAACATAGATAAACCCTTTAAAGAAATTTTCAAAGAAGCAGAAGATTCAATGTATAAGAATAAATTAGTTGAAGATTCGAGTGTCAGAAATGACATTATATCTATCTTATTAGGAACATTAAAAGAAAATAGTGGTGAAACAGAGGAACATGCTAAGAGAATGAGAGATCTATGTTATGAATTTGGAAAAGCTTTGGGTTTAGATGAAGATGAATTATGCAGACTGTCCCTATTGGCGACAATGCACGATATAGGTAAAGTAATTATATCATCTGATATATTAAAAAAACGTGGACCATTGACAGAAAAAGAATGGCATCTTATTAAAAAACATCCTGAAGTTGGCAAACGTATAGCTTTAAACTCAAACAATTTATGTCACATTGCTGAGGAGATTAATTCTCACCATGAAAGATGGGATGGCGACGGCTATCCCAATGGATTAAAGGGTGAAGAGATTCCGTTACTGGCAAGGATATTATTGATCGTTGATGCTTATGATGCTATGACTCATGGTAGGACCTATAAAAAACCTGTTTCCCAACAAACAGCACTATCAGAAATTAAAAGATGTGCTGGAACTCAATTCGATCCTGGTTTGGTAGAAGTTTTTTTGAAGATCATGACACGCTGATATTGTGATCAAGAAATTGATATTTACAGTCAAATAATTTTAAACTGACAGTTTATCCTTGACAAGGGCAAACCTATCGTGAGGTAGGGGCGCAAAGCTACGAGTCTTTACAGTTTGTAAAGACAGTCGGGCCGCCAAGGAAGTGGGTGCTATACTGCTTCTTTATTGGGGGCAGTATTTTTTATATTGTTTGTTTTTATAGGGAATCTCGGAAAAAGGAGGTGTGCATAGATCTAATAAATTTACAACTAAAAGATGGTCTAATGTCTTAGTTTATGGTTTATCTAGTTATTTTACAGGAGGTGATTTGAATGAAAAGGTTTTTAGTAAATAGTATCAGAAATAAGTTGGTTGTGGGTGTAATCATAATGGTAGTTATTATTGCAGTAGCTTTAAATTTTTTAAATGATTACATAATTGAAGATGTAATAGACACAACAGTTAATGCAAAATTACAAGGAGATCAAGAGATGGGCCTTTATGCACTAGAACAGGAGTACTCAGGTAACTGGCATATTCAAGATGAGGAGTTATATAAAGGAACTGTACCTGCAGAACAAATGACTGGAACTTTGGATAATATCGAAGAAAGAACGGGAGCTGTAGTCACTTTATTTAAAGGGGCTACGAGAGTTGCTACCAGCATTACAGACGAAACCGGAGAACGAATTGTTGGTACTCAATCCGAAGAACAAGTAGCAGAAACCGTATTGGAACAAGGGGATAACTATGAAGGGGAAGCTGAAATATTAGGAAAACCATATGAGTCGGTATATGTCCCAATAGAAAATGAAAACGGAGAAGCTATTGGAATGTTGTTTGTGGGTGTACCGGTGGAAGATATCAATAATATTGTCAATCAAGGTAATACTTATTTTATCATGTTTTCTGGTTTGTTAGTAATAATATTTTTAATCATTTCTGTTATCGTACTAAATAAAATTATTGCACCTATAGGTGTTTTGACAGGGTTAATTAATAAACTTGCTGAATATGATTTCACTTTTGATGAAGAACATAAAGCTAATGATTATTTAAAAAGACAAGACGAAATTGGTGTTATAACAAATGCTTTAGTTCAAATGCAGTCAAAAATCACTGAACTAATTAAAACTATAAAAGAAACCAGTGAACAGTTAGCGTCTTCCTCCGAAGAATTGAGTGCAAATACTGAAGAGAATACCAGCGCTGCTAACGAAGTATCTAAAGCAGTAGAAGATATAGCAAGTGGAGCGAGTAATCAAGCGGAAAAAACAGAAAAATGTTCAGATAGTGCCCAAAAATTAGGTGAAATTATTGATGCAGACCAGGAAAACGTACAAAAATTAATTGATATAACTCAAGAAGTGATTGAATCTAAAGATGAAGGTTTAGAGACAGTAAATAGTCTCACTTCAGAAACAGAAAAGGTGAGTGAAGCTACTGATACAATGTATAACGTTGTTAACCAAACTAAAGAGAGTTCTAACATGATACAATCTGTTACTGATACAATTAAAGATATAGCTGAACAAACAAACTTACTTGCCCTTAATGCAAGCATAGAAGCTGCCAGAGCCGGAGAAGATGGAAAAGGTTTTGCTGTAGTTGCAGATGAGATTAGAAAGCTAGCGGAGCAAAGCAATAAACACTCGGAAGAAATAGAAAATGCTGTTAAAGAATTAAAAGAAAAATCTGAAGAAACAGTCAATACCATGGAAGAGACTAAAGAGTTGATAACTAATCAACACAATAATGTAGATAACACTAAAGATAAATTCCAAGATATTGCTGATAAAATATCAAAAATTAAGCAGAAAACCGAAGAATTTCAAGATACGGGAGGGGAAATGGATACTAAGAAACAAGAGATTATAGATGCATTACAAGATTTATCTGCTATTGCTGAAGAGAATTCATCTAGTACTGAAGAAATTTCTTCTTCTGTAGAGGAGCAAACTGCAAGTATGGATGAAATAGCTAAAGCCAGTGAACAGCTTGCCAAACAGGCTGAAGAAATGCAAGAAGAAATTTCTAAATTGTGCGCCATGCATGACGATTAGCTAGGTGGTGTAAGTCCACTATGGGGGTTTGTAGTTACCAACCATTAGCCAAGAGCAAGGGT
The DNA here is from genome assembly GCF_000020005.1 of Natranaerobius thermophilus JW/NM-WN-LF. Classification (NCBI taxonomy): domain Bacteria; kingdom Bacillati; phylum Bacillota; class Clostridia; order Natranaerobiales; family Natranaerobiaceae; genus Natranaerobius; species Natranaerobius thermophilus. The sequence continues at coordinate 2,317,033 of NC_010718.1, read as the reverse complement.
GCCCATCGTGAGGTGGGATCTGAAGGAAGCTTAAGGCAAAATTCCGACCCAAGGCACACGAACATCATCAGGCATAAGGTATGGGATGAGTTTGCAATACAAAACGAAGTCCAATCAACTACACGGACATACCAGTGTAAATGATGTGGGTACATGGAATGAAAGTTAATCGTCTTACCGTGGGAGGTCTCATGGACGTGGCAAGATGAACTTCGAACCACGGTTGAAATAAGATTTGTCATGAGAAGTCAGCAGATTCCATAGTACTTGATGAGGTCGACATCATTAAGGAAGGGATGAACCTAGGAGGAGATCAGTAAATGACTGTTACCAATAAAGGAATGAAGTGCCGCCAACTTCTGACAGGCGAAAGCTGCAAAGAAGGCTCACCGCAGAAGAATAGTGCGGAACACGAAGGATATGCGGGAGTGCACAGTTCTTTAAGGATAACTGAAAACAACATCTCCAATGCAAACTTGTCGAAGGGGAATTTGCTAGAGGAAATTTTGGATAGAGACAACATGAATAAAGCATTCAAGAAAATAAAATCCAACAAAGGCTCTCACGGGATTGATGGGATGGGAGTAGATGAACTTCTACAATATCTCAAAGAAAACGGGGACCACCTCAGGCAAAGAGTCCTGGACGGTAAATACCGCCCTAATCCCGTCAGAAGGGTAGAGATACCTAAAGAAGATGGGAAGAAAAGAAAATTAGGCATACCTACAGTGGTAGACAGGGTAATCCAACAAGCAATAGCCCAAGTACTATCTCCAATATATGAGGAGCAATTCTCAGATAACAGCTATGGTTTTCGCCCTGGACGCAGTACTCATGATGCAATTAAGAAAAGTCAACAAAACATAAATGAAGGATACAAATATGTAGTAGATATGGACTTGGAGAAATACTTTGACACAGTAAACCAGAGCAAATTGATAGAAGTGCTATCTAAGACAATAAAAGACGGTCGAGTAATATCTCTTATCAACAAATATCTAAGAGCAGGAGTAATGATCAAACACACCTATAAGGATACAGAAGTTGGCGTGCCCCAGGGCGGGCCTCTTAGCCCTATCCTCAGTAACATAATGCTCCACGAATTGGATAAAGAACTTGAGAAAAGGGGGCACGAATTCGTCCGCTATGCGGACGACCTGCTAATCTTTTGTAAAAGCAGAAGAAGTGCCGGACGCACCTTGAAGAACATACTACCCTTCATCGAAAATAAACTATTTCTCAAAGTAAATAAAGATAAAACTGTAGTTGCCTATGTAGGAAAGGTAAGATTTCTTGGGTTTGGCTTTTACAGACATAAAGGAAAAGCCAGATTAAGAGTTCATCTTAAATCAGTTACAAAGATGAGAACGAGAATAAAAGAACTCACATCTAGAAGTTATGGAATAAGCAACGAAGCCAGAGCAAAGAAACTTAGCCGATACATTATGGGTTGGGTTAACTACTTTAAACCAGCTGATATGAAGAATCTGTTAATAAATACTGACAGTTGGATGAGAAGGCGTATTCGCATGATTTACTGGAAACAATGGAAGAAAGTGAGAACAAAATTTAAAATGCTCAAGTTCTTTGGAGCCAATAAATACAAAGCATGGGAATATGCAAACACAAGAAAGGGCTACTGGAGAATTTCCAATAGCCCCGTCTTATCCAAATCCCTTGGAAATGATGTAATCAAAGGATTTGGTTTCCTATTCTTTTCGGAATATTATCGACAAGTTAAAGCGTAAACTAGGAACCGCCGTGTACCGAACGGTTTGCTCGGTGGTGTGAGAGGTCGGTAGATAAAATAATTATCTACCTCCTACTCGATTAAGTATTAATGAGTTAAAAAAGCTAACGGTTAGTTGATTTTGCTATTGCATAAAAAATAAACCAGGTAAACAGACTTTAAAACCTCATTCTGATCTGGCAGGAAAGGTATGGAAAGAGTGGTAGGTAGAAGACAACTATTAAAGTATATTAATTAAAGATGAACAAAGATAGGTTAAGGGCTGTACTTCTTATGATTTATATATGTAGGGAGTACAGCACTTTTTATTTTGGATAGGCGCTGTTGTATTTAGTTGATGATAGTGTAATATTATCAATTGAAGCATTTTCACATTCTCGGCTTTTTTTGTTTGACTTACGCGGAATCTGATCAAGCAATTGAGTATTCTTTAGATGAAAACAGAACTTTTTAATGGAAGAGAATGAGTGGACTTGTTAAGCTATTCATTTACCGAGATAACTTGTGATTGATAAGCGTTAACACATTGAACTAATTAATGTTATTATAATAGTAATAATAAACTTGCATAGATCTGGAGGGATGAAAAATGAGATACATACAAACGGACTGGAACATACCGTATTACAACTTTGCTCTTGAGGAATATTTAATAAATGAAGCACCGGAAGACAGCTATTTGTTTTTTTACATTCACAAACCATCTATTATCGTAGGTAAGTATCAGAACACTATTGAAGAAATTAATAAAGAGTTTGTTGATGAGCACGATATCATAGTGGCTAGAAGAATTTCTGGCGGCGGGGCAGTTTACCATGATGAAGGTAATTTGAATTTTTCTTTTGTTCAAAAAGCGGACAAGGAAGATGTTAATAATTTTGAGAAATTTACGAGACCGATAATAGAGGCCCTTAATGAACTAGGGGTAAAAGCTGAACTTTCCGGGCGAAATGATATTCTGGTAGACGGCAAGAAAATTTCAGGAAACGCCCAGTATTATGCCAATGGAAGGATATTAAGCCATGGGACCTTATTATTTAACTCCGAAATGTCCAATTTAACCAAAGCTCTAAAGGCAAATGACCTTAAGATTAAGTCAAAAGGGGTAAAATCAGTTAAAAGTAGAGTGGCAAACATTAAAGATTATATGGATCAAGATATGTCAATTTATGAGTTGAAAAACTATCTTCTAGAATATATTTCTAATACTTTAGGTGTTGAGGAATATGTCTTAAGTCAAGAAGAGCTTAAGAAAATTGAAGACGCTGCAGAAAATAAATTTAGTAAATGGGAATGGAATTGGGGTAAGTCCCCGGCTTTTGAAATTAGTAAAGTTGATAAATTCTCCTGTGGTTTGATCAATGTAAAATTAAATGTTCGCAAAGGTAAAATTAAAGACTGTAAAATTTACGGTGATTTTTTCACCAGAAGAGAGCTTGAAGAACTGGAAAACTTCTTATGTAATCAAACTTATGAACAAGAAAGCCTAAAAAAGGCTTTACAAGAGAAAGAGATTGACTTGGAAGATTATTTTCAAGGGATTGATCCCGAGGAGTTTGCAGAATTTATTACAACATAATATGTTTGCTAATATTTTTGGTTAAGTAAATCGGGTCAAGTAAAAAAGTGCAAATTAACTAAATTAGTACGATAAACTAAAGCGAGGCAGACTAAATTAGCTTGCCTCGCTTATAATATGTTTTGTTATTTCATCAATTTATTAACTAATCAGCTTCTATATGAAGGGTTGATTTTATGCCATTTCCTGTTAAGTGTTAAGTGAGGTAGGCTAGTAACTTTGAGAGATGCTTTTAAAATAATTATAAACACCATCGGTAATGGCCTGGGCTGCGTTTTGTCTAAAATAATTGTCTTTTAATAGAGATTCCTCCCAGTAATTAGAAACGAAAGCCAGCTCTACTAAAGCCGAAGGCATATTTCCGTGCCTGAGCACATAGAAACTTCTATCCAGAGTACCTCTATCTATTGTACCAAGTTTGTTTACTAAAGCTGTTTGTAGGCTATTTGCCAAGTTATAGTCGTAAAGACTTCTTTGTGAAGAGTAATAAGTTTCAGTTCCTTGGGCAGATCTATTTAATGCTGCATTAGCATGAACACTTATGAAAATATCGGCGTTAATTTGATTAGCCAAATTGATTCTGTCATATAGTGTTACATCAATATCAGAATACCTAGTAAGGTATGTTTCAGCACCTAAGTCCTCAAGTAGATCTCTTGCCCTCAGGGATACATCTAAAGCAACTTCCTTTTCTGTTAGCCCAGTAGGCCCAACTGCTCCAGGGTCAGTTCCGCCATGTCCCGGGTCAATAACTATTTTAAAACCTTGTAAGGGTGATCCTTCATGTCCCTCTTGCTTGTTCGTGTCCTCGGTTACTCCATCATTATCATCAGCCAATCTTACAAAGTCTCTACTTACCCATCCTACTTCATTGTGTTCTGGTAAATTGATTTTCATCCATTCATGATGAGTATTATCGTACTCATACGAAACTTCTTCTAATACTGGATAAGTTTCATTAGCATGAACTTGATGGATTGGTGCGTGGTTTAGTCCTGGGCCAGTTCTTACATTTAATGTAGTAGCGGTTACCTCAGCCTGTTCTAGATCTTCAATTTGGTGATTATTTTCCCTCTGTGAAATATAAACAGAATTCTCTTCTTCTACCCAATTAACTTGTGCCCCAAGTCCCTCACTAACAAACCTCAGTGGAACCATAGTCCGGCCTTGATTGGTTATTAATGGAGCTGTATCCATATCCAGTGCCTGTCCATTTAAACTGTAATTTTGGATACCTACTTCTAAGATTAATCGATCGTCCCCCAATTTTATCTCAATTTCTTGGCTATCACTATGCCACTCAACATATCCTCCTAGAGCTTGACTGACAAATCTGACTGGAACTTGAGTTCTGTTGTTTTGGTCTATGTACGGGTTTTGATCTGGAAAGTTTATTTCCTCGTTATCGACAAACACCTTAACTTCCTGTCCTGCTAACACACCGCTTACCATAGTTAAAACAGTGAGAAAGACTAACATAGAAAGGCCTAGCTTAACTTTATTCATTTTTAACAAATCTCCTTTCTCATTTTGATTTCTGAAATTATTAGGTCTTACTCTGGAAGGTCCGTTAGAAATTAAATGAACTTTCGCCAGGGGACTGGGGAGCTATCCATGTTTGGTAGAGCATAGGGGTTTTAAAGCTATGAACCTTAAAAAGTGGCCCCGGGTGTGATATTACAGTGAAAAATTGGTACAACATTTTATGTAAACACGTGGCTATAAAATATTATAATACATTTCTTAGCTTTTGCGGGAGCAAATGGCTAATCACCTGTAATTACTATAAAAACCAAGATAATGGCAGCTATAAGTTTTTCATCCATAAATTCGATAAAAATAGACAAAAATAGAAAAAATTAGACAATTAGTGCTCAGGTCTCAGAGGAAAGATAATAATTAACTAGAATTTAAAATATTAACTAAAATAGTTTATTTTATGACTATTTAATAGAATAGAATCTTGATAAAGGCAAACCTATCGCGAGGTGGGGGCGCAAAGCCACGAGTCTTTACGATTATTATAAAGACAGTCGGGCTGCCAAGGAAAGGGGTTTGTGCTGCTCTTCTTTGGAGCAGCTTTTATTTTATTGGAATACTTAATCAGCAAAAATTTAAACACAAATGGGGGGGAGTAATTATGAGAAACTTATTCAGTGGTCTTAGTTTGCAGTGGAGGATGTTAATACCCTTAATTATTATCACAGTCTTAGCAGTTGTGGTAATGGGGTATACATTATCCAATAATGTTGAAGATCTTGTAATTGATTTGATGACTAACAATGCAGAGAGTGAGATGGAATCAGTGGTTGATGGTTTAACATCTGCCAGTCAAAACAATGTAATGTTAATGGATATTATGGAAGATCAGTTTTTGGATGACACCTGGGCTGCAGCAACATTAATTGAAGAACATCCAGATTATTTATCCCAGGATGGGATGGAGGAGTTAAGGGCAACGCTAGGAGTTGATGAAGTTCATGTAACAGATTCAGAAGGCATAATCCAATATAGTAGTTTTGAAGATGCCATAGGACTAGATTTTAGTGAAAGTGAACAAACGCAACCCTTTCTTGATTTAATTGACCAAGAAGATGCGGTCCTTGTCCAGGAGGCGGAAGAAAGGGCTCAAGACGATACTATGTTTCAATACATAGGAGTATCCAGACAGGATCAAGATGGTATCGTTCAAATCGGTATTGAAGTGGATGAACTGCAAGAGCTTTACGAATTCGTTGATCAAGAGGCGCAATCGATTGCTGAAAATGCAGAGTTAGGTGAAGAAGGGCTTGTCTTTGCAATTAACGATCAAGGTACTTATAGCCTACATTCTAATGAAGATATGATTAATCAACCCATGCCATATCAAGAATTGCAGGATTATATTTTTGAACATCAAAGTGGAGAAACCAGCATGGATATAGAGGGCGAAGAATATTATATAACATTTGAAAAGTGGGAAGATCTTTATGTCGGTGGCATGATCAGTATGGATGAAATCAGGGAACCGATTAATACTTTTAATCAAATAGTAGTTGCAGCTATAGCAATTATAATTTTATTGTTAATCGGGACAAATATGGTTATTTTTAAACAATTACTAACGAAGCCAATTTCAAATTTAACACATATAATCAATAAATTAGCCGATTATGATTTTAGCTTTGATGAAGGGCATGAAGCAGTCAAATACATGAATAGATCCGATGAGATTGGGACAATCACTAATTCCCTTGCTACTATGCAAAACAATGTGGTCTCTCTAATTAAAAAATTACAAGAAAAATCCAATGAGGTAGCCTCCTCTTCCGAAAATTTAAGTGCTAATACAGAGGAAAATACTAGTGCAGCTAATGAAGTATCAAAAGCTGTTGAAGATATTGCCAGTGGTGCAGCTAATCAGGCGGAAAAAACAGAACAAACCTCAAATAACTCGGAACGACTAGGAGAAATAATTGATGAAGACCAGAAAAGTGTCCAAGAATTAATTGATATAACAAAAGATGTGACAAATCATAAAGAAAAAGGCTTTGAAATCGTAGAAAATTTGACTGAAGATACTCAAAAAGTAAATGAAGCAACGGATAAAATGATGGAAGTAGTTAATAAAACAAAAGAAAGTGCAGATACCATCCAGTCAGTAAGTGGTACTATCCAGGATATTGCTGAACAAACAAATCTGTTGGCTTTAAATGCCAGTATAGAGGCGGCGAGAGCCGGAGAAGATGGAAAAGGTTTCGCAGTAGTTGCAGACGAAATCAGAAAGTTGGCTGAACGCAGCAACGAACACTCCGAAGAAATATTATCCTCAGTCAAGGGGCTGAAAGATAACGCAGAAGGTGCAGTTAACAATATGGAAGAGACCAAAGAAACGGTTAATAATCAGCGGGAAAATGTAAGTAAAACCAAAGAACAGTTTGAGGAAATTGCCGAAAGAATAAATAAGATAAAAGAAAAAACCGAAGAATTTCAAGATACCGGTGGTGACATGCAAACCCAGAAAAATGAGATTATCGAAGCTTTACAAGACTTATCAGCTATTGCAGAAGAAAATTCATCTTCTTCCGAAGAGATATCATCATCAGTTGAAGAGCAAACGGCTTCAATGGATGAAATAGCAAAAGCCAGTGAGCAACTTGCCAAATTGGCCGAGGACATGCAGGAAGAAGCATCTAAGTTTAAGTATTAATCCTACCACTACCAATGTTTAAAGGAGCCTTATTGTAAGGCTCCTTTTTGCAGTTATTTATGTTTATGGCGTTGTTATACTGCGTAGTGCTATTAATGTAAAATCTTCAGTGAGACAAATCATACGGTAGTGAAATCATACGGTAGTGAAATTATGCGGTAGTGAACAAATTATGCGGTTTTGAAAGTATTAATTTATATTTAAAACTTTCATGCGATAATAAAGTGTACTCCGGGGAATATTTAATTCACGGGCAACTTTAGCTTTGTTGAAAGAATGTTTCTTTAGGGAATCAAGAATGGTTTTTCGTTCAAGCTCATCAATTTTACTTTCTGAATTACTTTTATTACTGAAATTATCATCCTGTGAATGCTGTCTGTGTAGCTGTTCATGTAACTGTTGTTGATCTTGACTGCCAAATTTTGGCCCTGGATGTAGATAAGAGGGGAGCGCTTTGATACTGATTTTGCCTTGTGTTGAAAAGATCACAAGTCTTTCTATTACATTTTTTAATTCCCTTACATTACCGGGCCAGTGATATTCCTCTAGAGTATCCATAACAGCTTGTTCGATTTCTGTAATCTCAATTCCGTGAACCTGGGAAAAATGATCTATAAATCTTTTAGTTAGGGGCATAATGTCTTCGGTTTTTTCTCTTAGCGGTGGAAGTTCTAAATTCGCTACATTGATTCGATAATATAAGTCTTCTCTAAACTGATTATTCTGAACCAGTTCTTCTAGGTTTTGGTTAGTAGCTGCTATAATTCTGACATCGACACTGACAGGTTCTATCCCTCCTACTCTGTAAAAGGAACCTTCTTGTAGTGCTCTTAGTAATTTTGCTTGCATATTAAGAGGGAGATCACCTATTTCATCGAGAAATAAAGTCCCTCCATCCGCTATTTCAAAAGCCCCTGGTTTACCTTCTTTTTTTGCCCCTGTGAAAGCCCCCGAACAATATCCGAAGAACTCACTTTCAGCTAAATTTTCAGGGATAGCACCGCAGTTAATAGTGATCAATGGAGCGTCTTTTCTATCACTGTGTTGATGAATGGCATTTGCCAGTAATTCTTTTCCTGTTCCGCTTTCACCATTTATGAGGACTGTGGCTTTAGTTGGTGCTACCTGTTTTGCCAGTTCAATTACATGTTCCATTTTTGGACTAACAGAAAAAATGTTACCAAAAGTATAATGCTCTTGAGAAATTTTACTGACTGTATTTTCCAGATAGTTTAGTTTACTATTGGCTCGGCTTAGTTGTTCTTGGAGTTCCGTTATGTGAGTAACATTCTTGATTGTGACTAATTTATTTTCTTCGGACTCATTACATGGAAAAGGTGCTACATTAACTGAATAAACTTTGTTATTCAGATGGTATACGAAATCTCCTCCACTTCCGGATTGGATTTTTTGTAATAATTCCCTTGGAATCTCGGGCTGAGTAGATTGAGCGGACTGAGTTGCTAGAATACCGGCTAGTGCATTATTTTGATAAAGGACTTCTCCATCACTCGAGAGAATAAATACACCTTCATTGAGATTATTTAAAACCATTTGCAGGTAATCCACCACATGCCACAGTCTATTTGAAAATGCGTCACAGATAGATTTGACAGTTATCAAGCCAAGGCATTCCTCATTTTCATTTAAAACAGGAGCTCTTTTAATACCGTGAAATCGCATGTTGTCCCGAACTCCAGTTAAATCTTCGTGGTCTTTAAAGCGGATGACATTACGTGTCATGATATATTTTACTTCAGTATCCCATTTTATTCCTGTTGCTAAGTTTTTTACTAAATCGTTTTTTGTAATCACACCGACTATAGCTTGATTTTCCATCACCAGTACTTCTTCTTTTTTCTTTAGCAGCATAATTTCATTTAACTCTTTGACTGTGGCACTAGGTGAAACAATAGAAATATCTTTAATGACTGCATCCCCTGCTGTTAAAACTGTCAGATTGGAAAAGTCCATAAATATACACCCCTCTATAAGTGGTGAATCGGATCAATTTAATGTTAATGCTCATTAATGTTGATGCTCGTTTTCAGCGTAACTGTAAATAGATTCATAATTATTATTCGATAAATTTTAATCAATACCTGTTTTGGTTTAGAAAATTAACCATGGATTTCTTCTCCAAAAAAAGCTAAAGAGCTTTCAAAAATTGTTTCTGACACGGTGGGGTGAGCAAAAACTGTGTTTGTTAACTGTTCTACTGTTAATTGATTAGTTACTGCTATTGCAATTTGATGGATGAGTTCAGTAGCACCTACTCCAACCAGGCTACCCCCTAAAATTACGTTATCTGTAGAATTCACAACTAATTTGCTAAATCCGGACAGCTTCTGCGTCGTTAAAACTTTACCATTGGAAGAAAAGGGGAATTCAGCTGTTTTAACCTGATATCCCATATCTTTGGCCTCTTTTTGAGTCAATCCTACTTGGGCAGCTTCAGGATCAGTGAACACAGCCGATGGTATATTATCGTAGTTTATCTGTTTTTCTATTCCGAGAATATTATCAACGGCAACAATGGCTTCATGAGAAGCTTCATGGGCCAGGAGATAACCTCCAATCACATCACCTATGGCATATACATTGTCTAGACTTGTTTTTAGGTGTTTGTCCACCTGAATAGCACCTTGTTTTGTTGTGTCCAGTCCAAGCTCGGTTGCATTTAAAGCTTTAGTATTGAAATCTCTTCCTATGGCCACAAGGATTTGGTTACCAAAAACTTTTAATTGTTCTTCATTTTTAGTTAAGGTGATCATTAGACCGCCATTTTCAACTTGAGAAATTTCTTTTGCAAAAGCTCCTGTAATAATATTGATGCCTTGTTCTTCGGCACTGATTTTAATTTCTTCACCAATTTGTTTATCCATATAAGGCAGGATATGGTCCATTGCTTCTACTACAGTCACATCAACACCGAATTTATTTAAAATAAATGATAGTTCCATACCGATAACGCCGCCACCGATAATTACCATTTTTGATGGCAATTCCTTTAAATTGAGTAATTCTGTACTGGTTAAAACATTTTCGTGTTCTATTCCTTCAATTGGAGGGAGCTTAGGTTTTGACCCTGTTGCTAAAATGATATTTTTAGCTGTTATATTTACTATCTTATTGTCAGCTTCAACTGTCACTTCAGTAGATGATTTGAGTTGTCCTTCACCAGAAATGACTGAAACCTGGTTGTTGGCTAACAGATTTGCAACTCCATCTTTTAGAGTAGTAACTACATTATCTTTATAAGAAACTGCTTTTGAAAAATCTCCTATTACCGCATCAGTAGTAATTCCAAAGTTTTCGGCAGAATTTATTTGACTTAAGAGATTAGCGGATTGGATAAGGGCTTTTGTTGGTATACAACCTCTATTTAAGCAGGTTCCTCCTAAATTGTCTTTTTCCACGAGAGCTACAGATAAACCTGCTTTGGCAGCTCTGATAGCTGCTGTATATCCTCCGGGTCCCCCTCCTAAGATACATAAATCAACTTCTTTACTTTCTTTTTCGGGTTCTTTTTTGCCAAGTAAGCTACCAAAGTAGTTAAATTGAGATTCATCTGAACCACTAGTCTTGGATGTATCTTTATCTTTGGGTGAACTTTTAGGCTTATCTTTTGACACTGTTTCAGTTGTTTCTAATTTACAAACGGCTTGATTGAGTTTTGCTTTTTCCCCTTCAGAAACCATTATCTCTTTTACTGTTCCATTAACTTCAGCTTCAACTCGCACATTGGTTTTATCCGATGTCACTTCTAGAAGCGGATCTCCAGATTTGACCTCTTCCCCTTCTTGTATGAACCATTGATATACCGTGACTTGGTTACTTTTTTGATTCAATTTTGGAATTTTAACTAAAAAATCCATAAATCTACCTCCTGTATAATATAATAGTTCTGTTAAGTTATATGATATTTGAATCAGTCTCCGTCCCGGAGTTAAGATAGTTTTAGACAGAAATCAAAACCCTCCGGGAGAAAGGAGACTGATCCATGACTAAAGTTGTATGCCCTAGATGCAATAATAACTGCTCTGACAAGTTTTATAGGTTTGGTTTTGATAATCATGGTCATCAAAAGTATCAATGTCAAGAATGTTTTAGTCAGTTTGCACCTAAGACACTTTCTAAAGGCGGGGATAAAAGAGGTCCTAATAAACCTCGTAAATATCCCTCTTGCCCTAAATGCGGTAAAGCTACATTTTTACATCACGACTATGAATTTTATTCTAATTTGAGGTGTTGGGACAAAAGCTGTAATCATTCTTTCTATGTCCCTAAACCTCAAAGTATTCCTGAACCTTCGCAACTTGATATTGACGGCAAAGTAGACTTCTCTAACATGAGACATTCTCTTCATACTGTTATTCGAGCTCTTTACCTGTACTTTATCAATGGTAGCTCTACTAGAGGTGTCTCACAGTTCCTTATTGATTGTGAAGGAATTAAAGTATCTCATGTTACTATTGCTGACTGGACTAAAAAGTTTGCTCCTCTGTTTCTTTATATCTCTAGATATCTAAAGCCAATAGATCTTGACTCTTCTGATGAGTGGCATGTCGACGAAACTGTAATTAAAATTAAAGGCAAAAGATTCTACGCCTGGACTGTTATTGATGCTGAAACTAGATTTGTGCTTGCATTTCATCTATCTCCTTACAGAGATAGCCAGGCTGCTTTTAAAGTGCTGAACTATGCTAAGAAACATTTTGGACAGCCTCATAGTATCGTTACAGATAGATACTGGGCTTACAATGCTCCAATTAAAGTTCTGTTTCCAAACTCTAATCACATCAGAGTCGAGTCTTTTCAAGATGATATCTCTAATAACTTAATTGAATCTTTTTTTCAGATTTTCAAAAGCTGGGTTAAGCAACGCAGAGGATTTGCTTCTTTCCAGTCAGCCAACAAGTTGATTGCGGTATTTGTGTTTGCTTTTAACTTTGTTAGGACAAGCAATGTTTTGAATCAGTCTACTCCTGCTCAAGTTGCTGGGATTAATTACTCTAATCGTAATAGGACTTTTTGGCTTTTACATAGTAATAATGCCGCTTGACTGCCAAATCTTTTGAAATCTTGCGAGCAAATGAGCTTATTTTTCATAACAACTTAACAGACTCAATATAATGTATCTAGAAGTCTTATTATCTAACCTTGTTTAAATTCATGAAAACGAACGGAATGAATTAGCAAAAGTACTGGGTAGCACGATGGCTACCCAGTGTTGATTAGCTTTGAAATTCAGGTAAAAATGCTTCTACTGATTTCTTGACCAAAGTGACGGAGTAAGCCATGGATGGTCCACCACCGAAAGCAACAGAAACCATAGCTGATTCATAAATCTCTTCCTTTGTGGCTCCAGCTTCAAGGGCTTTATAAACGTGGAAAGCGATGCAGTATTCACAGCGGTTATAAGCACCGATGGCCACACTGATTAATTCCTTTGTCTTGTTTGATAAAGCTTCATCTTTGTAGGAAGCTCCTAATAGGTTCATAAATGCCTGAGTTTGTTCAGGTGCCTCATCTTCAAAACTTTGAAGACCTTCCATAAATTCGTTTAATAATTGTTTCGGATCGTTCATTATAACCCCTCCTTAGTGAAATTAGTATCAAGATTTGATAAAAAAACATCATTATTAAATAGTTGCAAAATTCGTGCCAATCCTGGTAAAAGGCAGAAATCCCTTTATGATGGGAAGGACCGCAGGAGGGGACATAAATATGTGTCGAATATTAGACGGTTAGCTGACGGTTTGGTTTGACACGTGTCAAAATTCAGGTCATTCTTTATAGCGCCCAAACATTCAGAAAATTCTATTGACAAAAAACTAATACCATCGTAGTATAAAGTCAAATCTTTATTATGGAAAAAAATAGCTGGGGGGAATAATATGAGAAAATTTTCATTTTATGTAATTATAACTATTATTTTTATACCTGTACTAATTGTTTCTAACTCATCTGTAGCTAAAGGAGAGGAAGGAACTAATTACCACGATAACATGGAGTATCATTTAGACTTTTTAATAGATGAAGAATTGGCAGGAAGAAAAGTGGGTACTGAGGGAAATGAAACAACCGTAAAGTACTTGGAAGATAAGTTTAAGGAATATGGTCTTAAATCACCAGAAGACCTGGGATATCCCAGGTTTGAAGGCTATCAACATGAAATTAATACACCCCTAGTTCGATGGGGTGGTGAACCTACTTTTGAAATCGAACTAGAAGATGAAACAAAGGAACTAGATTACAGGACAGATTATCGGCCGCGGAAGGACGATTATAGTGCAGGTGGAAATTATCAGGGAGAATTTAAGCATCTTGAAGAATATCAACAGATGTTTGAGATACGGGACGATTTAGAAGGAAGTGCGGTGTTGGTTGATTATTATGGTTCTGATTTTGAAGAACGGGGTTATGATGAATATGAAATGGATAAGTGGTTGGTACATCAAGGGGCAGAAGTTGTGATATACCCTGAAGAGGAGGATATGATATCTGAACGCAATTTAGAAATTGGGGAGAAAAAAACTTTTATTCATTCGCGCGGTATTATAAAAATTGGAGTTACTCCAAAACTGTTTCAAGAACTGGTGGAAGGTCAAGATGAAAGTTTCTTAAATGTTGAGATCCCCTTAGAAATTGATGAAGAGGCTGCAGCTTCTAATGTTATGGGAGTAATGCCTGGCAAAGATGAATTATTGGATGGTTACATTATGTTAGCAGTTTCCCTTGATGGTTATGGTCGAGATGGAGAAGGTAATTATGATCCAGCAGTTTCCGAAAGTGTTATACCTCAAGCGATTATGCTAGAAACTATCAGAGAATTAACAGAGTCAGATTTTAAGCCAGATAAAACTGTAGTTTTTGCAGCATTTAATGCAGAACAATTAGGTAATATGGGATCCCGGGAATACTTGGATGATTCACCTTTTCCCGGGGAACTAAAAGAAGTCATTTATCTAGAAAATATATTTTACGGTGAAAATAGTGAAAAACAGTTGCATGTAAATACTTTTGAAAGCCCCAGGGCCGAGAGAATGCCATCAGCTCGATTGATGAGAAAAATGGCTGATGTTGGGGATGACTTTAATATTGATGTTGAAAAGGACCATCAGACTATGGTGGGTTCTCATCATGTCTTCAGACATAGTGGGATGATTGCAGTATCCCTATCAGGCGAACTAAGTGACCCCAATCTGGAAACTGATAAAGATGGTTTGGAAATAAGACACGGTGATTTGGAATTAGAGCATGACGAACTAAATACATTGGTAGAGTACAATAAAGCTGCCCTTGAGACTATAACTGAACAGGATGTTTTAAAGGAAATCCGGGGAGGCGCGTCAATTGCCTTAATCCCCCTGGCCGGCCTAGCAATTGCTGTTCCTGTAACTAGGGGTAAAAATGCTAAAAAATCAGTATTAATAACTTTAGCAGTAGTAACTGTATTTATCTTTGCTACGGCTCTTCACTCCATGCATTATCAGCTCGATAATACATGGCAGCTGCCAGAGGAGATAAGCCTTGATCCTTTTATACTGCTTAACGGGTTGGCCTTGGCTATACCTTCGGTAATGGCAATGTTTTTCTGGACCTGGCTTTATTATATTCCCAGTGTAATAGCCGCAGCAATTTCTAATTGGTATATTACCAGATTTCAAATAATTATAACTTCAGCTGTACTGTACTTCTGTAATGTTCATTTACTGATTAACAATTATTCACACTACTATAATGCTTTATATCCCAATTTTCTTCAGTTTAGTTATGTAGAATACGTGCTACCTTTAATAGTACTAGGAATATCCTTATTGATATTTACATTGATTAAAAAAGTAACTGATTTGGATGGATTGCCCTTATTGATGTTATTGATTTTGATTAATTATGTTTTACTAATTTATTTAATCGCGCCTCACTTTATGTCACAGGAAGTTATAGAGCTCAGGCGTAACAATCAAACTATCACTTATTAATAATGTTGTTGATACTGTAAGATTTTTAGTTATCAAGATTCTACTTTAATACAGCCTTGTAAAAAAACTATGATTAATTCTAATACCAGCAGGATTTCCCAAGATGTTACAGAATTTAATTATAATAGCTTTATTTTGGAGTGTGATTAATATGAATTACTATAAAAAGTTAATTGGCACGAAAGTCTATCTTTCACCTGTTAATCCCGAGGATTATGAAAAATATACCGAGTGGGTAAATGATCTGGAAATATCAATTAATTTATCCTTTGCTTATAAGATTTTTTCAGAACAACAAGAAAAAGAAATGCTTCAGCAGATGAGTAAAGATGGTTATCAGTTTGCCGTAGTTAAAAAAGATGCTGAGGAATTAATTGGCAATTGTGGATTGCACAATGTTGATTTGATAAATAGATCAGCTGAGCTGGGAATTTTTATTGGTGATAAAAATTGTTGGGATGGTGGTTATGGAGTAGATGCCGTCAATTTATTGCTCGACTACGCTTTTAATCTCCTTAATTTAAACAGTGTTTACTTGAGGGTTCATTCATTTAATGATAGAGCAATTCAATGTTATAAAAAGTGTGGCTTTAAAGAAATCGGTAGAAGAAGAGAGGCCTACATCATCGGAGGTAATAAGTATGATGATGTTTACATGGATATATTAGCCAGTGAATTTGAGTACGATAGCCAAATAATAAAATACATTTAGAATTAAGTATAATTGTATTAAGTATAACTGTAAAAGGAGTGGTACTATTGAAGAAACTAGCTTTAATCTTTGCTTTACTAGTATTTGTTCTAGGTATAGTGGTGGCTGGCTGTGGTAATCAGGAAATAGACGAAGAACCGACTAAAGAAAATGAAATGAAAGAAGAGGAAGAGAAACAGGAAGCAGAAGCTAAAGATGACGAGAATGAAGAACAAGATTCAAAGGACGAAGATAAAGAAGATAAAGCTAAAGAAGATGAAAATGATGATGAAACGACTTCTCCAGAAGACGTTTCTGATAAAGATCTGGCAGACTATCTGGGAAAAGATAAATTCATTGAGTTGTTTAATAAAAAACATCACGAAATTATTGACCTTTTTGGGGAGTATGACAGTGGCGGCGGCTTTGCCGGCGGCTACTTCATGAGATATGAAGATATTGAAGTTGATAATCCAGAAGGGATTTTTCAAATTGAGGAAAATTTAGTTATATGGACTAGAAGACCTGAAGATGATGCTCGAGTTACTATGGTCTCGGTAGATTCTTTCGGAGATATAAAAGCTGGAGAAACAACATATGAAGATATTGATAATATGACAGATCAAGATATTCATATTGCAGACGGAGGGGAGATTGCCCCCCATACAGTTTACTACTATGCAGGAGATTTTTTAGTTGATTTCACCAGTGAGAGTAAAACAGCTCCTATTAATTCTGTATATATTTCCATAAATGACGAAATTAGGGACCATATGAGTCAGGATAAGTTTTTAGAAGGGGATGACTTAAAAGAGGCCTGGTAATCCCTGTATAAGGCTAGGAAAAATATAGTTAAGATCTAGTAGGACTATAGTAATATACCTTTATAGAAGTAAAAATGGAGCCACAACCAGTAAGGCTCCATTTTTTAATAAGCTGTTATTTCCTTTGTAGATAACTGTAAAACTCTTTTTCATACGATAAACAGCAGCAGAAAGCTCACTGTTTTCGCTGTGGGAGTATGTCCAATCAACTTAATTATTCTTTTCGGCAAACATCCACCAATTCTCCACCAGTTACAGTTAAAAGGTCATTTATTGTTATCGGGACAGCAGTATCGGCTGAGCCAGCTGCGGCATAAACCTTTTCAAACCTTCCCATGCTTTTGTCAATTAAGATTCTGATAGGCTGTTTCAAAGCAAAGGGACATAAACCACCAGGATAAAATCCAGTGATTTCCAAGCACTCTTCAGGTTTAGCCATTTTAGGTTTGGCTCCTATAACCTTTTTTAATGAACTGGTATGTACCTTAACGTCTCCACTGGTGACAATTAATACTGGCTCATCATCAGCTTTAAATAAAATTGATTTAGCAATCTGTCCTACTGCTACTCCAAGTTTATCTGCTGCCATTTGAGCTGTTTTGGTTGAGCCTTCTTCAAATTCAATGACTTGTAGATCCAAGTCTAATGAGTTGATGTATTCCTTAACTCTATCCTTTGCTTGTAACATCTCGAGTCACTCCTTGTAAAATATTTAAAAGTTATATTATTCACATATTTGTTTTGATTTTAACATAAAACAATAACTATCGAAATAACGATGAGTACAATATTGGTAATAACTATAACAATGAAGGTGGTGACCATGGCAATTTATAATGAATTTGCATAAACATAAAAGGATGAAAAATGAAAAATAAGATGCAATGCTAACTATATCTTGTGGAGGTGGAACCGTGAGGAAATCTAAAAATAAAATTAGGTATACTATGATTGGAATACATTATGCTTTTTTAATATGCATTTTGATTGCGGCTACTGGATGCATGAATAATGATGAAAGCATTAATCAAGACGTGGAAAACTCCCATTTGGAATTATTAACCCACGAAAAAGTTGAAGATAGTATAAAAGATAAAGGATTAGCACTGCAAGAAGTGGAACTAGATTCTCCACTAACAGAGGAAGTAATGTGGGAAGGTTCAGCTGTTAGGATGAAATCTTATAAAGTTGGAGAACATCAAAATCATTTATTTGTTTACGAGTTTGAAAGTGTTGCTGATCGCATGGAATCATTCCCCATGGACTACCATGTTACACCGTCACAATTAGACGAGTTTGCCCATTTATTTGATGAAGATTATAAACTAGCAAGTGCTAAAAATGTTTTTATTCTCTATGATCCAGTTGAACTTGATAATATTGAAATAAAAAGTGAATTAGAACAATTGCGAGATGCAGTATTTTACGGAATGCATGATATACAAGAAGAAATTTTTCGTGGACACGGTGATAACTGGGAAGTGGAAGTACAATTTGAATTCTATGAGTATGAGTGGACTAATAACAAAGAAGATGATGAGTTAGAATTTTATGGTTATTATGAATTTGATCTCCAATATTTAAATGATAATGTAGAAGATCTTTCTTATATAAGATGCAAATATTTTTATAATAAACATGGTGATGGAAGCGGTACAACCTCACAAAGTAGTCAAGAGACTCTACTGGATGAAAATGGTAGATATTCCTTTGATAATCATATGGACTATCCTTTGAAAAAGGATGAGGTGATTGAGTTTGTAATCAGATGGGAAGATCAAGAAGAGGAG
The DNA here is from genome assembly GCF_000020005.1 of Natranaerobius thermophilus JW/NM-WN-LF. Lineage (NCBI taxonomy): Bacteria > Bacillati > Bacillota > Clostridia > Natranaerobiales > Natranaerobiaceae > Natranaerobius > Natranaerobius thermophilus. Next base: position 2,298,222 of record NC_010718.1, on the reverse strand, counting down.
TTGGAGTTAGAGCCCTACTAGTTAAAGTAATTCTACTAATCGATGAAAACATAGCGATCATATATATAAGTTACCAGTAAATGCCAGGTTAAATAAATTAAATAAGGTATAAAGATTCGTTCGTATACCCAAAGAAAAACATTTAATTCAACTAGAATATTAGCAACAAAGGTACTATGTAGAGCAGCAATAAATGGCGCTACAAATCTATACAAGCGTTCTTTAGGAAGAAAATAGAGATAAATTATAAAATAGAAAGTCCATGCCATAGGATGAAAGATAGAAATATTGTAAAAACCAAATGGACCAAAGTTTTGATAACCAGCCTGAAGGTTTAAGAAATAAAATCCCAATAGGATCAGAAAATCTATTACATAACCGAATAGAACAGCCCAGATAAATAAATCTCGAATAGATTTTTTTGGTATGGCTAAAATTACGATTAATGCCAAGATGGTGGTAAAAATCATGGAATAATGATAGGGCTCTAACTCTAAATTCATTTAATCACTCCAGAAGATAAAATAAATACTTTAATACAATAATTACTCACCACATAAAGTAACCTTTAATTTGAGTACTTATTCAGTGTTTAGTTTGATCGGTAAAATTATTTTATGCTGGGTGAGGAGAGGTGAAACAATGCCCTGGAGAGGATTCCCAAATTGGGATCTATTAGAACAAACAAAAAGAGCTGCCAGAAGGGGCGGAGTATATTGTAGTAACTGTGAGCAGATTGTTGAATTGCGTGATGGAAGGTGCACTATATGTAATTCTGAGATAAGCCAAAAAAGTCAGGCAAAGAACAAAGTGATAGCGATAATTTTAAATGTGGTATTTGGTATCTTTGGATGGCTATATACTTTTAAGATAGATGGGTGGAAAATACTTGTAAATATGGCAATTATATTTTTTATCGATCCAAGATGGTTGTTTGTAGGCTGGGTTTGGGCAATTTGTGAGGCTATCCTTAGAAAGCCTGAATTTTATAAACACCATTTTTTTGTAACAGATCAAGGTCCATTACGGCTTATGATTAATTTTGCGACAATGCTAACTTTAGGGGTATTTTTTATTTTTATTTTGGTTGTAATGGGACAGTATTTGTTGTATTTGATTTTTTATTAACTGTGTAACTGTGATGCTCTCTAAAGAAGCTTCAAAATTGATTGTTTAAAAGGGGGGTTATAATGCCTGCTAATCTTCCACCACAATATTATGAGGCTGAAGAAGCGTATCGTAAAGCTACAACTCCTGAAGACAAAATGGAAGCATTGAAAACTATGTTAAAGGAAATTCCCAAACATAAGGGTACGGAAAAACTTCAAGCTGATATTAAAAGAAGGATGGCTCGCCTCCGAGAAGAAGAGGACAAGAAAAAGAAATCTTATAAAAGTACGTACAACCCTTTTCATATTGAAAAGCAGGGAGCCGGACAGATAGTTTTAGTTGGTTATCCTAATACGGGGAAATCCTCTTTAGTAGCAACATTGACACGTGCTAAAGCCAAGGTGGCAGATTACCCCTACTCTACAGCTTTACCTCTTCCGGGAATGATGCCTTATCGGGACACATGGGTACAATTAGTCGACACACCTCCGGTGATGGAAGATAGTATTGCTTCGGAATTAATCGGTACTATCAGAAATGCCGATGCTTTACTTATTATGATTGATGCTGGTTCTGATGATTGTTTGGATCAACTGGAAGGTTGTTTAAACTTACTACAGGATAAAGGTGTGATTGACCTGTCGGAAGATGGGGAAATTGTCGCTCCTATACCTTATATGGTGGTGGCTATGAAAATGGATTTGCCGGGGGCAAAGGAAAATATGGATCTAATAAAGGAGTTCAATCCTGAACTGACAATTTGGGAGGCAGCTACAGATGGTACAGGTCTAGATCAATTAAGAGAAGAGTTATTTGAAATTTTAGAAGTTATTCGAGTATATGGTAAACCTGCTGGAAAACCCGTAGACACCGAACGTCCATTTATTTTAAGAAAGGGAAGTACAGTTTTGGACTTTGCCGAAACTGTCCATAGGGACTTTCCCGATAAACTGCAAAGTGCTTTGGTATGGGGGTCAGCACGTTTTGATGGACAGGCGGTACCCCAGGATCATGTCTTAGAAGACGGGGATATAGTGGAATTACAAATCAGGTGAATTGATATATATATCAATTATATAGTGGCAGAAAATTAAATTTATCATTAATATTGATTAAAAGGTGAGGTGATGACAATGAATGATCAACATGTGGAAGACTTAATAAACAAATATGGGTTTCAAGATTATAAGTGGATAGACTCTAAGGAAATAGTCGTCAAGCAATGGGTTCGTTTTAAATGTTTATTTATGTGTGATACTTATGGCACAAAAGCAGTGTGTCCGCCTAATATGCCCACAGTCCAAGAATGTGAAAAGTTTTTTTCTGAATACTCCAAAGCGGTAATTTTACGTATTCAAGTCCCAGCTTATCACGGAGATAAAGATTCTGAAGTATTCAGAGAAATTGATAAGAACTTAATAGAACTGGAAAAAGAAATATTTTATGCAGGTTATTATAAAGTCATGGCTTTTTTAGCAACTATCTGTTATCAATGTCAAGATTGTCCCAGGGAAATGACTGATTGTGTTTATAAACAGTGGTCTCGTCCTACACCAGAGGCTTTGGGAGTAGACGTGTTTGAAACAGTTAAAAAAGTTGGCTATCCAATAGAAGTGCTGTCAAATTATCAGCAGCAAATGAATAGATACGCTATCATAATGATTGAATGATGTGAGACGTTAAAATTTCGTTTAGGGGGGGTTATCCTTTGAAGCGAAAAGTAATCAACTGGAAGTGGGAGGACAGTGAAGCCCAAAAGTCGTTTATCGAATGGCAAGGTTTTCCCAGTGATGAAGACTCCCTTAAAGAAGTTGAAGAAGCCGAAGGTTTAACTGGAATTAGGCCAGGGGCAAAAATATTGGATTTGGGATGTGGTAACGGTAGACATGCCATCGAATTGGCAAAAAAAGGTTATTCCGTAGTAGGGATTGATGTTGCAGAGCTATACTTAGAAGAAGCGAGAAAACGCAGCCAAAAAGAAGGATTACAGATCGAATACAGATTGCAGAGAGGCTCAGAGCTCACTGAAACTGATGAATATGATATGATATTTGCATATAATCATACACTAGGTTTTATGAGCCCTGAAGAGTTGATGGATCATTTTGCTAAGATTTATAAGGCTCTAAAACCCCAAGGAGTTTTCTTTTTAAAGACTGCTGGTCCCCAGATAAAGCCTGATCAGACTACGGATCAAGAGAAAGACTGGGCAGAACAGGAAGATAAATTTATTATGAGCGAAAAATCCATAGTTGACGGATATCGCTATGAAAAGTGTATTGTGATAGACTTGACTAAAGAAGAAATCATTGAATATCGTGAAAAACAGAGAGCTTTTTCCTTTGAAGAAGTAAAAAATGTATTAACAGAAGCTGGTTTCTCCAAAATAGACAGTTACAAAGATTTACAGGGGAACCAAGCTAATAGAAATGAGTTTGGTGTGTATATTTGTAAGAAATAAGTTGCTAGCATATAGTTGATGTTAAATTAAGTCATGTAAAAAAAGCATGTAGTCATATAAAGCACAGATAAGGTGATTGATATGATAAAAGTTTTCTCTTCCATACGGAAAATATTGAGTAGCAAAAAATTTCTAATCCCTTTAGCGGTTATAATTATGTTAATAATTTTTGCTGCTATTAGAATTTGGACTTTTGGAGCACAGAATGAGCTGGTTGATGCAGATGCGGCGATTGTCTTAGGGGCAGCTGTATGGGATGGTCAACCCTCTCCTGTTTTTGAAGAGAGGTTAAATCACGCCATTTGGATTTACGAAAACGAATATGTAGACAAACTTATACTTACTGGAGGTAAAGCTGAAGATACGGACCGTGCTGAATCTCAAGTTGCAAAAGATTATGCTATAAAAAATCAAGTTCAAAAGGATGATATTCTGATTGAAACTAAATCAAGTATAACAGAAGAAAATTTTAAATATGCTCAAGAAATAGCTGCTGAACACGAGCTTGAATCTTTTATTGTAGTAAGTGATCCTCTGCATATGAGACGCGCTATTACTATTGCGGAAACAAAGGGAATGGATGTTTATCCTTCACCAACCCCGGGCTCTGCTTATGAAACATTGAGGAGTCAAGTACCCTTTCTGATACGGGAGGTAATATTTTATATAGGTTATATAATTTCTTTACCATACCGATAACTAGTTTTAAAGAGGTGATCACATGTCGACCAAACGCAAAGCTATTAGAGGTCTATTTGGAAGTATAGCGGTTTTTTTAATCGGTTTATATATTATACTGGGTACTGAGAATAATCTGGCTGTAGGTTATACATTTGCTGTTTTAGGTTTTCTCACAATTATTGGTTCTGTGGTCAACTATCGGAATAATGTTTAAAAGGGGCCAAATATTGAGGCCCCCTTTTTTTATTTGAAGTATTTGGTTTAATTCAGTAAAGCTTAATAAAAATTTAACTAAGGTTCAATAATTATTAACATGATCTTGATTAAACTTTCACTTTTTTCTCTTAATAATCAGCTCGATTGCTGAATCCCAGAGCTGACTTTTGAACTAATGTGTCGTCTTCCAGGACGCTAAACAGGTGATATCCTAAGTCTTCTCTATCTACAAGGATTTCCTCAAGAACTTCCACTGTACCGTAGTCCTGAATTTCATGAGCCCTGCCGATAGTTTTTCGCAGCATTTCTTGTAGTTTTAGTTCATTTTCTAAATCGTTTCGCAAGAAATCCCTCATCGAGTAGCGACCCTCTATCTCGTGCTTAATATAAGAAATTTGATGTTGGGTCTCAGGGTGAGCAGTTGGCACTACTCCCAGGCGGGCTACTCTTTCACCAATTTTATCGATGTGTTCCTGGGTCTTATGGATGTGTTCCTCCAATAAATGGTGAAGACTTAAAAAGGACTCAGCACCTTCTGTTAGCCAGTGATGTTTATTGTACTGATGCAATACTACTGTCAAAGCGCACTGATGGTCGTCTAACATTAAGCCCATTTCTTGTCTGGTATTAAAGGGTAGATTAATTCCACAGGCCAGATCTCGATAGGGCTTTTCTGTCCGTGGTTCTTGCCGGGTAATCATTGAGTGATTGCTTGAATGTCCTGGCATTGTGGTATCCATACCTGATGTCTGCAAGTTAAAGTTTCCATCGTGGTTGTCTTGAGGAACCCTATTGGACAGTTGAACTTTAGTATCTTCCAAAATATCCCTCCTCTCTTGTAGTAGTGTATTTAAATCCACTGATAGCTTTTGTAAAAAAATGATATAATATACTATGGTAGTTATAACCAATATTATAGCTTATAGCTGAAAGGGGATATTATATGAATCAACATTATAGTGTGGGGATTCTGATTTTTGATCAGGTGGAGGTTCTAGATTTTACTGGACCTTATGAGGTGTTTTCAGTCACTAGATTTAAAGGTCAATCCTATGATTCTGAAGATAGGACTCCATTTCAAGTGGATACTATTTCGGAAACAGGTGAGCAAGTAGAGTGTCGTCATGGTCTTAAAGTACAGCCCGACAGATCTTTTCAGACTAGTGGACAATATGACATATTAGTAATTCCGGGTGGATTAGGTGTGAGATGGCAAGTGAAAAATTCAAAATTATTAGACTGGATCAGAAAGCAAAATGAAGGGACAATGTTAACAACTTCTGTCTGCACTGGTTCAATACTACTTGCCGAAGCTGGACTTTTGAAGGGCAAAAAAGCAACAACTCATCATGAAAATTTAACAAAGCTAGCAAGCTCTTATCCAGAGGTTACTGTAGTACGAGATCAGAAAGTTGTGGATGAAGGTAATTTCATAACTTCTGCCGGGATTTCCGCTGGGATAAATATGGCTTTTCAAGTAGTTGAAAGGCTGTTTGGGGCTGAAATTTCTCAACAAACCCAGGAATTTATGGAATATAATCTTAAACAATAATTTTAATTTTGATATATCAATACCACCACTAGCACAATATCAGAGACATTTGCTTGTTGACATTTTGCTTATTTAAATATTGAGCCAAACAACACTGTAAGAAGACTTACTCCCAACCCGATGTAAAGAGGGTCTATTGTAGCCTGGGGCATGATTGCCCAAATAATAGTAATCAAAGGAGCCAGGAATAAAGCTACAAGGCCGGCCTTAGGATTAATATAATCTTTTAAAAAGATAGCTCCTAATAATGGGATACAGATAGTAGCACCTCTTAATCCCATAGATAAGAAGCTCCAGTTAAGAATCAATGATTGTAAATTTCCGGTAACAAACAAAAGAGTTAAAGTACTGAATAAAATAATAGCTGACCTGGTAAATAGTAACACTTTTTTCTGGGATGCAGAAGGATTAATTAATTTTTTGTATAGATCTTGGCTTAGCATTGTGCTAATACCCAGAATTAGACCTGCACCTGTTCCAATAATAGAAATTAACAGGGTGGCCAGGACAATTCCGCCTATCCAATCAGGAAGATAATTGATCACAAATAAAGGTAATGCACTTCTGGGCTCTATGGTGGGGTGAGAAACCCTCATAAAAAGACCTACCAACATAGCAAGTAAACCGATGGGCGGAATAATGATTCCTGAAATAACTGACCCTTTAATAGAAGTTGCGATATTTTTTCCTGAGAAGACTGCCTGTAAATAGGTTTGGGTAGATAAAACCCCCACAAACATGGAAAATCCTGCAGCCAAGTCGGTATTGATACCTCTATTAAATAAACTGTACCATTCTCTATTCATTTCTAATGGATGGAAATTTTCTGCAATTCCAACTGTGCCGCCAATATAATAAAAAGCAGCTAAACCGGCTGCTACTAGTGAAATATACAATAAAATTACTTTTAGCCTTCCAACTAGACCAGTTCCCCAAACTCCTCCGAAGATAACATATACGATTATTAAAAACACCGCAATTATTGCAGCTAACATGGAACTAATATTGACCATAGAAGTGATTAAAGCCACAGCTGCCAGGGTTTGTCCAACTACATTTAAAAATATTCCCATGGAGGAAAATGTACTGGCTATAGGTCTGGCCTTTTGTCCATAAAAGGAAGCCAAAAAGCCTGGAATTGTATCTACTTCTGCTTGTCTTAATGGTTTTGCTAAAAAAGTTCCCATAAAAATACAGGTCAATCCACCCCCTAGAGTAAACCACCAGGCACTAAAACCATCGGTGAAGGCTAGTTGAGCTGTTCCAATGGTAGCCGCTCCTCCTACTAAAGTTCCAACAATTGTACCAATTATTAAGGATGCACTTATTGATCTCCCTCCTACAGAAAAATCGCTGGCGCTGTTTACCCTAGAAGCAGAGTATATGCCAACTGCTGTAACTAAAATCAAAGTAAACAAAATACTAACTATATGAGTTATGGACAACATCTAGTGCTCCCCCTTTCATTCTTGTTATCAATATTTCAAAATTTAATTATCGATATATTTCAAACTTGCAATATATTTCAGTTACGTTATAATGGATTTAATCAATTAAATTATAACTAATAAAATAATAAACTAATGATTTCAATATTCTATCACAACTAAGCTCATTAGTCAGGGGGATTAGCATTGGGAAGTTATCAAAAGAATTTAAATGACAACCTAAATGATAGGGATAGCAACACTTTTGAAAGTTTAGCCAAGAGCTTACCCCTTTTGGCTAAAGTGATTGGTGGTTATGCCACTATTACTGACAAAAAAGGGGTCAGGCTGAAGGTTATTGATTCCAATGGGAAGCAGCTAGAGCACCTGGAAGACCTACAGTATGAGTTAGCCAGGGAAGCTGCTAAAAAAGGGGAAGCAGTCTACGGTAATAGCCAGCTAAAACATAATGCTGAAGCTTGGTGTCTACCAGTTGGCGATTATGTGCTCTGCTGCAGTAAGGCGGAAGTGGCAGAACGAAACAGGAATCTTGAAGAAGCTTTATTGGCATCTTTACCTTATATTGCAAAAGTAGCAGGGGGACAAGCCGTCCTCTTTGATGATGAAGGAAAAAGACTTAATGCAGTTAATTCCAAGGGAGATGTCAACAATCAATTACTTGGCAAAGTTAGTGAAGCCGCCAAGGAATGTATGAAAGCTCAAAAGCCTGTACTGGGGAAATCTACTTTTATCAGTGGTGCCAGTGCTGTTAGGATTCCCATTACTAAGGAAATTGGATTTGGATTTAATAATGAAGATACAGCTCTTAAAAATCAAAAGCTTTTAGAAGAAGTTAAAAAATATCAGACTGCTAAATACAATTTTACTGACATAATTGGTGAAAGTCAGCAGATGAGAAAAGCTAAAGAATTGGGAGAAGCTGCTGCCAGTTCCGATTCAAGTGTACTAATTTGCGGTGAGACAGGTACTGGTAAAGAATTATTTGCCCAATCAATTCACAATGCAAGCTATAGATGCAGTAAACCTTTTATAGCTATTAATTGTGCTGCACTTCCGCCATCATTGATCGAGAGTAATTTATTCGGTTATGTGGAAGGAGCTTTTACTGGCGCTAAAAAAGGTGGAGCTACTGGAGTTTTTGAAAAAGCTAATAATGGAACTTTATTTTTGGACGAAATTAGCGAAATGGACTTGGATCTACAGTCAAAATTATTGCGGGTATTACAAGAAAAAGAAGTCACTAGAATTGGTGGTCGCAAGGTAATTCCCTTAAACCTACGAATAATTGCAGCTACTAACAGGAACTTGGAAGACATGATTCAAAAGGGACAGTTTAGACGAGATTTATTTTTTAGATTAAATGTAATAGAAGTTAAATTACCACCATTAAGAGATATGAAAGAAGATATCCCCTTGCTTGTTAATGAAACAATTATTAAAATGAATTCGATTTTCGGTAAGGCCATTAAGGGTGTCGACAAAGAAGCGCTGGAAATGCTGATAAATTATGATTGGCCTGGAAATGTACGAGAATTATATAACTGTATAGAAAGAGCTTTTAATCTGATTGGTGATGATAATTACATTAGAAAAAAGCATTTAAACTTTAAATTTAATAATGGCAATGGTATTACAGCCCAGAATTACATGGAGGAAATAGAAGATACCGAAGGTAATCCAATTAATCTAGATAATGATACAGGACAAAGAAGTCTCGATGATATAGTTGCTAATTACGAAAAACAAGTAATTGAGGCAGTGTTGAAAGAAGTTAAAGGAATTAGGGCCAAAGCTGCCAAAAGATTAAATATAAGTCCGGCTACATTGTGGAGAAAAATGAAAAAGTTAAATATTGAGGGTTAATATAAATAAATTGGATCTTAACAAATGGAACTTATATGAAAGTATATCATACAAGAAATCTATTCACAGTTGACAGATTGAGAAGCATTTCAATATTGAAATATACATTTCAATATTGAAACAACACATGATTTAAAGCTGATATGACTGCTTTCTGTTAGCTACTACAATTTTTTTTGGGGCCTACATATTTCAAATTTGAAATATGTAGGCCTATTTTTATTTTGAAATACTGTATAAAAGGGGATGAGTATTGCAAAATATTTCAGAAAACTAAGGCCCTATGTAGACCTTTGTGTCAGTCTTTCACAAATAGTCATGAATGTTTAACTATCTATTTATTCTTAGATATAGAAATTTTGGCATAGAAGTTGCACAAACTATAGTACAGAAAATGTAAGGGAATGCAGAAAACCTAACAAAAAAATTACAATTTTGGAGGGATATTATATGAAAGTAGGATTTATCGGATTAGGTGTTATGGGAAAGAGGATGGCTCAGAATATATTAAAAAATGATTATTCTATGATAGTTTTTGATGTTGACGAAAATGTCGTACAAGAATTCGTAGATCAAGGTGCGGAGAAAGCTAGTTCACCAGCGGAAGCTGCTGCTACTGCAGACGTTGTTCTTACATCTCTTCCTAATGACAGTATCGTTAAAAAAGTTATCCTTGGCGAAAGTGGAGTTTTAGAAGGTGCTAAAGAAAACACTGTTTTAATTGATTTAAGCAGTATTCCGCCAAAAGCTATTCGAGAAGTTGCAGATCAAGCAACCAAACAAGGTGTAGAAGTTATCGATGCTCCTGTAAGTGGTGGGGCAGCTGGAGCAGAAAAAGGGACGCTGACAGTAATGGTAGGTGGAAAATCTGATGTAGTTGACCAAGCGCGACCGGTATTGAACTGTATCTGCAATAAAATATTCCATGTTGGAGATGTGGGTGCAGGAGATACCTTGAAGCTTGTTAACAATTTAATGTTAGGCGCTAATATGTTGATTGCTTCTGAAGCAATGGCTTTGGGTACAAAAGCCGGCTTGGATCCTGACGTGCTATTCGAAGTTATTAGTGAAAGTTCTGGTAGATCCTATGCTCTAGAGGCTAAATATCCCAAATTCATTTCTCAAGGCAATTTTGACCCTGGGTTCTCTATTGATCTGGAATACAAAGATTTAGAGTTAGCGATATCAACGGCTAAAGATATGAATATGCCCTTGATAATGGGTAATTTGACGCAACAGCTTTACGAAGCTGCCAGATGTGAAGGTCTAGGAGACAGAGATATCTCTGCCATGATTAATATGTACGAAAAATGGACTGGAACAAAAGTCAGAAAGGATGACGAGAAATAATGAGCAATTTAGTTGATCAGGTTAAATCTCAAATGCCACTAACTTTGGGTGAGCTAATTAATATAGCCCGAGAAAATAATAGCAGAGTAGTAGATGTGGTTTTGGCAGAAGCCGAGCTACAAACTAATAAATCTCAAGCTGAAATATTGGAAGACGCTTTAGGCGAATTTGAACACAACTTGAAGGCTGTAGAAATTGGATTAACTTCTGGGGAAAGCTTACTATTTGGTACAGTAGGTGATCAACTACTAGAAGCCGAGAAACAAGGAGCCAAGTTATTTGAAGATGATTTTATAAATGATATTCTGACAAATACTTTAGCTGCCCAGGTTGGTAATCACACTATCGGTGTGGAACCATGTGCCGGAACAGGTGATTCATGCCCTTATACGGGGATCATAAAAGCCATGAAAGATCATGGTTATGATATTAAACGCGTTCAGGAAGTTGCCTGCGTTCTTTTGAAGGTAGGTTCCATGTTCAGAGTTGGTAAAACCACAACGGGCTGTAATATGGAAGGCTTCGGTGCCGGTGCTGCTGCCAGCGCTGCCGCATTTGTAGAAATAAAAGGTGGAAATCCTGATGAAATGGAAAAAGCAATGGTACTAGCTTTATCGCCCACCATCGCAAACCCATGTACTCCGAGAGTAATGGTACCGGGACTTTGTGCAACTCATATTGGAGGAGCTGTACTCTTGGGTAATATGTCTGCAGGTTTGGCGATTAATACTAGCCTGGAAGTCAATGTGCCAGTGGACGTAATGATAGCTATGGCCAGTGAGGTTCATAAGATTTCTGCCAAACACGTAGTACCTTCTGTCATCAAATTTATGGAGCCATTCTTTAAGACCAAAGCTCCTGTTGAACAGTTAATAGATCAATCTATTAAAGATGAAGAAGAAACTAGAATAGAAGAAACTGGAAAAGAAGCTAAAGAAATAGCAAAAGGGTTGGCCAAAGGGGCAAAACCCATTACTGAAACTTTAGGAGAAGCAGTTGTGGGAGGAAGCAGTCAGGCAGTTGGCTCACCAACCAATGCTGGTAGAATAGCCCATTATTTAACCAATGGAAACATTAAAGGAGTGACTATTGAGCTATACCCTGAACTGTTTGCCAGAAGGGGTATCAATGTTCCAGGGATATTAATGGGAGCTGTATTTGGTGCTTCCACCTCCGATTATGAAATGTATCAAAATGTCATGAAGAAAATAGAGTCCATGGGTATTGAAGTTGAAGTTAAGCAAAATGAAGAAAGTCAGATACAGCGCGTTACTATAGAAACCGATGAAGGAAGCGCTATGGTAGATACCTTGAATCGTGGTGGTGGAAGATTAGTATTAAGAGATGCAACTCCTTCTTTGGACAAGGCCAAACAAATAGCGGAAGACTTGGGCATAGTTCTGGTGGATTAATAACATGACTAATTTAAACAATAAAATGATCAGGGAAAGAAGGTGAAACTTTCATGAATATCATTGAAAGATTAATAGCAGAAAAAGCTGGTAGAGATCATGTTGAAGTAGGGGAAGAAGTCTCTTGCTATGCAGACCTTGTAGTTGCCCACGATGTAACCGGACCATTAGCTGTAGAAAGATTTTACGATATAGGAACAGATAGACTATTTGATCCCAAGAAAGTAGCCTTTGTTATTGATCACAACATTCCGGCTTCATCTGTACAGTCACGTCAGCAGCATAAATCAGTGAAAGAATTCGCTAAAAAGACAGGAGCTAGATTATACGATCGAAGTGACGGTGTGATCCATCAGGTAATTTATGAACAGGGCCTCTATCAAAAAGGCCAACTGGTAGTTGGAGCCGATTCTCACACCTGCACAGCCGGTGCATCTGGGGCTTTATCTGTAGCTGTTGGTTCTACAGAACTGGCCGCTGTTATGGCTCTTGGAACCATCGATTTGGAAGTACCGGACACTTACCTGATTCAAATCGATGGAGAGTTACCTCAAGGAGTATACGCTAAAGATATCATTTTAACTATTCTAGGTAAGTTTGGGACTAATGGTTTTACTGATAAAGCTGTGATTTTTGGCGGTGGTGGTATAACGAATTTGAGTATAGATGAGAAAATGACTATTTCAAATATGGCTATTGAAATGGGAGCTATGATTGGATATGTGGATCAAGGGGAAGAAATTGGTTCTGTTAAGGAAAGCTATACAATAAAAGCTTCCGAATTAGAACCCGTGGCTGCTTGCCCTGCTTCTCCCGGAAATGTTAAGCCAATTTCACAAGTGGCCGGGACCGAAATTGACCAAGTAGTTATAGGTAGCTGTACTAACGGAAGGTTCAGTGATATGGAAATAGCTGCCAAAGTACTAGATGGGAAAAGAATTTCCGAAAATGTTGATATGATAGTGATTCCAGCTTCTGAAAAAGTGTTGGTTGAAATGGAAAAGAGAGAAATTACCGAAACACTTAGAAACGCAGGGGCAGTGATTACAAACCCTGGTTGTGGACCTTGTTATGGTGCTCATCAAGGTTTACTGGCACCTGGAGAGGTTGGTCTATCGACTACCAATAGAAATTTCCCCGGGAGGATGGGACATCCTGAAGCCGAAATTTATTTGGTCTCTCCTCGAACAGCAGTTGAGAGCGCTTTGACAGGAAAAATCACATTATCAAAGGAGCGGTTAAATGAATAAGACAAGAGAGACAAGGAAAGAGTTTTCGCCGATGCAAGATGAAAGGTTTAGAGGAAAAGCTTTTGTATTGGGGGATAATATAGATACAGATCAAATTTTACCAGGATACGCCATGTCAGCACCAAAGGAACAGCTGAGACACTACGTTTTAAAAGGTAGTTCAATACCTGATTTTTCGGAGCGAGTACAGCAGGGTGACATTATCATAGGTGGAGACAATTTTGGTTGTGGTTCTAGCAGGGAGCAAGCTCCTATAGCTTTAAAAGATGCGGGTGTTTCAGCAATTATTGCTAAATCTTTTGCCAGGATTTTTAGAAGGAATGCAATAAATATCGGTCTTCCTGTATTATATGGTGATGTGGTGGAAGAAATAGAAACAGGGGATGAAGTGCAATTAAAAATATATCAGTATAAGTTGGAAAATATCACAAAAGATAAAACTTTCCAACTAGAGGAGCTATCACAAGTCACCATGGAAACACTGGAAGCCGGTGGACTGATCAACAAAGTCAAAATGATATTAAATATAAGAGGTGATATGAATGAGTAGTGAAAGGCCAAATACTAAGCGAATTATTCGTGAAGATATTGACAGAATAAGAGCTTATGAAAAGGCTTTTGATGTGGATATGCCCTATATTGGCGAGGACGGAGAAATTAAAAACTTGCCAGACCCATTTCCTAGAGAAGTTAATGGAGTAGTTAGAAGCGGTTACCGCTTAACAGAACTAGGGAGACAGGCTGAAAAAGAGAAAATGCCAGTTATGAACCCAATTTTAGGCAGGAATACAGCTGAAGAAACCTTCAAAGAATCCAAGATTATGTACGACAAAGCTGAAGAACTAGGCGTTCAAATGTTTCATTTCGTTCACTCTGAGGCCACTCGGCATATAGATCCTTTAGATGGAATAGAGTTGGTTGAACAGTCACGTGGTAAAGGTGGAATTACACCTAAAGGTGAAAGAGAGTATGTTCAAATGGGTGGTGGAAGTGTCCATCCCATGAGGATAAATGCAACTGGGGACACTCCTCATATTTCGATTTTGAATTCATTGATGGCAGGTTTTGATGGAACAGATATTGGACCAGTTATTCACGTTCATTTCGGAGGCCGAGGAATTCATGACTACAAGACTAAGGTGACTAACAGTTACAAAGCAATTCAAATTTGTGCAGAAAATAATATCTTTGTTCAATTGGATTCACACAAGCATGTAAATAATATTTTAGGTACTGACGGAATGGCCCTGGCCATGTGTTTATTATCCGAAGGTTTGGCAGTTAAAGCTGGGTTGGATAGAGCTTTAAGTGCTATTCAGATGAACGTAGGTGGTATCAACCTGTTAGCTGATATAGCAGTAATGAAAGCATTTAAAGAGACGACCTGGAGTGAGTTTATTATCGTTGTACCTGAAACGTTCCAGGATCCACCAGCAGATTTTAGGGCAGAGCAGGCTCACTTTGCTAGAATGGCAGTCAGTGCCAAATTGGGAGAAGCTAACTTTTACAGGCCTAAAGCAGCAGAATCAGTAGGTATTCCAACAGGCGAATCAATGTCAAAGGCCATTTGGGCATCTCAGAATGTCTTTGAGAGCATGTATCAAACTGAGATAAATGATCCCTTTATCGAGAAGAGAAAAGAAGAAATCCAAACAGAAGCCATGGCAGTACTATCAGCAGCTCTCAAAATGGATAGAATGTTATCGCCTGAAGAAATCACCGAAGAATTTTGGCAACAGTTTGATTCAGAAGAGCTGATAGATCTTATTGTCACTGCTGGAAAGAGCGGAGTTCTAGATACACCAAGAGCAGGTGGATGGGATCTACAGAGATACGTAAAAACTCATAGGGATCAGGATGGAATACGCAGATATATTCCGGGTTGTACACCTCAAGGTGTAGATGAGCAGTATATGCCGATAGCGAAAGAAGATGTAGAACCACCTAAAGAAACTGAAGTCATCCACGATGAAAAAATAGTCCTTGCTACAGTAGGCGCGGATGCCCATGTAATTGGTATAAACAAGGTTAAAGAAGCATGTGAAGAAGCCGGTTACGAAGTTATTTTCTTAAGAGGAATGAACTTACCAGAGGCGGTAGCCGAAGTTGCTGCCGAAACCCAAGCGAAATTGGTGGGAGTCAGTAATTTACTTGGTCTAGGTGGCTCATTGTATCCGCGAGTTGATCAAAGGCTAAGAGAACTTGGTTTAAGAGATGAAGTTCACTTGATGGCCGGAGGCCGAATAGCGGAAAAAGAAGAGGAACACAAAGAGTACGAAGAAAGAATCGAAAAAGAAGGTCCTGGCTTTTTAGGTGTAGATGTTTTCTTTGGACCTGGTAGTTCTTATGAAGAGATTGTAGATTGGATTAATACAAAACTCGGCAATAAATAAGAAAAGAGATAAGGAACTGTTAAGTTATTAAATTCCTTCCGGTAACTATTTATCAATCGTTTCAAAGGCCGGAACTAAGGAGGGGTTAGTGTGGATCAGGAAAAAGTCCCAACAACTATTATGAGAGGCGGCACGAGTAAAGCCATTTTTCTTAAGGATAAAGATCTTCCGACAAATCAGGAAGAAAGAGATAATTTGATTCTAAGAATTTTTGGAAGCCCCGATCCAAGGCAAATTGATGGCCTTGGGGGGGCAGACCCTCTAACAAGTAAACTTGCAATTATTGGACCACCCACTAGAGAAGATGCTGATATTGATTATACTTTTGGGCAAGTTTCATATACTGCTGCCAAAATTGATTATTCCGGTAATTGCGGGAATGTATCCTCAGCTGTAGGACCGTTTGCAATAGATAAAGGTTATGTCCAAGCTGAAGAACCATATACTACTGTGAGAGTTCATAACACAAATACTAACAAGATTTTGATTGAGAAAGTACCTGTTGTAGATGGCTTATCCAAAGTAATTGGTGATTATCAAATTGATGGTGTTCCTGGGCAAGGTGCTCCAATATCTATAGACTTTTCCGATACTGCCGGTGCAAAAACAGGTGAATTACTTCCTACAGGCGAGGAAGTGAACAAAATTTCGACTGAATCTTGTGGAGAGATTGAGGCATCTTTAGTTGATGCTGGTAACCCCATGGTTTTTGTTAGAGCTGAGGACTTGGGTTTACGAGGAAATGAAACCCCCGAAGAAATTGACAATAATGAAGAAGCTTTAAAAACCCTTGAAGAAATAAGGGGAAAAGCAGCTGTAATGATGGGAATTGAAACTGATTGGAAACAAGCTGAACAAAATAATCCGGCTTTTCCAATGGTAGCTTTTGTATCACCAGCTTCAGATTCACAACAGGAAAGTGGCATAGATTTCAATTCCCGTTTGATGTTTATGCAGGTTATGCACAAAACTTATGCTGGTACTGGCACCATCTGTACGGGTTCAGCAGCTATGATTAAAGGCACCATTGTTAATCAGGTTATGAGTTCCAAAAAAGACCAAGATGAAGCAACTATTAAGATCGGACATCCAGCAGGATTTATTGAAATTGAAGTCCGGGTCGATGAGGATGAACAAAATGGAAATTGGATATTGAACAAAGCTGCTATTAATCGGACAGCTCGAAGAATTATGGATGGGAACTGTTATATACCAAAAGAAGGCTAGGTGAGTTTCATCATGAGTGTATTTGATTACCTGGTAATTGATATTGGAAGTACTTTTTTAAAACAAAGGCTTTTTAAGGACAGTTCATTAGTGGCAACAACTCAACTTCCAACTACCTTAAAAGATGTATACCAGGGTTATCAGTCAGGAAAGCAAAAACTGCAAAATGACCTAGCTGTCGATGAAATTGATCCCAAAAACTTTTTAGCCACCAGTAGTGCAGCCGGAGGACTGAGGATGGTAGCCATGGGATACATGTCCAGAGTAACTGCCAAGGCCAGTAAGGAAGTGGCAATGAATGCAGGTGCGAAGATTTTGGAAGTCATCTCCCATGAAGACACGCCTGAGTACCGGCTGGAAATCCTAAAGGAAATTAATCCTGACATTATTTTACTGGCTGGTGGGACCGATTCTGGTGATGAAACATCTTTGATTGAAAATGCTGAGATAATTGTGGAAAGTGATGTAAACAGTCTTGTTATTATAGCCGGAAATATCAAAGCACAAAAAAAGGCCGCCCAGATCCTTGAAGATGGTGGAGTGAACTACACTCGAGTCAGTAATATTATGCCTACTATTCATGAACTCAAGGTTACAGAAGCAAGAGATGCCATTCACAGGGAATTTATTAAACAGATTACTGAAGCCAAAGGCTCTGATCAACTAGTTAAAGAGTTAAGTACCTCTCAGATTGTCCCTACTCCAGGTGCGGTACTTTTAGGGGCCGAGCTCTTAGCCAAAGGTACTTACAAGGACGAAGGACTCGGAGGTGTGGTAGTGGTTGACCTGGGCGGCGCCACTACTGATGTTCACTCCATTTTACCCGAATTAGAAGAATTAGAGGATGAAGAAAAAGGCTTGGTAGTCAGTAATGAAAAACAAGAAGCATATCGAACTGTTGAAGGTAACTTAGGATTAAGGGTTAGTGCCCTGGGAGTAATAGAAACAATGCATCCCAAAAATATTTTATCAAAAAGCAACTTAGATCCTAATGAGTATGAAGAGGGATTCAGAAACTATTGCAACTATATTGAGGAAAACACAAATCACGTAGCTACCAACGAACAAGAGGAATTATTTGACTCGTTGTTGGCAGAAACAGCGGTAGAAGTAGCTTTAAAAAGACACGCTGGATATATATCTAAAGAGGCAGACCCAGTTATGGGCATAGTCCCCGGAACGCCAATAGGCAGGGATTTAAGAAAGGTTAAAAAAGTAATAGCCGTCGGTGGGTATTTCTCCCACAGATCCCCGGAACAAGGTGAGGAAATTATAAATAATGTCATTCAAAATCCTGGGATTTCTCTACTACCTACTGAACCAGAAATCATAATTGATGAAAAGTACCTGCTGTTTGCAGCCGGAGTTATTAGTAGAGTCGATGAAGATTACGCCTTTCAGATATTGAAACAGGCATATCAATTGTAACACTGACAAATATCAATAATTAAATGCAAAACGAGGAGGTTATGTTATGAACAATACAACTAAATTAAAAGAATTAATTAATAAAAACGAAATTTTAATGGCACCAGGAGCTCATGATGCGCTAACAGCTCGAGTTATCGAACAAGCAGGCTTTAATGCTGTATATATGACAGGTTATGGACAAGCCGCAAGTGTCCTGGGAAAGCCCGATGTAGGATTGTTAACTATGACGGAAATGCTTGATAGAGCAAATAAAATTGTCAATGCCGTGAATGTGCCAGTAATTGCTGATGCTGATACCGGGTTTGGTAATGCCATCAATGTAATCCGAACTGTAGAGGAATACGAGAAGGCCGGAGTTGCGGCCATTCAGTTAGAAGACCAAGTCATGCCCAAAAAGTGCGGCCATATGGTGGGGAGACAAATTGTTTCTCAAGATGAAATGGTAGGGAAAATAGAAGCTGCCATCTCCGCTAGGAAAAATAAAGATTTTCAGATAATAGCCAGAACTGATGCCAGAACAACTTATGGATTAGAAGAAGCTTTAAAAAGAGCAGATGCTTATGTTAAAGCCGGGGCAGATATAATTTTCTTGGAATCCCCGGAGAGCATGGATGAGATGCAGACTATTAATGAAAAAGTTGAAGCACCTACCCTGGCTAATATGGTAGAAGGTGGAAGAACACCAACATTGAAAGCAGATAAACTTGAAGAACTAGGCTTTAACTTGGTTATTTATCCAACAGCTTCAACCTATGTAACAGCAAAGGCCATGTCCGAACTAATGAGTACTTTGAAAACAGAAGGTTCCACAGAATCTTTTGAAAGTGAAATGTTACTTTTTGAACAATTTAACGAATTAATTGGACTTAAAGAGATCAAAGACTTAGAAGGAAAATTTGTCAGAGGCCAGTAAAATCACCTGAATATGAGGAGGGAAAAGCCAATGATATTATCCGAGTTTGATTATTTAGCTCCCAAGTCACTGTCAGAAGCTCTTAATATACTAGATAAAGCTGACAATGAGCCATGTCTTTTGGCAGGTGGCACAGATGTGATGATTCACTTAAAGGAAGAAGAAATAAAGCCTCAACAAGTGATTAATTTAAAGCAAATTCCCGAGCTTAATTTTATTAAAGAAGAAAACGGTTATATTAAGATCGGTGCCATGACTACTTTTAGTACAATTGAAAAATCAAATCTAATTCAAGATAGAGCCAAAGCACTAGCAAAGGCTTGTGGAGAAGTGGGGTCACCGCAAATCAGAAATACAGGCACTGTTGGCGGAAATATAGTTAATGCTTCTCCCGCTGCTGATTCTGTGCCAGCACTTATGGCTTTAGATGCCAAGGTGGTTTTGGCTAACAAAGAAGGTGAAAGAGAATTAGCTTTAGATGAGTTTTTATGCGGTATTAATCAAACTGTGATAAAGCCCAATGAAATACTCACTCACATTTATTTTAAGACACCTAAGATTGATAGCATTAGTGAATTTGAAAAGCTAGGTCGTCGTAAGGCCTTGGCTATAGCCAGATTAAGTGTAGGTTTTTACGCTGAAGTTGAACCTGAGAACAAAGTTTTACAGGATGTAAGGATTTCACTGGGAGCAGTAGCTAAAAATCCTTTTAGAGCAGTGGAAGCGGAAGAATATTTAAAAGGTAAAAAGTTAAATGAAGATGTTATCACTGAAACAGTAGAGAAAATTTCTGAAATAGCTGCAGTAACTTTAGGTAACAGATCTTCAGCTCCTTTTAAACGAGAAAGTATCAAAGGAGTTGCTAAAAAAGCTTTAATTAAGGCCATGGATTCGGCAGACAAAATTTAAGGAGGGGCAGAGAATGAATAAAACAGTGAAGATCTCCTTTGAATTAAATGGGAAACAGGTAGATGTAGAGACTAAACCCAATAAACGCTTATTGGACCTGTTAAGAGACGACTTTAACTTGACAGGAGTAAAAGAAGGCTGTGGTGAAGGCGAGTGTGGTGTTTGCACCGTGATCATGGATGGCGAAATAGTGAACTCCTGTATGGTACTAGCACCTCAAGCCGAGGGTTCTAAAATAACAACAATAGAAGGGGTATCAAATGGGGAGAATGAGTTGGATGTCATACAAGAAGCTTTTATTGAACAAGGGGCAGTACAGTGTGGCTTTTGTATCCCAGGCATGATTCTATCAACCAAGACTCTACTGGATAAGAATGATACTCCCTCAGAAGAGGAAATTAAGACGTCAATATCTGGTAATCTCTGTAGATGTACTGGATATACCAAAATAGTTGATGGAGTTAAGCAAGCGGCTAAGTATAGAAGGGAGGGCAAAGGCAATGGATAAGATCAGACAAATTGGATCTGATGCCGTCAAACGAGATGCATTGGATAAAGTTACAGGACAAGCCCTTTTTGGTAATGATATCAAAATGGAAGGGATGCTTTACGGTAAAGTACTCCGAAGTCATGTCCCTCATGCCAATGTAAAAAGTATTAATACTCAAAAAGCCAGGGAAATGCCAGGGGTAAAAGCGATTCTTACTCATGAAGATATTCCCGGAGAAAATGGTGTAGGTATTATATTTAAAGATGAACCCGTCCTAGTAGAAGATAAAATTCGAAGAAATCAAGACGCTCTTTGTTTGATAGCAGCTGAAAGCCCTGAAATAGCAGAAGCTGCTGCCCGTAATGTAGAGGTAGAGCTTGAAGAAATTACACCGGTATCAGATGTTAAAGATGCTATGGATGAAAAGGCACCGAAAGTCCATGGTGATTCAAATGTGGCTATAACGAAAAACCTAATTAAAAACGATGTGGACAAGGCCTTTGAAGAATGTGATGTAATTGTAGAAAATAACTACACTACTCAACAAGTAGCTCACGCCTTTATCGAACCTCAAGTAACTGTAGCTCATTATAATGAAGGAATTATGAAATTTTGGGCTGCTTCACAAAATATTCACTTTGATAGAGGTGAGGTCAGCCGAGTATTAGGCTTACCTCAAAACAAAGTTAGGGGAATTCAGGCCGTAACTGGTGCAGGTTTTGGTGGAAAATTGGACATTGCAGGTCAGTGTCATGCTTCTCTTCTCAGTTACTATACCGGAAGGCCTGTTAAAATAGTGCACACTTTTGAAGAGACGATGCATACTTCTTCCAAGCGTCATCCCTATCTTATGAAATATAAAACTGGTGCAACCAAAGATGGCAAGATCGTAGCTTTAGATGCCGAAATCCTCTTGGATACTGGTGCTTATGCATCCTACGGACCGGGTGTTCTTACAAGAGGGATAGTACACGCTACTGGTCCTTATGAAGTCCCCAATGTTCGTATAAAAGGGCATCTAGTCTATACCAACAATCCTATGGCAGGAGCTATGCGTGGATTTGGAGTTCCGCAAGTTGCAGTAGCCCATGAAAGTCAAATGGATATACTGGCAGAAAAACTTAATATGAACCCCTTCGATATCAGATTGAAGAATGCTCTTAGAAAAGGTTCCAAAACTGCTACGAATCAGGTATTAGAACACAGTGTGGGAATTGCAGAAACGATAGAGCAAGCACGAGATAAAGCCGAAGAAATTTTTGGAGATGAAGGGAGGAACAATTAATGAAACAAAAAGGTATAGGTATTGGTTGCATGTGGTATGGAATAGGTAATACCGGTCTTCCCAATCCAGCTTCAGCCTTTGTAGAAGTGCATTCCGATTGTTCAGCAACCGTGCTTACTGGTTGTGCCGATATTGGACAAGGTTCTGATACTACCATGGCTCAGATAGTAGCTGAAACTTTAGGTTTAAATTTTGAAAACATTTTTGTAACTTCAGCAGACACAGGAGTGACACCAGAGAGTGGAGCAACATCAGCCAGTAGGCAGACATATATTTCTGGAAATGCTTGCAAAAAGGCTGCTGAAATGGCTCGTGATACTTTATTAGAAGTCGCCTCTCAGTTGCTAAATACAGAAAAAGATAAAATTAATTTGGAATCAGGGCAGGCCATTGATACTTCTACTAAGAATAGTGTTAAAATAACTGAAATCATGGCCGAGTGTAAAAAACAAGGAATTTTGGTCATTGGAAGTGGTTCCTTCAACCCAGAGACAGTACCTTTGGATCCTGAAACAATGGAAGGTAGTCCTTATGCGACTTATGCTTTTGCTACTCATGTGGCAGAAGTAGAAGTTAATACAGAAACAGGTGAATTAGAGATCAACAGGGTTATTGCTGCCCACGATGTTGGTAAGGCAGTCAATCCCAAGCAGGTGGAAAGTCAAATTGAAGGGGGGTGCGTAATGGGGGCGAGTTTTGCCGCCCTTGAAGAACTAAAGGTAAAGGATTGTAAGATTCAAAACCCAAATTATTCGGACTATTTAATTTCAACTACTAAGGATGTACCTGAAATTTATCCCTTGATCGTAGAGGATCCAGAACCAACTGGGCCCTATGGGGCGAAGGGAGTCGGTGAACCAGCCTTGATACCCACAGCACCGGCCGTATTAAATGGAATTTATAATGCAACAGGTTTAAGGCTTAAAGAATTACCGATAACTCAAGAAAAAATTATTGAGAAAAAAATTGAAGAGGGAGGTAATTAATTTGACTGAAGAAACTCAACAACAAAGTTTTTTACAGCGGAAAAATATTGAGATTTCGCTTAGACGTTACGGAATTGAAGTTTTAGGTTTCATGGCACAAGGTCTATTCGCATCCCTAATCATCGGTGTAATCCTTAATGAAATTGGTGTTCAGTTAGGAATAACTTTTTTATCAGAAACTGTTTGGCCTATAGCTAATGAAATGACCGGACCTGCCATTGGTGCTGCAGTCGCCTTTGGATTAAAGGCTCCCCCATTAGTAGTCTTTGCCTCGACCATAACAGGTTACGCTGGTGCTGATCTTGGTGGTCCGGCAGGTGCACTAATAGCAGCTGTATTAGGAGCCGAGTTTGGAAAAATTGTCTCTAAAGAAACTAAAGTAGATATTGTTGTTACTCCTGCTGTAACTATACTAGTGGGTGTATTAGCCGGTAGTTTAGTTGGACCTGGAGTAGATGCTTTGATGAGAGGTCTTGGAGTAATCATCATGGAAGCAACTGAAATGCAGCCTGTTCCCATGGGTATTATTGTAGCAGTAGTTATTGGATTGACTTTGACTTTCCCAATTAGTAGTGTAGCCTTGACCATAATGCTGGACTTGGAAGGACTGGCAGCTGGAGCGGCTGCTGTGGGATGTGCTTCACAAATGATTGGCTTTGCAGTAGCAAGTTATAAGGAAAATGGTGTTGGAGGACTGATTGCGCAAGGTCTAGGAACTTCAATGCTTCAAATTCCTAATGTAGTTAGTAAACCGAAATTATTAATACCTCCAACATTAACGGCAGCGATATTGGGACCTATGGTAACAGCAGTGTTCCCCATGTATAACTTAGCTATGGGAGCAGGTATGGGTACCTCAGGTTTAGTAGGACAATTTGGAGCTATTGCAGCTATGGAAGGAGCAGGTATGGGTGGAGCCGCTATGTACATTCAAATACTAGTATTCCACTTTGTTGCACCAGCTGTTTTAGCTTATGCCATTTCACAATTCATGAGGAAAAAAGGACACATTCAGGATGGCGACCTAAAGCTTCCTGAATAAACTAAAAAACTTCCTAGGCAAGTACAATGAACTAATAAAATGCAATTTTTAAGAACAGGGATTCGGGAGGAAGATTTGTTTAAAATCTTCTTCCCATGGACATCCCTGCTTAGATAAATCAGTAAAGGAGGACACTAAATGATTAGAGTAGATGAAGTGAAATGTAAAGGCTGTAAAGTATGTGAAAAGACCTGTCCAACAAATGCCGTAACAATTGAAAATAAATTAGCCGTTATTAATGAGAATTGTGTTGGTTGTAATGCCTGTGTGCGAGTATGTCCCTTTGATGCCATGACTAAGGTGGCTGATGAGAGAGAAGGAGTATTAGTTTGTACTTCCTGTCCAATCGGATGTAGTATTCCTCCAACTAAAATAGGTGCTTGTGGAAGATATGAAAATCGGGATGGTAATTTAGTTAGAAATCGAAATTTAGTTATTGACCCGGATAGTGACAATAATGAAGGTGGTACTGCAAAAGGCAAATTTAAGCCATTAATTACGGCTGTGGGAAGTGGCAGTACTTATCCTTGCTTTAAACCAGCACCTTTTATTATTCAAGAAAAAATTGATGGCTGTGATGTAGTTACCTCTGTAACAGAAGCTCCTCTTAGTTACAGTGGAGCTAAGGTAAAAATAGATACTAATATGTATATTGGAGAAGAAGGAGCAAAAGTTAAACGTGATGGTAAAGTAGTAGGCATGGTCACAACAGAAGAGTACGGTTCGAAAATGTTAACTATAGGTGGAGTTAATCTGTTAAGCGGAAGTAATGATGGATTTTTGGTAGCTAAAACCGTTGTTGATTTAACTAATGGAAAACAGGTTAAACTAAAAGTGGAAAATGGAAGTACCTTGGAAATACAACAAGGAGAGATACCTGTAATCGATGGCAAGACAGATACTCTTATGAGAGTAGGCTGTGGAAGCGCAACTATTGGCTTGTTTGGGAAAACTT
Source organism: Natranaerobius thermophilus JW/NM-WN-LF (assembly GCF_000020005.1). Taxonomy (NCBI): domain Bacteria; kingdom Bacillati; phylum Bacillota; class Clostridia; order Natranaerobiales; family Natranaerobiaceae; genus Natranaerobius; species Natranaerobius thermophilus. Next base: position 2,273,248 of record NC_010718.1, on the reverse strand, counting down.
TAGGAGATGTGGTTGATGAAGCGATAATTTTAGATGCTCATGTTATCGGTTTGTTAACAGAGCATGCTGCAGGGAGAGAACTTGGATTAAAGTACAGCGGAGTCATTCCTCGTGGACGAAAAAGCACTAATGGAAGATACTTTGGTGAGCATGGTGATGGTATAGGTGGAACCGATATACATGAACCTAAAGAGGCTGTAGCAGAATTAGATATGAACTATGCAAGACCTGGTATGAAAGTTTTGGTAACTGAAACAACCGGACAAACCGCTGCATTGTTGGAAGTTACTGCCCAGGGCACAGTAGAGGATATACCCATGACTAACGAAGTTGCTCAAGCTGTAAAAGCTATTGAGGATACCTGTGAAAAATCAAATGTTTCTATAATATACACTGGTGGTACTGGCGGTAGTGCGAGAGGTGGAGTGACTACGATCCCTAAGAAGTTAACAGAAGCTATTCACAATGGTGAAGTCACTTTAACTATTGGAGGAGCACCTACCTTTGTTCTTCCTGGTGGCGGTATAAACTTCATGGCAGATGCTTCTAAAATGGCTTCGGACCCAATAACCTGGGTACCTACTCCAGCTACCGTAGCACCTGTAGAATATACGATGACTCGAGACACTTTCGAAAAACTCGGAGGTCACACACACCATATCAAAACAAAAAAGGAATTGCTAAAGGAGCTGGACGAAAGCGAGGCTTAAGTGATGATTGAGTTCATGGAAGATGACCGTGTTTTTTTAAACTACGGTCCTATTCAAATGATTTTGGATATCAGTCATAAAAACAGTAAAGCTAATGATATAGCTAGAGAAGTAGCTGAAGAAATTAAACAGGAGTTTCTAGCTTTACAGAATGATTACGAAATACTAAAAACCACTGATATCCAAGATTTAAAAAAGTTGAGTGATGACAAAAGTTTTTCCATTGTGGCAAAAAAAATGATAACTGCTGTCCGAAGTACTGGCCTCAAGGAAATGACACCTTTATCTGCAGTGGCCGGTTCTTTTTCCGAACTTGCTGTAGAGCTAGCCATGGAAAAAGGAGCCCATAAGGCTATTGTCAATAACGGTGGAGATATTGCCCTAATGAGTAAATTTGACGAAGTGGTTAATGTAGGACTTCCTTTGTCTGACTGTGATGATAATAAGATACTCATTCCTGTTAATGCTAATAAAGGCATCTTCGGGATATGCACCAGTGGTCTTGGGGGGAGAAGTTTTACCAAAGGAATTGCTGATGCTGTGGTAGTGGTCAGTTCTTCTCCCCCTACCGCTGATGTATGTGCAACATATATAGCTAATGAAACCAATGTTGAAGATGAAAATATTTCACGCTGTAAAGCAAAAGAACTAGATTCAGGAACGGATATTCCCGAAGAACTAGTTACCATAGAAGTGGGAGAATTAGATAAGAAAAAAGTTTACAGAGCTCTACTGAATGGTCTAAACCAAGCAGAAAATTTAGTTGCTGACAAACTAATCCAAGGGGCAGTACTATCAGTAAAAAATGAAATTACCATGTTTCCCGAAAATCTAGCTAAATTAACATAAAGGAGCATTCCTGTAATGAATTAAAATGAAGATTGATAAAAAAAGTACCTCCTGCTAATATACGAGGTGTCGCTACACCTAGAAATGACGACCCTTAATTTAAGCAGAGGAGGTACTTACCATGAAGTATACCCAAAATGAGAGAATTAATCAAGTAAAAGAGTCAAGTTTGATTATCGGAGTAGACATTGCAAAAGCAGAACACGTAGCAAGAGCTCAGGATTTTCGGGGTGTGGAGTTTTCGAAACCAATCACCTTTGAAAACACCAGGAAAGGTTTTAAGAAGTTTTTAAGTTGGCTAGAGGTAATCAAACAAGAACAAGCAAAAGAAGAAGTCTTAGTAGGTATGGAACCTACTGGCCAATACTGGCTGACTCTAGCTCAATTTTTAAAGCAAACAGGTATCCAAACTATTTTAGTAAATCCAAATCACGTAAAAAAGAGCAAAGAACTAGACGACAACTCACCAACTAAAAATGATATTAAAGATGCAAAAGTGATAGCACAGTTAGTAAAAGATGGCCGTTACTCAGTACCCAATATCCCTACAGGAATATATGCAGAACTACGGAATGGGATGAATTTGCGAGATCGGCTAACAGATGACTTAAGGCGTGTAAAAGGTAGGATAGACAATTGGTTAGATCGTTACTTCCCAGAATTCAGCACAGTGTTTAAGAACTGGGATGGAAAAGCAGCACTATTAACCCTAAAAAATTTCCCTTTACCAAAAGAAATATTAGGTCATAGTGAAGAAGAGATAGTAAGTTGCTGGAAACGAGAAGTGAATCGAGCAGTAGGTAAAAAAAGAGCAAGAAAGCTGAAAGAAGCAGCCAAGAATAGTACTGGTATAACAGAAGGCGAAATAATGGCAAGACAAGAATTGAAAACCCTATTGTCGCAGTATGACGCTTTAATAGAAGAGTTAGAACAAGTACTTGTTCAGATAGAAAATATTTTAAAAGAAATTCCAGGAGCAGAAGAAATGATGAGTATTCCTGGAGTAGGGATGGTAACAGTGGCAGGATTTTTGGCTGAAGTGGGTGATCTTTCTAATTATCAACATCCAAATCAAATTAAGAAGCTGGCAGGCTTAAATCTAAAAGAGAACAGTTCAGGTAAGCACAAAGGTGAAACCAAGATAACCAAACGAGGTCGACCTCGTTTGAGAGGACTCTTATATCGCTGCGTGATTCCATTAGTAGCCAAGAATCCTGAATTTAAGTTATTACACGATTATTATACCACAAGGCCAGAAAATCCCTTAAAAAAGAAACAATCGCTTGTAGCATTAGCGTGTAGATTGATCAGAGTTTTGTTTGCCCTAGGTACCAAAAAGACACCTTATAATGGCAGGATGATGTTAAAGAACAGTTCATTAAATTTATTGCAGGATGCTGCATAAGCAGCCAAATTGGAGTCTTAAGAATTTATACTACATCCACAAAAGGAGCACGGAGAAGCCAGTCATAATAATCCATTCGGGCATTGACCCTGCTAAGGAGCAAAACTGGCCTCCACCCTTGGCTAGGTAGAACGAAGGAATTTATAAGGGCCATAATGGACCCAGTGAGATATGGGAGGTAAAACCACCAAGGAACAAGTGGAGATCCATTAAATGTGCCACCATATTTTGCCAGGAACAACCCTTATTTAAAGGCACTCCTGTTTTACAAAAATTTCATTATATGAAATTTTCTTCCTAGTCCTTAAAATGGATGGTAGTGAAATCTTGAGAATGAGTGAGTATATTGAAGAAATAATTAATTTATAGAGGGAGGTTTTATCATGGATATGGAAGTTAGAAAATTTTATGTAGTAACAGAAGAAATTAACAAAGACGGCACTAAGGAAACCGATGAAGTTAATAAGAAAGTTGCTGCAGCTGCAGTGCTTAAAAACCCGTATGTAGGTGAATTTAAAGAAGACTTGACTCAATTGGCTGAATGGAGCGAAGAATTGGCTGTTACTTTGACACAGAAAGCGCTACGTGCTGCTGGTATCAAATACGATGAAGTAGAGAACTATGGTAAAGCAGCCATTGTAGGAGGCGGTGGAGAGCTAGAGCATGCAGCTGCATGTTTGCACCCGAAACTGGGCAAACCCTTCAGAAATGAAATTGGTGGAGGAAAATCTATAATTCCCTCTGCAAAGAAAATGGGATATCCAGGCTGTGCTATAGATGTACCCCTACATCACAAAGATGCTGCTTATGTGAGATCACATTATGATGCTATTGAATGCCGTGTGCCTGATGCCCCAAGAGATGACGAAATAGTATTGATAGTAGCAGTTAGCAATTGTGGAAGACCTCATCCTAGAATTGGCGGTTTACAAAAGGATGAAATTGAAGGAAAAGATGGTTTGAGATAGTTAAAAATTAAGAGGTTTATTAAAGTGTGAAACCACAAAACTTAAAAGGCGGGTTATGAACCCGCTTTTTAAGCATACAGCTTTTATAATGACTCTTAGAAGTTTCTGTTGATCAGGTTTTAAAACAGTGATAGTAAAACAGTAAGAGGAGGTATATACATGTCAACTTTAGCTATCAAAAACATTGGCAAGTTAATTACAGGTGATCTTAATAATCCTGTGTCGGAACATGATACAATTATTGTAGTTAACGGAAAGATAAAAGAAATAGGTGGAACAGAGTTATTGAATAACTACGACTTGGATAAAGTTGTTGATGCCAAGGGTACTACAGTAGCTCCTGGTTTGATCGATTCTCATGCTCATCCTGTTTTGGGAGATTTTACTCCTAGGCAAAAAACCATGGGTTTTATTGAAAGTTCACTTCACGGCGGTGTTTCAACAATGATTTCCGCAGGTGAACCACATACTCCAGGTAGGCCTAAAGGGGACAAAGAAGGTGCTAAATCCTTGGCTAAGTTAGTTCATAAAAGCTTTAACAATTTAAGGCCCGGTGGTGTAAAAGTTCACGGTGGAGCTTTAATTTTAGAAAAAGGATTAACTGAAGAAGATTTTAAAGAAGTGACTCGTGAAGGCGTTTGGCTAGTAGGAGAAGTAGGTCTTGGCACAGTAAAGGATCCAGAAGAAGCTGCACCCATGATTGAAATGGCTAAAAACTACGGTATGAAGGTGATGATGCATACTGGCGGGACTTCTATTCCCGGTAGTAGTAATGTAGGGTATGAAGATGTCATCAATGCAAAACCTACGGTGGTATCTCATTTAAATGGCGGGCCGACTTCTATTCCCTTTGATGACGTAAAAAAACTTATCGATAATTCCGACATAACTTTAGAACTTGTTCATAATGGCAATCCCAAAATAATGAAGCAAGCAGCAGAGTATGCCATGGAAAAGGATTGTCTTGATAGATTTATAATTGGTAATGATGCTCCTTCAGGAACGGGAGTAATAGTTCTCAGTATAATAAGAGTGATTTCATTTTTATCATCTGTTGCTGGTATTCCTCCAGAAAAGGCCATTTGCATGGCTACAGGAAATACATCCAAAGTTTATGATTTAAATGTTGGTTTAATTGAAAAAGGCAGAGAGGCAGACTTTGTAATTATGGATGCTCCTATGGGATCGGTGGGTGAAGATAGTTTGACTGCATTCCAAGAAGGAGATCTACCAGGTGTATCAATGGTGATAGTTGATGGTGAAGTGATGTTTACCAAGAGTAGAAACACTCCACCAGCCGTTAGAATGGCTGAAGTTCAATAGTCAGATAAAAAAAGGGAGCCTTCTTGGCTCCCTTTGTACTTTACATCAAAGTTCTATATAGGTCTATTCAGGTGCTAAAAAGGACTATTCAGGAAAATTACTAGGTGAAAGTAAGGATGATCGCAAATTAAATTCTTGTATATTTTTAATTTTGTTGTTTTTAAGGACCTGCCGGGATATCCCGGCAGGTTATAATTAGCTTGACGTATTAGATAGTTTATCCAGATTTAGTGAATATCTAATGCTTCAGTGGTGTTGACAATGCCGTTTCCGTAGTAAAATGGATCTCCCAGTTCATCAGCTGTGTCATTCATGCGATCTCGTACTTCTGCTGGAGAAGTATATACTCCCTGATCCATCAATAATGCCGCTACTCCGGCAATATGAGGAGATGCCATTGATGTTCCATCATATTCATCATAATCATTACCAGGTACAGTACTTAATACATCAACTCCAGGAGCCATTATTTCTAGATTGTCTCCTACACTGGAAAAGTTAGCTCTATCATTGTTTTGGTCTGTAGCTCCAACTGCAATAACAGAATCGTAATTAGCAGGATAATTGATGGTGTCAGGATCCCACCACCAGCCTTCACCATCATTTCCTGCGGCAGCTACTACAAGTATATCTTCTTGATAATAAGCTTCATCACAGACATCTTCTAAAGCAGTGCTATATTGAGACATTCCCAGACTCATGTTAATTATATCCATATCATTGTTAATTGCCCATTCGATACCTGCTACAATGTCACTAGTAGTACCGCTACCATCATCGTCAAGGACCTTTCCGGCAAATAGATTTGCATCAGGGGCTACACCTACAACACCAGAATTATTATCTAATGCTGCTACAGTTCCTGCAACATGGGTACCGTGTCCGTTATAGTCCATGTAATCACCGCCGTCAACTGTGTTAACACCATCTACAACTTCCAGGTCTTGGTGTCCGTAGTCAATTCCTGTATCTAATATAGCTACATCAATACCAGTACCTGTTGCTTCATCCCAAGCTTGATCAGCGTTAATCTGTTCTATACCCCAAGGAATAGTTTGTAATGTTTGGGCTTCGTAATCGGGCTCAACATAATCAATTCCTTCTGCATTTTCCATACCTTGAACAGCTGGTTCAGGAATCTTTGCGGAAACTGCATTGATTATCTCAAATTCCTGATCAATTTCACCTTTCGCTTCGTCGATTATTTCTAATTCAGCTTGACCTGGTCTGTCTTCAAACCCAATGATAACTTCTTTGAAATCGTGCTCACTTTCAGGCTGAGCGAAGGCACCACCTTGAATCACTAAAAACGCAAACAAAATACAGACAACTTTAAACATAGTAAATGACCTCCTTAAAAATTTTTCAAAGCTACACTTAAACAATTTAACTACACTCACCTAACAATTATCTACACTTACTTGGGGACTGGTTTTAAAATATTTTGTAATCCCTCCTTTCTAAAAAAAGAATTTATTTATGATTTTGTGTTTGTCTTATTAGAAAGATACCTGGCAAAAACCTGCATAAATTTGTGAATAGTCTGAAAATTACCTCGATAGAAGGAATACAAACTTGAGTGGAAGTTAATCCGTTCAATCGAAGAGTTCAACTATCAACAACGGAGTATAAAAGAGTCTTTAATTCAAATCATGAAAAATAAATGGACAATCACAATCAAATAAAGGACTTTCAAGGTAAGAATTGAACTATTTAGAATTACTGCTAGGATGATAGACTTATAAGATAGAAATTTTTATTACATTTTATTAAATAGTTTTAGAGGGGAAATACGGGGGATTTCTATAACACCTAAGGAGAGTGAAAGGTGTGAAACTGTTAATCTTAGAGGACGAAAATTTTACAAGAAAATATTTAAAGGAATTAGTTCAAAGAAATAAAAATATTGATGAGGTCTATGCTACCGGAGATGTTAACGAGGCACTAGAAATTGTAGGGTCAGAATTACCTCAAATAGGTTTAATAGACATAGAACTGCCTGAACAATACATTAATGGCCTGGAAGCCTCTCGGACTGCCCAACAAATAAACCCGGAAATGGAATTTATATTTGTAACTGCTTATTCTCAATACGCTTTAAAATCCTTTGAAGTCCATCCATATGACTATTTTGTTAAACCAGTAGGAGAAGAAAATTTATTAGAATCAGTTAACAATATAGTGGAAAGGATTAAAGCTAATTTAAGTTACAAAAAATTAATTTTGGATGAACCAGGTGAAGTATTACAGATTCCAATGCATAAAATTCTATTTTTGGAAAAAATAAAAGAGCAGAAAAAAGTAAGTATATACTTAGAAGACGACGAAGTTTATCAAGTATCAAAGACATTAAATGAACTTGAAGAAATGTTAGATATCAATTTTGTCAGGTCTCACCGTTCTTATATCGTAAACAAACACAAAATTAGAAAAATTACAGCAATTTCACAAAAATTTTACGAGGCTTATTTTGAAAACTTTGACAAAACAGCTTTGGTAAGCCGTTACAGATTAGATCTATTAAAGAAAAGCTTGTCAGAGACTTAGACCATAAAAAAACCGGGGCTCCCCGGTTTTTTTATGGTATCATATTTAACCCAAATCTTCTTCATCTGGATCGATGCCTGCCATTTTCATTAGATAAATAGCATTAGTAGTAGGAGCCAACCCAGGTCTCAAAATATAATCAAAGTAAATTTCACCATTTTGATAGTACTCTCTGAAATGGTAATTTTTTATACTTGTGTTTTGACTCTCCAGGGCACCTAATTCTAGATCGTGTGTTGAAACAAGGCCCAGGGCACCTTCTGATTGTAATTTTTTAATTACAGCTCTAGCACCAGTATGTCGGTCACGAGAATTAGTCCCTTTAAAAATCTCGTCTAATAAATAAAAAACTGGTATCTGTTCAGCACTTTTAACTATATGTTTAATTCTAAGTAGTTCGGCATAAAAAGAAGATAAATTCTTTTCTAAATTATCGCTAACTCTCATACATGTATAAATTTTCATTAATGACGCCTGCATAGTATTTGCACAAACGGGAGCACCCAAATATGCTAGTACCAGATTGATTCCAGCTGTTCTGAGTAAAGTACTTTTACCAGACATATTGGAACCCGTAATTAGTAAACTATTTGTACTTGAACCCATATCAATATCGTTGCAAACTCGATGTTCTGTTAATAAAGGGTGGCCTATTTGTTCGGCCTGAAATAGACCAGGTTCTGCTGTGATCTCAGGTTGAGCCCAATCAGGATGATCACATGGAATTATCGCTAAACTACTCAGGGCTTCAAAATCTCCCAAAATATCAAACCATTGTTCAAGCTCATCTCCTGATTGATGTTTCCAATGTTCTAAAGAAATTTGCCATCGATAATCCAATAGAAATAAGATATTAAATATAATATAAAACTGGCCTGAGCGATGCGAAATGAATTCCATTATCTCGTCAAGGAGCTTTAGACGATCCGAAGCATTTGTCCCCGTTTTGGAATTTAATATTGTATCCTGTAGTTTTGTTAACATACTTCCATGAAATTGTTCTGTTTCTATGGCTGTTAAAATATCTTTGTAAGCCGACAATTTTTCATTAAAGCCTGAGATCAAGCTGAACTCGCTAATGCGATTAGAGTAATCATAAGTAAGGATCAATATGTGTAGTGCAATCATAATTATAGGAAAAATATAAGTGACTCCAGTCATAATTGCTGCGATTATAAAACTTAGAGTTATTAAGGGTAGTAGATTCACGATCACCTTAAGCCAAGTTTTTAAATAAAAGGGGTTTTGTGTTTTTGCCCATGATATTAAATTAAGGGGATCAACTTGGAGTTCTTTGTTATTGCGGTGTTCGTATTCGGGTTGTTTCCCTAAAGCTTCTAAATGTTGACGCCAATGGAGTTTCTCGGCTAATTCCTGAATGGACCTTTGCCTTGCTTGTATCTCTTCTATCTTATTACATGGTTGTGTTAACATGGTCTTTAATTTATGCCTTCCCGAAAAGGTAGTAGTGGTATTTATCCACTGGAAAAGGGAATTTTGTCCGAAGATATCTAGATCTTCTGCATAGGGATGATCATGGTCTAAAAATTCATTACCAGTATCCTCAAAACTATTCCAACTCCCCTTTAATCTGATAAGAGAACGCTCATTAATATCGGCAAGGGCCCAGGCATAATTTCGCTTATTTGTTAATACACGATATCTGATGACCAGAAATATGAAAATTGTTGTAAAAATGATTAGAGAGAAAAAACTGACTACATAATTCCCAATATAAAACAAATAGCCAGTTAACCCAATACCTAAAACAACGGTTAGTAACCTTAAATTAGATATTAGATTCATTTTGTTAGAAAGTGCTTTTGATTCACTTGCGAATTGTTCTTTACGTGCTTTGTATCTACTTTTAATACTATTGGCTTCGGATCTGTTATTGACACTGCTGTAATTAGCTGACATAAGACCTTCCTTTCTGTTAGATAATCTAAAAATTAATCTAAATAGTATGCTTTTTCTTTTCCTTCCCTTAATTCTACTAGTTTGTCCAAAAAAATACCAGCTATTAAAGGTTTTTTTTAATATAACTAGAAATAATTACTAGTAGTTATTGTTTTAAATAAACCTAAATTCAAGTAATAAAGGGGGCTTATAAATTGAGTCAAGATAATAAGAACAGTTCAACAAAAAAACAGCAACTGGAGTCTCACAAGAAAGTGACTCCGCGTGTGCTTATCAGTAGATGTTTAGGATTTGCCCCTTGCAGATTTGATGGAAGCATGTTCCGAGAGAATTTGATTGATCAATTACAGGGCTTTGTTAAGTTCGTACCGGTATGCCCTGAGGAAGAACTGGGTTTAGGAACACCCCGTAAGACATTGAGACTATATGAATCACGAGAGGGTCATGGCTTGTATCAACAAGACACGGGTTCAGATTTGACCCAGGAGATGAAAGACTTCGCTTATGATTATCTCTCTACTGTAGATAACTTACAAGGAGCAATTCTTAAAACTAGATCTCCATCATGTGCTTTGAAAGATGCCAAAATTTATGCTGAGAAAACCAGTAACATCACCTCTAAAAGAGGGGCTGGACTATTTAGTGAATGTTTATTAGAACAATGGCCCAACCTTCCTGTTGAAGATGAAGGCCGGTTGAAAAATCGTATCATAAGAGAGAACTTCTTAACTAAAATCTTTAGCCTGGCAAGATTTGCAGAGATTAAATCCAGTGAATTAGTCAAAGAATTAATTAAATTTCATGCTGACCATAAATTTTTATTTATGTCTTATAACGAAAGTGTTAAAAATGAGTTAGGTCGTCTTTTGGCAAATCAAGATAACTATTCTACTAAGGAACTATTTTCAGAATATGAAACTCTACTCTATAAGATGTTTCAGGGAGAAAATACTCCAGGTCGTAAAGTCAATGTACTCATGCATATAATGGGCTTTTTCAAGGATGAAGCTAGTAGTGATGAAAAATCATTTCTGCTCGATACTATTGAAAAATATCGTGAAAATCAACTGCCATTATCTGTCCCAATAAATATATTTAGATCTTGGGCTATTAAATACGAGCAAAGCTATCTCTTGAGTCAGTATTTTTTTGCCCCTTTTCCAGAAGAATTGATTAGTTTGGAGGACTCTGGCAAGTCTTCTAGACCCAAGTAGCCACATATTGGTCAGGTTTGCCATTTCTCTTTAATGCATTAACTCCCATATACCTTACTTTCCCAAAAATTTGCCTCTCTTGGAATGGTCGGTCGTGTTTGCCAAAACACCATAATATATTGGCGTAACCATTGGGATCACGACCGTCTAGGGCATATTTGTCATTCAAGTGACAGAGGGTATTATGAGCTTCTTCTGGCGTTTGGGACCACTCTATGATCTTTTTCCCCCAGTACATACGGATATAATTATGAATTGTTCCCCTGGACATAAGTTCTTTTTGGGCTGCATTAAAGTATTTATCATGTGTGTTAGCGGCTTCTATTTCTTCTAAGGTATAAAAGTTATTTCGCGGGTCATTGCGGTGTTCATTTAGAGTTTTTATAGACCACTGAGGCAGTGGTGATAAAGTAAGATAATTAATATTTTTCTCAATCAGGTTAAGGCTCAACTCTCTTCTGACTATTAATTGTTCTAGAAATTCATGATTATAATCTTGGGTAAATTTAAGTACTTCTAGTGCGATAAATAAAGGTGAAATTTGGCCAAAATGTAAATAAGGGCTTAATTTTGAAGTGGCCTGAACACTAGGGTCATTCTTTTTTTGAATATAGAGCTCCAAACCTTTTCCTTGGTTCAAAAACCCGGATAATTGTTCTAGAGCTTGATTTTCTCCTCCTTTAATATCTGTTACGGGTTGTACTTCTCGATGGATGTCTAATTCCTCTAGAATTTCGGAAGCACTTTTAGTATAAATATCTATATCATTATATTGTTCTAGATTTGTTATCTCAAAGGAATTAAAATTTGGATTCCTTGAAATCAAAGGAGTGAGGAAAATGTCAAGCATTTTTAAGAGCTTTTTTCGCAATGTATAGGCAGCATACTCTTCTTTCGAAGAGGCTGTATTCACCGGTATAACGGCGTCGGTTTCAATTTGGTGAATAGGACAGCTTAACTGATGTGAGAGTATTTCTTTCCAGTCCTTTTCAAATTTAAGATACCCCTTGTCAACTACAATCATAGAAGCATCTTTTGCTAATTCAATTGCCCCATAAGGAGGAAAAGTTCTCTTTATAATCATTTTGATATTTCTTTTCGCCAAGTTTTCGGCGACATCCTGTAATCCTTGAAGCATGAACTGAAAATGTCTTGAACTAGCATAAGGAAATTGTTCGTACAAGCCAAAATAAACGATCAGGGGTAAGTTGAGCTTGTTGGCCTGTTCGATAGCATATTCAAGTGCATGATTGTAATGAGTTCGTTGTGCTTTTTGCATCCAGTAGAGTACGTATTTTCCTTCTTGAGCTGGTGTTTGTACTTCTTGGAGGATTTCTATTCTTTCTTTATGAATCATTAAGCTCACTCCTTAAATTAATAAAAATTTACTAGTTTTGGCATTTTGTATATATGTTATATGTTCTAGCAAAAGTTTAACAAACCCTCGTTGATAATTGTCGAAATTTCTCAAAAAATGATAATTAAGTCCTAATGCAATTTCGAGAAACTTTGTTAAAATAGTAACATCGGGGAATTAAAATAAGATAGCTTGTTATCGGGGCAAACCTAATGAAAGTTAGGGACGCAAAGCCATGGGTCTAAGGCACTTTATTGTATATATAATTAAATTGCTAGGACTGCCAGGCTGCCGCAGGATAACCTAAAAAAATCAAGTTTATCTTGCGATACTATAACTTGTTTAGGACTTTTTTAGTAATAAAGTTTGTAAGCTTGTCCATACATGTATATAAAAATTAGCCCCGCTTACCGGGGCTTTTTAATTATCTAATAATTATAATGGTTTAACTATCTAGTCTAGCAATCAGATTAAGTATCTGAAGGAGGTTTTGATTTGAGAAGGGTACATGTAGAAGATATTGAAAATGGAATGGTATTAGCTAGACCCGTATACAGTAGCAATGGAACCAGACTGTTACAAGAAGGGGCTACCTTAAAAGAGAAATACATACCTAAAATCAAAGAATTAGGATACAATGCTGTTTATATACAGGATGAGCTTTTAGAAGATGTAGAAGTTAACGATCTGATTAATGAAGAATTGAAACGTGAGGCAGTAGAAGAAATTAAAGACACCTTTAAAAAAGTGGATAATAAAGTTTCCTTAGAAAATCAAGTTGATGATATAAAAAGTGTATTGAATAAAATAATGGAAGATGTCTTAGATCGTAAAAATTCTATAGTGGATATTATTGACATGAAAATGTATAATGAATACTTATTTCATCATTCAGTAAATGTGGCTATTTTATCAATGATTGTGGGAATGTCCATGGGATTTAATTCATATGATTTATACAAGCTGGGTTTAGGTGCTCTTCTGCATGATGTCGGAAAACTGGAAATATCCAATGATATATTAAACAAGGAAGGGAAACTGACAGAAGAAGAATATGAACAGGTAAAAACCCATTCTCAACAAGGTTACGAAAAATTAAAAGACCAAGAACAAATCCCATCTACTGCTAAAATTGTAATTTTGCAACATCATGAGAGATATAATGGGGAAGGGTATCCCAATGGAAAAGCAGGAGAAGATATCCACGTATTCAGTCGCATAGTCAGTGTAGTTGATGTCTTTGATGCCTTGATATCTGATAGACCTTATAGAAAAGGAGTTGTTCCTTCAGAAGCTATGGAGTATATTCTAGGAGGAGCGGGTTCGTTATTTGATAAACGAGTAGTAGGACACTTTTTCAAAAAAGTGGCTGCTTTTCCTGTAGGTTCCGAAGTTGTTTTAAATGACGGAAGGCAAGGCTTAGTTATTGAAAACTTTGAAAGCTATAGCTTGCGCCCTAGGGTAAGAATTATTAAGGAAAAGGGACAAGATATTCAGCCTTACGATATCGATTTGCGTGAAACTAAATATAACAAAGTAACTATTGTAAAGGTTGCTGAAGGTGAAGCTGAACAATCTAATTTTAGTCAAGAAGCTACCGGATGATGATAATTATTTTAGACCTGGAGTTTAGCCCTGTTAAGGCCAAACATCCAGGTTTTTTTATACTTTCTAGGCGAACAGGAGTTTGCTATAATTGAGTAAGTAAGGATGTTTAATCCAGGAGGGGTTGTGGTTTTGATTTCTCATCTAAACTATCATGTTGAAGAGCTGTTTCGAAAATTAAATGATTCACAAAAGCAGGCTGTAAATCAAATAGAAGGTTCTCTTTTGGTTACTGCACCTGTAGGTACAGGGAAAACAAGTGTTATAAGCCTTAGAGCTGCCAATGCTATTGTAAATGGTTTTGATCCCAACAAGATTTTATGCCTTACTTTTACAAATCGTGCTGCTAGGGAAATGAAGGAAAGAATCATTCAGGATTTAGGTCCAAGGGCACAAAATACAACTATAAAAACATTTCATGCTTTATGTGCTGAGATTATACGAATAGAATCAGATATTTTGGGAATTCCAGCTGATTTTAATATATTTGATGAAGAAGATGCCAAGACAATTTTAAATGACGTTATAAAGACCAAAGACTTTCAAATTGCCAGTACTGATGCCAAAAGATTTATTAATTTTATGATGAATTATATTGCTCGAGTAAAAGCAGCAAATGTAGATGTGGAAAAAATAAATGTTAATAACCCATTGGGAGAACAGGACAAGATGGATCAATTGTTTAGGGAAAGATTATCAGAAGCATATTTTAAAAACACGAGCAAAGATCAAGATTTCAAACACAAAGAGATATTTCGTGAATACAATCGGCTTCTTTCCGAAAACCATGCCCTGGACTTTTCGGATCTAATATTTTATGTGGACAGGCTCTTCAGTGAGAGGACAGATGCTAAAACACGATGGCAAGATAAATTTGAGTTTGTACAGGTTGATGAAGTACAAGATACTAGCTATCAGGAATATGGGATTATTTCTGAATTGAGTCAAAAACATAAAAATTTATCTTTATTTGGAGATATTCAGCAAACTGTCTATGAATGGAGAGGGTCTGCACCCAATCAAGTGATGGAAAATTTTAAGTCTGAATTTTCTCCTGTAACAGAAATTAACTTAAATGTTAACTACCGTTCCACCCGAAATATTTTGAGGGCTTGTTACTGTGTAGCCAGTAAGTACAAAGGAGATTCTTTGGATATTTGGCCTGAAGCACAAGTAGAAGGTGAAAAAACCGGGATTATTAAAGGTGCCCATCGGCAACAAGAAGTAGAGTTAATAGCAGATCAAATTTTTAGATTGGTTCGGGAGCAAGGGTTTAAATTTCAAGATATTGCCTTATTGACCAGGACAAATCAAGTTAATCACTTGATTTCCCAAGAACTAGCTAAAAACCAGATACCTCACTTTACTGTAGATAGTTATAAGTTCTTTAGAAGATCTGAAATAAAGGATGCCATGGCGTACTTGAGATTATTGTTTAACAAACACGACAGTAATAGTTTGAGAAGAATTTTGCAAAAACCTGCCCGAGGTATTGGTGAAAAAACAATAGAAACACTCTTAAATATTCCATCTGATGTTGGCCTCAAGTTAGTAGATTTTGCCAATACATCAACTTTAAAATACAGAGATCCCTTTGCCCGATTAGTAAATAAATTTGAACAAAATAAATTAGTTGTTTTTGATGTTGAAACAACAGGTCTAGATACTACAAAGGATGAAATTATTGAATTAGCAGCTTTAAAGGCAGGGAAAGATGGTGTGGTTGATGAATTTCATGAATATTTACGAAACTCCAAGCCCGTTGGTGAATCATTCCAGGTTCACGGCATCTCAGATCAAGTCTTATTAGAGCAAGGTAAACCTCCGGAGAAGTCTCTGGCTTCTTTTACTAATTTTATAGATGATTGTGACCTGGTAGGACATAATGTCAATTACGATATAACAATGGTAGAGAATCAGTGTAAAAAACTTTTAAATCAGGATTTGGAGCTACACGGCTATGATACTGTGGATATATCTCGTCGTTATTTTCCTAGATTGGAAAAGTATAACTTAGAAAGTCTCTGTGAAGATTTACAAATTTCTAGTAAACCGACTCATAGAGCTATGGATGATGTAGAAGCCACTTTTGAACTACTGCAGATCTTGTTAGAGAAAATCAAGCCCGGAATTGAAAAACGAAAAGAATATGTCAATAGTTATGGAGATAAATTTGCCAACCTGGCTATAGCCTTAAATTCCTGGCGCAGAAAAACCTTGACTATGCGCCCTCCAGAACTACTTTCCCATGTCATCCAAGAATCCGGGTTGGCTGATTATTGGAAAAAAGATAAGCAACGAATTAATAACCTTAAAGAGTTAGTGTCAATTTTTGACTATTTTGATGACGAGACTCTATCTCCCAATATGTCGTTAAAGAATATTTTAGAATATGTATCTTTGGGAAGTGACTCTGACAGGCATGTCTTGGACCAGGATAAAGTGGCATTACTAACTGTTCATCAGGCAAAAGGTTTAGAATTTGATGCGGTATTTATAGCTTCTGCCGATGACAATAATTTTCCCTACTTTAGAAACAAAAAACTTGGCAATATCGATGAAGAACATAGATTGTTTTATGTAGCTATGACTAGGGCTAAACAAGCTTTATTTATTAGCTGGGCTAGTAAAGATGAACATAGTTTTAATCAAGCCATCAGTCGATTTGCCAAATTAATACCTAAAAAATATCTAAATTTTATAAAGAGTGATTACGATAAACACTAGCAGAAAGCCCACACCACTACTTTAGCTGTGGGAAAATATAAAACTCCTAAATGTTTAAATTCCAAAGTATGAAGGCCAATGGTTTAGAATATTATTAATCAGTGGAGAATGGAATTTAACGGATATTTAGGGGTGAATTCATGTGAATAAAAGATACTTTTTTGCTTCTGAAAAATGCCAGGGGTGTTATAATTTTTTTGCTAAAGAAGCCATGTTTTATCAAAAACTTGGAAAGGGCGTTGTGCAATGCGAACTATGTCCCAAGAGATGTGTTATCCATCTAGGTGAAAAAGGCTCCTGCTTAAACAGACAAAACAAACAAGGGACTCTATATTCCCAGGTCTATAATCGACCTTCTTTGGTAAGTAGTGATCCTGTAGAAAAACTACCCTTTTCTCATTATAGACCAGGGGTTTGGTGTTATAATGTAGGCACAGTAGGGTGTAATTTAAGGTGTGAATACTGTCATAATTGGCGCTTATCCCAAGGGGATATCGACATAGTAAAAGAGTATCATTACTTATCTCCTGTTGATGTAGTAAAAAATGCATTAAAAAACAATATAAAAATACTTGCCTTTACCGGAAACGAACCCACTGTATTCTATGAATATTTGTATGAAATTAGCAGAGAAGCAAAATCTCAAAATCTGGAGGTTTTGTTAAATACCAATGGCTTTATTAACCCTGAGCCAATGAAGGAATTGATCACCTTTTTAGATGGGGTTAATATTGATTTGAAAGGATTTAGTAATAAATTTTATCGAGATGTGGTTAAAGGACAGTTAGAACCTGTTTTAGATACGGCAAAAATTGTCAGGGAACAAGGGGCTTGGCTGGAATTAGTAAATTTAGTCGTTCCTACACTAAATGATAATCCTCGAATGATCCGGACCATGTGTCGGTGGATATATCAAAACTTAGGATATGATATTCCTCTACATTTTAGCCGTTTTGTACCGGTTTACAAGTTGACACATTTATCACCGACTCCTTTGAATGTACTAGAAGAAGCCCGGTCTATAGCCAAAGAAGAAGGTCTTAATTATGTGACCATTGGTAATGTTGCTGGGCATTTATATAATTCTACTTTTTGTCACAGATGTGGGAATGTTCTTGTAAATCGTTTTCATTTTTCAATTCAAGAGTTAAATATTACAGATGAGGGTAGATGCCGGTTTTGCCACACATTAATTCCAGGGAAATGGTATTAAGATTCCATTGCTTACCAAAAGTGATAAGCATTATAATAAAATAAAGTGATAATATTGATAGGAATAACAACTTTGAATTAGGGTGATATTAAGGATTGAATTTGAGTAAGAATGGACAAGTTGAGAGAAAAGCGAAAAAAACATTTATTACTTTATCCTCTTAATAAGATTTTAAAATATCAATAAAGGAGACTTTGTGGATGCTCGGACTAATAAGCGAAATTTATCGTTGGATTAAACAAATAGTTTTCATATTAATAACCGTGATAATAATAAATATATTTATTTTTCAAGTGTATGCTGTTAGAGGTTCATCAATGGAACCTACTTTCACTGATGGGGATAAAGTCATTGCATTTAAAATCCCCTATCACTTGGATAATGAACCTGAATATCAGGATATAGTAGTCCTGGATAGTAGAGTTAATAGGGATAGAAATTGGATGGACGGCTTGATTGAAAGTCCCATAATAAGCAGAATACTAGATAATCAAGGAGATCACTTTTGGATTAAAAGAGTGATTGGGATGCCAGGTGACAAAATAAAGTTTGAGAATGGTAGTATTTATAGGAATGGAGAGACATTGGAAGAACCAGAGATTTTAACAGGGGAAATCTATCCTTCAACTGATCCGCTGGTAGTTCCTGAAAATCATGTTTTTGTAATAGGTGATAATATAAACCAAAGTAGAGACAGCAGACAAATTGGGCCTGTCCCTATGGATAATGTCAAAGGAAATGTACTCATGAGATATTATCCTTTTGATGATTTAAAAATTTATTAATTGATACATCTTAATCATCTTTCCCTAATCATTTTTCTTTTGTTGTGAAATGAAATCCACTGCATTGAGTGCTGCAACCTGGCCCTCTCCTACTGCTTTGCCGAGTTGATAGGGCCAACCGGTAATATCACCAGCTGCATATAGACCCTCAATATTCGTACTCATATCTCGGTTGACCTTTATTGCAGAGCCACTTGTTTCTAGGCCTTGAACTAGCTGGCTTGCGGGAACAGTTTCGCGAATTATAAAAATACCGTCACATTCTATTCGTTGATTTTTCAATTGTAGGTGAGTAACTTGATTTTTGCCAAGGATTGCTTTGGGTTTGTCTTGGATTATTTCTACTCCATCGTTTACTTGGATTTCTTCTCGATACTGGGGAATATAATACACATGTTCGCATAATTCGGATAACAGTTCCGCTTCTTGTTCAGCTTCTTTTACTTCAGCTATGATAGCAGTCGTTTTATTTTTAAATATTGGAGCATCACAAGAAGCGCAGTAACTGACCCCTTTACCTAAAAATTCGTTTTCTCCTGGTAGTACATGACCTTGGGTAACTCCAGTAGCTAAGATGACGACTTTTGCATGATAGACTTCGTCTTTAACCATGAGATCAAAACCATCGCCTAGAGGAAAAATACTGTCAACACTAGACCTCAACATTTCAATTCCATAGTGTTCAACTTGTTTTAAGGCACGTTTTTGAAATTCTTCGCCTGTAATGTCAAAAAAACCTAGATAATTATGTAAATGAGGAGCTTTTTGAAGTTTGGGGCTACATACCTCAGTGCCAAAAATCAAACTTGTTTTATTACGAGCTTTAACGTTTATAGCTGCAGACAACCCGGCAGGGCCACAGCCTACTATGGCAATTTCTGTGTTCGTATTTGACATAAACTATCATCCTCCTGAATGTATCGGTTAAAACTTATATTATAAAGGATCTATTAAATAAACAGAAACATTATAAAATTAACTGACATTAGCTTTTGTAGTTCTAAGCTTTTTTATGTTCTTTAACTTTACAATTATTTATAAGAAATATAACAGTGATAACTGTAAATAAAAAACCGCAGTTCAAAACAACTGCGGTTAAGGTTATAAACAATAAACCTAATTTATAATTATAGATTCTTGTAGCAAAACCACCAATCTTTGTACTCTAATTCTCCAGCTTCAGCTTGTTTTTTCCTTTCCTTTGCTTCTTGCTCTGTACTGGCGGGAGGGATAATAACTTTATCACCTAATGTTTCATTATTTGGCCAGTTTTCTGGAAGGGCCACCTGATTTTTTTCATGAGTCTGTAAAGCTTTTATTGATCTAAGTATTTCTTCAATATTTCTGCCAATTTCTTGAGGATAATATTTCATTAATCTGAGAACACCTTTATCATCAACTACAAAGACAGCTCGAACTGTATTAGTACCTTTGTTTGGATGAAGCATGCCCAACATTTTAGATAATTCTCCCATTTCATCAGCTATTACGGGGAAAGGAATTTCTACATCAAAATTTTCATTAATCCATTCCACCCATTTTATATGGGAAAAAACTTGATCAACAGATAAACCAATCAATTCAGTATTTAACTCTTTGAATTTATCTGCTTTTTGTGCAAAACTGACGAATTCAGTAGTGCAAACTGGCGTGAAATCTCCAGGGTGACTAAATAAAACAAACCATTTCCCCTTATAATCCTGGGGTAATTTTAGAGTTCCATGGGTGGTTTGAACATCAACCTCAGGAAATTTGTCACCTAATAAAGGCATAGTATTTTGATTTTCATTAAAAGTCATCAGTAATTCCTCCTTATTAGTAATGATTACTAATATTAATATTAAACTAGATTTTTATATCTGTCAATGGTTTTTTGAGATATTTTCTAAGAATGTTTTCTAAGATCTTATTAAGATAAAACAAAAAAGATAGGCCCTTTTTTGAGGCCTATCCTTTTTGTTTTCTTTTATTTTTCTTTTTATTTTCTCTCTTAGTCGAGGCTCTGTTAGGTTTTTTCTTTGGTTTAATCAATGCCTTGTCATGATATCCGATTAAATCTTCTCTTCCGGCTTGTTTAAGAGCCTGATATACCAGATGATAATTTTTGGGATTTTTGTACTGTATCAAAGCTCTTTGCATAGCTTTTTCGTGAGGAGATTTGGCCACATAAATTGGTTCCATGGTTCTGGGGTCTAGTTCGGTATAATACATACATGTTGCCAGGGTCCCGGGTGTTGGATAAAAATCTTGTACCTGTTGAGGGTTATAACCAATATCCCTTACGTATTCAGCTAGTTTGATAGCATCGTGTAAATCTGAGCCAGGATGACTGGAAATGAAATACGGTACCAGGTATTGTTCCATACCAAATTTTTCGTTAATTGCATGGTACTTATTTTTAAATTTTTCATAAACCTTATGAGGTGGTTTATTCATTTTCTTTAATACTCGATTGGAAACGTGTTCTGGGGCTACTTTTAATTGACCACTCACATGATGGCGGCAAAGTTCTTCAAAAAAGCTGTCATCGTCATCATAAAGTAGGTAATCAAATCTGATACCTGACCGGATAAATACCTTTTTAACACCTTCCATATTACGTAATTTTCGGAGCAGTTTCAGATAATCCTGATGGTTTACCTCCAAATTAGAGCATGGTTTAGGTGCCAAACAATTTTTGTCCTGGCAAACTCCGTGCTTTAGCTGTTTTTGGCAAGCTTTTTGCCTAAAATTGGCTGTAGGTCCTCCAACATCATGGATATACCCCTTGAATTCTGGATCTTGAACCATTTCTTGAGCTTCTTCTAAGATAGATTCTGTGCTTCTGGACTGAACAATTCTGCCTTGATGGAAGTGTAAAGCACAAAAACTACATCCACCAAAACATCCCCTTGAACTTACCAAACTGTGTTTAATTTCTTTGATTGCAGGTACTCCACCCATTTGTTCGTATATAGGATGATAGTTTTTAGTGAAGGGCATTAAATAAATTGCATCTAGTTCTCTAGTTGTATGTGGTTCCGGTGGAGGATTTTGAACTACATAATTACTGTGTCTATAGGGTTCAATTAAAGGTACAGCATTAAAGGGGTCAGTATTTGTGTATTGTTTCATAAAGCTTTTTGCGAAGGTTTCTTTAGATTGAATGATTTCATCAAATGAAGGGAGCAGTTCCCCTTGGTAAACATGGTCTACATCTTTACATTTATATACAGTTCCCTTGATAAAGGTGAGATCGGAAATAGATAGTCCACTATCTAGAGCTTCGGCAATTTCAACCACCTGTTTTTCACCCATTCCGTACACTAACAAGTCAGCCCTAGAATCTAAGAGGATCGAGCGACGAACCCTATTTTCCCAGTAATCGTAATGAGACAACCTTCTTAAGCTGGCCTCAAGACCTCCTAAAATGATGGGAACTTTTTTATATGCTTCTCGAGCCTTTTGTGAATATACAATACTGGCTCTGTCGGGGCGCATTCCCATTTTGCCCCCAGGGGAATAGGCGTCTTTTCTCCTTAACTTTTTGGCCACAGTGTAGTGATTAACCATGGAATCTATATTACCGGCACTTATGAAAAAGCCTAATTTGGGTTTGCCCAATCTTTTGAAGTCTTGTGTATCTTTCCAATCAGGTTGTGAGATAATTCCAACTCGATATCCCTTTGACTCTAATAGTCTTCCAATAATAGCTACACCAAAGGAAGGATGGTCAACATATGCATCACCACTAATGATTATGAAATCAAGTTGTTCCCATCCTCTTTGTTCCATATCTGTTTTTGATATGGGTAAAAATTGTTGTCTCAAAGCATATTCCTCCAATTATTAATGCTCTCAGTAATTTGTTGTGGTTTAATATAAAGTTGTATTAAGTTTGATTTTGATATCTAATATACTAACTATATCAATTATTCCCATTAAATTAAACCCGTATAAACAAAAAATAGTGCCCTTAATAGGGCACTGGTGTTAGTATAAATTCTTGGACACATCATGGTTAAGTCACTTACAATATTAATAACGAAAGGATGTGTCCAGTAATGAGTAATAAGAGATATAATGAAGACTTCAAAAGAACAATTGTAGATTTATATAATTCAGGTAGTTCTGTGAAGGATTTGTCTAGCGAATATGGTGTGACAGAGGTTACTATTTATAAATGGATCAAAGATTTCTCTCCAAACCAACAATCTGGCAGTGAGGGAGCCACTTCAAAAGATGTGGAAGAAATGCAAAAAGAAATGGCTCGCTTGAAAGAGGAGAATGAAATCTTAAAAAAGGCTATGACCATATTCGCCAAAAAGTAGACAATACAGAGCTTACTGAATTTATAAAAGAACAAAAGGACGAGCATACTATCAAAGCTATTTGTGATGCTCTAGACTTTCCGAGAAGTACTTATTACGAAACAATAAATCGAGTTGAATCTAATCGTGACAAAGAAAACAGAGAACTATTAGATCAAATAACTCAAATTCATAAAAACAGTAAAAAGCGATATGGTGCACCAAAGATCCACGCTGTGCTAATCAATAAAGGATACAAAGTCAGCTTAAAAAGAGTCCAACGATTAATGAGAAAAGAGGGTATCAAATCAATTGTCAGGAAAAAATATCGGCCTTATCCTAGTAGAGAAAAAGTAGTCGAACGAGAGAATCTCCTAAAACAAGACTTTTCAACTACATTTGTCAATCAAAAGTGGGTTACTGATATTACATACATTGATACTGTTAAAGACGGCTGGTGCTACTTAGCCTCTGTAATGGATTTACACACCCATAAAATTGTTGGATACTCTTTTAGCAAGACCATGACAACAGATTTAGTTATTAAAGCTGTTAAAAATGCTTATGATACACAGAAACCTGGCAATGGACTTATTCTACATAGTGATCTAGGTACCCAGTACACTAGCGATGACTTTAAGCGTTTTTTAAGGTACAAAGGGATCAAGCAATCATTTAGCAGAAAAGGCTGCCCTTATGACAATGCACATATCGAATCATTTCATGCTACTTTGAAAAAGGAAGAAGTTAACCATGTTAAGTACTTAGACTTCAAATCGGCTGAAATTGCTCTATTTAGGTTCATTGAGAGCTGGTACAACAGAACAAGAATCCATGGAAGTTTGGAGTTTTTAACTCCTCAACATGTTGAGGATCTAGCAAAGCAATCTGCTTAATACTTAACTTTTTGGTGTCCAAAATTTTGACCTAAGTCCAGCACTGTTTAAGCAGCATGGCCTTTAGTTTCTTATATTTTAAGGTTTAAGCAAAGGTATCAAAATTATGTCCCAGGTGAGATAAAACTGATCGTTCTAATTCTGTCCTTTCCACTGTGGAACTTTCTAATAAATCCATAAATTGATCTTTAGAGTTTTCCATTATATCCATAGAAAGTTTCTGAACAGAAGTACTAACTTGGCTATGGAGTTTAGCTTGGCTTAATGAACTAGATAATGCTGCTATATCCATTTTAATCACCCTTTTTGTAATTTGTATTTTCCAGGTGTTAATCTATTTCTAGATAATGGCAGAAAATCCTTTCTATATACATTGACCTATTTAAAAAAATATTATAAAATACAAAAAGTGACTGACTATCAGTCATCAGCAAAATTTATAATTATAGTTAAGGTGATGGTCAATGACTCATTCTCAAACAAACAAGTACCATAGATTGATACAAGCTGCTATAGAAATCATAAAGGAACAAGGTTTTGAAAAAACTTCTGTATCTCAAATAGTTAATCGGGCTGGAGTAGCTCAAGGGACCTTTTATCTGTATTTCAAATCAAAAAATGAACTAGTTCCTGCTATCGCTCAAATGATATTAAATGAACAGTTTCGCCGGTTAAAGTTAAGGTATCCTGAGAAGAGCCCAAGTTTAGAAGAACTTCTAGACGCTATTATCGATACTACATTTGAAATTACTAGAGAGTATAAGGAGTTAATTCTTTTTTGTTACTCCGGTCTTGCTTACTACTATTCTTTTGAGAGATGGGAAGAAATTTACGAACCGTATTATAAATGGTTAGAAGATAAGATTTGTGAAATACGTAGTTTACAAAAAGTCCAACAAGAGAATAATACTTATTATTTGGCAAATTATATAGTGAATTTGGTAGAACATGGGGCAGAACTATTTTATCTATCAAATGGATTTAATGAAAATCTTGATGAATCAAAACAGGAACTGAAAAAATTTTTAAAGCGATCGCTGAACCAACGAGGTGATATTAAATATGAAGGATAGCTATATGGAGGAAAAATTAATTAAAATATCCCTATATGTAACGATTGTTTTTGCACTAGTCTCTTTTGTTTTGGGGATATTTTTTCGTTCCCAAGTAATTGTTTTTGATGGTTTGTATTCTCTAATTGGTGTTGGGATTACCACCTTTTCTTTATATGCAGTCAAATTTATGGGAAAACATGATTGGCGTAGATTTCCTTTTGGTAAAGATATTATTGAGCCCCTTGTTGTTATTGTAAATTATTGCATTATTTTACTCCTGGTAGCTGCTTCTTTAATAACTGCTATTATAGCTTTGTTCCGAGGTGGAAGAGAAATAATGCTAGGGCCCAGTCTGGTTTATACTGCTATAGGTACCTTGATATGTGTGATTATGTATTTATACCTTAATAAAAAAAGTGCAAGATTAAATTCCGAATTTGTTTCTGTTGAAGCAAATCAGTGGTATATGGATACTCTAGTCAGTGGTGGTATTTTAATTGGATTCATAATAGCTGTGATATTACAAAGAATACCTGCTTTACAAGCTTTGGTTTCTTATGTAGATCCGGTAATGGTTATTGTTGTATCATTGTACTTTATGAAAGTACCAGTAATTGAAATTAAGACTGCTCTGAGGGAAGTTCTCGCTATGCCACCCAATGGAAAGATAAGGCAACAAGTAGAGGAAGTGATTAAATATATTATCGACAAGTATAACATCATAGATTATTTGATCAGGGTTGCTAAAGTTGGTAAAACTTTAAAAATTGAAGTTGATTTTGTTGTGGATGAAAACTCAGCAGCTCAATCAGTATACGAACAAGATCAAATCCGCCAAGAAGTAAATGATAGAATTTCTGATATTGAATACGATAAATGGATAACCCTTTCTTTTACCAGTGATCGCAAGTGGATTATTTAGTTTGACATGGAGGTTTTTGGAACAGAATGAAGAATAGTCAGTATATCGGGTGATTTTAATTATACTAAGGGGGAATTATTTATGGAACTTTACAAGGCTTTGCATGAAAGAAGAAGTGTACGGAAATATACAGATGATCCAGTTCCAGAAGAGAAATTATCTAAAATTCTGGAAGCTGCTAGAATTGCACCATCATGGGCAAATAAACAATGCTGGCGTTATATTGTAATAAAAGATGAAGGGAAGAAAGAAGAGCTATATTCGGCATTATCAGAGAAAAACCCTGGAGCAAAAGCATTAACTCAAGCCCCGGTAGCTGTAATACTTTGTGCCGATCCTGAAGCTTCGGGTAAACTAAACGATAAAGAGTATTACATGCTAGATGCCGGAATTTCCATGCAACAAATGATGTTAGCAGCCCATGCCGAAGGACTAGGTACTTGTTGGATTGGCTGGATCGATGATGAAAAAAGAATTCGAGATACTTTTAAAATTCCAGAAAACATAGAAGTAGTTGGTATTACACCACTAGGATATCCAGCCAAAGAATCCAAGCCTACTCCGAGAAAGGATATGTCAGAAATCGTATTTTATGAAGAATGGGGCCAATAAGGCCCCATTTTCTTGATCACGGTAAAACTATAAAGCGACAAAAAACAAAAAACCGGATTATTAAAGCGGGGGATAGTACTTGGCTAAATTTTTTGGTGGAGGGAAAGGGAAAGCAGTTAAAAAAAAGCTAACAAATAATAAATTTAAAATAGTTTCTTTAACTTTTATTGGAATTGTGGTAATTCTAGCTGGGTTATTTGGTTTTTGGCTTTCAATGGGACCAGAGCTGCTTCCAGAAGCATATGCTGCCTTGCACCAAGATGAACAAGTACAGGTTACAGAAGGAGAAAATTGGCTGGATTTTACTCCTAAGGGTCAATCTCCTGATACAGCTGTGATTTTGTATCCAGGTGGTAGATTAAAGCCCGAAGCCTATGCTCCCTTGGCCAGGAATCTAGCATTGGAAGGGTATAGAATTTTTTTGGTTTCAATGCCTTTTGATTTATCCTTTTTCGGATATGACAGAGCTGACACAATTATATCAGAACATTCAGATATTCAGCGATGGTATATAGGGGGACATTCTTTAGGAGGTGCCATGGCAGCTCGTTATATTAATCAAAAAAATACAAGGGAAGTTGATTTAGATGGACTAATATTAATGGCGTCTTATCCGGATGAAAGTGATGATTTGTCTGATCACAATATAAGAGCAATGTCTATTTACGCCGATCGAGATGGTTATGTAACAGAAGAAGATATTTCAACTAGTAAGGATCTGTTACCTGCTGAAACTGAGTATGTTGAAATATCGGGCGGAAATCACAGTCAATTTGGATGGTATGAGCAGCAACGGGAAGATTTGGATCCTAAAATTTCTTTGGAAAAGCAGCAGCAAATTGTGTTAGATAGTATTTTGGAATTTTTGGATAATTAATTGTAAGGTGGGAGCTTTGATGAAACGATATTCTGTTTTCCAATTAAAAGAAGGGATGAAATTATCTAAGGATGTTAATTCAAAAAGTGGAGCTACTTTAGTGCCTAAAGGGGTGATTTTATCAAAAAAGACAATTAAATTTTTGATTAATTGGGGCATAAAATCAGTTTTGATTGAGGAAGAGGAAGAACAAATAACAAGGGGAAGGGGTCACAGTCAAGCAAAGTTTAAAAAGGAATACTTTGAAACAACGGAAAAGGTAATAAGTTTTATGGAGGGGTTAAAAGGTTCTAAAGCTATAGAATTAGATGAAGTGAAAGAGATAGCACAAGAATTAGTTACTTATTCTGATGATATAAATTCTGTTAAGTTATTAACTGAAGTTAAGGACAAAGATTACTATACTTATCAACACAGCATCAATGTGGGAATATACGCTTCTCTTCTAGGTAGGTGGCTAGGCTACTGCACAAATGATATTAAAAATTTGAGCTTGGCTGGTTTATTACATGATATAGGGAAAACTCAAATTCCCGATGAAGTGTTATTAAAACCAGAATCCTTAACAGATAAAGAATTTGAAATAATTAAAAACCATCCCATCTACGGCTATGAACTTTTAAAGCCTTGTGAAGACTTATCCCCTGAGATTAATATAGCAGTTTTACAGCATCATGAAAGGGAAAATGGATCTGGCTATCCCTTTGGAATAACTGGAGAAAAGATTCATTCTTATTCAAAGATAATATCCGTAGTTGATATCTTTGATGCGATTACATCAAACCGAGTTTATAAAGGTAGAAATTCTCCTTTTGAGGCAATTAGAGAAGTGAGGGATAAAAGTTTTCAAGATTTAAACCCTGAAATCGCCTATACTTTTTTTAAGCGAATATCAGAATTTTTTGTCGGAAGTACCGTGATTTTTAATGATGGATCTATTGGAAAAATTGTTTTCTTAAATAAAAACGATCCCACTAGACCTTTAGTTCAAATCGAAGATAAATTTGTAGATTTGTCTAAACATAAAAACAGAGAAATTATTGATGTTATGGTATTTTAGTCTAAATTTGCCACTGTTTCTGATAATCGCAAAATGTAAAAACTTCCTTATGGCCTTCTCTTCTTTAAATGTAGTATAATAGTTTATAGTGACTCGACATGTAATGAGAATAAAAAAGAAAGTGAGGGAAATTAGTATGTATGTAGTCAGTGCTTGCCTGGCAGGAATCAACTGTAGATTTGACGGTAAAAACTGTTACGATGAACGGGTGGCTGATCTTGTGAAAAGTGGTGAGGCAATTCCCCTATGTCCCGAAGTTTTAGGAGGATTATCAATTCCCAGGACCAGATGTGAAATGACTACTGAAGAAGGAGAGCTAAGTGTAATTAGTGAAACTGGGGAAGATCGGACACAGGAATATACTTTGGGAGCTGAAAAGACCGTGGATATTGCCAAGACTATCGGAGCTAGTCAGGCCATCATGAAAGAAGAAAGCCCTTCCTGTGGCTTACGTAGAATCTACGATGGATCTTTTTCCAATAAAAAAATCACCGGTACCGGTATAAGTTCAAAATTATTATTAAATGCTGGAGTAAAAGTCATGACAGAAGAGGACTTATAAATTAAATGGGGGTTATGAATGTGTTTAAATTATCTATTATAACAATTTTACTTATTACAATGCCTGTTATTTTTATTGGTTGTGATGAAAATGAAGAATTGACAGGTAAAGAGCTTATTAAAGCAGCCAATCAAAACTTTGAAGAGGCTGATAGTTATCGTTCTGATGCTAATTTGGAAATGACAACAATGGGGATGGTAACTGAATCTGAAATGTCCATGAAATATCTAGATGATGAAAATTATTATATGGATATGTATTTAACTACCATGGGGCAGGAACTTAGAGCCAAATTTCTGATGGAGAATGGTGAACTTAAGGTAGATTCAGAAGATCCTTTCTTGGGTTCTGCAGACTTAACACAATTACAAGAAGAAATGGATTTGCAACAGTATGAAGATTATTTTTTTGTAGAAGACAGTGATGTAGAAGAAACTGAACTACCGGAAAACTTTGATAAGGAAGGTTATGCTGCGTATATAATACGACCGGATAGCGATAAAATAAAAGAAATGGCTAGAGAAGAAGCTATGAACCAACCAATTCCGGAGAAGGAAGATGAATCTCCAGATGATCTGGTAGAAGAACTAATGGATAATATCGAAATTGAAGTTGAAACTCTTATGGTGGTTGACGTTGACGAACAGAATATAGTTTATACAGATATGGATATGGTCCAAATTTTTGATATGGATAGTATGTCCGAAAAAGAAGAGGGTATGCCGGGAATGGATTCTGAAATGAAAATTTCAATAAAGATGGAAGCGGAATACTATGATTATAATGAGCCTCTAGAACTACCGGAAATTTAATTACCTTCTTAAAATCTCATTATTTAGGTTTAGGGTTTACGATAAATATGAGCAGAAAGCCCACTGCTTTAGCTGTGGGAGGACGTCAAATGTTTTATCACCGAAAAATTGAACTGTCTAAGGGATGAACTGGAGGTATATACTTATGTCTAAAACAATGAATATTGATGAGTTCACAGAATTTGCTGATCATGTTTTAGACAAGGAGATTCCCCAGGTGCTTTTAAGAGAATTGAATCTGGGTGTTTGCGTTTTTCCTGAAGCAAAAGAGGAACAAGGTTATTATATAATGGGTGAATATGTGGTTAATGAAATGGGAAAACATATCGCATTATACTTCGGGTCTTTTCAAGCCATACTGGATGGAGAATCCCTCACTACATGGAAAGAAGAAATTCGTGATACCATAAAACACGAACTACAACACCATATTGAAGCTTTGGCAGGGGAAGAAACCCTGGCTAAATTTGAAGAAGAGGAAGGCTTTGATGAATAGCGAATAAATATACAGGATTAAAAAACAGTGCTGTCACCCATTATATGGTGACAGCACTGTTTTTTTAATCGACGTAAGCTATTCCTTCATCCTTTATTTCTCCAATGGTTACTTCGGCTAGCCCTTTAACACGTTCCAGGTCATCTAGGGAAGTAAAAGGTCGTTCTTTTCGTAACTCTACAATTTGTTCTGCCCTGTCCACATCGATATTAATGATCTGAGTTAATTCTTCTTTCTCGGCTTGATTTATATTAATCAGTTCTTGATCCTGATCGTCTTTTTCCTCAGTAACTGTGTCTTTATCATCTGCGTCTTGATCTGTTGGGAGTTCTCCATCTTCTTTTTTCCAAGGTTCAACTTCAGCTTGCCAAGTGTTTTCGTCTAGTTCCATTACTATGTCATCATGATAATCAGTTCTATAAATTTCTATATTTTGTTCAGCTAACCTTTCTAGGACTTGGTCATGAGGATGACCGTACTGATTGTCTTCTCCAACTTGAATTACCGCTGCTTCAGGATCAACTGCTTCTAAAAACTCTTCACTGCTGCTAGTATAACTGCCGTGGTGACCGATTTTTAAAATTTCACTAGAAATGTCACTGGCTCTTTCTATTATCATCTGCTCTGTATCTTTTTCAGCATCACCTGTTAGTAAAAGGGATTGATTTTTAAATTCAACCTCTAAAACAAGGTTCAAATCGTGAACTTCACCTGTATGTCCCTGGGGTGGATGAATAAATTCGGCCCCCAAGGAGTCAATTTCCAGTTTGTCTCCTTGTCTAGCAGTTTTAAAGTTAGAAACATCATTTGCTATTTCGTAATATTTTTCATAAGTGAGGGTATCATGTTCATAACCGCTATCATAAGTGGTTTTAACATCGAAGTTTTGATAAACATCAATCAGCCCACCAATATGATCTTGATGGGGATGAGTTGCTACTACTTTTTCAATTTTATTTATTCCAAGTTCCTCTAGATAATTAACTACAGGTTGACTTTCTAGTTCTAAGCCACCATCGACTAAAATGTGACTATCACAAGGAGCTTCTAAAAATATGGCATCTCCCTGGCCTACATCTATAAAATGAGCTGTTAACTGTCCTGGCTCAGTTTTTTCTGGGCTTGTTTCTTTTTTAGCCGGATCTGGTTCTACTGCATCAGTTGTGATAATTGCTGCGTTTTTTTTGCTATCCCATTCGACAGTTCCACCCAAAGCCTCTCCTGCAAATCGTAGTGGTATGTAAGTTCTTCCCTCATAGGTTTCAGCTTGTACTTCCAAATTGCGGGGCTCATCATTGATTTTAGCCTGTTCTTCATTGAGGGGAATTTCAACCTGATGACCATTCATCTTACCAATGGCTGTTTCGGTTTTAGGGTTCCAATTCATCTCTGCATCTAAACTTTCAAATAAAGGTCTAGCAGGTAATAGTGTCCTTCCCTCAATAATTCTCACGGGATCTTGTAAGTCAATCTCTTCTCCATCGACTATAACCTTGGTTTCTTCAGCAAAACATAAAGAATTTAATGAGAAAACTAATACCATACATAATCCAAAGCAGATGATTTTTTTCACAGAATCACCTCCGAAGTTAAATTCTATTACCAAAATACCATTTTAATCCCTATGTTAACAAGTTTATGTAATGGTGAAAAAATGTCATAAAATGATGACAGCAAATTTTGACAAATTATAGTATCAAGTTTTTTAAATTTATGATATTATACCTTTTGGAGTCTAATTAAAATTAAGGAGATGATAATCATTAGTAAACCAGGTTTTTTAGTCTATTCATTTTTTATTGCTATCACTTTGTTAGTCGCTTTCCCCTCGATAAGTTTTGGGGCAATAGTAGAAGAAATTGAAGATTATGAAACTGTAGTTTTTTTAAATGATTCTCAGGTAATTTTTCAGGATGTTACTCCTTACATAGATGATAATAATAGAACTATGATTCCCCTTCGCTTTATATCTGAAGAGTTAGACTCAAAAGTTGATTGGTTTCCTGATGAAGATAAAATTATCGTGGAAGATGAAGATATGGAGTTGAAAATGTTCATTGGTTCAAACAATTATAAATTAAATGATGAGATGCAGAAGATGGAAACGAGGCCAGAGCTAGTTGATGGGCGTACCATGGTTCCGATAAGAGTGATTAACCGTTGCTTCGATCTAGATTTGGTATACAGATCCCATCAAGGATTGGGATTGGTCTTTAATTTTACCGAAGGACAAGCTCGTGAACGAAAAGAAGCAGTAATCCAACAGGTAAAAAAAGAGCTTGATGAAATTAAGGAAGAAAAAGGATTAGAAAGTTTGGATGCCAGTCATCGAGAAATACACAGTCACGAAAAACCTGAGTTTTTATTCCCAATAGAAAACGGGATGAATGAAATATCTTCTAAATATGGCTGGCGAAGCCGAGGATTTCACAGTGGAATAGACATTGCAGTTTCTCATGGGACAAGCATTAAAGCGGCAGAATCCGGGACTGTAACTTTTTCGGGTTGGCGAGGATCTTATGGGAATCTGATAATCATAGAACATCCAGGTGACTATGAAACTTATTATGCTCACAATGCCGGCCACACTGTGAGTGTGGGGCAAAGTGTGGAAAAAGGTGAAGTCATAGGTCATGTAGGCAATAGCGGTAACGCTACCGGGTCTCATTTGCACTTTGAAATTCGTCGAAACGGTGAACATGTGAATCCTTTAGATTATTATTAATCTAATTCAGTTTCCATGGTTGAATTAGGATATCCAGCAGTATAGAAATTAATAAGAGACTGCTAAAGGACTTGAGTTAATTAATGGCGAAGTGACTTACTATGATGAAATAATTATGAACGGTGATAGTAAGTATGAAGCTTAAAGGAGTTGTCCATTGGGATGAAAGATAAAGCTTTTCATATTAACGGTGAAACGTCTGAAAATTACAAAAAAATATTTATCCCAATAAATAAAAATGAGTTGACCAAATCCGAAAAGCGAGGCTTACGACAAATTAATGATGCCTTTAGTAATGATGATTTGATAATTGAGACTTATGACCACAAATTGATTGTGTTTTTAAATAAGCTTGATGTAAATTCCTTAAAAGACTTAATATTTCAATTTGTATCAGAGCAAGTTAGTGAAGACAATGTCCTACTAGCTTTGTTAACTAAAATAGAAAATATTAAAAGTTATACTTACCAAGGTGGAAAAAAAGTTTTTGTAAATTTTAATGATGAGAGGAAAGTCAAAGATAGAAAAGCAAAAGAAACTCAACGTGGCAAATTCTTTTATGCACAAGATGCCGATTTTAAAGTAACAAATAACGCAGTTCCTAAAGAATATGAAAATCAAATAATTTGTGCTGACAGTGAACAATTATTATCAAAAATGCCAGAAAATTGCATAGATTTAGTTTTTACATCTCCACCTTATAACTTTGGTTTAGAATATGATAATCATCAAGACGCCATGAATTGGTCTATTTATTTTGATAAGCTTTATAGAATTCTGGATGAATGCATTCGTGTGACTAAGTATGGTGGTAGAATAATTGTCAATGTACAGCCCCTGTTTTCGGATTATATACCTATTCATCATTTTATTAGCAACTTTTTTATTAAGAAGAAGTTGATATGGAAAGCCGAAATCTTATGGGAAAAAAATAATTATAATTGCAAGTATACGGCATGGGGAAGCTGGAAAAGTCCTTCTAATCCTTATATGAAATATACCTGGGAATTTTTAGAGGTATTTTGCAAAGGAACCATGAAAAAACAAGGCAAAAAAGAGAATATAGACATAAGCGCTGAGGAATTTAAAGAATGGGTTTATGGAAAATGGAGTATCGCCCCGGAAAAAAATATGAAAAATTATAAACATCCATCAATGTTTCCAGAAGAGTTGGCAAGGAGAGTTATGAAATTGTTTAGTTATCAAGGGGATATAATTCTAGACCCCTTTGTTGGAAGTGGTACTACCCCTGTTGTTGCTCACCAAAACAATCGTCGATTTTTGGGTATAGATATTTCTCGCGAATATTGTGAATTAGCTAGAAAAAGGATAGATCAACAAGATTGCTAGAATATAAAGACATTTAGGAAAAGGATGTATTGTTAGTTATAAGAATTTTTATTATTTTCATAAATAACATTTTAAGGAAGGAATTATAAAATATTTGTAGAACAATAGTAATGTAATAAGGACCAATATATTATGAAATGGGAGGGAGTACTTTTGAGAAGAATTTTATTTAGTACAGGATTTGTGTTTGTTCTAAGTTTATTCATGGTGACTGGAGCTATGGCCTTTGGAGTAGACTTGGATAATGTACCAGATGGTACTTACACTGGCGCTGGTGAAGGATTTAATGAGGCTATAGAAGTTGAAGTGACTGTTGAAGGTGGAGAAGTGACTAACATTGAAGCGATTAGTCAAGAAGAAACACCTGAATACTGGGAAGATGGAAAGCAAACTATGGATGATATTATAGAAGCACAAAGTACAGACGTAGATGTTGAAACAGGTGCAACTGCTTCTAGTGAAGGGATTGTAGAAGCAGTTAGAGATGCTCTAGCTGGGGAAGAAGTTGCAGAAGAAGCAGAAGAAGACGTAGAAGAAGATGTAGAGGAAGAAGAGGAAGAAGACCTTCCAGAAACTGGTGGCGGAGTAGCTACATTATTGCCAGGCATCGGTGGACTAGTAGCTGCTGGTGGTGCTTGGTTAGTTATTAGTAGAAGGAAATAACCTATAACCCGTTTTATTCTTCATTTTCCTTTTAACACAAATCTACACGAGGGTGAAATGCTGTGACAGACAAAGTTAAAAATCAGTTACAACACTATAAAACCAAACTATTGAAATTAAATAATTCAATAAAAGCTCATAAACAAAACATTGAAACCCGTACTGTAGTTGGGATCGTACTAGTGCTGGTCGGGGTGTCCCTGGCCAGCTTTCCTTATTTACAAAATATCTACTATCAAAGAATCCAAGAAAAGCAAGTGGCTGAAAAACTAGAAGAATTGGAACAGGACACACAAGTATTAAATTCTTCAAGGAAAAAACTCGGATATCGAGATATTGAAATAGCCCAAAGTGAATTAAATGATCCTGAAGAGGATCCAAAAAATGAAAATCCTTCTTTACAATCCGATGAAGATAAAAGTGAGGAAGAAGAATTTGCCTTTGAATTGGAACCTGCCGATGGATTAATAGAAATACCTAAAATTGACCTTCAGTTAGCAGTGGGTTTTGGTGTAGAACTATCTGATTTAGCACATGGACCAGGTTTTTATCCAGAAAGTGGTCGACCCGAGACGGGGAACCTCTCCATAGCTGGTCACAGAACTACTTATGGGGGACCTTTTCGGCACTTAAATGAATTAGACCAAGGTGATTCTATCAGAGTTTATCGTGAAGGAAAAAAATATCGTTATGAAGTTGATCGCGTTTTTGATACTCATAGTAGTGATTGGAGTGTTATTCGTCCAACAGATGATCCTGCATTAACTTTAACTACTTGTCACCCACCGGGATCTGATGAGAGAAGACTGATCGTAAGGGCGTATTTAACTAAAGAAAAAGATCAGACAGACACAGAACAGACAGAGAAATAATAAATTAACTAAGATAATAAGATGAACTAAGCTTAATATATAAGATAATGGAGGCTTATCTCATGTCCAACTCTATTAATAAATCAAAACGAATTAAAGAAATAGATATGCTAAGAGGTTTTGCCTTATTTGGAGTCCTACTTGTTAATGTGTTCGGTTTCAAGAGTACTTTGTTTGCTCAAGGGACTGATTTTGCATTCTTTTCCTTTCCCTTGGCATTTCAAGCTGGTTTAGATCAGGTACTAGGATTTTTAATTAGAATACTGGCAGAAGCTAAGTTCTATCCAATTTTTTCTTTTTTATTTGGCTTTGGTTTTTATATCTTTATGAATAACGCTTTTGAGAAAAAAGCTGCGCTTTCTGGAAATAAACCAGGGAGATTATTTCGCAGGCGATGTTTTTTTCTACTGTTATTTGGACTACTAAATTTAATTCTAGTTTGGTATGGGGATATACTACACGTCTATGGTGTAACAGGACTTATCCTATTGCTTTTTTATAATCAAAAAACCGAGAGTTTAAAGAAGTGGATTATTGCTTTGTTAATATTTGCTGTACTTTTGATGACAGGTATGATTTTTATAGCAGAATTAGCACAAACTTACGCAAGTGAAATGAATGATCCTAAATTAGAATCATTTCCTCAAGAACTAATGGAGTACTCCTTTGCAGTTTATTCTGAAGGTTCTTACTTGGATGTTATTAGTTTTAGAATTAGCCAAGAATTACCTTATGTATTTTTTAATTTGTTTATATGGTTACCTAAGATACTTGCTTTGTTTTTGATAGGCTTGTATGCTGCCAAACAAGGTTATTTTCATGATATTGCAAATAATATTGATTTATTTAAAAGAACTTGGAAAGTCACAGGCTTTTTAGGATTAATAAGTACAATCTTAATGTTACTATCAGCTTATTCTATTATAAGTGCCAATTCATTAATTTCAGCCCCATTAGAAGTTTTATTTTCCGAACTTGCTTCTATATTTATCTCATTATTTTATATAGCTACGGTTATTATCCTGATTCATAAAGGATATTTTCATAAATTATTTGATTATCTCACGTATGTCGGAAGGATGGCTTTAACCAATTATTTAATTCAGTGCATTCTGTGTTCTATTGTTTTTTACGGTTACGGTTTAGGTTATATAGGTTCTATCTCAGTTTATCAAGGGGTGATTTTTACAATTGTCTTCTTTAGTATTCAGATGCTTGTAAGCAAGTTTTGGTTGCGAAATTTTAGATACGGCCCCTTTGAAAAAGTGTGGAGAAACCTCACTTATAAAAGTTCCATTTAGGATCAAATTCACAGAGGAGGGAAAATCATGATTGATCAGCCCGGTGCTGATCTTGGATCAGGTAGTATCAAAGACTACTTTGATTTATTTAATCCTAATACTATGATTGACGTTGGTGCAGCTTACGGTACACCTAAACTGTATGCTATTTTTAAGGATGCATATCATGTCTTAATAGAGCCCCTAGAAGAATTTGAACCCTATTTGCAGCAATCTTTAAAATCTTTCTATGGTGAATATATAATTACAGCAGTTGGTGATCAAAAGCAAAAACGAGATTTATTTATAGAAGGAAATAAACTCCCCCAAGCTTCCTTTTATCGGCGAAAAACAGAATTTCAAAGCTCAGATCCCTGCAAACTAAGAACAGTTACAGTAGATACTTTGGATACTTTAAAAGTAGAAAGGAAGTGGAAACCCCCTTATGGTTTGAAAATCAATGCAGAAGGAAGCGAAGATTTGATTTTAAAAGGTGCTAAAAATTTACTTCAGGAAACAGAGTTTGTTTATACAGAGGTGTCAATTGGCGTTTATCAAAATAATAATGAATATCGTTTATCTGATTTAACGAAATTTTTGTTTGAAAACAATTTTTTATTATACGATATTATGGAGACAGAAAGTCTACCTTCAGGAAAGGTTGTAACTGCTAAACTATTATTTATTAATAAGGCTGTGTTAAAGTTGAATGTTGATAGTTGAACTCTTCAATTTCACATCAAAGGTTTCGGGTTGGTACATCTAAAAAATTCGTTCAAAAATCGAAGAGTTCAACTATCAACAACGGAGTATAAAAGAGCTACTAATAAAGAATTACTTTAAAAAATGAAAAACTTGGCTATAAACTGGCAAAAAATCACAAATCACGTTATAATATGGGATAAACATTAATTTCGTTAAAGTAGTATTAGAGTTGAATGTTGATAACTGTAATAATTCGTTTGTTGAAGATTTTACAGTATTAACAACTAAACATAATAGCGTCTAATTAAAATAAATCACAAGATATACTAGATTGGCTATGAAAGGGGTTCGAGAATATGAATCCAAAAATATTAATTGCTTTTTTATTTATTATGGCAATGCTAGGGACTGCTCTAGGTATAGGAATCTTCTTCGTGTCAGAAGCTGATGTAACTCAAGCTGATGGAAAAGAAGCGACAGTTGAAAAGGTAGAAGAGAAACAATCCAAGGAAAGCATGTCAGAAATTGATGAAGAAATCATATCAGAATTAGAACAAGAATTAGAAGAAGAGATACGTCAAGAATTACAGGAAGAGTATCAGGATCAGGAAGAGTATCAAGAACAATTAGAGGAAAAAGAAGGGGAGTTAATGTCCAAAGAGGAAGAGATTGCAGAATTGGAAGTTCAAGTAGAACGGCTAGAATCCCAGTTAGAATACCAACAAACTAGGGCTGATCGTATGGAGGATCAGTTAGAAATAATGGCTGATGCCGACCGAGATAGAGAAGAGAGATTAGAAAAATTAGTCGGTGCTTATGAGCAAATGGAGCCCGAGGAGGTTTCCGATATTGTTTCTCACTTACCGGAGGATAAAGTTGTGCAAGTTTTAATGGAATTATCTGAAGAACAAAGGGGAGCGGTTCTATCAGAGATGGAACCCCATAGAGCTGATAGAATTTCGAGAAGATTGCTTGATTGAGAGGCCATCACTTAAATGTGATGGCTTTTTTATATGAGAAAGAATTTAATAAAATTGAACCAGTCGTCACGCATTCTTGTGACTTTAGAGGTTCACTTTTGTTCAGCATTAGAGAGGAATATAATATAAATATTTTTAAAATTTAGACTCTTAAAGCAGGAATTTTCTAGCTAGATATAGTATTGACAAAATGGGAGAAAAAACCCCCATTATTTTCAATATTTAAAGGAGGAATAAAATGAATTATGGGAAGATTACTGCTATTATAGGTCTTGCTTGTATAATTCTATTATCAAGTCCTGCTGTGGCCATTGAAGACAGTAACGAGTATGGAGAAAGAGCTTACGAACATATCCTTGAACTATCTGAAGAAATTGGGCAAAGACCAGCAGGAAGTGATGAAGAACTGGAAGCAGCGGAATATGTCAAGGAAGAATTTGAAGAGTATGGTTATAGTACGGAATTTCAAGAATTTACATTTTATTATGAAGAAACAGAAGAAAATATTGATTCAAAAAACGTTATTGCAACACGGGAAGGATCCACTGATAAACAAGTTGTAATGGGTGCTCATATTGACACTGTGGATTACTCGGAAACTTTAGGTGCTGACGACAATGCTTCTGGTGTAGGCATTATGTTAGAAGTTGCCGAAAGATTTGCTGATATTGATACTGAACATACCCTAGTCTTTATAGCTTTTGGAGCAGAAGAAGTTGGCTTACAGGGCTCCAATTATTATGTAAATCAAATGACTGATGAGGAAATTGAAAATACCAAAGCTATGATTAATCTTGACAGCTTAATAGCAGGAGACAAAATGTATGTTTACGACGCGATGTCAGATACTGAAATGGATGGCGATTTGGTTCAAGACAATTGGATTTTAGATGATATCCTTAAACTGGCTGATAACTTAGACCTTGATCTAAACACAAGTCCAGGAGAGCACGAACATTATCCTAGAGGCACAACTGGACCTTGGTCAGACCATGCGTCCTTTGCTTATGAAGATATACCATTTTTGAATTTTGAAGCTACAAACTGGGAAATTGGAGATGGTGATGGATATACTCAAACGGAAAAACATGGAGCTATATGGCATACCGATGAAGATCGCCTGGAGGTATTAGAAGAAGATTTCCCTGGAAGAGTTGAAGAGAGGTTAGAAACTTTTGGTGAAATAGTATTCCAAACTTTAAATAAATTAACAGCCCCAGAACCCGAAGACACTTTAGAAGCCTCAATGACGGAAGCTCGAGAATTTGAACTTAACTTTGAATTCGAAGAAGAGGTAGATAGAGATAATTTAAAGTGGACTCTAGGAGCAACGATCTTTAATGAATGGAAGGCATTTGATGAGGAAACGGAAGAGTATGATGGCGATCCTTTTATAAGATTTGCCGAAGGACCATATATTCATGATAATGAAGTGACTGCAACTATAGCTGTAGATAAACCCTATGGCACAGATGACTTGGCACCAAGAGTAATAAGACATAGAATCCAAGAACTAAAGGGTTATCACGATTTAATGATAACTGATAAAGAGTCAGGAGAAAGAGTTAATTATGAATTGAAATTATATCCCTATGATTCTTATCATACCTGGGATGAAATCACTCCAGCAATTGAGGAAATTTTAGATGAGGCAAAAGACGACAGGTATTATGATTATGAGATGGTTGGTGAATCAGTGCAAGGTCATGATATCCCCTTAATAGTAGTCTCAGACTCACAGGATTCTGTTGATAAATACGAAGAAGAAATTTTGCCTTTGATGGAAGAGGATCCCGGAAAATTACAGGACAAGATTGAGGATGGTGAGATAGAAGATTACAGATACCCGATTTATATAACAAACATTCACCCTGATGAAACTCCGGGAATAGATGCTCAAATAGAAATTTTAGAAGCATTGTTACAAGATGATGAATTAGAATTTAATACAACTGATTGGGTAGCTGACATGGATGCGGATGAAGCAGAAGAATGGACTGAAACTATTGATGTGGATGACTTACTTGAAGAACTAATCATAATAGTACATCCTACTATCAACCCAGATGGTAGAGAAGTTATGACTAGAGAAAACATTCATGGTTTCGACTTGAATAGAGATAATGCATTCCAAACACAACAAGAGCATAAGGAACAAAAAGACCTAATTAGTTATTGGAAACCCGCTGTATTTTTAGATCTTCATGGCTTTGTACGGGGAGCCTTTGGCGGTGGATTAATTGAACCTTGTACACCACCTCATGATTTTAATTACGAGTACGATCTATATATGAATTATGCTCTAGATCATGCCCAAGCCATGAGAAATGCAGCATTCACCAGTACAGATAACGAGGATTATAAGGGTCCCGATAACCGTGCCTCTATTCCAAGAACAGATTATGGAACAGGATGGGACGATGGTACTGCTGCCTATACTCCAATGCATGCTATGCATTTTGGTGCTTTAGGTCATACTATAGAAATGCCTGGATTAAATCAAGACTCTCATGAATGGACTAAATATGTGGTAAAAGCTTCCTTTGATTTTATTAAAGATAATAAAGAGTCAGTTTTTGACAATCAACTTGAATATTTAAGAAGAGGAGTTGAAGGAGAAGACGCTGAAGA
Source organism: Natranaerobius thermophilus JW/NM-WN-LF (assembly GCF_000020005.1). Classification (NCBI taxonomy): domain Bacteria; kingdom Bacillati; phylum Bacillota; class Clostridia; order Natranaerobiales; family Natranaerobiaceae; genus Natranaerobius; species Natranaerobius thermophilus. The sequence continues at coordinate 2,231,838 of NC_010718.1, read as the reverse complement.
AAAGGTGGATGAATATTTTGTTGATCCCGATCTTGAGTCCATTGGCAGGCCTAGGGCTGAAGGAGAAAGCTTTTTCCCAGAATATTGGGTAATGCCCGTGGGAGAAGATCAAAGAAATGAGTATGAGGTCTATAGAACGGTAGAATATATGCTTAGAAATGGGGTCATAATTGAGCAATTGACTGAAGATGTTGAAGTTAACGAAGAAATATATCCAGAAGGTAGTTATGTTATCCCTATGGAACAGGCCCATCGTGGTTTTGCGAATACTATAATGTGGGATGGACCAGATTTCTCTGAATGGGATGCTATGTACGCTGAAGTTGTTAATGCACTACCACGTACAAGAGGATTTGATGCTGATGAAATTCAAGAAGAAGATGTATTTGATGAGTCTGTGACAGAAGTGGACAGGGACGAATTGCCAGAACCTGATCAGTATATTGCTCAAGCTGATGAATATGTCATTGAAAATAGTACTAATGAAACAACTAGAGCGGTGAATGACCTTCTCGGGAAAGGATATGAAGTCAAAATTATTGCTGAAGAACAAGATGAATTTGGTCAAGGAGACTTTGTGGTAGACGGACATAAGCTTGAGGAAGTTGCTGAAGACTACCATCTCGAAGTAGAAGAATATGATGGCGATGCAGAAGTGATTGTTCTAGATGAACTACCCAAGGTAGCAGCCTTTGGATATCAATCAAAATTTGTAATGGGAGAAAAACTTGGTTTTGAGCTAGTTCATGAATATGATTTTTATAACAGATGGTCTGATCTGGATCAAGAAGAAGTTAGAGACAAACTAGATGAAGCAAATATCATAGTTGATGACGAAGGTCATGCTGACTGGGATATAGTGGAAGAATACATCGAAGATGGTATGCCTTATATTGCTTCTACAGGTTATGCTGTAGATTCAGTGGTTGAAAGTGAATTAGAACTGTTTGAAGGAATTCAGAGTGAAACTACTGATTTTACACATGAAGGTTTATTAAGAGCTGATTTAAATAATGATAATTTTGTGATGGCACCGTACCCTGGAAAAGATTATCTATACAGCAATTCAGGAACTTGGTTTACAGATGTTCCTGAATCAGCTACAGTACTGGCAGAAATACAAGAAGAAGATTTCTATGTATCAGGTTGGTGGCCAGCAGAAGAAGATGAAGATGGAGAACTAATTCACCAAGGATACCAAGATGCGGAAGGACAAATTATGGCAATAAAGAACGAACTTGATGGACAACAGTACTACTTATTTGCTAACTGCACAATCAATAGAGCGCATCCAAGCAATCAATTCCCAATGGTTTCGAACTCTATTTATCAGGCCCTTGGTACAGAATAGAATCTATTGAACCTGTTGGAATCAAGTGTAAAGCACCTGCCTTATATGGGCAGGTGCTTTTTATACGGCCGGGAAAAAGACTGATATTTAATATTAACTATAAAAGGCCCTGATTCTTCTAGCATCAATATTCCAGTATTTTGGCCAGGATTGATGTACTAACCTACAAAATGGAAGATAGAAATTATGCCTAACAAGTAATTAAACCAGTGAATTTCCGAAGTTCTACCGGCAAAAGCTTTTACGAGTGGATAGGCAATAAATCCACCTGCTATACCGTGGGCAATACTATAAGTAAATGGCATCAAAGCAATAGTGATAAAAGCAGGAAACGCTTCTGTAAAATCTTCAAAGTCTATGTCCCGCACAGCACCTATCATAAGTACTCCAACAATTATTAGAGCAGGAGCGGTGGCTTCACTGGGAACCATGGAAGCAAAGGGTGCTAAAAATAAAGCAAGTAAAAATAACAAGCCAACAACTACTGCAGTTGCCCCTGTTCTACCGCCTTCAGAAATACCCGAGGTACTTTCTACATAAGTAGTAACAGTACTAGTTCCCACCAGGGCTCCACCTATTGTACCAATGGCATCAGCAATCATGGCGTTTTTTACTTTGGGAAGGTTTCCTTGTTCATTAAGATAACCTGCTCTTGCCCCTGCTCCCAGGAGAGTCCCCATGGTATCAAATAGATCGACAAAGACCAGGGCAAAAATTGTCATAATGCCTAGATCCAAAATAGCTCCAAAATCTAATTGAAAAGCAATAGGTGCTAAACTGGCAGGTTGACCGATAAAGTCGGAGATACCTGTGGGAAATGCTTGTAAACCTACAAAAAAACTTATAAAAGTACTGATTATAATACCTAGTAAAATTGCACCTTTAACTTTTAAAGCCATTAAAGCAGCTGTTGCCACTAGACCTAATATAGAGACAATTGGTCCAGGTTCTGTTAAATCACCTAAAGTCACTAACGTGTCAGGATAAGGTACAACTATACCAGAATTTTGAAAACCTATCAGGGCGATAAATAATCCAATACCTGCAGCTACAGCTTTTTTTAAAGTCGTCGGAACCACACTATCTATTTTTTCAATTAAGCCTAGAAAAGCCAAAATTATAAAAACAATTCCAGATATTAATACAGCTGCTAGAGCACCTTGCCAGCCAGCTTCAGGGGCAACAGTAAAAGCAAAAAATGCGTTTAATCCCATACCACTGGCTAGTGCAAAAGGATAATTAGTCAGAATTCCCATAAGTATACAACTAACAGCCGCTGTTATAATTGTAGCAGTCATAACTGCTCCCTCATCCATTCCTGTTTCACCTAGTAAATCCGGGTTAACAAAGATAATATAGGCCATTGTCATGAAAGTTGTAATTCCGGCAATAACTTCTGTCTTTAATGATGTGTTATGTTTTTTAAAATCGAAAAATTCCTCCATTTAGATTCCTCCTTATAAAGTTAGTCTTTTAATATCATAAAAAATAAATACACCTTACTCTTTCCTCGGGAGTCACAAAGTTTCAAATTAAAATTCGGAATAATAGCGAACATTTAATAAATTTGTATTTCACTTCAATATCTTCAATATATCCTGCAGGACAAGTTAAACATATCATGGGGGGAGATAAATGTCAATAAAAAATCGAATGATCAAACGTCAAAGTAATAAACATTCGGAAAGTTCGCCGCTTAAAAATAAAGTTGTTAAAAAATAGAGGAATTTGTTAAAAAATATCGAATGACTACGCAACAGCTATTGCTGAAGCTTGTATTAATACTAATTATAGTGAACTTTTTGTATTTGTACTGGTACGACACCAGTGAAAAGGAGTGGACAATATGTCCGATTATAAAATAGATAAGTCGCTTGAAGTAGGAGAATTAAAAATAGAAGAAATCATTGATATAGAAGAAATCAAACCCATAATGGATGAGTTTTATCAAAACACGAAAATTAGCGCAGCTTTAATGGACCTGGAGGGGAACATTTTAGTTTCTACATATTGGCAAGATATTTGTGAAAATTATCATAGAAAACATTCCGAAACCCGGAAAAATTGCATACAAAGCGATCTTAACTTTTCCAAGGGTGCTGAGAGTGGCAGCTATGTAGCTTATAAATGTAAAAATAATTTGCGCGATGTGGCAATACCTATTCATATAGAAGGAGAACAAATAGGTATTGTATTTGTGGGTCAATTTTTTTATGAAGATGATGAGATAGATTTAGTATATTTTACAAATCAAGCTGAAAAGTATGGCTTTGATAAAGGCAAGTACTTGCAAGCTCTTAAAAATGTTCCTAAAGTTAATAAGCTGAAATTACAATCAATTATAAACTTTTATACCAAACTAGCCCATTTGATTTCTACTCTGGGTCATAAGAATGTCAAGCTTCAAAGGAATCTAAAAGCTCAGAACAATGTAAAACAAGCTCTTAGAAAAAGTGAGGAAAATTTAGCAGCAACCTTACATTCCATTGGAGATGGTGTAATTGTTACAGATAAACAGGGTTTGATAACCAGGATGAATCCAGTGGCAGAACAGTTGACGGGTTGGCCTATGAAACAGGCTAAGGATAAACAGTTAGAAATTGTGTTTTACGTTGTGGACCAGGCCGGAGAGAAAATTTTGGATCCGGTTAAGCAAGTTATTCTCAATGGTGAAATTGTTGACTTGGGGAATAACTATGCAACTCTGATTTCTCGCCATGGAAATAGAAGACAGATTTCAGAAAGTGCTGCTCCAATTTATAATCAAGAAGGGGAAATTATGGGAGTAGTAATTGTTTTTTCAGATGTTACAGAACAATACAAGATTCGCGAAGACCTAAAAAAATCTGAACAGCTATTGCAATCGACCCTTGATTCACTAAGTGCCCACATTTGTGTTCTTGATGAAGAAGGCGTTATACGTATTGTCAATAAATCATGGATGGATTTTGGTCGTGGAAATAATGCCCCTCTAGATTTGATAAGTCCAGGCGTCAATTACCTAGAAGTATGTGAAAGAGCTGAAGGTGATGGTGCCGAATTTGCGTGGGAATTTCTAAATGGTATTTACGACGTCAAAAAAGGTGAATTAAATTATTTTGAGTTGGAATATCCTTGTCATTCTCCCACAAAAAACAGATGGTTTATTGGCCGGGTAACTCCTCATCAAGGATACTTTAATAACTCAAGTGATACTGGGATTGTAATTGCCCATGAAGATATAACTGCAAGAAAGCAAGCAGAAGAGAGAATAAAGTATTTAAGTTTTCATGATAGCCTGACAAGTCTTTATAATAGGGCTTATTTGGAAGAGCAAATCAAGAAGTTAGATGTTGAAGGACAGTTACCGATTAGTTTGATACTGGCAGATTTAAATGGACTAAAATTGGTGAATGACAGTTACGGACATGAATGTGGGGATCAATTACTTCTTCAAACTTCAAAAATATTAACGCAATCCTGCAGAAAAGATGATATTATTGCCAGATGGGGTGGAGATGAATTTGTCATTTTACTGACAAAGACAAATAAGGAAGATGCAGAGAAAATATGTAATCGGATAAAAAATCTCTGTATAACAACTAAACAAGAAGAAATCCCAGTTTCTATAACCTTGGGAGTGTCTACCAAAGAAAATAGTGAAGAGGATATATATAATGTATTGATTGCTGCAGAAGAAGAAATGTATAAGAATAAATTAGTTGAAAGCCGAAGTGCCAAGAGCAATATTTTAAAGGCTTTACTAAATACTCTGGGGGCTAAAAGTTTTGAAACGGAAGAACACGCTAGACGAATGCAAGAAATGGCATATAAAATAGGTGTTAAAATAGAATTAACTGAATCTGAACTGGATCGCCTGGTGTTACTAGTTTCAATGCATGATATTGGAAAAATTACCATACCCGAAGAAATTTTAACTAAACCAGAAAACTTGACTAAAAATGAATGGGAATTAGTAAAGAAACATCCAGAAACAGGGTATTGGATTGCTCGGTCAACTGAAGAGTTTTCTCATATAGCAGAAGATATTTTGTATCATCATGAAAAGTGGGACGGAACGGGCTATCCTCAAGGATTAGAAGGTGAAAAAATTCCTTTATTAGCAAGGATAACTGCTATAGTTGATTCATATGATGTAATGATCTATGGCAGACCCTATAAGGAAGCCGTTCCACCTGAACAAGCATTAAGGGAAATTAAAGACAATGCAAGAACTCAATTTGATCCAGAATTAGTTGATATTTTTATGGGTGTTTTAGAAGAAGACTACGGTATTTTTGAAGTTCAGTAATTTTTGGAGGGATATAATGCTTTTAAAAGACCTTCGAACCGAAGTGATAAAGTGTTGTCGTAAATTAGCAGACAATCAGCTTACCCCCGGGACCACTGGGAATGTAAGTGCCCTGAATCGTGAGGAAGGCTTAATGGCGATTTCACCAAGTGGGCTGGAATATCATGACATGACAGTGGAAGAAGTCGTGGTTATGGATTTAGATGGGAATGTGATAGAAGGGAAGGGAGCCCCTTCAAGTGAATGGCCGCTACATTTAAAATGTTATCAGCACAGACAGGATCTAGCAGGAGTAGTTCATACCCATTCTATATATTCGACTATTTTTTCTTGTTTAAATCAGAGTATAGAACCGGTACATTACATGATAGCTTTTTCCGGTCTAAGAGTGCCTTGTGCTGAATATGCCAGACCAGGTTCAGAAGAATTAGCTGTAAAAGCAGTGGAAGAATTAGAAAATTATAATGCCGTATTACTTGCCAATCACGGTTTACTGACGGCGGGTAAAAGTTTACGGGAGGCCTTTGTGACTGCCGAACAGGTGGAATTTGTGGCTGAAATTTACTATAAAACAAAAGCTTTGGCTGAACCAGTTATTATATCAGACCAAGAAATGTCGGCAATTATAAACCAACTCGGTAACTATGGGCGCTAATTGGAATATTTTTGAAGGTTTCTCTAAATATATATAGAAAATTAAGAATAGTGTCAAAAGAGGGGCGAATATCAATGGGGAAATTAAATCTTCGTGCTCATATACACATTTTAATATTATCTCTTGTGTTGATATTACTAGCTATTTCCATAATAAGTTTTACCTCTGATGGTGAAGCAGCGCATCCGGCAGAGCAAGTGGTAGATGGTTTAGGTGAACTACTACTTTTCATCATATTTACTTTGGGGACTATACTTTTGGTGGCATTCATCCTCTATCTGTTGTTTTACGGTAATTTTAGTACTGGAGAAGAACAGGTAAGGGAAGAGTCTAATGAAAATAAGGTTACAAATATTGTGATTACAAGTATAATAATTTTAGCTCTTTTTGGCCTATTTTATACTTTATTGCAGATGGGACAAGAAGAAGTCAAAGACCATTTAGAAGGAATTTCCAAAATCCCAGAAAGTGAGAAGCTTTATGATGAAAAACCCGAATACGAACCCCCAGACTGGTTATATCCGTATCTAAGCTTTTTATTAGGGATCGCTAGTTTAATTATAGTCGGAGCAGTTGTTATTAAAATTAAACATATAATCGAATTAAAGAAAATTAATAAGAGCGTGCAAGAAGAAGGTGATTTATCAAGGGATGACCTTCAAGCTACTACTTGTAAAGAACAGGTCCCAAATAGAGTGGATTTAACTGATTTTGACAGCTTATACGCTGAAATATCCCAGGAAACTGCCCGGAATGCAATAATAAAAGCTTATAATTTTGTTATTAGGTATTTTCAAGTCCAGGATATTATCATTGTTAAACAATTAACTCCTGAAGAAAACCTGAGATACATTGAATCCGCCCTAGGGTTGTCACGAAACAATCCAGTCAGAAGTTTAACGAAATCATATCTTAAGGCTCGATATAGTCATCATGAAATTTCAAACCTTCAAAAAGAAGAAGCTCTGGAAAGCTTTCAGAAAATCCCAGACTTAATGAAGGGAAACTTCAATAAGAAAGGGGTTTCCAAAGAAAATGACGGGGATTAAGCGGATTTATAATTTTACCAAAGGGCCAGTTTTATTATTTCTTTTAATGGCAGCAATTTATTACTTTATTCGAGGAACTATCACAATGGAGCTAATAAGAATCTTTGCTGCTCTTTGGTTTTTAAGCTGGTATAAGAATATCGTTAATCATTACAGTGGGCTCTTTCAATCTGATTACAGTCCTGTAAATAGTTTTTTTAATGATATTAGAAAGTTATTTTCTATTGTAATTAAACCCATAATGGAATTTGCTAAAAGAAAATTCAGGCTAGGGAGCAAAGATGAAGCACCACGGCTAATTGTTCCCGAGGAATATCTGAAGTTGCAGCGGAAAGTTAATATTTCCAGAAATAGCCGCAGGTATTTTTACAGTTGGGTATCTAGTGAAGGTGCTAATGAACAGCTCAAAAATCAAGTTTGGCCTCAAGAGAATGGAGAACAACAGGAACAACGAGAAGCTACTGCTACCTTTCAAGAGATCATGGATATTTTCACTAAACTTTATAAAGAAAGGCTGTATTAAACTTGAATGTTGATAACTGTAAAATTACAGTATCAACAACTAAATATAACAACGTCTATAGAAAAGAAAAGTTCCTAAGGAAGGAGGAAAAATTTATCTTATGGCTTTTCCAAGTAAAGATTTTTCGAAAACTCAAGACAAATGTGAAACAGTAATTGAAACATTGTCCCAGGTGATTGTGGGAAAAGACGATTTATTGAAATATATCTTAACAGGTTTTTTAGCTGATGGTCACATTCTAATTGAAGACGTTCCGGGAGTGGCCAAAACCATGATTGCCAACTCCTTTGCACAAGTCATGAACCTTGATTTTGGTAGAGTGCAATTTTTACCGGATTTATTGCCGGGGGATATTACTGGAGGGTATATCTATAATGCCGGGAAAAATGAATTTGAGTTTAAACCAGGACCAATTTTTACAGGTCTACTACTGGCTGATGAAGTTAATAGGGGTACTCCCAAAACACAATCGGCTCTATTAGAAGCTATGCAGGAAAGGACAGTTACAGTTGAGGGGAGTTCTTATGATCTGACCAAGCCGTTTTTGGTTATTGCTACTCAAAATCCCATTGAATTTGATGGTACTTATCCCTTACCGGAAGCTCAATTGGATAGATTCATCATGAGATTGGAAGTTGGTTATCCTACAGTTGATGAAGAAACAGAAATTTTAGATAAACGGGCACATAGAGCCAAAGATGAAGTTGAATTGCCAACAATAGTCAGTCGAGAAGAATTTTTAGAGATGCAAGAGCAAGTAGAGGAAGTTTTCGTACATGGTGATATTTTAAATTACATATCAAGGTTGGTACATGCGACCAGAGATTTGGATAAGGTGGAAGTCGGTGCTTCACCACGAGGTTCTCTGGCAATTTTTAAATTAAGTCGGGCTGTAGCCATGATGAACGGAAGGGACTTTGTGACTCCCGAAGATGTTAAGGAAGTTTTCATACCTGCACTTATTCATCGTATTATTTTGACACCGGAAGCGAGAATAGAAAAATGGGATTTAAAAGATATGTTAGCTCAAGTCATTAACAAAGTTTCTCCTCCTTCTATTGATGGAAGGAGAGATGATTAGTGACTTTAACAGTTAAATCCCGTACATATTTGTACTTAACTGGCTTATTCGTTTTTTTAGGTATATTGGCCGGTAGAGGAGAATTCTTCATAATGAGTTTACCTCTAGCTATTAGCTTATGTACTCCTTTGTTTGCCAGTGAAAAACGGGATTTAAATTTAAAAGTTATCAACAAAGCCTCCGAGCTAGTAGAAGGCAATGATATCAATCTAAAGATACAATTACAAGCACAGGAATCTCTTCCACTGGTTAATTTAATTCATCATGGTCAATTGGAAAATACCGGTAAAAATTTTACCCAGACAGTTCAGCTTTCCTTAGAACAAGGAGAAGACCGTGAACTGAGCTTAACTTTTCCTACTAAAAATTATCCAGGAATTTATCGTATGGGAGATCTTTCAGTTGAATTGTTAGAACCTTGGGGGACTACTTCGGTTATTAAAAATTTGTCCCAATCGCAAAAAATTACGGTATTTCCCAGAATTGACCTTTTAGAAAATGTAAATTTAATCAATAAACCGAGATTATACCACGGTAATTACACCTCATCCTTTATGGGAGAAGGATTGGAGTTTAGTGAAATTAAAGAATATCGTCATGGAGACAGTTTAAAACATATTAATTGGAAAAAATCTCTTAAATGGGGAGGCCTTTTGGTCAATGACAGGTATTTGGATCGAAATATTGATGCAATCCTACTGATAGACTGTCTCACACAGGTCAAGACTGATGAAAAAGATTACTTACACCAGTGCGCCCGCGGGGCAGCCAGCTTGGCATATAATTATATTGAGAGAAAAGATCGGGTGGGTTTGATTATTTACGATGGAACTATCAAGACAACTTTGCCTCAAAGTGGAGAAGCCCAATTGAAAACCATCCTTCGCCAACTAGCAGCTTTACGAAAATCTTATAGTTATGTGGCGAGACAGGTCACAAAGATACCGCGTTTTATTTTGCCACCCCAGGGAATAGTTTACGGTTTTACGAATCTTTGTGATGACAGGGCCTATAATATGTTTTTAGACTTGGCATCTAGAGGGTTTCAACTTGTACTTATTTATATATCCCCTTTTGAGATGCTAAACGATGAATTAGGTGATGACTCTAACTCTCAAGTTGCTAAAGATATTTGGAAGATGAAACACGAATCTAGAATTAATACTTTAAAAAACTTAGGTGCCTCTGTGGTAGAGACTAAAGGGGAAAGATTAGGACATGTTTTGTCTAGAATGGAAGTTAAAGGACAGCGTAGAGGGTCTATGGCTTTATCCCAGAGTGGTGATTTGAAATGAAATTAATAAATATGAGTTCACTAAAGTTGATGCTCCCTGTACTGGGAATTGCAGTAGGATTGTATCCTGTAGTAATTCATTCAGTCTACTGGCTAGTTTTCACCTTTATAATAGGTCTATTATTATATCAAGGTGTTAGAGCCGGTGAATTCTTATATTTTCAGTTGACAGCTGTAATTTTTGGATTGGCATATTTTATACTAATTACAACTGTTGAAGAAACTGGCACAGAATATTTTTATGGAGTTTTGATTGGCATTACAATATATATAGTTTTGGAGCTGGGTTATATCTTTTCAATAGTTAACAAGAAGTTTCTTTCCGAAGACAAGGACTATCAGAGTATCAATACAAAATTACTCTATCCTATAATCAAACGATTCCTTGGTGTGGGTTTGATAACAATTCTAGTTTCGGTACTGGTTGTGGGAATTTCGGTCACCGTTAATGTGGTTGTAATCTCTCCTGTAATAGACTTATTTATATTGATAACTCTGCTGGCTAGTATACTATACAGTATTTACAGGGCTTTGAGTTATCAATTATAATGAAAAGATAGTAAGTATAACTAATTTTATTTTTGAAAGAGGTGGCTAGTTAAGTGTTTCGTCAGAAGAAACAAAGATTAGGGGATTTGTTGTTGGAAAGCGGTGCTATCACCGAAGAAGACTTAAAACAAGCCCTTGACCATCAAAATAAGTCAGGACAAAAGTTAGGGGCTAGCCTGGTAGATCTGGGAATAATTACAGAAGAAGAGATTATTGAAGTATTGGAATTCCAACTTGGAATACCCCATGTATCCCTGTCCCAATACGATACCAATAGAGAAACTGCTACACTCATTCCTGCCTATTTAGCAGAACGGTATCAAGTGCTTCCCATAGATAATAGAAGTGGAAAATTAGTACTGGCCATGGGTGACCCTTTAAATGTGGTTGCTATTGATGACGTCAAAATGGCTACCGGTATGGAAGTTGAGCCTGTTATAGCATCTCCTCGAGAAATCGAAGGTGAGATTAACCGTCACTTTGGAATCCAGGATTCTGTTGAAAAAGCTATAGAAGAAATTGAAGGCTCAGCCGAGGAAGAGGCAGAAAGTGAAATAGCTGCAACTGAAGAAGAAGAGTTATCAAATCTAGAAACTAATGCACCTGTTGTCAAAGTGGTCAATTCTTTAGTGTCTCAAGCATACGAGCAGGGTGCTAGTGATATACATATTGAACCTACTAAACAGGGGATGCAGATACGGTACCGAATAGATGGAGTCTTGCATAATGTGGCAACTCCTCCCCGGTATGCTAAAGATCTGTTGATCAGTCGTGTGAAAATTATGGCTGGTATGGACATTACAAAAAAAAGAATCCCCCAAGATGGTAGGAGCAATTATAATATAGGAGGACATGAAATTGACTTAAGGGTATCTACTTTACCGACAATTTACGGTGAAAAAGTAGTGATCCGCTTGCTTCATAAAGATAAAGTGATTTTTTCACTGGATAAATTGGGGTTTCAACAGGATAATTTTAAGCTCTATCAAGGATTATTGAAAAACAGTGCCGGGATGGTTTTGGTTACCGGCCCTACTGGATGTGGTAAAACTACTACTCTCTATTCTTCCCTCAACCGGATAAACAGTTCCGAGAAAAATATAATTACTATAGAGGATCCAGTGGAATATCAGATTGAAGGGATTAATCAAGTTCAAACCAATGAAAAAGGTGGATTGACCTTCGCAAACGGTTTAAGAGCTATTTTACGTCAAGATCCGGATATCATCATGGTAGGGGAAATCAGAGACTTAGAAACTGCTCAAATTGCAATTAGATCGGCCCTGACAGGACATTTAGTGTTTTCTACATTACATACTAATAATGCGATTGCCACCCTTTCCAGGCTAGTGGATATGGGAATCCCGCCTTTTTTAGTTAGCTCTGCTGTGGAAGGAGTATTATCCCAGAGGTTGGTAAGGATAATCTGTTCCAATTGCAAAATTGAATACAGCCCCACGGCCGAGGAACAAGAAATATATCACCGTTACTCGGGGGAACAGGTGGATACCCTTTATAAAGGTAAAGGCTGTACCAACTGTAATAATACTGGTTATAAAGGTCGGACTGCAATTCATGAACTATTGATACTTGATAAAACTTTAAAAGATATGCTAGCTAGAGAAGCTTCTGAAAGAGAACTGACAGAGGAAGCTCGTAAAAGAGGTTTTTCATATTTAATCGAAAACGCCATTTCTAAAGTCAGTCAGGGTATCACAACTATGGAAGAAGTTATTAGAGCTACCTTTCATCAGGAAAGCCATCTCTAAATAACTCATCGTCGACTTATGAATAATATTGATTCATCGACTAATAATTGAATTTATCGATAATTATTGAATCACTGCGCAGATTTGATTTATGTCTTCCAAGAGGAGAGTGATCCAAATTGAATATAACTATAGATGAGCTGTTATCTCAGGCGGTTTCTCAAGGGGCCTCTGATCTGCACGTAACAGTTGAATCCCCTCCTATAATACGTAAAGATGGAGAACTTTTTCCCCTGTCATATGATAAATTCAGTCCCGAATTGACTGAAAAGATGGCCAAGGAAGTTCTGGCTGTCAAGGGAATAGATGCCTTAACATCGGAATTAGGTGAAACAGATCTATCCTATAGCATACCGGGTACTGGTAGGTTTAGAATCAATGTCTTTCTGCAGAGAAATACGTACGGAATTTCTTGTCGTGTTATTTCTTCTCGGGTTCCCAATCTAGAGGAATTAGGCCTCCCTCCTATTGTAAAGAGTCTTGCCCAGGAAAATAGGGGTTTAGTAGTGGTTACCGGGGCTACCGGTAGCGGTAAATCTACGACTTTAGCTGCCATGATAGATGAAATCAATAAAAACCGAACTTGTCATGTTGTTACTCTGGAAGATCCTATTGAATATTTGCATAATCACAATCAAAGTATAATCAATCAACGGGAAATCGGTAGTGATTCAGCTGGTTACGCTGGGGCTTTGAGAGCGGCTTTACGACAAGATCCCGATGTAATCCTTGTTGGAGAGATGCGGGACAGGGAAACTATCCAAACTGCCATTACGGCAGCGGAAACTGGTCATTTAGTATTGACAACTTTACATACAGTAGATGCCCCTCAAACCATTGATAGAATCGTGGATGTTTTTCCACCACATCAACAGAATCAAATTAGAGTTCAATTGGCAGGTACTCTGAAAGGCATTTTGGCACAACAACTGCTTCCCAAGTCACAAGGCGGCCGCGTTGCTGCATTGGAGTGTCTTGTTTCGACTTCTGGTATTAAAAATTTAATTAGGGAAGGTAAAACATATCAGATCTATTCTCAAATGCAAACTGGGGCAAAATTAGGCATGCAGACTATGGAAAGTGCAGTTAAAGATTTGTTTCAAAATGGACTTATAACAGAAGCTACTATGGAAAAAAGTTTACCAGCCAAGGGAAAGCTAAAATAAAATCAGCCAAGGTGAACTTAAAATTAGTCTCTTGTATATTCCGTTGTTGTTGAACTCTTGGATTGAACGAATTCTGTAGGGTTGATATTACATATTTAACACAGTATAAATTTAGTGACTATCAATTATTGAGGTGAATCAGATGACCCCAAAATATTCATATAAAGCCAGGGATCCAAGTGGAAACCTGATCAAGGGTAGTCAAGAAACTGAGGACCGTCAAAGCTTAATACAAGAATTAAAATCAGATCAGCTTTACATAGTTGAAATTAAACAGACAGGTAAAGAATTCAGTTTTAGTAATCTGAAAAAATATTTTCAAAAACCTGTAGCTTCCAGGGACCTGATGATTTTTTCTAGGCAGTTTGCCACTATGATCAAAGCCGGGGTTACAGTGTTAGATAGTTTAGAGTCTTTGTCAGAGCAGATGGATAGCAAAAAATTGTCTCGAGGCCTGGTGAATGTGACAGAAAGTTTGAGAGGTGGTAATAGCCTGGCCGAATCGTTTCACGAACAAAAAGATGTGTTTCCCGAATTATTTGTTAATATGATCAGTGCTGGTGAAGAAGCTGGTGCCCTTGAGGACGTTTTGGAACGAATGGCAGTTCACTATGAGAAGGAACATCAGCTTTTGGAAAAAATCAAAAGTGCCATGACGTATCCCGTAATACTTTTAGGAGTGGCCTTCTTAGTTGTATATTTTTTAGTGACTTATGTACTGCCCGAATTTGCAGGGATTTTCGCAGGAATGGACGTAGAGCTTCCGTTATTAACTGAAATTATGTTATTTACTGGAAAAGCTTTAAGGGCCAATATACAATGGTTATTAATAATTTTAATTGTCCTAAGTTTAGCTGGCTATTATCTCTTGAATACCGATGGAGGAAAATATTTATATGACAAGGCAAAATTAACTTTACCAGTACTGGGAGGAGTTAGCAAAAAAGTTATTATAGCCAGGTTTTCTCGTATTTTAACTACTCTGATTGGCAGTGGAATTACTTTAATGGATGCTTTAGGATTAGTTAAAAAAACTATTGGAAATAAGTTAATGGAAAAAGTCTTAGATGAGGCCGTGGATAATATAGAACAGGGACAGACCATGTCAAAACCCTTTGAGGAAAGTGAGTTATTTCCGCCTCTTGTGAGCAAGATGATGTCTGTAGGTGAGGAAACGGGAGCAATTGAAGAGATGATGGATAAAGTAGCTGATTTTTATGAACAGGAAAGTAGTTATACTCTGGACAGGCTCAGTGCCCTGATAGAGCCGGTAATGATTTTAATTTTAATGGTTGTAGTAGCTGTGATAGTACTGGCAGTTGTATTACCTATGGTGGAAATGTGGCAAATTTATTAAAATACATAACTCGAGTAATTGTTCAATGTATTGTTTCGATAAGATTGGGGGACTTCAAATGTTAAGGGGAAAGTTGATTCCTGAACAGGTACCACTGGGAATAGACTTAGGAAGATCCAGTATTAAAATAGTTGAACTAAGTAAATTGCGGTCTAAGTTTGTACTCAAAAGATTCACTATCGAAGAATTTTCGGTACCCCAAGATGATGAAGGGGATAATCAGGGAGAGCAAATTGGACAGTATCTGCGAGAATGTCTGGATAAATACAAAATAAAAAATAAAAATGCTTATTTAGCAATAAAAAATGACGATGTAGTTATCAGAACTATCTCATTCCCTCCTATGCCCCAATCGGAATTAGCTCAGGCGGTTGACTATGAGGCAGATAATTATATTATGATGCCCAAAAACCAGGCTAATGTTGATTGGCATATCCTAAAACAAGATGAACACGGAATCACAGTCTTACTTTTGGCTGCGAGAAAAGACTTAATAAACAAATACCATGAAGTTTGCGAGACTGCTGGAATTAAATTAAAAGCCTTAGATGTAGAAGTTTTTTCCTTGAAAAGGCTAGTTGATTTTTTGGAAACACATAACAAGGATAACTTTTCAGGGAAGGTAGATGGTCATTTGACTTTAACTCTAGATATGGGAGCGGGTGGCACAACTTTATTATTTACTAAAAAAAATAACTATGTGTTTTCCAGAAACATTTCTATTGGTGGAATGGATTTTACCAAGGCTATTTCCCAGGAAGCAGGTATTAGCTTCCAAGAAGCGGAACAAAACAAAGATCAGGTTAATTACTTAGAATATAATAGTGTTCTAGGACAAGCCCAAGACTTACTAAGAGAAATAGCAAGATCGGTAGAATATGTAAATTCACAAAAACTGTCCAAGGGTGATCCAGAACAATTATATGTTACTGGCGGAGGTTGGCGAATGAAAGGCCTGTTAGATTATATTAGGGAAAACCTAGGTACTACCCCAGAGATAGTTAATCCTTTCAAGCACATTAAATCCAGGGGAGAACTTGTAACTGAAGGTATGATGGCTAGTATTGCTACTGGCTTGGCCTTACGGAGGTGGACGAAATGACAATTAAGCCGGACCTGCGCCTTCCCGAATACAAAACAAGAGATCAAATAAACTGGTATCAACTTTTTTTAATAATAATATTAGTAGGTTTTCTAGGCCTTTTAGGGATGGGCTTTGGCCTCATGCAGCAAGAACTTGCTAGCCTGGAAAATAGATTGGAACAGCTTGAACAGCTTGAACAAAACTTGATGACAGAACTTGAGGATTACGATAATTTAGGCGAAATGAAAGAAGAATATGAATTAAAAACCGAACGGATCGAAAAACTCGAAAGTGGTCATATCAGCTGGTCTCAACACTTTGAAGAATTATCCCAAAATATGCCCCAGGGGCTTTGGTTGGAAGAGTATACTGCTGCTGAACCAGAGGAGATAAGCATAAGTGGATATGCAAATACAGTTTTTGATGTGATGGTATTTTTACAGGAATTAGAAACTAATACACATCATGAACAGCTTGAGTTAGACTCTTTAACTGAAGGAGAAGGAGCTTACTATTTTAATATAAATGGTGAGCTGGACGTAACTGTATTAGAATGGGAAGATGAATCACAGGATAATCAAGAAGCTGATGATGATGGATAGGAGTTGTTATCATGGATGAAAAAAACAAAGGATTAATTAATAAACTGTCCTCTTTATCCAAAAGAGAAAGGCTCTTACTTATGATAGCAGGTATCCTGGTGGTGTTTGTCTCGTTTTGGCAGTTTATTTTTATCCCATTTGAAAATCGAAGGTCTGAGTTAGAAAAAAATATAGATCATACTCAGCAAAATATCAATCATTTACAGGGGAAATTATCTGAATGGGCTGATTTTGAAGAAGGGATGACTGACCCCAAACAACAGATAGGTGAATTAGAAGAGATACTACCCGGAACAATAGAACGAGAATATGTCTTCTATGAAATAGCTACAATTTTTTATCAACAAAATATCTCCTTTGATACAATATTTTTTAACAGTCAGGAAATGGATGAAGGTATTAAAAAATTAAACATGTCGGGTAATTTATGGGGTAGATATAGCGATGTATATCAAACTATGGAACAGTTAGAAGACATGGAACGCCTAGTAAATGTTACATCTCTTGATATAACTTCTTTAGAAGACACTTATTCTGAAAATGAGCATGGACTTGAACAGGATATAGATTCTCAAGAAATTAATGTTGCCTTTGAAATAGAAGTATACTGGGATGATATTCCCCTTAATAGAACGAAAAATACACTAGACCCGGAAAAAGATGATATGGGAAAATTAGACCCTTTTATACGGGTACAAGATTAATGTGGCTGGCCTTAAGTATAAACTATGACTTGGGCCAGCTATTATTTTTATAAAAGACGCTGTTATATTTAGTAGTTGTTGTTGATATTAAATTTGTTATCAAGATTCAACTTTAATACAGCTTTCCAAAAAGTTTCATTAAAATAGCGTTAATAAATCGACTTTTTAATCGTCTTTGGATATGAAAAATAAAATTAATTCAGTAGTGTAGAATAGTTATTGAAAAATTCTTTATTTTAGGGGGCGATTAAAAATGAGTCGAGTTACTAAGATGGTCTTTTGCATATTAATGATGGCTGCTTTAGTAACAACGGGTTTTGGAAAAGCTGAACTAACAGCTGACATTGAAGGAGAAGATATCAACTTAAGTGATCATGGTGCCTTTATAAAAGATGATGGAGTGCCTTTTGTTCCTGTGAGGATAATAGGTGAAAAATTGGGAGCATACGTCCATTGGGAACAAGATGAACAAAAAGTCTATATTTATCCTGAAGATAAAGGAAGGTTCATAGAGCTAGAGTTAGAAGCTGCAGAATTTATAATAAATGGTGAGACACAAGCTATGTCTTCCAGCTCCCAGTTGAGGAACAACAGGATTCAAGTTCCGTTACATTTTATCAATGACGCATTAGAAGCTAGAGCAAGTTGGGACGGAAACAAGGTGAGTATTGCTCAAGGTGGAGAACAAAATCCAAAAGTTGAAATGGATACGCTAGATGAGGAATTTGAAGCATCTGAGGATATCGCCTTTAAAATCAAAAACAGAGGTAATACTGAGTTGACCTTTGCCAGAATATTTAAAGTAGAATACTTTCATGAAGAGCAAAATAGCTGGGAAGAGGTTGAACTTGAACTAGCCTGGATTCAAGATATGGTAATGTTGAAACCAGGTGAAAATCATATCCAAAAAATTAATCCTGAAGATTTTGCCCAAGAAACCAAAACTGGTAGTTATAGAATCTTAAAAGAGGTCAGATGTTTTGAAACTGACCAAGAATTTTTACTAACTGAAGAGTTTCAACTAAATTAACCTAGTTTAAGCTGACCCATTGATTACACTTTACACTAATTATATAAAAATACGGAATAATGATGAAATCTTAGTTAAAAACTGTTATAGTATAATTACTACATTTTAACAAGTAGGAGGTTGTATGGTGATAAATGAATTACACAAAAAGTTCACCCAGCTTGTTAATAAACACAATTTGAATAATAAAGAAATTGAGGTTAGTGCTCGACCCTTGAGTATTAGAGAGGCAATTGGTGAAACAGGTCGCGATAACCTCCCACTACAGCGGGGTCATGAAGTATTGATCCAGGCAGAGTTGGGCGGTTACGCTGGTCAGGCCTTTACCGATAACCCAGGGGACTTTAAAGGGACGATCAAGGATTTATTACATCAGGATTTTGACGATAATTTCAACAGGGCTTTATTGATTGCATCTATAAATGCTGTCACTTGTTATTTAGGTCTGGTCGATGGGACTGTCCACTGCAAAGATGAAGACTTAGAAAAATGCGGTGAAGATGTGGCGGAGTATATCAGTAAAAATCACAGTCAAGCTCGAAATATTGGAATTATCGGTTTTCAACCAGTTATTATCGAGAATATCGTAAACAACTTTGGTAGCGAAAGTGTCATGGTTACTGACTTAAATGAAGATAAAATCGGAGAAGAGTATCATGGAGTAGAAATTTGGGATGGAAGCCAAAAGACTGAGGAATTAATCAAAAACAGCGATTTGGTGCTGGCAACGGGTTCGACGGTGGTTAATGATTCCCTGGACGAGATTACTGCCAAGGCAAAAGAACATAAAAAAGAATTACTCCTTTTTGGAACAACAATTGCCGGACCAGCTGTATTACTGGGCTTAAACAGGATCTGTCCCCGAAGTTATTAAAAATTGCTTTTTTAGGAATATTGTGCTAAACTTATATTAATTTTACTGGGACTTTTCTACTATACAAAACTGGATCATATTTTTTACTTGTCCAACTATCACAATCAACGAGACAATTAAACTCAAAATAAAATATCAGAGGTGAAATACAATGGGAAACTGGATGAAAAGGAATTTGAAGCAAACTCGGGGATTTACATTGATAGAGCTTCTGGCAGTAATTGCTATTTTAGGATTACTGGTGGCCATTGCAGTTCCCAATCTATTCGGAGTGATTGACAGAGCTGAAGCAGAAAGCAAAAAGGCCGATGCCAGAGCTGTGAAAAATGCCGCTTTAACTTACTTGACCTTGGAACGAGTGGAACGAGATGAAGCTGTTGGACTTGAACCTCTTAATGATATGGTGAGTTCAGAAGGAACCTTGGCCGACTATATTGACATGACCGAGGACCGAGCTAATGAGTTAGGGGTGGATAAAGGCAGTAACTGGGGAGAATTTCTAGACAACTTAGAGGAAATAATCCAGGAAGATAGCGAAGAAAACGATGATGACAAAGAAAACGGTGGGTAACTTACATGAGTTAATAAAGAATCTGTTTATTTCGGCATCGCGCCTGTAAGCGATGCTTTTTTATATTTGTTTGTCCAAGTTAGAAAGCTCAATTAATAGTGAAAAAGTCCTAATCTAGATGATTTTATTGATTGTGATAGGAATTTCTGGTAAAGTTACAATACAAAACAAAGAGACAAAAGAACTATTATGGTAGTTCAGAAGTCTCAGGGTTTTCTTAGGAGTTAAAATTGAAGGGAGTTGTAGACACTTTGTTTCAGCTGAAAATGATAACAGACAAACTTAAAAAAGAGGACGGTTTCACCTTAATTGAGCTTTTGGCAGTTGTTGCTATCATAGGTATTTTAGTTGCCCTTGTTTCGCCAAATGTCATGAATGCCATCGGTGAAGCTGAAAGTGAGGCCGAAAAAGCAGAAAAACAGATTGTTAAGAATGCCGCCCGAACAGCTTATATGCTTGAAGACGAAGATTGGGAAGAGAAAATTGGAAACTATATTGATGGGGATTTGACTCAGTTAGATAGTGATGATGAAGTTACTATTGATACAGTAGAAGATGAAGAAACAATTGAAATTAAATCAGACTGGGTAGCCGATACAAATTGAGAGTAATCTTGATATGCAAGCATCGCTATTAAAGTAAAGTATTAGCGATGCTTTTCTATATATTTTATTAAAATAAAGGAAGTGAATCAAATGCTCAATTATCAGCTAGAGTCAAATAATCTTCGGGGATTTACACTGTTAGAGGTTTTAGCTGGAATTGTCATCCTGGGTTTAATTGCTATACCATTGATGTCTTATTTTACTCAATCCTTGATGACGGCAGGAGAAACTCGGGCAAAGAGTGAAGATATTACCCTGGCTTCTTCACTTATGGAAGAGGCAATTTTAACAGTGGAGGAACTAGAAGCAGATAGTTCTATTTTTGATTTTGCTGATACCTTTAGCCAGATTGTAGATTATGACAATATTGAGGAAAAAGATAATCAAATAAAGCTTCCCCAAAAGAATGCTTCAATAGACTTACAAGACTCCCAAGATCAAATGGTGATTATTACAGTTCAAGTCAATGACTACTCCTTAAAGACAATGAGGTTTATGCCTTGGGAATGAGGTGAGCCCGGTGTTTAGGCTGATAATTAAGTATGCAAATAACAATAGAGGTTTGACCTTGATTGAAATCATGGCAACCATAGTTATTATGGGTTTGGTATTAACAGGATTGTATTCGATGTTTCACGGTTCCCTTCGTAGCTATACGACTTCCCAAGAAATGGTGAATGTGCAACAAAAGGAAAGGCAGCTAGACTACATAGTTAGGGAACTACGCCCTCTTGCTTTAAGCGATGATTATATTAAAATAAACGAAAATAATGGAGAAATTAAGTTTAAAACCAATGAACAAGATCAATACAAAAAATTTTATTATGATGATGGACAAATATATCATGATACCGGATCGGAAAAAATCCAGCTAATTTCTAATGTAACCAGCTTTTCGGTGATAGAGAAAAACAAATATATTGCAATAGAAGTGGGATTAAATTCCCCTGAAGGTGAACAAATAGTAGATTTCAGCATTTATCCACGATTTCGAGAAGAATAGGAGGTAGCTAGATGCAAACTTCTAGCTTGAACAATAAAGGGTCTGTATTGTTAAATGTCTTGGTTGTAGTAGTGTTTATATCTATTATAGGCGTTTCACTCATGAATACTGTACTTTCTAGCGCTAGGCAGGAATCAGTCAGAAGTGATTCAACTAAGGCTTTTTACTATGCAGAAGCAGGAATATATAAATCTATTGAAGAAATAACGGGTTCTAATTCTACAGAAAACAAGGCTAGCATAGTAGAGGAATATATATTAAATAACTTTCAAGAACTTGATGATATAGACATTAGTATTAGCAAAGATGGTAATGAAAGGCAGATAATCTCGACGGCAAAAGTTGGTCAGTCACAAGAAACGGTGAAGTACACTATTGAAATGTCGGGTAAATTTCCATATTCCAGTGATATTATTATGTATGGCGAAACAATCAATAATTTCAAAATAACTAAAGGTGGAGGGGGCGGCGCAGATGAGTTTATCGGAAACATATGTGCCAAAGAATATGACTTAAAACCTCCCTTTAAAAAAAGCGATTTGTGTGAGAACTATGATGATTATGAGATACAATTCCGCGATGATTTAGGTGTATTAAAGGATAGGATACAAAATTTTTCGGATTCAGGAGTTGAATTAATAAGTGGATCAAAAACTTTAACTAGTCAAAATATTAATGATTTAGATAAGAACGTGATTATTGATGGCGATCTGTCGGTAGAATCCCAAGCATTAAATGAGATCTCAGAGCATAAAAATATTTTTGTGAATGGAAATATTACAGTAGAGGGAGAGCAAAACCAAGAACATGGAACTGCTGCCTTTTTTGCAAAAAATGATATCACCTTTGATCCTCCGCATCCTTCTGAAAAAGGGGGAGCCGACAATCCTAATGACTCAGAAGGGAATCAAAATAAGACTCCTCCTGGTCAACGTGAGTTATATTTAAACTCTTTATTTTATTCTTCAGATGGAGCCGTGGAAAAAATAGATGACAAATCAGGTAGTCCACGTACATACACTTTTTCTTTACCTGAACTAAAAGAAAACGCTCAAGAGGAATTAGCACAGATTTTAAACTCTAGTTCAGCTGGTGGCTATAAATTAATTAAAATAGAACATTAGCTAAGTTCATAAATCGAGTGGACAAGTTTTATTAAAATGGAGGAGTAGATGATGGAATTATTTTTGATATTTATTTTGGGTACTTGTTTAGGTAGTTTTTATAATGTGGTGGCACTTAGATTAATGGATGGGAAAGAAGTGAATCACTTTATCTTTGGCAGGTCAAGTTGTCCAAAATGTGAGGAAATATTAGCTCCCTTGGAACTGATCCCTTTGATTAGTTTTTTAGCTTTAAGGGGGAGGTGTCGTCATTGTAGGGGAAAGATTTCTCCAATCTATTTTGTAGGTGAAATGATTACTGGTATCACATTTGTGATTATATTTGTGAGTATAGGTGCCAGCTTATCCTTAATTCCTCACTTGCTTTTGGGTTCTTTATTGGTTATATCGGTAATCACGGATCTATTAAAAGGAATAGTACTTAATAAAATGATATTCTTTTTTGGGATATTAATTTTATTGACTAGAATAGTAATAATAGAAGAGCTGTTTTATCATTTAATAAGTGGTTTGTTCAGCTTTTTATTATTATTTGCGGTAATGGTACTTAGTGGTCATAAGATGGGGGGAGGAGACGTTAAGTTGTATGGCATTATAGGTCTTGGTGTAGGGCTACTGGATTCTTTGGCTAGTTTATTTTTTGCTTCCTTGATTGGATTGGCCGTAATGCTCCCTGGTTTGATTAGCGGCCGTATAAGTAGAAAAACTGAAATTCCTTTTGTTCCTTTTATCTGGGCGGGGGTTATGGTAACTTATATGGTAGATGTGTTGACAATTTTTATATGACAGAAGTCAGTATAACTTAAGTATAGTCAAGGAGTTAAGGAGGATTTTTTATTTTTGGTACAACTAACTGTAAAAATTGTGGAGAATTCTTTAAGGAAGACAAAATCAGAAACTCCTTACTATCAAATTACAAACCAATTGAATGTGATAACTGTGGGACTACACATTATGTATCCAAGTTATCTCGAGGAGTGTATGCCTTATCAGTAGCTATTCCAATAGTTTTGACAGGAATTTTTGATTTTGTGGGGCTGGTACTAGGAGTGTCTATATTAATCTTATTATACATTCTTTCTCCTTATTTAATGTGGTTCAAATAAGGAGAAAGATTTTAGCTTTTTACAATGTCCGACATTCACGGTTCACGGTTCAGAAATCTTGAATAAAAAAAGCCTGGACTTTTTAGTCCAGGCCTTTTGCTTTTGGTAGTTATTCTTCTCCACCTTCTCCTTCTGCAGTTCCAACCATTCTAGCCAGGTATGTATTACCTAAGTTTTTGATGTGGTCGTCAATATCATCGAAGTAATTTTGATGTTGTTGTTCTTCTTCAATGATTGTTTCGAACAGCTTAGCTGAAATTGTATCATTATTTTCTCTGCAGATTTGAGCAAATTCATTGTATGTTTCGATAGCTTCTTCTTCTTGTTCAGAATCGAAAGGGAAAATCTTTTCTACATCTTGATTTTTTTCAACTCCACCAGCTAATTCAGTGGTAGGTTCTCCATCTAGTTCTTTAACACGTTCTGCAAAGGTCTCTGCATGTCTCATTTCGTCAATGGCAATGGTTCTAATTTTAGTAGCAAATTCACCGTAATCTTTGTCATCTAGAGAATAATGTTGGTTCATATATTGATGGATTGCCTGTAATTCCATAGATCGTGCTTTGTTCAACACCTCAATTACTTTTTGTTTCTTTTGCTCACGATTTTGCTTACTCATTAAAACTCCTCCTTTAACCTATATTGAAAAAATATTTTCATCTAATCCAAGTATTTCTATTTTCACATTTTATAATCCTTCCTTAGTATTTGAAAATTAATTATTATTTTCACTATTGTTTTCATCTGTTTTGGCACTATGATTTTCCTTTCGTTTTTCTTCCATTAATTCATCCCTGGCTTTAAGTTTTTTATAAAACCATTTGTCAAAGAGCCAGATCAATGCAATCAATATCAGTAAACCCACCAGGCGCAATTTTAACACTCTCCTGTCATGTAATATAAACTCGTTTTAATTCTTCCTTATACATCATATCTTCTATATAAAATACTTTCTATGTAAATTAAATAAAAACCTGCATCTTTTATGAAGGTATTAAAGTTCATTATTGACTTCCATAAAGCATTATCATAATATGTAAGTAAGTATTTACTCACGCTTGTTTGATATGTGATAAAACCAGCCATGTCTGTTTATTTAAGGGGGATCTAGTATGAAAGATAATAATACTAAAGATAGAATTATCCATGCCGCTCGAGAGAGTTTTGCAAAGAAAGGTTTTCAAGGAGCCACTATCGCTGAAATTGCCAATAAGGCGGGGTTATCCGAGGGGGCTATTTATAGACATTTTAAAAGTAAAGAAGAACTATTAATGCAATGTGTGACACCAGTTCTTGAAGAAATTATTGAAAATATGGAAGAAAATTTTCCTCAAGTCGAAACTTTAAGGGAGTTTGTAAAGCAAAATTTGGAGCTACGATTACAAATGTTCCAAAAGAATTACAACACATTTAGGATCTTAATCAATGAGCTACCGTATTCCAATGAAATGGTAAGACAATATATGAAATTTTTATCAAAACAAGAACAAAAGATTAGTAAATTGATGAAACGGGTAAAAGATTTAGGTCAAGTTAAGCGCACTAGAAATTCGTTACTGTTTGGATTAGGCCAGAATATGTCCCTGTGGTTGTACATGAATTTTCAAGATTGGTGTCAAAATGAAGAAATGAAAGCAGATGAAGACATTCTCAATGTAGAAAAAGAACATATAATAGAAGACTTGACGGACTATATTTTATACGGTATTTCAGGCAGTCCACAAAATGATGGGGAGAGGGGGTAAACCCATGACGAAACACATGAACAAACCGCTAATAGTTGGTACAAATTTGGAGATGAAATACCTCATGGGTGAAGTAGAAGTTTATGCTTTAAAAGGTGTCAATGTTAATTTATATGATAGTGAGCTTGTAGTTGTTTTGGGACCTAGCGGTTCAGGAAAAAGTACTCTTCTGAATATTATTGGTGGGATGGACCGCCCAACAAGGGGTGAGTTGTATTACCAATCTCAAGCCCTACATGAGGCTGATTCAAAGGAATTAACTTATTATCGTAGAAGTGAAGTAGGATTTATATTTCAATTTTACAACTTAATGCCAAATTTAACAGCTTATGAAAATATTAATCTTTCAGTCCAAATTGCAAGGAATCCGTTTAATATTGACAATCTCTTGAATCAAGTGGGTCTTTCGGATCGCAAAGATCATTTTCCTTCTCAACTTTCGGGTGGTGAACAGCAGAGAGTTGCCATTGCCAGGGCTATTGCCAAAAATCCTAGAATGCTGTTATGTGATGAACCTACTGGGGCCTTGGATCTGCCTACAGGAAGACAGATTTTGAAACTGTTGCGGGATTTTTGTCAGGAGTATCAAAAATCCGTTGTGATTATTACCCACAATACTGCCATTAGTGAAATGGCAGATCGGGTGATACACCTGAAAGATGGAAATGTAGATTATGTAGAGGAAAACCAAAATCCTGTGGCAGCAGAGCAGGTGAGCTGGTAATGCTATGGTTAAAAATGCTTCGCGACATTTGGAGTAACAAAGGGTCGTATATAGCCTGCTTAGTTATTGTGCTTCTGGGTTTGATTGTATTCACATCCTTTTCCATTGTGAGTGATAATCTAGTCTTGTCTAAAGACAATTTTTATAGTAATCAAAATTTCGCCCACGGTTTTGCTGAATTTCAATCAATACCAAAATCCCGGGTCGATTCCCTGTCCCAAATTGAAGGAATTAGACAAATAGATGGTAGACTAGTTAAAGATGTCAGGGTGTATGATTCCCAACGGGATGAATCCGTTTATTTGCGTCTGGTATCTCTGGATTTAGATAATCCCAATAGGTTAAATAATGTTAAAAAACTGGGAGGTAATCAACTACAAGCAGGACAATTACAGGCTTGGATTGATAATCAGTTTTACGATGCCAATCAATTGCAATTGGGTGACACCTTAGAGGTTATAGCTGAAGGTAGGGTTCAGGAACTAACTATACAGGGAAAAGGTATGAGTCCAGAATTCACTTATCCTCTCAGGACTGAAACAGAATTATTCCCCAATCCAGAACAGTTTGGAATTGCCTTTTTACCTTATGAAGATATGTCCACATTGTTTCCTGATCAGGAAAACAGGGTTAATAATCTAGTTTTTACTATAAATCCTAAATTTAAATTTTCAGAAGTAGAAAATTTATTGGAGCCAGAACTTGATCAATATGGCTTACAGACTATTTATTCAAGGGAAAATCAAACTAGTCATTTGATTTTGTCTGAAGAAGTGGCTATGTTAGAACGAGTTTCTCGAGCTCTTCCCTTGACCTTTCTGAGTATAGCTGGAATTATACTTTTTATTATGTTAAAACGATTGATTGAACAACAGCGTGGGCAAATAGGTATTTTGAAGGCCTTTGGTTATACCGACAGGGAAATAGTTATTCATTATCTATCTTATTCGATATTAATTGGCGCAGTGGGCGGACTAGCCGGGAGCATCATTGGGATGTTTTTAGCAACTCCTTTAACCGAATTATTATTGGAGTTCTTCAATGTTCCCAGGTTTTATGAGGGTTTTTCCATGTACTATCTCATTTTAGGCCTGGCTTTATCCCTTTCCGTATTCGTTGTAGCAGGGTATTTAGGGTGCAGGCCGGCTATGGATTTAAAGCCTGCCGAAGCCATGAAACCCCCAGCGCCACCATCCGGGAAAAAGGTCATATTAGAAAAAATTGATTTAATTTGGAAAATGTTTACAATTCAAGGAAAAATGGCAATTCGAAATATTTTTAGAAACAGGGGTAGAAGTATTTTTCTCTTTGTTGGAATTACCCTGAGTTGTGCTGTTGTAGCTTTGACATGGTCATTAAATGAACTTATTGACCTTTTGATTTTTTATCAACACGAAGAGGTTGAAACTTATGATGCCCGGGTGAATTTGTCCAATCCCGTAGAAATAGATGTGGGTCGACGTGAATTAGAAAGTAACTCTGTAGTTGAGCATGTAGAACCTCTGAATGAAATTCCCATTACTCTATCTCATCTAGGGAATTCGGAAGATATCGCCCTTTTGGGGATAACTGGAACTAGTGATATGTATACCATTTTAGATTCTGACGAAAATCAAATAGATCTGGAAAAGACCCAAGGAATCATTTTATCTGAAAGACTAGCCGAGAAATTAAATGTAACACAGGGGGATAGTCTGGAATTTGAGAGCCCCTATTTGAGAAATGGAGACAATTCAAGGCCAGTAGAAGTTGACAAAACAGTACCTCAATACTTAGGTATGAACGCCTATATGGAAGTAGGCAATCTAGCGGGACTGTTGGATCAGGGGAATATTACTACATCTTATATGGTGAACTTGAATGATAAGAATGGTGAAACACTTTTGGAAAATCTCTCTCTATTAAAAGAGCGTTATCGAGAAAGTGATGTGGTTTCAGGTATAGATGGACGTCATGAAAGGATAGAACAGTCCGAAGAACTTATGGAAACCTTTGGTAGTTTAATTTATATATACGTATTATTTGGTGTGATCCTTTGCTTTGCAATAATTTACAGTTCAAGTTTTATAATTTTATCGGAACGAAGTCGAGAACTGGCTTCTATGCGTGTCTTAGGCATGACATCCAGGGAAGTTTTTACAGTGATCACTTTTGAACAGTGGTTTATCAGTATATTTGCTATAATAACGGCTGTACCTTTGGCTCAGCTAATGCAGTGGGGCATGGCTCGAAATTTTAGTACAGACTTTTATGTTCTACCTGGTGAAATGTCAACTACAGCTCTAATTGCAGGTGTGATCATTACGGTATTTTCTATATGGACAGCTCAGAGATTTGCCTTGAGGAAGGTGAGAAATCTGAGTTTAGTAGATGTGTTGAAATCCAGAGAGTGATACAGTCTTACTGTTTGAGAGGGGGAGAGGAGTAATGAAAAAGAAGTGGAAAATTCTTTTTGGAGTTTTGATATTGGTAGCTGCTGCCAGCTTTATTACAGTTCAAGCCACAGGAAGTATAACAGTTAATGTTAAAGAGATTAGCCCCGAAGAAATTAAACACAGTTTTACAGAAGAAGGAACTGTTGAACCTGCAGAGGATCGTAATGTTATCACAATGCATACTGCAAAAATCGATAAAGTTCATGTGGAAGATGGGGACCACGTAAAGCAGGGTGAGTTATTGGTTGAACTGAATCCGCGTGAACTCAACTATACTATAGAGGAACTAAGGGCTCAAGTTAGAGCCTTAGAAGGTGAAAGACAGCAATTAGAACAAGAACCGGGAGAAGCTGAAATTGAGAATATAGAAATAGGGATTGAACATGCAAAGGATACCTTGAAAAACGCTGAAACCAGATATGAAAAGATCAAAGAAATGTACAGAAATGACTTTGCAACCGAAAGTGAGCTAAAAGAGGCTGAAGATATGGTAAAACAGGCAGAATTAAATTTAAATCAGCAAAAGAAATCTTTAGAGATCTTAGATGAATCCTTTAGCCCACCTGAAGGTAGCTACGAAGTAATTGATGCCCAAAAAAGTGCCTTGGAATCACAAATAGAATTTTTAAAGGAACAAAAAGAAGAGTATCAAATGCATGCCCCTATTCAGGGGATAGTCACTGATCTACAGGTAGAAGAGATGGGACTTGCAAATCCTGAAAGACCTCTAATGAAGATAAGGGGAAATGATAAATTACAAATAGAAACAAGAGTATTAACTAGAGACGTTTATGAAATAGAGGAAAGTATGGAGGTTTCACTTGTTTTTGAGCGAAGGGAAAAGGATGTAGAATTTACAGGAGAAATTTCCGAAATTGCACCTTATGCCGAAGCCAGCTTATCAGAACTTGGATTGGAAGAGGAGAGGGTGCCAGTGACAATTACTCCGGAAATTCCTGAAGATATAGATCTGGGCCCGGGTTACAAAGTTGATGTAGAATTTATCACAGAAAAACAAACTGATCAATTGGTGGTTCCTAAAAGTGCGTTATTTACCCATGAAGGCCAAGATGCTGTGTTTACAGTAGAAAATGACAGAGCCAAGATACAGAAAGTGAATACGGGTTTGGAAACTAATCAGAAGGTGGCTATCAAAGATGGCTTGGAAGACGGAGATAAAGTTATTTTAAACCCTGATAAAGAAGACTTACAAGAAGGAACTAGAATAAATATTCAGACTTAAGACCGAGATGAATCCCGACTGGCGCATGTGTAACGTCAGCGGGATTTATTTTATTATAAGGATGTGTAAAAATTGATGCACAGCGCCTACTATAAAAGTGATCCCAAATAAAGGAGAAAAGGGTAAAAAGGACTAAAGGACTGATAGAGAAAAAATCAATTGGCGAATCGGAAATTAAAATGTACAATAAATTTAGAGTGTAATTGAACTTAATTAACTTGGAGTGAGACTAATATTGAAAGAGGGGGTAGCCATGAAACAGTTGCTTGGAACCATCATAATTGTTATTGGTTTAGTGTTTCTTTTGGACAATTTAGGAATTATCGAGCATGAACTTGATAGTCTATTAACTTTGTGGCCGCTATTAATTGTAGCTTTGGGAGTCAAAATATCTATTAAAGGTATATTTTCTGCATGGGTAGCTTTAATGAAAAGACGGATAGCTTTTGGTAAATTAATATTTGGCCTGATAGTTATAGGTATCGGTATGAACTTTCTCTCCAGGACCACAGGGTTGTTTGAATTTCCTATGTCAGACCTATGGAGTTGGACCTGGCCTGTACTCATTATATATATAGGTTTAAAGCTGATAATTGATCGAGACGAATGGAGTCATTTTAGTGTCTCAGGTGATATGTTTGGCAACAAATTTAATCATAAGAGGGACTTTAATGAGGAATTCATGAACAAAAGCAAGACTATGGTAGGAGATATAAATTGGGGGAAGAATCCTTGGAAGGTTGGACATAAAGAGTTGAAAGTAGGTGTTAGTGATGCGGATATTGATTTTACCACGGCAATTTTAGAACCTGGAGAAAATGTGTTTGTCTATAAAGGCTGGGTAGGATCCGTCGAAATGCTTGTACCTAGAGATATCCCCGTTCATGTGGAAACATTTGTAAAAATTGGTGATATGACAATTTTTGACGAAAATAATGCAGGTATGAGTCGTCCTGTAATTTATACTAGTCCAAATTATCAGGATGCAGAAAGAAAATTAAAAATTATTGTAATGCTCTCCGTTGGAGAGGTGGGCGTTTATGCCGTTGATTAAGAAGTTAATCACTAAATTGAGGCCAAAGGGGATTTTATGGGAATTTTTTCAGCGGCAATTAGTGGGTGCCCTGGCGGCAGGTTTAATTATATTTTTTTGTATTTATTTAATATGGCCGGGAGATATGGATCTTGAGATTGCTACTGCCATTGTATTGGGTTCGCCAGTAGTAGTTTTTCTTAGTTCTTGGGTATCTTGGTATAAATATCTCAGAAATTTAAAACAATCAATTAACTATATGGGCAGATATATATTGGAACTAAAACGAGGCAATCTTAATAATCGCCTTGATATTCACAGGGACGATGAGATTCAGGATTTAGGTGAACGCTTGGAAGAGTTAACCAAAGATTATAAGCAACAAGTTAGGGCTAGTCAAAAAAAGATTAATGAAAATAAAGATTTAATTGCCCGGGCGGAAGAAGCTGCTAGCTTAGAAGAAAGGCGTAAATTGGCTAGAGAACTGCATGATGCTGTCAGTCAGCAGCTTTTTGCAGCTTCTATGTCAATGAAAGCCATGGATAAAATGATTTATCAGGATCCTGATAAGGCAAGACAGCTATTTTCGAAAACTACTTCCATGATCCAAAATGCCCAACAGGAACTACGGGCTTTAATATTACATTTGAGACCTGTTACATTAGAAGGCAAAAGCCTATCTGAAGGTTTGGAACAGTTGCTGCAAGAGATTAAGGATAAACACAAAAACTTTAATATTTCCTGGGAAATCACTCAACTTCCAGAACTTGCTTCTGGGGTGGAAGACCAGGTATTTCGAGTGATTCAGGAAGCCATCTCCAATATGCTCCGTCACTCACAAGCTAAAAATTTTATTGTGAATGGAAAATATAAAGGGAATCGGATTTATATTTCTTTGGAAGATGATGGTGTAGGTTTTAATTTAAGCCAGGCTTTGAACAAGCAGTCTTCTTCCTATGGTTTGAAAACCATGAAGGAACGTATGGTTGAGTTAGGGGGACATCTAAACATCCTTACCTATCCAGGATCGGGGACCCGAGTTGAGCTGAGATTACCTATAACATCTTCAGAAAAAGAAAGCGGTGAAAACGACAGTAATGGGAGGGAAAGCCATGTATAAACAAGAGGGTGAAAAAATATCTGTTTTAATTGTGGATGATCATGAAATGGTCAGATTGGGACTTCGCAGTTACCTGGAGACCCAGGAGGATATTGAAGTTGTAGCGGAAGCTTGTGATGGACAAGAAGGTATTGATTTGGCAAGGGAATACCAACCTCAAGTTATTTTAATGGATTTAGTTATGGATGGCATGGATGGAATCCAGGCTACCAGGGAATTACAGGGAGAAGGATTTAAAATTGTTGTTCTTACAAGTTATGTAGATGATGATAAAGTATTTCCCGCTTTAGAAGCTGGAGCTTATAGTTATATACTAAAAACTTCTGATGCGGAAGATATTGCCAAATGTATTCGAAAAGCAAGTGAAGGAAAACCCAGTTTTGAGGGTCAAGTTACTAAATTAATGATGGAACGTAGGGAAAATGAATCGGCATATCTTAACTTAACTAATAGAGAAAAAGAAGTTTTGAGATTACTGGGTAAAGGGTTTACTAATCAGGAAATAGCCGATGAATTATATATTGGTATAAAAACAGTCAAGACACATGTAAGCAATATTTTAGATAAATTGGAACTGAAAGATAGAACTCAGGCTGCCATTTATGCAAAAGATTATGGTTATACTAATTAAAGATTTGATGAATCTGCAATTGGCCCAAAGGTGTAATGTGTATATACACTTCCTTGAGACAAATACTATGGTTAAATGAAAGCTGTATTAAAGTTGAATGTTGATAACTGTGAAATTTCAATTTTACAGTATCAAAGCTAAATATAACAGCACCAAATGAAAAATGCTTGGTATTCAAGATTCTCTATGTAAAGGGTAGATTGATGTAAAAATTTGGAAGTAGTGGATATAATAATCCAAATTTAAAATTTTGCTCTTTTAAAAACTAATTAAGCAGCGTGTTTTTCTCTAGCTTTTAAGAATTTGTTTTCATTGTAGGGTTCTTTGTTCAGCCACATAGCATAGAGTATCCTGACCCAAATATTAGCTAGAGCCCTTGCAGCCTCATGATGCTGTTTGCCTTCTTTTCGCTTTCTGAGGTAATAATCTCTGGCCCAGGGGACCCACCTCGCAGTTTGAAGAGCAAATTGATGCAAAGCGTTTCTAAAAGGTTTAATACAAGAATGCCGCCTTTTCACAATACGCATTTTGCCACTTTGATGTAGTACTGGTGAAGTTCCCGCAAGGGCCTGGACTACCGAGGCGTCAGCATAACGGCTTCTATCATCTCCCCACTCTGCCAGCAGCCTCGGTGCTATACGCTTACCGGCACCTGGCAAGCTTTCAAAAAGTTTACTGTCAGAGTGGGACTTAAAAAGTTTTTCAATTTCCCTGTCATACTCTTTAATGTGCTCTAATAAAGGCTCTAGCTGATCAAGGATAGTAAATAAAAACTTAGACTTGGCAGAACAAATAGCCCTGTTACCTTCTAAATTACGTCTTTGAAGCTTTGTGAATATTTCATTAGCTTTAGATAAAGGGTTAGGATGATTTTGCTTTTTCAAAAACTTGTAGATATCATCTCTGCTAGCTTTACGAGCCTGTTTTGGAGTAGGATATTTTCTTAAGAAAGCTAGAGAGATAGGTAGAGTTATTTTAGAAAATAATTCAAGAGCTACAGGATAGTATTCTTTCAGTGTTGAAATCAGCCTATTTGTTAGCCTAGTACTTTCTTGTATAAGGGCGTCTTGATCTCTGGTGAGTACTTTAAGCTCTTGGATATGTTCCGAATCAGGCTCTAGCTTATGTAAGTCATGGAGCTCTGATCTGCCCATATTAGCTAGTATTTTAGCATCAATAAAGTCAGTTTTAGCCCCGGAAGCTTTTCGTCTAGCATCAACTAGCTTGGGGTTAACAGAATAAACAGTGAAGTTATTTTCTAAAAGATATTGAGTTAAAAGTCCATGTTTGGTTTCAATTAAGCAGCAGAAGTTTTCAGGATTGTTGTCATGTTTCAGAAGTTTAGTTCCTAAAGTTTCAAATCCATCTTGAGAATGTTGAATAGTGAAGTTATCTAGTTCTCTACCATCGCCACTCATGACCAGGATATCATGTTTTGTATCAGCCCAATCAATCCCAACAAAGTACATCTTAAGACCTCCTTTAGGTGATGGTATTTAGTAGCAGTGGTGATCCTCGTCTAGCATCGGTGCTCGAGGCACAACTTCTCTATAGTCCGTAACTGCTACTTATGGTATCCGGGGAAGACATTTCTTAAATAAGCAGTCACACTGGCTAGGAGGTGATGGTCTTTCCCCGGATGGCCACCTTTACTTTATTATTACGTGATCCAAGAGGGACTTTCCTGCCCTTCTATAAATAACTATAACAGACGAGGAGGTGTGATAATTCATGTCAGATCAAGGACAAAACAATAAAGATCAAGAGTTGGCTCGAAAAGTGGATGAAGCCATTAACAATGAAACAGATTTTTCAGGTTACGATATAAATATCCGGGTAGTTGATGGGAAAGTCACCCTATATGGGGTGGTAGACACTCTTTCAGAAGTGGATCATGCTCGGAAAGTAGTCGAATCTATCGAGGGAGTTGAGGATATAGAAAATAATTTAACGGTATCTACTGACGGGGCAGTAGATGATAGCCATGTACATATGGAAG
Organism: Natranaerobius thermophilus JW/NM-WN-LF; assembly: GCF_000020005.1. NCBI lineage: Bacteria > Bacillati > Bacillota > Clostridia > Natranaerobiales > Natranaerobiaceae > Natranaerobius > Natranaerobius thermophilus. The sequence continues at coordinate 2,197,120 of NC_010718.1, read as the reverse complement.
TGCGTCAAGAACTTGAGGGAGAACCAAGAATAAAAGATGCTTCCATCAATGTCAGTGTTAATAACGGGAATGTGTATTTACAGGGGACAGCCAAGAGTTTGGCCGAGAAAAATGCTGTTCATGAAGCAGCCAGCAAGGCTATGGGAGTTAAAGAAATTGTAGATAACATAGCCGTCAAACCTGAGGAAGGTAGGCAAAAAAGGCCTTATGACGATGCCAGTATTGTTAATGAGATTCAAAGAACATTTAGTCAAGAAGCAGAATACAACTTGGGAGATAAAATTGAAGTACGATGCCAGGATGGCAAGGTTTTTATGTCGGGAACTGCTAGTATTGAAGAGAGAGATGAAGCTAGGAAACTGGCATCTAAAGTTTCGGGAGTAAAAGAGGTAAATGTACATGAGGTTGATACATCTAGAGGTGAGTTAGACAGGGCGACTCAAGTTACCGAAAAGGTTAAGGAAGCTTTTTCACAGGATAAAACTTTGCAAGAGCTTCCAATTGAAATTTATGAAGAAAATGGACATTTAGTATTGGATGGCATTGTGCGCAATACAGACCAAAAAGAAAAGGTAGATAAATTACTCCATACATACATGGAAGAGTACGGGCAGGATTTGATATCTGTGGATAATAAAATCAGGATTTCTAATTAACTTATAAAATTGATTTATAATTAGTCTACAGAACAACTTTTCATCACTTAAATAACCCCTGCATAAATTGATGCAGGGGGTGAACTAAGTCATGTTTTTTGAGATAAACAAAGTTAGTAAAGTTAATGCTATACAAGAATTAATTAAAGAACATTTGACCTTAAAAAAGCAAAAAGAATTATTGGACTGGTTACAAAACAAAGTAGAAACTGAAATTTACAATCAGAAGCTATGCTTTAAATGCTTAAACAAAATGCGTTATGGTGGATACGTTATAGATAAAAGAAGTAAGCGTAAAAAAGATGGTTCTTTTGAAAAACTTCCCACTTATTTAAAATGTTCTAAATGCGGTTATTGGAGATCTGTTGATTAGGGTGGGATAGAATACTAGCAAATGGTTTGGCTAGTAAAAGTAGTCGAATAAAGCTCCTAGCTCTATCCCTGAAATTATCTGATGCTGATACTTTTTATATAATTCTACCTTGGCTTCAGCTAGGTGTTTTGAGCTTATCCCGTGATGAATTGATTGAGAAGCTTCCATATAAGCGGAAATTTCATCGGCTACTTTTATTAATTCTCCGTCTACGGGCGAAAATTCATACCTATTATAGAAGCGATTAATTTCATCAGTACTGACTTTTTGGGTTGTATCTGAAATAAATATTTTTGTAGCAAACTCGTCATTTAAAAAATATCTGAGCTCTTCATGCCATTTTCTAGGCAGTAATGGGAGAATTTTTTCTTCTAATTGTCGGTCTTCAATATCGTTGATGAGCGAATCTAAGCCCTTAACTGACTTTTTTACTGGGGAGATGATATCTCTTGTCATGACTTCCGGTAGATCGTGATAAAGACCAGCGAAAAAGTTGTTATATTTTCGCTTGTCACAGGCTGATAATTCAAGAGAAAATAGATATGAAAAAATAGCTACTAGTAACATATGACCTAGAACAGAAGTTTCCGGAACCCTGGGTGAATTAGCCCATCTTTTTTGAAATCTTAGTTGTCCTACTAGCTCGATGAAGTTATAAGTTTTGTTTTTCAGACCTAATTTCTGTACACCCAATAAATCATAATGATCCTCTAATTCATTTTCAATTTTGTTTTTAGTTTCTTCAACTCCGTAAATATGCGAATTAAACTGGTATATAACGTTGAACTCCCAATTGGTAGCAAGATAATGAGAAGCCCGTAGTATTTTTTTCTCATAAGATGAGTAATTGTCGTCAAACAGGTATTGTTCAAACTTTTGATTCAGGTCTCCTGCTACAGGTTTTAAAATATCCTTCAGTTGTTCATAAACCCAGTGATTTAATTCCCGACCGCTTTCTTCCATTAATTTGTGATAAATTGGTGGTTTTATATCTGTCAACATGATACGCTGGAGAAATTCAAAAATTCCTCCTTCAATTAATTGAGACCAATCTATTCGCGCATCTTTGTCTTGTTCTTCAAATTTTCCTATAACATAAGCTAAAACCATTTTATGCGCTTGTTTATCTAATTCAGTAAAGTTGTGAGGTCTTAAGTGATCATTCCACCTCTGAATATGGGCTGCTTCAAATAGGGTTTCTAAGAGTTCACCTTTGATCACAATTAAATCCCCCTTGTATATATTTGATGTGGTACTAGTTTTAGTGACACTTGATTATAAAGTTCAATATTTTATTGATGTTTTCCTTTATTTATGTCTTGTAAAAACAATTCTGTATTGACGAGGATAAATATGGATAATATAATTTTAAAACATAAGTAATATTATTAGATGAGTCAGCAGAATTACACGTAAATAAATATTGCAACTTAAGTCCTGCCCAGAGAGTAGTCATGATTGATAAATTTTGTTATAATACAAAATGAATTTAGTATAAAAATAAAATAGTAATTGTTATTACTAGCAAAGGCAAGGAGGATCTTTGTTGGATAAAAGAACTCTATTATATAGGATAGAAGAACTAAGAGAGGAATTAGAACGAGTAACAAATCAAAAGCAGACCTTAAGAGATCCTAATGTTATAGAGCTAAGTCAAAAGTTAGATGAGTTATTGGTAGCTTATAACAGAAAGGTGGAAAAAGAAAGACAAAATGGAAAGGACCTCGAAAAGGACCAGGAAGTTTAACTTGATGATTTATTTAGGATGATCTGAATTCGATGATATTTTCAGTGGTAGCAAGCAAGCTGCAATTGTAGACAATGTGAAGGCTCCCATTGCAAATAAAATGGAATTATTATAACTTCCTGTTAAGTCATATAGAAAACCTCCCATGAAGCTTCCCAAAGCTGGCCCGATTCCCATTACTATTAAGGTGGATAATCCCCAAATTTTCCCTAACGATATTTGACCGTAAACTGCTCCTGCATATCCTGCTGCCCCACCTGGCTCAATCGCCCAATAGATAGCAAATAAAACTGATGCTGTGCCTCCCAATACAATGGCTTGATCGGTAAGTAATAATAACAAACAGGCTACTATACCTACTGCAGGAGCAAAAACTAACATATATTTCCTTCCCTTTGTTTCATCACCTACCATTGAAACCACTTTATCTGCAATTATTCCCATGAGGGGCATGGTTACTAACCCAGCTAACCCAATAACTACATATAAATTAGTAGCGGTAGTTTGGGAAAGATTTGCGTCAATGATAAAATAATTCACTACCTGAGTCCAAATTAAGAATTCACCTATCATGGCAGATAAAAAGGCAATTATAACTACCCAAATGGCTGGAGTTACAAAAGCTTCCTTAACACTCCAAATTCTAGATGTATCGGCATTTTTGTGATGATCCTTTGAAGAGGTATTTTTTTCATTAGAACCGAAGGGTACCATATTGTAGTCTTCGGGATTTTTTTTGGCTAATATCCCTGCAACGAGTAATGCAATTAGAACTATTATGGCTAAAAGCTGCATTGCCAACCTCCATCCCATATCCTCTATGACACCATCTATTCCCAAGCTTAAAAGTACTTGGGCAGCTGGAGCCCCTGTGAAAGCAATTCCCCACATAGTAGCATAAGATTTACCTACATACCATTTTCTGACAGAAATTGTTGAAGACACCCATAGCATACCAGTACCGATTCCGGCAAAAATTGAGTAGCTGGCTAGATACTGTATATAAGAATCTACAGTACTAGTTACCAAAAATCCTAAACATGCAAAAATGGCTCCAATAATATACGCTGGTCGAGTGCCCCATCTGTCAATGATGTATCCGCTGAGGAAGGCTGTAATAGCATAAATACTCATCATCAAAGAATACCCCAGAGACAGTTCTCCAGAAGTCCATCCTGTGCTTTCGGCCATAGGGCCTTGTAATACAGAAAAGGTCGCACGATATCCAAATAAGACGAAAACTGCCAACCAAGCAGACATAACTACCCGATGTCCGTAAGATTTTTTAACATTTTGTTCCATTATTTAGCCTCCTTCAACACAAGTCCACAACTTGATTTCGATTGGATTCGAGAAAATCCTTCAAAAAAATTGGATATTTTAGGAGGATTTTTTAAAAATATAACTAATAGAAATATATTGAAAGGATTTAGTTAGGCTAGGGGGAGTAATATGATTCATAAGACAAATAAACTTATCTCGGAAAAAGATGGATACTGGTTGATACTTCAACCCGATACTAGTACTTTTCAAGGCATTAGAGATTTTTTATTGATAAGGGCAATGCTCAACTATGGATTAAGATTATATGAGGTGACCCAGCTAAAATGGCAAGATATAGATTGGTATAATGAACGACTAGTTGTTGCCAATAGTCGTGGTGCTAATAGTAGAATGTTAGAATTACAGAAAACTGATCTTGAAATGTTAAAAGAGTGGTATTATGCAAGATATGAGAGAGAAGACAATAGCGATTCTATGGATAAAGTATATGACTATTATGTATTTACAACCCTACTAGGTAAAAGATTAACTGCTCGATATATTTGTAAAATATTGACTATATATGGAAGGAAAAGTTTATTAAATCAAAATATTAAGCCCTCAGTATTGAGAAATACTTTTGCTGTAAATTTTTACAATGATTTTCAAGATATGAGAAAACTTCAATTGAAACTTGGACACGAAAATATTAAAACCACCAAGAGATACTTACAAATTTATGATCCCAATATTGCCATGCGACCTATGAAATTGAATATTATTTCTATGTTATGATCCTGTGATTTAAAAAGAAACTGGCCCTAGTTTTTGGGTGCCAGTTTTTTTATTATAGCTATGCTAAAATTGATAGTGTCTTTAATATTGAAACACCAAAAGGAGGTGTAGGGCACCATGCCCAAAAAATTGACAAAATTAATGATAACTGGTTTTGATCCATTTGGAACAGAAAAAGTCAATCCTTCCTGGAGGGCGGTAAGTAATATCCCTGATAAAATTGAATCAGTGGAGATAATTAAGCAGCAATTACCTACTGTATTTGATAAGTCACTTGAAAAGTTGATTTCACAAATTGAAGACAAGGACCCTGATGCAATAATATTGACTGGTCAAGCTGGAGGTCGACATGCAATTTCAGTAGAACGTGTTGCAATAAATGTTAATGATGCGAATATACCTGATAATGAAAATAACAAGCCCAAAGATAATTATATATTTGATCATGGACCAACAGCTTTTTTCTCAACTCTACCTTATAAAGAAATAGTAGATCAAATAAGGAACTATGAACAAATTCCGGCAGAGGTTTCAAACTCTGCCGGTACCTTTGTTTGTAATCACGTTATGTATGGTATGCTTTATCATCTGCATCAGCGAAATAAACCCATTAAAGGCGGATTTATTCATGTGCCTTTTTTACCAGAACAGGTACTAAATAAACCTGGTAAACCTTATATGGCTTTAGATGATATAGTAAAAGGATTACTCCGAGCTATCAAGGTAACTTGTGAAGTCTAATAAATTAAAGGAGGGTTTTGTTTTGACTGGGTCTAATATTTATATTTTTCAGGTTGATGCTTTTACTAAAAAGCCTTTTTCAGGCAACCCCGCCGCTGTTTGTATTACCGATAGTAAGATGGAAGAGGGATGGATGCAAAAAGTAGCTCAAGAAATGAATTTGTCAGAAACAGCTTTTTTATGGCCTTCTAATGATAAAAGTTTTAATTTAAAATGGTTCACCCCCACTACTGAAGTAGATCTCTGTGGTCATGCTACTCTAGCTGCAGCTAAAATTTTGTTTTCTCAAAATTATTTATCACAATCAGAAAAAAATGAAATTACATTTAATACAAATAGTGGCAAGCTGACGGCTAATTTAATAGACAATATGATTGAATTAGATTTTCCCATTGAACGGGAAGTGGCTCTAGAGGAGTATGATGAACTGATTAGGGCATTGAGAATTGGTTATTCATCAATTAAGTTTGTAGGAAAAAATCAGTTTGACTTTTTAGTGGAAGTTGAATCTGAAGAGAAATTAGGCGAAATAGCTCCAGACCATAATAAATTAGCTGAACTGACAGAACGGGGGGTTATTGTTACTAGTGCTAGCTCATTACCTTCTTATGACTTTGTGTCTAGATTTTTTGCACCTGCAGTAGGGGTAGCTGAGGATCCGGTGACGGGATCAGCTCATTGCAATTTAGGTCCTTATTGGAAAGATCGTCTTCATAAAGATGAATTAATAGCTTATCAGGATTCAGATCGGGGTGGAGAGATAAAAGTAAAAGTTGATGAGCAAAATGATCGTGTGATCCTCGGTGGTCAGGCGGTTGTTGTGTTTAAAGGCACTTTATTGTGCCAATAAACTCTTAATAAAAGACTGTGTTAAAGTTCAATTGTAACAATTCACAGTATCAATAACGTAAACATGATAATATAAAAAGTGAGCTCTCCAAATTGAGGGAGAGCTCACTTCTTATTAGGTTAATTTTTTATTTTCTTTTTTAACTAAGTTATCTTAACTAGTGTTTTCATCATCACTGGCATTATCATTGTTGTTGGTGTCTTCTAGTTCTTCCTCGTTCTCTTCTTCTTTTTCTTCAGATGCATCTTCATCTTGGTCTGTTCCATTATCTCGATCTTGGCTACTTTCATCTCCATGGCTTTCTTCAACCTCATCATCAATTTCTTCATCTTCTTGGTCTTCGTCCTCAAGGATATCTTCTAAATCTTCTCCTTTATGATCATCGTCGTCATCGAAGAAATCGAGACCATTGTCTTCGTCTTCAAGCTCATCTTCAGGAAAGTCCCCTTTTTCATGTAGAGTACATTCTTCTTCTGGAGGCATAAGACTTGCATCATATGTTGTTCTACCATCATCAGTGAACCCAGGGTCATCTCTATCAAGGAAAACCCGAGTCTCCGTTGCCTCAGGTGGACAATTATCACTGGCTAATTTTGGTTCTTGATTGCTTGCTGAGTTATCCCCTTCTTCATTATCACTGTATTTATGGGCAGTGCAAACTTTTTTTTCTACAAATATATCACATTCACCAGTCGGAATTTGATCTTCAGGGAAAAACTCGTAAGTCGTATATTCTGAAGGTGTTTTATCAGAAGCTCGCATGCCAGATTTCTCGCTTATTTCAATTGGTCCTTCAATACCATCTGGTTTCTGAAATTCTGGAGGATTTTCATCCTTAAGGGCATGTGTCATGACATTTTCAATTATATTAGTAGTAAAATGTGTCCTGTTTTGAACTTGAATATCATCATAATCATAGCCAAGCCAGAAACTCGCAACTAAATTAGGTGTGTAACCTACTAACCATGCATCTCTGAAGTTATTAGATGTTCCTGTTTTAGCAGCTGCCGGAAAGTTTAAATTGAGTGAAGCAGCAGTTCCTTCTGTAACCACATCTTGCAAAATATCTGTAATCAGCCAGGATGTTTCTTCAGAAATTACTACATCATAATCTGGTTCTCTTTCATAGATGGTATTGCCATACCTATCTTCTATTTTTGTAATTGTATGGTTTTCTACTCTGATTCCGTTATTAGCTAGAGTTCCGTAAGCTTCAGTTAGCTCTAAGGGTTTAACCCCTTTTGTTAATCCACCAATAGAAGCTGCTAAGTTATGTCTATCTCCTTCAGTAAAGGTGGTTACACCAAATTTTTCGGCGTATTCGGCGCCAATTTCTGTGCCTAATCTGTCATCGTAGACCCTAACAGCAGGGATATTTAATGAATCTACCAAAGCTTCTCGAACTGTTGTCAATCCTCTAAACGTATTGGTAAAGTTTTCAGGTTCGTAAGAGTCCCCTCCATCTTCCCAGCTGGAAGGAGCATCATCAATTACAGTACCAGGAGTTAACTTTCCTTCTTCTATAGCAGGTGCATATACATTAATCGGTTTCATTGCTGAACCTGGTGATCTTGTACTTGTAACCCTATTCACCATATTGTGTGTACCATAATCTCGACCGCCAACCATAGCTCTGACCTCACCTGTATTGGGATCTGAAACTACTAAAGCGCCTTGGGGTTGCAATACTCCCATTTCATCTTCCCAAGTTTCTGGATAATTCTCTGGATTATCCATTATATCTTCAGAATAACTCTGTAATTCTCTATCAATAGTGGTGTGTATTGTTAAACCGTGATGATATAGTAGATCTTCTGCATTTTGTACATTATCTGGTAAACTTTCTACAGAACCAATTTTATCCTCTAAGATAGGTTTAGCTTCTTCGTTGATGACATAATCAATAAAATGAGGGTAGGGATATTGTTTTTCAGGTTTCGATGCTAATATTTCATCCAGTTCTTTATTTAAAGCCTTGTTGAATTCTGATTCTGAGATAAAGTCTTGACTTTTCATAGAATGAAGTACAGTTTCCTGCCTTTGTTTAGAATGATCCGGATTGTTATGTGGAGATAGTCGACTTGGATGACGAATTATTCCTGCTAGAAGCGCGCCTTCTTCAACATCTAAATCGCTGACATCTTTGTCAAAATAAAAATTACTAGCTGCTTGTATCCCATAGATATTGTGGTGGAAGTATGTGGCATAGTTTAAATAATACTCCATTATCTCTTCTTTAGTATAAGTACGCTCTACGTGTAGAGCTAACCAAGCCTCATGTATTTTCCTTTCAAGTAACCGTTTTGGTGATAAAAAAGTATTTTTAACCAACTGCTGTGTTATAGTACTTCCACCCTGGCTACCTTTAAATGGATTACCAGTTTCTTGAAAATTATTGACTGCCGCTCGACTGATGCCTCGAACATCGAAACCAAAGTGTTCCTCAAACCTGGCATCTTCGATGGCTATGAAAGCTTCAATTACATGATCTGGTACTTGGTCTAAAGATACTTCTTCTCGCTGGTGTTCTCTGTCGAGACGGACAATTTCATTTCCGTCGGGGTCCTTTATTTTTGATGGTACTGTAGCTTCTAGTTGACCTGGTTCAAATTCTGGTACTGTTTGAAGAGCTGCTACAACCATACCAAAGGCCGTGCCGCCACCTAAAAATAAAATTATAAGCACAGATACAAAGATTAGCTTTAATAGCGCAGACGGTTTGAATTTTAGTTTACGTTTTTTTTGTTTACCTTTATTTTTATTGTTATGCTGGTTAGTTACTGATTTGTTTTCAGGGATAAAAAACCCCCCCCCTTATTCTCATTTCTAATATACTTGATATTATTTGACCTAAAATTGCACAATAGTTTATCCTGTTTACAATGGAGCTACAGTAGTTGCTTACATTGTAACAGAATTTTGCAGCAGCTCAGCCCTGACTCAGGTAAACTTTTTGTAAACGTATTTTAAAATCCCTGGTTATATCGCAGTTCTTGTTATATCATAATAGACACATTATGAAAAGTAAAGATTTATATTAGCTTTTAGGATGTGGTGTTAATGAGGTTTCCAACTCAACATTTAAAAGATAAAATCACCAATTTAAAAGAATTAATTAAAATAAATACAACTCCTCGTAAAATTGCTTTAGCTGTTGCCATTGCAATTTTTTGGAATTTTCTTCCGGTTTTAGGTTTGGGGTCTATTTTAACTTTTATTGTTGCTAAATTATTAAAAGGTAGTGAAATAATCGCAGTGGCATTTCATTTGGGGACAGGATTTTTGATTCCGGTATTTTATGCATTGAATTATATAACTGGTAGAATACTTCTGGGTGGTAAAGAACTCGAAATTTTATCACCAATCATTGTAATGCTACACAATGTCGGGCAATTTTTAGCCCAGTGGTTTAGCTCTAGTGCAGTAAATGTATTGGTTTCTGTGACGTATGACTTTTTAGTAGGTTCAATATTTAACGCTGTAATAGCTTTTTTACTTGCATATTTAGTTACTAAGTTTTTGTGTCGGTATAGAGAACGTCATTATAATTTTTCTTCATAATATGCTAAAATCCTGTTATATTGAATCCTGTTGCATTGACTTAACTGTGGTTTTTAGGGTATTTCCCCTGGCTTACGAAAATTGTCGTAACCAGGGGTTTTATTGTGCGCCATGCATGACGATTAGCTAGGTGGTGTAAGTCCACTATGGGGGTTTGTAGTTACCAACCATTAGCCAAGAGCAAGGGTGCCCATCGTGAGGTGGGATCTGAAGGAAGCTTAAGGCAAAATTCCGACCCAAGGCACACGAACATCATCAGGCATAAGGTATGGGATGAGTTTGCAATACAAAACGAAGTCCAATCAACTACACGGACATACCAGTGTAAATGATGTGGGTACATGGAATGAAAGTTAATCGTCTTACCGTGGGAGGTCTCATGGACGTGGCAAGATGAACTTCGAACCACGGTTGAAATAAGATTTGTCATGAGAAGTCAGCAGATTCCATAGTACTTGATGAGGTCGACATCATTAAGGAAGGGATGAACCTAGGAGGAGATCAGTAAATGACTGTTACCAATAAAGGAATGAAGTGCCGCCAACTTCTGACAGGCGAAAGCTGCAAAGAAGGCTCACCGCAGAAGAATAGTGCGGAACACGAAGGATATGCGGGAGTGCACAGTTCTTTAAGGATAACTGAAAACAACATCTCCAATGCAAACTTGTCGAAGGGGAATTTGCTAGAGGAAATTTTGGATAGAGACAACATGAATAAAGCATTCAAGAAAATAAAATCCAACAAAGGCTCTCACGGGATTGATGGGATGGGAGTAGATGAACTTCTACAATATCTCAAAGAAAACGGGGACCACCTCAGGCAAAGAGTCCTGGACGGTAAATACCGCCCTAATCCCGTCAGAAGGGTAGAGATACCTAAAGAAGATGGGAAGAAAAGAAAATTAGGCATACCTACAGTGGTAGACAGGGTAATCCAACAAGCAATAGCCCAAGTACTATCTCCAATATATGAGGAGCAATTCTCAGATAACAGCTATGGTTTTCGCCCTGGACGCAGTACTCATGATGCAATTAAGAAAAGTCAACAAAACATAAATGAAGGATACAAATATGTAGTAGATATGGACTTGGAGAAATACTTTGACACAGTAAACCAGAGCAAATTGATAGAAGTGCTATCTAAGACAATAAAAGACGGTCGAGTAATATCTCTTATCAACAAATATCTAAGAGCAGGAGTAATGATCAAACACACCTATAAGGATACAGAAGTTGGCGTGCCCCAGGGCGGGCCTCTTAGCCCTATCCTCAGTAACATAATGCTCCACGAATTGGATAAAGAACTTGAGAAAAGGGGGCACGAATTCGTCCGCTATGCGGACGACCTGCTAATCTTTTGTAAAAGCAGAAGAAGTGCCGGACGCACCTTGAAGAACATACTACCCTTCATCGAAAATAAACTATTTCTCAAAGTAAATAAAGATAAAACTGTAGTTGCCTATGTAGGAAAGGTAAGATTTCTTGGGTTTGGCTTTTACAGACATAAAGGAAAAGCCAGATTAAGAGTTCATCTTAAATCAGTTACAAAGATGAGAACGAGAATAAAAGAACTCACATCTAGAAGTTATGGAATAAGCAACGAAGCCAGAGCAAAGAAACTTAGCCGATACATTATGGGTTGGGTTAACTACTTTAAACCAGCTGATATGAAGAATCTGTTAATAAATACTGACAGTTGGATGAGAAGGCGTATTCGCATGATTTACTGGAAACAATGGAAGAAAGTGAGAACAAAATTTAAAATGCTCAAGTTCTTTGGAGCCAATAAATACAAAGCATGGGAATATGCAAACACAAGAAAGGGCTACTGGAGAATTTCCAATAGCCCCGTCTTATCCAAATCCCTTGGAAATGATGTAATCAAAGGATTTGGTTTCCTATTCTTTTCGGAATATTATCGACAAGTTAAAGCGTAAACTAGGAACCGCCGTGTACCGAACGGTTTGCTCGGTGGTGTGAGAGGTCGGTAGATAAAATAATTATCTACCTCCTACTCGATTTTGTTGTTTTTAAATTATAGTGGATAGAGAAAGAATTTAAATTAACGAACTTTTGAATTATGTATTATCATAAACTTTGCTAAGGGGAGAATAGCTATGAATTTTCTTTGTCAAAATTGCGGTAAAATGTATGAAATAACTAGTTTAAATTACACTTGTTCTTGTGGGGGTTTGTTTGACTTTCAAGGGACTTTTATTGGTGAAATGAAAGAAATGGTTTCTCTGGGGGAACCAGTAACTCCCATAATAACTAAGTCTTTTAATAATTATCCCTTGAAACTAAAACTTGATCACTTAATGCCTACTGGTTCATTTAAAGATCGAGGGGCTAAGGTACTTATAAGTGCATTGAAAAAGTTGGGTATAGAGGAAGTAGTAGAAGACTCGTCAGGTAATGCGGGAGCTGCTATTGCGGCTTACTGTGCTGCTGCCGGGATTGATTGCCAAATTTATGTTCCTGAGTCTGCTTCGGGCAGCAAATTAAAGCAAATTCAGGCCTATGGTGCTGAGGTAGTTAAAGTACCTGGGGATAGAGATGATACGTCAAGGGCAGTAAAAAAAGCATGTAAAAACAATTATTATGCATCGCATATATATAATCCTTTATTTTTTGAAGGGACTAAAACAATAGCCCATGAAATTTATCAGCAAATAGGTATACCAAAAACAATGGTGATTCCTGCAGGAAATGGTACTTTATTGCTTGGTGTATATAAAGGATTTTATGAATTAGGGAATCTTCCTAAAATTATTGCTGTACAAAGTGAACGTTGTGCCCCATTAACTCAAGAAAGCGATGATACAACTGTTTCAGCTAGTTCGAATCCGACAGGTGACACTATAGCCAAGGGAATTGCGGCTAAAAACCCACCAAGAAAACTGGAGATGCTTAAGGCTATTTCAGATAGTAGGGGGCAAGTACTCACTGTATCTGAAGATGAGATAAAATCCTCTAGACAAGCTCTCTGGAATAAGGGTATTTTTGTTGAAACAACAGCTGCCGTTGCAGTGGCTGGTGCTATAAAGTTATTTGATGCAACTTCATCTTTTGAAAGTACTGGCACTTTAAAAACTGATATGCAAGATGTATTGGTGCCATTAACTGGTACTGGATTAAAAGAGTTTTAATTATTAATTTGTTTGGAAGGTGATAATATGACCATGATTATAATTATATTAATAATAAATATAGTTTACGTATCCTTTTTAACTATTCGGATGTTATTCACTTTGAAAGGACAGCGATATCTAGCAGCATTGCTAAGTTCAGTGGAAGTATTTGTTTATATACTTGGATTAGGATTAGTCCTTGAAAATTTAGATCAAATTCAAAATTTAATTGCCTATGCCGTTGGTTTTGCCTTAGGGGTGTTAGTCGGAACTAAGATAGAAGAAAAACTTGCTCTTGGTTACGTAACTGTGAAGGTCATCAGTAAGCAAGTCAAATACCCCTTTGCTGATTTACTGCGTGAAAAAGGATTTGGAGTTACTTCATGGGTCGGTAAAGGAATGGAAGGCGAACGACAGGTGATGGAAATTCTAACATCACGCAAAGATCAGAAGGATCTATACAATTATGTTATTGCCATGGATCCCAGTGCTTTTATAATAAGTTATGAGCCGCAACATTTTCATGGTGGTTTCTGGGTTTCAAGCTTGAAAAAATACGCTAAAAAACGAGGTGAGCAGGTCGAACACCTACATGAAGAAAACTTGCCTGGAGTTAATGAAGAAGAGGTGGAAGAAATTAAAGATGAGATCCCTGATGAACCAGTAGAGGAAAAGCGAGAAGATAATAAATTACAGAATGATGATAACAGAAAATAAATATGGAATAACTTAACACGGTCGAACTAGTTGTAACCCTACCCTTTCCGTGCTATAGTATTGATAGCAATATTGAAAGTAATATATATAACAGTATATAACGGAAAGGGGTAAATAAATGAAAGGGCACAACCTAATTTTACTTGTCATAATAGCTTTATTGCTTTTACCTACTACAATTTTTGCAGAAGAAACACAATTAGAAGTTCAAGAAAAGGAAATTGAAGAAGCTGAGGAAGAGTATCTGCAAGTTTACAGGGTTGAATCAGGGGATAATTTGTATTCACTGGCTAGTGAATTTGAAACCAGTATTGACGAATTAATCTCACTAAATCCTATCGAGAAGCCAGATCATCTGTTAGAAGGTCAAGTGATGGTGGTTCCAGGCAGAGTGACAGAAGAATATACCATTGAGTCAGGGGATACATTGTCTCAAATAGCTGAGGATTATGAAGTTGATATGGACATGCTTGCGGAGTATAATAATTTAAAAGACGAAGACATATTAATTTCCGGACAAACCTTAGAAATCCCTTTAACTCACCCTTCTTATGAAATGAATGATGGTTATAGTAACTGGTATCCCCAAAATAACTGGGAAAACTTGTATAACTTCGGTGAAGAAGCGGATAAACAGATTGCACTAACCTTCGATGATGGTCCAGACGATTATTATACAGATGAAGTTTTGGATATTTTAGATGAATACCAAATCCCCAGTACCTTTTATTTTGTTGGGAACCAAATTGAAAATTATCCTGAAGTAGTAGAGCGCACTGACTCTGAGGGACATGAAATAGGCAACCATTCTTGGGACCATTCAAACTTCTTAGATTTAGAATCAGAAGAAATTGAAGAACAAGTTCTTAAAACAGAAGAAGCTATCAAAGAAATTACTGGCAACCGGACAGCAACTTTCCGCCCACCTTATGGAGCCTTAGATACTCAAGGGATAGCCCAATTGGCAGAAATGGATTACAACGTGATTAATTGGTCAGTAGATTCTTGGGACTGGTTAGACAAGCATCCAGATTTATTTCATATTAATGTATTACCAAATGTAGATAGTGGTTCGATTATTTTAATGCATTCATATTCAAGCGGAGAAGATGATAATCGAGACCATTTGTTAGAAGCATTGCCGGAGCTAATAGAAACTCTAAAATCACAGGGATATGAATTTGTGACAGTAAGTGAATTATTAAATGTTAATTCCTATAAGTAAGTTAGATTAACAAGTTTAAATCAATTGAAGTTGAAGAGACTGTCCTAGTATCTTACGAGTTAACCAGGACAGTCTTTTTTGTTAACTAAAATAGTAAAATAGTAACTCTATAATCTTATGAAAATTTTTAAAACTGCTTGGTTTTCCAGGATAAATATTATATTATGATGAATAAGAATAATAGACTTTTAGTATTAAGCTGAGTTTAAACTTGAATGTTGATTATTGAAAAAAATAAAGCACCTTTATTAGAGTGTTTGGCAGGTGGCTAAAATGAAGAATTGGAACCAAAACAAAAATAGAAATGAAAAAGAATTCGAATATAAGGAGAATAATCATTTAGATAGGGATGAAGAGTTTGAAAATGAAGAATTAGAAGATGAAGAATTTTATTTTCCTGAAGAATACTGGGACTTTGAATTTGATGAAGAAGACGATGAGGACTGGACTGAGTTTGATGAAAGAAAAAGCAAGATTCGAAAAATATTTACAGCGGCTGTGTTAGTGATGTTTGTTATTACAGCTATGACCGGAGTATTTAATGTTTTAGCTAATTTTCCTATTGATGCGTATTTAGAATCTTTGGATTTGAGAGATAACCCCCAAGTAAAAGAACTGAAAAAAAGTGTTGTTATGGTATCAGGACATGGAGAAGCCCAAAAAAACTCTATTTCTACAAGACAGGCGGGCTCTGGTTTTAATATTGATCCTTCGGGTAAAATACTGACTAATCGTCATGTTGTTGAAGACGCTACTAATATTTCCGTGAATTTCAGAGAAGAAGAAAAGGGATTTCCTGTTGAGGAATGGCACGGTGCTCCTTACCCAAATATCGATATGGCTATTTTAGAAATTCAGGGAGAAAATTTACCCTATGTTGAGCTTAAGGATGATCCGATCGCATCTTTAGACAAAGGTCAAGATGTTTTGATTATTGGTAATCCCAGGGGGATAGGGAGCCTGGCTGTAGAAGGTGAACTCATGAAAATTCACGAACTTTCCGGGACACCTCATAGTATTTTAGAAATAGATGCCCATATTCATCCTGGACATAGTGGTAGCCCTGTATTTGATGCAGAAGGTGAAGTAGTGGGAATTATATACGCTTCGCGTGAAACAAATGATGGTAAACAAGTAGGTTTAGCAGTTTCTTTAAAAGACGTGAAAGATCTAGAAAAATTTAAGGATAGAGGGGAATAATTGTAACTTTATCCTTATTTTGTGCTATAATAATACTAACAATAGAAAAAGGGGAGTTTTATCTAATTACTTACCTTATAGTCCCGATTTCTAGGGACTTTTTATTTTTAGTGGAATATTTTGATATTATAAATCAAGAAAGAGGTGTTACATAATATGGCTTTTACAATTCAAGAAAGTGAGTTTGAGAAAATATTTGCTTATCTGAGGCCAAAAATCTATAGATTTTTTTACTATAAAATGCACAATCATGATGAAGCGGAAGAATTGACACAAGAAACATTTAGAAAAGTTTGGGGTCGACTAGATCACTTAAAACTTACCCCCGATCAAATTACTAGTTACATTTATACTACGGCGAGAAACACTTTGTATGATTTTTGGAGAAAACGAAAAATATCGACAGTGGGTTTAGATGAGATCGCTAATGTTGTTGCAAAAGATAATCCCGAACAACTAGCTCTAATTGAAGAAGAAAATGAGATGATCAAACGTGCTTTAGGAGTTTTGCCTGAGGAACAAAGACTTGTAATAGAATTGAGGTTCGTTGAGGGGTTAACCACAAAAGAAACCGCAATTCAATTGTTAAAATCTCCAGGATCTGTCAGAAGTTTACAACATCGAGCCATTAAAAATTTAAAAAATATTATTACTAGAAATCAAGCAGAAAACCCACTACATAACTAAAGAAGTATGTTAAAGAAATGAATCAAAAGGTAAAAGTTCTCTTTTTTGCTTAAATCTTGCTACTAATATGATATCATAGAAATAAATAATTACCCTAAAAATAACGAAACCTTTATGGACTTTCCCTTTCCCTTTATTAAAATTGGAGGTGTAATACATGTTTAATCAAACACTAACTACAAATAGGATTGCTAAAATTGTTGTTTTAGGTTTATTTTTCTTATGTTTTTTATTACCGAAGGTGGGTATGACGCATTCTTCGGACCATGAACTGAATATTTATTTAGATCAAGAACTAGTGGAATTTGATGTATCACCAATTATTCGAGATGGTAGGACTTTGGTACCTTTTAGAAAATTAGCGGAAAGTTTAGATGTGACAGTTGATTGGAATAGCGAAACAGAAACAATAACAGCGTATTCTGAGGAAAAAAACCTGGTAATGCAAATTGACTCTGATGAAGTGATATTGAACGGACATAGAGACACTTTAGAAGTGCCCCCTCAAATCACAAGTGGTCGTACCCTGATTCCACTTAGATTTTTTAGTGAAACCTTTGGTGTTCAGGTAGAATATAAGCAAGGTGAAATAAGGATGACTTCAACAAAACCGGAGCCCGATGAATTAACTATAGATGGTACTTTATCAGCTTTTTATGCCCATGGCTATGGAGAAAGGTCTAGTTGGGAAGAGCTTTTCGGTGCAGCATATCCTCAAAAAAGTGAAGACTCTAGGGTGAATCTTTTCTCAAATATCCATCTGGGTTGGTTTGAAGTTTCTGATAAAGGACATTTAGTCACTGATGGTAAAGAGCATGGTTTTAGAAGACCAGCTGGTTATCAAGATGTGATCGAAAATTTATCTCAAGAAAATGTCCACGGAAACTTAACTGTCTTTGGTCGTCAAGGAGAAAATGGTGTCGAACAAGTGCTTCTTGACGAAAGTAAGAGAGAACTACTGATAAGTGATATTATAGAAGAACTTAAAGAAGATGGTTATTCTGGTGTTAACTTAGATATAGAAGAACTAGGTAAAAGTCAAGATCAGGAACAGAACGAAGCTATCAAATCGGCATACATAGATTTTGTAACTGAAATAGATGAACAATTATCCGAAGAAAAACAGTTGATATTAACAGTTCCTCCTGCAAACAGTTTTTACAGAGGTTATGATTATGAACAGTTAGGTGATATTGCCGACAAGATGGTTGTAATGGCCTACGATTATCATGATAGAAATTTACCTAGTGCAACAGCACCAATAAATAAGGTGGAAGAAGGAATTCAACAATTAGTAGAATTAGTTGATTCAGATAAGATTGTTCTGGGAGTTCGTCTTCCTGCAGTTAGATATAGGGAAGTAGAAAGCAGCAATGGTGATCAAGTAGAACAAGACTCAGATTTAGTTGAAGAAGAAAAAGAACGAGAAATAACTAGCAAATGGATGATTTCACACCCTTATTTGGATTCCGTATACGACTTTAAAGAGGAAAAAGGAATAGATAAACAATGGGACGAGCAATCTGCTGTGAATTATTTGAGCTTTACTGATGAAAAAGGTTTAAAAAATTATATATATATGGAAAGTGAACGCAGTTTGATGAAAAAATGGGAATTAGTCGATAAATATCAGTTACGAGGCGCTTCCCTCTGGAGACTTGGCGTTATTCCAGAGTTTGTTTATGAACAAATCGATGAAATATTTTCCAAAAAAATTAATTAATTAAGAAGGATTTTATTGAAAAAGAAAGAAAAATGTTTATATATAGAGAGTAACATATGTCGAAGATTACATTTGATATCAATGATTATTAATTAATAGGGTGATGCCAGTGTCTGACCATAGTAACATTTCAGAAAATTTAACCTCTCAAAATTTGACTGATTTGATTCAAAAAGTAGAAAGTGTGTTGGATGCCAAGGTTACTTTGGACGAGCAAAACTTTATTCAGGAAATATATGTACTAGCAGATAAAAGCAGGGGTGCGAAACAAATTGTTAGAGATATTGAAACAGCGGCAGCAGTAGAATTTGACATAGAATTAGACCACAGGAAAATAAGTGTAGTTCAATTAAGTGATAAAGAGGAGTTTATCGATAAAAATAGTGAAAATAGGTTAATTTTACATAATTTAGTGATGGAGTATAATGGCCGAAAATGTAGAATTTCAGTAGAATTAAGTGATGATAACAATAAATATCATGGAGACTCTGAAGGACCGGGATCTGAAAAAAATCAAAACAGATTAGTAGCCCAGGCAACACTAAAAGCCATTGAATGTAATGATGGTTTTGATTCCATATTTTCATTAGTACTTGAAGAAGTATCTTTGTTTGATTTCGCAGGTGAAAAAGTGGCTCTAGTAGCAGTGTCCTTAGTCCGATCTACTTCGGAAGAATTTTTAGTAGGGTCTTCCCTTGTGAGGAAAGATGATAAGGAAGCAGTAGCTAGAGCTACTTTAGATGCTGTTAATAGAAGATTAAAGTATTTAAAATAACATTACTTATAGGTTTGTCATTTTCATAGATGTATTAAATATTAGGGTGTAACAGGGACCCGGTAGCCGCCCATTAATTTTATTCACTTGGTTTACTTGTGAAACTGTTTTATGGAAAATTTAAAGAGCGAAGCGGTCTCCCGTCACTATAGCGGACCTGGCGGAGTCCTTCCAAGAAGGAGTTGAGACCCATGAATAAAGTGGTACTTATTTTAGTAACATTGTTAGGCGTTGTTTTAGCAGGAGGCGCTAGTTTCACTTGGGGTGGCGGCGGTTAATTTAAAATAAATCTGGGTCCCTGTTAATAATAGAGGTGATAAAATGTCTACAAAATTAAAAATACTAATAAGCGTTGTTATTTTATCCGGGTTTACTGTATTGCTATATAGTATTAGTGAAACGATAAGCATGTTATCTTGGTCTATAGTTGTATTTATGGCATTTATAATACTTTCTGAAGAATTAGCGGTACCCCTTCCTAAAGAAGGAGCTGGTTACGTTTCTGTTAGTTTTGCTGTGATATTAGCAAGTGTGCTGATCTTTGGGCCTTTTACAGGGGCATGGATCGCTTGTCTAGGCATGATTTCACGTAAACAATTCAAGTTACCTATTCATGTTTCTTTATATAATCTATGTCAAATATCTTTAGCGGCTTTTCTGGCAGGTAAAGTATTTAAATTGATTGGAGGAAACTTTGGGCAAATTATTCTTCCTGAAGAATTGTTACCCGTTATTCTTGCTTCAATGGTTTATTTCCTTGTGAATACAATTCTGGTAACTTTGGCAATAGCTTTTTATAAAGAATCTTCTATATGGGAAGCTTGGCGAGTAAACTTCCGTTGGGCTATACCTAACTACTTAACTCTGGCTCCTTTGGGTGTTTTAATTGTTTTTGTTTATCAAGAAATTGGAATTGCAGGCTTAGTATTGTTGTTCCTATCTTTATTAGTAGCCCGCCACTCATTTTCCCTGTATATCAAGATGCGGCAGGCTTATCTATCAACTATAAAAACGTTAAGTCAGACTCTAGATGCCAAGGACTCCTACACTGGGGGGCACTGTCTTAGAGTAGCGGAACTGGTGAAAGATATGGGAAAAGAAATGGAATTAAATGCGGATAAATTAGAGAGCTTGGAATACGTTGCTATACTACATGATATAGGAAAGATTGGGATTTCTGAGTCAATTTTAAATAAACCTTCCTCATTAACTTCCGAAGAATTTGAAAAGATCAAAGAACATCCAGTTATTGGGCAAAAAATCATTGAAGATGTGGAATTTTTAGCCGATTACTCCCATGTTATTCGACATCATCATGAAAGATTTGATGGACAAGGTTATCCTGACGGAATACAGGGGGATGAGATTTCGCAGGAAGCTAGAATAGTGGCTGTAGCCGACGCTTTTGATGCTATGACTACTGAACGGAGTTATCGAAACTCTTTAAGTACTATGAATGCCATTAAAGAACTAGACCGTAATAGTGGTAAACAATTCGATCCTGCAGTAGTTGATGCTTTGAAGAAGGTGTTGATCAAACGAGGGGAAATAACCGAAATGGAGTTAAAAAAACTATATCAAACTGATACTTCTCAAAAAGCCGAGGTGTTTTGATGTTATTTGAAGCGGTAGTACTACCTATAATATTAGGGTTTATTCGTGGTGGCTCTATCCGTAACCTTGAAAAAATAACCATAAAGGGGTTGCCCTTATTATTTTTACCTTTATTAATCCGCTTTGTCACCTATAATTACTCTCAAGGTGGAGTGGATTTTTTTATTAATTACGGTGGTTATTTACAATCTCTTGCTTTCATCATATTGATCGGATTTTTTATTATGAACCGCCATATAAGAGAATTGAAATTGGTTTTCATTGGGGTATTATTAAATAGTTTGGTTATTTTTTTAAATGGTGGAGCCATGCCTGTTTCGGAACAAGCTCTTCAGTTTACAGATGTTACTGAAACCCCTGTAGGTACTCATACTTTCATAACTCAGGAGACTGTCCTTCCGTTTTTAGGTGATATTATACCTATCCCATCACCTTATCCTTTTAGTAAAGTTATAAGTATAGGGGATATAATCATAGTAATTGGAATTTTTCTACTAATTTATAGGAATATGTTCCCGGGAAAATCCTTTTCAAGAGCTCCTAGTACACTTGATATTGATTGAAAATTATGTAACAATATAAGTCATACAGGACATACTGTATAGCAATAATCCTTAAAAGAAGGTGAATATAAATGAGTGGAAAAGAGCAGCAAAATGGAAATGATTCCTTTGAGAAACTTCAAGAATTGAGATCGGAAATCAGTGTCGCTATGGCTCAAACCATGGACCTATATGGAGTTCCCCCTTCTATTGGGAGATTATATGCCATACTTTATTTCAGTGATGAACCAAAGACTTTAGATGAACTGAGAGATATGATGGGTATGAGTAAAACCAGTATGAGCACTGGTGTCAGACGCTTAGAAAAAAATAAGATGGTGAAAAAAGTATGGAAAAAAGGGGTTCGCAAGCATTTATACGAAGGAGAAACAGATTTTTTTAATACCTTTCTTAACTTCTTCATTCCTATGTGGAAGAGAGAAATTGAAGTAAACATGGAAGCCATTAAAAAAGTTGAGCCGGAACTAAAAGAAATGGCTGAAAGTAGTGATGGAGAAGTCAGTAAAGAGGCGGAAAAAGACTTGAAAAAGTTAGAAGAAGCAAAGCAATATTATATATGGCTTAATAAATTGGCCAGAAGTATAGAATCGGGAGAGATATTCGACTTTATTCCCAAAGAATAGTATATTTCGGTAAAATTAAGAGCACAGAAGAGAAAATCGAAGAAGTAACTACGTCATAAAATCTCAAGGCCTTTTAATGCAATTGTCAAAAGGCCTTTTTTTATATACAATGTATTCAGTCTGTTCAGTAAAAACTTTATAAAAATAATAAAAAGGGTGACTTAATATGGCTATCCGAAAATTAATTGCAAGTTTCGATCTTTGTACCGGTTGTGAAATCTGTACATTGGTCTGTTCCAGGCGATTGGCCGGAGGTTATAATCCACGTTTTGCCCGGCTACGTCTTGAATCAAAAATGGATGCTTTAGTATCAGATCCGATAGTCTGTAATCAATGTGACAATGCATTCTGTGAAAAAGTATGTCCCGTATCAGCTATAAAACGGGAAAACGGAATCCCTGTCGTCGTACAAGATGAATGTATCGGATGCGGCCAATGCCAAAAGTATTGCCCTCGAGATGTAATTGTGATGATGGACAAAAAAGCTTCCAAATGTGATCTCTGTGGTGGAGACCCCCTTTGTGTCAAAAATTGTCCCACAGGGGCGTTAACCTATTGTGATCATGGAGACTGTGATCATGGAGAGTCTGGAGAAAAAAGGGGTGAAGTTAAATGAAACTCCGTAACTTAGGTGCAATGAATCAGATTTTGCATGTAGATTTAAGCAACAATAAATCCTGGACTGAAGAAATTTCCGAGGACATTAAAGAGTTGTTTGTCGGTGGCAAGGGACTCGCCACTTGGTTATTATACCGTGAAACGCGAAACCATGAGCGTGTAGATCCCTATGGAGAAGAAAATCCAGTAATCTTTGCGGGTGGTCCGTTAACTGGCACTGATGCTCCTGCCATGCGAGGAGTTGTTGTGTCAACATCTCCTTTAACTGGGGGATATGTAGACTCTTACTATGGTGGTAATTTGGCCCAGGAAATCAAGTATGCGGGGTATGACGCCCTCGTTCTAAAAGGTAAAGCTGATAAACCTGTCATGATAACAATAGAAGATGATAAAGTTGAAATATTACCCGCTGAGAAATACTGGGGTTTAGATACTTTTGAAACTAATCATCAGATAAAAGCTGATATGAATGATAAAACCTTAAAAATTGCTACCATTGGCCAAGCTGGTGAAAATTTAATTCCTTATGCCTTGGTATCGTGTGAGTACAATCGTCATGCTGGACGTGGCGGCATAGGAGCTGTCATGGGAAGTAAACAGCTAAAGGCCTTTTCCATAAAAGGTACCAATACTGTAAAAATTCATGATCTGGAGAGGTTCGATCAAGCAATTGCTAAAGCCAGAAAAGAATTAGAACAGTCCGAAGAGATAGAAGAACTCACTGAAGCAGGAACTGCAGCAGCTTTGTGGTTTGCCCATAGTGAGGGATTATTACCGGTCAAAAACTACCAACAGGGTACTTTTAATCCCGATGGATTGGCTCATCAAGCTCAAAGCGAAAAAATTTGGCTCAGAGATGAAGGTTGTGCTTCATGTCCAATCAGATGCAGCAAAGTTGGTGTGATTAAGGATGGTAAGCGACGAGGAACTGTTTCAGACATAGTTGAATATGAGACTGCAGCTTTAATGGGTACGAACTTGGGGATCTCAGATATTAGAGAAGTAGCTTATTTAGTATATCTATGCGATGCCTTAGGAATCGATGGCATGTCTGGTGGTTCTACTATAGGGTTTGCTATGGAATGTTTTGAAGAAGGCATCTTAAAACCAGAAGACTGCGATGGTATAGATATGTCCTTTGGTGATTCAGAAAGTGCTGAAAGAGTTTTGAAGGACATTGCCAATAAGAAGGGATATCTAGGTAATTTACTGGCAAAAGGCACTAAAAAAGCTGCCGAAGAGCTAGGTACCAATGCTCAGGCAAGGGCTTCACATGTAAAAGGTATGGATATACCAGCATGGGGTCCGAGAGGAGTACCCGGAATGGGTCTGGCTTATATGACGGCTGACCGTGGAGCTTGCCATCAACGTGCCTTCCCCATTGATTACGAAGTTGGCGGTGCTGAATTTAATGGCAAGACTTTTGAAAGATTAGAAGTCCATGGTAAAGCAGAAACTGTAGCTAATGATCAAAATTTCATTGCGGCATTGGACACTTTTGTTAAGTGTGATTTCGGTACCTTTGGTATTTCAGAGGAATCGTACCGTGAATTGTTTGAAGCCGCTACGGGTGAAGAGTTTAGTCAAGATCGTTTATATCAACTGGGTGAAAGAATTTGGAATGTTAGCAGACTCTTTAACTTAAAACAAGGATTAACTAAAAAACACGAAAAACTACCTAAAAGATTTTACGAACCATTGCCTGATGGCCCGGCAAAAGGTCACAAATTCACCCAAGAAGATGAAAAAATTATGCTTCAAGAGTACTACTATCATAGAGGATGGGATGAAGAAGGCCGTCCTACAGAGGAGAAGTTAGCCCAACTGGGCTTAAAAGATAAACTTTAAAATTAAACTTCAAAAACTAATTTGAAGTTTCTAAATTAAATTTAATCAGGAGGGATTTTATTATGTTGAGATTTGAACAGATGCAGGAAAATGAGTTTGTATTGCCTACTAAAACTAAGCACGGATTAGGAATTATCAAGGAAATTGCCAATGAGTTAAAGGAACTTAACGTAAGTAAGCCAATTATTGTAGCTGATAAGGGAGTTATTGATGCAGGACTTATCAAACCTATTGAAGAGTCATTAAATGAAGCAGGTATCCCCTATGCAGTTTATGATGGGGTAGAAGCAGATCCAGATTTGGAAATAGTAGCCAATGGTACTAAAGCATATAAAAAAGAGAATTGCGATGGTATGATTGCTGTTGGTGGGGGAAGCTCCATGGATACTGCAAAGGCTATGGGACTAGAAATTTCTCATGATGGCCCTGTTGTAGAATATGAAGCCGCTGAGGGTAAGAAACCAATGACTAAAAGAATACCACCATTGGTGACTGTTCCTACGACTGCAGGAACCGGAAGTGAAGTTACCCTATGGGCTGTAATAAAAGACCCTGAGAGAGAATTTAAATTTAATACTGGTGGACCATTGATTACGGCTCATTTAGCATTGATTGATCCTGAATTACATGTTACAATGCCCCCATCTATTACAGCAGGAACAGGAATGGATGCACTTTGTCATGCTATAGAATGCTATACTTGCCACTATTCTCAACCAACTACTGATGCAGCAGCACTTTTAGCCATTGAGTACGCAGGTAAATATCTCCGACGAGCAGTAGGTAATGGTCAAGATATAGAAGCTCGTTATGGTATGGCTATGTCAGCTATGTTAGCAGGTATATCATACGGAGGCGATAGTGCTGGAGCAGTTCATGCCATGACTCAAACACTAGGAGGAATTATCTCTGTACCTCATGGTCAGGCAGTAGCAGCTACCTTAGCTCCTGCAATGGAGTATAACTGGATTGGAGCACCTCATAAGTTTGCGCGCATTGCCAATGCTCTAGGTGTAGATACTCACGGTATGGACTTACATGAAGCTGCTAGGGCTTCTGTTGAGGCAGTGTATCAGCTATCTGAAGACATTGATGTGCCGACTTTAGGCGATTTAGGTGTATCAGAAGACATGATTCCTAGGCTTGCTAAAGAAGCTTATTATGATCCACAAACAGTTGGAAATCCAAGAGATATCGATGTAAAAGGATATGAAGAAATTTATCGTTCATGCTTCTAAATAAGGGATGATCAGTGATGAGTGACTTTAAAAATGGAAGCGCATTAAACCTAATTAAATAGTAATAACGTCAAATATGGAGAAATTACCCCTGATTTAAGGAATAAGTAGTGCTGAGGACGAATAACCGATAGTTATAAAGCTAAATGAGTTTTGCAGTATAGTATTGAAAAGCTTATACTTTATAAACAGAACAAATTATAGATAAAAACGAGGAGGGTACTATTTAATTATGAACGCTCATGGAAGCGGAAAACGTAAAGTTTTAATAGTAGCAATGCTTATTACAGGAATTATTTTTGCAGGGATTGCTACCGGATGTGAAGAAGAAAGAGATGTAGAACTTGCTATGGTCGAATGGACATGCTCTACTCAGAAGAGTCATATCAACGAAGCTGTATTAGAGACATTAGGTTACGATGTTAACGTTAAGACTTACAATCTCCCTGTAATCCTTGAAGGAATGGCAGATGGGCAAATTGATGCCTTTACAGATGCATGGTTTCAAACTTGGGGAACCCCCCTTGAAAATGCTTTGGAAGAAGGGGATGTAGTTCATTTAGAAACTCATTTAGATGAAACTAATTACGCGCCAGCTGTTCCCACTTATGTATATGAGGAAGGGGTAACCTCCCTAGAAGATTTAGCCGATCACTCGGAAAAATTTGAGTATACTTATTATGGCTTGGAACCAGGGAATGACGGTAATGAGATTATGATCGAAGCTTTTGAAAATGATACCTACGGTCTAGGTGAATGGGATATCATGGAAAGTAATGAAGCTGCTATGATCGCTGATGTTGAGCAAAAGATAGAAAATGAAGAATGGGTAGTCTTTAGCGGTTGGGAACCCCATTACATGAATGTAATATTCGATATGGAATATTTGGATGATCCCAAAGGAATTTGGGGTGAAGGTGAGCAAGTTGGTACCATTGCAAGACCTGGCTTAGAAGATGACAATCCACAACTAGCTCAATATTTGAAACAATTTGACGTAGATGTAGACACTGTTGACGAATGGGTTTACGAATACGGTTATGAAGACCGTGACCCAGACGAAGTTGCGGATGAATGGATTAGCGAGAACTTAGATAAGGTATTAGAGTGGGTTGATGGATTAGAAACTGTCGATGGACAAGATGCTCAAGAAGCATTGCGTGAAGCTTACGAATAAATATCTTGTCTTTAATAAAAAGTGGAGGCAATCTATTAAAAGATTGTCTCCACTTTTTTTGTATTTAATATACTTAATTTAAGATATATAAGATGAAATTTTAATTATAAAATCTTCTATTAAGAGTAAAGATTTAATGTTGTTCTATTATAGCTCCTAGTTTTGTTAAATCTTGAATAAAACCTGGATAAGATATATTAATACAGTCAGAATTTTTTATGATGGTTTTCCCTTGGGCGGTTAAGGCAGCTACTGTTAAAGCCATAGCAATACGATGGTCTCCATGAGAATCCACTACATTACCTGTTAGTTGTGTGGGTCCGTTAACAATAAAGCCATCTTGAGTTTCTGTTATATCTGCTCCAAGTTTGGTCAATTCTTGGGTGATAGCGGAAATTCTATCACTTTCTTTATATCGTAATTCTTCTGCTCCTGACACTTTAGTAGTCCCATGGGAAAGAACTGCAATCACCGCTAGTAATGGAAGTTCGTCTATTGTATCAGGGACCAGGTTTTTTCCCAATTGAAATCCTTGTAGACAAGGGCTATATTCTACATTAATATCACCTCTTGGTTCAGCAGCTAAGGTAGTATTATTAGTAATTGTAATCCTGGCACCTAATTGCTGTAGTATTTTTACAAATCCCGTCCTTGTTGGGTTTAATCCACAATTAAGCAATTTGACCTGACTTCCCGGCACTAATAGAGCTGCAGTTATCAAAAAAGCTGCAGATGATAGATCTCCTGGTATATCCAATACATAATCTCTAGGTTTGAGCTTGCTCAATTGCCCTCCGGGTAAAGTTATCTGATGAACATTTTGGTCCGACTCCGGTTCGTGCTCGTTTTGCATGACATTTTCTAGAACTGAAAATCCCATAAAAGATAACATACGTTCTGTGTGATCTCTAGTTTGTTGTGATTCAATTACATTTATTCCATCTGTTTTTAAAGAAGCCAATAATAGGGCTGATTTCACCTGTGCACTTGAAACTTGTGTTTTAATGGTTGGCGTAGATTTTGAGATAGATTTAACTGTTGTGCTTTGGTTTTGCATCTCTACAGGTATTATGGCAGCAGGAAGTTTACTATTATTCTGTCTAGCCCTGATATCTTTGCCCAATTTAGCTAAAGGTGAAATGACGCGATCCATTGGTCTTTTTTTTAAAGAATCATCTCCTGTAATACAAGCAAAGAGATTTAATCCTGAAATCAATCCTAATAATAAACGAGCGGTTGTGCCTGAATTTCCTGCATCTAAAACTTCTGAAGGCTCATAAAGAGAATGGCTAGTAATCTCATAATCTTCATCCTCAGAATTAGAACTACCTTCAGCTCCCATAGCCTTAAGACATTCTAAAGTAGCCTCACAATCTTCCCCTAAAGCTCTTCCTTTAATTTTTACAACACCTGGGACAACTGACCCTAAAATATAAGATCTATGTGTTATTGATTTATCACCTGGGACATGTAAGCTTCCTTTAAGAGACCTAAATTTTTGTTCATTATCTTGCATAACTTTACTTTCTGAAGATTTTGTATCTTGAAAGTGGTTTTTAGCATTACTATTGTTAATTAAAATTTCCATTGAAATCTCCCTTTCAAAATCTGGATTCTAGCTTTTGTCTAGTGTTTGAAGCTGTTGATAAGTATTCTTTTATTTCAATACGTTTAATATTCTGTTCTGATGTACTGTCATCCCTTTGATAAGAAGCTAAAACTTGATCTACTTGTCCTTTAATTTCTTCCCACCATTCTACAATTTCTTCATTATTATGATGAAAAATATCTTCCCAAAGAAGGGGATCGGCCTTGGCTACTCTAGTCATATCTTTAAAACTACCGCCTGCTAGTGTCATGTCAAATTCGGATCGAGTGGAAATAGTATTCACCATTACACTGGCAATTAAGTGAGGTATATGGCTCAAAGCGGCTACTATATGGTCGTGTTTTTCTGCTGACATGACAACAGGATGGCTATTTATTTTTACAAGTAGCTGAGAAATCATGTTTACACTAGTATCATCCTCAAACTTTTTATTCCCAACAGGGGTCAAAATAAAGGGCTTCTGAGTGAATAGATTTGTCATAACATGTTTGATTCCTTGTTTATGACTACCGACCATGGGGTGACCTCCGATAAAATCAATATTTGAGTTATTCTGATTGGAAATTACTTCTCGAGCTTTAGTGATTACAGGTTTTTTTACACTCCCTAGATCAAAAATAATAGTATTGTGATCTATTTTGCTTGCCAAGTCGGGTAAAAGCTTTAAAGTTTCAGAAACAGGGGTTCCCAGAATTATATAGTCAAATTCTGTTAAGGTCTCCCCTGAAAGCTCATTAATGGTATCGTCTATTATGTGATTATTAATAGCATCGGACATTGAATCTTTATTGATGTCATATCCAGTGATTTTATTAAAACAATCACATTCTTTTAGTGAAAGAGCCAGGCTCCCAGCCATTAATCCCAAGCCTATGACCAGCAAATTGTTTTTGTTCATTATATATGCTCCTCGGTTTTGGAACCAATAGTAAAACTTTTATCAAAGTGAGGTGCTAATTCTGTTAGTTGATTGGTTAGTTTTTCGAGATTAGCTGGAGTAAGAGACTGAGAACCATCGGACAAGGCTGTTTCAGGAGTTGAATGAACTTCAATAATTAAACCATCTGCCCCTGCAGCTAAAGCTGCTTTACTCATACTTGGCACTAGCTTCCATTTTCCAGTACCGTGACTAGGGTCAACTATTACAGGAAGATGGCTTAATTGTTTGACAAGTGCTACTGCAGATAAATCTAGAGTGTTTCTAGTAGCTGTTTCAAAGGTTCTTATACCCCGTTCACAGAGCATTACTTTATAGTTTCCTTTAGATAAAATGTATTCGGCTGCCATCAACCACTCTTCTATTGTAGCTGACATACCCCGCTTCAATAATACAGGATGATTACTGTTTCCAGCCTCTTTTAATAACTCAAAATTTTGCATATTTCTAGCGCCTATTTGTAAAACATGGGCATAATCACTAACTAATTCAATCTGTCGAGGGTCCATAACTTCTGTGATTATTTTTAAACCCGTTTTCTGGCTGGCTTCCCACATAATTTTCAGGCCATCCGCTCCTAATCCTTGAAAACTATACGGTGAAGTTCTAGGTTTAAAAGCGCCACCTCTGAGGAACTGGGCTCCAGTTTGCTTGACTTGTTGAGCTATTTCTAAAGTGTTTTCTTTATTTTCGATTGCACACGGTCCAGCCATTAATGAGAAGTTATTTCCACCAACTACTGGTCCTGATAGGGATGAATCTTTAACTACATGAGAACTTTTTCCACCAAAAGCTATTTGAGTATCATCTTCCTTAAACTCTCGCGATACAAGCTTAAATGGTTTACTTATGGGTACAATTTGTTCAACGTATGGCAGAGCTTCTAAACCTTCTAAAGCATGGCGTTTATTTTCTCCAATTACTCCGATAACAATTTTATTCTTGCCTTTAGATATATGACATTCTAATTCCAATTCAGAGAGTCTATTTATCACTTTATTTATTTTTTCTTCTTGAGTTTGTCTATTCATTACAATGATCATTTCAAATTCACCTCGCAATTACTTAATTTTTCTATGAAAAACTCATTATCTGATTTTGAACCTATTGTAATCCGAAAATGGTCCGGCATTCCAAAGGAAGTTCCTTCCCTTATTATAACACCTTGTTTCAATAATTCACCGGCCAGCTTTTCTGCATCGAATTCAGTCTTTACAAGTAAAAAATTGGCCTGACTTGGTACTGGGGAGAAAAATTTACTGGACTTTAATTTGGATTCTAGCCATTTTTTACCCTGATCATTTTGTTCTTTACTATAATTCAGATGTTCTGTATCATCTAGTGCTTCTTGGGCAGCTCTTAACCCTAGTTCGTTGACATTAAAGGGTAATTTAACCTTGTGAAGGACTTCAATTAATTTCTCACTACCTATTCCGTAACCAACTCTTAGAGCAGCTAAACCGTAAATTTTAGAAAAAGTTCTTAAAGCAATTAAATTAGGATATTTATCTACTAACATTTCTGTTTTTGGAAATTCAGGATTTGTAACATATTCTCGATATGCTTCATCAAAGACTACTATAGTGTCTTTACTGACACTACTTAATAATTTTTCGGCCTCTTCATGGGTTATGATGGAACCAGTAGGGTTATTTGGGTTACATATAAATATTAATTTTGTGTTATCTGTTATTTGGGCAATAAACTGATCAATATCGTGGGTATATTTTTTTAAGGGGATATGAGTTACTTTACCATCAAGTTCTTTCACTGCCATTTTATATATAGGGAAAGTAATATCAGCCATAAGCCCCTCTTCACCAGGGTTAATAAAAGCTGCAGCCAGTAGTTTAATAATTTCATCCGAACCATTACCAATAATTACTTGTCCAGGATTTGTACCAAGCTTTTGTGATATCTTGGACTGTAAATTTTGATATGATTTCTGGGGATACAAGTGAATATCTTTGTTATCGGTTAGTTTTTTTACTGCTTTTGGTGATGGTCCGTGTGGGTTTTCGTTGCTGGCTAATTTAATCACCTTATCCAAACCGTATTTTTCTTTAATTTCCTCTAAACTTTTCCCGGGTATATATGGTGAAAACTCATTTAAAACCTTTCTGGCAGAATCTTGAGGAAATTGTGTTTTTTTGGTTCCCATTGCAATCACTCCAATTCATAAATTTAGCTGATCAATTAAAAAAACCTTCGTCAGACACAGGACGAAGGTTCGCGGTACCACCTGAGTTACTTCACAAAATTTACAACTATAAATCACAGTAAATTATATGTGAAGTCACTTGTATAAATTAACGCCTAAGGCGGCAAAATTTACTTCCTGCCCGGATAATAATGACAAGTTTCAAAATTGCATCTCCAGGGTGTAATTCGACCATAAAGTTACCGGTTTCCAGCTGCCCCGGTTCTCTGGTTTAAGTTAAGGTCTACTGTTCCCCTTCATTGATTTTAGGTGCGGTTTTAGATTTTAGTAATATGATTTGTTAAAGTATTCTACTTGTAATTTAGATGTTTGTCAAGAGGAAAACAGAATTTTTTATAACTTAAGATGAGAGATATCTGAAGAAACTTGGAGTTATAGGCAGAAATTAGGGGCATAATTTACTGTAAATCTAAATAGTCATTAAATATGAAACTATATCGATTTATTTGAAACTAAGTTAATTTGAATTTCTTGTTAATTTTATATATAATTAATTAACGATTGGCAAAAAACAAAATAAAATAAAAAAATTAAGGAGGAATGGATTTATAATATGAGAGTTATCAATAGTATTATCAAAAAATGTGTTTTTGCTATACTTTTTGGCATGTTAGTTTTGGGAGTAACCGGTTGTGCAGACAGCGAAGCTCAGGATGAGGTTGAACTAACTTTTGCAGATGCAGGATGGGAAAGTATTAGGGTACATAACTATATAGCAGGGATTATTTTGGAAGAAGGATATGGTGGATATAGACAAGATATAATGTCTGGATCTACACCGGTAACCTTTACTGATTTACGCGGTGGCGGAATTGACATTTACATGGAAGTGTGGAAAGAAAATATCCAAGAGGAGTACAATGAAGCCCTAGAAAAAGGTGAAATCCAGGTCCTGTCGATTAATTTTGATGACAACTTTCAAGGATTATATGTACCCACCTATGTTATAGAAGGTGATGAGGACCGGGGAATCGATCCTATTGCGCCTAATTTAGAGTCTGTGTTTGATTTACCTGATTATTGGGAAGAGTTTCAGGATCCGGAAGACCCGGATAAAGGCCGGATAATAGGGGCTCCCTCCGAATGGGCAGTAGATGAAATCCTTGAAATTAAGGTAGAAACTTACGGATTAGATGAACACTTTAATTATGTGAGTCCTGGTTCAGAATCTACGTTGAATGCAACTATAATGGATGCCTATGAAAGTGGCGAACCAGTTGTGGCGTATAACTGGGAACCTACATGGATTATGGGTAAATATGACATGACTTTATTAGAAGAACCAGAATTTGATGAGGAAAAATATTACGAAGAAGGATATGGAACTGAAATTCCTTCTATGGACGTTACAGTAGCAGTTAATTCTGATTTAGCAGAGGAACATCCCGAGGTAGTTGAGTTTTTGGAGAATTATGAGACTAGTAGTGAAGTAACAAGTGAAGCTTTGGCTTATACGGAAGAAGCTGATGCAGATGAACGAGGAGCAGCAAAATGGTTTTTAAGAGAATATGAAGAGATTTGGACTGAATGGGTTAATGAAGAAGTGGCTGAAAATGTTAGAGAATATTTACAGCAATAATTGTATTTTAATAATAAGCACATAGTGAGGTGAGATAAACACTGCTCCCGTTGTAATCACTTCTACGGGAGCAGTCACAATCTTATGAGAGAATTTCCTGATATCACCATAGAATTTGGGCAATATGTAGAGAGTTTTGTCAACTGGCTAGATACAAATTTAGAGTTTTTATTTGATTTTATCTTTTATGTGATTCTCAATTTGATTTCTAATATTGAAGGTTTTTTGATTTGGCTACCTTGGTGGTTATTTGTATTATTTATATTTTTACTTGGTTGGAAATTAAGAACAATTTCTTCAGGAGTATTATTTTCCGTGTTTTTATTTGTGATCGGGACTTTTGGTCTTTGGGTACCTATGATGGAAACACTGGCTATTATAGTAACATCAGTTGTTATATCCATAGTTTTAGGTATACCCATTGGGATTTTAATGGCTTATAACCGTATTATGTCAGTTGTTATCACACCGATTTTAGATGGTATGCAGACTATGCCTAGCTTTGTTTACTTAATACCGGCTATAATTCTGTTTCATATGGGGACAGTTCCAGCAGTATTTGCCACTATAATATATGCTATTCCACCAGTAATCAGATTGACTGATTTAGGTATAAGGAAAGTATCAAAGGAAATGGTAGAAGCGGGTAAATCCTTTGGAGCTTCTCCGGTACAATTATTGGCCAAGGTACAAATACCCCAGGCCCTACCAACCATTTTAGCAGGTACTAATCAAACTACTATGATGGCACTAGCTATGGTAGTAATTGCAGCTATGATAGGGGCTGATGGACTAGGAATGGAAGTTTATATAGCAATCAACAGAATAGATGTAGCTCGGGGAGTAGAGGCTGGCCTTAGTATAGTATTTTTGGCCATTATAATAGACAGGCTCACCCAATCAATTGGGGATAAATTCAAATACACAGAGTAAAGTTGACTGTGTAATACGAATCAAAATAAAAATAACTGGGAGTTTTGATAATGACCACTAATATGAGTGAAAAAATTAAAGTTAAAAATTTGTCAAAGATTTTCGGTCCTAAGCCAAAGTCAGTTTTACCCTTACTTGAAAAAAATCAGTCGAAAGAGGACATTCTTTCAAAAACTGGACATACAGTTGGTGTAAATAATGTTTCTTTTGATGTCAAAGAAGGAGAAACCTTTGTTATTATGGGATTGTCTGGTTCAGGTAAGTCTACATTAATCCGGTGTCTTAATTTATTAAATAAACCTACTACCGGAGAAATTTACGTAAACGAGGATAATATTCTAGAATTTGATAAACAAAAATTAAGGGATTTTAGACAGAATCAATTATCTATGGTTTTTCAACACTTTGGTTTATTTACTCATAGAACAGTACTAGAAAATGTAGAATTTGGTTTAGAAATTAAAGGTGCAAGTGAACAAGACAGAAGAGAATTAGCGAGAAAGACTCTTGAATCTGTCGGTTTAAAAGGCTGGGAGGATAAAATGCCCAGCGAATTGAGTGGCGGAATGCAGCAAAGGGTTGGGCTCGCCAGGGCTCTTGCCAATGACCCGGAAGTATTGCTGATGGATGAACCTTTTAGTGCACTAGATCCCCTTATTAGAAGAGAAATGCAGCAAGAACTGATTGACTTGCAATCAA
This sequence comes from Natranaerobius thermophilus JW/NM-WN-LF, assembly GCF_000020005.1. Taxonomy (NCBI): domain Bacteria; kingdom Bacillati; phylum Bacillota; class Clostridia; order Natranaerobiales; family Natranaerobiaceae; genus Natranaerobius; species Natranaerobius thermophilus. Next base: position 2,162,018 of record NC_010718.1, on the reverse strand, counting down.
ATTTAAAAAAGACTATTGTATTCATAACTCATGATATCAATGAAGCTTTTAAAATAGGGGATAGGGTAGCAGTGATGAAAGATGGTGTTTTTGAACAAGTTGGTACACCAGAAGAAATCTTAGACAATCCTGCAAGTGAGTATATTAAGGATTTTGTCAAAGACATTGATCGTTCCAAAGTTCTACAAGCTAAAGATGTTATGTTCAATCCTTCGGCTATTATTAATATTAATGAAGGTTTGAAATCAGCTGTAAGAGAAATGCAGACAAACGGCATTTCAAGTGTATATGTGATTGATAAAAACAAGCAATTACTTGGTATTGTCAGTATTGATGATGCTATAGACGCAATTAAAGAAAATAAATTTCTAAGGGATGTTATAACTGATAATTACTATACTACTGATCCGGAGATATACATCCACGAATTAATACCTGTGGCTAAAGATAGTAAATATCCCATTGCAGTAGTTAATGATAACAATGAATTGATGGGAATTATTGTAAGGACATCGGTGTTGGCTGCTTTAGTATAATTCAATATAAGCACTATTTTAACGATCTTTTGATGACTTTTATGGTAGGAAAGCTATCTTTTTCCTACCTTTTTTATAGTTGCCTTGTTGACAGTTATGATTAGGTTATCTATAATAACATTGATACAAGGTATGTAAACTATATTGGGAGGTTAGTGAATTGAGTATAAAAAAGGTTGTATTAATTGCTTTATCTGCTTTGTTATTATTTGTTTTGACAGCTTGTGGCAATGATGATGAAGTTGTTGCCATTGTAAATGATCAAGAATTAAAGGAAGAAGATCTGGATAGATTTAAGCAGCAATTGATCCAAATGCGTCAACTGTACGGTATGCCAGTAGATGAAGAAGACGAAGAACAAATGGACGAACTTCAAAAAGAAGCTGTGGAAGAAATGGTTACAGAAACTGTATTGCTTCAAAAGGCAGAGGAAGAAGGGATCACTGTTGACGAAGAGTTAGTTGAAAATGAATTGGAAGCTATTGAAAATCAATTTGAGTCCGATGAACAAATGGAAGAAGCCCTGGATATGTACGGACTAACATCAGAAGACTTAGAATCTGAAATTAGAAACTCTTATATGATAGAAGAATTAATTACTGGGCTTGTAGATGAAGATGATATTTCCCAAGATGATATTGAAATATCTGAAGAAGAACTGAGAGAAAGATATGAACATGAAAAAAGCAGAGCCACACAAAACGGCGAAGATGAAGAGGACTTTCCTGAATTTGAAGATAGAAAAGAAGAGTTGGAGCAGCAATTGATCGATGAAGCCAAACAGGATAAAATGCAGGATGAAATAATCAATAAAATTGATGAATTGAAGGAGGAAAGTGAAATAGAGATAAAGATTTAAAATCGGATAGAAATGTTCCATTACGCAGTGTAATGGAACATTTTTTATAATGAAGGAATTTAATTAGTAATTAAAGAATATTATAGTTAGAGCATAGGATAAATTAAGAACATGTAATAATTAATAATCTTTATATACCTATTATCTACGGTTGGATGATTGTTTAACTAGGTGTGTAATTTCAGGGGGTGTTTTTTATTATTCAAGTAAAAGTTAAAGGGATTGGTACCTCGCAAAATGGAGAAAGTTATGCAGTTCTGTTATCAGATATGGAAGAAACCAAAATATTACCAATAGTCGTTGGTTCTTACGAAGCACAAGGAATTATTTCCGCATTAAAAGGCCAACAACCACCTAGGCCTATGACTTATGATTTGACTAAGTCTATGTGTGATCACTTGGGAGGAGATATAGAGAAAATTGTAATTACAGAAGTAAAGGATGATATTTTTTACGCTAATATTTATCTCTCTCAAGATAAAACGGAAACTTTTCAGATTGATTCAAGGCCAAGTGATGCTATAGCTATGGCACTAAGGTATGAAGCTCCCATATATATTAACTTTCAACTGATTGAATTTACTTGTGATTACGAAGATTTAATAGATGAACAAAATGATGCTAGATAAAAATCCGCGGTTTTTCACCGCGGATTTTTTAAAATTCTTCAGGAGATTTTTCCTCATAATGAAGATTTTCAACTTTTATATAACTTAAATAGTTTATTTGACTTGTTTAGGGAACCAAGGCTTCATAGTACCAAATTTTGTATCTATAATTGTACCTAATGAAAGTATTGCCAGAACTAACCAAATCACAATATTTATTAATGGCAGTTGCAAAATAAGCCATAATGTAATTATACCAATAATAGCCTGTAAAATCTGGGAGTCACTCCATCTGAATGCTGATACCATTTTCTGTCCTATCAAATTAGCAATTCCTAGATATCCAAAAAATCCTGCTAGAAAGGCAGCGAGTAAGAATAGTGGTATAATTGGAATACCAACAATCGATAATAGAAGAATCAGAGAGACAAAAGGTACAACTATTAAGGCAATTAAACCTATTAAGCCTGCTCTTAAATAATTTGTTTTTAGGTAACTTCCCATACTGTCTACTGTATCGGGGGTTAATGCTGTAATTAAGGCACCTAATGCCAAAAATCCCAATAAGCTCATAACTTGAAGTCCGCGTCCTAAAACAGCCCAAAAAGGACTAGCTTGAAATAATCCGGGTAAATTATGTCTTAGTCCATGGAAGTTTAAGCCCTCTGCCAAGTTAATTTGACTACCGTGGATAATTCCATGATCACCTTTGTCGATATTTCCGCTAAAGCAAGTAACATCTCCTAAGACTTCTCCATTAACCTCTATGTTTCCAGCAAAAACTACCACATCTCCTTGAACTTTCCCATCAATAACGGCATCGCCACTAAATAGGAATACATCACCTGTTATAACTTCGTTTTGTTGTACAGTTAAACTACCTGCGAATTTAATTATATCATCTCGAGTGACTCTTTCTTCTTCGGCAGCTGCTGAAGTACTAACAAATATTAACAGCATTAAAAAAGCTAATATCATGTAAAGGTTTCTACTTTTCGTTCTCATGTCAACTCTCCTCCAATTTTTGAAAAGTTGTTATTTACTTATATTATACATTAAAAAGGTATAGTTTACACTAAAAAGTGGCAATAGCATGATTTTTAACAACGATATAAATTGATGATTTATGAAGTGAATTATGGTATGATATATCTAAGTGATAGGGGGGGTATTATGCTAGATATTAGCCAGGTATTTATATTAGTAGGTATTTTAATAGGTGTTGTTCTTTTATTAAAACTGTTAAAAGCTACAGTTAAATTTATAGTGATAGCTTCTATCATTGTGTTAGTTGCAGGGTATTTCGGTTTAGATCTCGTTGAAGTAGGTAGAGGTGTATACGACAAAGTCGAAGAACCAGCGGTAGAACTGATTGAAGATGGTTTAAATCTAGACTTCTGGGAGGATAATGGTGAAGAGAGCGTGATTGATAATTTACAAAGGCCAATTAATGCTCTTAAAGATTTGGGCTTTGAAGTAAATGTTACAGATAATGAAGTTGAATTCTGGGAAGGCGATTCCTTTGGAGGAAACTTGGATGTTAAAGATAACCAATTTTCCATGGAAGTTGACCTTTCCCAGCCAGACAATAAAGAAACGGTATTGGCAATAATTGAGGGACTAAACAAGGAAACAGTATCTAAAGAAGTAAAAGATGAAATGATATCTGCTATTGAAAGGCAAGAAGATGAATATATTTCTTTTCAAGAAGGATATCTGGAAATAGAAAATGATAACTTAACAATACAAATTAACACCACCGATTAAAAAACGGTGGTGTTTTAATTTCAGATTACTCGGAGAATAACTGCTTTAAAATAGTTTTTGATTTATCAGTGCTGTTTTGATTCAAATAATGTAATATTATACGGGTAAGTAATTGAATACTTGGTTCATCGGATAATTTCACGATACTGTCCTGATAATTAACTATTAGATTGTCAACTTTTTCTAAAGCATTAGATTTATAGTAGTGATCAATTAACCTGGCTAAGATAGAGGAAGTGATTTGGCTATCTTCGCAGTTATAACTCAAATCTAAAGCTTTTACTAAAAGCTGCTCATAGGTATTAAAATCCTCTAAATAGTAAGCAAATTCGGAGAGCTTATAGAAGTGATCAGCTTTAGTATCGTCTGATAGTTCGGTTTCTCTATTGATTATATCCCTAATTTTATTGAGATAATTTTCAATTTTACTTTGTTCATTGGAGGTTTTATAAACCTGAAGTAAATGAAAGTAAATGGTGATTAATTTTTGAGGAGCTTCTTCTTCTTCTTCAATCAAGTCAGAGGCTTTGTAATAAGAAATTAAAGCTTTGTCTAGATTTCCTAGTTGTGTACAGCAATTTCCTTTAAGTAAATAAACTTCTGTTAGGTTTTCTCTGTCGTCAATAAACTTTAGAGCTTGTTCCGAGTTTTTAAGAGCTTGTTCATACTGGAATAATTTTTCTTGACAAAGTGCCAGATAATAGTAGAAATGTCCTAAATACTCACTTGGAATATCCTGTTCTTGAAAGAAAGCCAAATTAGCAAGTTTTAGTGCTTCAGAGTAACTATTATTACTAATTCGATTAACAATTAATTTTAAAAATAACTGATATTCATTGGGGAACCTGAGAGGCAAAGCAAATAAGCTTTCCAATGCTTTGCTGTAAAAGTAATATTCTTCATAGGACTGTCCTTTTTTATTATAAATATCTCCTAACAATTCGTAAGTGATTGCTCTTTTATCTGGGATATTCCAGCGCCTAAAGAGTTTTTCTATTTCGGAAACTTCTTCATCTTTAATATCTAACTTTCCTTCATCTAATCTATCTTTTAATAAATTTATGTGGCTATCCGCTATTTTTTTAGCATCATATTTTTCAGGATTAAGAATATCTTCTGCGTCAATATATGCCAAAATCCCTTTTTGTTTGTTTAGCTGATTAATGCTTTGAGCAATTAATCTGGCATTTCGTTCGTATAAAGGGGTTTTTTCATTTTCGATTAAACTAATTAAATTACGAGTTATTAAGTCTCCCGTTATTTCATGTTGCCTTAAACCCAATTCAGATCTGATCCGGCGTAAGTTTCCACCAGAGGAAAGCTTGTCTTTACTATCGGCTTTAATTTGTGGGATTTTCATATGGAAACCTCCATTTAATAGATGATTTCGATAATGTGAAATTACTTACCTTAACTATGTTTTTTATTCGACATAATTTGGCAAACTCCTTTTTATACATAATAATTTTTGAATATAATTTTATTGGTTTATTGTAAAAGTTAGCATGAATCAAACATATTATTTATACTAAAATAAGGAAGTTTTTAAAACTGGAGAGGAGGTTTTAATATTGCAAAAGAAAGTTTTTGACCCAGGTACCTATTTGTTCCCAGTTCCAGCTGTTATGGTGAGTTGTGCGGGAGGTGGTCAACAAAATATTATCACTATAGCTTGGACAGGAACTGTCAATTCCAAACCACCAATGGTAGGTATTTCAATTACACCCCAGCGATATTCCTTTGATCTAATTAAAGAAACCGGTGAATTTGTAGTAAACATCCCCGATGATAGTTTAGTGAAGGAAACTGATTATTGTGGTTGTGTTTCAGGCCGTAAGGTGGATAAATTCAAAGATACTGGTTTAACGTCAATTCCCGCAAAAACTATCTCAGTGCCCATGATAGGAGAAGCTCCTGTAAATTTGGAGTGTAAAGTAGTTGCAGAAAATGAATTAGGTAGTCATCACCAATTTATTGGTGAAGTTAAAAAAGTCCATATAGCCAATAATTTGATTGACGAACAAGGAAAACTGGATATTTACAAAGGTAATTTAATCAGCTTTGGAGGGAAAGCTTACTATCAACCGGGAAAACAAATTTACGGTCGTGGTGAATCAATGAAACAAAAATAAAAATATTATTTCTAACAGCTTTTGTTTTAGCAGATTCACAGAAGTGAATACAAATAATCATTATAACTAGCGCCTGGGTAAGTGGCGCTAGTATTTTTTTTGAAATATTGCACAAACTAACAACTGCTTATCATATTATTGATGACCTTTATCAATCCAAGGAGGTGTTAAGGGTGAATACTACAACAAACCAAGATCAATTGCAGAATGTAAAATCTAGTCTGAGTCAACAAAGTTGGAATATGAGCAGCTTTTCAGATACTTTGCTTAATGATTTTCATTATGTGATTTCGGAAATACAGCAGTTAAGAAACCAACTGCAAACAGTTAGGGACGAGGAATTAGAGTTGAAAAATAACCTTTCTGGAGTATTATCAAATTTTGAGGAAAAAGCAGGGCAAGGTAATGGATTAAATGGTTTATTAAGAAATAATAGTCAACTAAAACATGATATTATGCAAAAAAGATCTAGTATAGATAGGAAATGCCTTAATTTAATGGAAAAAACTAATAATTTATTTCAAACTGTGGATCAAATTTCAAGTACTTTACAGGAACAATCTGAACGCCATGCCAGAAATACTGCAGCCCTAGAATTTGAGTTATCACGAATTCAACAAGAATTAGCTCAAATTGAAAGTCCCATGACTGCTGAACCAAATTTGCCCTCTTCTGAGAATCCAGAATTGAACCAACCTCTGGAAAATTTACTCAAAGAAACTATGAATACAATCCAGCAGTTAAATCAGAGTACTCAACAAGCTTCTCAGCAATAGGTTCCGGAAAAAACCACCTGAATATTTATTAGCTGACCAACACAATTTAAAAATGCGGGTTAATAACCCCATTAAAAAGGAGGAGGTATTAGATGAGTAAAAACAAAGGAAGTGCCTTTGATAAATTAGCTAAAAAGAAACAGCAAAACGTAGAATTTGGTAGTCAAGGTAATACTCAAAGTAGCAACCAACAAGGTATTCAACAAAGTCAAAGTAATCAGCAAAACCAACAACAGGGTAACCAACAACAAGGTAACATGCAAAGCCAACAGCAAGGCAATCAACAAAATCAACAACAAGGTAATCAACAAGGGATGCAGCAAATGGGACAACAAAATCAACAACAAGGAGGCGGATCTTTGAATCAAAAATATCAACAAGGATTAAATCAAGCTACTCAGCAAAACCAGCAAGGTCAAGGTGGTGGCATTAACCCTAATCAGTTTGGTCAATACGAATTTGCTACTACAGGACAAATAAATCAGCAAACTCTAGCACAATTTCCTCAAATGTTAGATCAATTAAAACAGCAGGCACAAAAACAACAATTACAGACTGATCAGCAAGTGCAAAATGAACTAAGAACAGCAGTTCAAGCTTTATCAAAAGCTCAGCAACTGATCCGAAATAATCAGATTTACAATCAATTGAATCAGGCAATTGACCAATCATCACATCAATTTTTAAATGAAATTGGTCAGCTGGGTAGCATGCCGCAAGGTCAGCAACAAATGCAACAGCAACCTCAACAAATGCAACAGCAACCTCAACAAATGCAGCAAAATCAAATCCAACAACAACCACAGCCACAACAACAGAATCAACTTTTACAACAACTACAGCAACAAGCACAACAAAACCAACAAGGTCAACAACCACAACAACAGCAAGGCCAATAACTTCAACTCGGTTAAATAGATTTGAAGAATTACCAGGTCTCCTCCAACTGATGTAAGCAAGAGGCTTCTTTGAAGCCTCTTGCTTAATTTTATTTGTTTTTAATTTTACTAATTTCTATTGATATCTTAAACATTCCGGCAAATTTACTTCAGCGGACTTAATTCCTTTACAAAGAAAATTCCTTTAGATATACTTAAATATCAACAATTAATTTTTAAGAAGGCGGTTGTATTAAAGTTGAATATTGATAACTTTTACAGCATCTACAACTAAATATAATAGTATTAAGTAAGAATCCAAACAAAAATATTATAGACTTGTATTAAAAGTTTACTTGTGAAAAAAAATTTTATAAAATATAATTGATGTTAATAACTATTATTGTCAGCATGTGATATAATTATAGCTGGGGGTGGGAAAATATGAATGAATTTAAATTACAATCTGACTTTTCACTTGAAGGAGATCAACCCAAAGCTGTTGATGAACTGTGTGAAAGTTTAAATGGAGGTAATTCTCATCAAACACTGTTGGGAGTTACTGGTTCAGGTAAAACCTTTACAATGGCTAATGTTATTCAAAGATTACAGCGTCCCACCCTTGTTATTGCTCATAATAAAACACTGGCAGCCCAATTATGTGGTGAGTTTAAAGAATTTTTCCCCGAAAATGCAGTGGAATATTTTGTGAGTTATTACGATTACTATCAACCTGAAGCTTATATACCTCAAACAGATACTTATATTGAGAAAGATGCTTCAATTAATGATGAAATTGATAAATTACGCCATTCGGCAACAAGTGCTTTGTTTGAGAGAAGAGATGTGATAATTGTAGCTAGTGTTTCCTGTATATATGGTTTGGGGTCACCGGAAGAATACAGAGAACAGGTGTTATCTTTAAGATGTGGAATGGAAAAGGACCGCGATGAAATTCTAAAAGGATTAGTGGACATCCAATATTCAAGAAATGATGTTAACTTTACCCGCGGGACCTTTCGAGTAAGAGGCGATGTAATTGAAGTTTTCCCAGCTTCTTATACTGAAACAGCTGTTAGGATAGAACTGTTTGGTGATGAAATTGAAAGGATAACTGAAATAGATACTTTGACAGGGGAAATACTGGGAGAAAGAAATCATGTGGCTATTTTTCCTGCATCCCACTTTGTTACCCGTCGAAGCAAATTAGAAAAAGCCATTGAAAGCATTCAGGAAGAGCTTCATGAACAACTGGAATACTTAAAAAGACAAGGTAAAGCCGTAGAAGCTAAACGTTTAGAACAACGAACCAACTACGACTTGGAAATGCTACAAGAGATGGGTTTTTGTCAAGGAATTGAGAACTATTCTAGACATTTGATCGGAAGACCTGCAGGAAGTAGACCTTATTGCTTAATTGACTACTTTCCAGATGATTATTTAATGGTAGTAGATGAATCTCATATGACTATCCCTCAAATCAGGGGTATGTATGCAGGGGATATGTCCCGGAAACAAAATCTTGTAGACCATGGGTTTCGGCTTCCATCAGCCCTTGACAATAGGCCGTTGAAATTTCAGGAATTTGAAAAAATGATCAATCAAAATATTTACGTTTCTGCTACACCAGGACCATACGAGAAAGAACATAGTGAAAGAATAGTGGAGCAGATAATCCGACCTACAGGTCTAGTTGACCCTGAAACAGAAGTTAGGCCTGTGAAAGGGCAAATAGATGATCTATATAGTGAAATTAATAAGCGAACAGACCGTAATGAGAGAGTTTTAGTGACAACATTAACTAAAAAGATGGCTGAAGATTTAACTGATTATTTGCGTGAAATGGGAATTAGAGTAAGATATATGCATTCAGAAATTGATACTTTGGAGAGAATGGAAATAATTCGTGATTTGAGACTTGGTAAATTCGATGTACTTGTAGGTATTAACTTGCTAAGAGAAGGACTCGATCTACCAGAAGTAAGTCTAGTTGCCATTTTGGATGCAGACAAAGAAGGCTATTTAAGGGATGAAAGGTCTTTAATCCAAACTATGGGCCGGGCTGCCCGAAATGTAAACGGGCGAGTAATTATGTATGGGGATGCCATTACAGATTCCATGCGAAGAGCCATTGATGAAACTAATCGTAGGAGAGAAAAGCAGATTGAATTTAATGCGCGCCATAATATCACACCACAAACTGTTCAAAAGAAAGTACATGATGTAATTGAAGCTACTAGATCTGCAGAGGACGAAACTGAAGCTGCTACACCAGAAAACATTCAAGAAATGAGTGCCAAAGAACGTAAAGAGTTAATCGCTAAATTACAGGAAGAAATGAAACAGGCAGCGAAGGAATTAGAATTTGAAAAAGCAGCGGAATTAAGAGATTTAATCATGGAGTTAAAAACTGCTCAATAGTTTAGTTGGGTCCGATCCGTAGACAGACCTTCTTTCATCCATCGATGTTAATCAATGAAAATTCTTTTAATTAACTATTTTTATTAGAGGAGTGTTGTCCCATGCAGGACAAATTAGTAATAAAAGGTGCACGTGAGCACAATTTAAAAAATGTAGATTTGGAAATTCCACGAAATAAATTTGTAGTTATGACAGGTTTAAGCGGTTCGGGGAAGAGTTCTTTGGCTTTTGATACTATATATGCCGAAGGTCAGCGACGATATGTGGAATCTTTAAGCGCTTACGCTCGACAGTTTTTAGGACAAATGGACAAACCGGATGTTGATTATTTAGAAGGACTTAGCCCGGCTATTTCAATAGATCAAAAAACAACCAGCCAAAACCCAAGATCGACAGTGGGAACGGTAACAGAGATTTATGATTATCTCAGATTGCTTTATGCTAGAGTAGGGCGTCCACACTGTCCTAACTGCCATAAACCAATTACCCAGCAAACTGTAGATCAGATGGTGGACCAAATCATTACTCTTCCCGAAGGGACAAAATTCCAGATATTGGCTCCTATAGTTAGAGGGAGGAAAGGTCAACACGAAAAAGTTTTGGAAGATGCTCGCAAAAGCGGATATGTTAGAGCAAGAATTGATGGAGACATTAAATTACTATCAGAAGAAATAAATCTTGAAAAAAATAAGCAGCATACAATTGAAATAGTGATTGACCGTTTAAAAATGAAATCAGGTATTCAAAATAGATTGGCCGACTCTTTAGAGAGTGCTTTAAGCATTGCCGATGGTCTTGTTAATATCCATGTTTTAGATGAAGAACGCGAACTATTATTTAGCCAAAAATATGCTTGTATTGAATGCGGTTTTAGTTTCCCAGAGTTAGCTCCTAGGATGTTCAGTTTTAACAGTCCTTACGGTGCTTGTACTCATTGTGATGGTCTTGGTGAAAAGAGAGAATTTGATATAGATTTGATAGTGCCTGATAAAAGCATGTCAATAAATGAAGGTGCAATTTTGCCTTGGAGTAAAAATAAAGATGGGTATTTCTTTAATTTGTTGACGGCCGTCTGCCAAAGTTTTGGGATTGATATGGATACTCCTTTTGAAGAGTTATCTAAAGAAGAACAGAATCTTCTCTTGTACGGTTCAGGAGACGAGAAGTTTTCATTTAGTTTTAGAACAGGTCGTGGTCGTTGGTATGAAGGAAGCAGAGTTTTTGAAGGTATTATACCGAATTTATCTCGCCATTATAAGAGTACAAATTCAGATAGATTTAGGGAAGAAATAGAATCTTATATGGCTTCGATTCCTTGTAGTCACTGTAACGGTAAAAGGTTGAGGTCCGAGAGTCTAGCCGTTAAAGTTGGAGACATGAATATTGGTCAGGTTACGGAAATGACCGTCAAAGAAGCTTTAGACTTTTTTACCAATATTGAATTAACTGATAAAGAATGGAAAATTGCCCGCCTAATTCTTAAAGAGATAAATGAACGGCTAAAATTTCTTAAAGACGTGGGGCTTGAATACTTGACCCTGGAAAGGTCTGCTGGAACTTTAAGTGGTGGGGAAGCTCAACGGATAAGATTGGCAACTCAGATTGGCTCAAGTTTAACCGGAGTTTTGTATATCCTTGATGAGCCTAGTATTGGCCTACATCAGAGGGATAATGAACGTTTGATAAGGACTTTAGAGAATCTAAGAGATATTGGAAACACTTTGATTGTAGTAGAGCATGATGAGACTACCATTAGAAGAGCAGATCATTTGGTAGATATTGGCCCTGGGGCAGGTCGTGATGGTGGACATGTAGTAGCTCAGGGAACAATAGATGATATTTGTGACCAAAAAGACTCAATCACAGGTAAATTTTTACAAGGTGAAGAAGTGATCCCGACACCACAAAAGAGAAGGAGCTCAAACGGTAAGTCAATTGATATTAAGGGAGCGGCAGCCCATAATCTGGATAATGTTGATGTAGAAATCCCCATGGGAATACTTAATTGTGTAACTGGAGTTTCCGGTTCGGGAAAAAGTACTTTGATTCATGAAGTCCTGTATAAAGGTTTGGCTGCCAAACTTCACAAAGCAAGAAAGAAACCAGGGTATTTTAAAGAAATAAAAGGAATAGAAAATCTGGACAAGGTGATAGAGATTGACCAATCTCCTATTGGCAGAACTCCTCGCTCTAATCCGGCTACTTACACAGGTGTTTTTGATCATATCAGGGAAATCTTTAGCGAAACTCCTGAAGCCCGGATGAGAGGTTATAAACCTGGTAGATTTAGTTTTAATGTGAGAGGTGGAAGATGTGAAGCTTGTAAGGGAGACGGGATTATAAAAATAGAGATGCACTTTTTACCCGATGTTTATGTTCCCTGTGAAGTCTGTCAAGGTAAAAGATATAATAGAGAGACTCTTGAGGTCAGATATAAAGGTAAGACTATTGCTGACGTTTTAGACATGGATGTCAATACAGCCCTTGAGTTCTTTGCTTCTATACCCAAGATAAGAAGAAAATTACAGACAGTTGCAGATGTGGGTTTGGGCTATATCAAACTGGGGCAACCAGCTACCACGCTTTCTGGTGGAGAAGCACAGCGTGTGAAATTGGCTTCTGAACTTAGCCGTAGAAGCAATGGACGTACCCTATACATCTTGGATGAACCAACTACAGGCCTTCATATGGCCGATGTTAAAAAATTGTTGGGAGTTTTACAAAGACTTGTGAATAATGGAGATACGGTAATTGTAATAGAGCATGATCTGGATGTGATTAAAACTGCAGATCATATTATCGATTTAGGTCCTGAAGGTGGTTCAGAAGGAGGGCGTATAATTGCCCAGGGCACCCCTGAGGAAGTTTCTCAAAATGAAAAATCCTATACCGGACAGTTTTTAGAAGAGATTCTTAAAAAGCGGGAATCGGCTTAGCCTTTGGGCAGCCTTCCCGCTTTTTTAAATACGGTTAAACCAATAACAGTGTTATGATATAATATAACTTTAAGAATATATTTTAAATCCAATATAATAGCTGTAGGGGGAAGTAACAGTGACCAGAGAAGACTTACAAGAAAAACTAGCAAATCTACCGGAAAAACCTGGCGTATACTTAATGAAAAGCAAGCAAGGTCGCGTGATATACGTGGGAAAAGCAATTAATCTAAAAAACAGAGTCCGTTCATATTTTAATTCCGGTAATAAAGCTGTCAAAGTACAGGTGATGACCCCTAAGATTTCTGATATAGAAACCATTGTTACTGATTCCGAGTTAGAAGCGCTAATATTGGAAAATAATTTAATTAAAAAGTATCGCCCTAAATATAACGTGAGCTTAAGGGATGATAAAAATTATCCTTACCTAAAAATAACTACAGAAGAAGATTACCCGCGCTTGATCATTGCCAGGCGAATGGGTAAACATGGTCGTTATTTTGGACCTTATCCCAATGCGGGAGCAGTTAGGGAGACAATAAAGCTTTTGCGCAAATTGTTTCCAGTTAGAACATGTAAAGGAGAAACTCCCAAAAATCAAGGGAAACGACCCTGTTTAAATTATTTCATTAATAGATGTTTAGCGCCATGTAATGAAAAGGTTTCCCGAGATGAGTACCGAGAAATGATTCAAGATATTATTTCTGTATTAGAAGGGAAAGAGGAAGAACTTTTGAACGAATTGGAACGCAAAATGAATCTGGCTGCAGAGGAAATGGAGTTTGAAAAAGCTGCCGAATACAGGAATCAAAAAGCTGCTCTAGAAAAGATCAGACAGAAACAAAAAATCGTTTCTGAACGAAGAGAAGATTATGATATCATCGCTTTAGGATTTGAAGAAAAGATTGATGATACTAGCGATACTGATGATAGTACTGAAGAAGCTTGTGTCCAAATTTTCTACATTAGAGGTGGAAAATTAATGGGGCGCAATAATTTTCGGGTTTCAACTGGCGCCTTAGAAGGAGCGGAAGACATGTTGACCTCTTTTATAAAACAATACTACGCCCAGGCTCTTCATGTGCCTAAACAGATTTTAGTATCTCATCCTTTGACAGAGAAAGAACTTATTGAAAGTTGGTTGGCAGAGAAGCGGGAAGGCAAAGTTGAAGTTAAGGTTCCCCAAAGAGGAGAAAAATACCAACTGATGAATATGGCTATTAAAAATGCTGAACTGGAACTAAAGCAACAGGAACTAGAAAGCGAAAAAGAACGTAAAATGACAGAGGGTGCATTAAAGGAATTGGCATTAAAACTGTCTCTTTCGGAAATTCCCTTTCGAGTGGAGGGTTATGATATTTCTCATACCCAGGGTGAAGAGACTGTAGCTTCCATGGTGGTATTCGAAGGTGGAAAATCTAAGAAAAAAGATTATCGAAAATTTCGGATTAGAACTACCGCGGGTCCAGATGACTTTAAAGCCATGGAAGAAGTATTAAGGAGACGTTTTCATCGAGCAAAAAAGGAAGAGCAAGAATATTTGATGGCTGCAGAAACCAAGCAAGACAGTGAATACGATGCTCGGGAAGGGAATAAAGACAATATTAGCCAATATAATTCAGGAACTGAATACTCTGAATACGATTTCAAATTTGCTGTACTACCTGATTTAATAGTTATTGATGGTGGCAAAGGACAATTGAGTAGTGCAGTTAAGGTCATGGAAGAGGTCGGTTATTCTCAAATACCCGTGATATCTTTGGCCAAAAGAGAAGAGGAAATATTTGTTCCTGAAAGGTCAACATCTTTAAAGTTTCCATCTAATTCCGAAGCATTGAAATTACTCCAACGGATTAGGGATGAAGCTCATAGATTTGCAGTTAGCTATCATAGGAAAAGCAGGGGAAAAGCCACTTTGACCTCGCTATTGGATGAAGTCCCTGAAATAGGTTCTAGAAGAAAGAAAGAATTATTTGAACATTATTCTTCTTTGAACGAAATAAAACAGGCCAGTATAGATGAGCTGGCAAACTTGCCTTCTATGAATAAAAAGGCAGCTAAAAATTTAGTGACCTATCTGAAAGGTGCTAATTATAATAATACAGGGTCAGAATCCAAACAAGAGATAAATTCGGATACAAAAATTGAATCTGAGGAGAGGGAGAAAGATGACTAATATAAATAAATTAACTGAAAGTCAGGATGATAATTACAGGTCTTTGATGGAAAGTTTGCGTAAACTGGAAATATTTTCGCATTTAACTGAGGATGAGCTTAATAGTATTTCCAAGCTGGCATATTTGAGGGAATTCCCCGGGGGAAGTGTTATCTTTTATCATGGTGATCCTGGTGAAGCAATGTATTATGTAAAAGATGGCAAAGTGAAAATTGTAAAAGATGACTTTGATGGTAGAGAACAAATTTTGCATATAATGAAACCTGGAGATATTTTTGCCGAAGTAGTTGTCTTTGATGATGGTCCTTATCCAGCAACGGCTGAGGTGATGGAAGATACTGTGGTCGGTGTAATTACTAAGGAAAGGTTAGAAAATCACTTGCATGAACATCCCACTATCGCTATTAAAATAATGAAATTAATGGGAAAACGTCTGAGAAAAGCGCAAAGCAAAGTGGCTGATTTGGCATTAAGGGATACTTATCAAAGAACTATCAATATTATATACAACTTAATGGAAGAAGATGATTGTGCCTTTTGTAGTGAAAAACAAGAAATTGCCATAACTGCTACTCATCAAGAATTGGCTAGTATGGCTGGGACTTCTAGAGAAACTGTCACTAGGGTACTTTCTACATTAAAAAAAGAGGGCATTATAAAAACTGATAAAGGTTATATTGCTGTTACTGATCCTGTGAAACTTAAAGATAAGGTGATTGAGTGACATGAAAAAAATATATAAAGGATTAATTGCCTTGGCGGCAGTATTTCTGTTAACTATTTTTGGGGGGGCAAGATTGCTTGAAGTTTTAATTACTTATCCAGGCTCCCCCTATTATGTGGACTTTAAAGACCCCGACCCCCTATATGAAACGGAAGCAGAAATTCATACTCTAGAAAATGGAAATTTTGTGATTGGATTAAATGAACGAAATATTGAATATCATTCTTTAGAAGAGCTACCGCCTGAGTTAATAGATGCTTTTATTGCCATTGAAGATAATCGTTTCTACAGGCATCGTGGTTATGATATTAAAGGAATTGCCCGTGCTTTTTGGGTTAACCTAACTCACAGGGAAGTACGTCAAGGAGGCAGCACTATCACTCAACAATTAGCAAGAAATTTATTTTTGGGTCATGATCAGACCCTTACTAGAAAAATATTGGAGTTTTCCTTGGCCGTTCAAATTGAGGATAGATTTACTAAAGATGAAATTATGGAGATGTATCTCAATCAAGTTTATTTTGGAAATGGTAATTGGGGGGTTGAGCAAGCTGCTCAAGATTATTTTGACAAACCTGCCACTGAACTTGATTTGACGGAATCTTCAATGATAGCTGGCTTGGTCCAAGCTCCCAGCTACTATGCCCCCGTTACTAGCTGGGAACCGGCTGCTAATCGTCAAAAGATAGTGTTAAAAAGAATGGTTGAACTAGAGTTAATCACTGAAAGGGAAGCGCGAGAGGCATTATTCAATGAAGAGATTATCATAAATTTTCCTCGGGATATATTAAATTTGGCTTTGGAAAAGTTGAATGTCGATAAATGTAGTGAGCATCAAAGACCTAACTATTATAGTGTCTAAAATTTAAAGCGCTTAAATTTTTAAAGTTTTTGTAAATTTAAGGTAAATTTAGGTCCTGGGACTGCTTCAGATTGGGACTTGAATATATCATGACAAACAAGTCAAAAAATGATAAGATGAAAGCAGTTTGATTTAAACTGAGCTAATAAATTGCTTTTTGCTTTATAGTTGGATATTTAAGGAGGCGTTAAACTTGTATCGCTTTGTTGCCATTGATATTGATGATACTTTGATTAATAATGAATTAGACATAACAGAAGCTAATAAAGAAAGCATTAAAGCTGCCATTAATCATGGAGTATTGGTTACTCTGGCTACAGGGAGAATGTTTAAATCGGCATTACCTTATGCTAAAGAACTAGGGCTAGATTTACCCTTAATAACTTATCACGGAGCTTTGATTAAGACCGCCGTTAAAGGTGAAGTTTTATATCATAAGCCTGTTCCTTTAGAAACCACCTTACAGGTAGTTCGTTTGGCTAAGGAAAAGGAGCTTCACTTAAACTTATACATTGATGATGAGTTGATTGTAGAAGAAGAAAATAAATATACTGATTATTATACAAAAATAGCAGGTGTATCTTTGAATCCGGTGGGTGACTTGGAAAATTATTTAAAACAATATCCCCACAAAATACCTACTAAATTGACTGTAGTTGCCTCTGAACAAATGGTGAAACGTTTGAATTATGAATTCAATCAGTTTTTTGGCCAAGATTTGCTAGTTACTGAATCTAAATCCGATTTCCTTGAACTAACTCATCCTGAAGCAAATAAAGGTGACGCTGTTGCAAAATTAGCTGAGATATATAATATTCCCCAGTCTAAAACTATGGCTATTGGGGATAGCCTGAATGATATTTCTATGATAAAAACAGCTGGAATGGGAGTGGCAGTTGAAAATGCCAGGTCCAAGGTGAAGGATGTTGCTGATACCATTGTCAGTGCAAATGATGAAAGCGGAGTATCTGAAGCGATTGAAAGATTTGTTCTGAGCGATTCTGGGAGGGAGATGAATGGAATTAACTAACATTAGAAAAAAAGCTAAAAATCGTCTTGCTGAATTTTGTAGCTCTTGTTGGGAATGCAATGGAGAAGTGTGTCGTGGCCAAGTGCCTGGTATGGGTGGTGTTGGTACGGGACGAAGTTTTATAAACAACTTCAGGGCTTTAAACATGTATCAACTAAATCTTCGCTCCATGCATCAAGCCATCAGCCCTGAAACAGAACTTATATTATTTGGCGAAAGGATAGCCACACCAATACTGCCAGCACCCATTGGGGGAATGAATGTAAACTTTAACAATGTTATCTCTGAAAAGGAATATGCTGACAGTGTATCATATGGTGCTAAACAGGCAGGAACAATTTCCACATGTGGTGATGGTTCCCTGGACGAAGTCTTTGAAAGTGGATTACAATCTTTTCAAAAAGCGGGAGTTCCAGGTATTGCTATGATTAAACCACGATCCGTAGAAGGGATAATTAACAGAATTAGGCAAGCGGAAGAATCAGGAGCCATTGCTGTTGGAGTAGATGTGGATGCTTGTGCATTTAATATGGCTGAAAAAGGAGCTCCAGTAGGTCCAAAATCTTTTTATCAGATGCGTAGAATTGTTCAAAGTACTTCTTTACCTTTTATTATTAAGGGAGTTATGACTGTTCAGGAAGCAGAAATGGCTGTTGAAATGGGAGCTGCTGGGATTGTTGTATCAAATCATGGTGGCAGGGCTTTGGATTATACTCCGGGCACAGCAGAAGTCTTACCTGAAATCGCCGAAAAGGTAAAAGGTGAAATAGTGATCATGGTTGATGGAGGAATTCGTAGTGGAATAGATGTCTTAAAAGTTTTAGCTCTAGGGGCTGAATTTGTACTTGTAGGTAGACCAGTGTTACATGGTGTGTTTGCAGATTATAATAATGGGGTGTCTACTGTCTTAGAACAAATGACCAGTGAATTAAGGCGTACAATGATGCTGACTGGTTGTGCTCATGTAAAAGCCATTGATGAACGAGTGATTTATTAATATAAAGGTTGTGTTAAAGTTGAATGTTGATAGTTGAACTCAATCGAAGAGTTCAACTATCAACAACGGAGTAAAACAGAGCTAATATAAAAATTTACAAGTCAGATAAAAATAATATTAATTAAGTATAAGTAAGGAGGGGTTTTATTATTATGAAAGTAAAAGAATTTAAGCAGGGCAGGACCTTTATGGGTAGGCTCCCCAAGGGTGAAGATCTATTAACTTCTATTGAAGCAATAGCCAAGGAGAAAGAGATAAAAGTTGCTAGAGTAGAATTGATAGGAGTAGTTGAAAATGCCGTTGTAGGCTTTTTTCAGCACGATAAAAAACAATATAAACCTATTAAAATTGATGAGCACATGGAAATTGTCAACGCAGTAGGTAATATTTCCCAAAAAGATGGGGAAATTAAAGCTCATATTCATATCACTCTAGGTGATCAAGATGGCAATACATACTCAGGACACCTAATGGAAGGTTCTAATATCTTTGCTGGTGAGATTGTAATGCAAGAGCTTGTTGGACCAGAATTGCATAGAAAGTACGATGAAAGCACGGGAATATCTCTCTGGGATATAAATTAACTCTTCTACGAGTAAGATTAAGATCGGCAAAAAATCCCATCTTCCTTTGTAAAGGAGGTAACTAGCTTGTTAGATCATCCCAAGGTTTATGTCACTAGTAATATTCCCGAAGCTGGTTTAACCCTGTTAAAAGAAAAATTTAAGCTTAATTTTCATCAGCCTTTAGGCCAACAAATAACTGAAGATGAATTAATTGAAGCAGCTAAGAGCCATGATGCTTTAATTACTACTTTAACTGATCCAGTTACCGAAAGAGTGGCTGCTGCTGGCCAAAATGGTGGTAAACTTAAAGTAGTAGCCAATTATGGTGCAGGTTATGATAACATTGCTGTGGATGCTTTTAGTAACGCGGATATTAGAGTCACTAATACTCCAGGAGTTCTTCACGAGACTACAGCAGATTTAACCTTTGCTTTAATAATGGGAATCGCCAGGAGAATAAATGAAGCCGAGAAATTTCTAAGATCGGGTCAATTTCAAGGCTGGAAACCAGATCTATTATTGGGTGAAGATGTTCATGATCGTACTATTGGTATAATTGGAATGGGTGAGATAGGTCAAGCCGTTGCAAAAAGGGCTCTGGGTTTTAATATGGAGGTTATTTATTATAATAGATCTTATCTTTCACAAGAACGGGAACAGGAATTACAGGCCCAATACAAGTCTTTGGAAGAACTCCTGAGTGAGAGTGATTTTGTTTCTATACATGTTCCCTTAACAAATAACACCCAACATATGATTACTGCTAAAGAATTTAGCCAGATGAAAAATTCGGCTTTTTTAATTAATACTTCAAGAGGACCTGTAATTGATGAGCAAGCTCTGGTTGATGCATTGAAAACTGGGGAAATTCAGGGAGCCGCTCTGGATGTGTTTGAAAAAGAGCCCGAGGTCCACCCTGAATTATTAGATCGACAGGATTGTTTATTAGTACCACATATTGGAAGTGCTACTCACAAATGTAGAAATAATATGTCGGAAATGGCTTGCAAAAATGTTGAAGCTGTTCTAGACGGACAGGAACCACCAACCCCCGTTGATTCGATAGAACCTTGGAGGTGAAAAACATGAAATTAGAGGCAGATCTTCATATTCATACCATAGCAAGCGGTCATGCTTACTCAACTGTTAAGGAAATAGCTGAGGCAGCAAGTAGAAAAAGCCTAAAACTGATCGCACTGACAGACCACGGACCAGCTATGCCCGGTGGACCACATCTGTATCATTTTGGAAATCTCAGGGTTCTTCCGGGGGAGCTACAAGGGGTTGAGATGCTACACGGAGTTGAAGCAAATATTATTGACCATGAAGGGAATTTAGATGTACCAGAAAGGTACTTACATCAACTTGACTGGATTGCTGCTGGTTTTCACCCTGTTTGCTATCCTGGAGGTAACTTAGAGGAAAATACGAAGGCAATGATCAGGGCCCTTGAAAATCCTTTTGTCGATGTGGTAGTGCACCCGGGAAACCCTCAGTTTAGAATAAATGAAGAAAAGATTGTTAAAGTTGCCAGAGATCTTGGAAAATTATTAGAACTCAATAACAGCAGTTTAACCATCTCCAGAGAAGGTAGCGAAGAAAACTGTGAATTAATATCATCATTAACAGCCCAATTTGGTGGCAGAGTTGTGATTAATAGTGATGCCCATTTCGCAGAAGATGTAGGTTCGACTGCCAATGCATTAAAGATGGCTATGGATGCTGGAGTGACTGAAGATCAAATTGTTAATTCTTCTGTTGCAAAAGTAAAAGAGTTTCTAGCGGAAAGAGGTCGTGAATAATGATAAGCCCTTAAGGGCTTATTTTTTTGTCATTGGCGCTCCAGTTTACTCGTTAAGATAATACAGCAGTGTCATTATCACATAGTTGGAGAAAATTGTCTGTTAGATTTAAGTTTGAGATTTCCTACAGCTGCCAACAATAATAAGTAGCAGTATATAGTCAAGTGCATTTATTAAAATAATCTTTTATTAATTCAGTGGGGTGATACCGTGAAATATGCCCAAGGTCAAGTCATACATGATGGGAATCAGGATTTGTATAAATTGCTAAAAGTTTCAACAATATCAACTTATCTAGGTATTCCACATCATATTCATGCTGAAGGGGTTAGAGGTACTGGAAAAACTACTTTATTTAGAGGGGTAGGGAAAAACCTTCCGAAAATCATTCGAATTAAAGACTGTGTATATAACTGCCATCCTTTAAAACCTCATTGTCCCCAGCACAAAGATTTGAATCGAGAAGAAGTTGCAAAACTTGAGACTGAATGGATTCAAATGCCTTTTATGGAAATTTCACATGGTGCCAAATTAGGCACTGTCTTAGGGAGTATTGATCTCAAAAAAATAACAGACCAAAATCAGCCTTTGGCAGGGATATTACCTGGTGTAATTCCGCGAGCACATAGAGGTATTATTTTTATTGATGAAATTAACCGTTTGGCTGATACTTCACCTGAGTTAACCGATGTCTTATTAGATGTGATGGGTACTAAACCAGGAAAAGTTCAAATAGAAGAAACTGGATTAACAAAAGTTGAATTACAGGTTAATTTAGGTGTTTGGGCTGCTTCTAATCCCGATGAAGACCCTGGATCATTACAAAATATCAGAAAGCAATTGTCTGATAGGTTCGATTTTTCAACGAATGTGTTCAGGCCAGCAGAACCAAAGGTTGTTCAAAAGATACTAGCTGGGCAGAGCAATCCTAAGACAGTTGAAGATGATTTAAATCGTATTTTGAAAAACTTCAGTCACTGTCGTACTAAAGAAAGTGAATCTGAAACAGAGGGACTGGTAGATTTCCCCCAAGAATTAAGTGAGTTATTAGCTAAGATTTATATTGATTACAGTATAGAAAGTATGCGTGCCATCAAAGCTATCAGATTTGGTGCTATATTTCACGCATTAATGAACAAAGAAATAAATTATGATAATAATTCAAGTCAAGCTGGTTTACTAAATACTGGTGCCTATGCCGACAGCGTAGATATAGATGATATTTTACAAATTGCAGAACACACTTTAAAGCATAGAGTTAGTGATGAAACTAAAAAAAGTATCATTCAAGAACTAGAAAACTACAAATATAGAAAAGAACAGCCCCAAGTGTCAAATAGTAATTATGATAATCATGATCAGAGCCATAGTAAGCAAGACTTTAATAAAAAATCCACTATGAGGTCACAACAATTTATTTCAAATCTTGTAAGCCGTATTAAAAGATCATTACAAAAGCCGACAAAAGAAAAAGTGAAAACTACAGGTGATAGGGGCAAAAGTTTGATGGAACTTGCCCAGGAGGATAAAGATAGTAAAGAACTAATTAAAGAAGGGAAGCGAGAAAAATGAGAGACCTTACTGAAGTCAAAGAAAAAACTGAATATGTTCTCACAAAGCAGCAAGGGCTTATCTTAGGTGATGCAACAGCCATCAGTACCAGAGTGCATGCAGTAAGCCCCAAGAAACCAGGCGCAATTGTAGCTCAAGCCCAAGATGCGGGACAAGTTTTTTATACTCGTTCTAATCCCAATGAAATTATTCATATTGATTGCTTTCATCAGGTTGGGAAGGTTGATCATAAGGAACTATCCAACTATTTATTGGCTAGGTTAGAAAATATAATTCAAGATTACTCCTTACCCCATGACTTTATGGATTTTATTGATATTCAAACAGGGACAGGAGGAGGAAGACTAACGGGTTCTTTAGAATTCGGAAAAAAGGAAACCCTGAAGATTGCTCATCAAAACCATGTTCATTTAGCTTTATATTTATTACCTCAAAATTATCAAGTTCTTGTTCCTTTAATTTGGTATTTAGAAGAGGGAATCTTGGAACAAGGAATGGAATTGCGTAAAATTTACAATATGAAAATTATGCCTTTAGCTAAAAATTCCCAAACCCAGGAAGGTGAAGATTCGTCACTTGAGGATTATACCAGCAGCACAGATAGTAAATTAAAAGAACGCTCCGATTCTAATAGGGAAGCTTCTTCACTGAGTTCAGATAAATTGAATGATGTTCAACAAATAGCAGAATCTGAAGGGAAGGCTTCCCAAGCTCAACAAACAATGGAAGAATTAGCAAAGGGAGCTTCAAAGCAGAATTTCTTAAATTCAGCTTCTAGGAGAAAATTACTTACTTATTTAAAAAAAAATCGCATAGTAAAAGAAACAAAAGACAAATTATATCTGACACCTTATGGGCAAGAACTGGCTGAGTTAATGAAAAGGCACTTGCCAGAAATTGATGCTAGACTGCGTAATATGGTTAGAACTATGCCTAAGAAGACAAATCATTCCATTAAAAAAATAATGACTCGACAAGATAGTGGACAACGAAAAAGCCCTTTTAAAGAAAGAGGTGTTAAAAAGCCAGATTTCGGTGATTATGTTGAAGAAATCGCTTTACCGGAAACTATTACAGCTGGTGCTAAAAGATTATATCGGGAAACTTATCTTCAAAATAAAGTCGAGGAGAGTAATAAGGCCGTCCTAACTGAGCAAAATAAACAGACTGAGCAAAATAAACAGGATTTTAAACAAAAATCAGGTTTAACCCTAAACCCCCAGGACATTAGGGTTAGGAATAAGAAAAAACAAACATCTATGAATGTATGTTTTTTAGTTGATGCCAGTGGTAGCATGGGCGGGCGCCGCATGCAGGAGGTTAAATTTTTTGCTGAACATGTGTTATTAAAAGGCCGAGATAAAATTGCAATTCTTACTTTTCGTGAAGACAATGTTAATGTGGAAATACCTTTTACAAGAAATTGGGATAAATTGAGATCTGGATTAAACAAAATTAAAGCCTTTGGTCTAACACCCATGTCCAAAGGAATTGAAATGGCAAGGAAATACCTAGAATCAGAAGTCGGTCAGCAAAAAAATACCTTCTTAGTCTTAATTACTGATGGATTACCAACTATTTCAGATGGTGGAGAAGATCCTTTTAAAGAAACACTGAAAGCCGCTCAAAAATTATCTCAAACTTCCATAAAATTCGTTTGCATTGGTTTAGAACCTAATGTAAAATTTCTAAAAAAATTAGCTCAAGCTTCTCAAGCTTCTCTATATATTGTTGAAGAACTGCAAAAAGAATCATTAGCACGAATTATGGATAAAGAAAAAGGAGGACATGGTTAATATTCTATCTGATTATCATATTCATACAAAATATAGTCACGGGAAAGGTACTATTAAAGAGAATGTATTAGCGGCCAGGGAAAAAGGATTAAAGGAATTAGGTATCAATGATCATGGGCCGGCCAGCCTGGGATTCGGGATTGATGGCGAGAATGATTTGTATTATATGAAAAGAGAAATTAATGGTTTGAATAAAGTTTTTAACGATATTTCCATATATCTTGGACTAGAAGCCAATGTAATAGCTGAAGATGGCACACTGGATATTAATGATAAAATGTTATCTTATCTTGATTATCTCAGCGTAGGTTTACATTTAATGATACGTCCTAAAACTATTAAAGATTTTAACGGAATAATAGTACGGAACTGGTTCAACAAGCTGAGTAGATTAGGGGGAATTTCTGATAATTGGTCTTTTTTACATAATTATCGCAAGGATATCAGAAAGAAAAATACTGACATGTTGTGTAGAGCATTGGATAATTATCCGATTTTTATGATTACTCATCCAGGAATTCATTTAGATATAGATACAGACATTTTAGCCAAGTATTGTGGTGAAAAGGGTGTTTATCTGGAAATTAACTGTGCTCATTTAGATAAAATAAAGAGTTATGTATGGGAAGCTTCTAAAGCCTCGCCACATGTAAAATTTATATTAAATAGTGATGCTCATGTACCAAATAGAGTGGGAGAATTGACGGCTGGAGCTAATTTATGTCAGGAATTGGGGCTTGGGAAAGAACGGGTTGTTAATATTTCATCCGAGCAGGATAAAAACCTTGTGATGAAGAATTATGTATCAAGGAAGGAGTAAAATTATGAGAAATGAAAATCGATTTCATGAAGTTCGATTTGTGATAATTACCGGTATGTCGGGAGCAGGTAAATCCATAGTTATCCAGAGCTTTGAAGATCTGGGTTATTTTTGTGTGGACAACCTGCCACCAACTTTTATTGCTAAATTTGCCGAGTTGATTCGACAGTCGGAAGGACGTATAAATAAAATCGCCCTAGTCTCAGATATCAGGGGCGGTCAATTTTTTGAATCCCTTCAATCAGCCCTTTATCAATTAAATGAGTTAGGTATTGAATATGAAATTTTATTTCTAGAAGCCGATACAACGGAACTGATTAACAGATTCAAAGAAACTAGGAGGAAACATCCACTTTGGAATCAATATAATAGTATTAAGAAAGCTATTGAGGAAGAGCGTAAAGAGCTGGAAGTAATTAGAACTCAGTCTCATTTGATTATTAATACAAGTAATATGTCACCAAGGCAATTAAAAGATAAAATTCGAAGACAGTACACGCCAGAAGGAGAATATGAAAGTAATTTATTTGTAAGTATAATTAGTTTTGGCTACAAACATGGCTTACCTCTAGACGCTGACTTGGTTTTTGATGTCCGATTTCTGCCCAACCCTTATTATGTTGATGAATTAAGGCCACTCAGTGGCAATGATGATTCTGTAGAGCAATATGTGTTGCATTTTGATGCTACCAAGCAATTTTTAGACAAAATGGAAGACATGATACAATTCTTG
This sequence comes from Natranaerobius thermophilus JW/NM-WN-LF, assembly GCF_000020005.1. Taxonomy (NCBI): domain Bacteria; kingdom Bacillati; phylum Bacillota; class Clostridia; order Natranaerobiales; family Natranaerobiaceae; genus Natranaerobius; species Natranaerobius thermophilus. The sequence goes on along the minus strand of NC_010718.1, from coordinate 2,136,027 downwards.
CTTCCCAAATATCTCAAAGAAGGAAGAACCCAGTTGATAATCGCAGTAGGATGTACTGGAGGTAGACATCGTTCCGTAGTGATTAGTAATTGGTTAAAAGACAAATTGCTTAAAACTGGTTACCAAATTGCCCTTCAACACAGGGATTTGGATAAATGATAGGGTGTGATGAGGAGGACTGCTAGTGGATGTATTGAGGTGGTTCTATCCCGGTCTAAAGGTTAAAAGGTGGATCTTAGTTGTACTACTGGGAGCTTTATTAAGTTTTTTTGGGATTGTAGTTTTACTGGGACCGTCTAAAGTTGCCTTACTGGGTAAACAAAGCTTTGTGACTCTAGGTGAAATATTAGGTGCTTACTCACGATATAATGGGATTATTTTTTTGATAATTGGAGGCTTTACTTGCTGGTACGGTTTTAAGAAAACTATGCATTCTGTTATGACAGCTGCAGTACCACAAGAGGAAGAAAAGTTAGTTAAACTGTTAAACAGAAGGAGACAACAAAAAATGGGCCCAAAAATTGTGGCCTTAGGAGGTGGTACAGGTTTACCTAATTTATTAAGGGGGTTGAAACCTTACACACAAAATATAACTGCTGTTGTTACAGTTTCTGATGACGGCGGAAGCTCTGGAAAGCTTAGAGGGGAATTTGGAATGGTTCCCCCCGGTGATGTCAGGAATTGCTTGTTAGCTCTAGCCGATACTGAACCACTCATGGAAGAAATCTTTAATTACAGATTTAAAACAGAGGGAGACTTGGAAGGGCATAATGTAGGGAACTTAATTATAGCCGCCTTAAATGACAAGAAAGGTTTCAAAGATGCCTTGGCGTCTGTCAGTCGCGTCTTAGCCGTTAAAGGTAATGTATTACCAGTTACTGATCAGTCTTTGACATTAAAAGCTAGATGTACTGATGGAACTACAGTAGTGGGAGAAAGCAGCATATCAAATCAGAGCAAACAGATCGAACAAGTATATCTTGATGAACAAGATGTATCTCCCCTTTCTGAAGTGATTACGGCTCTCGAAGAAGCTGATGCTATAATACTTGGTCCTGGGAGTCTTTATACAAGTGTTATACCTAACTTATTGGTTCCAGGAATCCCAGAGGCAATTAAAAATTCCCAAGCTGTGAAAATCTATGTATCCAATATAATGACCCAACCAGGGGAAACTGATAATTATCGGGCATCTGATCATTTGAGGTCGATTATACAACACACAGAATATAATTTAGTTGATACTGTCTTAATTAATGGTGAATTAGATGTAGATTCCCAAACCCTAGCAAAATATAAGGAAGAACTACAGGAACCCGTACAACCTGACATTGAAAATCTTACCAATATGAAGGTAGATACAATTATAAAAAACTTTAATGGGCGAAACTCCCTTATCAGGCATGATTCGGAATTACTTGGGGAAGTCATTATTAAAGAAGTGATCAATAAGAAAAAAGAAGTGATTCGAAAAAAATTATTTGCCAGGAGGGATTAAAGATGGGTAATATTATTGATGAAATGATGGCGGCTGAACCGTTTAGGATTAAAATGGTTGAGCCGATTAAGACAACTACCAAGGAAGAACGCCAGAGAAAAATTAAAGAAGCGGGTTATAATGTTTTTAATTTGGAATCTAAGGATGTTTATATCGATTTATTAACAGATAGTGGAACAAGTGCCATGAGTGATAATCAATGGGCTGGTATGATGTTAGGAGATGAGGCATATGCTGGTAGTAAAAACTTCTATAATCTCAAGGATGCCATCAAAGAAGTGATGGGTTATGACTACTTTTTACCTACACATCAAGGGAGAGCCGCAGAAAATGTACTTTTTCAATTATACGTGGAAGAAGGAAATTATGTACCTAATAATATGCATTTTGATACCACAAAGGCACATGTTCAAGATAAACGTGGGCGACCTGTCAATTTAGTTATAGATGAAGCTTATGATGCCAAGAAAAATGTGCCATTTAAAGGAAATATGGATATTGATAAACTAGATAATTTCTTAAAAGAGCACAGTGATAACGTTCCCATTGTATTATTGACAGTAACGTGTAATAGCGGTGGTGGTCAACCCGTTTCTATGGAAAATATCAAAGAAGTGTCAGAAATTTGTAAGAAATATAATAAACCTTTCTATTTAGATGCTTGTCGCTTCGCAGAAAATGCTTATTTTATTAAACTAAGAGAGCCAGGCTATGCCGATAAATCCATTCCAGAGATAACCCGGGAGATGTTCTCTTATGCAGATGGTTGCACCATGAGTTCCAAAAAAGATGCTTTAGTTAATATTGGTGGTTTTTTAGCAATGGAAGATGAGAAACTACTTGATAAAGCAAAAGTTTTAGGAGTACTATATGAAGGGTTCCCTACTTACGGGGGTATGGCTGGCAGAGATATGGAAGCCATGGCCCGTGGATTACTTGAAGTTGTGGAAGAAGAATATTTACAATACAGAATAAACCAGGTTAATTATTTAGGTGAAAAGTTGAAGGAAAAGAAAGTACCTATATTGGAACCCGTTGGTGGACACGCTGTATATCTAGATGCTGGTCGTTTCTTACCAAATATTCCAAAAGACCAATTTCCTGGTCAAGCTTTAACAGTAGCACTTTACGAAGAGGGCGGTATTAGAGGTGTTGAAATAGGAACTGTCTTAAGTGGAAGAGATCCTGAAACCGGAGACCATGATTATCCCGAATTAGAACTGGTTCGTTTAACTATACCCAGAAGAGTATATACTTATCGACATATGGATGTTGTGGCAGAGGCTGCTAAAATAATTCATGATAAGCGAGATGAAATTGGTGGCTATAAATTTACTTATGAACCTGAGATCTTAAGGCATTTTACTGCCAGATTTGCTCCTGTAAAATAAATTAAACACAGTTAGGTGATAAAAATGTCCTTTGCTAAATCATGCAAAAATGAACTTTCAAGAATTGAAATTAATAGAGAATGCTGCGAAAGAGCTGAACTAGCTGCTTTTATTCATATGAATGGTTCTTTAACAATAAAAGGAGACGTTACCCTTCATTTAACAACAGAAAATCCAGCTATTGCTAGGCGTATATTCCGAGTTTTCAAGAGTAGATTTAAAAAAGAAATGCAGATATTAATGAGAAAAAAAATGCGTTTGCAGAAAGGTAATAGTTACTCACTTATATTAACTGGAAAGAATACAGTCAGCCTTGTCCTATCTAATTTGGAAATTACCAAGGGAAGTTTTGATTTAAATACCGGAATAACTCCAGAACTAGTAGCTAATAGATGCTGTAAGAGGGCTTATTTAAGAGGAGCTTTTATGGCACGGGGTTCTATTGCGAACCCCGATGCCAGTTATCATATGGAGATGACTGCTGATTACGAAGAGTATTTGGATGATCTCATTAAAGTAATGCAGTATTTTGAGCTATCCCCAGGTAAACTTGCAAGAAAAAAGGAGTACGTGAGTTATTTAAAGGATAGTGAGCAGATATGTGAGTTTCTGAATATTATTGGAGCTCACAAAACCCTCCTTGATTACGAAAACGTGAGGGTTATGAAAGGTATGAGAAATAAGATAAATCGTTTGGTGAACTGTGAAACAGCAAATCTTCAAAAAACTGTTGTAGCCTCTTTAAGGCATATAAAAAATATACAAACAATAGATGAAAATCTTGGATTGACACAACTTCCCAAATCTCTACAAGAAGTGGCAATTAAAAGAGTTGAATACCCAGAAGCTAATTTAAAAGAATTAGGAGAGCTTTTAGAACCTCCAGTGGGCAAATCCGGGGTTAATCATCGCCTACGGAAACTAGAAAAAATTGCTGAACAGTTGCATCAAACTGGATATTACGATGAAAATAATGGATATTTACAATAAAATAGTTAATTTGGAATGAAATTTGCAAGAGGATTTTAAGCTTTAATGTAGAATATAGATAATACAGGAAACTAAGCAAAGGGGTGTTATAGTAGATGAAATTAGGCTTTGATTTGAATCTGGAGCAAAAGCAACAGTTGGTTATTACCCCGGAACTTAGAAAAGCTATCAAACTTTTGCAGTTGTCCAGTATAGAATTAGATAATTATATTGAAAAAGAATTGGTTGAAAACCCCATGTTGGAAATTTCCTCAACTGAAGAAAGTGAAAGTGGGGATGATAACGGAAAAGAAGACAGTGTGGAAAAATTAGAGAACAGTCAGGAGTCAGCACAAAGTGAAGACCGCTTTGATATTGATTGGCAAAAATATTTTGAAGATTCCAGTGATGTAGGTAAATATAATAACTTGCCTAAAGAGAATTATGACGAGGGTAAGGATGGTTTCGAAACCTTCACCCCTTCTACAATAAGCTTAACAGAACATCTTTACTTCCAATTGTCTCTTTACTCAGATCAAGAAGAACACATTAAACCACTGGCTGAATTTTTGATAGGAAATTTGGATGCCAATGGATATTTAAATGGGACTTTACAAGAAATTGCAGAATTTTTAGATGTGGAAGAAAAGGAGTTAGAAAAGGCCTTAGAATTGGTGCAAAGCCTTGATCCTCCTGGTGTAGGAGCAAGGAGCCTTAAAGAATGCTTGCTGTTACAAGTGGAAACTGATTCTCATAGCCCCGATTCTGCTTATGAACTAATTGAAAACTTTCTATCGGAAATCGCGGAAAATCGCCTTGACAAAATTGCAAAAGAGTTAAAATTACCTATTAAAGAGGTGCAAGAGATAGTTGATTATATCAGGTCTTTAACTCCTAAGCCTGCAAGTCCTTTCTCTGAAGAAGGCCTTCCCTCTTATATAACACCTGATATTGTTATTAAAAGAGTTGAAGATGAATATGAAATTATTTTAAATGATTCCATGAGTCCTCGTCTTAAAATTAATTCAAAATATAGACAATTATTAAAAACAGAAAAGGGTTCGGGAGTAGCTAAATTTCTTAATTCCAGGTTAGACTCGGCTATGTGGTTAATTAAAAGTATAGAGCAAAGGCGAATCACTCTTTATAATATTATGCAAAAACTTGTAGAAATGCAGAGGCCTTTCTTAGATAATGGAGTGAGATATCTCAAACCATTAACTCTAAAAGAAGTAGCTGACGAAATAGATGTGCATGAATCTACCGTAAGTAGAGCCACAGCAAATAAATATGTGCAAACTCCCCAGGGAGTATATCCACTAAGATTTTTCTTTTCCAGTAAACTAGATAATAATCAAGATGATTATAACTCTTCTACTAGTATTAAACAAAAGATCAAAGAGTTAGTTGAAGAAGAGGATAAGAAAAAACCTCTTAGTGATCAAAAAATTGCTGAAATTTTACAGGAATCATCTATAAATATATCAAGAAGAACTGTAGCAAAATATAGAAAAGAACTTAATTTACCTTCTTCTTCAAAGAGGAAAAGGTATTAATTGACTGAATATTTCATCTACCGGGTTAAAATAAATTAATCCTTAGTTTATTTGTCCCGGTAGATTATTTATTTTTGTTTAAAACTAATCCTATTGAAGTTTTTGTTAAATTATTATATTATTGTAATGGAAGGAAAAAGAGGGAAAAGAAATTTTTTTTACCCGATACAGGTCATATATGACCCCACGGGACAAAAAACGACCATTGACGGCTACTCTGCAAAGGAGTTGTTAACATGGAAAAAGAGTGGGACTTACTTCTCAAACTCACACCAGAGCTAACTGAAGTTGCAGAAAAAAGGTATAAAATTCTTGCTAATATATCTTATTATCAACCTGTCGGTCGAAGAATTCTGTCTGAACACATGAATATAAAGGAACGTGAATTAAGAAATGAAATTAAAATTTTAAAAGAAAAACAATTAGTTAGTGTAGAGAATTACGGAATGATTTTAACAGATCTAGGAAATTCTGTTTTACAAGATAGTAGGGAATTTGTTAAAAATCTTTCGGGAATAGTTGAAATGGAAAAAAACTTGCAAAAATTACTGGGCTTACAGCAGGTTATTATAGTACCGGGAGATGCTAACAAAGACGAGACTGTCAAACAAGAGATGGGAGCCGTAGCTGCCAAGACTCTTTGGAAACTATTATCATCCGGCGATGTAGTTTCCGTAGCTGGAGGCACTACTCTAGCTGAACTGGCTAAAATGGCACCTCAAAAATCTAAAAGTCAAGATATTACTATTTTACCAGCTCGTGGCGGCTTGGGTGAACGAGTAGAAATTCAGGCAAACACAGTGGCGGCTAAACTTGCAGATAAATTTAATGGTAATTACCGCATGCTCCACGTTCCTGACGAAGTAGGAAAAGATTCCTTGGATATGCTATTAAAGGAACCAAAAATCAAAGAAATCGTAACTAAAATCAAAAATGCAGACATACTTGTACATGGGATTGGAGTAGCTGAGGAAATGGCCGAAAGAAGGGGATTATCTCGTGAAAGGATTGAACGCCTCCTAAATCAGGGGGTAGTTGGTGAAGCTTTTGGCTTTTATCTTGACAGATATGGCAGATTAGTCGAAAAAGTAAATACTGTAGGAATAAGTTTATATGATTTAGAAAATATTGATAATGTAATGGCCGTTTCGGGAGGCAATAAAAAGGCAGTAGCGATTTTAGCCATGTTGGAAACTGGACTCTGTGATATTTTAGTTACAGACGAGGGTGCGGCTGAAAAAATTCAAGCTATAATGAATACTTAGACCTGAGTTGTTAAAGTATTTAGATAATCAGAGTAAGGAGGAATTATAATGAAAAAAACTGTTAAAGACGTGGATGTTACAGGTAAACGAGTATTTGTTAGGGTTGATTTTAATGTTCCTTTAGATAACGGGAAGATAACTGATGAAACAAGGGTACAAAAGTCACTTCCAACAATTAATTACTTGAGAGAACAAGGGGCACGGGTCATACTAGCTTCACATTTAGGCCGACCTAAGGGACAAGTAAAAGATGAGTTTCGGATGGTCCCAGTTAAAGAAAAGTTAGAAGAACTATTAAAAACATCAGTCAAAAAGAGTTCTGAAAACGATCCTAGTCAAGCTGAAGCCGCTGTTAATTCCCTTGAAGATGGTGAGGTACTTTTATTAGAGAACCTGCGTTTTCATCCAGGGGAAGAAGAAAATGATGAGGAATTTGCGAATGCTTTAGCTTCATTGGTTGATATTTATGTGAATGATGCCTTTGGTGCGGCTCATAGAGCTCATGCCTCTACTCATGGTATTACCCAAAAAATCTCTGGCGAATGTGTGGCCGGTTTATTAATGGCTCAAGAACTTAAATTTTTAGGGGAAAGTGTTGATAATCCTGAAAGACCCTTTGTAGCTGTAATTGGCGGAGCTAAGATTAGTGATAAAATCGGTGTGATTGACAGGCTCATAGAAACTGCTAATAAAGTAGTGATAGGAGGGGGCATGGCCAATACATTTTTACTAGCCAAAGGTTATCAATTGGGAAAATCATTGGTTGAAGAGGATGCCATTGATAAAGCTAAAGAACTATTGAAAAAAGCAGACAACTTAGGTGTAGAATTAATGTTACCAAAAGATGTAGTAGTTGCCGAGAAACTTGAGGAAAAAGTTGCAAATAAAACTGTTAAAGTAGAAGAGATTCCTGAAAATATGATGGCTCTAGACATCGGAGAAGAAACTATCAATGAATATTCTAAGGTTATAAAGAATGGAAAGACTGTCATCATGAATGGTCCCATGGGAGTTTTTGAAACAGAACCCTTTGATCATGGAACAGTTGAAATTGCAAAAGCCATGGGTAATAGTTCGGGAACAACTATAGTTGGAGGCGGAGATTCAGTTTCAGCTATTAATAAAGCAGGCCTAGAAGATAAAATTACCCATATATCTACAGGTGGCGGAGCTTCTTTAAAATATTTGGAAGGCAAGCCATTACCTGGAGTTCAGGTTCTCCAAGATAGGTAAAGGTAAATATTGAATTATGATTGCAATATATAATTCTAGTGGAGGTGAGATTAAGTGGCCAGGACTATTATTGCAGGGAACTGGAAGATGAACCATGGTCCTAGAGAAACCAGGGAGTTTGTGGCTGGTATGAAAGAAAAATACCAAACCCCACCGGCAGTAGAAACCGTGATTTGCCCTCCTTTTGTATCAATATCTGATCTGGTAAATGAGAGCCCTGAATGGCTTAAAACCGGAGCTCAAAATGTTTATTTCGAAGAGAGTGGTGCTTTTACAGGAGAAGTTTCTCCAAAAATGTTGGCAGAATTGGGAGTAGAATATGTAATCATTGGGCATTCAGAGAGAAGAAATATCTTTGCAGAGTCTGATGAGGAAGTGAATAAAAAAGTTAGGATTGCGCTAAAATATGGTATTAAACCAATTATTTGTGTTGGAGAAAGCGATGCTCAGAGAAATGAAGGTAAAACCTTAGAAGTAGTGGAAAATCAAGTTAAATCAGCTCTGTCAGAAGTAGTTTCTGATACCTTGCAAAATGTAGTATTTGCCTATGAACCAGTATGGGCAATAGGATCAGGTAAAGCAGCTACAGGCGAGGATGCCGAGCAAGTTTGTAAGCATATTAGATCAGTGATAAGTGAACTTAACTCAAGCGTGGCAGATGATATACCTGTGTTATACGGGGGTAGTGTAAAACCAGAGAATTTAGAAGAATTTATGGACCAGGACAATATTAATGGGGCCCTTGTAGGAGGGAAAAGCTTAGTAGCAGAAACCTACTGTCAATTACTGGAGGTAGCTAGGAGGTTCCCAGGTGATGAAGGATAAGAGTGTAAAACGTCCATTAGTGTTAATAATAATGGATGGACTAGGTATTAGTGGAGAACATGAGGGAAACGCTTATTATCAAGCTGACACACCTTTTTTAGATAATATATTTAAAAAACACGGTATGACAACTTTAAGAGCAGATGGTTTACATGTAGGACTTCCAGAAGGCCAGATGGGAAACAGTGAAGTTGGACATCTGAACTTGGGTGCAGGCCGGGTAGTGTATCAAGAGCTAACTCGTATTAACAAAGACATTGAAACCGGTCAAATTGCCAGTAATGAAGTATTAAATGCATTAGGTGATAAAGTAAAGGCTCGTGATTCTTCTTTACACTTATGGGGCTTGCTATCCGATGGTGGAGTGCATAGCCATATAGAACACATAAAAGCTCTCTTAAGGCTGGCCAAAGAGAAGGGAGTTACAAAGGTTTATTTGCATGCAGTTACCGATGGAAGAGATGTTCCTCCAAAAGTGGCGAAAAAATACATATCCGAAATTGAAGATGAAATGAAACAATTAGGTGTGGGACAAATTGCCACTGTGATGGGTAGATATTATGCCATGGATAGGGATAAGAGATATGATAGAACAGAAAAAGCTTATAATTGCCTTGTCCATGGTAAAGGGCATCAGGAAACTACAGCTGAGGATGCAGTTGAGCAAGCTTATGAACGCAAAGAAACCGATGAATTTATTACCCCAACTAGAATAATTGATCCAAATCAAGACCCTGATTCCTTGGTTAAAGATGGTGATGGGGTACTATGTTTTAATTTCAGACCGGATAGAGCACGCCAACTGACATGGGCTTTTATTTTACCAGAGTTTGAGGAATTTGATCGTACTCCTGTTGACGTGAGTTATGTTTGTATGACTCAGTATGACGCTGAATTATCACTACCTATTGCATATCCACCCCATGCCCCTAAGAATACCCTGGGTGAATACCTGGCTAATCATGGTAAAGAACAGTTGAGAATAGCTGAGACGGAAAAGTATGCTCATGTCACGTTTTTCTTTAATGGAGGAATAGAAGAAGCCAATCAAAATGAAGAACGCATTTTGATTCCTTCTCCGAAAGTAAGTACTTATGATCAGCAGCCTGAAATGAGTGCCGCTGAAGTAACTCACCGCATGGATTCCGAATTGAAGAAAAAGGATTATGATTTTATTTTATTAAATTACGCTAATCCTGATATGGTTGGTCATACTGGGGATTTAGATGCCGCTGTAAAAGCAGTAGCTACACTGGACCGTTGTTTAGGAGAACTAGTGCCTAAAATACTTGAACAGGGCGGAATTGCTGTAATCACTTCCGACCACGGTAATGCTGAAAAAATGGTTGATACAGAGGAAAATTCTCCCCATACTGCACATACTAGTCATGTAATCCCCTTTGTCATAGTAGATAACGATAATAGGTATCCTCTGAGATCGGGAGGAAAGCTAGCCGATGTGGCACCAACAGTATTAGAGTTAATGGGACTACCATTGCCCCAAGAAATGTCGGGTAAATCATTAATAGATCATTAAAATAAATTCAAACTGGAGGGATATATAATGAGCATGATAGAAGAAATTTACGCTAGGGAAATATTTGATTCACGTGGTAATCCAACTGTAGAAGTTGAACTTTATACTGAATCAGGTGCTTATGGTTTCGCCAGGGTACCTTCTGGCGCTTCCACAGGTGTACATGAAGCATTAGAATTAAGAGACGGTGAAGATAGATTTGGGGGTAAAGGTGTTAGAAAGGCGTGTAGCAAAGTTAATGAGGAAATTGGTCCCAATTTGGTTGGGATGGATGTTACTTTTCAATCTGCCATCGATAGAGCGCTACTAGAACTAGACGGAACAGATAATAAGGAAAATCTAGGAGCTAATGCCATGTTGGGAGTTTCTCTAGCAGCTGCTAGAGCTTCGGCTGAATTTTTAGGGCTTCCTTTATATCAAGTGTTGGGAGGAGTAAGTAGTAGTACCTTACCAATACCCCAGATGAATATTCTTAATGGCGGGGAACACGCAGATAATAATGTAGATATCCAAGAGTTTATGATTATGCCTATTAGGGCCAATAACTTCCAACACGCTATGAGAATGGGAGTTGAAATTTTCCATGCCTTGAAAAATGTTTTAAAAGATGAAGGATTATCAACTTCAGTGGGAGATGAAGGTGGTTTTGCTCCTGATCTCAAATCCAATAAAGAAGCATTAGAATATATTATTACTGCTATTGAAAAAGTAGGTTACAAGCCTGGTGAACAAGTTATGTTAGCTATAGATGCTGCAGCTTCAGAGCTGTACCAAGGTGATAAATATCATCTTGAGGGAGAAGGTAAAAGCTTAACCGCAGATGAAATGATTGATTTGTATCAGGACCTAGTAGAAAACTATCCAATTATTTCCATCGAAGACGGGTTGTCAGAAGATGATTGGGAAGGTTGGAAAAAAATGACTGAAAAGTTCCAGGGAAAAATACAGCTAGTAGGGGACGATTTGTTTGTTACAAACACTGACAGATTGACTCGAGGAATCAAAGAAGATATAGCTAATAGTATTTTGATTAAGCTAAATCAGATTGGAACAGTTACAGAAACCTTAGAGGCAATTGAACTGGCTAAAAAGAATGGATATACATCTGTGATTTCTCATCGCTCCGGAGAAACAGATGATCCCTTTATTGCGGATCTAGCTGTGGCAACCAATGCAGGTCAGATTAAAACCGGAGCTCCATCTAGAATGGACCGGGTAGCCAAGTACAATCAATTAATCAGAATTTCAGAAGAGCTTTATGGAGTTTCAAGATATCCAGGAATGGGAAGTTTTTATAATCTAGAAGTTTAGTCTTTCACTGTTGCTTTTTTTATTCCCCCTATGATAAAATAACACGGGATAAGGGGGTGTAATTAAAATCATGTTGTATTCAGTTTTAGTAGGTTTACACGTTATCATAACATTAGTTTTGATTGCTACAGTTCTTCTACAATCCGGGAAAAGCGCCGGTCTGTCAGGAGCAATTTCCGGGGGTGCAGAAACGGTTTTTGGAAAGAAAAAGGGTATTGACGCCTTGCTAAGTAAAGTTACCACAGTGACTGCCATTTTGTTTATTGTAAACTCAATTTTATTGGCAGCTCTATCAGGTCTGTAGGATTATGGATAATAATGCAGGTCTGATATTACCTAACTTCTACGAAATAAGCGGTATTGTCGCTTGAATACCTCAACCAATAGGTTGAGGTAGTTTTTAGTACTACTAAAATACATATTTGAAGGGGGATAAGCCATGAGCGCAGTAGCAGCACCAATTGCAGGAATTATAGGGTTAGTATTTGCTTTTTATTTGATCAATCAAGTGAACAAGCGTGAAGAAGGCTCTGAAAGGATGCAGGAACTAGCTGCAGCCATTCAAGAGGGTGCCAGTGCATTCCTGCGTAGGGAATACCGGAGTTTGGCAGTTTTTGTGATAGTATTGTTTGTTGTGATAACAATTGCTATTGATATACAAACTGCCATTTCCTTCTTAGTAGGTGCCCTGTTTTCAGGTACAGCTGGTTTTATCGGTATGACTGTGGCTACTCGAGCTAATGTGAGAACAGCAAATGACGCACAGAATGAAGGGATTGCCCAAGCCCTAAGGACAGCCTTTTCAGGCGGGTCTGTCATGGGTATGTCTGTTGTAGGCTTAGGTATTTTGGGTGTAGGAATCTTGTATTTGGTTTTTGAAGATCCTGAAATTGTTAATGGTTTTGCCTTAGGTGCTAGTTCCATTGCATTATTCGCGCGTGTGGGCGGAGGTATATATACTAAAGCCGCCGATGTTGGAGCTGACCTTGTTGGTAAGGTAGAAGCTGGCATTCCCGAAGATGATCCCAGGAACCCTGCGGCAATTGCCGACAATGTTGGTGATAATGTAGGGGACGTTGCAGGAATGGGTGCAGATCTATTTGAATCCTTTGTAGGATCTATTATAGCAGCTATGACCATTGGCCTTGTCCAATATGGTGTTGAAGGGGTTCTATTACCCATACTACTAGGATCAGTTGGAGTAATTGCTTCAATTATCGGCTATTTCTTTGTTAGAGTCCGAGAAGGACAGAAACTAGCCTCTGCCTTAGAAAGAGGGACCATAGTTAGTGCTATTATAGTAGTGATTGCTGCCTTTATTTTAACTAACAATCTATTGGGAGAGTTAGGACCTTTTTACGCCATTTTAGCTGGCTTACTTGCTGGAATTTTAATTGGTAGAATTACTGAATATTACACCTCAGAACATTATGCACCAGTAAAGGGAATTGCAGATTCTTCAAGAACAGGAGCAGCTACTAACATTATCAGTGGTATAGCTGTTGGAATGAAAAGTACTTTCTTACCCATTATCGTTATAACAGTAGCTATATTTATAGCACATCAAGTTGCGGGCTTATACGGAATTGCTATAGCTGCTGTTGGAATGCTAGCAACAGTTGGTATGACAATTGCTGTTGATGCTTACGGTCCTGTAGCTGATAACGCAGGTGGTATTGCAGAAATGGCTGATTTAGATCCTGAAGTACGAGAAATCACTGACGAGCTGGATGCAGTAGGGAACACTACTGCAGCAATTGGAAAAGGATTTGCCATCGGATCAGCAGCCCTAACAGCTCTAGCATTATTTAGTGCATATACTCAAGCAGCAGATATTGATAATATTGACTTGACAAGTGCACCAGTAATTATTGGTCTATTGCTAGGCGGAATGTTACCATTCCTTTTCTCTGCTCTAACTATGAATGCCGTTGGCCAAGCTGCTAACCAGATGATAGACGAGGTTAGAAGACAAATTAAAGAAAAGCCGGGCATAATGGATGAAAAAGAAAAACCAGACTATGCAACTTGTGTTGATATTAGTACTGCAGCAGCTCTTAAGCAAATGGTATTACCAGGCTTACTTGCAGTTGTAGTACCATTATTGGTTGGATTATTGCCAGGATTAGGTAAAGAAGCCCTAGGAGGTCTCCTAGCTGGAGCCTTGGCTTCTGGTGTTATGATGGCTATCTTTATGGCAAACTCTGGTGGAGCTTGGGATAATGCTAAAAAGTACATTGAAGCTGGAAATCATGGTGGAAAAGGTACTGAGACTCATGCAGCTTCAGTAGTAGGAGATACAGTTGGGGATCCCTTTAAAGACACTTCAGGCCCCAGTATCAATATTTTAATTAAGCTAATGACAATTGTTTCCTTAGTTTTTGCTCCCCTGTTTTTCTAAATAAATATACGAAAGAATAACGATATTCAGACCACTAGAAGTGGTTATGTCAATAACCGGTCCGGCTTTTGCTTGGGCCGGTTATTTATATATGAATTTAGGGAAGGAATTAAGCCCTTGTTAGAAGAAATTAACTAGAGGGGGTGAGGATAATAAAGATTAAACCTCGGGTAGACAAAGAATTTTATTTGGAAGGTGAAAGTCAGTTAGGATGTTTGTTGGTTCATGGGTTTACCGGGACTCCAGGGGAAATGGAGCCACTGGGAAACTATCTGAATAATTGTGGTTATACTGTATATGCACCACTATTAAGTGGTCATGGAACCACTCCTGAAGATTTGGCTGTTACTACGAAAGATCAAATCTTTGACTCAGCTTTCAGAGGATTAGAAAGGTTGAAACACTGTCAAAAAGTTGTTGTTATAGGTTTATCAATGGGTGGCTTAATTTCCGGCCTGATTTCCCTTAAAACTGAGATTGAAGGGCTTGTGTTAATGGGAACTCCGGTTTTCTTAGGAGATAGGAAAGCCTATTTGGCTCCTGTTTTAAAATATATTAAACCATACATAAAAAAAATCAACAATAATGACTATCCTGTCACACCCACAAGTTATGACAGAACCCCAGTATCGGGAATTTCAGAATTATTAAAATTAAGACATGAGTTTTTAGTATCTTTAAAAGAAATATCTGTTCCTACTTTAATAATTCAAGGTATGAAAGATAATACTGTAAGGAGTGAAAGTGGTCGATACATTTATAATCATATTGGGAGTGAATCAGCCAGTCTATTAGAGTTAGAAAACACACGACACATTGTAACTCTAGATATTGAACGGAAAGAAGCCTTTAGTACGATAGATAATTTTTTAACAGATTTGTTATAATAGAGTATAACTAAGGGAAATTGGGTAATCTATGAAGTATAGATTGATTTTTTAATATGGGATTTTAGGAATGGTTAAGTGAGTACAAACTCAGTCAAGTCAGTTGTTAGTTATTTTGTAATTATTACAATTGATTAATAGGAGGGAGAGGATCGCATGAATCGGGAGGAAGCGTGTAATCTTTTAAAAGACAAAGTAAAAACTGATAACTTGGTGAAACACTCTTTGGCAGTTTCAAAGGTGATGGAACGAATGGCTGAAAAATTAGATGAAGATAAGGACAAGTGGGAACTCGTTGGTTTACTTCATGACATTGATTATGAAGAAACAAAGGATAACCCCGAAAATCACAGTCTTAAGGGAGCTGAGATGCTAAAAGAAAAAGGTTTTGACCAGGAATTTTGCGAAGCTGTAAAAAGACATAATGATGCTCATGGGCTTGCTAGAGAGTCTAATATGGACAAAGCACTTTACTGTGCGGACCCAGTCACAGGATTGATAGTAGCATCGGCTTTAATACATCCAGATAAAAGTTTGAAGTCTATAGATGAGGAATTTATTATGAATCGTTATGAAGAACCTTCTTTTGCACGAGGAGCAAAAAGATCCCAGATTGCCATGTGTCATGAATTAGGTTTTGAATTGGAAGAATTTATTGGACTTGCATTAGGTGCTATGCAAGATATATCTGATGACCTGGGGTTGTAACCCCAGGTTTTTGTTGATATTATAAACAAAAAGCGGGAAAATTAATAAGACAAAAGTATTAGTTATCGAGGTGGTGTGATGATACTTAGAGACAAAATTATCAACTTCATGA
Organism: Natranaerobius thermophilus JW/NM-WN-LF; assembly: GCF_000020005.1. Classification (NCBI taxonomy): domain Bacteria; kingdom Bacillati; phylum Bacillota; class Clostridia; order Natranaerobiales; family Natranaerobiaceae; genus Natranaerobius; species Natranaerobius thermophilus. The sequence goes on along the minus strand of NC_010718.1, from coordinate 2,120,334 downwards.
AAGCAGATGCTTATAAACCTATGACCTTTGAAGAGTTAAAAGATGAATTTAAAATTAACAAACCTAGACAGGTCAAACGGTTTAAAAAGATATTGAAAAAGATGACTCGAGATGGACAGATTGTGAAAACTAGATATGGCTATTATGGTTTACCGGAGCGTATGAATTTGCAAATAGGAACAATCCAGGGTCATCCTAAAGGATATGCTTTTCTTTTACCAGATAAGCCTGGTAGTCCTGATGTGTTTTTAAGCCCTAAAAGTCTAAATGGAGCCCTACACAATGACAAAGTATTAGTAAGAATACATAAAGAGGAGATGCTGAACCAAAAACCTGAAGGAGAAGTAGTACGAATTATTTCCCGGGGAATGTCCGAAGTAGTTGGTACATTTGATAAAAGTGATCGATTTGGTTTTGTGGTTCCAGATGATGATAGATTCTTCAGAGATGTGTTTATAAATAAAGCAGATGCCAATGGTGCTAAAAATGGCCAAAAGGTTGTTGCTCAAATCACAGGTTGGCCCGATACTCCGGCCAAAAACCCTGAAGGTGAGATCATTAAAGTAATTGGAAATCCTAGTGATCCTGGTGTGGATATTGAGACTATTATAAATAAATACGGTCTGTCAGAAGATTATCCGCCAAAAGTCAAAGAACAATTAGAGGAAGTTCCTAATGAGATTAGCCCGAAAGATTACGAAGGAAGAGAGTTGATTCAAGGGTTACCAACTGTAACCATTGATGGTAGCGATGCTAAGGACTTGGATGATGCAGTCTCTTTAGAGAAACTCGATAATGGAAATATGGAACTAGGTGTACATATAGCTGATGTCAGTTACTATGTCAGAGAAGGAACTCCACTAGATAAAGAAGCTCGTCAAAGGGGTACTAGTGTTTATTTGGTGGATCGTGTTTTACCTATGTTACCACCAAAGTTATCAAATAATATTTGTAGTCTAAACCCAGGAGTAGAACGCTTGACTATGAGCGCTTTTGTAGAACTAACAGAAGAAGGAGACATTGCAAATTATAGATTGACTCCTAGTGTAATCAAGAGTAACTACCGCTTAACCTATGAAGAGGTCAATGAGTTATTTGATGGTAGTAAAGAGATAGAAGAAAAATATCCAGATGTAGCCTGGATGTTATTTGAAATGAAAACAATCTCTGAAAAACTTAGGGAACGAAGATTTGATGAAGGGGCTATAGACTTTGAATTTGATGAACCAGTTGTGGTATTAGATGATCAAGGGAAACCAGAAAGTGTTGAAAAACGAGCAAGAGGATCCGCAGAAAAGTTGATAGAAGAATTTATGCTACTAGCTAATAGAGTTGTAGCCGAACACCATTATAACCTTGATATGCCTTTTATTTACAGAGTCCACGAACAGCCTGATGATGAAAAAGTTTCAACTTTCAGGGAGTTTGCGTCAAAGTTTGGGTATTATTTGCCTAAACCGGAAGGGGAAGAAATATATCCCATCGAATTTCAAAAAGTTTTAGAAGAAGCAAAGGATACTAGAGAGGAACGTGCTATTAGCACTATGATGCTCAGGTCAATGAAACAGGCTAGATATGCAGCTGAAAGCCTGGGCCACTTTGGGCTATCTTTTCAATATTATACTCACTTTACTTCACCTATTAGAAGATATCCCGACTTAGTAGTTCATAGGATTATGAGAGAAATTATTACCAAGAAAGACTTAAAAGAGGCCAGACAAAAGAAATTACAAAGTAAATTAGAAGAAATAGCCTATCAATCTTCTTTGAGGGAACAAGAAGCTACAGAAGCAGAGAGAGAATCAGTTGATTATAAAATGGCCGAGTATATGGAACAATTTGTAGGGGATGATTTTCCAGGAATAGTAAGTTCTGTAACTTCCTTTGGTATATTCATAGAGTTACCAAATTTAGTTGAAGGTCTTGTGCATGTAAGTTCTATGACTGATGATTACTATTACTTTGACGAAGAAAAATTTGCTTTAATTGGTGAACAGACAAGAAAAACTTATCGAATCGGGGATGAAGTTAAAGTTAAAGTGGTTAAAACCTCAAAGGAAGATTGTCAAGTTGACTTTGAACTAGTTGAAGATTAGATAAATAACGATTGTAGGGATCAAAGGTCAATTTGTGGGGATCAAAAGTTTAAAAAAAGTTTATTTACTAGCAGTTGACTCAATTTAGGGTTAATGTTATATTTTATTAGGATAAACAAAATAATTATGATTTAGGGAGGGGAGACAAATGACCAAAAAGTTACTACTAGTTATGGCACTAGGTGTAATGTTAGTTTTCGCCGGATGTGGCAATGGCGAAGATGCTGCAGGAGATGCTGAAGGTTGGGCTGACGGTACTTATGAAGGTACTGCTGAAGGTTATGCTGGCCCAATAACCGTAGAAGTTACCATTGAAGACGGCGAAATGACTAACATTGAAATCGTGGAAGAAGATGAGACAGAAGATATCGCACAGCCAGTATACGACGAACTTCCTGGTGAAATTATTGAAAATCAGGGTACTGAAGGTGTAGACGCTATTACAGATGCTACTGAAACTAGTGAAGCTATTTTTGAGGCTGTAGAAGAAGCACTTGAAGCAGCAGAATAAAGATTATTAATTAACTTTTATTAAAATCTTGTCAAATTAATCTAGATATGCTACACTATATATTGGTCGCGATAAATTGTATAAACTGTAGTGGGGGTATAGCTCAGTTGGGAGAGCGCCTGAATGGCATTCAGGAGGCCGTGGGTTCAAGTCCCACTACCTCCACCAATACATTAAAAAACTAACCTGCCTTAATGGCAGGTTTTTTTTGATAAAATTTAAAATGATATTTATAAAAGAAATATAAATTTTTTTGTTAAATATTAACATTATTCTTAAAGCACTTTTTGAAATTATTATTGAAGAGCAAATCTGGGATTCAGTTCAAGAAAAGAGAAAGAATAGAGCGAATTATTCTCCAACTAGAGCAAGGAAGATGTAAGTAAATCAGAACCACTGTTGCTTACCGGTATGACTTATTATGGGCATTGTGGTTCTAAATTAGCCACAACAAGTCAGCAGAAAAAGTATGTTCGCAAAGATGGTGCAGAAAATATTAGATATTTATATAAATACAGATGCACTGGGAAAGCGTATAAAGCTAGAGATTGTGATGGGCAGACTGCTTATGCCAAAAATATATTGAGGATTCTGTTTTAACTGAAGTGAATCAATATTTGAAAATACTAGAACAGGTAGACTTAACTTCACATATTAAAAAAAATGAGTCAAGTAAGCTTGATAAGAAGAAAATGGATATTAAAAGACTTCAAAGAGAAAATGAGAAAAACTATAAGGAATTGACTGTCTTAAAAGGAGAGGTTGCAAATAGCATCACAGGTGAAAGTAGGTTTGATCCAAAGCTATTAAATGAATTGATACAAAATAAAGGAAAATGAGATCCAAGAAGTTGGTGAAAAGTTAAAAAAAATTGAAGCTGATTTGTCTAGGGAGCAAAAAGAGGTTTATGAAACTAAAGAGCTTCAAAAACTAATACCTGTATGGCAAGAAGAGTTTGGAAAAGCTTCAATTGATAGAAAGAAAATGTTATTGAGATTGATAATTGACCGAATAACTGTACGGAGATATGAAATTTCTATTGATGTTAAACTTTCAATTAATGGTTTTATGAGTGGTTTGGGGGCGGGTGAAGATGATAATGGGGAGAGCACTTGAATGGCATTAAGACGGCGTGGGTTCAAGTCCCACTACCTCCACCAATACATCAAGGTTAGTTTTTTGTGTATTAAATTAATTTAACATACCTTAAGCAGTAGAGGTATGTCTTAATTTGCTTAAATTTAAATTGGTGCAAATTAACAGTAAAATTTTAGTTGTAGAAAATTGTAGAATGTGGTAATATAAGATTATATTATGGTTACATAGCTTATCTATATGGGTATTTGGGTTTTCTTTAATTTTGGCTATGTTAGTGAAACCAATATCAAAACTCGTTAAATTACTATAGTTTTAATTTCGCAGATATTAGCCTCACTAGATTTTAAATTATTTAGAAGGAGGTGAAGAATCAGGAAACTATTAAGGTCAAGTTAGAGGCTTAATGGTTCGAGCAAAGCTAAACATAATATTATTAAGATATAAGAGGGGGTTAGGAAATGAAGTTAGCTAAAAAGTTAGGTATTTTATCGGTTATCATTATAATTTCTGGAGCATTAATTTTCGCAGGATGTGGAGAAGAAGCAGATAACGGGGAAAATGGAGAAGGTGAAGAAAATGGACAAGCTGAAAGTACGGACCTGCAAGATGGTGTTTACACGGCTTCTTCGGAAGCAGGAGAGCGTTCTTATACCGAAGCAACAGTAACAGTGGATGATGGAGAAATTACCGATGTTAAGCTTTATGAATTCGATAATAGAGGGCTTAAAAAAGGTGTAGACTTTGCGTATAATATGGAACGGTGGGCCGAACAATCCGAAGATTTACCTGAAGAATTTGAGTATTTCACTGATGTCACTGATGAACTAGAACAAAAATTTGTGGAAGCTAATTCTTACGAAGTAGATATAATTTCTGGAGCCACTGGAAGTACTGAAAGCGCTATGGATGCTGTGGAAAGAGCTTTAGGTAAGGCTAAAGGAGAAACAGGTCCTTATGACGGTACTTTTATGGGAGTATCCGATGAAGGTTCCCGTAGTTGGGGTATTGCCTGGGTGACTTTAGAAGATAATGAAATTGTTGATGTGAGACTTGAGGAGGCGGGGAAACCAGATGCTTATGAACCTGCCAAAAAAGCCGAATTAAAAGATGAAGATTACGATTGGGATGAATTTCATGAAGCTAAAGAAGAACTACCCGAGGCTTTTATAGAGGCGAACTCACCTGATGTAGATATTATTACCGGGGCTACTGGCAGTTCAGAAGGTTGGAAACAGGCTGTAGCTAGAGCTCTGGCAAATGCGGAAAGATATGAAAGAGTAACTGGATACTCCGAATACTCAAGAGGTTTTGTAAAAGCAGATATCGTTCTAGATGGAGAAGAATTTGTAGATGTTAGCTTAGTTGAATACGATGATCAAGGTAGAAGAAAAGAAATAGATTATCAATACGATGTAGAGAACTGGGCAGACAATCGTGATGATTATCCCGAAGAATATGAAAGTTTACAGGAAATGCACGATGATTTGATAGCAAGATTTATGGATGCTAACTCGGCAGAAATTGACACTATTACAGGTGCAACTTCAACTTCCGAAAAGGCTCAAGATGCCGTTGAAAAAGCGTTAACAGAGGGAGCTTTTGATGGAACATTTATGGGGCTTTCATCGGTCAATGAACGTGGTGGTTGGAACATTGCTTTTGTCACTTTTGAAAACAGTGAAATAACAGAAGTAGAGCTAGAAGAAATACAAAAAACAGATGATGGTGACTATGAAATGAAAGACGAAGATTATGATTGGGATGAATTTCATGAAGCTAAAGAAGATTTGCCAGAAATGTTTATTGAAGCCGAAGAGCCAACTGAAGTAGACAATATAACAGGAGCTACAGGAAGTGTTGACAGATGGAAAGAAGCAGTTAAAGATGCTATGGAAAAAGCAGATATTAACTAAATAAAGCTGGACGCATAGAATTTGCTTGTAAACGAAAGGCCTTCTAGTCTCGGATTAGAAGGCTTTTTTTTTTGGATTAGTTGGTGAATTTTATGCTGTAATAAGTTACTATTATTGTAGTAAAAGCGATAATCAAAGTGATTGTTTTTTCAAGGATTTTTAGTAAATACGTAGAAATTAAAATCCAAGAAAACTTAGCCAAACTTATAAAAAAGTAAGTCATATTTATTGGGGGATAACAGGAAAAATCTCCCTATTTTATTTTTGGAAAATAACTGGAAAAATAACAAAAAGAGAAGGAATTTCAAAAAACATTATCGAAAAGTAATATAATCTATTAACCCTGCGGGCTAAAAATAATCCCGCTGAGGAGGGATTGTAATTTATCTGACTTTCGACTTAGGAGCTACTACATTAAAAGGTGGATTATTTAATACTTCAAGTAATTTAATATTCGAGGCAAACCGATCTTCACGAAATGTAAATAGTGTCGATGAATTAGTTGATATAATAGAAGATTTAGCCCAGGAAATGTTAGAATGTCAAAACCAAGACAAAAACAATGTTATAGGTTTAGGGATAGGAGTGCCCGGATTTGTTCCATTAAAAGGAGATAGGATACCGCAATTAGTTAACATGGGTTTAGAAAATGTTCCCTTGAAATTCAAATTAGAGCAAAAATTTAATGCACATGTTCTTGTAGAGAATGATGCAAATGCTGCTGCATGGGGAGAACATAAAGCCGGGGCTTCACAAGGAACCCGGGACAATCTATTAATAACTTTAGGTACAGGAGTAGGTAGTGGCGTAATTGTAAACGAGGCAATTCATCGTGGAAACTTAGGTTTGACTGGGGAGATAGGACATATATTGGTGAGACCTATAGATGGAAAGCTTTGTAACTGTGGAAAAGTTGGCTGTTTAGAAACAGAATGTTCAGGTGTTGCTATTGAAAGTAAAGCTAAAGCTCTATATGATGAGCATCAGTTGACAGCACGGGAAGTCTTTAACAGGGCCGATAATGGAGACGAAACTGCAAAAAGAGTAATTCAAGAAGCATCGTATTACTTAGCCTGGGGGATATCCCATGCTTTACATGTATTGGAGTTTGAAGTTGTTGTATTAGGTGGTGGAATTTCCAGAGGAGGGAATTTATTATTACAGCCAGTCAGAGCTTATTTAGAGGATTTTATGGGGGACTGTCCTGAATTTCCCACAGAAAAGGTGTTAGTCTCTAAACTCGGGAATAAAGTTGCTCTACATGGATTGTATTATTTAATATATGAAAAGATAAACTAAAATTCATAGTATAAAATGGCCTGGAAGTAAAATCAAAATTAATTAGAATGAGCTTAAGGGGGTACTTTCAGTGAAAAAAATTGGAGTTTTAACCAGTGGAGGAGATTCTCCTGGCATGAATGCCACTATTAGAGCAGTGGTGCGCCGGGGCATATATATGGGTTTAGATATTTATGGGATATATTATGGCTTTAGTGGATTGATAAATGGAAATATCGAAAAATTAGAAATAGGTAGTGTGGGAGATATCATCCACCGCGGTGGTACCATTTTGCACACCAGTAGGTCTGAAGAGTTTAAAACCGAAATGGGACAACAAAAAGGTTTTGATAATTTAAAAGAACTGGGAATTGAAGGGTTAATTGTTATCGGAGGGGATGGAAGTTTCAAGGGAGCAGAGAAATTATCTCAAATGGGGTTACCAGTAATAGGTGTTCCAGGAACTATCGATAATGATATTCCTGAAACAGAGATGAGTATTGGCTTTGATACAGCCCTCAACACTGTCATTGAAGCTATCGACCGCATAAGAGATACTGCCACTTCCCATGAACGAATATTTGTAATAGAAGTTATGGGAAGAGATTGTGGTAATTTAGCTTTATGGTCAGGTTTAGCCGGTGGGGCCGAATCTGTACTGATTCCAGAAATAGATTACGATATGGAAAAGGTTATCGAAAGACTAAAACACGGATATAAACGTGGAAAAAAGCATAGCATAATAATTGTGGCAGAAGGTGTCAAACCGGGAGCTGAAATTGGAAAAGAGATTAAAGAACGGGCAGGACTCGATAATAGGGTGACTGTTCTAGGTCACGTTCAACGAGGAGGAACGCCAACTGCTTATGATAGGATGTTGGGTAGTCGTTTAGGGGCAAAGGCAGTGGATCTCTTAGTTGCAGGGGAATCTGATAAAATGATAGGAATGAGAGATTACAAGCTTGTTCCCGTACAATTCAAGGATGTATTTAGTAAAATTGAAGAACCTGATTACGATATTTATGAGCTTTCTCAAAGCCTGTCAATCTAAATATAATTGATCATTCAAATTGTACAAAACCTATATTAGAGGTGATCTCTATGAAAGAGTATCAATTAGCAGTTGAAAGAATTGAGGTGAATTGGAACTATTGCAGTGATTTTATAAAAAATCACGAATTAGACGCTTATCAAGCGAAAATTCATCAAATTCACGAACAGATTCATGAAAAAACGGGCCTGGGTAATGATGCCCTTGATTGGCTTGAATTACCTCTAAATTATGAACAGTCTATTCCAGTGACAAAAATTAAGGAACTGGCAGAAAATATCAGGTCTAAAGCTGACGTGTTTTTAGTAATCGGCGTTGGAGGTTCTTATATTGGAGCCAGGGCAGCCATTGAATTTTTACGACCTGATAATAATTCTCCTGAGATTTTATACTTGGGTCATCATCTTTCACCACGCTATATCAATGAAGTGCTAGCTTCTCTGGAGGGACGTCAGGTATTTGTCAATGTTATATCCAAATCCGGGGGAACTTTGGAGCCTTCTCTTGCCTTTCGCACTATTCGATCTTTTATGGAAGAGAGATTTGGTAAAGATGAAGCCAGGCGGAGGATTATTGCAACTACCGATGGTGAGAAAGGAAAGCTTAAAGCCTTGGCTGACAAAGAGGGCTATGAAACACTTGTTATACCTGATGGCATCGGTGGACGGTATTCAGTATTGACACCAGTCGGGCTTCTTCCCATTGCTGTTTCCGGAGTGAATATTAAAGACATGTTAAATGGTGCACAGAAAGCTTATGAGATAACAAGTATACCCGATTTAGATAAAAACCCTGCCTATATTTATGCCGCATTAAGGCATATTCTACTCCAAAAAGGTAAACAAACTGAAATACTTGTAACCTACGATCCCTTTGCAGGTTATTTAGGTGAGTGGTGGAAACAATTGTTTGGCGAAAGTGAAGGTAAAGATGGTAAAGGTATATTCCCGACCAGGGCAGATTTTACTACAGATCTACATTCACTAGGTCAGTATATACAAGAGGGTAGTAGGCACTTATTTGCCACAACCGTATGGTGGGAGACTGAGGATGACTTAGTACTTCCAGGTTTAAATTATAGCCGAGGAGAAGAAGGTGACAACAAATCTAACCATGAAAATGATGACGGTTTAACTTATTTACAAGGAAAAAGTTTTCATGAAATAAACCGTCAGGCATTTTTGGGTACTGTTCAGGCGCATAACTGGGGAGGTGTTCCTAATATTGTAATTTCACTCCCAGAAATCAATTCTTATTATTTGGGACTCTTATTTTATTTCTTCATGAAATCCTGTGCGGCCAGTGGTTATTTATTAGGAGTTAATCCCTTTAATCAACCAGGTGTAGAAGCTTATAAACAAAATGTTTTGTCTAGACTAGAACAAATTTGATACTAGGTGACTTAAATTACATGATTTTCACACCTGTATTCACACGTATAAATAAATCTTTCTGATGTGAATATGGGTGTGATTTTTGGTGTAAATTTGCTTGTAATTTTAAAATTACAACTTCAAAACGTAATCCCTTAATTATCTTACAGAGACCCATTTTATTGACGGAATAAAATAGGCGTGATAAGATATTACCAATGATTAATTAACACTTTAACGAGTTAACGAAATAAAGGAGGTTCCTTAATTGGTCCCAAGAGAGATTCAGCTGTTACAAAAACCATCAGGAGTCAACGATAACTTACCTAATAGAGTAGAAAAGTTTCGATTATTAGAAAATAAAATTTTAGAAACCTTTAAACTATGGGGGTATGATGAGGTTTCTGTGCCTTATATCGAATATTCCAATATATTCTCAGTAAATAAAGAAAACTTGCTGGAACAACAAATGTTCCAGTTCAATGATGAAACTGGACGTTTGGTTGTACTTAGACCTGATTTTACACCTTCAATTGCTAGATTAGTTGCAACTTACTATAAAAATCATCCCCTGCCATTGAGATTATGTTATTCTGGTAAAATCTTTCGAGCAAATAATGGCAATTCAATTAATGAAAAAGAACAAACTCAAGTGGGAGTTGAATTGATAGGTGGTGAAGCACCGGGTGGAGATGCCGAATTAGTAGCTATGGCAGCAGAGACATTTCAAAAAATGGAGATAAAGAATTTTGTTATCTGTATTGGCAATCTTAAGTTTATCAATAATTTATTAGATTGTCTTAAAGTTGATCAATCCTCTCAAAGTATGTTAATTGAAGCTTTAAATGAAAATAATTTAGTCCAATATCAGGGGATAATTGATAGTCTGGAATTGGAATCAGACAGTAAGGATATTCTTAAAAAGTTACCAAAATTCAGGGGTAATAAAGAAAATCTTAACTATGTTAGGGAAGTAGCTGGGTTTAAGCCAGTTATGAATATTTTAGATGAACTCGAAAATATCTTTAAAACTCTTGAAAGTTACGGCTTGCAAGATAAGGTGACATTTGATCTGTCTCTAGTACGAAAATTAGATTATTATACCGGTTTTATTATGGAAGGTTATGCCGAAAAAGTTGGCTTTCCACTTTGTGGAGGTGGCCGATATGATAAGCTGATGGATAAATACGGTATGAGCTTACCGGCTACGGGTTTCGCCTTTTCTTTTGATAGTTTAATAGATTTAGTGAAAGTTAAAGGTGATGCGTTGTCAAAACTTCATTTTGGATATACCCAGGGTAAGCGTGACCAAGCCTTAGAACATGTAAAAGATTATCGTCAGCGAGGATATAGAGTGAGTTTGGAGTTAAATAGCCAGGAATTGGAAGTATCTCGACGCAAAGCGAAAGAACAGGGAGCTGACCAATTTTATTATATAGGTAATCATGGAATGGTTAAGGAAAATATCAGCACTAATTCGGAAAGAAAGGATGTCTAGGATGAGAACGGGAGAACAACTGACAATTGCTTTACCAAAGGGTAGGATTCTTGATGAAAGTGTTAAACTACTGGAACAAGCAGGTATAGCCTGTGATCAGGTTAATGAAAATGGTAGAAAGTTAATTTTTACCGATCAAGAGCAGTCTTTGTCTTTTATATTAGGAAAACCTATGGATGTACCAACTTATGTTGAACACGGTGCAGCTGATATAGGAATTGTTGGCAAAGATGTGATTGAAGAGGTTAAAGGTGAATATTACGAGTTACTTGATATGAAGATGGGTTACTGTAAAATGGTACTAGCTCGAGAAAAATCTAATGAAACATTTGATATAAACTCTGTAAATGCTGTAGCTACTAAATATCCTCAAATAACCCAAGAATACTTCCAGGAGTTTGGCCGACAGGTAAAAATAATTAAATTAAATGGGTCAGTGGAACTAGCCCCCCTTATCGGCTTGTCTGATACTATAGCAGACTTGGTTTCAACAGGCAAAACCTTAAAGGAAAATAATTTAGAAGAAGTATCTTCGATTATGGATATTACAACCCGCTTGATTGCCAATAAAGGGAGCTATCAATTGAAACAGAATCGCATTGGCCAACTAGTGGAAAATTTAAAAGATTTAGTTTAATTAGGATAATTAAATAGTATAAGAGAGGTGTTATCAATGGAAAGAAGGGTTGCCACAGTAGAAAGAAAAACTTCAGAAACGGAAATTCAACTTTCCGTCAACTTGGATGGGCAAGCCAATTTTAGCATTGACACTCCGGTTTATTTTCTAAATCATATGCTCGAACTCTTCAGTTACCATTCAGGTTTTGATTTGGAAATTGAAGCTTCCGGGGATACGGAAATTGATAATCATCATATAGTGGAAGATATTGCCTTGGTATTGGGAGAAGCTTTTAGAAAGGCGATAGGAGATAAAGGTGGTATTAATAGATATGCCAATATACACCTTCCTATGGATGAAACTTTAATTTTAGTAGTTGTAGATATTTCCGGAAGGCCTCATTTAAGTTATGGTTTGGAATTTCAAAATGAGAGGGTGGGTCAATTTGAAACTGCATTATTCCGAGAGTTTTTTAAGTCTTTTGTAAATGAAAGTAAAATAACTCTTCATTTAAGACAATTATCTGGAACTGATCCTCACCATATAGCCGAGGCGACTTTTAAAGGACTAGCACGCAGCCTTCGAGAAGCAGTTCGCATATCCGGAGATACAGCTAAAATTCCCTCGTCAAAGGGCAAATTATAAACCGGACGCAAATGTAAATGGGGTGGTACAATGATTGGAATTATTGATTACGGTGTCGGGAATTTATTTAGTGTAAAAAATGCTTTGGATTATTTGGAAATAAACAGTGAAATCACTGATTCACCTGAGAAATTAACTAACTATTCCGCCCTGATATTACCTGGAGTAGGTTCCTTCAAAGAAGGTATGAGCATGCTGAAAGAGCAAGGCTTTCAAGATATTATCAGGGAACGGGTTAAGGCTGGTGTCCCCTTGCTGGGGATATGCCTGGGGATGCAGTTATTGTTCACAGAAGGTGAAGAAGGGGATGCAGAGAGAAATGCGACCCCTGGACTGGCTTTGATTGATGGTCGGATAACTAAATTCCCCCAGGACGTGATGGTTCCACATGTTGGCTGGAATCAAGTTAATATTTCTAATTCCCATCCCGTTTTTGATCATATTGATGGAGAATATTTTTATTTTGTACATTCTTATAGAGCCGAATTAGATCAGCTATCAGAAGATGTGCTGATTGGACAGACGAGTTACTATGAATCTTTTCCCAGTATTGTGGGCCAAGATAATATATTGGGTGTACAGTTTCACCCGGAAAAAAGCAGTCATGCCGGGTTATCTATCTTGAAAGTGTTTGGAGGGATGATGGGTTGAGTTTAGAATTGATACCTGCAATTGATTTATACGAAGGAGAATGTGTCAGGTTAACTGAAGGGGAATTGGGCTCGAAAAAAGTGTATAGTGATAACCCTTCAGACATGGCCAGACATTTTCAAGAACAAGGCGCCTCTAGATTGCACCTGGTAGACTTAGAAGGAGCCTTTCAAGGAAGTGTTAAAAATTCCACTATTATCGAAAAAATAGCAAATAAAGTATCGATTCCAGTCCAAGTAGGTGGAGGAATTAGATCAATTGAAGCTATAGAAAGACTGGTTAATATGGGCGTTGACCAAGTTATACTTGGTACTAAAGCTTACAATGACAGGGACTTTTTACAATCAGCTTTAGAGTTATTTCATAAAAATATAATAGTTGGAGTGGATATTAAAGGTGGTAAAGTGGCTACAGAAGGTTGGGTCAATGTTTCGGACACAAAAACTTACGATTATTTAAGTGAATTGACCGAACTGGGTGTACCACGAGTTATTTTAACGGATATCTCTAAAGATGGAAAACTTCAAGGGCCGAACCTGGAGTTATTTAAAGAACTAGCGATTTTTACTGAACTGGATTTAGTTTTATCCGGAGGGATGTCTTCTTTAGAAGATATAAATCGAATCCAAAAGCTACAAAATGAAATTGCACACAACTTAGCAGGAGTGATCCTGGGAAAAGCTTTATATGAAGGGAAAATAGATTTACAAGGGGCACTGGAAACCATTAGAAAATGAGGTGATTTTATTGCTAGCTAAAAGAATAATACCTTGTCTTGATGTCAAAGATGGACAAGTAGTCAAGGGTGTAAAATTTAATGAATTAAAATTAGCCGGTGACCCGGTAGAACTTGCTCAAAAGTACGACCGGGAAGGTGCCGATGAGCTGGTTTTTTTAGATATTACAGCATCTATTGAAGATAGGGGGACCATGTTAGAAGTAGTTGAGAAAACTGCCAAAAATGTTTTTATTCCCTTTACTGTAGGTGGAGGAATTAAAACGGTAGACGATATGAGAAGATTATTGCAAGCAGGTGCTGACAAAGTGTCTATTAATTCTGCAGCTGTCAAAAACCCGGAATTAATCAGTCAGGGTAGTGATCGTTTTGGAAGCCAGTGTATTGTAGTTGCCATTGATACCAAAAAGACCGAGGAAGGTTATCAGGTATTTATCAATGGTGGTACGAAAAATACCGGCATACCATTAATGGATTGGGTAAAAGAGGTGAAATATAGAGGTGCAGGAGAAATCTTGTTGACCAGTATCGATCATGATGGAGGGAAAAATGGTTATGATAATGATATCATCAATCAGGTCGCTCGGGTAAGTAATATTCCTGTAATAGCTTCAGGAGGTGCCGGTACTATAGAAGACTTTTACAATGTGTTCCATAAGGGACAGGCTAGTGGAGCCCTAGCAGCCTCAGTTTTTCACTTTGAAGAAATATCTGTCAAAGAGTTGAAGAACTATCTTAGTGAGAAGGGAGTTGAGGTTCGATTATGAATGTAAATTTTTCTCAAGATGGATTGATACCTTGTATTGCCCAGGATGCCAATACTGGAGAAGTATTAATGCTTGCATACATGAGTCAAGAAGCCTTTGAAAAGACCAGGGAATCAGGCTCTTTATGGTTTTGGAGTCGGAGTAAACAAAGATTGTGGCAGAAGGGGGAAAGTTCAGGAAACACACTCATAGTCACTTCTTTGAAACTCGATTGTGACAAAGATACTTTACTTGCCTTGGTTGAACCTCAAGGACCTGCATGTCACACAGGTGAGACCAGTTGTTTTTTCAATGAAGTTACAAGAACAGATGATAGCAGGAATTACAGATTTGATGATAGAAGTAGTAATGGCATTTTGAATACTCTTAACCAACTAATTGAACAGCGTTTAGAAGAGCAACCGGATAATTCTTATATAATTAAACTTACTAATAAAGGAGAGAATCAGGTCCTAAAAAAAGTTGGAGAAGAAGCCACCGAGTTGGTAACTGCCTGTAAAGACGAAGATAAAAAAGAAATCATCCACGAATCTGCGGATTTGATTTTTCATACATTACTAGCATTAAAGTATTTTCAAGTGGATTTATCGGAAGTTTTACAAGAACTCCACAATAGACATGCCGACAGATAACGAAAAGAAAACCGGTGCTCTAATATTTAAAACAAGGGGTGAGTTTTTGATAGACTATCATACTCATACTTGGAGATGTGGTCATGCAGAAGGGAATATTGAAGATTATGTTTTAAAGGCCATTGAAAGAGGATTGACCGAGATCGGGATCAGTGACCATTATCCCATGGATGTATTAAATGTACCTTCGGAAGACATATCTTCTATGCTGTATCAGGATTTGCAAACGTATGTCAATGAAGTAAAAGAGGTAGCTCGGCGCTATGAATCCCAAATTACAGTTAGGTTAGGTACCGAAATGGATTATTTTAGGGATTTAAAATTAGGTTATAACCGCATTTTAGAAGAATACGACTGGGACTATGTGATAGGCTCTATTCACTTTTTAGAAGGAAAGGACGTATCTCATCCCAAAAACCTAACATTCTACCAAAAAAACTCTTTAATAGACATTTACTGTAAATATTTTGATGAAATCAAAACCATGACAAATAGTGAGGAATTCGATATTATAGGTCATGTAGACGTGATTAAAAAACATGGTTACGTTCCTGAAGGTGAAAATTCAGTTAAAGAACTACAGGAGTTTTATTTAGAATTAGCCAGGTTGTTCGCTCAAAAACAGCAGGTTGTGGAAATAAATACTGGCGGTTTAAGAGCTCCAGTTGAAGAAATATACCCCGCAGAGGACTTTTTAAACAAACTAATTTCTCATAATGTACCCTTAACCATTGGTTCTGATGCTCATCACCCCGACGAAGTTGGCTACAGTAATTCAGAAATAGTTGGGTATTTAAAAGAAATGGGTGTTAACACTGTTGTCGGCTTTAAAAACAGACAGGCCTATGAAGTGCCACTATAAAAGTCATTTTATAATTTGCTTGGGCTAAGAACTAGGAATTTTGACTAATTCGTTCTTAATTAATATAATATAATTTCGGAAACAATTCAGAGTATGCCAGGAGGCGATAGTATGGCAGAAGATGTAATGGTCTTAGCACGCAATAGAAAGGCAGAACACGAGTTTTTCATTGAAGAACGCTATGAAGCTGGTATTGAACTTAAAGGGACAGAAGTGAAATCCTGTAAAAATCGCAGTGTAAATTTGAAGGACGGTTTTGCTAAGATTGAAAAGGGCGAGATTTTCCTGTATAATGTTCATATAAGTCACTACAATGAAGGGAATCAATTCAATCACGAGCCCACCAGAACGAGAAAACTTCTCCTTCACAAACGAGAGATCAAACGATTACTCGGTCTCACTCAACAGCGAAGATACACTTTAATTCCCCTGACTTTTTACGTGAAGGATGGAATAATAAAGGTTGAATTGGCTCTTGCCAAGGGTAAACAAAAACACGATAAACGAGAAAGCATCAAGCGAAAGACCATGGAAAGAGAGATGGAAAAGGCTCTAAAAGAAAAGCAAAAATATTGACATTAAAGTTGTAATTTGTTATATATTATTGATGCTGGGGATGAACCCGGCATGAAGGCATTTAAACAACTAAAACATGGGGGCGAGCTTGGATTCGACGGGGATGTTGGAGTAAGAGGAGCGAGCCCAGGACCATGGCCTGGATAAAACATGGATCGTAAATTTAAATGCCGACGAAGATTACGCTTTAGCTGCTGCGTAAATTAACGTAGCACGTCCACTCGTTCCTTTCCTGCGGGAACGAGACCGGGCGCCAACCCTAGCAGGATACCGGTGTGAGTTGCCTCGCTCGTTCCGGGAAACCAATTGAGGCTAGCTTTACAAGGATCCCGCCTCTAGGAGCCTTGTAAAGCGAAATCAAAAATTAGAGGCTACGCTCGTAGAGCCTCTTGCTTGGGCATCTCCGGACGGGGGTTCAATTCCCCCCGCCTCCACCAGACAAAATAGCTAAAAAGTTTGCCGCTACTGTGACTTGAACCATAAGTTTGCCGCAGCGGCAAACTTTTACTTCAAAATAGAGGTGGCAAACTTTTACTTCAAAAACTCATGGTAATTACTTCCATGGGTTTTTTTATTAATTGTTATTATTTGTAAATATATGTTATAATATTTATATACATATAACCCTTGTAGGGGGTATTTCATGCAAAAGAGCAACTTTGATTTCTTAACAGGTGACTGGTCTATTCTTTCAGAATTAGGAGAGATAGCCGAAAAAAACCTACATACTGACCCCAATACGACAATAATTAAACTTCGCATGTTTGCAGAAACATTAGTGAAGTTTATTTTTGCTGTAGAAAATCTTGAAGAACCTGAAGATCAGAAACAAGTATCTCGATTAGCCATATTGAAAAAAGAAGATTTACTTACAGATGACTTGCTAGATTTATTTCATACAATCAGAAAAATAGGAAACAAGGCCGCTCATGCTGGGTATGGGAATATTGATGATGCAAAAACTCTTCTGAGGATGGCTTTTCGTATATCAGTTTGGTTTATGCAAGTTTATGGCAGATGGGATTTTGAACCACCTGCATATGTTGAACCTGAAAAAATAGATTTTGAATCGCTTGAAAAAGAAAGAGAAAGATTAGAGAAAATTGCATCTTCTTATGAGAAGAAGGTTAAAAAACTAGAAAATGAATTAAATAGTTTAAGAAGTAAAGCTAGTCGGGATGATGAGAAAAAAGAGCGAAAAACAAAAGCCAGGCAACTAGGCACAGGCTTGGAATTAACTGAAGCTGAAACACGTACTATTATAGATGATAAATTAAGAGCTGTTGGTTGGGAAGCTGATACAGAAACTATCCGATATAGTAAGGGTATACGTCCAGAAAAGGGACGAAACCTTGCTATTGCTGAATGGCCTGTCAAAAATGGCTCTGTTGACTATGCCTTGTTTGTAGGAATGCAATTTATAGGGATTATAGAAGCTAAGCGAAAAAGTAAGAACATACAATCTGATATAGAGCAGGCTAAGCAATACTCCAAACGAATCTATCAGGTGGAAAATGAAGAAATATCAGGTCCATGGAACGGATACAAAGTACCTTTTCTATTTGCTACTAATGGTCGTCCTTATTTAAAGCAACTAGAACACAAATCTGGTATTTGGTTTTTAGATGCAAGAAAGAAAACTAATCATCCTCGGCCTCTGAAGGATTGGTACTCTCCAGAAGGACTAACAGATTTATCAAAGAAAAATATAGAAGAAGCAACTAAAGAACTGAAAGAAGAACCGTTAGATTATCTTGGATTACGCTACTATCAAGAAGAAGCTATAAAAGCTATTGAAAAGGGATTAGAAGAAGGAAGACAAAGTCTTCTTATAGCTATGGCAACAGGAACAGGTAAAACGAGAATGGCAATTGGGTTAATATACCGTTTGGTTAAGTCCAGAAGATTTAAGAGAGTTTTATTTCTAGTTGACAGAAACGCTCTTGGAAAGCAAGCTGAGAATGCCTTTAAAGATTCAAAGCTAGAAAGTTTTAACTCGTTTACTGAAATATTTGAGCTACAGTCTCTTAAAGCACCTAACCCAAATCCAGAAACTAAAGTCCATATTTCTACTGTGCAAGGAATGATGCGAAGAATATATTATAATGATCCTGAAAAGGACAAACCTACAGTTGATCAATATGATTGTATAGTGGTAGATGAAGCACATCGAGGCTATACTTTAGACAGCGAAATGGAAGAGCTAGAACTATACTTTAGAGATCATAATGACTATGTTAGTAAATATCGTCAGGTACTTGATTACTTTGATGCTGTTAGAATTGGGCTTACTGCAACACCAGCTCTTCATACTGTGGAAATTTTTGGGAGCCCAATATATACCTATTCCTATCGTGAAGCAGTGGTAGATGGTTATTTAATTGACCATGAGCCCCCATATCAAATTAATACTAAATTAAAGAAAGAAGGGATTAATTGGCAAGTTGGAGAAGAAGTAGATGTTTATGATGCCAAAAGTGGAGATATAAAGAAAGAAGTTATGGAAGATGAGGTAGAAATAGATGTCTCCCAATTTAACAAACAAGTAATAACTGAAAGTTTTAACAGAACTGTCATTAAAGAACTCGTGAACTATATTCATCCGGAGCTAGAGGGAAAAACTTTAATATTTGCTGCTAATGATGATCATGCTGACACAATTGTAAGAATATTAAAGGAAGAATTAGAAAATAAATATGGTCCAATTGAAGACAATGCAGTTATGAAAATAACTGGGTCCCTAAAAAATCCACTCCAAGCAATAAAATTATTTCAAAACGAACGTTTACCTAATATTGTTGTGACTGTTGATTTACTTACTACAGGCGTTGATGTGCCACCTATTTGTAGTCTTGTGTTTATGCGAAGGGTACGGTCACGAATCTTATATGAACAAATGCTAGGTAGGGCAACTAGAAGATGTGATGAGATTGATAAGGATCACTTTAATATATTTGATGCAGTAGAAATTTACGAAGCTTTAAAGCCTTATACTGATATGAAACCCGTTGTAAAAAAACCAAATGTACCAGTGAAACAGTTGGTAAATGAACTAGAACAGATAAACTCAACTGATAAGCAAAAAAATCATATAGATCAAATTAAAGCAAAAATTCAACGTAAAAGTAAACATTGGACCGAAGAAGAAAAAGAAAATTTTAAAGCATTGACTGGCGGAAAAACTGTTGATGAATATATTGATTGGATGAAAAACTCAGAAACAGAAGAAATTGTAAATGAGTTGCAAAAAAGTGAAAGTATAGTTAATTACATTGATGAAAACCGTGAAAGACCTCAATATCAGTATATCTCAAACCATAAGGATGAACACTTATCTACAACTAGGGGTTATGGGAACGCAGAAAAGCCTGAAGATTATTTAGAAGGGTTTAAACAGTTTATTGAAGAAAATATAAATCACATCCCTGCATTAAAAGTAGTTTGTCAGAGACCTAAGGAGCTTACTAGAGAGGATTTAAGAAAACTTAAAATAGAACTTGATCAACAAGGTTATAACGAAAAGAACTTGCAAGCTGCTTGGAGAGATGCTAAAAATGAAGATATAGCAGCTGATATTATAAGCTTTATTAGACAGTTAACAGTGGGTGATGCATTAGTTAGTCATGAAGAGAGAGTCAAAAATGCAATGAAAAGAATCTATAGAATGAAAGCATGGCCACCTGTACAAAAAAAATGGCTTGAAAGAATAGAAAAGCAACTTTTAGAAGAAAAGGTACTAGGCCCGGATCCAGAAGAAGCTTTCGAAGTCCAACCATTTAAAAGACATGGAGGTTATAAGCAATTAAATAAGATTTTTGATGGACAAATAGATATGATTGTTGAAAAAATTAATGAGGAACTATTTAACCAGGAAGGAAGGGATCACGTCTAATGACAAATCAAGAAATTATTCAAAAACTTTGGAGTTTATGTGATGTACTTAGAGATGATGGGGTTACTTATCACCAATATGTAACAGAGCTAACTTATATTTTATTTCTAAAAATGATGAAAGAAAAGGAAACAGAAGAAGTGATTCCTAAAGAATATCGTTGGGATTCTTTAACTACAAAACACGGTATGGAACTATACAACCATTATAGACAATTATTACTTGACATTGGTCAATCCAAAAATAAATTATTAAGTCAGATATATATGAATGCTACAACCAATATAGATGAACCTAAAAATCTCGAAAAGATTATACAGTCAATAGACAGGTTAGACTGGTATAGTGCTAGAGAAGAAGGGCTTGGAGCCCTTTATGAAGGTTTGTTAGAGAAAAACGCAAATGAAACTAAGACAGGCGCGGGTCAGTATTTCACACCGCGTCCTCTTATTGATACTATAGTTGAGCTAACTGATCCTGAACCAGGAGAAAGATGTAATGACCCAGCTGCAGGTACTTTTGGTTTCATGATTGCTGCAGACAGACATGTAAGAAAGAAAACAGATGACTACTTCTCTTTAAGTCAAAAAGAAGCTGAATTTCAAGTAAAAGAAGCTTTTACAGGTTGTGAGCTAGTTAAAGATGTTCACAGGCTGGGTTTAATGAATGCGATGCTACATGAATTGGAAGGTGAAATTATTTTAGGTGATACATTATCTGAAGCTGGAAAGAACTTAAAAAACTATGATGTAGTTCTAACTAATCCACCTTTTGGCACTAAGAAAAGTGGAGAAAGACCGACTAGGGACGATTTAACTTATACTACAACTAATAAACAGTTAAACTTCCTTCAACACATATATAGATCATTAAAACCAAACGGGAAGGCACGTGCTGCTGTAGTATTACCAGATAATGTGTTATTTGAGGATAATACGGGAGCAAAGATTAGAAATGATTTAATGGAGAAGTGTAACCTTCATACCATACTGCGCTTACCAACAGGTATCTTTTATGCTCAAGGTGTTAAAACTAATGTGTTATTCTTTACTAGAGGGCAAACGGATAAAGACAATACCAAAGAAGTATGGGTATATGATTTAAGAACTAACATGGAGAGTTTAGGGAAAACCAATCCATTGAGAAAAGATCACTTTGATGACTTTATTAAAGCCTATAAAGCCGTAGATAGAACTAAAATAAAAAATGAGAGGTTTAATTGCTTTACAAGAGAGGATATTCGTAAGAAAAATGACAGTTTAGATTTAGGTCTGATTCAGGATGAATCGCTATCAATATATGAAAATTTACCAGATCCAATTGAATCAGCGGAAAAAACAGTATGTAAACTTCAAGAAGCTGCATCTTTACTTAATGAGGTTATTGATGAATTAAAGGAAACAGGAATTTCTGAATCAGGAGAGGATAAAAATGACTGATAAGAAGAGCAAAAGAATAGAAGAATTATTAGAAGAAACTATTGTTCATGAAGACGAAGAACCTTATGAACTGCCTAATAACTGGGCTTGGGTTGCATTAGACATACTAGCAGAAGAAATTAAAAATGGAACTACAATAAAACAAAGCAAGACCAAACCTGGGATACCTGTCACGAGGATAGAATCAATTCAAAACAACGAAATACAACTGGATAGAGTTAGATATATAAGGGATTTAGATAAAATCAAAAATAATGATTATTATAAAATTGGAGATATTGTTTTAAGCCATATAAATAGCATTGAACATGTAGGTAAAACTGCTTTGATTAAGGAAGATTATCTACCTTTAATACATGGAATGAATTTATTAAGAATTAGAGTAAATAATAATATGATTCTGCCTCAGTTTCTCCAATTATACACGAGGTCCTATAATTTTAGAAAAGCTGTATTGAAAAGAATTAAAATGGCAGTCAATCAAGTTAGCTTAAATCAAAAAAATTTGAAGCAAATAAGTATACCAATAGCACCGAAAAATGAACAAAGAAGAATAGTTTATAAAGTTGATCGCCTTTTAAGTAAAATTAATAAAGCAAAAGAATTAATAGGAGAAGCTAAAGAAACTTTTGAACTACGTCGTGCAGCTATATTAGATAAGGCTTTTAAAGGGGAATTGACGTGGCGTGAGGAAAATCCGAGAGTTGAGTCAGTAGATACTTTGCTAGCTAAAATAAATTCTGAGAAGAAAACTGATATTAAAAAAAGCCCCAATGGTTTATATGAACTTCCGGATAATTGGTGTTGGATTGATTTAGGGGAACTAATTTGTCATTCTTCGTATGGAACATCTGCAAAGGCTTATAAAGATATAAATGGTTTACCTGTTCTTAGGATGGGTAATATTAAATTAACTGGAAGTATTGATTTAAATGATCTAAAATACCTTCCTTTTGATCACAAAGATGTAGAAAAATATAAACTAGAAGAATATGATTTATTGTTTAACAGAACAAATAGTTATGAGCTAGTTGGAAAATCGGCAATTGTTGAGCCAGAACATGCTGGAAAATTTACGTATGCTTCATATTTGATAAAGATCTCGCTATTTTACAAAAAGATTTTAGCACCATATATTTGTTATTATATTAATAGTCATATTGGACGAAAATATCTACTATCTACAGTTAAACAACAAGTAGGACAGGCTAATATCAATTCAAAGAAACTATCATCATTACCAGTACCACTACCTCCTGAAGAAGAAATTAAGGAAATTAATAGAATCATGAAGAAAGTAAGTGCAAAGGAGAATAGAATACAAAACTTATTAAATTTGGGAACCTATGTTGCTGAACTAGAACAATCTATTCTTTCTAAAGCCTTTCGTGGAGAGTTAAATACTAATGATCCTAAAGATGAAAGTGCAATTGAATTATTAAAAGAAGTTTTAAAAGATAAATAGGTTTTAACTGCACAAGTTCGTTCAATAAGCAAGGAGTGGTAATTTGTATTATATATTTATCGTGAATGATTATATGTTGGGGGATCAAGTAATACCTGGCAAAGAAATAGTAGATAAATTACTTAATAATAATATATGGTTATTTCATAGTGGTACTCCTAACTTAAAAAAAATAAAACCTAAGGATGAAGCTATAATATATATCGCTGGAAAAGGGAATCGATTTTTTTATGCTAATATTATAGTTGAAGACCAAATAAAAGAATATAGCTTGAACATGGATATTGATGATAAATTTTTAGATATGTTTTATTTGTCATGTCCAATACAAGTTATTAATATTTGGTCAAAACCCGTCTATATACATGATATTAAAGAAAAACTAAATTTTATTACTGATAAGAAGAATTATGGACTGTTTTTTAGGCAATCCACGAAAATTATTAATAAAGAAGATTACCATAAGATCATTGAGCAAGGGAATAATCAAAACTAAAGCAGTTTTTAAGCCTTCTAAGGAGGATAATTATGTCCCATAATGAACTTACAGATAAACGAAAACTTGAATTGGTTTTCCAAAATTTTAAAGAGTCTAAAAATATTGATGTCGAAAAACAAGAAAGAAAAGCAAAAGTAGATTTTATTAATAATAATTTAATGAAAGATCAATTAAGCAATTTTAATGAAGGAACTGTAAGGGAGCTAGTACAACTTTTATGGAGCTTTCAGGGTTGGACTAATAAGGACTATTTAGTTGAAGAAATGCTTAAGTCTGGGCTTGGAAATATTCGTGACGCATTGGAATTTCTTATCTATAGTGAAAAG
Source organism: Natranaerobius thermophilus JW/NM-WN-LF (assembly GCF_000020005.1). NCBI lineage: Bacteria > Bacillati > Bacillota > Clostridia > Natranaerobiales > Natranaerobiaceae > Natranaerobius > Natranaerobius thermophilus. The sequence continues at coordinate 2,096,407 of NC_010718.1, read as the reverse complement.
CCTATAGCACATCGATTTGATTATGTTAAGAGAAATATTCGAATGATGGGAGCAGCTGCTATTTCAGAAGTATTAACACATTTTGATGAGGATTGTGCAATTTGGAATAGAAGAGCCCGGGAAGGATTGATCAATTTAGGGGTTCCTAAAAATAAGCTTCCTAGTTCAACACAAATTAGTGGTAAACAATACGAAGACTTTTGTTTTTTAGCAAAAAAGGTATTAGATGAAATCAAAAGCTTTGATCAGGAAATTCAGAATTTTCTAGATTTAAATTCTTTATTATTTTTTCTTTCTAATTTAGATACATCTATTGTGGAGCAAAATGATGAAGAAGAGTTTATTGAAGACTTTAATCATGATTATGCAATACAGCAAGTTGCTCAGTTAGGTGATGGACTAGGATTTGAAGTAGAAACAGAGTTTTATGTTGCTCCAGGCTGTAGAATTGATGCCTTATGGAGAAGCCGTATTGCAAACCTTGGAATTATATCTTATGCATTTGAAGTACATAGAAGAGGAAGTAGAGATTCTGCCATTTTGAATTTACAGAGAGTAATTAAACAAGACTCTTCAATTCAAAAAGTTATCGTAGTATCAACAAAAAAAGAAATTGAAATCTTTAAAAATGAAATAGCCTCATTAGGAGAAGAGTTTAGAGATGCAATTGGTTATTTGGAAGTCGATGAATTAGAAAAAGCTCTTGAACACTTAGATAGTTTAAAAGAAGTCCTTAACTATGCAGGGTTATTAAAGACTTAAATTGTTAAACTTCTAGTTACCAATAAGGGCAATTTCGGTGAGTAAGTTTTTTATGCCAATTGATAAACCTGAAGATTGGAAAATGCTACTAGCCAAACCAGATAAGCATTGGAAGAGTGGATGTTCTGCAAAAGCTCTAGCATATTCTTGGCAGGAAGCCAATGGTTTCCCTGAATCTGTTAAAAAGGCATTTATAAATTCCAATATTAAACTATTTAGAGAGATGAGAATGATTTTTGCTTTTCCTGAGTATAAAGTCCCATTACCAGGTGGTAACGTTTCTCACAAAATGATATTTTTGTGATAGCAAAAAGTGGCGATGAGCTAGTGTCTATTGCTGTTGAAGGGAAAGCTTCGGAATCATTTGGAATTACAGTCGGTGAATGGATGAAGAATTCAAAAGAAGATGGTTCGAGCAAAGCAACTAGGCTAAATTACCTAAAAAGTAAGCTAGGATAAATAATAAATTAAATATTAATACAATTAGATATCAACTTTTGCATAGAACGGCTTCAGCGCTTTTAAAGGCGGAAGAATTTAATGCATCAAAAACACTTATGTTAGTTCATTCATTTAGTCAATCAGATGAGTGGTTCGATGACTATGTTTCTTTTCTTCGATTATCTGATCTGATAGGCGAAAAAAACGCTATTGTAGGACCTACTAAAATAAAAAATATAGAGATTTATTTTGGTTGGGTGAGAGGGAAAGCAAAGTATCTAAACTGTTAACATAACCATCTTTTTCTAATGATGCGTAGGTTTATAGTGCTTTATATTTTTATCTATTATTATCTAGTATAAATTCACTTGAATTGCAAAATGGTGTCGATTGTATATTTTTATCAATTAATTCAACACTTAATTCATAATCATTTGAGTTATCTATATTTAATAGTATTTTATCTGGTAAACTCATTAAAACATCTATGCTAGTCTCCCAACTTACTAAGGCTCCGTTTCTTTTGCAAAAATTATATATTTCTTCAATATTTCTAAATTCTGGCCAAAATAGTAGATCTTCATTATCTTCTAATTCAAAGAATAAGTTTTGATACTTTTCACCAGTTAAATAAAGTGCTATGGCGTCTTTTGATATGTTTTTTTCTTGAAAAAGAGATTTTATACAATCTAATTTATCAACTTTGACAGTTTCTGGACTGCAATCAGGATTGTTTTGATAGAACTCTTTTAGATAAGCTAGCAGTAAATTAGTGCTAGCTTTATTTATGCTCTTTTTAGAAGATTTAGTTAAAGTTCTGAACTTTTTTTCTAAAGTTAAAATGTTCATAACATAATATTTTACATTATATTGAGATGGTTTCATTTCAAGTTCTTTTAGTGAGTTGTATAAGAAAGAATTAAGGGTATACTGTATATCTGGTTGACTTTGCGATATTTCTTTACTTGGGAAGCGATGTCCTTTTATGTACGCATTTACAGTAGCAGGTGCCATATTAATTCTTTTGGAAAATTCTCTTATAGATTCGTCAAAGTAGTCTTGAAACAATTTAAGTACAGTTCCAAATCTCAAATACATTGTTATCCCCCTAACATGTGTATACGTAAATTGTATTAAAACTGAAAACCATAATACAGTTTCAGTATAACATGAAAAATATTTTTGTAAAACCATATGGTTTTACAAATTTAGGCTAGTCAGCTTCAAAGTTTTTTGTTATAATGTTTACAGAATACGTAAACAATAAAAACGGCGAGAGGGGTAGAACTATTGAAGGAGATTTTTCCAATTATGGAAGATGAGGAAATCAAAATACCAAAAAGAAGTTATTTGAATAATTTGCAACCAATAGGCGTTGGAACAGAAAAGGTGGAAAGTTTAACTAGCTATATTGCTAGAGTTGCAGAGTCTCATAGCTTATATACTGGAAAACTTGTTGCTTTGTTATTGTTACCTCATATGAATAAAGAGAAACAGTTATCTCAATTTAGTGGTGGATTTCAATTCAAGAATAGTTTTAATAATACTTCCTATGACAGCAATTTTTATAATATTAATGGATTAACTATTACAGCAGAAGAATACGTAACTATTATGCAGGATTTTACTTTGAGGTGTGATTTGAGTTTCTTAACAATGCTTAAATATTCAGAAGTAATAGTAAATTATAAATTACTTAGTAGTAAGTTTAGATGGTGTCCCTATTGTTATGAGGAAATGGCTGTATCAAAAAATAAAGAAATATATAATCCTTTATTATGGCATTTCAATGATTTGAATATTTGTAAAGTACATGACAATTACTTAGAAGATACTTGTCCTTACTGCTTCAATAAAATGTTTGCCTTTACAAATAAATTCAAACCTGGATTTTGTTCGATTTGTGGAAACTGGTTGGGGAGGGAACATGTTGCAAGGTGTGTTGATGATTTGGGTTGGCAGTACTTCATTAGTGAGAGTTTAAGTGAATTTGTTAGACAAAGTTCTAATGTAGAGAATTTACCAAAACAAGATATTTTCATAAATAATTTAAAGAAAATTGTAAAACAAGCGGGAAGTATTAATTTACTAGCTAATTATATAGAAATTCCCAAAAATACTGTAGGGACTTGGGTTAATAAAAATAATTTTCCTTCATTTAATTCAATATTGAAGTTGTGTTATATATGGACTTAGGTCAAAATTTTGGACACCAAAAAGTTAAGTATTAAGCAGATTGCTTTGCTAGATCCTCAACATGTTGAGGAGTTAAAAACTCCAAACTTCCATGGATTCTTGTTCTGTTGTACCAGCTCTCAATGAACCTAAATAGAGCAATTTCAGCCGATTTGAAGTCTAAGTACTTAACATGGTTAACTTCTTCCTTTTTCAAAGTAGCATGAAATGATTCGATATGTGCATTGTCATAAGGGCAGCCTTTTCTGCTAAATGATTGCTTGATCCCTTTGTACCTTAAAAAACGCTTAAAGTCATCGCTAGTGTACTGGGTACCTAGATCACTATGTAGAATAAGTCCATTGCCAGGTTTCTGTGTATCATAAGCATTTTTAACAGCTTTAATAACTAAATCTGTTGTCATGGTCTTGCTAAAAGAGTATCCAACAATTTTATGGGTGTGTAAATCCATTACAGAGGCTAAGTAGCACCAGCCGTCTTTAACAGTATCAATGTATGTAATATCAGTAACCCACTTTTGATTGACAAATGTAGTTGAAAAGTCTTGTTTTAGGAGATTCTCTCGTTCGACTACTTTTTCTCTACTAGGATAAGGCCGATATTTTTTCCTGACAATTGATTTGATACCCTCTTTTCTCATTAATCGTTGGACTCTTTTTAAGCTGACTTTGTATCCTTTATTGATTAGCACAGCGTGGATCTTTGGTGCACCATATCGCTTTTTACTGTTTTTATGAATTTGAGTTATTTGATCTAATAGTTCTCTGTTTTCTTTGTCACGATTAGATTCAACTCGATTTATTGTTTCGTAATAAGTACTTCTCGGAAAGTCTAGAGCATCACAAATAGCTTTGATAGTATGCTCGTCCTTTTGTTCTTTTATAAATTCAGTAAGCTCTGTATTGTCTACTTTTTGGCGAATATGGTCATAGCCTTTTTTAAGATTTCATTCTCCTCTTTCAAGCGAGCCATTTCTTTTTGCATTTCTTCCACATCTTTTGAAGTGGCTCCCTCACTGCCAGATTGTTGGTTTGGAGAGAAATCTTTGATCCATTTATAAATAGTAACCTCTGTCACACCATATTCGCTAGACAAATCCTTCACAGAACTACCTGAATTATATAAATCTACAATTGTTCTTTTGAAGTCTTCATTATATCTCTTATTACTCATTACTGGACACATCCTTTCGTTATTAATATTGTAAGTGACTTAACCATGATGTGTCCAAGAATTTATACTAACACCATACTTAAAATTTCACCTTATCAAATATTAACTAATGAAAGATTAAGTTATAGTTTTAAAAACTTTGAAAATACTAGAAGCGTTCCTCCTCGTAAAAAGAGAAATCATAACGTATCTTTAGATCTAGAAAAAATTAAAAGCTTCTTAGAAAATGCACTAACTGAGGATTCACCTCCTTCATTAAAAGAAATTGTAAAGTTAATAGGAATAAGTGATAAAAGTCTATATAAATATTTTCCTAAATTAAGTAAAAAAATTGTTGATCGCAGAAAACAATTCATTAGATTAGAGCAAGAAGAAAGGATTAAAAATGAATGCCGAAAAGTTATTGAGATAACCAAAAAATTACATCAACAGAACATATATCCTAGTAGGCGCAAAGTTCAAGAGGTCTTTGGTAAAAGGATAATTGAATCTAACGAAAAGGCAAGAAAAACCTGGTTAGAAACAAAAATGGAATTAGGATTAATTTAATATTATAAAGGAGGAAATTGTTGTGTCAAAAAATTTTGATTTTGATTATTGGTGTTTAAAGAACAAAATTCCAGAACAAACAAAAAAATATATTGAAAACATAAGAGAAAGTCCTCCATCTAGAAATGTTCAAAGTGGCCCCAAAAATGTAAGGGGTAATTACCCATCAAAGAAAATGGGGTGTACTATACAATTCGAGAGCCATACGGTTGAACTGGCAGCTATTTATTTAAAGGAGTATAACAACGAAATAAAAGAATTCTATGATCAACCTCCATCAATACCTATTAAATACAAAAAAAATGGACAATCAAAAGGGATGCGCTATACTCCAGATTTTTTTGTAATTGAAGATGATAAGGCTGGATGGGAAGAATGGAAAACTGAAGAAGATTTGATTAGATTAGAAGAGAAAAACCCAAATAGATATTATAAAGACACTAACGGTCAATGGCGGTGTCCGCCTGGAGAAGAGTATGCAAAAAAATATGGCTTGTTCTTTAGAGTTAGATCTTCTTCAGAAATAGATGAAAACTTATATAATAATACGATTTTCTTAGAAGATTACTTAAGATATAATATCGAAGTAGATGATATAACTGTTAATACAATCATATCGACAGTTACTTTGGAGCCTGGAATTAAACTGGATAAGTTAATAAAAAGTTTAGGAGAGGAATATGTTGATTCGATATACCACCTAATAGTAAGTAATGAATTATTTGTAGACTTAAAAAATGAAATGTTAGGAAGTAGAATGTTTCCTCCACCTATTTATCCCGATGAATTAACAGCAAAAGCATTTAATTATTCGATATCAAAAACTCAGGAACAAAGACCAGAAATTATTGATATTAAAATTGGAAACAAAATAAATTGGGATGGGCGCTCATTTACTATAGCTAACATTGGAGAAACTACCATAACTTTAATATCTCAAGACGACAACCAGCAGATAGACCTCCCACACAACAGTTTTGAAGAATTGTTACAAAATGGGAAGGTTAAGTTAGATAAGATTGGTGAAAACACAAATAAAGATAATGAAAAAATTAATGAAATTTTATCAAAGGCCAGCCCTGAGGCAATGGAAATAGCAACTAAAAGATATGAAGAAATAGTACCTATTTTAAATGGCAAAAACCCTAATACGGATACTCCTCCAAGAACATTGCGAAATTGGGTCTCAAACTACAGAGAAGCTGAAAAAGTCTTTGGAAATGGATATGTTGGGTTATTGCCCAGACATAAAGACAAGGGAAATAAAATGCCCCAAATCCACCAGAGGACTAGAGAACTTATGGAAGAAATAATAGAAACTGACTACGAAAACACTAAACAAAAAAATAAGAATTCTGTTTATCAGAAATTTAGAATTGAATGTGAGAAGCAAGGATTGGAACCATCCAGTTACAAAACTTTCATAAATGAAATAAATAAACGCCCCAACTATGAGAAAGTCAAAAAGAGAGAAGGTTCGAAAGCTAGTTATCCGTATGAACCACCGCTAAGATTAGACCAGAATACCCCAAAACATGGAAACAGACCATTTGAGATATGCCATATTGATCATACTCAAATGGATATTGAGTTGGTAAATTCAATTACACGAGAAAACATGGGTAAACCATGGGTGACATTCATGACTGATGCATTTTCTAGGAGGTTATTAGGAATTTATTTAACCTTTGATGAACCGTCATATAGGTCTATAATGATGGTCGTTCGTGAGTGCGTCAGAAGATTTAATAGACTACCTCAAAACTTTGTTATTGATGGTGGAAAAGAGTTTCATAGTATATATTTTGATAGTTTCCTGGCGCGCTATGAATGTATTAAAAAAACCAGACCACCTTCAAAATCTCGTTTTGGAAATGTAATTGAGCGTTTGTTTGGAACAACTCATTCTCAACTTATATATAATCTCCAGGGGAATACCCAAGCTACTAAAAAAGTTAGACAAATAACTAAAGGAACAAATCCGAAAAATAAAGCTATATGGACATTAGAGGAACTTTATACAGTTCTTTGTGAATGGGGGTATGAGTTATATGATACAACACCCCATCCTGCTTTGAGTCAAACACCAAGAGACGCTTTCAATGATGGGATGGTATATTCAGGAAAAAGGTATTCCCGATTAATCAGGTATGATGACCAGTTTAAGATTGATACTCTTCCCTCTACACAAAAAGGTACGGCAAAAGTACAACCGGGGAGGGGTGTGAAAATTGATAAACGGTATTTTTGGCACGACCAATTTAAAAACCCTGAAATAGAATATACACAAGTTCCGGTTAGATATGACCCCTTCAATATGGGTATTGCGTATGTTTTTGTAAATAAACATTGGGTTAAATGTATTTCCGAATACTATTCTGTATTCAAAAATCGCACTGAAAAGGAATTAAAAAGGGCAAGTGAAGAATTAAGACAAAAACAAAGTCCTTCAAAATCTGCAATATCAGCAAAAAAACTAGCTAACTTCCTGATTCAAATTGAGGAAAAGGAGAGTAAACTTTTAAAGCAGAAAAAAGAACGTGCAATGGAAAACCAAAATGTTATTGACAAAATTACTGGCAATCCAAATGTGGATGAAGTGAATGTTACACATGAACCCCCTGTGTTTAATGATGATTTGATAGATCCTAACGAAAATTCAGATACTTATGAGGAGTTTTAGACATGTCTAAAACTTCCGAAACGATACTAAATGCTCCTATTGAGAAAAGAATAAAGTATTTTGAAGACTATACCACTTCACATGCCACACTAATTGATGTTTATCAAAAATTAGAACTGACAATTAATTACCCATCAAATATTCCATTAGTTTTCATGATAGGCCCAACAGGAGTAGGTAAAACAACACTGCGCCACAAAATTGAAGGTGAAATACTAAAGGAAGAATCTTCAAATATGGAAAATGACCCAGGCATTATACCAATTTTAGGAGTTGAAGCAATAGCATCAGACCAAGGTGGGTTTGATTGGAAGGACTTTTATTATAGAGGATTAGTAGAATTAGAGGAGCCACTTGTTGATTATAAAACAGATGTTACTCATGGAAAAGAATCTAAAAAATTAAATACTAATTTGAATAGTAAATCAAACAAGGCAACGTATAGGAGAGCATTTGAAAAGGCGCTCCATTATCGTCAAGTCAAAGTGCTTATCATTGATGAAGCACAACACCTTACAAAACTCGGTAGTGGTAGGAAGTTAATAGATCAGTTAGATACAATTAAGTCTTTAGCTAATAAAACGCATGCATTACCTGTTTTAATTGGTACTTATGAACTTTTACATTTTCTAAACTTAAATGGACAACTTAGTAGGCGAAGTCAAATTATTCATTTTCATAGATATTTAGCTTATGATGAAAACCAGAAGTATTTATTCATAAAGGCAATTAAATCTTTTCAAAACAAACTACCTCTAGAAAGAACTCCAAATCTAGAGGACAAATTTGAATTATTGTATAAGTACAGTCTTGGGTGTATAGGAGTTTTAAAAAACTGGTTAACCAGGGCGTTAATTAAAGCCATTAATAACAATGATAATACAATAACTGCAGAAATTTTAGAAAAGACTGCTCTTACAATAGCACAATGTGAGCAAATTGCAGCCGAAATAATTGAAGGTGAAAAACAAATAATACAATATAATAATGATAGTGGGAAATTAGAAGAAATGTTAGGGCTAAATATTGAGAAAGTGGAATCGGAAAATGAACAGGAAAGTCAACAAAACCAAAATGTAAAAGGTAATAAAAAACCAGGGGAAAGGTCACCAGGTCGTGATACGGTTGGAAGAGATAACTTTGATTTATAAAAATATTAGAAGAGATTCCATTTACACAAAATTCAGGACACCCTCGACTTCACTATCATGTCTGTTTCTAAAAATCGTTCAAACTTATGTACCAGTTCTAAATCAAATTCATCTGGAGCATTTTCCTTGATCATTTCCAAGAACTGAGGTCGACTATAAGTGATTGTTGTTTGTTTTCATCACTGTAAACTCCTTTTCGGAACATTAGTTCGATATAATGTTAAAAAATAAAGCCCTAATAGGGCTTTATTTTTTTTTCATTATAAAATATCTTATAATGAAAATATTAGCAAATACAAATAGATTACCACCATAAACCATCCAAGTCCATAAAGGAAAATTCCCAAATATTAAAGCAATTAATACAAGCGTAAAAAAAGCTAGTCCTGTCTTAATATCACTAGGAATATTTTCCAAGAAACCTTTAAGGTCTATTTTAATTCCATCTAGAGGAAAAGTTGTAACCATCAATTTTTGACCATCCTTTGACTATTATTAATTAAGCTTAAAGAGAACAATATAGTATTAAACAACCCTAATATAACCCCAGTTACAGCTGCTGATGTAGGAATTAACTCCATAAACAACAGTGTCCCAAAAACTCCAGTGGAAACTGCAAATATTGAGGATGATATAGTATATAAAATTTTTATTTTTTTAATTTTATTCATTTCATTTTCCCCCTTCTTTATAGAGAAGGACGTTAATAAAGCTTCTTTTATTGCTTCTTTAATTGCATCATACTCTTCTTTACTAGTATATGTTCCCTGATTTAACATATTCTTATACCTTCTTATTTCATGTATTGACTTTTCTTTTAGTTCTTTGTGGATTTCATTGATTTCTCTGTCTTTGATTATAGTTTCAATGTTATGAACTTCTCTGTATGGAACGGTTTTCCCTTCAAAATTATCTTGCCTTCTTCTATAATCTAGTGTTATTTCATCACCGGCAACCATGGGATAATCTCTTTTTGTATACAAATCCTGATTTTTTCTTTTACTCTTCATCATAATCACTTCCTACCAATTTGAAGATGCTTCTTATTTTATCAAATGATATATCATGTGCTTTATCAATTAAATCAGTTACATCTCCTTTAGAAGGTTCTTTCTTCACAATAACTACTTCAAACTCTAAAATATGAATCCTTTTTTCAGTAATTCCTGATTCCATTTCCTTTTTAAAAGCTGGGCGTATACCGATGTCTATGTCATAATCATTCTCTCTTAGTGTAAAATAAGATGAACCAAAAAGTACATTCCCCAGTCTTTCGACTGTTTTTGTGAAGTTATCCACGTAAGAACTAACTGCATGCTTTATATGTGAAAATTCTTTACCCCAATCTAATGCTATAGCTACTTCACTTATCCTAGATAATTCAAAAACATCATAACAGGCATTTAGAATAAGGTCTATTAGCTTTCTAAAATCATCGTAATCAATTATTTCCCCATGGAAGGTTATTCTGTCTTCCTTTAATGACATATTAAAGTCATACTCATCTAAACTAAGCATTATGTGATCATTATCGTTTGAAATGCTAAACCCATTAATTTCATCAATTGCTTCTAGTTTTTTAACAAAATTATTTAAACTAACAGGATCTTTTATTAAAAACATAGGGTTATTAAAACTTAAGTAAAACCTATGGTGTTAGTATAAATTCTTGGACACATCATGGTTAAGTCACTTACAATATTAATAACGAAAGGATGTGTCCAGTAATGAGTAATAAGAGATATAATGAAGACTTCAAAAGAACAATTGTAGATTTATATAATTCAGGTAGTTCTGTGAAGGATTTGTCTAGCGAATATGGTGTGACAGAGGTTACTATTTATAAATGGATCAAAGATTTCTCTCCAAACCAACAATCTGGCAGTGAGGGAGCCACTTCAAAAGATGTGGAAGAAATGCAAAAAGAAATGGCTCGCTTGAAAGAGGAGAATGAAATCTTAAAAAAGGCTATGACCATATTCGCCAAAAAGTAGACAATACAGAGCTTACTGAATTTATAAAAGAACAAAAGGACGAGCATACTATCAAAGCTATTTGTGATGCTCTAGACTTTCCGAGAAGTACTTATTACGAAACAATAAATCGAGTTGAATCTAATCGTGACAAAGAAAACAGAGAACTATTAGATCAAATAACTCAAATTCATAAAAACAGTAAAAAGCGATATGGTGCACCAAAGATCCACGCTGTGCTAATCAATAAAGGATACAAAGTCAGCTTAAAAAGAGTCCAACGATTAATGAGAAAAGAGGGTATCAAATCAATTGTCAGGAAAAAATATCGGCCTTATCCTAGTAGAGAAAAAGTAGTCGAACGAGAGAATCTCCTAAAACAAGACTTTTCAACTACATTTGTCAATCAAAAGTGGGTTACTGATATTACATACATTGATACTGTTAAAGACGGCTGGTGCTACTTAGCCTCTGTAATGGATTTACACACCCATAAAATTGTTGGATACTCTTTTAGCAAGACCATGACAACAGATTTAGTTATTAAAGCTGTTAAAAATGCTTATGATACACAGAAACCTGGCAATGGACTTATTCTACATAGTGATCTAGGTACCCAGTACACTAGCGATGACTTTAAGCGTTTTTTAAGGTACAAAGGGATCAAGCAATCATTTAGCAGAAAAGGCTGCCCTTATGACAATGCACATATCGAATCATTTCATGCTACTTTGAAAAAGGAAGAAGTTAACCATGTTAAGTACTTAGACTTCAAATCGGCTGAAATTGCTCTATTTAGGTTCATTGAGAGCTGGTACAACAGAACAAGAATCCATGGAAGTTTGGAGTTTTTAACTCCTCAACATGTTGAGGATCTAGCAAAGCAATCTGCTTAATACTTAACTTTTTGGTGTCCAAAATTTTGACCTAAGTCCACTATATTCAAAACATCTTATTTTGTCATCAGACATGTAACCACCTCTTTTCTTAATTATTTTATCAAATCTTGCCGACTCCTGCGTTGCCAAGGAATTATAACTGTTGCTATATATCTGGCCAGACAATTTTTCTCGCTGTTTCGCTTACAGTGTCAATAAGTAACTGGTAAATAGCATCTTTCATTGGCTGTTGAGCTTTAGACAGGATCTTTTTAAATTTAACTGCCGCTACCTTTGTATGAGGATTATCTACTATGAGATCATCTAAGCTAGCAGTAAAAATATCAATATCTTCTTGACTAAATTCTTCTACTTCTTGAGCCAATTCTTTTGCGGCTTTTAGAGTTGCTTCAGTCCAAGGAAATGGATTTCCACATTTGTGACAATAACTTGGGGCATAATAGTGAGTAGATCCAAATCCTCCTTCGACATGAAGTTTTCCTCTTATAGGTGTAGAACAATCCTGGCATTCTCTAATTGTTTTTTCTCCACATTTTTCACAGTAATCCTGACAATGTTGAGAGTTCTTATTTACGCTTGAATTTGTGACATGGCCATTCATACATATTTCAGCTACATCGTACCAGCTTCTAAACACTTCCAGACCTCCTCGAAAAATGGCATTTATTGTCGAACGCCTCGTATACACCACAAGCCACCTCTTATTGAGATGGCTTGTCCATTGATTGAAAAATTATTTTTTATTGTATCTCCGCATTTTAACCGTAATTTTGATAATGTTTTTTTCCCCGTCCATTTTATATTGGGCCCCGTATTACTTATGATCATTTCCATGTAAGGATCCTGTTAAATATAATTTGTGCTGAATAAATTTATTTAATTTTTGGATAATTTCTGTTTAAATCAAGTAGTAGTAGTTATTAGTAATGTTATAATTATTTTGAGATCAAACAAGCAATTGTTTTGTAAAATTTACCATGCTTAACAATATTTATTAGACAAAAATTATAATAATTCCTTCTTTTTCAAAAAAATTAATTTGAATAATTTCTGTAATCAATAAGGTTGTTAACCGAACAAAAGTTTGGTATAGTTAAATTCAAGAGATAATTGCAGGCTAATATCTCTGTATTTTTGGCAACTTTATGCTTCCAATTTGAATTTTTGGCAATTATATGTTTCTTAATCAAATGAATATAATCAATATTTAAAGGGTTAAATTAAGTTTTTTGGCAAACTTATGATTCAAAAAATGGCAAAGATACGGTTCAAGTCACAGCTACAACGGCAAACTTTTTTATTAGTACGAGATTATCCCATCTTATTTACTTTTTCTTGCTCTCTTCAAGATGCTTTTTTGCCAGGTCAATATGAAACTGCACATAGGAGCTTTGTTTAACTCCTTCAATAATCCTAAGGGCATAGGTTTTTTCTGGTTTTAGCACTTTTTCTCTAGCCGTATTGATTACATAAGAAAAATACTCAGTTTCACCCCCAAGCACTTCAATTAATTCTTCAAGTTCATTTATAATTTTTGTGGCTTCTTCCTGCAAATTTTCCCACTGACCTAACTCATCAAAAACGCCAATATTTTCAGGTCTTTCAGCTAAAGTTGCTTGTTCATGATTTGTATTAGCCATTTTCTGTTCCATGGTTCCAAAGGTGAAATCTGCTTTTACAAGCAGATAGGTAATCAATAGTCTTGTAAAATAAAGGTCTTCTTTTGAAATTCCGTTTTTGTCGAAAGGATTCAAATCAAAGAGCCTCAATTCCAGATATTGAATTCCTTGCTTCAACAGCTCTTCTAATGTTCCTTTCCCTCTTCCTTTAATCCTGACTGGTGAATAGAATTCATTAATGTTTTGAATTTTACCTTGATCAATGGAAGCCTGCAGGCTAGCAACGTAATCTTCGATCGTTTCATAACTGATATAAAGTTCCTCATTATTACTATAACCGCAGCTACTATTTCTCAGAGAACGAAAATCTTTGCAATAGCAACCTAAATTATCAGCAGTTTTAAGAGTTGGACTGGCTCCTGTTAGATAGATCAACAGCCATCTGTATTTCAATAAATACTTTGTGATTTTTAGATAAATATCATTTTTGAATTCCTGATAAGATTTATTGTGTTCTAACCTAGCATACAACTTATTTAAAAATTCTTCTTTAAGGGAGAAATTAAAGTGAACTCCGGATAGTAATTGCAGTTTTTTACCGTATTTTTTGGCTAATCTTTCTCTATATTTTCTTTCTTTATAACCTTCCTTGCCATATCTTGCGATAGGTATTTGTTCTTCTTCTGGCAATTTAGGCAGATTGCTTTGAGGCCATAAATATTCTCCGGTTAATCTCACCGAAACAAAGTCCTGAAGTTCACCTAGAAACTCGTATGCTTCTTCTATACTTTTACAAACTGGAGTGATAAGCTCTATCTGGCTTTCTGAAAAATCGGTTTTTATATAAGGATTGCGTAATTTATCACCAAATTCCTTGGGATGAGGAGATAATGCCAGGTTGCCTTGTTCATCAACTCTTAAATTCTCCTTTTCTAATCCGAAATTTCCTTCAAAACTCAGAGGGTTTATATCTGACTTCCGGATCAATGTTAATACTTCATTGTTTTTTATGTTCATATAAAACATCCTAGCTTTAGTATATTTGTTTTCTTGTTTTTTAATTTTTGAAGTTTGGTTATTCCCTATTCTTAGCATTTACGATATTAAATCAAAATTCTATTAAATGCTAACCTCCATTTTTTAGAATGATATTTATAATTAATAAAGGATTTTAATTCCCAAAATAGAAATGTAATTATACAAAATAGCAAGCAAAGTATATATACACATCTATAGCAATCGGTGGTGATATTATGGGAATTTTAATAGTTGACAATAATAATGATAGCCAATATATGCTAGAAAGATTATTAAATAAAGCCGGATATACTGATCTGCATTTCGCGAATTCAGCTAATGAAACTTTCAAGAAACTTGGGATTGACAAGTATGATGGACAAGCTCAAATCAAATATACCGATCTTGATTTAATTCTACTAGATATCATGATGCCTGATATTGATGGTATTGAAGTGTGTAAAAGAATTAATGATTCATCTCATGTTTCAGATATTCCTGTAATCATAGTGACTGCACTAAATGATTCGGGTTTTTTGGAAAGGGCATTTCAAGCTGGTGCTATAGACTTTATCACAAAACCTGTTAAACGCCTAGAACTTTTAGCTAGAGTAGGTTCTGCGATCAAACTAAGCAAGGAGAAACGGATGCGTATTGTAAGGGAACAAGAATTAGAAAAAACATTGAAGTTATTAGAAGAAACTAATAAAAAATTTGAAAAACTGGCAACCATAGACGAACTCACTCAATTAGCCAATAGAAGATTATTTGACGAAACCATGCGAGGTGAATGGCGAAGGGCTAACAGAAATGGTTATAATCTTTCTATAATTCTGCTGGATATTGATTACTTTAAGAATTTTAATGATGCTTATGGGCATCAAGCGGGAGACGAGTGTTTAAAAGCTATTGCAAAAAAATTAAAATTTTTAATGATGCGTCCTGGTGATTTTGCAGCTAGATATGGTGGTGAGGAATTTGCTGTAATTCTTCCAGAAACTGATTTAAGGGGGGCTCACAGTGTTGCCGAAAAAATCAGGCAAGGGATAGAAGAGTTAAAGATACCTCACTGTGATTCAAAAGTAGCACAATATGTGACAGTTAGTCTAGGTGTGGCATCTGCGGATTTAAAAAATTGCCAAGGTGGACGTGATCAAGCAACTGATGATGAAATTAAAATCCTGATTGAACATGCGGATGAAGCTTTATATAAAGCCAAAGATAATGGGAGAAATACAATAGCCCTTATGCAACCTTAACAAAGCTATAGCTTTAGTTTTTTATAGTGAGCGAACCTCCGGTCTAAAAACTGAGTAGTAAAAGGGAAGACTCCAATAGAATCGTCCAAGAAATTGGTACTCATGTAGAAAGTAAATATCGAGAATGTGTAGATAAAGAAAAGTGATATTTTATGAAGAGGATTTAGAGCTGCCTACCGGCAAAAAGACTTGGTTAACTACCCTGGGTCCCCGTATTAGAAAATGAGCAAGTGACCAACATTACGACAATACTTGGGCTAATGCCTAACAGTAGCAGAAGTGCATTATTTCAAATCCTCTCTCATAATTTTAATGTTATGGGAGGGGATTTTGTCATGTATGGACTATTTGAATTAAAAAATATCGATATTCATACTTTCAATTTAATTTTAAATGAAATAGTTTGGGGACTTCCATTTATCATAGTATTTGTTGGGACAGGGCTTTACTTGACGGTAAAATTAAATTTCTTCCAGTTCACTCATTTTATGACTTCTTGGAAGGAAACAATACTAAGAGAATTTCTTGGTAGAGGTGACCGCAAAACCACTGGTAACATTTCAGGTTTTCAAGCTATAAGTTCTGCCATGGCAGCCACTCTAGGCATAGGTAATATAGCAGGTGTGGCCACAGCTTTACACCTTGGAGGACCAGGGGCTATTTTTTGGATGTGGGTAACCGCCTTTGTGGGAATGGCTACTAAATTTGGAGAAGCCACCTTAAGCGTTAAATACCGACAAAAAGTAGGTCAAGAAATTTTTGGGGGAGTTATGTATTATATCCAAAAGGGTCTAGGGCGACGATGGCTTTGGCTTGCTGCACTATATGCCCTGTTTGCTGGAATTGCTACTTTGGGTACAGGGAATATGGTTCAATCAAATACGGTTGCCCATGCTTTATTAGAAGATTTTGGCATACCAAAACTGGTAACAGGAGTTGTGTCTGCAGTGGTTTTAGGGATGGTTATCCTGGGAGGCATAAAAAGAATTGCTCAAGTTGCAGCTATTTTAGTACCTTTGATGACTGTTATCTATATTTTAGGGGCTTTAATCATTCTGTATCTTAATTACACAGAAATCCCAGGAGCTTTATATGATATATTCTATTATGCCTTTAATCCCTACTCTGCTGTAAGCGGTTTCGCTGGGCTTGGTGTAATTCAAACAATTAAATTTGGGGTTGCTCGAGGAATATTTTTAAATGAAGCAGGTTTGGGGGCAGGTTCCATAGTTCATGCACAAGCCAGTAATACTCCCACCAGGCAAGGAATGTGGGGAGTATGGGAAGTTTTTGTGGATACCATGATAGTTGGTACAATGACAGCCCTGGTAATTTTAGTTTCCGGAGCTTTAGAGACTGGTAAAACTGGAGTGGTCTTAACAGCTACTGCCTTTGATAAAGGTTTACCTGGGCCCGGAGGATATTTTATAACTATTGCTATAATGGTGTTTGCCTGTACTACAATGATTACTTGGTCTTTCTATGGTGAGAAGAGTTGGGAATACTTATTTGGGAGTAGAATCAAGGTACCTTATCGACTCATTTTTATAGTTTTAATTGTATTTGGCGCCATAGGGACTCTAGAGGATGTTTGGATTTTTGCAGATACTATGAATGGGTTAATGGCACTACCCAACTTGATTGCATTAAATGCTTTAGCAAAAGTTGTTCAACGACAAAAAAATAAATATCTAAAAGGGATTGAGAGATAATGAGGAAGAAGTGATAAAACAATTATAGATATAACCGATGGGAGCAATACAATAAAAAAAGACAGGGTTATATAATATCCCTGTCCTTTGAATTCATGACAAAAATCAAATTTAAAACTCAGGTAAATTATCTAAATTATTCTCGGTAGTCCCATCAGGGTCTGACCGAAGAGTCTTTTTACCGTCTTTAGTTTTACCAGTGTTAACATCTGCGATTTGACCTAGTTCTGCCATTTCTATCGCACTATCTGTATCTATGATTCGTCCGTCATTTAACATGACTTTTTTAACATTCCCCTGTTCATCTCTTCTGACTCTTGCTATCCAATACGGCAATTCTATCCCTCCAAGGAATATTAGATACTGGGTATACTTACTTTGACGTGTTATTAGTATGAGGCCATTTTTTGTAAAATATGCAATTTAAAGTGTTCCGATCAATAGACCTTGGATAATTCGTATAATGAATAGTGCAATTAAGGGAGATATATCCATTGTCCCGCCAATAGGAGGTACAATACTACGAATTGGTGCTAAAATTGGCTCTGTAATTTGATAAATTGCTTCTCCTATTTGATAAACTGTGGAATCCGGTGAAAAATTTCCTCCAATAAAAGAAAAAATAATTCTAAACAGAAATAAGAAATACAATATTCTAAAAGCAACAAATAATAACATATGAATCCACCTCTTAGCTTAGGATTTATAGAAAAATTGTTCATATTAGCACAAAATATCACAGCAAAATAAATTTAACTCAGGCCAGTACTTCCAAAACCTTCTTCTCCCCGCTTTGTTTCAGATAGCTTGTCCACTTGAACAAACTCTGGTTTTACAACTGGATTGAATACCATTTGAGCTATTCGATCTCCTGGATTGATTTCTACATGATTGGTACTTAAGTTAGCCAAGTTTACTTTTATTTCCCCTCTAAAACCTATATCTATAATTCCCGTTATGGCTATAATACCTTTTTTAGCTAGTCCGCTTCGGGGATGAACTGTAGCCATGATATCTTGTGGTAACTCTATTTTGACTCCAGTTTTAATAAGTTTATTTTCTCCCGCTGGAATTATAATGGTTTCTTCTTCTGCGCTTTTGAGATCTGCTCCTACATCACCAGGATTTTGATATTTCGGCATGTGTTCATCCTTGGCAGATATTTTAATTTTCATCGAATACCTCCTTAACTATTGAATCTACTTAGTCTTCTTTGCAATTCGGTTGATGATTCATCTAATTCCTAATTATATCATCTATAAACAAAAATGTAATCTAGAGAAAAGATAAAGCTTTACAGGAGACGGATTTTCAAACCGCCTCCTGCAATTAGTTTGAGCTTTCCCTTATAATGTAAATTTTACGATTGTATCTGGATCAAGGACTCTGAATGTAAAGGACTCAGTAATAAATAGCTGAACATGGTGTTCATCATGATGTTCATATCCAATAGAGAAGTCCAGGCCAATTGTCAGTTCCAGATCATCATGGTCATAAGGTACAAGGTATGCACCGTCAACAATTGGACTGATAACTACTTTAGAGCCCGTTAATTCATGAATTCTTTCTATTAATGGCTCTCCTGACATTTCTTTATTAATTTTTCTCCAGGCTTCCTCTCCAACTATCAATGTCATGTTTTGAGAGATGTAAGCTTTTCTCAAGGTTATTATCCCTCTAGTAATGGACTCCATGATTTCACTACCTGTGTTACCAAGAGGAATCAAATCCTGAGTTAAGACAGTTTTTAGACCTGGAATTTGACCATCGTTATGCCCATTGTAGATGGCGTTTTCTTCAAAAAGGGCGATCTTTCTCGCTGCATCTTCTAGAGGTTCTAGGTCAATATCTTGTGCACCTCTTTCAATATTGTCAAGTTCCCACCGATCGAGTTTAAAAGTGATTCTTGTTTCCATAAGGGGTTTGACTTGATGTAGTCCAGCTTTGACCTCACCTTGTTGATGTCCATGAAAAATTTCACTTAACCTTCCTTCAGAAACAGCTGGGTAATCTAAACCTTTAGGACCATTAATTTTAAACACTTTTCTGGTGGATAAATTGGATTTAATTACTTGAGCAGCTCGGTCATTAATTTCATTCCAGGCGGCGTTGGTTAATGGCGCTAGTTGTTCTTTAAATAAATTCATTTTTTCAAAACCTCCTTCCATTACTTCATATCTCCGATTGTTAGACCATTAGGATGATCATTTTTATCGGTTCCATGGTCTAAATTACCTCGTTTTTCAGCTTCCGCTATGGGTATATCAGTAAATAAGTGATTTCTTAATTCTTCATCCCATTTATCCATATTACGTCTTAACCATTCAATAGTCATGCAAGCGTGTTCAATTTCTTCATCTCTGTTGTGGATCAAAATTTCCTTAAGTGCCGCATCGTTAGTAGCTGCTATTCTCTGATTATACCAGTCAACAGCTTCTACCTCTTCCTTTAAGCTATTAATTGCCCTGGTGATATTTCTGGTGTTTTCATCAAGCAAGTTCATAGGTTCATGATAATTATTCAATTTTAATACACCTCCCTTTTCGAGACTTAAAATAAGTTTTAGAATTGTGACAAATTCATGAAATAGTAAATACAGTATTATTTTTCCTAATAAAACAGAAAATATAAGTTAGTTAAAAATTTATAGCAGGAAAAATTCAGGAGATATCTAAAGTTGTTAGAAATGGAAATTTTTAAAAAGGGGAGTTGACTCAATGTCTTCTAAAAATTCTCGGATTGTAGTGGAAGATTTTCATGGTACTAAGGTATATGATCCCTACAGGTGGCTAGAGGATGAGAAAGCCCCTGAGGTTAAAGAGTGGAGGGAAAGAGAACAGGAACAGACCAAAAATTTTTTAGAAGGTGATTTAAAAACTAAAGTTAAACAACGGTTAGAAAAACTGTACAGTTTTCCACAACTATATATTCCTGTAAAAAAAGGACAGCGCTATTTTTATCAATATCATGATGGCTTGCAAAATCAGCCGGTCTTGTATTTTAGAGAAGCAAATGAGGATAAAGAAAAGCTATTGGTAGACCCCAATAAATTTAGTGATGACGGTACTACAGCTATAACAGTTTTTTTCCCTAGTGATGACGGTAAATTACTAGCTTATTCTCTATCACGAAAAGGAAGTGACTGGCAGGAAATATATATAATAAATGTAGAAACTGGAGAAAAATATCCTGAAACTATCCAATATTGCAGATTCACTAATGTAGCATGGTCCAAAGATAATCTGGGTTTTTATTATAGTAGATTTCCAAACCCTGAAGGGGTTGCAGAAGAAGATCAAAATAAATACAACAAAGTCTATTACCATAAAATTGGCAGAGACCAGTCTAATGATGAGTTAATTTATGAAGACAATCATGACAAAGAACTGGTATTTAATCCTTTTCTCACTCATGACGGCGAATATATATGCTTGTTCGTCCGCAAAGGAACAGATCCTCGAAATGGTTTTTATATAAAAAAAGCTGATTCTGAAGATAACTTTACAAAGTTATTCCCTCAAGGTGAAGCAATGTATAAGCCTATGGGGATAATTGGGAACACTTTTTATTTTTTAAGTGATAAACAAGCACCTAAAGGAAAGATTATAGCTGTTGATTTAAACAACCAAACCCAGAAAACTGTAATCGCAGAAACAGATAAAATAATCTCCGATGCGGCTGTAATTAACAATCATCTAGTTTTAGTTTATCAGGATCATGGAAGCCATCTCGTAAATATTTTCAATTTAGACGGAGTTAAAGTTGATCAGATAACATTAGCTGATTATGCTTCAATTTCTGGGTTGTCGGGGCAGCCTAATGACCCGGAAATGTTTATCGCATATAATACATTATTGCGTCCTACGACTATTTTGAGATATACTTTTGATGGTGAATCGGAAATTTATAAAACTCCAGAAATCTCCTATGAGCTAAGGGATTTTGAAAGTAAGCAAATATTTTATGAGTCGAAAGATGGAACTCAAGTTCCAATGTTTTTGATATATAAAAAAGGATTGGAATTGAATGGTAATAATCCGGCCTTGATATTTGGCTACGGTGGTTTTAAGATAAGCATGAACCCTAGATTTTCGCCCGCTAATATAAAATGGATCGAAGAGGGTGGAATATTTGCTATAGCTTGTATTAGGGGTGGAAATGAATATGGAGAAGACTGGCACAGACAGGGAATGCTATTGAATAAACAAAATGTATTTGACGACTTTATAGCTGCTGGGGAATGGTTGATTGACAATAATTATACCCGCAAAGACAAACTAGCTATTACAGGTCGCAGTAATGGTGGCTTATTAGTAGCTGCATGTATGACCCAACGACCAGATTTATACGGTGCAGTAGTTTGTGGGGTACCAGTTATTGATATGCTGCGATTCCATAAGTTTACCATTGGACGCTACTGGATCCCTGAATACGGTGATCCTGATAATGATCCTCAGGCTTTTGAAAATTTATATAGTTATTCACCTCTCCATAATATATCTAAGGGTGAAGTTTATCCACATACCCTTGTTTTAACTGCTGATACTGATGATAGAGTTGTCCCAGCTCATGCTTTAAAATTTGTTCGGGCACTTAAGGATAATGCAAAGAATAATCAGGATATTTTCCTAAGAATGGAGAAAAAAGCTGGTCATGGATTAGGGAAACCTATAGGAAAAAGAATTGAAGAAGATGCTGACTGGTTAAGCTTTTTATTAAAAGTTCTTTAAAATACGTTCTTTATTAAGTATATTCCTTATTTAAGTATGTCTGAGTTAACTCCCGAACAGTCCACAATGACAACTAACAGGCAAAATCAAAAATATGAAGTAGGGAGAGAAATGATATGGAACAATCGAATGCTAAAAAAATTACACTGATAGATGGATATGTGGATGAACCTTCTTGTTTGGGGGTACCGCCTTATATTTCTCCTTATGTCAGATATACTTTTGGTGCTCTCCTGGAATCCGGTTTCAGAGAAGGACAAATTGAATACTTAACCATTGATCAATTAAGAGATGATACAGAAAAATTGGAAGAACTACAAACAAATCGGGAATCGATTGTAATAATAGCAGGAACCACAGTGCCTGGGAGATATTTGGGAGGTCGTCCCATTTCACTTAAAGAAATCTCCCGAGTTTCTGAAAATTGTAGAGGCAAAATATATCTAGGAGGCCCTATAGTTTTATGTGGCTTTGAGATTCCAGGACTCGATTACTACTTAGATGAAACAGGAGCTTTTACTTTATACGAATTGATGAGTTGTTCAAGTTTTGATAAATCACTAAAATCAACGAAATCACTGATCCATAATCGCTCAGGCAGATTGGAACTTTTGGAACGATTCGCTCAAAGTGGAGCACAAGTCCTTACAAAACATCCTGAATTTCCCTTTGTAGTTTGTGAACTAGAAACTTATAGAGGGTGTTTACGCCAGGGTAATTGTAATTTTTGCAGTGAATCTTTAAAGAAAATCCTTTATACAAGAACCCCACAGGACATATCTAAGGAAGTTTCAGCTTTATACAGTCATGGTGCAAGACATTTTAGATTGGGTGCACAAACAGATCTATTTATGTACGGTGCTACTGAGACTGATTTAGGTCTAACCCCAAATCCGGCTGTAATTCAAGAATTATATAGTGGAATCAGAAAAGCAGCTCCTCAGCTGGAAACTTTGCATATGGATAATGCCAATCCTTCTACCATTGCCAGGTATCCCCAGGCAGCCCGAGAAATTATGAAAACCATAGTTACATATAATACTCCTGGAGATACAGCAGCTTTTGGTTTAGAATCCTGTGACCCGGAAGTTTTGAAGCAAAATGATATTGGGACCGATCCTCAAGAAACTATGGCTGCTATTGAACTAATGAACCAGGTTGGAGGAATAACAGAAAATGGTGTTTATAAGCTCCTACCTGGAATTAATCTTTTATACGGTTTACAAGGTGAGACTTCAGATACATTTGACTTAAATTTTAATTTTTTGAAAGAAGTACTCGACAGAGGTTTATTATTGCGGCGGATTAATCTAAGACAGGTTCGAGAAATTGCAGGATATGCAGCTAAAAAAGTGAATGAAAAGAGATTTAAACAACATAAAGAAATGGTTAATCAGGAGATAAACTTCCCCATGCTTAAAAAAGTGTTTCCTAAAAAAAGTATTCTAAAAAATGTAAGAACAGAAAAACGGGAAGGATACGTAACTTATGGGCGACAATTAGGTAGTTATCCAATCTTAGTGGGAATTCCAGGAGAACATCCTCTAGATAAATTTGTAGATGTAAAAGTTATAGATCATGGGTATCGGTCAATAACTGGATTGAAGTATCCATTTAATATTAATAAAGCTCAAAAAGAGGAGTTAAGGGCATTACCTGGTATCGGTAAAAAGAGAGCAACACATTTGTTTTTAAATAAACCTATTGAGAACGGGAATGAATTACAGAATTTACTTGGAGATTCTATAAATGTAGAAGAAATTGATAGTTTGATAGATCAATACTAGTTTTCAAAAAATTTTGTTGTTTAGTCATTGACAGCTCTAATATTCTCTGATAATTTATCCTTGCCAATATCGTATTGCCGGGAAAGGAGGAGAAAACGTGGTATCCGAAACTATAACAGCTGTTAAAAATGATGAAAAAGAACTTAAATTAATAAAAAGGGGTCAACATTATGAGATTATCTCTAATGGCATTTTTTTAATGGCTACTTATGGAGGAAACAGTGAGCGGGAAATGGTTGAAGATGGTTTATTTTATGTGAGTCAATTTAAGTTGAAGGATATAAAAGTCTTAATTGCAGGACTTGGTGTGGGTTATTCATTAATTCCGGCGGTAAAAGACGACAGGGTTTCCAAGTTAGATGTAGTTGAGATGGAACAAGAGATCATAGATTGGAATAAAAAATACTTCTCAAAATATAATGAAAATTGCTTGGAAAATGAAAAGGTAACAGTGATCCAGGATGATATTTATAACTATCTTAAAAATAACGCAGAGTTGGGCCATGATTACTACGATTTGATCATTTTGGATGTTGACAATGGTCCGGACTGGCTTGTAAGAGAAGATAATAAACGATTATATCAAAAACAGGGAATGGAATTAGTAAGTAAGTCATTAAATCAAGGTGGTTATGTTGCAATTTGGTCAATGGAAGAAAAAAGTAGCTTAGAAAATTCTTTATTGGCATGTTACTCGCAAGTTTTTATCAGAGAATATTTGTCCTATGATGATAAAGGTAGGAAACATAAAGATTCTGTTTATTTTGCTCAAAAAAACTAAAATTCTATTAAATAAGTATAGCCGGGTCAGTTCCCGGCTATACTTTATTGTTACTACATGTATTAGCTTCTTCGAGTGAAATATTGTTGTTGTTGGCCCTGTCCCTGAAACTGACTTGATTGATTTTGTCCTGTAGCCATTTCAGGTTGATACCACCCTTTGCTTTTCATAGTTTCCAGCATATTTAAATGTTGCTCTAAAGTATGATCGTGAAGGTCAAAAAACGCCTGTCTAGTATCCTGGCTATTAGCTTCTAAAACACCCTGGTGATAAACAGAAGAAACATGTTTTGTAGTGGACAATAGATCATTAAGCATATCTTTATCAGAGATATTGCGTTGATTTTGGGGTTGCAACGTTATCCCTCCTTAAGGTATAGTTTTTGTAAGAGCTAATTAATTTTACAAGTAAAATTAATTAATAGTTTTAAGGAACATTAACTTTGAGAGATTCCAGATCTCTGTAGATAACTTTGCAGAAAGTTAACTTTTTCTTCGCAATCTCTCTTAATTTGCTGGATAGTATTCTTCACTTGTGGATCTTGGACTTGACTTATGTAATTGTTACATTTTGATAGACAAACTTGTTCTTGACTTAGCTGGTCTTGAAGGTATAGTTTTTCCTTCTGAGTTAATTGTTGTTGATTATGATACATGGCACCACCTCCTTACCAATTTTTGTTCTTTATGTGACCAAGAATAGTATTTATCGTGAGAGGTGAAATTATGCGTAGTTTTATAGCAATTTTTTTTAATTCAAAAGTGGTAGAAAGCCTTGCTAGAAATCAAAACTTATGTAGAGAAAAAGGGATTAAAGGTAAATACGTAAAACCTGATAATATACATTTGACAGTCAAATTTTTAGGTGATGTTGAACAAAATGCTTTGGATAAATTACAACTTTTAGATCAAGAACTAGAACAAATAGAGCCTTTAAAGTTGCGTTTATCCCATTTGGGTGTATTTCCCGGTAAAGGGCGACCACGAGTATTGTGGCAGGGATTATCAGGGGATGACATAAAGGATCTTCAACAAATTCATCAGGAGGTGGAACAATTTACTGAAAGAGAATTAAAGATAGCTCAAGAAAAAAAGAAATTTCGGCCTCATGTCACTTTGTTAAGAAATCCAGATATTCCAAAAGGTGTTTCCATTGATCAAATTTCTAAAGAAGAATTAGAGCGGCCAGAAATTCTTGTAGATTCTATTTCATTGATTAAAAGCGAATTAACACCAAAAGGGCCTATATATACAGAACTAAAACGTTTTGTGTTCAATAACTCTTAGTAAAGGAGATGATGTTTTGTTTGAGTTATTGGAAGAATTAGAGCCTAAGTTTAAGAAACATTTCAATAAAGAAGTTAATATGACTGAAATAACCAGGTATTCAATTAATATTAATTCTAAAACATGGTTGGTCGTGACTAACCAATATATATACATCCTAAATAAAAAGCTTTGGTTTATAACCACTTGGAAACGGAAATTGAAAAATATTCATCAAATTAAAATTTTAGATTCGAAGCTGGTTATTGTGACTGAACAGGGACAAAAAACTCTTAGAATTCCTACCGATAGAGAGTCACAAGTTAGAAAACTTGTTGAAAAGTTACAAGAGATCCAATAGGTCAGCCCTTAGAGGCTGATTTTTTTATGTTTTTTAATTGTTTGGACTGTCACAAGTAATAAAAGATTCAAATATTATATTGGTGACCTCAAATTTGGTTGAGATATCAAACTTGTGACTGCAGAAAGGAGGGAGAGTTTTGGCAGATATTTTAGCCACTGTACCTGCAATTTTGGATGCTTCATATTTGTTAATTGTGGCAGCTGGTGTGTTTGGAGGTATTTTGGTAGGTGCTCTTCCAGGACTTACTCCTACTATGGGGGTAGCTTTGCTAGTTCCTTTTACATTCTATCTGCCCGCAGAACAGGGCTTATTAATGTTGGGTTCAGTATATGTAGGCAGTGTATACGGTGGGGCAATAACAGCAATTTTAATAAATATTCCAGGAGCGCCAGCTTCAATAGCTACAATAATGGATGGTCATCCCATGGCAAACAAAGGTGAAGGTGAAAAGGCCATTCATCTGGCCACTCTTTCTTCTTTTATAGGTGGCGTATTTGGTGTGATATTACTATTATTTTTTGCTCCTGCTTTGGCAAGGGTCTCACTAAACTTTGGGCCTGCTGAGCATTTTTGGATAGCTGTTTTTGGAATCACAGTGATAGCTGGCTTATCTAAAGGAAGTATTTGGAAGGGAATTATGGGAGGCGCTGCGGGTTTATGGTTGAGCACAATTGGCATTGGTGAAATAACGGGTACAGCTCGGTTCACCTTTGAGTCGGCTCATTTGACAGGTGGCATTGGCTTAGTCTCTATGTTAATTGGCTTATTTGCATTTCCCCAGGCTTTGGTCTTTGTAGAGCGCTTGTTTCAAAGTAAAGAAACACGAAAGTTTAATGAAAATGTGTTTCATAAAAGCAGATCCTTCCTGAAAGGGATAAAAGACATAATTAAGTACAAGAAGAATGTGATTATGGGTTCGATAATAGGTGGCTTGGTAGGATTAGTGCCTGGAGCTGGTGGTCAAATTGCTGGTTTAGTTGCTTACAACGAAGTGAAGCGTTATTCCCCGGAAAAGGATAAGTTCGGCACAGGACATGAAGGAGGAATAATTACTACCGAAAGTGCTAATAACGCCATGGTTGGTTGTTCTCTTGTTCCCCTTTTGACCCTGGGGATTCCAGGGAGCCCCACGGCGGCAGTTCTATTAGGCGGATTACTCATGAATGGTCTCTGGCCAGGACCTGAAATGTTTCAGGAAAACGCTTCAATTACCTATACTTTTATTTTAGGAATGGTAGCAGCCCAATTTTTTATGTTATTTATTGGGGGCTTTGGAGGACGTTTTTTCAAAAGAGTGATGTATGTATCACCTGGGATTATGGCTCCTTTAATTTTAGTGTTTTGCGTTTTAGGTTCATTTGCAGAAAGAAACAATTTTAGTGATGTGTGGTTTATGTTAATAGTTGGTGTTTTGATGTATTTTGGTATGAAATTTGGTTTTAGCCCGGCACCGGTTGGTTTAGGATTTATCCTGGGTGAATATGCCGAAAGAGGATTTTTATTAGCAAATCGGGCTAGTGTCAGTGAAGGATCATTAATGCTGCATTTTCTAGACAGCCCCATAGTTATTGTTTTAATGCTATTGACAGCAATCTCAATTATAACTACTGCAGTATTAGAAATCAGTAAAAAACAAAAGAAGTTGAAGGAGGTTGAGCAAAAATGAGATCCAGAGGAATTCAATATTATAAATTGGAATTACTGCTCTGTGGTCTGGCACTAGTGATTGCCGGTTTATTGATCATGGAAGCCTTAAAGTATCCAGTTGAAGCTTATATATTTCCCGTGGCGGTCTTAAGTATTGGCATTGTTGCATCCATCGGGCAGGGAGCTATAGTTACCTGGAAGGTATTAAAAAATAAATTTGAAGAACATGATTTACAGAGCCCCATGGAAGAAATTCCTTTAATTAAAATGTTAATTATTATAGTAGTTTTTTTAGCTTACTTATTTCTCATTCCTCGTATTGGGTTCTTTGTGATGACCTGGATTTTTTTGAATTTTCTATTAATATTGTTCCAAAAATCTCCAATTTACGTTAATCTAGCCCTCGGTACCAGTTTGACAGTCGCTATGTATTTACTGTTTAGTCTTTTCCTCAGGGTACCATTACCTAGAGGATTATTTATATAAAATTAGGAGGCTGATAATTAATGGAAAAACTCAAAATTATTACGATCGGGGTGTTGATCGGAAGTCTCGTGATTTTTGCAGGATGTTCAGAAGATGATCACGCAAATTATCCGGAAAGACCCATTGAATTAATCGTTGCTTATTCAGCAGGAGCGGCAACAGACACCCAAGCTAGAATTTTAGCGGATTACGCCGAAGATGAATTAGGCCAGCCAGTAGTTGTTCAAAACATTGAAGGTTCAGGTGGCCAGGTGGGATGGAATGAGTTTGCTGATGCCGACCCGGACGGTTACACTTTGGCTGCATACAATCTCCCCCATATTTTAGCTCAACCTCAAGTTCATGATACTGAATACACCAAAGAAACTTTTGAACCCATCATGAATTGGGGATTTGATCCAACAGTGTTTGCTGTGAGAGAAGATAGCCCTTATGAAACTTTGGACGATTTGATAGAAGATGCCCAAGAAAATCCTGGTGAAATTTCTATAGGAAAAGCTGGCCTATATATTGGGCATCACTTTTTGATTTTGCAAATGAAAGATGAAACAGGGGTAGAATTTAATCAAATGCCATATCCCGGAGCAGCCGATGCTCTGGCTAATCTACTGGGCGGTCATATAGATGTGGTTTCAGGTAATTTAAGTGATATGTATCGTCAAGGTGACGAAGTTCGGATTTTAGCTGTGGCTACTGAAGAACGTCATCCTTTTGCTCCAGATGTTCCTACATTTAAAGAGTTGGGATATGACACAGCTATAATGAGTACTGATAGAGGGATTGCAGCCCCTGAAGGTACTCCTCCAGAAATCATAGAAGTATTGACAGAAGCTTTTTATAATGTAGCTGAAAATCCCGATTATCAGGAAGAAATGGATGAAGCAGGTGCGGACACCCTGTTTTTAAAACGAGACGAAGTAAAAGAGGAATTTGAAGAACGAGAAGAGATTTTAATTGACTTACTTGACAAATTTGGTCACTTGGAATAACTTTTGGTTTTCCCCTGAGAGTCTGTTGAAAAGTAATTTAATGCAAGAATCATAAGATGTGATATTTGACATTAATTTACGACCCCCTCCATAAAATTTAAACAGGAGGGGGTGAGTTTTTGTTTCATGAAATAGTTGTGTTATTATTTATATTTCTTATAGCTTTAATTGGGAAGAATGATTTGGTGGCAACGGCTGGAGCATTGCTCTTTGTTATGAAATTTTCCCCATTAAGTAATGTATTCCCTTTTTTAACGGAAAGGGGAATTGAACTAGGTATCTTACTATTAACATTAAGTGTACTCACCCCTTTTGCTGCAGGAGATATTATGCCTAGGGATTTATTATCAACTTTAAAATCACCGGCAGGGTTAATTGCTGTTTTTTCTGGCATTGTGGCATCTTATTTGACTGGTCATGGGGTGGAATTATTGAGATCGCGCCCGGAGGTTATGGTAGGTTTAATAGTTGGTTCAATTATAGGGGCATCTTTCTTGAAAGGGGTTCCAGCTGGTCCTTTAGTAGCTGCAGGGTTAGCTGCAGTCCTTATCAAATCTTTGAATCTCTGAAAATTTATAATCAATTTTGAAAATAACCTACAATTAAAATTTGTAATCCTTGACAGTGAAACTTGTTAACGGTACACTTATTTTAAGTAAAATGATATTAGGAGGATTACTCCCATGAAGAATAATTACAGTCAATCAATTCATGACAAGGATTACGATGAATTCATACAGGACATTGAACTTTTAATTAGAAATGTGAATTCTGTTATAAAGCGCAGAGGCCGAGAAATACTTCAAGATTTTAATATAACTCCTCCCCAATTTATAGCCCTTCAATCCCTCACAAAAGAAGGGGACCTTACAATTGGTGAATTAAGTGATCGATTATTTTTAGCCTGTAGTACAGTGACAGATTTAGTTGATAGGATGGAAAAAAATGAACTTGTGAAGCGATATAGAGATGATAAAGATCGCAGAATAGTCCGTATTAAAGTGCTTGAAAAGGGTCATAAATTAATCAGTGAAGTTATAGCTGCAAGACAAGAATACTTAAAGAATATCTTAAAAGATCTCTCCAAGTCAGAAAGGGAAAGAATAATATTTGCTCTGACCCAGTTGAATGAATTAATGAATCACTAAATAATGTGATAATTTACTAAGCTAAAAATCCCATGTTGTCATGGGATTTTTTTAATAGGCGCTGCTATATTTAGTTGTTGATACTGTAAAAGCTGATCTCTTTAATATAGCTTTTTAAAAAGAGTTGAACATTTTGTTTATTTGGACCATATTTAGTTCTGACTGATATGTTAGATACGAATATTAATAATGGCGGTGATAAGTTGAGTTACATTGATAATTTTTATGAATTTAGACGAGATTTTTTAAAAGGTAAAAGTGGTTTTTTAGAAATTCAAGAAAATATACAAGAGATTATTAACTTTCACCAGAATCAAGGATATAATAAAAATTCCTCTTATAAATTAAATAAAAAATCATCGAAATGGACAATATTACAAGGAGATTATAGCTATACCACTTTAGACGAGCATGCTGAATTCTATAATAAGCTATTTGAAAACTTCGGTGAAGATACGGATATATTGCTTACTTTATCAATCGATTCTGCTGATGAAACCAAAAGAAATCTTCAACATGTTTCTATAGAAAATCTTCGTCAGATAGTTAACAACTCAGCTTTTCCTATTCAAATTCGATCGGTGAAAAATGATCAAAGAATTTTGGCAGAAAAAGCATTTGCCTCTGGAATATCAGATATAGTAGGTGGAGCCATAACTAATTCTGCTTATAGTTTTGAAAGGGTCTCCCTAGAACAAGGGTTAGTTCATTGGGAATATATAGATAAATTAATAGC
The DNA here is from genome assembly GCF_000020005.1 of Natranaerobius thermophilus JW/NM-WN-LF. NCBI lineage: Bacteria > Bacillati > Bacillota > Clostridia > Natranaerobiales > Natranaerobiaceae > Natranaerobius > Natranaerobius thermophilus. Next base: position 2,065,040 of record NC_010718.1, on the reverse strand, counting down.
TTTTTATGCGACCAAGGGAGTTATAATAAACAAAGAAATTTCGTTACCCTTATCGGGTAATCTCATTCCTCCGTGTTTACAAATAGCATTAATAATATTAGATGGTTTAATTGCAGTGGAAAATGGAGTGAAATCTATCACTCTCACTTACAATCAGGTTGGGCGTATTTCTCAAGATATTTCGGGTATTAACTTGCTAAAACAGTTGTTTTCAGAATATCTTAAAAAGATGGGGCATGATAATGTTAATGATATTGGAGTCAGCTCAGCCTTGGCTACCTGGTCCGGAGGCTTTCCCAAAAGCAGTGCTGAGGGGTATGCTATTATATCATCAGCAGGAATATGTGGTGGCATAGGGCAGGCCGATAAGATTATCTCAACAAGCCCTGATAAGGGAACAGGCCAGATTGATAATAGCTCTTATTTAAGCGGGATACAGACTGCGAAAAAAAGTTTTGAGATAGGAAGGTATCAAAATGGGGAGCTTCATACACAAGAATCTCAACGACTAAAGATAGCTGTGAAAGATATTGTTGATACTGTTCTAGAGAAATCCGGTCAAAATAAAGAGATTTCCCTGGCAGTTTTAGAGGCGTTTAAAGATGGAATTTTAGATGTTCCCTTTTCTTCAATGATAGAAAATCACGGACAAGTGTTACCAATAAGAGGGATAGATGGTTGTGTTAGATATTTTGATTACGGTAAACTCCCCTTGTCCAATGATATTAAAACTTTTCATGAAGAGTGTTTAAAGAAACGAGGGCAAAAAGAACAAAGAGAACCTACATTTCAAATGGTTATTGATGACATTTATGCAGCTGGGAAAGGTGAATTAATTTAATTTACTTGACTCTCCTTTTTATTTACCTGACTTTTTGATTAATCGAAAAGTCAGGTTTTTTTAATCATTTTTTTAGTAGTTTTTGTATAAATAATTTAGTAAGGGAGTTTTTAAGAAAGGGGGAGTGTTTAATGGGGAAGGTAAAATTGATAGTTTTAATAATAGTGATTAGTTCCATGGCACTGTTATTAAGCGGATGTTTTTTTCTAGATTTTATTTTTGGGCCAGATCCGGATGAAACCACTAAAGAAGAACAAGAAGAATTGGAACCAAAAGAAGATGAACCCACAGAAATACGAGATTACGATGAGGATGAAAAGAGAGAAACAGTATTTTATTTGCTTGATAACAACGATAACTTAGTACCAGTGGTTAAACCCATTGAATGGACTGAAGGAATAGCTACTAAAACCTTGAACAAAATGTCTCAAACACCGGCAAATGAAGAGTTTTGGATGGATACAAACTTAACTCCTACTTTACCTAATGGAACCAAAGTCAAAGGAATGGCTATTGACGATGGTAGAGCCCGGGTGAACTTTACCGAAGAATTTTTGGACATGGAACCAGAATCGGAACAAGAAATTAAAAATTCTATTGTTTATACTTTGTCTGAATTTGAAACTATTGATGAGGTAGAAATCATGGTTGAAGGTGAATTTATTGAAAGTTTACCAGGAGGGACTGATGTTTCAGGACCTTTAACACGAGAAGGATTGAATGTAGAAATAACTGCTGAAGCAGAAAGTGCAGAGAATGAGACGGGAGTAAATTTATATTTCTTATCACAAGATGGAGAGTATGTAGTTCCTGTTACTAGGTATATCCCAGATACTGAAGAGTTAGAGGGTAATGCCATTTATGAATTAATGAAAGGTGCAGACCCAGATAGTGGACTTATCTCTTATGTTTCAACAGATCTTGATATTAATGACGTCAAGATAGAAGGCAATACTATGCAAATGGATGTTTCTAACTTAGCAGATGACCCAGAACATCAAGAACTTGCACTAAAGCAGTTGAAATTCACATTAACAGACTTTGATTATATCGATAGTATGGAGATATCTATAGATGGAACACCTATAGATATTGACGAAAGAGTGATGAACTTAGAGGAAGTTAATTTTAGATATTAAAATTAACACTAAATTTCACACTGTTATTAAAATAGTTAAACCCAGTCTTCACCCTATTGCGTTTTTATTATTAATAATATATAATTTTCCTAGCTAGTTTCAAAATTTTTCTTAAATCCCCGGAAGTAAGAGTTCCGGGGTTATTTTATGTCAATGGCCAGTATTAATTATTATTAAAAAAGCTGGCTCTGTTATAGTTGCATGCTGGTAAACTCAAAATATCAATTTCAAATTGTTAGATTGACACATCGAATAAGTATTCCAGTTGATATGGTGGTGATATAGATGAATCCATTGCAAACTTCAACAGGTTATATTGTAAAATGGTTTATTGTAGCTGTCTTAGTAGGAATTTTAGGAGGTTTGTCAGCTTTACTATTAAATACAGCAATAGACTTATTCTATTTTATTAGAGAAAGATATATACATTACCTGTTAGGCCCTGTTATTGCAGGAATTTTCTTAGGATTTGTCTTCCATAAGATTGATATATCTACCAAGAGTTTTGGAACGAATGTTTTCATTAATAGTGTCAACCGTTTAAATGGTGCAATTAAAGGGAGGACTTCTCTATTTAAGTTATTTTCTTCTAGCTTGAATTTAGGTTTTGGGGCCAGCGGAGGGATAGAAGGACCAATGGTGCTTATTGGAGGGAGCATGAGCAATTTTTTATTGAGGCGTATCAAACCTATTGCCAAATATTTTAGTAATGAAGATATGAGGATTGGCACTATATGCGGCGCAGCTGGTGCTGTGGGAGCAGTATTTCGATCGCCTCTTGGAGGTGGTATTTTTGTTGTTGAACTCCTTTATAAATCAGCTTTACATTATAATGAATTATTCCCAGCAATTTTATCTAGTGCTATAGGTTATGTGACTTATTCATTAGTTCTAGACACTGATCCATTATTTACCATCCCTTCATATAATATGGAGGTGCAATATATTCCTTTTATAGTTGTTACAGCAGTACTGACAGGGATAATCAGTATCTTTTTTAAGATAGTTTTTTACGGGAGCAGGGAATTTTTTGAAAACTCTAGTATACCTCAACCTTTACGCCCTGCTGTTGGAGGGATTTTTACAGGGATGACAGCTCTCATTGCTGGTCAAGAAGTTTTAGGTATAGGCACCGAATATGTGCAAAAATTCATTTTGACCAGTATGTCCATTGATATCATTTTGTTATTATTATTAGGTAAAATTTTTGCTACAGCTTTTACAATTGGAAGCGGAGGTAGTGCAGGAAAAGTGATTCCAGCTTTATATATAGGTGCTTTGGCAGGCAGTTTGGTTTCCAGCTTGTTGAGCTTTGAGTTTGCCGATTCTGCTTTGCATTACAGTCTGGTTGTAGTGGGTATGACTGCTTCTTTGTCTGCAATAGCAGGTGTCCCAATTGCTTCTGTTGTAATGATTATTGAAATGTTAGGTTTAAAAATGGGTGTATCTGCAGTTATAGGAGCTGTTATTGGATATATTATAGGTAATAATCAACAATTTTATGAAGTTACTAATGATCAATCCTTTAGACAGGTTTGTGAGCACTTTAAATTTCTAGACCGAGAGGTTAGTTAATTTTATTTTTTTCGGTATTTGAATTATAATGGGTTGTAAATATTATGATTTCAAATTAGCAAGTCATTTTTAAAATTTTAGGCGCTGTTATACTTAGTTGTTAATAATAGTAAAATTTTACAGTCATCAACATTCAACTTAAATACAACCAAAATTTAACGAATTTGTTATTTTAATGAAGACTGTATTCTAAGGAGGAATAGTTTTTGGCCCATCTCAGTCAAGCGGTCTATTTTGCACCTAGAGGAAGGTGGCGCTTGTTGGAACTTGGTGATCATATACTCCGACACTATATTAGTATTGATGATAAATTAATAGGTTTTGTAGGAGGACCAGGGGCTGGTAAATCCGTGTTGATTGAAGGTATGTTAAAGGAGTTCACTTTAACTAACGACGATAATGGTGTCAATATTAGGCCACTTCCTATATTAGAAGCTTATTACAATGGGTATTTTAAACATAATACCTATCATATTGATGCCCAATTTGAATTAGCTTTTTATACAGCTGAAGAAATTACAAAAGCTATTATTACAGCTATTTCTCATGAACGAAGGGTTATTATAGAACACTTTGAAAAGATATATCCCTATTTAAATATTAATGCTCAGGTATTAATCGGTGTCGGGGAAGAAGTGATTGTGACGAGGCCTCAATTATTTGGCCCGGATCCCAAAGATTTATCAAAACACGTTGAGCGTTCACTTATCTACAGGAAAATGGCTCATACTGCAGAAGAGTTAGTAAGCTTAGCCCTAAAAGTCCAAAACTGGTCTCTTCCAAACAATTATAGCGAAGTTCAACATGGATTCGTAATGGAATTTGATTCTTATCCAGACATTGATTTACAAATAGTTGATGAAATGGTGAATGAATGGATAAAGGAAGATCTTCCCGTCCACCCCGAACCAGAAAATAACCGGTTGCAAATAGGTGATTATCATGATATTTATTGTACAGGGCCACGTGTCCATGTAAGAAGTACAGGAGAGATTGAAAGTTTTCAATTGAATTCTAAATTTGTAAAAGATCCTATTTTACAGCGATTTATGTTAATCGGCAGAGTAGGGGAGGCAAGGGGATCATTACTGTCTTTTAATTTGGAATAGTTTTTAAGGACTTTAAGGACATAAAAAACAAAGGAGTGACACTATGAGAGAAAACAGAAAAGTTGACGAAATTCGTCCTGTTAAAATTGAAACTGATTTTGTCAAACATCCAGAGGGATCGGTATTAATAACAGTGGGAGATACCAAGGTCATCTGTAGTGCGACTATTGAGTCCAAGGTTCCATCCTTTTTAAAAGGTGAAGGAAAAGGTTGGGTGACAGCCGAATACTCTATGTTACCTCGTGCCACAGAGTCGAGAAATATTAGAGAAGCGGCAAAAGGAAAGCTGGGAGGTCGTACCCAGGAAATTCAAAGATTAATTGGCAGGTCTTTGAGATCTATGGTAAATCTCAAAAAACTAGGAGAACGGACAATATGGTTAGACTGTGATGTAATTCAAGCCGATGGAGGTACTAGAACAGCTTCTATAACAGGTGCTTTTGTGTCTATGGTGTTAGCATTAAACAAACTAGTGGAAGAGAAAGAATTGTCCGAGTTACCTGTAGAAGGTTATTTAGCTGCTATTAGTGTAGGAATAGTAAATGATGAAATAATGCTGGATTTAGATGGTAAGGAAGACTTTCAAGCTGATACAGATATGAATGTGGCAGGGACTGATAAAGGTGAATTTGTAGAAATTCAAGGTACTGGTGAAAATCATCCTTTTAGCAAAAATGAAATGGAAAAAATGTTAAGCTATGCTGAGAAAGGAATGCATGCTTTAATGGAAGTACAAAGTCAAGCTTTATCAGAAATCTATCCACCTCCTGCCAAGAAAGGATGATTATCATGAAACTTGTACTCGCCTCAGGTAATCAGGGAAAACTTAACGAATTAAAAGCATTACTTAGCAAACAGCCAGTTGAAATTTATTCTATGTCGGATTTTAATAATATAAAAGAAGCCCAAGAAACTGGAAAAACCTTTGCGGAAAATGCCATTATTAAGGCGCAAAATGTAGCTGATTCAACAGGATACTTATCCCTAGCCGATGATTCAGGTCTAGAAGTAGACGCTTTAGATGGTGCGCCAGGAGTCTACTCTGCACGTTATGCAGGTGAAAACGCCTGTGATCAAGACAATAATAACAAATTATTGCGATCATTAAAGGATATACCTTATAAACAACGTACTGCTCGTTTTAAATGTGTAATTGCCATTGCTTACCCTGATACTCCACCTGTAACATTCACTGGCACCTGTGAAGGATATATTTTAAGGGAACCTAAAGGAGATAGAGGTTTTGGATATGATCCTTTATTTTATCATCCTGATATGGGAAAAACATTTGGCGAACTCTACCAGGAAGAAAAAAGTTCTATCAGTCATCGTGGTAAAGCCCTGGAAAAATTAGTTGCCAACTTCCAAGATGTTATGAGTCTAATGGAGGGATAATAATGATATTACCAGAAAAAGAGAAGATAAAACTAGCAGTAATCAGTGATACCCATGGGAAGATTGATGATGTCGTTCAAAGTATATCTAAAAACGAACCTGTTCATTATATCCTTCATGCAGGCGATTTTTTAACAGACTTACATAATATAAAATATGAAATAGAGCATAATCCCGATCTTCTAAAGGAGAACCCCCTTGGTTATTACGGGGTTGTGGGTAACTGTGATGGATACAAAAGTCCTTCAAAATTGCTTATTGAAGTATCAGGACTGCGGATATTACTCTTGCATGGCCATTATGAAGGAGTGAAGAATGGACTTTTACAATTAAACTACTTGGCAGAAGAAGAAAGATCTGATATAGTAATATTCGGTCATACACATATACCTGTAAATATTCAAGAAAATGGTGTATTATTTTTTAATCCGGGTAGTTTTAATTATCCAAGAGGTGGCGTAAAAGAGCCATCCTATGGTATAATAGAAGTTAGTGGCAACACATTGAATTCAGCAGAAATTCTTTATAAAAAATCTTAAATTAACATTTGACAAACGTTATATTATGCGTTATACTAATTCTTGCGCGACGGGGCGTAGCGCAGTTTGGCAGCGCACTTGGTTTGGGACCAAGGGGTCGCAGGTTCAAATCCTGCCGCCCCGACCATTTAACAAAATAAGCGGGTGTAGCTCAGTGGTAGAGCCCTGGCCTTCCAAGCCAGTCGCGTGGGTTCGATTCCCATCACCCGCTCCACTTGTTAATTAATTGCGCCTGTAGCTCAGTGGATAGAGCAACGGACTTCTAATCCGTAGGCCGGAGGTTCGAATCCTCCCAGGCGCGCCATTATCATGGTGAGTGTAGCTCAGCTAGGTAAGAGCACCAGATTGTGGCTCTGGGGGCCGTGGGTTCAAATCCCATCACTCACCCCATTTATTCATGCGCCCGTAGCTCAACCGGATAGAGTAACAGACTTCGAATCTGGAGGTTGCAGGTTCGAGTCCTGCCGGGCGCGCCATTGGCAGTATTAAAGATTGATTCAATAAAAAATTGGGGCGTAGCCAAGTGGTAAGGCATACGGTTTTGGTCCGTACATGCGCAGGTTCGAATCCTGCCGCCCCAGCCAGTTATTTTCGGTCTCTCACTGAGAGCCATTAGCTCAGCTGGCAGAGCACCTGACTTTTAATCAGGGTGTCCCAGGTTCGACTCCTGGATGGCTCACCAAGACATGCGAGGGTGGTGGAATTGGCAGACACGCTAGACTTAGGATCTAGTGGGGTTTCCCGTGTGGGTTCGAATCCCACCCCTCGCACCATTTTAAAATAAACGAGCGGGAGTAGCTCAGCGGTAGAGCGCCGCCTTGCCAAGGCGGAGGTCGCGGGTTCGAAACCCGTTTCCCGCTCCAAAAGATAAAAGTCTCGGGAAATTTCCCGGGATTTTTTTTATACTTATCAAATTATATATGTTTAAAACACAAAGGATTTTTATTTTTGTTGTCGAAATTACCCTATCAGAAAAGATAAATAAACTATATACCATCTAGCGTAATGGAGGGATTTAAATGTCGAAAAGAACAGTTAAGAGAGTTGCAGCAATCCACGACCTGGCAGGATTTGGTCGATCTTCTCTAGCTGTAGTAGTGCCAATTATTTCTACCATGGGAAGTCAGGTTTGTTCAGTGCCAACAGCTGTATTATCAACACATACTGGAGGTTTTGAGGAATATAGTTTTGTTGATCTGACGGAAAATATGGTAGATTTTTTTGGCCACTGGAAAAAACTTAATTTAGAATTTGATTGTATATATAGTGGTTTCTTAGGGTCTCCTCGACAGGTAGATATAATATCAGATTTTATTGACAACTTTGCAGTTAGGAATGGATATGAAGACACTTTAGTGGTAGTAGATCCAGTAATGGCTGATGACGGACAGTTGTACAGTACCATGGATGAAACCATGGTGAAAAGAATGCGTGATTTGGTCGCTAAAGCGGATATTATCACACCTAATTTTACGGAAGCATGTTTTTTATTGGATGAACCTTATGATACTAAAGCCGACAAAGATACCATAAAAGATTGGTTATACAAACTTTCTCAAATGGGGCCAGAAAAGGTGATTATTACCAGTGCTCCTGCTGAAGATCCTCATAAGACTAATGTGGTGGCATATAATAGAGAAGATGGTCGCTATTGGAAAGTTAGCTGTGATTATATCCCTGCCCATTACCCTGGAACGGGAGATGCTTTTACTAGTGTCATTGTTGGAAGTCTGTTACAGGGGGATAACTTACCAATATCCTTAGATCGGGGAGTGCAATTTATAACTGCTGCAATTAGAGCCAGCTATGGTGAAACACTCCCTAAAAGGGAAGGCGTTTTACTAGAGCGAGTTTTAGGTAATTTAAAAATGCCTGTTTTAGTAGGTAGTTACGAGCTTCTATAAAAGAAGCTCGTAACTTATACTGTGGCCCATCGACCTACAGTTTTTGCAGCACTTTTACTTTTATAAAATCTTTTGAAAATCCGATAATAATAGAGTTCCTCTTTAGAGCGTAGTGGAGGGTCAGTTTCGTGGCGATTGTTTTGAAAATCTTCATCTGTAATCTGGCTTTCTATTATTTCCTTAATATATTCATTGGATCCTGCTCCCTGGGAGAATTCCGCCTTTTCACGCCATAAATATCAGGTAGATAGCCCTCAAAGGCTTTTCTAAGGATCCACTTTTCCATTTCGCCACGAAGTTTCGTTTCTGGTGGTAATGCTATGGCATAATCAACTAAATCTAAATCGAGAAAAGGTACTCTTCCCTCCATGGAAAATGCCATGCTCATTCGATCTAAACGTTGAAGATTAATATTGTGCAAAGAATTTAGAGACCTTATAAGTTCCTTATGTAATAATTCTTCTGATTTGATATCTTTTAGATATTCGTAACCAGAAAATAACTCATCAGCACCTTCTCCCTATAGGATAACTGTTACATATTTAGAGGCCAAGCGGCAGACAAAATAGGTGGGAATAGCGCTTCGGATTAAAGAAGGATCGAAGGATTCTAAAAAATAAATTACTCTCGGCAGTGATTCAAAAATATCCTGTTCGTTATAAATTAATTCATGATGGTCTGTGCCCAGATATTCAGCCACTTGTCTGGCAGCAGGTAAATCACTTCCTCCTTTCATCCCTACACAAAATGACTTTAGAGGCTTTTTCTTGGTGTGTTCTTTAGCCAAAGCAGCTACTAGGCTGCTATCTAATCCTCCACTTAAGAAAACTCCTAAGGGGACATGGGCCATCATTCGTTTTTTTACAGCAGCTTCTAATCTAGTTCTAATGCCTTCTGTTATTTGATTTAGACTGATACTTTTGTTTTGTTGAGTACTAGCATAAGAAACCTGAATCTTTCGAAATTGTTGAAATCCGGTTTCTGGAGTGAAATAATGACCTGGAGGGAATTCTTTGACTTCTTTCACAAAATTAGCTAAGGACTTCATTTCAGAGGCAAAAAATAAGCAGCCATCCTCCTCAGCATAATATAATGGTTTTATCCCTAAAGTGTCGCGAGCTACGAAAGGTTTTTCATTATCTGAGAGTACAAAAGCAAACATACCATCTAAATTTTTAACACAGTCTATCCCTTGTTCTTCATATAGATGAATAATGACTTCACTATCAGATAATGTTGAAAAATTATGATTAGATAATTGTGTTTTTAATTCTTCATAGTTGTAAACTTCACCATTAACAACCAGATGAATGTCATCGTTTTCGTTAGAGATAGGCTGACGTCCTTTACTTGGTCCAATAATCGATAGGCGTTTATGACCTAAATACATAGTTTTATAATTACATAATTCTTCCTCATCTGGTCCTCTATGATTCAATTTATTCAACATTTCTGTTAATTGTCTATGATCACCAGATTCCTTATCGTAGACTGCAACTATACCACACATAGAAATACTCCTTTCAATTTTGTTATTAGTTTTTCCCTAGGTGACTTAGCTATTCTTTTAAAATTTAATGAGTCTTATTACTGTTAATCTTCAATAGAACGGATCATGCGAGGGTGTAACAGGGTGATTTCCTTAAAATTATCTTAATTAAGGAGGCTAAAAGTGTATAGTCACTTTCTTAACAAATGGCAGCAGGATTACCTGTTGGAAACAACTGTTGATGAATTACAGGATTATATGGAGAAAGGCGAGATTACTAGTCGTGATTTAGTTTTAATGTATCAAAATAGAATTGCATGTTTAGATCAAGATGGTCCTAAAATCAATTCAATTATAGAAATGAATCCTGAAGCTTTACAGATCGCTCAAGCCTTAGACCGGGAACGTAAATATAAAGGTCCCAGAAGTAAATTGCATGGTATTCCTGTTCTTTTGAAGGATAATATTGACACTGAAGATAAAATGAGGACAAGTGCTGGATCTATAGCATTGGAAGAACATGTGGCTAGAGAGGATGCCTTTATAGTTAAGAAACTTAGACAAGCTGGTGCTGTGATTCTAGGTAAGGCAAATTTAACTGAATGGGCTAACTTTATGGCTGATAATATGCCTAATGGATACAGCTCTCGAGGTGGACAAGTTTTAAATCCCTATGGACCTGGTGAATTGGATTGTGGTGGTTCTTCAAGTGGATCGGCCGCAGCCTTAGCCGCTAATTTTACAGTCTTGGCAATTGGGACAGAAACTAGTGGATCTATTTTGAGTCCAGCTAGTGATAATTCTGTGGTTGGGATAAAACCTACAGTAGGACTTTGGAGCAGGTCGGGAATTATACCTATATCCCATAGCCAAGATACTGCCGGACCTATGGCTCGAACAGTGGAAGATGCAGCAATATTACTTGAGATACTATCAGGACCAGATGCTAAAGATCCGGTAACATTGACGAAAAAAGATGATATTGATGGTAGATACACAAATTATCTAAACGCTCACGGCCTTAAAGGTACACGTCTTGGCGTTTCACAGGAGTTTTTGAATTTACTGGAGGATTCTGAACTGGACGTGATAGAAAAAGCTATTAAAAATCTGGAAAATTTAGGAGCACATATTGTATCAGGTATAACTTATCCACCTAAAATTGATTGGGACTTAAATGTCTTGCTTCACGAATTTAAAGTAGGTATAAACACTTATTTAAGAAATACAGGGGATAGAGTACCAGTGAAGTCCTTGACAGAACTGATAAATTTCAATTATCGTAATAAAGAAATAGCTCTAAAATATGGACAGGAACGGCTATTAAAATCTAATAAAACAAAAGGTACTCTTACTGAGCCTGAGTACTTAAAAAGCAGAGAACACGATTTGTTTTATTCCAAGGATAAGGGAATAGACGCGGTTATGGAAGAATATAATCTTGATGCGTTAATATTTCCGGCCAATTTAGGGGCAAATATACCTGCTAGAGCAGGATATCCTTCTATTACCGTACCTGCAGGTTATAACAGTACGGGAAAACCCATTGGCTTGACATTTACAGCTAAAGCTTACGAAGAAGGTAAATTGATCAAGATTGCATATAGCTATGAACAAGCAGTAAGTAATAGAGTCCCACCTCAGAAATAAGTTGAAATTTTACAGTTATCAACATTCAACTTTAATACAGCCAAGTCAAAAAATAATATTGTCAATTTTGTTTGATTTATATATAATCTAGTTTGTAATAAATTAATAATAGTAATTGATAGAAATTACCAGCTAAGATATAGTTATCTCAGTACTTAATTTTAATTTAGAAGGGGGAGTGGGGGTTAAATGAACTATAAAACCCTGATTTGTGTTTTGGTGATGATGATGGTGGTTTCTCTCACTACAGTCAATACTACGGCTACAGAAGATAGTGATGATGACAATAAGGAAGTAGTAGAACTTACCTTGGAAAAAGCTCGAAGGCGAATTGTAGAACATTCTCGTGAAGCTGATAGGGCTAGATTAGGACTCGAAGAATTAAACATAGCAGTTGAAAGATTACGAGATGAATTGGATGAGCTAGAAGAGGGTATTGAGGAATTAGAAGATGGTGATTTTGATCTGGATGGATTTAGTGATGATATCGATGGAGAGGTTCAAGATAATGACTACGCTTTAAAGATGGAGACTGAAAGTTCTAATAGAAACCTGTTAGCTCAAAACTCATCTGTCAATCTAGATGATGATCCAGAAATACCTTTTGAACCACCTAATGGAGATGAACCTGAACTTCCTATTCCTGAAGAAGAGATTGAAGAGATAATTGAGGAAGCGATCCAGGATGCTATAGAAGAAATGGTATCAGATATGGAAGAAATGTTAGAGGATATGGCGTCTGAAATTTTTCAAGAGATGATGGATGAAGAATTGGAAGATATGGAAAAAGCCAAGAAAGAACTGGAACAAGCTCTAGAAGAAGCAGAACAAGGTGAAGAACTTGCTGAAATGGAATGGGAAGCGAATAAAGAAGTGATGAAATTTGGAGCAGAATCAACTTATATAGGTTTATTGTCCCTTGAAGAACAGATAGCAGCTATAGAAGAAAGTATTTCCACTTTTGAGCGCTTATTAGAAGAAGAACGGCAGCAACTCGAACTTGGTGAATCTTTACCTGTCCAAGTTGAAATGGTAGAACTCGAAAAAAACGAAATGGAAAACGCTTTAAAATCATTAAAGGAAAATAAAAGGGAAATGGAAAAAGAATTTTTAGATACCCTGGGTTATTCAACGGATAAGGAACTTAAACTGGCAGAAGTGAATTTTGACTTAGAAAGCTTTCAGCAAGAGCTTGACTTGGAAACTTTTACACAAAGGGCATTAGAGGAAGGTGAAGAAATAAAGATAGCTGAGAAACAGTTAGAATATGCTGAAGATAATTTAGATTGGGCAAGGCAACAAGATGATATTTCAGAAAGTGATTACAGGGAGAGAGAAGTTGCCTTACGAGAAGCTGAATTAGATCTGGAAGAGGCTGAACGCACATTAGAAAAATCAATATTTGAAGCTTATAATGGTTTTAATGAAAGTTTACGAGATTATAAAAATGCTGACCAACGATTAAAATTGCAAAAAGAACTCCTGCGGGGTGAAGAATTGTCGCAAGATTTGGGAATGGCAACGAGTAAACAAGTCTTAGATACTATGGTAGAAGTAGAAGAAGCCAGGCGAAATTTAAATCAACAAGAGTATCAAAACTATTTGGCTAAGCGAGAGCTACAACTTTTAAAACAGGGATACTTAGTCGATATACCAACAGGAGCAGGTGAACAAAGGAATTTTGGGGGAGAAACTCCTGCCATGTCTCCGGATATGAATGAACAAGGTATGGAACCTTCAGGTGGAGGACAGCAGCCAGCAGGCCCTGAGGGACAAAGCCCCAGATAAATTTTATCATTTAATAATATGTATTGGTATGGCAAATTCCGACCGACCGGTCGGACGGAGTAAATATCCAAAAAATAATTTTTCCCCTTAGAAATAAATGAGTCTGTTAAGTTGTTATGAAAAATAAGCTCACTTGCTCGCAAGATTTCAAAAGATTTGGCAGTCAAGCGGCATTATTACTATGTAAAAGCCAAAAAGTCCTATTACGATTAGAGTAATTAATCCCAGCAACTTGAGCAGGAGTAGACTGATTCAAAACATTGCTTGTCCTAACAAAGTTAAAAGCAAACACAAATACCGCAATCAACTTGTTGGCTGACTGGAAAGAAGCAAATCCTCTGCGTTGCTTAACCCAGCTTTTGAAAATCTGAAAAAAAGATTCAATTAAGTTATTAGAGATATCATCTTGAAAAGACTTGACTCTGATGTGATTAGAGTTTGGAAACAGAACTTTAATTGGAGCATTGTAAGCCCAATATCTATCTGTGACGATACTATGAGGTCGTCCAAAATGTTTCTTAGCATAGTTCAGCACTTTAAAAGCAGCCTGGCTATCTCTGTAAGGAGATAGATGAAATGCAAGTACAAATCTAGTTTCAGCATCAATAACAGTCCAGGCGTAGAATCTTTGGCCTTTAATTTTAATTACAGTTTCGTCAACATGCCACTCATCAGAAGAGTCTAGATCAATAGGTTTAAGATATCTAGAGATATAAAGAAAAAGAGGTGCAAACTTTTTAGTCCAGTCAGCAATAGTAACATGAGACACTTTAATTCCTTCACAATCAAGAAGGAATTGAGAGACACCTCTAGTAGAGCTGCCATTAATGAAGTACAGGTAAAGAGCTCGAATAATAGTATGAAGAGGATGTCTCATGTTAGAGAAGTCTACTTTGCCGTTAATATCAAGTTGCGAAGGTTCAGGAATACTTTGAGGTTTAGGGACATAGAAAGAATGATTACAGCTTTTGTCACAACACCTCAAATTAGAATAAAATTCATAGTCGTGATGTAAAAACGTAGCTTTCCCGCATTTAGGGCAAGAGGGATATTTGCGAGGCATATTAGGGCCTCTTTTATCCCCGCCTTTAGAAAGTGTCTTAGGTGCAAACTGACTAAAACATTCTTGACATTGATACTTTTGATGACCATGATTATCAAAACCAAACTTATAAAACTTGTCAGAGCAGTTGTTATTGCATCTAGGGCATACAACTTTAGTCATGAATCAGTCTCCTTTCTCCCGGAGGGTTTTGATTTCTGTCTAAAACTATCTTAACTCCGGGACGGAGACTGATTCAAATATCATATAACTTAACAGAACTAAATAAATGGTTGGGAGGCTAATTATGACTACAGAGCAAAAAAATTCTAAATTCAAATTATCCAGAAATAAATTGATAGTTATTGGGTTGGCAGTTTTGGCGATAGTAAGTGGTTATTTTATTATCAATTTTACCGGTGATGGATTTGCTGAAGAGGAGAATAGTAATGTCGATAAGGAACAAGACCACTCACTAGTAGATGTTAAACAAGTGCCAAGGCAAAACATTGAAAAAACAGTAACAGTATCAGGGAATGTTGAAGCTGCCGATGATCGGTTGGTGATTCCCCAAGCCAGTGGAGAAATAGAAACAATTCATTACGAAGAAGGAGATAAAGTTAGTCAGGATGATATCTTAATGGAAATAGATAGTGAAGACGCCAGACTACAAAGACAAGAAGCCGAAGCTGCTTTAGACGCAGCCAGAGCTAATTTAGAAGAAGCTGAGGCTGGAGCTCAAGATGCAGAGTTAGTCGAAGCTGAAAATGCAGTATCTAATGCTGAAGATAACTTAAGGCAAGCTGAAAAAGAACTTGAGAGAATAGAAGAAATGCATCAAGAAGAATTTGCTACCGATCAACAACTTGAACAAGCAGAAATGCAGTACAATAATGCCAAGTCCCAACTTGAATCAGCTGAAGCTGCTAAGGATGCTGTAGAAGATGGCGCCAGACAGGAACAGCTTGATGCTTTAGAGGCACAAGTGAGGCAAGCAGAAACTGGAGTAGAGCTAGCTAAGCGAGCGGAAGAAAACAGTCAAGTGAAAGCACCAGCTTCAGGCACAATAGTTTCCTCAGAGTTTAGTGAAGGGGAAATGGCCGGAGCGGGGGAACCTGCCTTTATGATTATGGATCAGGATACTTTTCAGGTGACGGCTACTGCCCCAGCCTCCTATGTCCATCAGATCTCTGTAGGGGACTCAACAGAAATTAGAATTCCCGCCCTTAACGAGAATTTTCAAGGAGAGATTCAGCGTATTGGTGAGATTCCAGCAGAAAAAGGACGCAACTATCCTGTTGAAATAGCAATCACAGAGGAAAACAATGATCTCCGGACTGGTATGTTTGCGGAAAACTATCTAGTCATTGAAAGACATGTAGACGTCCTGGCTGTTCCTCGTAGTTCTCTGGTAGAGCATAATGATGAAATAGGAATCTATACGGTAAACCAGGATAGTACAATAGATTTTAATGTTTTAGAATTAGGAATTTCCCAGGAAGGGTATTTGCAAGTCGTTGATGGACTACAAGAAGATGATGTGATAGTCGTAGGCGGTCAATCAGAAGTTGTTCCAGGAGAAGAAGTAAAGAAAAATTATCTTCAAGAAGCAAAAAGTTCTGACATAACTAATGGTGAAAATCATGGGGGCGGTAATTAATGTTTCTTTCAAAAATTGCACTAAAACGTCCAGTTACCATAATTATGGCTGTTGTTATTATATTACTTCTGGCTACTGTTTCTTTTTCTAGAATACCAATCGATTTATATCCTGATATGGAATTACCAGTTTTGTTTGTACAAACTGATTACGAAGGGGCTGGCCCCCATGAAGTTGAAAATATGGTCAGTCGTCCCTTAGAAGAGACCTTATCTACAGTAGACAATTTATCTCAAATTACTTCTATTTCTCAACAGGATAGCAGTCAAATTATTATGGAATTTGATTGGGGCACGGATATGGACTTTGCTGCTCTTGATACTAGGGAACTTATTGATATGATAGGCGAACAACTACCTGATGACGCAGGCGATCCTACTGTGATGCAATTAGACCCGGATATGATGCCTATTTTACAAGTTGGTATAAATGCTCCCGAAATGGATTTACAGGAAATCAGTGAGCTGGCAGAGGGGACAATACAAACCCAGGTGGAGCGTATTGAAGGTGTCGGAGAAGTTAATGTCATGGGTGGTGTTGAAAGAGAAATTAAAATACATGTTGATCCATATCTGCTCTCTAGCTATCAAGAAGTCAGTTATGAAAATATTAGAGAAGCAATAGCAGCAAATAATATGGATATTTCTGCTGGTGAAATCAGGGACGGTGATGGAAAATACGCAATTAGAACTATTGGACAATTTGAGGATCCAGATGAAATTAAAGATATTCAAATTGGAGTTGAAGGCGAAAGTCCTGTAAAACTAGGAGATGTAGCCAGGGTTGAGGATACTGTAGAGGACATGGAACCACTAAGTAGAATCAATCAAGAACCGTCAGTCTCTTTGGGTATAAGAAATCAAAGTGATGCCAATGCAGTGAGAGTGGCCCAAGATGTTCGAGCTGAGCTGGCTAATTTGGAGGAAAGCCTTCCTGGAAATGTGCAATTTGAAATTGTTACCGATCAAAGTACCTTTATCGAGGAATCCATTGATAGCATAATAGAAATGGGAATTATAGGTGCCATACTAGCAATGATAGTTCTCTGGTTATTTTTAGGTAATTTCAGAACAACTTTGATTATCGGTTTTGCAATTCCAATTTCAATTATTAGCACATTTAACTTAATGTATTTTCAAGGATACACTATGAATTTAATAACAATGGGTGGTTTAACCCTGGGTATTGGTATGGTTGTGGATAGTTCCATTATTTTATTAGAAAATATATTCAGGAAAAGAGAACAAGGATTATCATCTTATGAAGGTGCATTACAAGGGAGTAAAGAGATTTCAGGAGCCATTATAGCAGCTACATTGACAAGTATGGCAGCTTTTTTACCGGCGGCTTATACTGAAGGTATAGCAGGAATTATTTTTGAACCCATGGCTTGGACAGTTGTATTTGCATTATTCGCTTCACTATTAGTGGCTTTAACTCTAGTCCCTATGTTAACGGATAAGGTTATGGGTGAAGGAGTTGATTTTAATCGAAAAAGTTATCTCCCAAGGAAAATGGATCAAGGTTTGCAGTGGCTCACAAACAAGTATGGTCAATTAGTTGATTGGGTATTAAGTAAGCGTTTTGTAGTAATCGTTTCTTTTATAGGATTAATGATTATCACTGTATTGATTTTCCCTTTAATGGGTTTTGAGTTTTTCCCTCCCGAGGATTCAGGAGAAATTACTGTGGATATTCAGTACCCCGTTGGGACACCTTTAGATACAACCAGTGATAATTTGTTAGAGTTAGAAGAGGAGATTTCACAAGTTGAAGGAGTAGAAACAGTATTTGCCACAGCAGGTGGTGGTGGAGATTTTGTTGTTGGTGGAGATAGTCGTTCCGGTACGATAAATGTTATTATGGAGGACGATCATCAGCGTACCACTTTTGAAGTAGTGGATGAAATCAGAGGGTTGATCCCTGAACGCGGCGGAGTTGATGTTACAGTTTCTGCAGATGACATGGCTGAAGAAGGTGGAGGAATGGAAGGTGAAGAAGATTTAACTGTTTTAATTAAAGGCGATGATATGGAAGAACTTGAATCAATTTCCGATGAAATAGCGGAGAATGCATTAACAGTTCCTGGTGTAGTTAACACTACAACAAATTTTGAGGATGCCACTATGGAAATACAGATTGATGTAGATGAGGCAAGTGCAGACTCTTACGGGTTAACTACAGTAACTATCGGGAATTTTGTACGACAAGTAAGTGAAGGGGAACTGGTCTCCTTTTACAGAGAAGGCGGTGAAGAATATGATATTACCATGGAAATGGAACCGTCTCAAGGTATTAGCGTGTCAACATTAGAAAGTTTGTTAATTAACACTCCAACAGGTGAACAGGTACCGCTAGAAGAAGTGGCTTCTCTTGAAATGGCAGAAACACCCCGTCAAATTGAGAGAGAGGATAGGGTGCGAACAGGTACTGTAGGTGTTCAGATTGAAGGTCGAGATATTGGAAGAACCGCTGGTGATATTCGGGAAGTGCTAGATGAAAGTATTGAATTACCACCTGATTATACAATGGATTTTGGTGGGACCTATGAAATGATGATGGAAAGTTTCGAAGGTTTGGGATTAGCGTTAATTTTGGCTGTACTGTTAGTTTATATGGTAATGGCTGCCCAGTTTGAATCCCTTTTATATCCTTTTATAGTTATGTTTACAATTCCCCTGGCTTTAATCGGAGTTATTTTGGCATTACTTGTAACGGGACATTCTTTGAGTATAGTCGCCTTTATGGGTGTTATTATGCTTGCCGGGATTGTTGTTAATAATGGAATTGTTATGGTAGACTTCATTAATAAGCTATATCATGAACAAGGTTATAATAGAATAGAGGCCATTGTAACAGCTGGTAAAATAAGATTGCGTCCGATATTAATGACTGTTTTAACAACCATTTTGGGGATGCTCCCTATGGCTAGTGGTGCAGGAGAAGGTGCCGAAGTTAGAGCTCCAATGGCGATTGCAATTATCGGTGGCCTAGCCGTATCTACTATAATTACTTTAGTGTTAATACCAGTTGTTTATAGCTTGTTTGATGATCTCAGATTAAGATTTCACAGTAAATTAGCACGAAAAGAAGAGAGTGGTGATTTAATTGTCAAAAATTGACAAAAGCAATAAGAGAATGGATATTTTAGTGGCTGCGGCGAAAGTTTTTAGTGAAGAAAACTTCTATCAAGTAAAGGTTCAGGAGATAGCTGATGCAGCAGGGATAGGCAAGGGTACGATTTATGAATATTTTAATAGCAAAGAGGAACTGTTTCATGAAATGCTTAGAGAAGGTTTTAAGCAGTATTATCAAGTAGTAAGAATAGATCCAAATGATGAACGCAGTATTTGGATAAAATTAGAGGAATTTTTGAAAAACAATGTTTATTTTGTTTCAGAGAATAGACAAATAGCGTATTTATTGCTAAGCAATAATCATCCATTTCAACAAAAATTGACCTCTCAGATAATGGAAGTTAGAAAAAGTTTGCTACATGATATGGAACAGACTTTTCAATTAGCCATCAATGAAGGAGAAATCGAAAAAAAGCCAATAGATTTATTGGCCAGAATTTTCTGGGGAGCTTTTATGGAGGTCGTTTCGTCTATGATATTACTTGAAGGTAACCCCCCTGATGACGAAACAATCAAGGAAGTTATTGGCACATTTAAAAAAGGATTAGAGATTTGAATAGGGACTTGGTGAAAAAACAACTTTACCTAATAAAACTAGGTTTTGTTAGGTATAAATGTTAAAATATTTCAAGGGAAATTTTAATATAAAAACCTTGCACGTGGAGATCTCATTTTCAAAGTTTAGGCCGGAAGTCAAGCTATTTAGCATGGCATTAAGCACATTAATAAAAGTGGATCGCAAAACCATTGTACAGATAAATAAAAATCCCCGATACTTTATCAAATTAAAAGAGTTTCAAACAGGGGCCCAATCACTTATCACTAACTTTAGTAAAAGAATCAACATGGAAGCCATTAAACACATTAATGCTGAGTGCTAATAGAAAAAGGGTCTAAAGAAGAACAGGATGATGATAACGACAGAACGCCTCTAACAGACAACTCTAATCTGACCTCTAATTATAAGAACAACGGAAAATTTAAATTTAACAAAGCAAATTGATCATACATGACAGTTGTGAACCTGCAGATATTTGCTATCTAGGCAAGTTTATGAGCAACAAAAACCATGCGAGCAAAATGAAAAGTGCATAGATGATCGGATTGTTAGCAGTAGTAAATCTCACATACAAATACGTTATATTTGTTTTGCAAATATCAGATAAAAGAGTGTGTGCTTAGCTGAACAACATCTAAATTCTAATTATCTTGAAATCTAGCGATGTTCAGCAAGCTCTAATTAATCATATCAATACTGTTTAGTTTTAAATTTCTATATCAGTTGAGCATTCTATTAATCAAGCTAAACAAGAGTTCAAGAAAGATACCTAAAAATATTCTAACTACGAAAAACAAAACCACAACAATTACTATGATGAATAAAATTGTTAAAACAACATCCCAAGCTGATGGTGAATTTCTCCTTCCCGTCATAATTTTCATCCTTTCCAAATAAATTTAAAAAACAATTGAAATTTGTTAAGATGAGTGTATAATATAATAATGAAGGTTGGATAAAATTAATATAGTATTGAATTTATTCAACCTTTTCTTTATATTATGCAATGACTGGGCAGTCAGTCAAGTACTATTTTTAAGGATGGTGTTATTATGCGTAGATTTAAGCAAATTGCTTCAGTAATGATTACTGTTGTACTTGTATTTAATCCTATTCTAAGTTTTTTTTCAAATAATGAAAAAGTCTTAGAAGCTTCAGAAGAAACGAATGTTCAGGAAGAAAATGTAAAAGAACTAGATATTACAAAAGCTAGAGAACTGGCTCTAGAAAACTCACCTGAAGCACAGAAAATAAGAATACAACTTAAGCAACTAGTTGTTGGTGTAGATATGGCTGAAGACAGACATAATCAATTAGAAGACCTTCAAGATGATATCAAGAACTTAGAAGATACCTTGTTGGACATTGATCCTGATTTTGATGAAGCCGAAGAAATCTTTAAGAATATGATGATAGAAATCTTTAGCCAAATTGACGAGATTGATATAGAAGATAGTGAAGCACCTTTTCCTAATGGTAATGAATTTAATGAAATAGATTTTGAATATGAAGATGAAATAAAAGATGCAGTGAGTGAATTATTTGCTCATATTGAAGACGGCTGGAATAATTACTTAGATGATGTAGAACAGGCCTTTGATGATGTCGACTATGAAGACGGTTTAGATGATTTAATTTTAGAGGTTGAACAAAAAAAGAGGGAGCTAGAACAACAAAAAGATTTAGCAGAGCTTAAATGGCAACAAGGACAAGAAAAAATTATGTTTCAAGCCGAAGCCCTTTACACTGGTTTACTAATGATGGAAGAAGCTCTGGATTATATGGATGAGGCTATGGAGCTTATGTATGAACAAGTAGGTGAAATTAAGGCTAAACGTGAAGTAGGAGAATCTGTAGACCTAGAGCTAGATGCTGCTAAATTAGAAAAAGAACAACTAAAACAAGAACAGCAGTCTTTGGAAAATCAGTATAGAGACCTTAAGAGGCAGTTTTCCAGGTTACTTGGTCAACCCTTGAATACGGAATATCATTTAGAACCAATCCATGCCGAAATGGAAGATTATGATATTAATGAATTAATAGATAAATTGTTAGGCCATGGAAAAGAGATAGAAATTGCCGAACAAGAATTAGAATTTGCTAAGGACAACTTGGAGTGGATGGAAGATAATCATGGAAAAAACTCCCTTGAATGTGAAATGGCTGA
Organism: Natranaerobius thermophilus JW/NM-WN-LF; assembly: GCF_000020005.1. Classification (NCBI taxonomy): domain Bacteria; kingdom Bacillati; phylum Bacillota; class Clostridia; order Natranaerobiales; family Natranaerobiaceae; genus Natranaerobius; species Natranaerobius thermophilus. The sequence goes on along the minus strand of NC_010718.1, from coordinate 2,043,046 downwards.
ACTTGAACTGCAAATGTCAGAACTAAATTACAATGATACTCGAGTTTCAATGGAAAAAGTTATGAGAAATGTTTACGATGAATATAAAGAGACTAAATCTCAATATAATCTTTCAGAAGATGCACTTCAAGTACAAGAAGATTTTTTTGAAGGTATTTTAATTCAAGAAGAATTGGGAATGGTCTCTGATTTAGAAACCCTAGAAGGAGAAATAGAAACAGAAGAAGTGAAAATGATGAACAACTTATCCGATTTACAACTTTTCCTTGCAGAAAGACAGTTAGAATTAGTTTCTGAAGGGTTTTTAACTGAAAACATTTTAGATCAAATAAATTTAGACGAAGACTCCCTAGAAGGTAATGGTTTTAGAAATGATATGAACGATAATGATCCAGCTCAAAACGATGGTTTAAATAATAATGGATTTGACAGTAATGGCGATGGGTTCAGAAAAAATTAGTTTTAGTGATTGGAGGAATAATTATGTCTAAACAAAACCAGCAGATACAAAAACAAAAGTCTTCAGGTACAGATACAGAGGCTCAAAACAAAAAAGCAACTTACAATCAAGAGTCAAAAATTAGAACTTGGTTTAACAAAAATAAAAAAATAGTAAGTGGAGTGCTTTTAATAGTTTTAGTTCTGGCTGTTGGGTATTTGAATCGGGATTTGTTCTTTGAAGAGGAAATAGTTGTTGAAGAAGAACGCCCTTTAGTAGAAGTGACCAATCCTGAAATACAGGATATCGAAAAAAAAGCCACAGTAATAGGAAGTGTAGATCCTACAGAAAGAAGGATTATAGTTCCGGAAGTTGCAGGTGAAGTGAAATCTCTTTATGTAGAAGAAGGAGACTATGTTAGCCATGGTGATTTATTAATGGAACTAGATGATGGCGATTATCAACTTCAATTGGAAGAAGCTCAGGCAAACTTAGATGGAGCTAAAGCACAACTCGAAAATGCTAAAAAGGGTGCTAGAACGGGAGAAAGAAAAGAAGCTGAAACTAGTGTTGAAAGAGCCAGAGAAGCGAAAGAGCAAATGGAAAGGGAATTAGAAAGAGTAGAAACATTACATCAGGACGGTTATGCCTCAGATCAAGAACTGGAACAGATGACTTTACAGTACAAAAATGCAAAAGAGCAACTGAGGGCTGCTGAAGGCTATAAACAATCAGTTGAAGAAGGAGCTAGGGACGAAGAGTTAGATGCCTTGCGATCCCAGATAAAAAGGGCTGAAACAGGGGTAAAATTAGCTGAAAGAATGATTGATCGGACTAAAATCACAGCTCCTGTAGATGGTGAAATTACTATGGTTGATGCCGAAGAGGGAGAACTAGTTGGTTCCGAATCCCCTGCCTTTGTAATGCTAGATCCGGATAGCTACCAGGTGTTGGCTGGCTTACCTGAGTCTTATGTAAACCAGGTTAGTGATGGAGAAACTGTCGATGTTAAAATTCCATCTGCTTTAGATGAAGAGTTTGAAGGAATGATACATCACGTTGGTCAATTGCCTCCAGAAGAAAATGCTAAGGGATATCCTATGGAAATAGAGTTAACACCTGAGATAGAAAAACAAGTACGGGCTGGAATGTATACTCAAGTAAATGTGACTATAGAAAAATCTGAAGATGCTCTAGCAATACCTCAACATGCAGTTGTAGAGGAAGAGGGAGAAACAGGAGTGTTCATAGTTGATGAAAGTACAGAAAATCAACAAGTACAATTTATCGAGGTAAAAACAGGAATTAATGAAGACGGTTACATTGAAATCGTTTCAGGTCTATCTGAAGATGATTTAGTCATAATAGAGGGCTTTCAAGAAATTGAACAAGGTATCAGAGTAGATGCGACAGAAATGGGTGATGATTCATGAATCTTGCAGGTATAGGAATAAAGCAACCTATTGGAGTTTTAATGGTTGTAATTGGGGTAATATTAATAGGATTTATTGCTGTTTCAGAAACACCAATCGATTTATACCCTGATATAGATTTGCCTGTTGTAATGATTGCGACAGAATATGAAGGGGCTGGTCCTGAGGAAGTTGAGAACATGGTTACCTCTCATTTGGAGGATGCACTTTCTACTGTTGATGGCATAGATACCATAATGTCGACTTCCCGTCCTGGTGAAAGCGAAATTATTATCAGGTTTGACTGGGGTACAGATATGGATTTCGCAGCCTTAGAAGTCAGGGAAATGGTTGATATGGTGATGGAAGAGTTGCCAGATGAAATTGGACGTCCTTCAGTTATACAATTAGATCCTGATATGCTTCCGGTGATTCAAGCCGGGATTGAAGGGGATTTAGAAGATCAAGAGATGACTGAACTTGCAGAAAATGTTTTAGCTAGTAGAATTGAACGACTTGAAGGTGTTGCATTGGTTGAAGTGGCAGGTGGTGTAGAGCGGGAAATCCAAATCCAGGTAGACCCGTATAAGCTTTCTGCTTATGAAATATCGTTAGAAGAGTTAGGTGAATTAATATATGCCTCTAATGCTGACGTCTCCGGAGGTGAAATTCAAGATGGACGAAGGGAATATTTAATTGAGGTAGAAGGTGAGTTTGAAACTGTAGAAGAAATTGAACAACTGATAGTTACTGAATCTGGTGGCATTCCTATAAGACTTAAAGAAATAGCAGAGGTTAAAGATACAACTGAGAGACAAAGACCGATCACTAAAATTAATGGGGATTCCACGGTATCTCTATCAGTACGGAAGGAAAGTGAAGCTAATACGGTTGATGTAGCCAATGTAGTTCAAGAAGAGTTTGATGAATTAGAAGAAGAATTGCCTGAAGATATTAGGTTTGATGTAGCCATGGATCAAAGTGAATTTATTGAAGCTAGTATAAGTACATTAGTGAATATGGGAGTTTCGGGAGCAATAGTTGCTATGGTTGTTTTGTGGTTGTTTTTAGGAAATATAAGATCTACTATTATTATAGGAATTGCAATACCAATTTCTGTGATAGCAACTTTTAACCTAATATATTTTCAAGAATATACATTGAATTTTATTACCTTAGGAGGACTAGCGCTCGGTATTGGTATGATGGTGGATAGTGCTATCGTTATACTAGAAAATATATTTCGAAAGAGAGAAGAAGGGTTACCTCCTGTTGATGCTGCAATAGAAGGAAGTAAAGAGGTCACTAGTGCCATTATAGCTGCTACGATAACTAGTGTAATAGCTTTTTTACCTATTGTTTTTGTAGAAGGAGTAGCCAGTATTGTTTTTGCACCTTTAGCATGGACTGTTACTTTTGCATTAGTTTCATCTCTAATTGTAGCGTCAGGAGTAATTCCTTTGATGACTACTAAATTTATTGGAACAGACGTCAATTTGTCAGAACGCTCAAATAAAATAACTAAAATATTTGATCAAAAGTTACAAGTAATGACGGAAAAATATGAGTATATAATAGAGTGGGGATTAAATAGTCGAAAATTAATTGGTACTATATTTGTAGTAGTTTTATTTGTGACACTATCTTTAATACCCCTAGTTGGTTTTGAATTTTTGCCACCACTGGATACTGGTGAAATTTCAGTTAATATTGAAACACCTGTAGGAATGCCTATCGAGCAAACTGAAGCAGTTATAGGGGAATATGAAGAAATGTTGATGGAAATAACAGAAGTAGAAACGGTTTTTACTAGTATTGGTGGTGGTGGCTTACTAGATGATGAAGTTTCTAATGTTGGATCTATAGAAGTAGAATTAGTGGATGAATCTGAAAGAGATAAAGAAACAACGGAAGTTGTAGAAGACATAAGGGAAGAATATCCTAGGATTCCTGGGGTAAGTGTAACTGTTACTGAAAAGGACTTAGCTGCAGGAGCCGTAGGACTCGATGACGATATAGATATTTCAGTTAGAGGAGATGACCTGGAAACATTAGAAAAATTAACTGAAGAAATTGCAGAGACAGTACGATCTATAGAAGGTACTGAAGAAGTTTCTACTAGCTTTGAGGAATTAGCTCCACAACTAACTATAAACATGAATAGGGATCAAGCTCTTACTCATGGTTTAACACCTTATCAAACAGGTGCTTATCTAAACACTGCATTGAGTGGACAATTAGTATCCTTATACCGTGAAGATGGAGAAGAGTTTAACATGGAAATACTGATGGAACATCCTGAAGAGTGGGATTTGGCAACTATAGACTCGTTTTTTATTCAGAATCCTCAAGGTAATCTTGTCCCTTTAGAAGAAATAGCAGATACCAGTGTAGGAGAAGCGCCTCGGGATATTGAAAGACAAGATCAGTTACGTTCGGGTAATGTAACCGGCTTAATTGAAGGGAGAGATCTCGGTTCTGTTATGGATGATATTCAGGATGAATTGGCTAAAAAAGACTTACCTACTGGGTATAATATCGAATACATGGGTATATACCGGGATACTGTGGAAGCTTTTGAAGAACTTACTTTGGCATTAGGATTATCAGTAATTCTTGTGTATATGGTGATGGCTTCTCAATTTGGTTCATTATTGTATCCATTTATTATCATGTTTACCATTCCATTGACTATGTTAGGAGTAGTATCTTCACTATTAATTACCGGTCGTACCTTTAGTTTGGTGGCATTTATTGGTGTAATAATGTTGGCAGGTATAGTTGTTAATAATGGGATAGTAATGGTTGATTATATTAATTTACTATACAAAGAACGAGGGTACTCGCGACATCAGGCAGTTGTAGAAGCTGGTAAAAAACGACTGAGACCAATATTAATGACCACGTCAACTACGATAATTGGTATGGTACCTCTAGCACTTGGTATTGGTGAAGGAGCTGAAGCTATCGCACCTATGGCTACAGTAACAATTGGTGGCCTACTGGTTTCTACTTTATTGACTCTTATTATCATACCCGTAATTTACACAATGATGGATGATGTCAGTATATGGTTAGCAAGTAGAAGGACTAACACTGAACAGCAAACGACTTCATCTTAGTAGGTATGAAAAGAAAGAGGTGTTAAATATTAAAAAGCGTCAAATAATCAAAGCTGCTACCCAAGTTTTTGCAGAAAAAGGCTATCATGACACTAAGATAGATGAAATTGCTCGCGAAGCAGATGTAGCTAAGGGATCAGTTTATCTTTACTTTCAAAGTAAGGAAGATTTATTTATAGAAATGATGAAAGATGGAGTTAAACGGTATAAAGATGTCAAAATATCGGTATTGGAACAGGACCTTCCTTTATATCAAAAACTAAAAAAGATGTTAATTGAAGAAATAGAATTTTTGTGGGATAATCAGCAGGTGGCCAGGTTTCTACTCACATCTGATATAGTTACTCAAGACACTTTGTACAATTGGTTACTGAAAGTGAGAAATACTTTTATAGAAAAACTAACATCGGAATTTGACAAAGCTATTGAAACAGGGGATGTCATAGCTGGCGATTCCTCACTTTATACCAGAATATTTCGAGGAGTAGAACATCAAGTCATAGGTTATTATATAATTATTGATGGCAAAAAGCCCAATGAAGAGATGATAGATAAAGCACTAGCTGCATTAACTAAAGGGATTTTTAAGGAAAACAATTGATCAAATTGATCACATTAGTATAGCAATAACGAGCTTTCCGGTAAAAAACACCTTCCTAAACTACTTTTGTAGTAAGGAAGGTGTTTTTGATGAGCAGCAAATCAAGTAACAATCAAACTCAAAAATTCATATCATGAAAGAAATTCAGACAGATATCTTAGGGAGGGATAATTTGTATTGTGAAATAGAGGGATTGGTCCTAAGCCCAATATCTGTCGAGCCAGGTTCATTTTTTAAAACCAGACTGTTTACAGGTGAGTATGAAATGTTAAGTGCCAGGGGCTGGGACGAATATCAGTTGGCTGGCTATATTATTCAAAACAATCGTGTTTTTGGTTTGGGGAGGACTTCAATCATAAGTCCAAAACAAGACTATTCAAAACTAAGGAGTTTTAATGCTCGACCTTCATCAGTGATTTGTTTTCAGAAAGAGCTTTTGATGCCTGTGATTCTCAGAGTTGAAAACAATGTCTTATATACACCAGAGAGGTTTCAACAGCAGTTAGGGCTAAAAATAGTTGATAAGAATAAGCTAATTTTCTTTGGTCATTCTTTAAGCCATCCGTATTTTACGGTTAAATGGGTTAGTAAAGGAACCTTCGATATAAATATTAGCCCAATAATAAATAAAATTATACGAAGTGAAAGTCGGTCGGTTCATTAATTGATATTTGAATGAACTATTTTTCCGTCAATGATCGTCATATTTACATCGGTCTTCAATATATCTGATTCAGGACATGTTAGAAGATCATGGGAGAGTACCGCAATATCTGCTAGTTTGCCGGCCTCTATAGACCCTTTTGTATTTTCTTCAAAGGTTAAATAGGCACTGTTAATTGTAAATAGACGAAGCATTTCTTCTCGTGAAATTTTCTCTCGAGCACCCAAGCTTTTTCCTTGAGATGTCTTGCGAGCTACAGCGGAATACATGCCATAAAAAGGGTTGTAATGTGCTGAAATCATGTCAGAATTACATGCCACAGTAATTTTATTGTTTAAGTAAGTTTTGATAGGTGTAAAATACTCTATTTGCTCTTGGTTTAACACATCCCAGTACAGATCTCCTTCGACGTACATGAAACCGGGTTGAAGGGAACCGGCTATATTATATTCTTTCATTATTTCTAGAGCACGGTCAGTTGGAAAATATCCATGGATAATATTATGTCGGACATCATTTCTAGGGTATCTGTCGATGACTTTTTTAAAAGCTTCTAACACGATATCCTGAGCTTTATCTCCACAAGTGTGTATGCCAATGGACCATCCTAATTCTTGAGCTTTATGAAATAACTTTTCCATCTCTTCAAAATCAAGTCTTAAGGGAATATTGCTCTTGGTTCCATCTATCCAAGGTTCGTACATCAAAGCTGTCTTTGACCCTACACCACCATCTACAGCGAATTTTAACGGCCCGATACTGAACCATTCATTGCCGAAAGGATCATTTATACCCAAATAGTCCATAAATTTCTCTGTTTCATTGGGATCGCTTTTATTAGATGAAATAGCCGCTAGCCCGTAAGCTTCCGGCATCATTTGCAATCTGATTGGAAGTTCACCTTTTTTGTATAGATTTTGGTATCCTCTCATGACTGGAACGCTGACACCAGGGTCTAGAACTGTAGTTATGCCATACTGTAGATACTCATTCATGGCTGTTTTAACACGTCTTTCAACTAATTCTTGAAAATTATAATTGGAATTATAATCGTCTTTAATAAGTCGGCTTACTAAAGCTTGAGCGCCATTTCGCAAAATACCAGTTGGTTCCCCGGTTTTCGGGTCCTTATCAATTGTTCCGCGCTGGGGTTGAGGAGTGTTTTTATTTATTCCAGCTAATTCGAGAGCTTTACTGTTACAAAGATCCATGGCAAATAATCTTGATAGAACCACGGGATGATCGGGAGCCACTTCATCTAAATCCCAGCGGTTTGGCATGCGGTTTTCCGCGAACTGACTTTCAATCCAGCCACCACCCCGAATCCACTTTCCTTTCGGGGTTTCTGAAACCTTTGCTTTGACAGCTTCTTGTAGCTCTTTTATGCTTTCCAGTCCGAAAGCCATTACTCCTTCCATTAAAATCCCTGCTTGATATACATGATTATGAGAATCTACAATACCAGGAATTACAGTTTTACCTTGTAAATCGATCACTTTAGTGTTAGGTCCCGTAGTTTTCAATAATTCTTGTGTTGTTCCCACATGAGAAATTAAATTACCAAAAATACCGATAGCTTCAGCAATACTGTTGTTTGAGTCAACAGTAGCTATCTTGCCATTAATCAGAATTAGATGTGGGGATGTACCCGTAAAATCATGATTGTGCAAAAAAAGCACCTCCAAATTGAGAAATAAACACATTTTTATATTATATTAAAAATTCTGTAATTAATTTTAAAATCCTTTAGTACTTAGAAAAACCCTGTATTTTACTAAAAATTTTGTTAAATATAAGAAAATTTAGTATCATATATGTATAAAAATTATTGAAAGAGGTGATCTCAAAATGAAAAGCGAATTAGTTTCAGGTTTAAAGCTAGAAAATCTACCAACTCCAGCTCTACTACTTGATATGAGTAACCTAGAGTACAATATAAATTTATTAGCTGATTTTTTTAGAGACAAGCCTTGTGATATCAGGCCACATATGAAAGGTCATAAAAATTTAACTATTGCACATATGCAAATTGATAGAGGTGCTATTGGAGTGACTTGTGCCAAAACGAGTGAAGCAGAAGTGATGGTCAACGGAGGAATTAAAGACATTTTGATTGCTAATCAGGTAATAGAAAGCGGGAAAATAAATCTTTTAGCTGAACTGGCAAGGCGCGCAGATATAAAAGTTGCAGTGGATAGCTATCAAAATTGTGAAAATTTATCCCGTATAGCAGTTGAGCATGGTGTAACTATAGGGGTTCTTGTAGAAATGGATATTGGACTTGGAAGATGTGGCGTGAAGAGCTTTGATGAAGGCATAAATCTTGTTCAGGAGATACAAAAACTTGATAATCTTGAATTTCGCGGTGTCATGGGTTATGAGGGACCTTTTAGAGACAAAACTCAGTCTGAGAAATCTGATATGGTTAAAGAGAGTTTGAGTCGAGTTGTTCAATTAAAGCGAAGAATAGAACAGGAAAATATCCAAGTTGAAATTGTCAGTTGCGGCAGTACAGGTACTTGGGATATTACTGGTAATTACCCCGAAATAACAGAAATCCAGGCTGGTACTTATCCATTAATGGAAGTGCCCTATTTAGAGGATGGGTTACCCTTCAAATCAGCTTTATCTGTATTGGCCACAGTAATCAGTAAGTCTCATGATAAATTAATACTGGATTGTGGTTTGAAAGCCGTGACAGATGATCAAGGAATACCCAAATTGATGGATTATGACAGTCCTATTGTCGGAATTAACGAAGAACACAGCATAGTTGAGATTGATCACGAAACGGAAAAACTGGAGATTGGAGATAAAATTAGGATATTGCCAGCACATTCATGTACGACAGTGAATTTGTACGATTACTATTGTTGTCTTCGAAATAACGAAGTTGTTGATATCTGGCAGGTTCATGCCAGAGGAATGGTCACTTGACTTATATATTATCTATGGTATAGGAAAATGGAAATTAATTTTAATCTTAGAGGTGATAAAAGTTGACACTTAAAGTTTCACAAGTAATAGTCAATTGTTTGGAGAATTTAGGCATAGAACATGTTTTTGGTATCCCTGGAATACATAATTTAGATATTTATGAACAACTGATCAGAAGTGAAATACAGCATATTACCGCTCGGCATGAAGAAGGTGCAGGTTACATGGCAGATGGTTATGCCCGGGTTTCTGGTGATCCAACTGTTTGTTTTGTTATTACTGGACCTGGCCTTACCAATATTTCAACTGCTGTAGCACAAGCTTATTCTGATTCTGTGCCAATGATAATCATTTCCACTCAGGTACCGGATAGATTCCGGGGAAAAAATAAGGGTTTTTTACATGAATTGAATAACTCTACCAATTTCATGAGATCTTTTGTCAAAGAAAGTAGACAAATCAATAGAAAGGAATATGTAGCAATAGCTTTGAGAGAAGCCTACCAACTTTCTATTTCAGGTAGGGGTGGACCTGTGCATCTTGAAATACCTATAGATATTTTACAGTCAGAGTTTGAGTATTATCCGGAACCTCTCCATTTTACACGATACCCAGTGCAAGAACCTTGGACTTGTAATCCGGACAAAGATTCTTTGGAGGAGGCCGTGAATCTGATTGAAAACTCTGATAGTCCAGTAATTATTGCAGGAGGGGGGAGTGCAAATGGGAGGGATCTGGTTATTGATCTTGCAGAGAGATTGCAAGTACCCGTTTTACAAACAGTTAGTGCTAAAGGGATAATTCCAGAAGATCATCCTCTATGTATAGGAACAAGGCTTCACCTCCCTTCAGCAGCTGAGATGTTAAGGGAAAGTGATTTGGTAATAGCCATTGGTTCAGATCTGTCCCTAGCAGACTTTTGGGACCGAGAAATATTTTTCAATAATTTAATACAAATCAATATTGACTCTAGCAGTTATTATGAAAAATGCTATCGTAATGTTTTTTTATACGGAGATGTTAGGTGTATTGTGGACTCCATTTTATCTAAATTAAAAAGCAGTCATCCTTGGGAATATAAAGAATTTAATGAAAAAGAGGCTAGAAGTAGATCATTAACACAAAGTGTAGTTTCAAAAACCAAAGCTGAATTAGAGGAAGTTACAGGGATAAAAAATAATTTAAATCAATTATTAGAGCTAATAAATGTGTTAAGGCTTGAACTGCCGAGTACTGGTATTTTAGTGACTGATTTAACTACTCCATCTTATCTAGCAATAAGTGAATTTCCTGCATACTATACATCGACCTTTTTGCATCCAGTTAATTTTGGTACTTTGGGATATGCACTGCCAGCAGCAATAGGAGCTTACTTGAGTCTCGGCTGTAAAACAGTGGTTTTAACTGGTGATGGGAGTATTCAATTTACTATGCAAGAATTAGCTGTAATAGCTGATTTACAGCTCCCCATAGTAATTGTGGTTTGGAATGATCAAGGTTATGGTGAGATTAGGCGCAATCAAAAAGCTCGTCAATTTACTTCTACAATTGCCGTTGACCATACTCCTCCGTCCTTTGAATTTTTAGCACAGGCTTATAACTTACAATTTTATAATATTACAGAGGAGCAAGAGTCTGAAAAAATTAAAGGTATAATTCAATGGGCACTGAGTTCTAATAAACCCTCGTTAATAGAAATAACTCCGGGTGGTGGTGTAGATGCTTAAAAGTTTTAGAAAACCCTTGCATAATATGGAACCACATTATATCTCGGAAAATACATTGGAAAAAAAGCGTCGTGAGTTAGGTCTATCTCACTTTGTTAAACTGGGTTTTAATGAAAATCCTTATGGACCATTTCCTAGTGTAATTTCTGCCATGAGACAAGAACTTGAAAATTTAAATAGATATTCCGATGAGAACTTTCTTGAAGTTAAGCGCTTGCTAGCTGAAAAATTTCAATTAGATATAGGTTTTATTGCCATTTCTCATGGGGCTGAAAATATGCTGCAAACTTTGAGTAAGTGCTTTATTAATGAAGGGGATGAAGTAATTATCCCAAAAAATTCCTTTAGACTTTATCAAGACTACTCGAAGATCATGGGTGCCCAAATTAAATTAACAACTCTAAAGAATTACAAGATTGATTTAGACAAAATTATTAATGAAATAACAGAAAATACTAAGTTAATTTGGTTGTGTAATCCTAATAATCCCACAGGGACTATTTTTAGCCAGGACGAATTAATTGATTTTTTAAACAAGATTTCTTCAGATATTTGGGTTGTTGTAGATGAAGCTTATGCTGAATTTGTAAATGATGATAAATATCCAGATCTTTCCCAAATAATTCAGAATCGGAAGAATGTTATGTCTGTGAGGACATTTTCAAAGGCCTATGGTTTAGCAGGAGCTAGATTAGGTTATGTACTGGCCAATCGTGAAGTTGTTGCCATCATTAATCGAGTAAGCCAACCTTTTAATGCCAACCGAATTGCCCTAGCAGGTGCTAAGGCAGCGTTGTTGGACAAAGATTACTTTGAATATACTCTTAACGAATTGAAAAATAACAGAAATTATCTGATGAAATCCTTGCATAACAGAGGTTTTAATGTTGTGGAATCACATACAAATTTTGTATTTTTTGAAGGGCAGTTTTCAGCGAAACAATTACAAGAAAGGCTTTTAAAAAGGGGGATTTTCGTTCAAGCAGGTGATGGTTGGGGATATCCTCAGGGAATCAGGGTTACAGTAGGTACCTGGGGAGAAATTGAAGCTTTTTTAACTGGTTTAGATCAAGTGCTACAGGACTTGACTACTTAATTAGCGCATTCATCACAAGATCCTTTTAATACCATTTCTCTGTTTGTGATAGTGTATTGAGAATTTGGCGGTTTTATCTTAGGGATTTCTATTTCGGTAAAACATTCAACTTTACCACAGGAAGTACAGATGAAGTGCGGGTGATAATGGTCTTTGCATTGGGATTTGTCTTGTTCAGTTATAGCGAATCTCCAGGTTTTGTCTCCTCCTTCAACTTTGTGGACTATAGCGGCCTTTTCAAAGGCTCGTAATGCTCTATAGATACTCACTTCATTTAAAGGATGTTCTAAACTTTGTGAAATTTCTTGTTGGCTTAACGGCCGCTGTTCTTTTAATAGAAGGGTGAGTATTGCAATTCTACCCGGAGTTTTTTTAAGCTCTGCTTCATCTAGTAATGTTATTGCTCTGTGATAAAGATTGTATTCTGACATTCTTCTCGCTCCTTTATTTATATATTCAAGTACATGATAACATAAGTTTATTTTATCTGCCCAGTGTTGGATATCTCAATACTGACATACACTCTAAGACTTGACCATAGGATAATATTGACATGGCCTTAGTATGGGATTACAATGAATGCGAAATGCAAGTGACTTGCATTTGTAAGGGAAAGGGGAAGGAGGATTTATATGAGTCATATTCATTTGCCTGACGGAATAATCCCAGTACCCTGGTGGCTAGCCGGATATTTGGTAGCAGTTTTGATTATTTATTTATTGTTATCCAGAGTAGATAGTACAGAAGCACGTTATCGGATACCAAAAGCAGCAATGGCAGCTGCCTTTATGCTAGTTGCCATGTCAGTTCCTCTAGGATTTTTACCCATACATTTGAGCATGGCAGTACTGGCTGGAATTTTAGTAGGACCGGGGATTGGATTTTTATCAGTTTTTGTTGTTAATTTCATTCTTGCCCTTGTAGGCCATGGAGGAATTACAATTGTGGGATTAAACACATTAGTTATTGGTTTAGAAGTATTGGTGGGGGCCAAGATATTTAGCTATTTATTATCTAAAACTACAGTTTGGAAGGCAGCTTTTTTGGCTGTGATACCTGCCCTGATTGTATCTTTGGTCTTCACAGTGAGCTTAGTAGGAGCTACGGTGAGCTGGGCAGAAGCATTACCCTATCATCAACATGATTGTGATCATGATCATGACCATGATGATCGTTCTCATGCCAATCATAATGGACATGATAGTCATGGACACTCTGAAGGTAATGGTGAGGGTATAGAAACAGCTCTGTCCGAGATACATATACTCACTTTAACTGGCTGGACCGCTTTGTTAGTGATTTTAGCTGTTGGTATTACCTTAGAAGCTATATTAACTGCCATTATCGCTAATTATATCTATAAGGTCAAACCAGATTTATTAGAGGCAACAAATAGTTTGCCAGGGAGGTAACAACGATGCACCTGGAGAGAATTGATTATATAGCCAATTTCGGTGATAGTTGTTTCCACAGGGCACGTCCTGATATTAAAATATTTTTTACAGTCTTACTGATAATTTTAATTATAACCAGCCCTAATTTGTTGTTTTTAGGGGGGCTAGCAGTATTCGTAATTTCATTATATCTTATAGCGCGCATTCCCCTGGCTACTACCCTCCATTTATCATTATACCCTGCTTTTTTTAGTTTGTTATTTGCCGCTCTATTAAGTCAAAATTCCTGGGAAGTAGCAGGGATCATTATATTAAGAGCTATTACTGCTGCCTTGGTATTGATTTTTCTATTATCAACTACTTCTTATGTTGATATTTTTTCTAGAATATCATCTTTGATGCCGTCCTTTTTGGCTGATTTATTTTTATTTACATATCGTGGAATTTTTATTTTATTGCAAAAAAGTTCAACTATGATTAAAGCTATTAGATTACGAGGTGGATTAAGACCTTTATCATTAATTATTAATATTAAAACAACAGCGGGTATGATTGGTTTATTATTAATTCATTCTATTACTATCAGTGAACGGGTTTTTCAGGTACTCATGATTAGGGGATACAACGGATCATTACCCTGTTTAAATTTCCGGACTAACTTGCAGAGAGAAGATTATTTGGTTATGTTTTTTTCAATAATTGTGCTTTTATGGGCGGTGATAATATGGATCCGATTATAATAGTTAGAGACTTAAAACATGTATACTCTGACGGCACTACAGTGCAAATTTCAAATCAGAAAAGCCTAATCGCCCATCGGGGAGAAAAATTAGCCATCCTTGGGGCAAATGGAACAGGAAAGACTACAATTCTATCGGTGATTATTGGTTTAACTAAGCCCACTCAGGGTCAAGTGGAAGTGGCTGGACTTATACCTGGGAAACAATTCAACAGACTCAGACATAAATTAGGAGTTGTGCTTCAAAATGTCGATGAACAAATTATAGGTCCTAGGGTGTATGATGATATAGCCTTTACTCTGCGACAAGCCAAAGTTGCTAGGGATCAAATCGAAAGAGAAGTTAATAGAGTGGCTTCATTACTAGGAATTGAACATATACTACATAAAATTCCTCATTATCTAAGTGGAGGAGAAAAGCAGAAAGTAGCACTAGCGGGTGCTTTAGTACATAAGCCTGAACTGTTAATACTGGACGAGCCTTTAGATTCTTTAGACTCTAAATCCCATGAAGAAGTAGAGAAAATATTAAACTGGATAAATGATGAATACGGTGTGACAGTGTTGTTAACAACCCATGATTTAAATTGGGTTGCAGGTTGGGCAGACAATGTATACGTTTTATCAAAAGGAGAAATACTTGCCAGGGGAAAGCCCGATGAAATTTTAATAGATTTGGATAAACTGCATCAAGCAGGTTTGCATCCACCAATGTTGGTTATGCTTTTTCATAGATTGAGACAAAGGGGATATCAGGTTGATATTCCAGTTACATTGGATCAAGCAGAGTATTATTTGAAAGGAATTAATAACACTTGACAGCTGAAGACAGCTGTCTATTTTAATTTCTATCTTTAACGATTATTGAACTTTTAATTCCATAATCCGTCACATTGAAAATTTTACAGTATCAACAATATATAGAGCGCTATTTAGGAAAGGAATTTTTGTGATTTTGTTGAAATTATTTAGAGTTAGCAGAATATGGTTATATTGACCCTCTTAAGGTAAGGAGCGGGCATAAAAATGTTATTTAGATTGAGAAAAATTTTATTAGATTTTTTACAAGTTATAAAAGATAATTACGAAAGAAATTATAAAATTGCTGAAACCTTATGTTGTGTAGTTTTTCCTGTCATTACTAGTGTCTTCTTAGTAAATCTACCTTTAACTTCGTATACTCAATTTATAATACTAATTTTATTTTTCATAGGAGGACTAGTCTGGTCGGTATCTTTTACTTCTATATTAGGCAAGTTATTATTTGCTATCGGTTTAGTGATTCCCATAATAGTACACACAAGTGATCGATCTGAATTGTTATATCTAAATTATGTTATTCTTTTAACTGTTATTTCTCTAAGAATTGCTATTTTATGGTATGTTCCCAAAAGAAGAAATTGGATAGCAACTTGGGTTTCACGAATTGAACTATTAAATCAGAGATTTACCCCAAATGAAGTGAATTTGTTTGAACTAATTGAAAAAGGTGATAAAGATAGCACTGCTAGAGCAGTTTTAGCAGGATATCATCAAATTAATACCTGGGATGAACAAGGACGGACACCGTTAAT
This sequence comes from Natranaerobius thermophilus JW/NM-WN-LF, assembly GCF_000020005.1. Classification (NCBI taxonomy): domain Bacteria; kingdom Bacillati; phylum Bacillota; class Clostridia; order Natranaerobiales; family Natranaerobiaceae; genus Natranaerobius; species Natranaerobius thermophilus. The sequence goes on along the minus strand of NC_010718.1, from coordinate 2,027,341 downwards.
AACTGCCGTTGAGAGGGATATGTACAGTACTGTGATAAATTTATTAAACCTGGGAGCAAACCCAGAACTAGGCGGTAAAAAAATATATGATGAATTAACTCCCTTATACTTGGCTATTGATAGACAAAATACAAATGTAATTGCAGCTCTTTTAGATCAAGGTAAATCGTCTTTATTTGAATCTCGTGGTACAAACCCACTTAAATATGCTATTAGCCGAGGTAAGAAAAACTCAGTTCGTAGTTTGATCAACTATATTGAAATAAATGAAAGTAATAGAACCAGCAATGAAGGTTATCAAAAATTTGAAGTTTATTTCCCTGAAGATAATTTTGAATTTAAGAATCATCAGTTCAATAATACTCCAAAAATTAACATTAATGAAGAATACGTAAATTTGTTAAAGAAAAATCCAAATTTTTGGATGGATAAGTTAAAAAAATTATTTGCAGGAGATACCTGTATCTTTTCCCAAAAAGCCGGGTATTTGTTAGTCATTACTAAATGTAATTATCTGTATCAAGTAAATAAGTTTGTCAGAACTCAAGTTAATGATATTGATACTATGTCTATTCCTGTAGGTGTTTTAAGAGCAGGTGATCAATTGGAATCAAATTTAAAAGTCACTAACCATCGTGCAAGTGAAGGGTGCTATACTTTTCCTTCATCATCAACAGCTATAAAATGTGATGACTGTCAAGGAACGGGGTATAACCAGTGCCCTGCTGCCTGTGATACAGGTATAGTAAAATGTAAGAATCCAGATTGTATCAAAGGATTTGTTAAATGTGATGAATGTTCGGGAAGAGGAGAGATAACAAAAGAATGTCAGGATTGCAAAATTGGTTATCAAAATTGTGACTTGTGTGATGGAAAAGGTTTTTATCAATGTGCTTATTGTAACGGAAATGGTTATCTAACAGAAAAAGTTACTGAAAGTTGTCCTTGCAAAACCCAATGGCTTAAAAGCTGTCCCCACTGTCAAGGTAAAGGTAAAACAGATGGTTATGTTTGTACAGTTTGTCATGGCAAGAAAGTTTTGTGTTCAGAGTGTAATAATTCCAAGCAACGTGAAACGGAAGAATGCAGAGAAGTTAGTTGTCATAACTGTCAGGGGACTGGAATTGGAGAATACTGTGACTGCAGTGATGGCTATGTAAAGTGTAAAACTTGTGGCGGTAATGCACAAATATTAGAGAACTGTTCAACTTGTCATAGTAGTGGAAGCGTAAACTGTCAGCGCTGCCAGGGTGATGGAAAAGAGAGGTGTCAGCGTTGCAATGGCCGAGGTGTAGTAGGATGTAGTAGTTGCGAAGGTACCGGAAAACTATATCATATAACTTATACAGAACTAAGTTATAGTCCAGATTTCCAGGGTGATTATGCTTTATACGATACAATAGATAGACAAATAACACAAAAATTTTACGATATTAGCCCTCAGTATCTTGACGAAAAATACAGAGGAATTTCTGATCAATATAGATATATTTCTAGGGAAAAGTTAACTAAAATAGCTAACTATACTAATGATGATCAGGAGATAATTCAAGAATTAAATAAGTTTTTAAATGAAATTCAATCTAATAACGGAAGAAAATTATTACTGGAAACTCTAGATATGTTAGTAATCAAATATGATATTATTGAATTTTTAGATGGAGATTGTATTGTCTTATTTGAAGAACAAGACCCGATAGGTTAGAAGTATTAGAGAACATTAGTTACTAATATCCCTTAATAATCTGTTTTAAATTGTCCTTTTTTTCGTTTTTTTTATTGGGTTTTTGCTTATATACAACTTGTCTAATTAATTTTTGACTCTTTAAAAGCCTGTTTTGGTTATTTTGAGAAACAGGCTTTTTTTTGTTTAACCTACTTTTTTCTTCATTTACAAATTCGTCAACTAGTTTTAAGGCATCAAATAATTTTTCCAGGTTCTTAGCTTCATTATTAATTTTTATCCCCTCCCTCTATAAATTAATTATTTCTTCAATATACTCACTCATTCTCAAGATTTCACTACCATCCATTTTAAGGACTAGGAAGAAAATTTCATATAATGCAATTTTTGTAAAACAGGAGTACCTTTAAATAAGGGTTGTTCCTGGCAAAATATGGTGGCACATTTAATGGATCTCCACTTGTTCCTTGGTGGTTTTACCTCCCATATCTCACTGGGTCCATTATGGCCCTTATAAATTCCTTCGTTCTACCTAGCCAAGGGTGGAGGCCAGTTTTGCTCCTTAGCAGGGTCAATGCCCGAATGGATTATTATGACTGGCTTCTCCGTGCTCCTTTTGTGGATGTAGTATAAATTCTTAAGACTCCAATTTGGCTGCTTATGCAGCATCCTGCAATAAATTTAATGAACTGTTCTTTAACATCATCCTGCCATTATAAGGTGTCTTTTTGGTACCTAGGGCAAACAAAACTCTGATCAATCTACACGCTAATGCTACAAGCGATTGTTTCTTTTTTAAGGGATTTTCTGGCCTTGTGGTATAATAATCGTGTAATAACTTAAATTCAGGGTTTTTGGCTACTAATGGAATCACGCAGCGATATAAGAGTCCTCTCAAACGAGGTCGACCTCGTTTGGTTATCTTGGTTTCACCTTTGTGCTTACCTGAACTGTTCTCTTTTAGATTTAAGCCTGCCAGCTTCTTAATTTGATTTGGATGTTGATAATTAGAAAGATCACCCACTTCAGCCAAAAATCCTGCCACTGTTACCATCCCTACTCCAGGAATACTCATCATTTCTTCTGCTCCTGGAATTTCTTTTAAAATATTTTCTATCTGAACAAGTACTTGTTCTAACTCTTCTATTAAAGCGTCATACTGCGACAATAGGGTTTTCAATTCTTGTCTTGCCATTATCTCGCCTTCTGTTAGCCCAGTACTGTTTTGGGCTGCTTCTTTCAGCTTTTTTGCTCTTTTTTTACCTACTGCTCGATTTACTTCTTGTTTCCAGCAACTTACTATCTCTTCTTCACTATGACCTAATATTTCTTTTGGTAGGGGAAATTTTTTTAAAGTTAATAGTGCTGCTTTTCCATCCCAGTTCTTAAACACTGTGCTGAATTCTGGGAAGTAGCGATCTAACCAATTGTCTACCCTACCTTTTACACGCCTTAAGTCATCTGTTAGCCGATCTCGCAAATTCATCCCATTCCGTAGTTCTGCATATATTCCTGTAGGGATATTGGGTACTGAGTAACGGCCATCTTTTACTAACTGTGCTATCACTTTTGCATCTTTAATATCATTTTTAGTTGGTGAGTTGTCGTCTAGTTCTTTGCTTTTCTTTACGTGATTTGGATTTACTAAAATAGTTTGGATACCTGTTTGCTTTAAAAATTGAGCTAGAGTCAGCCAGTATTGGCCAGTAGGTTCCATACCTACTAAGACTTCTTCTTTTGCTTGTTCTTGTTTGATTACCTCTAGCCAACTTAAAAACTTCTTAAAACCTTTCCTGGTGTTTTCAAAGGTGATTGGTTTCGAAAACTCCACACCCCGAAAATCCTGAGCTCTTGCTACGTGTTCTGCTTTTGCAATGTCTACTCCGATAATCAAACTTGACTCTTTTACTTGATTAATTCTCTCATTTTGGGTATACTTCATGGTAAGTACCTCCTCTGCTTAAATTAAGGGTCGTCATTTCTAGGTGTAGCGACACCTCGTATATTAGCAGGAGGTACTTTTTTTATCAATCTTCATTTTAATTCATTACAGGAATGCTCCTTTATTTAAATTGACAAAGTTAATTATTAAAATCATCAATAATAATCATTTGCATCCTTTATATATACTTTTTCTATAAATTAAGCAGATCATCCTTTTATTTAGAGTTAATAACCGTTACTAATTAATGAACAGACCTAATGTAATACTGAATATACACTTCATTGAATTTTTAAAACATCTTGTCAAAGAATTTAGGTAGTATTAAAAAAATGTCGTCGAAAATCCCATATTGTGGAAGGAATTATGTTAAATAATTGCGAATTATTATAACACATGGTTTTTATTTATTTAGTTGTTGATAACTGTAAAATTTTTAATTGAAAATTTTACAGTTATCAACATTCAACTTTAATACGGCCTTTTATAAAGAAAGGAGGGGGAATGGTGAAATAAAACTATTTTAGATTGGTTGAAAGTTTTGAGTGAACGAAGATTATATTTTTAAATTTATGTTTTAAGTATTATTAAAAGGCGAGTGATAACATGGGTGGTGTGGTTGTTTTAATTTTAGAAGATGAACCTTATACCAAAAAATATGTCAAAAACTTGGTTTCTCAAAATAAAATGGTTAAAGAAATTTATGACACAGAAAGCTCTAGAGAGGCTGTCGAAATGGCGGAAAAAGTGCAGCCTGATATTGCTTTAATTGACATTGAGTTGACGGATCAAAGAATGAACGGCTTAGAGACTGCACAATTAATCAAACAAGTCAATCCGGAAATAGAATTTATATTTGTTACAGCTTATTCTGAATACGCTTTGCAGTCTTTCTCTGTACATCCCTTTGATTACCTGGTTAAACCAATTGATGAGGATAAGCTATTAAATTCGATTAAGATGCTTATAGAGCGATTAAATTTAAATAGGAATGGTAGTGAATCTAACAAAGAAGCTAATGCACGTTTAATAATTGAAGAACCTAAGAAGATGTTGTTTATTCCTCTTGAAAATATTCTATTTTTGGAAAAACAAAAAAACAAAAATCAAGTGTTGATTCACATACAAGATGGGAAAATTTATGAAACGACTAAGAGATTAAGTGACTTAGAAGAAGAATTGACGGATAGCTTTGTCAGAACACACAGATCGTATATTGTTAATGTAAATAAAGTACTTAAGGTTATGGAGATTTACGATCGATCTTATGAGATAGAGTTTAGAGAAAGTAACAAAAAAGCTCTTTTAAGTCGATATAAGCTAGAAGAATTTCAAGAACAAGTAGCAATAGACTCCTAGAATGGACATAATAGATACATACTTTATATTAGAATAAGGGTTGCCCAGGAATTTTTGGGCAACCCTTATTTGTTGTGCGCCATGCATGACGATTAGCTAGGTGGTGTAAGTCCACTATGGGGGTTTGTAGTTACCAACCATTAGCCAAGAGCAAGGGTGCCCATCGTGAGGTGGGATCTGAAGGAAGCTTAAGGCAAAATTCCGACCCAAGGCACACGAACATCATCAGGCATAAGGTATGGGATGAGTTTGCAATACAAAACGAAGTCCAATCAACTACACGGACATACCAGTGTAAATGATGTGGGTACATGGAATGAAAGTTAATCGTCTTACCGTGGGAGGTCTCATGGACGTGGCAAGATGAACTTCGAACCACGGTTGAAATAAGATTTGTCATGAGAAGTCAGCAGACTCCATAGTACTTGATGAGGTCGACATCATTAAGGAAGGGATGAACCTAGGAGGAGATCAGTAAATGACTGTTACCAATAAAGGAATGAAGTGCCGCCAACTTCTGACAGGCGAAAGCTGCAAAGAAGGCTCACCGCAGAAGAATAGTGCGGAACACGAAGGATATGCGGGAGTGCACAGTTCTTTAAGGATAACTGAAAACAACATCTCCAATGCAAACTTGTCGAAGGGGAATTTGCTAGAGGAAATTTTGGATAGAGACAACATGAATAAAGCATTCAAGAAAATAAAATCCAACAAAGGCTCTCACGGGATTGATGGGATGGGAGTAGATGAACTTCTACAATATCTCAAAGAAAACGGGGACCACCTCAGGCAAAGAGTCCTGGACGGTAAATACCGCCCTAATCCCGTCAGAAGGGTAGAGATACCTAAAGAAGATGGGAAGAAAAGAAAATTAGGCATACCTACAGTGGTAGACAGGGTGATCCAACAAGCAATAGCCCAAGTACTATCTCCAATATATGAGGAGCAATTCTCAGATAACAGCTATGGTTTTCGCCCTGGACGCAGTACTCATGATGCAATTAAGAAAAGTCAACAAAACATAAATGAAGGATACAAATATGTAGTAGATATGGACTTGGAGAAATACTTTGACACAGTAAACCAGAGCAAATTGATAGAAGTGCTATCTAAGACAATAAAAGACGGTCGAGTAATATCTCTTATCAACAAATATCTAAGAGCAGGAGTAATGATCAAACACACCTATAAGGATACAGAAGTTGGCGTGCCCCAGGGCGGGCCTCTTAGCCCTATCCTCAGTAACATAATGCTCCACGAATTGGATAAAGAACTTGAGAAAAGGGGGCACGAATTCGTCCGCTATGCGGACGACCTGCTAATCTTTTGTAAAAGCAGAAGAAGTGCCGGACGCACCTTGAAGAACATACTACCCTTCATCGAAAATAAACTATTTCTCAAAGTAAATAAAGATAAAACTGTAGTTGCCTATGTAGGAAAGGTAAGATTTCTTGGGTTTGGCTTTTACAGACATAAAGGAAAAGCCAGATTAAGAGTTCATCTTAAATCAGTTACAAAGATGAGAACGAGAATAAAAGAACTCACATCTAGAAGTTATGGAATAAGCAACGAAGCCAGAGCAAAGAAACTTAGCCGATACATTATGGGTTGGGTTAACTACTTTAAACCAGCTGATATGAAGAATCTGTTAATAAATACTGACAGTTGGATGAGAAGGCGTATTCGCATGATTTACTGGAAACAATGGAAGAAAGTGAGAACAAAATTTAAAATGCTCAAGTTCTTTGGAGCCAATAAATACAAAGCATGGGAATATGCAAACACAAGAAAGGGCTACTGGAGAATTTCCAATAGCCCCGTCTTATCCAAATCCCTTGGAAATGATGTAATCAAAGGATTTGGTTTCCTATTCTTTTCGGAATATTATCGACAAGTTAAAGCGTAAACTAGGAACCGCCGTGTACCGAACGGTTTGCTCGGTGGTGTGAGAGGTCGGTAGATAAAATAATTATCTACCTCCTACTCGATTGCCCGGCATGCCTGCCGCGCCGATGGGTTGAAAGAAACCCTGTCACCTAACCAGCAGGAAGACAACCATAAGGCAAGGGCGTCACCGGTGACGGTGGAGTCTGAAGGAAGCTGAAGGGGGAATTTGGAACATAGTGAGAACAAACCGAGGATGGCCTTTTAGGTGGGTAACCTTGCAAATTATGGGAAAGCCCGAAAGCTGGATAACCTAAAAGGTTAGGACGGATGCGTTCAAATTCAGGCAAGCAGACTTAACCGGGGAGATACCTGTATTGTCTTGTGACGACAAGTAAAGTTAAGACAAGTGGAAACATGAGTTTTAACTAAAGCAGTGCAGGAGGCAGATGAACCCGTAGTAGTGAAGAACTTTCGGCCAAAGAAAGCTGGTAACAGTCTGGAGGATAAAACCGAAAGGACACTACACCTGGTTGTAGTGGTGCATAATGACCGAAAGGGAATTATGTAGTGTGAAGGGGTGAAAGTAGACCAAAGAGTGTAGCAAGAACTCGAGTAGACACTTTAGGTAGGAAGAAAACTGAAGCTGAAATGCTAAAGGGAACGGAAAGTCAGGTGGTGACGAGCTTACTTGCTTTACCGTCCGCCTAGTGGAAGTAGAGCGTACCCTGATAGGTAAGATTGCCAAAGAGCTAGAGACACCGTTAAGCACGTTCAAAGAAACCACAACTAAAAGTGTAGAAAGAGGGAAGGCACACAGCGAAAGAAGGTGCAATTGATGAAGAAATGGTACAGTTTAATAGACAAGATTTATTCCAAAAAGAATCTAGAAGACGCCTACCGCAGGGTCAGAGCTAACAAAGGTAAACCCGGCATAGATCAGGTAACCGTGGAGGCTTATGGCTCCAACCTAGAAGAAAATCTGGAAACCCTTCATCATGACCTTAAAATTGGCGCATACAAACCACAACCTGTGAGGCGAGTTAAGATACCCAAACCAGATGGAAGTACTCGCCCATTAGGGATTCCAACCGTAAAAGACAGGGTAGTCCAACAAGCAACGTTAAATATACTTCAACCGATTTTTGATCCAGACTTCCACCCGTCAAGCTACGGATACAGGCCTAATCGCTCATGTCACAAAGCAATAGCTAAATCAGAACAGTTCATTAATAAATACAATCTAAGACATGTAGTAGATATGGACCTATCTAAATGCTTTGATAAATTAAACCATGAGTTGATTATCGAAGAAGTAGCCAAGAAAGTTAGTGATGGAAGTGTTCTCAAATTAATAAAGAAATTTTTGAAGTCCGGAGTAATGGAAGATGGAGCCATAGAAGACACAGAAATAGGGAGCCCTCAAGGTGGAGTGATCTCACCACTACTAACCAACATTTACCTAGACAGATTTGATAAAGAAATGAAGAGTCGCAATATCCGAATAGTAAGATATGCCGATGATATTTTAATATTCGCCTACACACCAAGACAAGCGAAAAGATATAAAGATATAGCTACTGAAATATTAGAAGACGAATTAAAACTAACAGTTAATAAAGAGAAAACTCACATAACAAATGACCGCAAAGGTGTTCCCTACCTAGGAGTTATCATAAGGAGTCAAAACATATCCATCCAGCCTGAAAAGATACAGAAATTCAAAGAAAAAGTCAGAACTCTTACACCAAGAAATCATGGTAGAAATCTATCCGAAATCATAAAAGAGCTAAATCCAGTATTAAGAGGATGGGCAAATTACTTCCGAATAGCCAATTGTAAGAAACAATTTGAGAACTTAATGAAATGGATTAGAAGAAGACTTAGGATGAAGAAAATGCGAGAATGGAAAAGTTGGAAACAACTACACAAAACTCTTCGCAGAAAAGGCTACAAAGGGGAATTTGAGAAAATCTCCATGAATAAATGGAGAAACTCATCAAGTCCTCTCATAAGTTTAGCACTACCCAATAAGTGGTTTGACGAGATAGGTCTAATTAATATTAGTACCTATCAAGTTGGTATTTTGCATCACTTTAGAAAGTGATCGAGGTCTACTAGGAGCCGTGTACGTGGCCCGTAAGCACGGTTCTGTGAGAGGAACGAAGCCACAGCTAATTACTGTGGCTTCTACCTACTCGATTGACTTAACCAAGTATGTAAGACTTATTATAGTTAATTGATGGTGGATTGAATTTTATCAAAGTACAGTATTAATTGCAATTATATAATTTTGATTATGAAGGATTTGTCTTTATGTTTACAGAATAAATCTTATTACAAAACAATTATGAATAAACAGTTGAAAAACAACTGGAAGAAATGGAGTGATTTATTTGGTTCAAGTCTACAAAAGTACTTGTCCATTGGATTGCTGGGATGCTTGTAGCTTGGAAGTTACTGTAGATAAAGGTGAAGTAATTAATATACAAGGGGACGGAGAGCACTCAATTACCCGAGGATTTATTTGTTCTAAGGGGAAAAAGCATCTGGAGCGAACATATCGAGATGATAGACTGACTTCACCCATGGTTAAAACCCATGAGGATGAATGGCAGGAAATAACATGGGAGAAAGCCTTTGAATTAATCACATCCAAAATATCAGCTATTCGCGAACAAGATAGTAAACGACTAATGTATTATACTGATTCGGGTCATGGCGGTTTATTAAGCAGTATTGAAAATTATTTTTTTAATTTAATTGGTGATGTCACGATACCTGTAGGAAGTCTTTGCTGGAGTGCTGGTATGGAAGCCCAAAATATAGATTTTGGGATGAGTCTTAGTCATGACTATAGTGATGTACTAAACTCGAAAACCATTCTCCTATGGGGCAGAAACCCTGCAGATACGGCTATACATCAGATGAATTATGTACAAAAAGCGAGAAAAACAGGAACAAGGGTTATAGCCATAGATCCGAGAAAAACAAAGAGCGCCAGGCAAGCCGATGAGCATATTTCTATTAAACCCGGTACTGACGGTGCCCTGGCACTAGCTATGGCCAACCATATTATTAAAAATAACCTTCAGGATAACTCTTTTATAGACAATCATATTAAAGGTTTTGAAGAGTTTAAGGAGTTGCTCACTTCTTATACAATTGATTGGGCTGAAAAGGAAACGGGTATAGACAGGAGAAAAATTGAGGAATTAGCAGAATTATATGCTACACAAAAGCCAGCTGCAATTATGATTGGATACGGTATACAACGCTATACAAATAGTGCCAATACTGTAAGAGCAATTGATGCCTTGGCTGCAATTACAGGTAATATTGGAATTGCCGGTGGTGGTGCAAATTATGCCAATAAACAGGCAGTTAATTATATAGATGATTCAGTATTTGGTGGAGATATTGATAGGAACCATAGAACATTTCCTAAAGCCAAGTTAGCTAACTTTATTTTAGAGGAAAATAATCCACCTATAGATATGATGTTTATTACCAAATCTAACCCTTTTCTACAAGCTCCCGATACCAATAGAATGTATCAGGCCTTTGAAAAGGTAGACTTTAAGGTAACTATAGATATGTTTATGACAGATACAGCCAGACAGTCTGATTTAGTTTTGCCTTGCGCTAATTTCATGGAAAAAGAAGATTTGTATTTTACTTCAATGGGACACAATTATGTTTCTTATGGTCCTAAAATAATTGAACCTGAATACGATATTAAAAACGAACTTGACATTTTCACAAGCTTGGCAGATAAACTTAATTTAACTGAATTTCCTGAACAGGAGGCTGAGCAGTGGTTAAAGCAAGCTATCAAACCCTTGGAAAAGTATAAAGGAATTAGCTTGGAAAAGTTAAAAGAAAAGCCCCAACGGATTAATGAGCCGGATACAATACCATGGGCTGATAAAAACTTTTTAACACCTAGTGGAAAATATGAACTTTACTCTAAAAAGGCCCAAGAATGGGGATTGGGTCCAATACCCGGATATTCACAACCCTTTTCAACTTACACTGATTATCAAAACAACAATATGACGAATTATGATTTTTACTTTTTAACACCACATCATAGAGATTCGTTGCATTCCCAGCACTTTATCGACAGAAGCCAAGATGAACCAGGTTATTTATATATCAATCCCGAAATAGCTGCTAAGTATCGACTAAGAGAAAACTCAGTTATAAAGATCGCTTCTCCTAAAGGCACCTTATCTGTAAAAATAAAATTTGATCCAGAGCTAAGAACAGATACGGTTTATATGTATGAGGGCTTATGGATCGGAAAAGGTGGCAGTGTAAATACTTTGATATCCGATGCTCTTTCAGATGCCGGGGACCAAGCAGCTCTATATGAAACAAAAATCAGATTTGTAGTTGAGTAAATTAAATAAAAATTTATTAGAGTTCATACTAATGAGTTTAAATAAATTAGATAGCATTAGACTTTTAGTAAGGAGGTGTTAAAAATGTCGGAAAAAAAGTATTTGCTAGTCATGGACTGTCATGGAAAAGAAGATCATGATGGAGAACGCTGGATTGATGAACAAGAATTTCAGCGTATTAAAGATAGGTCCAAGGATGGAAAAGTCGGCCTAAACTGTTCTGAATGTAACTTAAAAATCGAAGATGCTGATGGGAATATTGTTTTTAGCCATTGTGAAATTAAGTAATAATGAAATAATGTAATAGCAATATTACTTTATCCCGAAGGGTAACCTTCGGGATAAAGTTTGCATGACCGGAGGTGTGAAAAATTGCAATTAATCAAAAAACTTACTCAAAGCAGTATATTTAATATAATTTTATTAGGTTTAGTTATTATATCTTTGATAGCTGTATATGTAATATATCAAGATTTAAAAGAAGCTGAAGGTGTAATAGCAAGTCGTGTAAACAATAACTTAAATGACAGCATTATAAATCTGGATCAAGTGGTGCAAAATGGCCAATTTGCCCTGGTAACTGGCGATCGTGACAATCAAAATAAGTATTTAAATAAAATGGATGAAAGAGCTAAAGAGTTTGAAACATCGATAAGAGACATTCCTTATTATCATACATTTAATCAGGAGTTTGGCCTTATTAGGAGAGAAATAGATAGATTAGTTTATAATACCATGCTCTTAACAGATTGGATTGAAGATGAAGATTTAAGTGGAGAGCGAAAACAGTTGTTCAATCAAGTATTAGAAGAGTATCATGAACTGAAGGAAATGTTTATTAATCTATCTGAAAGCTATTCTGATGGTGATCAAGAACAAGTTGACAATCTTATAGATAATTTAGCGGAGCGGATTGAAAAAGATTTATACGATTATCATTATATTAAATCAAAGAAAGACGATGAATACGAAGAAAAGCTGCAGGCAGAAAAGGAGCAGATAGAAGAGGCACTTAGCAGTTCTGAACTGGAAGAACAAAAAAAAGATAAAGCAAAAAGATTAGCCGAAAAACACCTTCAAGGCCAAATTGATTTAAAAAATTATGAATATCATGGACTCAATCTAATTGGAGGGCCTAGACCACAACAATATAAAATTCGGTATAAAAATAATAGTAACAAATTAGAGTTGACCTTGAATGTAAATGATGAAGTTTTAGCTCATCGCTTGGAAGATACTCAGACTGAAGAAGAACAGGAATCCATGGCAGATAAAAAAGACAAGGAGAAAAATGACAAATTCGAAAAAGATAAAGCCATGGCTAAAGCTAAACAATTTTTGGAAAATAATGTGTCATTATCTCCTCAAAATCTTAATTTAGAGGGGTTAAAGAAAGATGAGGACAAGTTGTTAGTACTATACCGTAAAACAATAGATGGAAAGTTAATACAAACTGCTACTGTATCTATCACGATTTCACTGAGTGATGGAACTATTGAAGGATTTAATGCTTATAGCTTGGCTACCGAAGATATTCAGGAAGTTGAGAATACTCTAATGGAACTCGAGAAAAATTATACTGACCAAGAAGCCAAGGAACGGTTGAATCCAGAAAATGAATTAGTAGGTGACGGTCAGCTGGTCTTTGGTTACTCTGATAGCTTGTACTGGAGATTCCCAGTAATGAGAAATGATGAACATTACTATATTTTAATAGATGCTAGTACGGGAGAAGAATATAGTATAAGTAAAATGGATTATTTTCAAGTTAATGGATTGAAATATAGGACAAAAAGCAACAATTTTTAACTAGGTTGTGTTAAGTTGAATGTTGATGTTGCAACTGTCAACAACGGAGTATAACAGAGACTTTAACTAAGTAAGATACAATTTATCTTTTAATAGCTTGTCGTATAATACAAAATATCGAGCAGCTGGTCCTGTGATAATTTTGTTAATACAGTGCCAGCTGCTCTGCCTTTGATATTGGCGCTATTTGGACTAATACCTGGATGTTATTTGCTGTTCTTGTTTATGAATGAATAATTGATCGAATCTCATGAATTCTTTCAGGAATATTTGGGGCTTCAACTATCTCGGTAACAATGGCAAAGCATGAAGCTCCCTTTTCCTTAACTAAATGAATATTGTTGCGTTTAATACCACCAATGGCAGTAAAAGGGATATTCAGGTTAGTCGAAACGTAATCAACATATTCAAGTCCTACTGGTTTTTGAACATCTTCCTTTGTATTTGTCTCAAATACAGGCCCTACTCCAATATAGTCGGCACCTAATGAAATCGCTTCCTTGGCTTGATCGGGAGAATGGGTTGAAAGTCCAATAATCATATCATCACCCACTAATTTCCTTACCTGATTAACTGGTAGATCATCTTGACCGACGTGAACTCCGTCTGCACCAACTAGTAGTGCGATATCTATATCATCATTAATAATCAGTTTACAATTTGCTTCTCTGGTCATTTCCCTGATCTTTTTGCACTGTGTAAGCTTTTCTCTGGGTGTTTTATCTTTTTCCCTGTACTGAATGGTTTTTATTCCGGCTTTGAGCATTTTACTGACCACTGCAATATTATCTCTTCCCCTGGAAAAGGGTTCGGCCGTAATAGCATAAATATCTGTATTTAATCCTTTGTTTCCAGTAGTCATTAAATTAACCCTCCCTAATCTAAATTAATTCCCAGTCTTTTAATACCGGTTGATAACCATTATTTATTAACATACCTTTGATCTCTACTACTGAACGTTCATCGGCGGTATGAAACTGAGACTCGCTATTTTCTACACCGGAATAGCTTCCTACAGCTGTCTTAGCTCCTGCCGACATTCTAGTTACTCCTAGGGGAAGCAGATTTTCTCTTAAATCAGGGCTTTCTCTAGTAGAAATATTGATCCCCACACTGTGTAAAAAAATTCTTGTGGCTACTATCATTTGAACCAAGTTTTTATCCGCAACTCTATAATATTCCAAGGTTTCATCAGCAAAAGGTCTTAAGCGGGGAAAAGATATGGAAATTTCAGCTTCCGGATAATGATTTAATAAGTACCAAGCATGTAGACCAGTAAAAAAAGCTTCCTGCCTCCAGGGGCCCAAACCAAATAATGCACCTATGTTAACCCTTCTCATGCCCATTTGTAGGCTGCGTTCCGGGGCTAGTAATCGAAAATCATAATCGCGTTTTGGGCCGCTTTTATGAACTTGTTGATAAATATCTTCGTCGTAAACCTCTTGGTAGATTGTAAGTCCATCAACTTCATTGTCAATTAACTGTTTATATTCTTTGGCTGTCAATGGATAGATTTCTATAGCTATAGAAGAAAAGTATTTTTTTAAAATATCAATACATTTTTCTATATAATCTAGGGGTGCATGTGGTTTAGATTCACCAGTTAAAAGCAATATATGGCGAAGACCAGTATGGCTGATAGCTTGGGCTTCTTGTTCAACTTCTTCAAGGCTTAAAGTAGTTCTTTGAAACTGATTATCTACTTTAAAAGCACAATAAAGGCAGTTATTATCACAATGATCACTAACGTAAATGGGAGCATACAAAACGATAGCTTTTCCAAAAAAATTTGTGGTGAGTTGATTAGCTTTTTGCGCCATTTCTTCCAGGTAATTTTCTGCGGCTGGCGATAGCATGGCTAAAAAGTCTCTAAAGTTTGGATTGTCTTTATAAATTGCGGTTTCAACCCTTTGGGGAGTGATATCTTGAAAAGTTTGCTGAAAGTCTAGCTGTTGGTATTTTTTAATAAAATCTCTAAAACTCATTACTTATCCCTCCCCATTTTCGTCTCGAAGAAAACCAGTCAAAGGTGAAGAAGCTTCAGCAGTCTCTTTCACGGGTGCGGCTTTGGATAAATATGCTTTCCTTCCCGACTTGACAGCTTGACTGAAAGCTTCTGCCATTAAAACTGGGTTTTCAGCCGTAGCAATAGCGGTATTTACTAGCACAGCTTCACAGCCTAGTTCCATAGCTTCGGCCGCTTGAGATGGCCGACCGATACCCGCATCAACAATAATAGGTAAATTTATCTCAGATATTAGTATTTTAATGAGCTCACGGGTTTCAAGCCCTTTATTAGTACCAATAGGTGCTCCTAAGGGCATTACAGCTTCAACTCCAATTTGCTCCATTTCCTGGGCAATTGATAACTCGGGACTAACATAAGGAAAGACTTTAAACCCTTCATCCACTAGGGTTTTTGAAGCTTTTAAAGTTTCTGAATTGTCTGGTAAAAGGTATTTTTGGTCTTTAATAACTTCAATTTTTACCCAATTACCACATCCAGCAGCTTGTGCTATTTGAGCAATTTTTACTGCTTCTTCTGCATTCCTAGCTCCTGAGGTGTTTGGCATCAAAATACAGTCTTGATTGATATAATCCAGGACATTTTCATCATCGGAATTTAAATCAACGCGCCTTAAAGCAACTGTAACAGCCTGAGAGCCGGAACTATCTAAAACTTGTGGAATCAGACTTTTCCTAGGGAATTTGCCAGTGCCCACAATCAGCCTATTTGTTAATTTTTTACCGCCAATTTTCAAAATGTCATTAGACAAATTAACCACCTCCAACCATACTTAATACTTCAATTTCGTCACCTTCTGATAATTGGGTCTTTTCCCATTCGTCTTTGTGAACTACTTCCCTGTTTAAGATCACAATTTTACCGCGGGATTTTAAATTTAATTCCCAAAAAAGTTGGTTTACCGTTAAATTATCCGAAACCTGTTTTGTTTCTCCATTAACTTTGATTGTCATTTTGTCACCTCCAAGATTTTCAACTCTCGTAAATTATTGATTAGATTAAAAAAACTCACCCTGCATAAGTAGGTGAGTTTGACTTGACTAATTTGGATATTAGTCAATACAAGCTCCCTACGCTGGTACTAACCAGAGCAGGTTCAAAGGGTAAGGCGGTACTGGCCTTTCTCAGCCTGAATTCAGGCACCCCTGCTTGGCGAATATTTGATTCAACATTATTATACTATTTCTAAACTATTTACTGTCAAGGATAATTTGTTGTTTTATTGACAAATATTAAAAAACAGTGATAGGATTAGTTTTAAAAATAAAAGGGTTGTGATTATAAGTGGTCATGTCAGAATCAGTAATAATCAATGAAGATGGAAATTTGGAAATAGGTGGTTGTGATTTAGTAAAATTAGCTCAACAATATGATACACCTTTGAATATATTAGATGAAGAACATATTAGGAATAAATGTAGAAAATATCGAAGAATTTTAGAACAATATTATCCTACAACTGAATTGGCTTATGCTGGTAAAGCTTTTTTGTCAACAACCATTTGTAAAATAGTTGAAGAAGAAGGCTTGTTCCTTGATGTAGTCTCGGAAGGGGAATTATTTACAGCGGTTCAGGCTGGTTTTCCTGGGGACAAGCTGTTATTTCATGGAAATAATAAAACCTCAAGAGAATTAGAATATGCCTTAGATTGTAATGTGGGAAGAATAGTAGTTGATAGCTTCTTGGAACTTGAACTGATTGAAAAGTTAGCACAAAAAAAGAGTACTAGGGTCCAAATTTATTTTAGAGTTAAACCCGGGATAGAGGCTCATACCCACAAATATATATTAACTGGTCAAGAGGACTCCAAATTTGGCTTCAGCTTACGTCAAGACGATATAATGAAAGCTGTAAACTTTGCAATCAAATCTTCATATATTGATTTACAAGGACTACACTGTCATATTGGTTCACAAATTAATGAAAGTAAACCTTATAGATTAGCTGCTAAAACCATGATGGAATTATTAATTTCAATTCAAAAAATATATAATTACAGTATTTCGGAACTGGATTTAGGTGGGGGTATGGGAATAAAATATCGAAGTGATGATTCGAAATTAGATATTGATTCACTTATGAATGAAATATCCCAACTTATCCTGGATATGGCAAAAGACTCTAAAATAGAATTGCCGAAATTAATTTTTGAACCCGGGCGTTCAATTATTGGAGAAGCGGGTGTCATGTTGTATCGTGTTGGAGTCATTAAAGAAATACCAGGTATTAGAAATTATGTTTCAGTAGACGGAGGAATGAGCGATAATATTAGACCAGCTCTTTACGGAGCTGAATACTCTGCTGTAGTGGCAAACAAGGCCAATTATCCTCATAATAATAGTTATACTGTTGTAGGTAAAATCTGTGAATCAGGTGATGTTCTCCTACAAAATATAGATTTAGTAGATAATCTAACACCTGGAGATTTACTTACCGTTTTTAGCTGTGGTGCGTATACTTATTCCATGTCAAGTAATTATAATAGACTACCAAAACCAGCAGTGGTGTTAGTAAACCAAGGTCAAGCTGATCTCATAGTTCGTCGAGAAAGTTTAGAAGATGTGATCCAAAATGACCTTATCCCAGAAAGGTTTAGGAGGAACTAAAGTGAAGTTTGAAAAAATGCATGGTTTGGGGAACGATTTTATTTTGATGAAAGATTTTCAGAGAAATTATCCTGATCTGGCAAAACGGCTATGTGACCGTCGGTTTGGAATTGGGGCTGATGGGCTAGTCATTTACTCTTCTTGTAAGAATTCAAACATAAATGCTGACTATCAAATGAGAATTTATAATTCTGATGGCTCAGAGGCAGAAATGTGTGGGAATGCTATTCGATGCTTAGCTAAATATCTGGCAAAAACAGAAGAGACAGATGGAAAACGATTGGCGATTGCAACTACTGCGGGAATCAAAAGAGTTGAAATTGTTGAAAATTTTGACTTAATGGGTGAAATTAATTTATCGGGTATGGTTGGAAGTCAAGAACAGCTTGTTAAAGTTAATATGGAAAAACCCCTTTTGAAGAGTTCTGATATACCCTTAGCCGTTAAAAACGATAGAAATGACATTGCTCGCCAACGGCCGATAGATACACCTTATGGGATATATTATCTGACTGAAGTTTCTACAGGTCCTCCTCATGCCGTAATTTTTGTTCAAAATTTACTTCCAGAAGAACAACTATTAGAGTTAGGCCCTATTATTGAAAAGCACGATCTATTCCCCTATGGTACTAACGTGGAGTTTGTGAAAGTGGAAAGCTCGAACCACTTACGAGTACAAGTTTGGGAAAGAGGAGCAGGTAAAACTTTGGCTTGTGGTACAGGGGCCTGTGCGGTAGTAGTAGCAGCAACTATTAATGGTTTTTGTAATGGGATGGCATATGTGGAACTGCCCGGTGGCAAGCTTTTTATCAACTGGGATAATAATACTGAAGAACTTTATATGATTGGCCCAGCTGAGCATGTGTATAGCGGGGAATTAAATAATCAAATATTTTATTAATTTAGCAAAAAATAATTTTAAATTTATCTAATTTAGATGATATTACAACAAGTCCGGTCAAGAGCCGGACTATTATTTTTATATTACCAAACTTTTCTGTTTCTTTAACTTTTCCCTTGCTAAGAAAAACAAATCAGGAAGAAATATAGAAAAAATTTTATAATAAATGATATAATCAAATAAGAGATGAAGTTAGGAAGAAATTGAGTCTGTTAAGTTGTTATGAAAAATAAGCTCATTTGCTCGCAAGATTTCAAAAGATTTGGCAGTCAAGCGGCATTATTACTATGTAAAAGCCAAAAAGTCCTATTACGATTAGAGTAATTAATCCCAGCAACTTGAGCAGGAGTAGACTGATTCAAAACATTGCTTGTCCTAACAAAGTTAAAAGCAAACACAAATACCGCAATCAACTTGTTGGCTGACTGGAAAGAAGCAAATCCTCTGCGTTGCTTAACCCAGCTTTTGAAAATCTGAAAAAAAGATTCAATTAAGTTATTAGAGATATCATCTTGAAAAGACTCGACTCTGATGTGATTAGAGTTTGGAAACAGAACTTTAATTGGAGCATTGTAAGCCCAGTATCTATCTGTAACGATACTATGAGGCTGTCCAAAATGTTTCTTAGCATAGTTCAGCACTTTAAAAGCAGCCTGGCTATCTCTGTAAGGAGATAGATGAAATGCAAGCACAAATCTAGTTTCAGCATCAATAACAGTCCAGGCGTAGAATCTTTTGCCTTTAATTTTAATTACAGTTTCGTCGACATGCCACTCATCAGAAGAGTCAAGATCTATTGGCTTTAGATATCTAGAGATATAAAGAAACAGAGGAGCAAACTTTTTAGTCCAGTCAGCAATAGTAACATGAGATACTTTAATTCCTTCACAATCAATAAGGAACTGTGAGACACCTCTAGTAGAGCTACCATTGATAAAGTACAGGTAAAGAGCTCGAATAACAGTATGAAGAGAATGTCTCATGTTAGAGAAGTCTACTTTGCCGTCAATATCAAGTTGCGAAGGTTCAGGAATACTTTGAGGTTTAGGGACATAGAAAGAATGATTACAGCTTTTGTCCCAACACCTCAAATTAGAATAAAATTCATAGTCGTGATGTAAAAACGTAGCTTTACCGCATTTAGGGCAAGAGGGATATTTACGAGGTTTATTAGGACCTCTTTTATCCCCGCCTTTAGAAAGTGTCTTAGGTGCAAACTGACTAAAACATTCTTGACATTGATACTTTTGATGACCATGATTATCAAAACCAAACCTATAAAACTTGTCAGAGCAGTTATTATTGCATCTAGGGCATACAACTTTAGTCATGGATCAGTCTCCTTTCTCCCGGAGGGTTTTGATTTCTGTCTAAAACTATCTTAACTCCGGGACGGAGACTGATTCAAATATCATATAACTTAACAGAACTAAGAAATTCGGGGGGAGGGGTTTCTATGACTAATTTACAAAATTCAGATTTAGAAATTATTTTAGATTCAGTCTATAACGGAATTATTGCAATTAATAAAGAAGGCGAAATTAATCTCTTTAATAAATCAGCTAGTGAAATTCTAGGGATGTCAAAAGAAGAAGTTTTGGGGTGCGATATCAGAGAAATTATACCAGAAACTGGGCTTTTTAAAGTTTTGGAGAGTAGTCAGACTTTTACAACGGAGAAATTTGTCGTAAATAAAAAAACTTTACTTACAAATCGCTCTCCCATCTTTAAAGAAGGGGAACTTATTGGAGCTCTGGGAATTTTTCAAGATATTTCCGAATTGGAACATATATCTCAAGAACTTGCCAAAACAAAGGCAATAAATGACGAGTTAAGGGCAATTATCGAATCTTCTTATGATGGTTTCTGGATAACAGATGGTGAAGGCTATACTATCATGATAAATAGCTCTTACGAGCGTATTTCTGGTGCCAAAGCAGAAGAAGTAGTAGGAAGACATATGAAGGAATTGGAAGAAGAAGGATTTTGCTCGGAATCTGTAACTTTAAAAGTACTAGAACAAAAAGAACGGGTAACATTAATGCACGAACTATTTTCTGGAAAAAAAGTCATGGTTACTGGTAATCCTGTGTTTGATAGTGATGGAAATATCACTAAAGTAGTAACTAATGTCAGAGATATTTCAGAATTACTTGAATTAAAAGATGAGCTAGAAAAAACTCAAGCTCTTACTCGCCATTATAAAGAAAAGCTAACTGAAATGGAAGAAAAACTAGGAGAAGGTGAAATTGTAGCAAAAAGCAAGGTGAAAAAACGGTTGCTAGCTCAAGCTGCTAGAGTTGCAGCTTTTGATTCTACTGTTTTAATTACAGGAGAAACAGGAGTTGGTAAAGAAATAGTAGCTAAATACATTCATCAAAACAGCAATCGCAGCGAGCAACCTTTCATAAAAATTAACTGTGGAGCCATACCCGAAAACTTGCTTGAATCTGAACTATTTGGACATGAACCAGGATCTTTCACAGGTGCATCTAAAAACGGAAAACCGGGTAAATTTGAAATTGCCAATGGGGGAACACTGCTACTTGATGAGATAGGTGAATTATCTAAAGATTTACAAGTTAAGCTATTAAGAGCACTACAAGATCAAGAGATAACTAGAATTGGAGGGGTTAAACCCCGACAATTAGATGTGAAAATCATTGCTTGTACCAATCGAGATTTAGAAGAAATGGTCTCTCAGGGAGAATTTAGAGAAGACTTGTACTATCGTTTGAGCGTGGTGCCATTGTATATACCACCCTTGAGAGAACGCCCAGATGATATACCTTTTTTAATTCGTCATTATATTAGAAAATATAATGAAAAATACGGTGTTAATAAGGGATTGTCCTCTTCTGCTTTGGAAGAATTAGTGTCTTATAATTGGCCGGGGAACGTTCGAGAGTTAGAAAATATGATAGAGCGACTAGTTATCATGGTACCTGAAAACTTAATTGAAACTTCAGATCTCCCACAACAAATTAAAGAAAGTAATGTCAAAATCTTAGAGAACTTATCTTTACCTGATGCCGTTAGCAAGCTTGAAAAGCGAATGCTTCAAAAAGCTATGGAACAGTCGAACAATACCAGGGAAGCAGCCCAAATTTTAGGTGTAGCTCAGTCAACTGTTGTGAGAAAGTTAGACAAGTATGGATTGAATTACAAACATGATGATCAAGCAAACTAATATAAAATCTATCGAACTAAAATATAATTTTTGATGCGCAACTCGAATAATTTGATGCAAAATCGAATCGAAAATTGTAGGCTAATATAATGATTAAATTATTAATATAGCATTAGTGGGATCCAAAAGGTACTTGTAAAGTGATTAGAGAGTTGGCATGAATGTTGCATAAGTATATAATTACCTCGATTTATAAATAAATTTTGATTTACCACTATGGGAGGTGAAATTATGATAGAAATACTGTCTGCAAAAGAAAGTGTCAAGCAAATTACAGACGGATCCACCGTAATGGTGGGTGGCTTTCTTGCAACCGGAACTCCGGAAACATTGGTTGATGCTCTACAAGAACAAGGAACAGGAAAATTGACTTTAGTAGCAAATGATACTTCTTTTCCCGAAAAAGGAATCGGTAAACTAATAGTTTCTAATCAGTTTGAAAAGGTCATAGTTTCTCATATTGGCACCAACAAGTATACCGGGGAAAAAATGAATAATGGAGAACTTGAAGTTGACCTGGTGCCTCAGGGAACACTAGCGGAACAAGTCCGCGCAGCTGGTGCAGGACTTGGGGGTATTCTAACACCTACTGGAATTGGTACTGTTGCCGAAGAAGGTAAGCAAAAGCTAACAGTTGATGAAAAAGAGTATATTTTAGCAGAACCTATAGAAGGTGATGTGGCTTTAATCAAAGCAGAAAAAGCTGATAAAAATGGTAACTTGGTTTATAGACTTTCTGCACGTAATTTTAATCCTCTTATGGCTAAAGCTGCTAAAGTCGTGATAGCCGAAGTTGGAGAAATAGTAGAACCAGGTGAATTAGATCCAGACGAAGTTATAACTCCCGGTGTCTATGTTGACTATCTTGTGAGAAGGGAGGAGGGATAACTATGGATAAAAAAGAAAAAAGAAATTTAATAGCTAAGCGTATAGCTCAAGAAATACAACCAGGAGAAGTGGTTAACCTAGGAATAGGAATGCCTACCTTAGTAGCCAATTTTATTGAAGATGGTGAAAATATTTTAATCCAATCGGAAAATGGTGTCCTAGGGGTCGGACCAGCTCCCGAAGAAGGTCAAGAAGACCCTGATTTAACAAATGCCGGTGGTCAACCAGTAACTATAATTCCTGGTGGAGTTGGCTTCGATAGTGCAGAATCTTTTAGTATAATTAGAGGTGGACATCTGGATAGCACTGTTTTAGGAGCTTTAGAAGTTGACCAAGAAGGAAATTTAGCTAATTGGATGATTCCTGGGAAACTAGTCCCTGGAATGGGAGGTGCCATGGA
This sequence comes from Natranaerobius thermophilus JW/NM-WN-LF, assembly GCF_000020005.1. Taxonomy (NCBI): domain Bacteria; kingdom Bacillati; phylum Bacillota; class Clostridia; order Natranaerobiales; family Natranaerobiaceae; genus Natranaerobius; species Natranaerobius thermophilus. Next base: position 2,004,245 of record NC_010718.1, on the reverse strand, counting down.
CTTAGTTGTCGGTGCCAAAAAGGTTATTATTGCAACTGAACATGTAAACAAAAACGGTGCCCCTAAAATTTTAAAAAAATGTACCTTACCCTTAACAGCCGAAAAAGAGGTCGATATGATAGTGACAGAACTATGTGTGATTGAAATTACTGAAGAAGGGGCTGTGTTACGGGAAGTAGCTGAACAATCTAGTATTGAAGAGGTGCAAGATAAAACTGAAGCGGACCTAATTATCCCTGATAACGTAGGGGTTTTAAAATAACAAGATTGGGAGGGTTAATAGTGGAAAAGATAGTAATCGCTTCTGGAGTAAGGACTCCTATTGGAACATATGGAGGTTCTCTTAAGGACTTTCCTGCTCACAAGCTTGGTGAAAAAGTGATTAAAGAAGCTGTGAACAGAGCTTCCATAGCTCCAGAGGACGTAGATGAAGTAATAATGGGCAATGTATTACAGGCAGGTCAAGGAATGAATCCATCACGTCAAGCATCCTTAGGTGCAGGAATTCCCAAGGAAACGCCAGCGTTGACTATTAATAAAGTATGCGGCTCTGGTTTGAAAGCTTTAATATTAGGAGCACAAGCCATCAAAGACGGCGACAGTGAAGTGGTTGTCGTGGGCGGTATGGAAAACATGAGTCAGGCACCATATTATTTGTCCAAAGCGAGATTCGGATATGGTATGGGGCATGGCAAAGTGGAAGATGCTATGATTAAAGACGGCCTATGGTGTTCAATCACTGATCAGCACATGGGGAATACGGCTGAAGCCATAGCCGAACATTATAATATAACCCGAGAAGAACAGGACGAATTTAGTGTGGACAGCCAAAATAAGGCAGAAAAAGCCATTTCCGAAGGCTGGTTTCAAGAGGAGATTCTGCCAATAGAAATTCCACAGAAAAAGAAAGATCCAATTATTTTCGATACTGATGAACATCCCAAGCCTGGGACCACATTAGACAAATTAGCTAAAATGAAGCCTGCATTCCAAAAAGAAGGTACAGTAACTGCAGCTAATGCTTCTGGTATAAATGATGGGGCTGCTGCCATGGTGATCACAACTGAATCCAAAGCCAAAGAATTAGGCCTTGAGCCCTTGGGAGTATTAGATGGTTACGCTTCTGCCGGTTGTGAACCTGAGCATATGGGAATAGGACCAGTACCAGCTACTAGAAAAGTCTTAGATAAAACTGGCTTAAGCGTAGATGATCTAGATCTGATTGAAGCTAATGAAGCCTTTGCCGTACAAAGTGTTGCTGTCATGAAAGAGCTGGGCCTCGATGAAGAACGAGTGAACATTGGAGGAGGAGCAGTCTCTCTAGGTCACCCCATCGGAGCCAGTGGTGCTCGAATTTTAATCACTCTGTTATATCACATGAAGCGAACAGACAAAAAACGAGGATTAGCCACCCTTTGCGTCGGCGGTGGAATGGGTGTTTCAACTATAGTATCTAGATAAAGTATGGGCTTGATTAATAGTAAATGAAAAAGTTTCCATGTTAAAAGAAAGTAAGTAATCCTATATTGAAAGACGGGGAATATCAAGTACCCGTCTTTTCAATTTAAATTTTATCGGGATTTGTATTGAAAAGTAAATGTCAGTATTTTAATATAAGCATAGACTAGACTAGTTTAGCTGTATAAAGATAATTCCGACTATCTTAACATGTGAAAAAACAGAACATGCTTTTGATGTAATGTTGCATCAAAAGATGTGCAAATGCATCAACAAATAAAAGAAAATGGATTTATTAGAATGCGAAAAGCTTTTCCTCGGGCTATCTTAGGTAAGACGAATTGGCATGATTTTTGCAACATTTAATAAATGAAAACAAAGTCTAGAATTGTGACTATTTTAATAAAGACAAGAAAATAAGAAAGGGGGCCAAAGGTAGATGTGAATAATAAAATAATCGATAGTATATTAAATAAATCTATAACCACTTTAGCTATTATTGGAATGGAAAAAAATACAGGTAAAACTGTAACTTTAAATACTGTTATCTCAGAGGCTATGAACAAAGATTTAAGGTTGGCGCTTTTATCTTATGGGCGTGATGGTGAAGAAGTTGATGCCATTACCAGACACAAAAAACCCAGGGTATATATTCCACCTAGAACCTTATTTCTAACAACTAGTGAAGCTGCAAATAAATCGGAAATAACAACGAAACTTGTTAAAGAACTAGAATACCGTACCACAATGGGTAGAGTGGGAATTTATGAAAGTGGAGATTACGGGGGTAATTGTGAACTTGTCGGGATTAACTCGGCAAACCAAATTTATCAAGTAAAAAAACAGCTGGAAAATCAAATAGACCTATTATTAATCGATGGAGCTTTGGATAGAAAAAGTTCGGCTATGCCTAGCTTAAGTGAAGGTTTTGTATTAGCAACTGGAGCTAATATTGCTAACACTGAGGAGCTAGTGGCTAAAAAAACAATTATTGAAATTGACAAACTAACTACCCCTGAAATTAATGATGAAGCTTTACAGGTAAAAGCTAGTCAATTACTGGAAAACGGTCATACTGGAGTGATCACTAAAACAGGTGAAGTGGTGAAATTGGCGGAAGGTTGTTCTTTCAGTGAGTATGATTCTATTTGTTCCTATATTTATAGAAACAAAGAATCCTTTCATACTTTGGTGATAAATGGAGCTATAGTTGATAATTTGGTTGAAAAATTGCTGTACTCAGTAAAACTTGATCACGGAAATATCATTGTAAAAGATGGTACAAAGATTTTCTTAAAAGAGCGTACAAAAAACCTTTTACAATTACGTAATATATCGTTACAAGTATATAATTCTTTGGAGTTAGTTGCTGTTACAGTCAATCCCTGGAGTTCTGATGGGACATATCTAAACTCCCAATTAATTATCGACCATCTAAAGGAGGATCTATCAGTACCGGTTTACGATTTATTGAGTTCCGAGTACAAAAATCAAACTTAAATAAATAACTTAAAAAGAAAGTAAAGGGGTGACGAAATATGGAGGCCAAATTAAAGGTCAATCAAGAGTTAGTTGACAAAAGCAGAAAATATTCTCAAAAGATAGCTGATGGAATACAAAAGCATATTGACGAAAATACCACTACAAGTGTGGAGAGAACTGTTGCCAGATTAATGGGGATCGACGGTACTGATAAAGAGGAAATCCCACTACCCAACGTAGTTGTTGAACAGGTACACAAAAGTGATTCCCTTGGAAAAGGGATAGCTTACTGGATTGGTAATGCTATGGTAGAGACGGGTAAACAGCCCCAAGAAATAGCAGAAGCTGTAGGTAGGGGAGAACTGACATTAACTGATCTTCCCCAACATGATCCAGATAAGATATATCAAACAGTTAACGAGTTAGCTGAAAAAACAATTGAAAATATCCGTAAAAACTGTGAAGAACGCGAAGAGCTAATGGAAAAACAATCCCCAGGTGAGCAACCCTGGAAATATGTAATTGTTGCCACAGGTAATGTTTATGAAGACGCTCGTCAAGCTAAAGCAGCTGCCAGGCAAGGTGCTGATATTATAGCTGTGATTAGAAGTACTGCTCAAAGTTTGATAGATTATGTTCCCTACGGAAAAACCACAGAAGGCTTTGGCGGTACTTACGCCACTCAAGAGAACTTTAAAATCATGAGACAAGAATTAGATGAAGTAGGGGAAGAATTAGGAAGATATATTCAATTAGTTAACTATTGTTCAGGGCTATGTATGCCTGAAATTGCAGCTATGGGAGCCCAAGAGAGACTCGATATGATGCTTAATGACGCTATGTACGGAATTTTGTTTAGAGATATAAATATGAAAAGAACCTTTGTAGATCAAGATTTTTCCAGGTTGTTGAATGCTTATGCTGGTATTATTATTAACACTGGAGAGGACAATTACCTGACAACAGCCGATGCTATTGAAGAAGGTCATACAGTTATGGCTTCTCAGTTTATTAATGAAGAATTGGCTGATCGTGCAGGTTTAGCACCATGGCAAATGGGTCTAGGACATGCTTTTGAGATAGATCCGGATATAGAAGATGGATTTTTACTTGAACTTGCCCAGGCCCAACTTACTCGCCAGGTATTTAAAGACGCTACTTTGAAGTATATGCCTCCAACGAAGTTTATGACAGGAGATATTTTCAAAGGGCATTTGATGGATGGAATGTTTAATCTGGCTTCAATTATGACAGGTCAAAATATTCAACTTCTAGGTATGTTAACTGAAGCAATTCATACTCCTTATCTGCACGACCGTGCGCTTAGTTTAGATAATGCCAAGTATATATTCAATAATGCTAGACACTTAATGGATGAAATAAGTTACAAAGATAATGGAAAAATTCAAAAACGCGCTGATGAAATTTTAGAACAAACTACAGATATGCTGGAAGAAATAGCGGATAAAGGACTTATGAAAGCCATAGAAGAAGGAAAATTTGCTGGAATATCTCGTCCTCAAACCGGAGGAAAGGGAGCAGATGGAGTAGTAACTAAGGAACAGGGTTATTATAATCCCTTCCTAGATCTTTTAAGAAAGGGGTTGGGTATCAATGAAACTGGATAAAACTGCAATCAAACCATATGGAGATTCTTTAAATGACGGTAAAGTGCAAATGAGTTTCACCTTGCCATTAGAGGCTAGCCCTGAAGCTAGGGAAGCTGCAAGAATTATGGCAAATAAAATGGGGCTTGATGAAGTAAATGTAGTAGAAATGCAAGACTTGGGAGAAGGTTTTAGTTTCTTCGTTTTATACGGCAAAGCCGAAGCTACTGTAGATGCTACAAAAATTAAGGTAGCCAAAGTAGAAACAGAGGCGATGGATTATTATGAAATCAATGACTACATTGAAGAAAATATTGGTAGAAAATTAACAGTTGTTGGAGCTTGTACAGGCTCCGATGCTCATACTGTTGGTCTTGATGCTATTATGAACATGAAGGGATATGCCGGGGAGTACGGTCTAGAAAGATACCCTCAATTTAACGCTCATAATATGGGCAGTCAGGTTCCAAATGAGGAATTGATTAAAAAGGCAGTAGAAACTGAAGCTGATGCAATATTAGTTTCTCAGGTTGTAACACAACGTGAAATTCATGTTAAAAACCTAACTGAATTAGTAGAGCTCCTGGAAGCAGAAGGTTTGAGAGAAAAGTTTGTATTAATTGTCGGAGGACCTAGAATAACTCATGAATTGGCATTAGAACTTGGATTTGACGCAGGTTTTGGTAAAGATACTTTACCCCCTGATGTTGCAACTTATATAGCTAAAAAGGTTGCCGGGGAAATTTAGGAGGGAGGAATTTTCTGTGCCTCAAAAGGCAGATTTAGTAATTAATAATGCAAAGGTAATTACTTTAAATGATTCCCATGATATCGAGCAAGGAGTTACAATTAAAGACGGAAAAATTTTGATGACAGGAAATAATGAAGAACTTGACGAATTAATAGGCAATGAAACAGAAATCATGTCACTAGATGGAAAAACAGTGGTACCCGGGTTTATTGATTCCCATGTTCATTTTATGCAAACTGGAATGAACGAATTGTTTTTGGATTATACAGAATTTACTAGCTTGGATGAGTTACTTAAAGACTTATCGAGTAAAATTGAAACTTCGAGCCCGGGTACCTGGATTCGCGTAGCAAAATATGATGATGATAAATTAGCTGAGAAACGACCTCCCACTATAAAAGAATTAGATGAAGTAGCACCTAACAATCCAATATGGATGAATAGAGTAGACTGCCATTCATGTATAATCAATAGTAAGGCCATGGAAATTTTGGATTTAACCAATGAAGAATTAAAGAATTTGGAAGGTGTGGAACGAGATACAGACGGACAAGTCACAGGTAATATGCGAAATGTAGCAAATGGCGTAGTAAGGAAACTTGTTATGGATATGATTTCCGAAAAACAGCGACTACAAGCTATGGATTACGCAACAGACTTAGCTTTGAAGGCAGGAATAACTACTGTTCACAGTATGGAAGGTGGAAAATTATTTAGTGATCAAGATGTTGATATTCTATTAAGGAAATGGGAAGAAAATCCCCTTTATATAGTAGTTTTCAACCAAACAACAGATGTTGGCAGAGTTGTCGATTTAGGTCTTGAACGAATTGGTGGCTGCATAATTCTCGATGGATCCTTTGGATCAAGAACGGCAGCTTTATTGGAACCATACACCGATGACCAATCAACTAAAGGTGAGTTATATTACTCTCAACAAGAAATAGATGATTTTGTCATGAAAGCGCACAAACAAGGGATGCAAATTACAGTTCACGCTATAGGTGACAGGGCTATAGAACGAATTCTACAAGCATACGAAAAAGCTCAACAACAATATCCTAGACAGGACATTAGACACAGGATTGAACATGCAGAACTTATTAATCGAGAACAACTAGAAAGATGTCAGAAAATAAATGTTACTTTATCAGTCCAACCTACTTTTGAATACTTTTGGGGCGGACCTGGAATGTATGGCACTAGATTGGGCGAAGACAGAGCTAAAACAACTAATCCTTACAGGGATATAATTGACTCCGGCTGTTTATTAATTGGGGGTTCAGACAGTGATGTAACCCCCATGAATCCCTTATTAGGGATTCACGGAGCTGTAAATCATTCAAATTCTAAACAACGATTGACAGTAACTGAGGCTTTAAAATTATTCACAATAAATGCCGCTAAGTCAGTTTACGAAGAAGATTTAAAAGGAAGTATAGAGCCGGGCAAGTTAGCAAACTTGACCGTTTTAGAACAAGACATTTTGGAAATTTCCCACGAGAAATTAAAAGATGTTCAGGTTGAAAAAACAATAATCGATGGACAAGTTCATTACCAAAAGAATAACGACTAGACTCTCCACGTAAAAATTAGAGAACAGGCTAAAGCCTTAATTGAGGGTATAATTTCTTAAGGGGTACAATTTTTAAGGAAGGTGGGATTTAACATGGAAAAATTGATTATAACTGCTGCTATTTCTGGGGCCGAGGCAACTAAAGAGGATAATCCTAACATCCCTGTTACAGCAGAGGAACTTGCCGAGGAAGCAATTAAAGCTGAAGAAGCAGGTGCTTCAATTATTCACTTACATGTTCGCGACGAAGATGGCACCCCTACACAAAGCAAGGAAGTATTCAAAAAAGCAATTGATGCCATGAAGGAAAGAGGCGTTACGGCTATAATTCAACCATCTACGGGTGGAGCTGCTGGTATGAGTTTTGAAGAGCGTGCCCAACCAGTTGAATTATCTCCAGAAATGGCAACTTTGGATTGCGGAACCACTAACTTTGGGGATGCAATTTTTGTTAACGATTTACCTATGATGAGAGAATTTGCACAGTCTATGAAAAAATCCAATATCTTACCAGAATTGGAATGTTTTGAACCAGGACATGTATACAATGCTCTGCAACTTAATAAAGAAGGACTGTTACCGGAACACTTACACTTTGATATGGTATTGGGTGTGCCCGGAGCCATGAAAGCGTCTTTGAAGAACTTGATGTTTATGGTGGACTTAATACCTGAAGATGCTACTTGGACTGTTGCAGGAGTGGGTAGGCATGAACTTCCTCTAGCTACTCACGCAATCCTTATGGGTGGCCATGTAAGAGTCGGCTTTGAAGATAATATCTACTATAAAAAAGGTGTTCTTGCCGAAAGTAATGCCCAGTTAGTGGAAAGAATTGTAAGATTGGCCAATGAGTTAGATAGAGAAGTTGCAACTCCCGATGAAGCTCGAGAAATACTCAAAATCAAGTAATAGTCATCTGTTAACAAATTCTAAATAAATATAAGGGGTGATTAATATGAAAACAGGTAATAAATTTGGCGCACATAGAGTAATAGAGCCCGCTGGAGCACTGCCTCAACCTGCATGGAAAATTGATAACACCATGGAGATCTATGACAATGAAATATTAATTAATGTACAAACATTAAATATCGATGCTGCCAGTATGACTCAAATTGAACGAGAAGCAGGTGGCGATGAAGAAAAAATTAAAGCTAAAATGACGGAAATAGTTGAAGAACGTGGAAAACATCACAATCCTGAAACTGGCTCTGGTGGCATGTTAATTGGAACTGTAGAACAAGTGGGTGAAAAATTAACGGATCGTGATTTAAAGCCAGGAGATAAAGTTGCGACTCTATCGTCTTTATCCCTGACCCCTTTAAGGATTGACAAGATAAAAGAAGTCAATACTGATATAGACCAAGTTCATATAGAAGGAAAGGCCGTCTTATTTGAATCAGCATTGTATTCCAAAATACCAGAAGATATGGAAGATACCTTAGCACTGGCAGCTTTAGATGTAGCAGGTGCTGCAGCGCAAACTGCCAAGTTGGTTCAACCTGGTGATACTGTATTTATTATTGGAGCTGGCGGTAAGTCAGGACTTCTTTGCTTACATGAAGCTAAAAAGCGAGCTGGAGTTAGCGGTAAAGTGATTGGTATCAGCAGAAGTGATGCTGGTTGTGAACGTATTAAAGAGACAGGCTTAGCCGATGTAATCCTCCAAGGTAGTGCCACTGAACCTATGAATATTTTAAAAGAGGTGGAAGAAGCTACAGATGGAGAGTTATGTGATGTAACAATAAATAATGTAAATGTGCCTGATACAGAAATGGGATCAATTTTACCAACAAAAGATGGAGGAATAGTTTATTTCTTTAGTATGGCTACTAGCTTTACTAAAGCCGCATTGGGAGCTGAAGGAGTAGGTAAAGACGTTAATATGATAATTGGAAACGGATATACTAAGGATCACGCTGACATTACTCTAGAAATTTTAAGAGAAAATCAAAAAATCAGGGATATTTTCAATAGATTGTACACATAAATTTAATATGATTTTGTAATATGATTTAGATTTACAGGCCCGGAGTTCAATTATGAATTCCGGGCTTTGTCATTGTGCGCCATGCATGACGATTAGCTAGGTGGTGTAAGTCCACTATGGGGGTTTGTAGTTACCAACCATTAGCCAAGAGCAAGGGTGCCCATCGTGAGGTGGGATCTGAAGGAAGCTTAAGGCAAAATTCCGACCCAAGGCACACGAACATCATCAGGCATAAGGTATGGGATGAGTTTGCAATACAAAACGAAGTCCAATCAACTACACGGACATACCAGTGTAAATGATGTGGGTACATGGAATGAAAGTTAATCGTCTTACCGTGGGAGGTCTCATGGACGTGGCAAGATGAACTTCGAACCACGGTTGAAATAAGATTTGTCATGAGAAGTCAGCAGATTCCATAGTACTTGATGAGGTCGACATCATTAAGGAAGGGATGAACCTAGGAGGAGATCAGTAAATGACTGTTACCAATAAAGGAATGAAGTGCCGCCAACTTCTGACAGGCGAAAGCTGCAAAGAAGGCTCACCGCAGAAGAATAGTGCGGAACACGAAGGATATGCGGGAGTGCACAGTTCTTTAAGGATAACTGAAAACAACATCTCCAATGCAAACTTGTCGAAGGGGAATTTGCTAGAGGAAATTTTGGATAGAGACAACATGAATAAAGCATTCAAGAAAATAAAATCCAACAAAGGCTCTCACGGGATTGATGGGATGGGAGTAGATGAACTTCTACAATATCTCAAAGAAAACGGGGACCACCTCAGGCAAAGAGTCCTGGACGGTAAATACCGCCCTAATCCCGTCAGAAGGGTAGAGATACCTAAAGAAGATGGGAAGAAAAGAAAATTAGGCATACCTACAGTGGTAGACAGGGTAATCCAACAAGCAATAGCCCAAGTACTATCTCCAATATATGAGGAGCAATTCTCAGATAACAGCTATGGTTTTCGCCCTGGACGCAGTACTCATGATGCAATTAAGAAAAGTCAACAAAACATAAATGAAGGATACAAATATGTAGTAGATATGGACTTGGAGAAATACTTTGACACAGTAAACCAGAGCAAATTGATAGAAGTGCTATCTAAGACAATAAAAGACGGTCGAGTAATATCTCTTATCAACAAATATCTAAGAGCAGGAGTAATGATCAAACACACCTATAAGGATACAGAAGTTGGCGTGCCCCAGGGCGGGCCTCTTAGCCCTATCCTCAGTAACATAATGCTCCACGAATTGGATAAAGAACTTGAGAAAAGGGGGCACGAATTCGTCCGCTATGCGGACGACCTGCTAATCTTTTGTAAAAGCAGAAGAAGTGCCGGACGCACCTTGAAGAACATACTACCCTTCATCGAAAATAAACTATTTCTCAAAGTAAATAAAGATAAAACTGTAGTTGCCTATGTAGGAAAGGTAAGATTTCTTGGGTTTGGCTTTTACAGACATAAAGGAAAAGCCAGATTAAGAGTTCATCTTAAATCAGTTACAAAGATGAGAACGAGAATAAAAGAACTCACATCTAGAAGTTATGGAATAAGCAACGAAGCCAGAGCAAAGAAACTTAGCCGATACATTATGGGTTGGGTTAACTACTTTAAACCAGCTGATATGAAGAATCTGTTAATAAATACTGACAGTTGGATGAGAAGGCGTATTCGCATGATTTACTGGAAACAATGGAAGAAAGTGAGAACAAAATTTAAAATGCTCAAGTTCTTTGGAGCCAATAAATACAAAGCATGGGAATATGCAAACACAAGAAAGGGCTACTGGAGAATTTCCAATAGCCCCGTCTTATCCAAATCCCTTGGAAATGATGTAATCAAAGGATTTGGTTTCCTATTCTTTTCGGAATATTATCGACAAGTTAAAGCGTAAACTAGGAACCGCCGTGTACCGAACGGTTTGCTCGGTGGTGTGAGAGGTCGGTAGATAAAATAATTATCTACCTCCTACTCGATTGATGGATTATAGTGAGATTATTCGGGGTGGTACATCTAAAACTCCTCAACAGTAGAAATAAAGCTTCCTGATCAACTGCTCATCCCTGAACATGATCAGAAAATAACATCCTGTTTTTTGACTTAAATTCTACTATTGATCGTTAGATGTAATATCAACCCTTCACAAATTCATTCAATCAAAGAGTTCAACTATCAATAACGGAGTAAAACATCGCTAAAATGATAATAAATTGACAGGAACTTTTGGCTATGTGTCGAATTTTAAATAAACAAGTTATCTCTTTAATGTACAAATGTATAAAATTGAATTTTATACTCAAATATTTTAAAATTTCCATGGAATTTAATTTAAATTTAGCAATGCAAGCTGTAAAGCTAGCTATTGAGAAAGATGATTCGGGGATTTAATATAAATATTGATAATATATAGAAACTTGGTAATAGGAGGGATAAGGATGAGTAGATCAATGTTTTACATTACTGCTGAAAGTATGGAGGATGCTGAGCAACTCGCAAAACAACTTGTGGAAGATCGTTTGGTAGCTTGTGTAAATGTAATACCTAAAATTAAATCTTTCTTCTATTGGGAAGGAGAGGCCCAATCCGAGGAAGAAGTTTTATTATTCGGAAAAACTAAAACTGAAACAGTCAGCAAGTTAGTAGAAAGAGTTAAGGAACTCCATCCTTACGATGTACCTTGTGTAGTTACTTGGGAAATGAAAGATGGTAATCCGGATTTTCTAAAATGGATTGATGATGAAGTGAATCAATGCTAAAACAAAATGGGGGATACTATGTATAAATTAAAAGAAGCTAAACTAGCTAGCCAAAAGGCAAAATTTGAAGATGTGGAAACTAGAAACACAGTGACCAAGATAATAGATCAAGTAAGGACAAATGGAGATAAAGCACTATTTGAACTGACTCAATCTTTGGATAATTGCTCTCTATCCAAATTGGAAGTTAGCCAAGAATATATGAAACAATGTTACGACAATTTAACGGATAAAACTAAAGAAGCGCTTAATTTTGCTAAAGACCAGATTGAATTTTTTGCAAGTCAGCAACTTGCAGGATTTAAAGAAATAGAATGTGAAAATATCCCTGGAGTAAAACTTGGTTACAAGATCAAACCGATTTCATCATGCGGTTGTTATGTACCTGCTGGTAGATATCCCTTACCTTCATCTGCTTTGATGTCTATAGTACCTGCCAGGGTAGCGGGAGTTGAGAGAATTGTGGCTATTGCTCCACCTGTCAGGAAATATGGTGGAATCCACCCGGAATTACTGGCAGCTATGTATCTAGCAGGGGTAGATGAGGTTTATATTGTAGGCGGTGCTCATGGAATTGCTGCTTTGGCATTGGGCACTGAGACAATATCTAAGGTTGATTTTATTGTGGGACCAGGAAATAAATACGTGACTGAAGCTAAGCGACAATTGAATGGTATTGTTGGAATAGATCAATTGGCTGGCCCAAGTGAAGTGTTGATAATTGCCGATAATACTGCCTCTTCAACTAATGTTGCTGCAGATTTATTGGCACAAGCGGAACACGACCCCGATGCCGTTTGTGTACTAGTGACCACTTCAGAACAACTAGCTAAAGAAGTGAATCAGGAAATTCATCGCCAGCTAGATGAATTGTTAACCTGGGAAACAGCAGCTAAAAGTTGGGAAGATTACGGAGAAATCATACTAGTGGATAATCTCGACCAAGCTATTGAAATTTCTGATCAGATGGCACCGGAACATTTACAATTGATGACCGATAATAACTCAAATATTATGGAGATGGTTAATCACTATGGTTCCTTATTTGTTGGAGAATGGGCCTCGGTAGCTTTTGGAGATTATGTATCCGGTACAAACCATATTTTGCCAACGGGTAATAGTGCCAGGTTTTCAAGTGGGTTATCTGTAGGGAAGTTCTTAAAGATGTCTTCATATCAAGTTTTAACAGAAACGGGTGCTCATGAATTATCAGATAAATGTATGCACTTAGCTGAGTTAGAGGGACTTGAAGCACATAAAAAGTCAGCTGAGTTACGAGCTGACAACAATAACCCAAAGGATTAATTAGTTAAGTGATATCTTTAAGTAATTTTTGTATCTTATAAGCAATATTGAGTATTATCAGTAAGGGTCAGATATAGACCCTTACTTTTTATTTGTTGATCTCTATTGGCGTCTTTATATTTATTGTTGATACTTTAAAAATTTTCAATTGAACGGATTAAGCGCGTTTAGTAATGAATCTTAACGCCTTTTATTAATTATTAGGGATAAATTGAAGTCTTATCAGGTAAACTAAGAGCTAGTTAATACTATACCTGAAATAAACCTTTATTCGAATTTTGTATTGTAATAAATCATACATAAGCGAAAGGAGAATTCTATGGATATGAGTCAAACAGAGTTAGATACGGGTATAAGGCTCCACTATATCCCAAAAACTAACTTAAAAACAACTTTAATAAAAGTATTCTTTCACTGGCCTTTAGGAGATTATAACGGTCACATGGCTGTTATCCCTAAAGTTTTAGAGCGAGGACCTAGTCCCTATCCATCAATTACAGAATTTTATCGTCAATTAGAGGAAATGTACGGAGCGGAATTAGTGACTGGTGTTCACAAAAAAGGAGAACGTCAGATGATAGAGTTTAGGTTAGAAACAGTTAGCCAAGACTTTTTATTGGAACAGGGAAAACAATATGTTAATTTAGATAAAGTTATTAAACTTATGAGTCAGGTTATCTTTGAGCCAGTAACAAAAGGGGCTGGATTTAAAAAAGAATTGGTTGAACAGGAAAAGAAAAACCAGATTGACCGGATAAAGAAATTGAAAGATGATAAAACAAATTATGCTGTAGAAAGATTAATTGCACATATGTGTGAAAATGAACCTTTCAGTAAATCAAAATTTGGCACAGAAGAGGAAGTAAAGAGCATAACTCCATATAGTCTTTATGAACAGTACAGGAAACTATTATCTTCTGCTCCTATTGATATCTTTGTAGTAGGACATTTTTCGCAGGAAGAACTGAATTCTGCTATTCAAAAACATTTTAATTTTCCTGATCGAGAAAACATCCCTAATTTTACAACAGAGATTATAAAAGATGTAGATGAAACAAAAGAGGTTAAAGAAAATGAAAAAATTAACCAAAGCAAATTATGCTTAGGGTTCAGAACACAAATTTCTTTCAAAGATGAATTGATATTCCCATTAATGCTATTTAACGGTGTATTAGGAGGATTCTCCCATTCCAGGCTATTTCGAGTAGTCAGAGAACAACATAGTTTATGTTATTATGTTTTATCTAGATTGGAAAAAAGTAAAGGTGTTATGGTTGTTAATGCCGGAATCCAAAAGGAAGATTATGAAAAAACGGTGGAATTAATCACAAAAGAATTAGAAAAATTGAGACAGGATGATATACAAGATAAAGAGTTGGATATGACTAAACAGTCCCTGTTGTCAGCTATGAGACAGATTGAAGACAATCCTGATGCTATCTGTGAAACAATTTTAGAAGGTATTATCAATGACAGAGTCATGACACCTGAGGAGATTAAAGAAAAGATTGCAAATGTAGACCGGGATAGAATACTAACTGCTGCTCAAAAAGTAGCATTAGATACAGTTTATATTATGGCAGATGCAAAACAAGAAAAGGTGGGTGTTACATAATGAGAACCATTGAAAAAACTCAGGAACGATTTCATCCTTTATTAAAAGAAACCATTTATTATGATAAAATATCCCCTGGACTTGACACCTATGTATTTCCCAGAAAAGGGTATCAAAAAAAATATGCAGTATATGCAGTGAATTATGGTTCTATTGATACACGGTACCGAAATCGTTCTGGTAAAATTGTGAAATTACCTCAAGGTACAGCTCATTTTCTTGAACACAAAATGTTTGAACAAAAAGACAGGAATGTGTTTGATGAATTTTCGAAAAAAGGAGCAAGTGCAAATGCATTCACATCATTTGGACACACTGCATATCTCTTTAGTGCCACTGAAAATTTTTATGAATGTTTGAATACCTTATTAGACTTTGTTAATGAACCATATTTTACTAAGGAGAGTGTAGAAAAAGAACAGGGGATAATTTCCCAGGAAATTAGAATGTATCAGGATAATCCAGATTGGAAAGTATTCTTTAATATGCTTGAAGGAATTTACCATAACCATCCAGTAAATATCAATATAGCTGGAACTGAAGAGGAAATAGGTACTATTACTCCTGAATTACTTTATGATTGTCACAAGACTTTTTATCATCCTTCTAATATGGTGTTGTTTATAATTGGTGACCTGGATGTAGCTGAAGTTTTTTCTGAAGTTGACAAAAATCTGTCGGCCAAAAACTTATCTCCTAGTTCTGATTTAGACCACAGAACTTTACCAAGTGAACCAGAAAGTGTGTTTATGTCACAAAAAACTGATGAACATGACATTTCCAAACCAAGGGCTTATATAGGTTTTAAAGATCAAGTGACTAAGCAAACAGAAACTCCCAGTCTGAAAGATGAAATCGTGACAGACTTTTTATTGGAATTAATCTTCGGAAAAGGTTCAAAAATTTACCAGTCCTTGTTGGAAGAGGGGCTGATTGACAATCAATTTGAATTTTCGTATTCTCATGGAGAAGGTTTTGGTTTTTCCCTAATCGGAGGACCAACGAAGGATCCAGATAAATTAATACATAAACTGGAAAAAGGGATAGAAACGACATTTGAAGAAGGAATTGACAAAAGGGATTTTCAAAGAATTAAAAACAAATTATTAGGTGATTATATCCAGGGATTTAATTCTTTAGAATACCTGGCCAATACCTTTTTAAATTTATATTTTTCAGATGCCTTCCTATTTGATTACTCTGAAATTCTTAATCAAATCAGTATCGATGAACTTCATAATCGTTTGGCTAATCATCTGTATACTGAAAACAAAACCAAATCTCTACTTTATCCTTCCAATTAGATCTATCCGAAAAATATCATAAAAAAACAGGAAAAAAAGTCAATTTTGCAGAATACTTTATATGCCACAAAAGATATTCCTATATTTTAGTAAGGATGGGAGGTATCTGAATAATGACCAATAAGGACCGGTTAAAGGAACTGTTTTTTGAATTAGCGGAGATCGATAGTGAATCAGGGAAAGAGCGTCAAATGGCAGATCGTCTGAAGGAGAAGCTGCGAGAGTTAGGCGGAGACCCTTACGAAGACAATGCCGGGGAAAAAATGGGGACTGAAGCTGGTAATGTAATATGCAGAATAGAAGGTGATAATTCTAAAGAACCAGTAATTTTAAGTGCTCACATGGATACTGTTAAACCTGGGGTTGGGAAAAAACCTGTCATAGAAGGCGATGTGATTAAAAGTCAAGGAGATACTGTTTTAGGTTCAGATGATGCTGGGGGAATAGCAGCTATTTTAGAAGCGATTAAAACAGCTCAAGAACGTAATGAAAGCCACGCACCAATAGAAGTTGTTTTTACAGCTTATGAAGAAGGTGGATTGAATGGGTCTAGAAGAATGGATTTTAATAGGTTGACAGCTAAGAAGAGTTACATATTTGATAGTAATGGACCTGTGGGAACCATGATAGTTGAAGCACCGGGACAAGATAAATACGATATTAAAATTAAAGGACGATCAGCTCATGCAGGTTTAAAACCAGAAGATGGAATTAATGCTATTAAAGTAGCGGCTGAAATAATATCTGACTTGAAGCTAGGCAGATTAGATGATCAAACGACAGCTAATATTGGAGTTATTAGGGCTGGAGAAGAAACTAATGTGGTTTGTCCCCTGGCGAAAATGGAAGGGGAGGCTCGTAGTCGTGATGAACAACGGTTAAAAGAAGTTACTGAAAAGATGCGCCAAACATGTGAAACATACTGTGAACAGTATGGTGCTGAACTAGAATTTGATGCACAACGACTTTACTCAGCATATAAGCTTGATCAAAAAGATGAAGTAGTTCAACACTGTTTGAATGCTTTGAATAAAGTGGGCTTACAACCTAAATATGAAGCAACTGGCGGCGGTAGTGATGCTAACATTTTTAATGCCAATGGAATTGAAACAGTTAATCTTGGAATGGGTTACGAAAAAGTTCACACTACTGATGAATACATTCCTGTTAAAGAATTGGAGAATGCAGCCGATTTAGCTTATTACTTAATAACGGTTTAATTTAAAACCCCTATATCTTAACTGTCAGGGGTGGTAAACCCGACAATTTTATAATAGAGTATATATATGAAGAGGGTAAAGGAAGTGACAATTATGAAATCTAATGATGAGTTCTTGGTAAAACAATGTCAAAATGGTCATTTAGATGCTTTTGAAGAGCTAGTACATAAATATCACCAAAAGGTTTATTCACTGTGCTATAGGTTTTCAGGAAATCACGATGATGCTAATGACCTGGCACAAGAAGCTTTTATTCGGGTTTATCATTCCATAAACAAATTTCATTTTAAATCCGCATTTTCAACCTGGTTGTACCGAGTCACTTCTAATGTGTGTCTTGATGAAATGAGAAAACGGAAACGTAAATCTTCAGTATCTTTAGATTCGCCTATGGAAACTGATGATGGGGAATTGTATTTTAATTTACCTGATCAAAAATTCAATCCGGAATTAATGGCAGAGCGTAAGGACGTTCAAGAAATTGTACACAAAGCTATTCAAGAACTACCAAAAGATCAAAAGTTAACATTGCTTTTACGAGAAATGGAAGGTTTTTCATATGACGAAATGGCAGAGGTGATGAATGTTTCCGTGGGAACTGTCAAGTCGCGTTTGAGTAGGGCTAGAAACAATTTAAAGGAAATCTTAGTCCAAAAAACGGAACTTTTTCCAGATAAATCACATCTAAAGGGTAAGGAGGTGTAACAGACAATGAATTGCAGTTGGATAATAGAGCGGCTTTCAAGTTACTTGGATGATCAACTTTGCCCTTTAGATGTGAAAAAAGTTGAAAAACATTTGAAAAACTGTGAAACTTGTAGTGCTGAACTGAACAAACTAAAAAATACCAGTACTTTAGTGAGTTCTTTAGAAAGGGTATCACCCCCTGCAAATTTTGTTGAAAGTGTTTGTGAGCAAGCGACTGGAGTAGAACAAGTACAACAGGAAAATAAGCAACACTTTATTTTTGATAACTTGTTATCGTTAAAAAATGTAGCGGCAGTCTTATTAGGAGTGCTTTTACTTGGAAATGGAATGATATTTGCTTTTTATGAAGGTGACGAAATGGCAGAATCTGAACATGAAATTAATTTAAGTGAATCCGAACAAGAAAAGTTTATTGAGAAAATGGCAGGGGTTTTAGATAGAGATTACTATCACCCCGACGCAGGAGAGGCTGATGTTAGAATGGCTTCCTCTGTTGGGGAAATTGATATAAGCAAGTACGAGGAAACTGGTGAAGACGCGGATGAAACAAATTCAACACCATTTATGATATTCAATGGTGCTTTTTTACCCATTGCCGCATCAATGGTGATTATATTTAAAAATCGCGAGAGAGGGGAATAATTCCCCTCTCTTTGTTTGCAACGGGGGGATAGAATTTGAATAGTAATGATTACCAAGCCAATGATAAATTTGTTGTTATAGATGGAAACAGCTTATTGAATAGAGCTTTTTATGCCCTGCCTTTATTACAAACAAAGCAGGGTTTTTTCACAAATGCTATTTATGGTTTTACAACTATGTTGTTAAAACTTGTTCAGGACGAATCACCTAATTACCTGGCAGTAGTGTTTGATACCAAGGCAAAAACATTTAGACACCACAAGTTTCCCGAATACAAGGGTCACAGGGATAAAGCACCTGATGAGATGCGTCCACAAATGCCCATGTTGAAAGAACTGCTAGAGGCGATGAATATTAATTACTTTGAAAAAGATGGTTATGAAGCAGATGACTTAATTGGAGCTTTCACTAAAATTGCAAAACAAGAGGATAAAGAAACAATGGTGGTTACTGGTGATAAGGATTTATTACAATTACTCGATGATAAAACAACTATATTACTGACTAAAAAAGGCATTACTCAAATGGAAAGCTATGATGGAGAAAAAGTTAAAGAGGAATTTGGTGTGAATGTCGATAAACTAATTGACCTAAAAGCGCTTACAGGTGATAAATCAGATAATGTGCCGGGTGTCCCGGGTGTAGGTAAAAAAACCGCCTTAAAATTACTTAATAATTATGGTGATTTAGAGAAACTATATAAAAGTTTAGATGGAGTAGGTGGAAAACTACAATCTAAGTTAGCAGACAATAAAGATAAAGCTTTTTTAAGTAAAGAATTAGTTACTATTGACTGTGAAGAATCCCTGATTGAAAACCTTGACTGGAACCAACTTTCTAAATTCGAAATTGCTTCTCCAAAAGCGCGTGAATTATTACAAGAATGGGAAATGAATAGTATTCTAGAAAGATTACCTGCCAGTGATGAAGAACAGAAGAAAGACCAAAGCCCAGTAAATGAGGGGAAAACCTCTAGTTTTAACTGGGATAATTTTTATTACATATCCGAATTTCCCCATGAGAATAGTGATAATCTTGAAAGTGAATTAGAAAAATTCATTCAAGACGGAAACCATAAAATGGCTTTGTATAGGCATTTACCCAAAAAATTAAGTACTGCTAAGCAAAAAGATAGTTATCCTGAACCCGAAGGTGGTTTGGTTGTTTCTATTAATGATTTAATTTTTTATGTTCCTGAAAAGCTGCTTAGTCAGGTGTTAGCTGAAACTATTGCGCCTAAACTGATAAAAGGGAATGACAAAGGAACTGAAACAGAGGATGCACCAAAATTAAAAATAGCTTCCTATAACATTAAGAGGATTTGGCATTTATTTAAAAACAATACAGAACTTGATCTTTACGATTTAGATACAAATAAATTTTTATTTTATGATACCGAACTAATGGCTTATTTGTTAGAACCTACTGAAGCTCCACATTCCATTGAAGACATGATGAATAGGTATTATGGACAATTTGACTTAACGCCTTATGGTCAAGATTGGCAAGCTGTTTGCGAGAGAGGAGCAATCTTGTTGGATTTGATTTCTCCTTTAGAAGATATATTACAGGAAAGAAATCAATGGCAATTATACAAGAATATCGAGTTACCATTAGCTTTTATACTGGCAAGAATGGAATTTAGAGGTATTAAAGTAGATGCAAGGGTTCTGACGGAAATGGAAGCAAATATTGATCATAGGCTGTCTGAGATCAGCACTAAAATATTTGAAATTGCAGGGGAAGAGTTTAATTTAAATTCTCCCAAACAGCTAGGTTATATTTTATTTGAGAAACTTCAACTACCAGTTGTTAAGAAAACAAAGACTGGTTATTCTACCGATGCTAAAACATTAGAAACTTTGTCTCATGACTATGAGATTTGCAAGCTGCTATTAGACTATCGCCAGTTACATAAATTAAAGACGACCTACTTGGTTGGACTAAAAGACTTGATTTCTAAAACAACCGGTAAAATCCATACAACTTATAATCAAACAATTACTGCTACAGGAAGGCTCAGTAGTACAGATCCTAACTTACAAAATATACCAATAAAATTAGAAGAGGGTCGTAAAATCAGAAAGGGATTTGTGATACAAAATAGCGATCAGTTGTTCTTGGCTGCTGATTATTCCCAAATAGAGTTGAGAATTCTAGCCCATGTTTCAGAAGATACTAATTTAATTCAGGCTTTTCAAGAACAGCAAGATATTCATACACAGACAGCAGCCCAGGTCTTTGAAGTAGAATCAACACAGGTTACTAGGGAGATGAGATCCCATGCGAAAGCTGTCAATTTTGGAATTGTGTACGGGATAAGTGATTATGGATTATCAAGACAACTGGGGATTTCGAGAAAACAAGCTAAAACTTATATTGACAACTATTTAACAAGATTTTCGGGAGTCAAAGAGTATATGGATCAAATAGTTAACCAAGCTAAGATGAATGGTTATGTTGAAACTTTGTACAATCGAAGAAGAAACTTACCAGATATAAGCCACAGAAATTTCAATATTAGGTCCGCTGCTGAAAGAACAGCCATTAATACGCCTATTCAAGGTACTGCTGCTGATATCATTAAAGACGCTATGGTAAAAGTGGAAAAGGAATTGGAAAAACAGGACTTACTTGATAAGGCCGCTTTGCTTTTACAGGTCCACGACGAATTAATATTAGAAATTAATAAAGAAGTTCTATCAGATGTTGCCACTAAAGTTAAAGAAATAATGGAAAATATCATTGAATTAAAAGTCCCTCTAACCGTTGATCTAAAAACTGGACCAAACTGGTACGATTTAAATCCTTATCAATCAGGAGAGTGATTTTCGTGCCCGAATTACCTGAGGTAGAAACAATTAAAAAGAGTCTCCTTTCGGATCTGACCGGTGATAGAATAAGTCGGGTAGAAATATATTTTCCAGGAATGTTACAAAACATGAGTCCCGAGGATTTTAAGGAAAGTGTAATTTCTAATCAGATTAAAGATGTAAAGAGGCGGGGAAAATATCTTCTGATTTATGTGTCATGTAATGGCAAAATGAAGGATCAAGTAAAAGTGATAATTATACACTTGCGAATGACTGGTAGATTGATCTTAAAAAACAACGAGGTCGAGAAGTCTCACAATCATTTAGATGATGAGGAAATCATCCAAGAATACCGGCATCTTCGATGTTTATTTCAATTACAATCTGGTATTACTTTAGAATTCCATGATCAAAGAAAGTTCGGTACTATGGCTCTAGTTAATCAAGGAGAAGAATTCTACTGGAAAGGTTTGGCTAACTTAGGACCTGAACCCTTAAGTGAAGAGTTTGATTACGAGGACTTTTATAAAGGTGTGAAAAAATCAAAAAAGCCCATTAAAGGTATTCTCTTAGACCAAAAACTAGTGGCAGGTATAGGAAATATTTATGCGGATGAAGTCTTATTTGCATCTGGGATTCATCCGGCTCGAAAGGGCGAAGAGTTAACAGAACAGGAAGTTGGGAGTTTGTATAAAACAATAATACAAATATTAGAACTGGGAATAAAATATCGTGGAACAACTTTTAGCGACTACCGTGATTCGGAAGGTAATAAGGGTAATTTTCAGGACCTATTAAAGGTTTTTAATAGGAACAAAGAAGAATGCCTGATTTGCCGTAGAGAAGTTCAAAAAACAAAAGTTGCCAATAGAGGCACCTATTATTGTCCAAACTGCCAACCCCTTTAAACAGAATAAAGGACATGCACTCCGGCTTTGTTCCTCCCATATATTATTATTAACTGTCTAGTTTTAGGGGGGAAACAAATGCCGGAGCTTTTTCCTTTAGTGGCATTATCACTGGCTGTGAGTTTAGACGGATTGGCAGCTGGTTTTGCTTATGGATTAAAAAATATTAAGATACCACTAAGCTCTTTGCTATTATTAAGTGTAACATCGGCAATATCCATTGCCATATCTATGTTTTTTGGCAGGATAGTTGCCGATTTAATTTCACCAGGTATCGCTGAGATAATGGGGGGCGTTATATTAGTAGTTTTAGGTTTTTGGTTCATCATTCAAAATTTAGCTATTACTTCCAAAGCATATCATCAAGAAGAAAATGATCAGGCTGATAGAAAAAATATTATAGAAAATGTGATGGATGATCCTATAAAGGCTGATTTAGATAGTTCTGGTGTGATATCATTAAAGGAGGCAATTATTTTAGGGATCGCACTAGCTATGGATGCATTTAGTGCGGGTTTTGCTGCTTCTTTAATGGGCTTTCACTCAATAATTACTCCATTTTTTGTAGGCTTATGCAAGTTTATTTTTGTTCCTATGGGAGTTAACTTTGGGTTTAATCTATTTTCAAAAGTGGATCGGTCTAAAGTCGCTTTTTTACCAGGCATTATTTTAATTATGTTGGGTTTATTGAACTTTTTCTAAATTGGAAAATTTCTTTATACCTGTCAAAATACCTATCAAACCCGCAAGAATCTGTTTAATCAAATATTTTACAGTATCTATAACTATATATTTATCAGCGCCTAAGATTAAGAAAACAATAATACTACAGTGAAAAGGATGATTATTATGATTGTAGGATTAACCGGTGGTATTGCTTCAGGAAAATCTACAGTTATGCAAATACTTTCAGAATTAGGTGCCGCAACTATAGACGCAGATAAAATATCTAAAGAACTTACTGAAAAGGATTCTCCGGTTTTAGATGAAATATGTCAGGCGTTTGGCCATGAATACTTTACGGAAGAAGGCTGTCTCAATCGGGCAAAACTTGGGGAAAAAGTTTTTAGCGATAAGCAGGCAAAGCAAAAATTAGAGGCTATTTTGCATCCTAAAATTAACGAAAGATTGAAACAAGAGATTTCTAAATTTCAGGCTGAAAACCAGAATAAACTCGTAGTAGTTGAAATAGCTTTGCTATTTGAAACAGGTCAAGAAAAGCAATATGATGAAAGTTGGGTAATATGGGTAGATTATCACACACAATTAAAAAGGTTAAAGGAACGTAATGGACTTACAACTCAACAAGCTCGTGATAGGATAAATGCTCAAATGTCATTGGATAAAAAGAAGCAATTAGCCCATCGAGTAATAGATAATTCTGGCACTTTTGAAGAGACAGAATTGCAGGTCAAGCAGATTTATTCAAAATTGCTATAGTAAATCGAGATAGTTTGTAATACAATATGAACAGAAATCGATATTAGAGGTGTCTTTAATAATGAATTTGCAAAATTCACGTAAAAGATATTTAATTGCGTTAGTTATAATAATTATAACAGCTTTGTTAACATATTGGTTTGCAATGCCCAGAATTTGGGAATATCTGTATCCTAAACATTTTCAAGAGGAAGTTTATTCTATAGCTGAAGATCATGAATTAGATCCTTATTTACTATTTGCAATTATAAAAGTTGAAAGTAAGTTTGATGAAAAAGCTATTTCAAATCAAGGGGCCATGGGATTAATGCAGCTTATGCCTACAACTGGAGCTTGGGCTGCTCAAAATGTCACTTATAACTCCTTTGAACATGATGACTTGTTTGATCCTAAAACTAATATTGAATTAGGAAGCTGGTATTTAGATTACTTGCTATCAGAATTTGATCAAGATTTAGTAGTCACTCTAGCTGCTTATAATGCAGGACAGGGTAACGTTCGTCAATGGATGGAAATGAATATATGGGATGGCAGCTATGAAGAATTAGATAATGTACCTTACAATGAAACTAAACATTATGTAAAAAATGTGCTTAGAGATTACGAACGCTATCGCGAAATATACGAAGAATCTTATGCCGGAGAATAAACTTGACAGCTAGGTTGAGTCAATTGTATAATAATTGAGGCTTGTATATATATTATATGTGTATTTAATCTTTAAATTATCTGTGCGGAAGTGGTGGAACTAGGCATACACGCAGTCTTGAGGGGGCTGTGCCCTGCTGGGCTTGCGGGTTCGAATCCCGCCTTCCGCACCATTAATTATTATTTGGTAGGGATTTATTACAACGTAAAGTTTTACAATTAAAAAAGATATAAAATAAACGGTGTAAACCTTCTGTAATTCATGAGCAGGAGAGGTTTACACCGTTTTTTTACTCGATATGAAAGTAGTTGTTTATACCTTTAAAATTAGTAGTACAAGCGTTGAAACAATTAAAATTTGAATCTATTAACATCTTCTTGCATATCTTCAGCTAGTTGTGCTAGTTTCTCACTTGCTTTTGCAATATCATCCATAGATGCAGTTTGTTCTTCAACAGAGGCTGATGCTTGTTGGGTAGATGAAGAATTTTCTTCTGCTATTGATGATAAATTTTGAAGTTTATCTACAAATTCTTTTTTCTTTTCTTCCATCTGTTCTCCTGTTTTATTCAGTTTATTAATCAGTTCTTGAGAGGCCTGGATCGCTTCAGCTATACCTGTAAATTTATCTTTAGTATCATTTACACTTTCAGATTGATTATCCATGAGTCTTTCTGCTGTTTCCATAGCATTTACAGCATTTTCGGTTTTTGTAGTTAATTCTGATATAATCATAGATATTTCCTCGGAATATTCATTAGACTCTTCAGCTAATTTTCGGATTTCGTCAGCAACTACAGCAAATCCTTTTCCTGCTTCGCCTGCTCGTGCTGCTTCAATATTGGCATTTAGAGCGAGTAAGTTTGTTTGTTCTGCAATATCTTTAATCATATCACTTGCTTTTTCAATTTTTTGTGTGCTCTCTCTAGTCTCATTAATGATAGCCCGGACTTCTTTAATGGAATTACTATTCTCACTAGCTGTATTTGCTAAAGTCTCTATTGTTTCGAAACCTTCTTCCTTTAGTTTATCAACTGTTTCTGTTTTATCAGTTACTTCTTTTAAGTAATGCTGATCTTGTTCAATCAAATTATTAAACTCTTCCATCTGATTATTAGCTAGCTCTACATCTTCCGCTTGGTTTGCGGCACCATTTGAAATGTCTTCAATGACCTTAGCTACTTCATTAACTGTTTGTGTATTTTCTTCACTGTTTGAACTCAATTCTTGAGATGATGCAGCTAATTCATCCGATTTTTCGTGAATACTTTTTATAAGTTCTACTACATTAGATTGCATATTAGCCAGGCCATTTGTAATTTGACCTATTTCGTCCTTTCTAGTTAAGTATTTTGAGGCTTTATCATTCTCATCAAAAGATAGATCATAATTAGACATTTTTTCAAAGACTTTATTAAGTTCTGTAATTGGAGTAGTTATATTTTTGGAAATATATTTATAGGCTATAAAACTGACCAATATTAAAATAATTATTGGAATTAACACCATGTTCTGACGAATAGTATTTGACTCAGCAAAAACCAGCTCTGAATCAGCTTCAATGACAATTCCCCAGCCTAAATCATCTAAAATAATTCCATGAGCGGCTATATTATCTTCTTGGAAAAAACCAGTTTGTCCATCCAATAATGAGTCAATAAACCCTCTGTTATTTACTGTTTCGGCAGCACTATCAAGATCTTTTTCAGAATGTGCTATCAGTTCACCTTCTGAACTAATAATGTATGTTGTACCATTATACTCAACATTCATTTCACCGACATAATCCGAAATATGACCTAATCCAAGATCAGCTGCGAAAACTTGCTCATTATCAGCTTCCATTACTTGTGAAGAAAATGTTATTACTGGCTCACCTGTATCAACATCAATATAAGGCTCTGTTACAAACAATTCTTCATTATTAATGGCTCCTTGATACCAAGGTCGTTCACTTGGTACATAATCATCACCTAACTCTTCATCTGAAACCATTATCATATTTCCTTCTTCATCACCCACATAAAAATCAATAAATTGTTCGTTATTATCTAAGAAAAATCCAAAGTTTTCTCGAATTTCATTTATCTCGTTTTCCCAGTTGTTTTCATAATAATTATTAACAGTTTTTACAATGTTTTTGTTTTGTTCTAAATAATTTTGGACTTCTGTTGCAACTATCTCACTTTCTTTTGATAATGCGTCTTTTGCCTGTTCTTCTATGGTGCTTGCTCCTACAATGACAGAAAATATACCTACTATAAATATAGGAATTGCTATACAAAGTAAAATAAAAACAATAAATTTAAATTTTAAACTATGCTGCATTAGTTTCACCTCATCTTTACTGAAGAATTTTTTACATCAAAAAAGTAGGGTATCCTTCAAAAGATAAAGCCTTGTAAAAGGTTTAAAAAGTTAAGGATACCCTACAAAATAATTATCGGTTCCATTCTGTATAAACTAAAATTATTTATTTCGTCGATTTAATCGTCTTAAATTACTGGGTTCTAGACTAATTTCATTCCCGCTCATTAATGCAGAAACTCCAGTGGAATCTTGTCCGATATGTTCACAATCTGTACAGCTTTCCTTGCCACATCCTTTAGTTTTATCTTTAGGTTCGGAATATTTAGAAATAACTCCTTCATAATTCCTTAAAACTACACTGTCTGGTGATTGAGAGATTAAATACTGCGGCATTACTGGAGTTTTTCCTCCACCTCCTGGAGCATCCACAACAAAGGTAGGTACTGCATAACCACTAGTATGACCTCTTAATGATTCTATAATTTCTAGACCAGCGGAAACAGAGGTTCTAAAGTGCTCTATTCCCTGGGATAGGTCACATTGATAAATATAATAAGGTCTCACTCTGTTTTTAACAAGTTCGTGAACAAGTTCTTTCATTGTAACAGGACAATCATTAATTCCTCTTAACAATACAGATTGGTTTCCAAGGGGAATTCCAGCATCTGCAAGTTTAGCCAAGGCTTCCTTAGCTTCCGATGTTATTTCTTTTGGATGATTGAAGTGAGTATTTAACCAAATAGGATGATATTTTTTCAATATACTTATTAAATTATCTGTAATTCTCTGGGGTAATACCACAGGTGCACGAGTACCAATTCTAACGATTTCAACGTGTTCAATTTTATAAAGTTCATTCAAGATATATTCTAATCTTTCATCTGAAATTAATAATCCATCTCCACCTGAAATTAATACATCCCTTACTTGAGGAGTATTTTTAATATAATCGATGGCTTTATCAATAACTTCGATAGGGGCAGCTTTATCAGTAGAACCGGCTAATCTTCTTCTAGTACAGTGCCTACAGTACATTGAGCACTGATCTGTTACCAAAAATAGAACACGATCTGGGTAACGGTGAGTAATACCTTCAACTGGAGAATCGGAATCCTCACTTAACGGATCTTCTAAATCAAACTCAGAAAAATTAAGTTCAAGAGAACTAGGTACTGCGTGTCTTCTGATGGGACAGCTTGGGTCATCTTTATCCATTAATGATGCATAGTAAGGGGTGATAGCCATCCTAATTGTTTTTAAGGTTTGCTTGATACCTTCCTCTTCCTCCTCAGTTAGATTGATGATTTCTTTTAAGCTCTCTACATCTGTTATTCGATTATTTAATTGCCATTCCCAGCTTTGCCACTCTGAATCAGAAATATTACTATACTTTGGAATTGATTCTAGATTGGTTTTAGACATGTTATCTCTCCTTTCAATTTATGTGACTATACTTATTGTTCATAATTTAAACATATGCAATTTTCATGCCAATAGACAAACATAGTACTGAAATTTAAAAGAGTAAAAATTAATTATTAAATATTTTGTTGTAATATTGATTTCAGTGATTTTATCAAAGGTTTCGGTTTATGATGTTCATCAGCTTAATTTGTGAAAAGAAACACAAACCGCATAAGCCGATCCGATATTGCATCAGAATGTCGAATCCTATAACAGCGGTTTGTTTGATGTCATTTCTTGTCGTCCGTTGATTCATTTGTGCATCATTTTTCTGAAATATATAGTTGGTATTTGCGTGACTCTTTTGTAAGTTGTCTTTAATTATTTTTCTCAAACTTTTTAAAAAGTCTGGCAAAAGGTTTCCTAAAGAACTTTTTAAAAGATGAGCTATAAAATTTGGCATGTTATTTGCATGTTATTAAACTAGATACAAAAGTTCTGACTTTAACAAGATGTTCTTTTTAAATAAAAAAGTACTGATAATATCAATTTCTCTGGGTTTCAAAGTACAACTGTTATATGGATGGGAAAGATTTTGATGCAATCTTAGATCATATTGATCTAAGATAATATTAAATTCATTATATTCAAAGTGATTTTTTTAACCATTAATTATCAAGAAATTTTTGACTCAAATAGGGGGTGTTATATGAGTTAGCAGGTGGACATTTAAACGTACATAAAAAATAAATAGAAGTTATTATAAAGAAGTATTATGAAACTAAAAAATTTTTTGGAGGTGCCTTTAAAATGGAAGAGATATGTGATAAAAATAACATGAAGCCTACCTTAGGTCAGGCATTAATACCGATAGTTTTTCTAATTATAGCTTTAGGTTATGGAATTGTTGTATTAGAAGTTGATCCACATATCCCATTATTAATTGGTGGAGCAGTGGCAGCACTAGTTGCTATGAAAATAGGTTATAAGTGGGATACAATTGAAGACGGTATTTTTAAAGGGATTATGATAGCTATGCAGGCTATAGTGATATTAATGATTGTAGGTACTTTGATTGGAAGTTGGGTTGAAGCCGGGGTAGTACCTTCTATGATTTATTATGGATTGCAAATTCTATCACCCCAAATATTCTTAGTTGCCACGGCAATAGTATGTACCATTGTGTCCGTATTTGCTGGTAGTTCTTGGACAACAGCCGCAACCATTGGTATTGCTCTTTTAGGAGTTGGAGAAGGATTAGGAGTTCCTGCCCCTATAACTGCCGGTGCTATAATCTCAGGAGCTTATGTTGGCGATAAAATGTCTCCATTGTCCGATTCTACTAATTTAGCAGCAGGTACAACAGGGGATGTAGACCTCTTCGATCATATAAGGCATATGTTATATGTAACTATTCCTGCTTACATAATCACATTAATCATTTATGCTATAATTGGTCTACAATTTGCGGGAGAAAGTTTAGATGAAGGACATATCAATGTTATAATTGATGCTTTATCTGGAGAGTTTCAAATCGGTCCTATGATGTTAATTCCAGTTGTATTTGTTTTAATTCTAATTGGTTTTAAGATACCTCCGATACCTGGTTTGCTTTTAGGGAGCATCGTTGGTGCACTATTTGCAATAATTTTCCAAGGAGCAGCTCCAGCAGAAGTGATTGGATCTATGCACTATGGATTTGTGATGGATTCTGGTGTAGAAGTGGTGGATGATCTATTAACAATAGGTGGACTTGACGGAATGATGTGGACCATTTCACTAATTTTGGTAGCACTAAGTTTAGGAGGAATTTTAGAAAGGGCTAGATTTTTAGAAGTATTTGTTGAGAACATTTTAAAACTTACCAAAACAATCGGATCATTATCTCTTGTAACTCATATAACAGCTGTATTTTTCAACATCGTTACTGCTGATCAGTATTTAGCGATAGTACTAAATGCTCGAATGTATAAAAATGCTTATTAAAGAAATGAACTCACATCCTAAGAACTTATCAAGAATTGTTGAAACCTCCGGAACAATCACATCACCACTAGTCCCATGGAATACTTGCGGTGCTTATATGTATGGGGCTTTAGGCGTTAATCCATTTGCTTATCTGCCATATGCATTCTTTAACTTGATCGCTCTATTACTTTCAGTTATTTACGGTTTAACAGGCATAACTATGAGCGAGTGGAACGGTGGTAATGAAGAGAGTGAAGAAGCAGTTAATTAAGATAATGTTCTGACAGCAATATACTAGGGTATATATAAAAGTAGTTAAGTATGCCCGATAGACTAAATATTTTCAATAATATTAATAGAAAAGGTGGTGTTAAGATGGAAAAATTGATTATTACTGCTGCAATTTGTGGAGCTGAAGTAACAAAAGAAGACAACCCTAATCTCCCAATTACAGCAGAGGAACTAGCGGAAGATGCAGTTAAAGCTGAAAAAGCAGGGGCTTCAATTATCCACCTGCATGTTAGAGATGAAGAAGGCAATCCTACACAAGATGGCGAAGTATTTAAAAAGGCCATTGACGCAATGAAGGAACGTGGTGTTTCAGCAATTATCCAGCCATCAACAGGTGGAGCAGCTGGGATGAGCTTTGAAGAAAGGGCTCAGCCGATAGAATTAAAACCTGAAATGGCCACTTTAGATTGTGGTACAACAAATTTCGGTGACGCGATATTTGTAAATGATTTGCCCATGATGAGAGAATTTGGTAAGGAGATGAAAAGGCTAAATATATTACCAGAGTTAGAATGTTTTGAACCTGGACATGTTTACAATGCACTTCAGTTAGATAAGGAAAATTTGTTACCTAACCACTTGCACTTTGACATGGTCTTAGGGGTACCTGGAGCGATGAAAGCTTCTTTAAAGAATTTAATGTTTATGGTAGATCTTTTACCTGAAGGTTCAACTTGGACAGTGGCTGGTGTAGGAAGGCATGAACTGCCATTAGCTACTCATGCTATTTTGATGGGTGGTCACGTAAGAGTAGGGTTTGAAGATAATATTTACTATAAAAAAGGAGTACTGGCAGAAAGTAATGCCCAGCTGGTGGAAAGAATAGCTCGACTTGCTGAAGAACTTGGAAGAGAAGTGGCTACTCCAGATGAGGCTAGAGAGATTCTAAAGATTAAATAAAACATAAATGAGGAGGCTGATTTTAATGACAAAAGGAAACAAATTTGGAACTCACAGAGTGATTGAGCCAGAGGGTGCTTTACCACAACCGGCTTGGAAGATCGATAATACTATGGAGATATACGATAATGAGGTTCTAATTGATGTTGATACATTAAATATTGATGCAGCTAGTATGACTCAAATAAAAGAACAAGCTGGAGGAGATGTTGAAAAAATCAAGGCTAGGATGAAGGAAATAGTGGCAGAGCGTGGCAAGCATCATAATCCTGAAACAGGTTCAGGTGGGATGTTAATTGGCACAGTAGAACAAGTAGGAGAAAAATTAACAGACAGAGATTTACAGCCAGGAGATAAAATAGCTACATTGTCTTCATTATCATTAACTCCTTTACAAATTGATGAAATTAAAGAGGTTAACACAGATACTGATCAGGTGAAAATTTCAGGAAAGGCGATTTTATTTGAATCTGCCTTGTACTCAAAATTACCTGAAGATATGGAAGATACATTAGCCTTGGCAGCTTTAGATGTGGCCGGTGCGGCTGCACAAACTGCAAAACTAGTTAAACCTGGAGATACTGTGTTTATTATTGGTGCTGGTGGTAAGTCAGGTCTGTTGTGTCTGCATGAAGCCAAAAAGCGAGCAGGTGTGAGTGGAAAAGTTATAGGTATTAGCAGAAGTGACGCTGGCTGTGAACGTATTAAAGAAACAGGATTAGCTGATGTAGTACTACAAGGAAGTGCTAATGAACCTATGAATATTTTTGAAATGGTTGAAGAATCGACTGATGGTGAATTATGTGACGTTACAATCAATAATGTTAATGTTCCAGATACTGAAATGGGCTCTATCCTACCAACTAAAGATGGAGGAATTGTTTACTTCTTTAGTATGGCAACAAGCTTTACCAAGGCTGCCTTAGGTGCTGAGGGAGTAGGAAAAGATGTTAATATGATTGTAGGAAATGGCTACACCAAAAATCATGCTGATATAACACTAGAAATTTTAAGAGAGAACAAGACGATAAGAGAAATATTCAATAGGCAATACGTTTAATGATATATACACCTTAATCCAACTAAGATATAATTTTCGTAAACGAAACTATAATAGGAGGGATTTGAAAATGGAAAAGCCAGTCGAAGCAACTATTAGACTTAGAATGAACGAGAAGGATGTTCACTATGCTGGTGGAATTGTAAACGGTTCTAAAATGTTAGATTTGTTTGGAGATGTTGCTACAGAACTTTTGATAAGGAATGACGGAGACGAAGGGCTATTTAGAGCTTATCAGGAAGTGGAATTTCTTGCTCCAGTTAAATCAGGTGATTTTATTGAAGCAAGGGGTGAAATCACTCGGGTAGGTAACAGCTCTAGAGAGATGAAATTTGAAGCCTACAAAGTTATTGAAAATGCAGGAATTGAAGAACAAACAAGTGCTTGCAATGTTTTAGAAGAACCTGTTCTTGTATGTAAGGCAAAAGGCACTTGTGTTGTACCTAAAGATATGCAGAGGGGTAAACAAGAGTAATCTAAACTGACAAGAATTAGTAACAAAGTTCCATAATTATCTTAATTCATCACAGTTACCCCCCTGAATTCAAACGGCTGAGCAGTGGGGTAACTGTGATAGTTCAATGCTATATAACAAAATATTAACGTAGAATATTAAGGAGGGAGTTAACCTTGAATTTTGAATTATCGAATGAACACAAAATGGTTCAAAAAACAATACGCGAGTTTGCTCAAAACGAAGTAGAGCCAATTGCAGCAGAGATAGATGAAACCGAGAGATTTCCGACAGAAAATGTAGATCAGATGCAAAGATATAAAATGATGGGAGTAAATGTTCCGAAAGAGTACGGTGGTGCAGGTGGTGATGAGTTAGCCTATGCCATAACAGTAGAAGAGCTCTCAAGAGCTTGTGCAACTACTGGTATCATTTGTTCTGCTCATACGTCATTAGCATGCTGGCCCATTTTAAAGTATGGAACTGAAGAGCAAAAGCAGAAATATCTAAAACCATTAGCATCAGGTGAAAAAATTGGAGCTTTTGGCCTCACAGAGCCTAATGCAGGTAGTGATGCTGGTTCCCAAGAGACAAGAGCAGAACTAAAAGACGATCATTATCTAATAAATGGCACAAAAATCTTTATTACAAATGGTGATGAAGCAGATACTTATATCGTCTTTGCAATGACAGAACCCGATAAAGGTGTAAAAGGAATCTCAGCCTTTATAGTAGATAGAGATACTCCTGGCTTTTCAGTAGGTAAACGTGAAAAGAAAATGGGCATCAAAGGTTCAGCTACAACTGAACTAATCTTTGAAAATATGAAGGTACCGAAAGAAAATCTATTAGGCAAAGAAGGCCAAGGTTTCAAGATAGCTATGAAAACTTTAGATGGCGGTAGGATAGGAGTAGCTGCACAAGCCCTGGGGATAGCACAAGGCGCTTTAGATGAGACAGTAAACTACACCAAAGAAAGAGAACAATTTAACAGGCCAATAGCTAAATTTCAAGGACTTCAATTTGAAATGGCAGACATGTCCACTCAAGTAGAAGCAGCAAGACTATTGGTATATAGAGCAGCTATGGCAAAAGCGCAAGGTAAACCCTACACTAAAGAAGCAGCTATGGCCAAGCTATATGCTTCAGAGGTAGCTATGCATGTAGCAAATAAAGCCATTCAACTACATGGTGGTTACGGATACACCAAGGACTATCCAGTAGAACGAATGTTAAGAGATGCAAAAATCACAGAGATCTATGAAGGAACATCAGAAGTTCAAAGAATGGTAATTTCAGGAGATCTGTTAAAATAGCAAAAGTAAACAAGCTCACTACTAGTTTTCTAGTCTATAATAAGTTGTCAAAGGAGGAATTAAATTGAATATAATAGTTTGTGTAAAACAAGTGCCGGACACAAACGAAGTGAAGATAGACCCTGAAAAAGGAACCTTGATTAGGGAAGGTGTACCGAGTATATTAAATCCCGATGATCAAAGTGCTTTAGAGGAAGCTCTTAGAATCAAGGATGAAAATACGGATACAAAAGTGACAGTCCTAACAATGGGACCACCCCAAGCAGAAGAAGTCCTAATAGAGGCAATTTCTATGGGAGCAGACGAAGGGGTATTATTATGTGATAAAGCCTTTGCCGGAGCAGATACTTGGGCTACTTCAAACACATTGGCAAAAGCCATCGAGAACATTGGTGACTACGATCTAGTATTTTGTGGAAGACAGGCCATAGATGGTGACACGGCTCAAGTAGGTCCTCAGATAGCAGAAAGATTAGGTCTCCCTCAGGTAACTTATGTAAAAGAATTTGATATCAAAGACGACAAAGTAACGGTAAAAAGAAGCCTAGAAGATGGTTATGAAACCATTGAAGTTGAAAAACCAGCCCTGTTTACAGCAATTGAAGAACTAAACAAGCCGCGATATCCATACATTGACAAGATCTTTGACGCCTATAGAGAGAAAAAGATAAAGGTTTGGTCAAATGATGAACTGCAAATTGAAAAGTCAGAACTAGGTTTAGACGGATCTCCAACTCAAGTAAAGAGAACCTTCACACCCGATAAGAAAAAAGAAGGAGAAATGATAGAAGGTTCACCTAGAGAACAGGCCAAGACTTTATTAGTAAAACTTAAAAGCAGAAATGTAATATAACGACAAGGGGGATTTAAGAATGGGTGTTAAAATATTAACAGATAAATGTAAGGGTTGTGCTTTATGTGTAGATGCATGTCCCTTCGAAGCTATTGAGATGAAAGATGATATAGCTGTACTAAATGAAAGCTGTACAAACTGTGGTGCTTGTATAGAATCTTGTAAATTTGGTGCTATTATAAAAGAAGAAGAAGACACTACTCCAAGAGGTACTGTTAATATAGATGAATATAAGGGAGTTTGGGTCTTTGCTGAACAAAGAGACGGCGAATTAATGCCCGTTACAATCGAACTACTAGGTGAAGGTAAAAGGATAGCAAAAGAAATAGGAGAAGAGCTAAGTGCAGTTCTAATAGGGGACAATGTAGAAGACCTTACTAAAGAACTGTTTGCCTATGGTGCAGATAATGTATATCTTTGCCAAGATGAACTATTAAAGAACTTCACAACAGATGGATATACAAAGGTTTTAACAAACATGATCAACGACTACAAACCAGAAATCATCTTAATAGGAGCAACCCATATAGGAAGAGACTTAGCCCCTAGAGTGGCTTCAAGAGTCAACACAGGTCTAACAGCAGATTGCACTCAATTGGATATAGATAGTGAAGACAACAAATTGCTGCAAACAAGGCCAGCCTTTGGTGGAAATATAATGGCAACTATAATCTGCCCTGATCATAGGCCGCAAATGGCTACAGTAAGACCAGGTGTAATGCAAAAGGCAGAAAAAGAAGACAGTCGTGAAGGAAAAGTAGTAAATGTAGAAGCAAACGTGACACATGATGATATCAATATTTCAGTCAAAGAGATCAAAAAAGAGAAAAAAGCCGTAGTTAACCTAGAAGAGAGCGATATTATAGTATCTGGTGGTCGAGGCCTTGGAAATCAAGATGGATTTAAAATGTTACAGGATTTAGCCGATAAATTAGGCGGAGTTGTAGGGGCCTCTAGGGCAACAGTAGATGCAGGCTGGATTGATAAAGACCATCAGGTTGGACAAACAGGTAAGACAGTAAGGCCTGGT
Source organism: Natranaerobius thermophilus JW/NM-WN-LF (assembly GCF_000020005.1). Classification (NCBI taxonomy): domain Bacteria; kingdom Bacillati; phylum Bacillota; class Clostridia; order Natranaerobiales; family Natranaerobiaceae; genus Natranaerobius; species Natranaerobius thermophilus. The sequence goes on along the minus strand of NC_010718.1, from coordinate 1,968,424 downwards.
TTATATATTGCGTGTGGAATATCTGGAGCAATCCAGCATCTAGCAGGAATGGAAGGTTCAGAGTGCATTGTAGCAATAAATAATAACCCTGATGCACCAATCTTTAAAGTTGCCGATTACGGCATAGTAGGGGATGTATATGAAGTAGTCCCTAAACTTATAGAAGCTTTAGATAATGAGGAAGAATTAGAAGAAGCAGTTAAAGAAATTACGGCTGATTAAAATTAAGTAAAGGTTGAACAATAGAGTAGAAGTTGTTTAAATAGTCCCGGCAAGTAGCCGGGGCTTATTTGTTTGCCCGGCATGCCTGCCGCGCCGATGGGTTGAAAGAAACCCTGTCACCTAACCAGCAGGAAGACAACCATAAGGCAAGGGCGTCACCGGTGACGGTGGAGTCTGAAGGAAGCTGAAGGGGGAATTTGGAACATAGTGAGAACAAACCGAGGATGGCCTTTTAGGTGGGTAACCTTGCAAATTATGGGAAAGCCCGAAAGCTGGATAACCTAAAAGGTTAGGACGGATGCGTTCAAATTCAGGCAAGCAGACTTAACCGGGGAGATACCTGTATTGTCTTGTGACGACAAGTAAAGTTAAGACAAGTGGAAACATGAGTTTTAACTAAAGCAGTGCAGGAGGCAGATGAACCCGTAGTAGTGAAGAACTTTCGGCCAAAGAAAGCTGGTAACAGTCTGGAGGATAAAACCGAAAGGACACTACACCTGGTTGTAGTGGTGCATAATGACCGAAAGGGGAATTATGTAGTGTGAAGGGGTGAAAGTAGACCAAAGAGTGTAGCAAGAACTCGAGTAGACACTTTAGGTAGGAAGAAAACTGAAGCTGAAATGCTAAAGGGAACGGAAAGTCAGGTGGTGACGAGCTTACTTGCTTTACCGTCCGCCTAGTGGAAGTAGAGCGTACCCTGATAGGTAAGATTGCCAAAGAGCTAGAGACACCGTTAAGCACGTTCAAAGAAACCACAACTAAAAGTGTAGAAAGAGGGAAGGCACACAGCGAAAGAAGGTGCAATTGATGAAGAAATGGTACAGTTTAATAGACAAGATTTATTCCAAAAAGAATCTAGAAGACGCCTACCGCAGGGTCAGAGCTAACAAAGGTAAACCCGGCATAGACCAGGTAACCGTGGAGGCTTATGGCTCCAACCTAGAAGAAAATCTGGAAACCCTTCATCATGACCTTAAAATTGGCGCATACAAACCACAACCTGTGAGGCGAGTTAAGATACCCAAACCAGATGGAAGTACTCGCCCATTAGGGATTCCAACCGTAAAAGACAGGGTAGTCCAACAAGCAACCTTAAATATACTTCAACCGATTTTTGATCCAGACTTCCACCCGTCAAGCTACGGATACAGGCCTAATCGCTCATGTCACAAAGCAATAGCTAAATCAGAACAGTTCATTAATAAATACAATCTAAGACATGTAGTAGATATGGACCTATCTAAATGCTTTGATAAATTAAACCATGAGTTGATTATCGAAGAAGTAGCCAAGAAAGTTAGTGATGGAAGTGTTCTCAAATTAATAAAGAAGTTTTTGAAGTCCGGAGTAATGGAAGATGGAGCCATAGAAGACACAGAAATAGGGAGCCCTCAAGGTGGAGTGATATCACCACTACTAACCAACATTTACCTAGACAGATTTGATAAAGAAATGAAGAGTCGCAATATCCGAATAGTAAGATATGCCGATGATATTTTAATATTCGCCTACACACCAAGACAAGCGAAAAGATATAAAGATATAGCTACTGAAATATTAGAAGACGAATTAAAACTAACAGTTAATAAAGAGAAAACTCACATAACAAATGACCGCAAAGGTGTTCCCTACCTAGGAGTTATCATAAGGAGTCAAAACATATCCATCCAGCCTGAAAAGATACAGAAATTCAAAGAAAAAGTCAGAACTCTTACACCAAGAAATCATGGTAGAAATCTATCCGAAATCATAAAAGAGCTAAATCCAGTATTAAGAGGATGGGCAAATTACTTCCGAATAGCCAATTGTAAGAAACAATTTGAGAACTTAATGAAATGGATTAGAAGAAGACTTAGGATGAAGAAAATGCGAGAATGGAAAAGTTGGAAACAACTACACAAAACTCTTCGCAGAAAAGGCTACAAAGGGGAATTTGAGAAAATCTCCATGAATAAATGGAGAAACTCATCAAGTCCTCTCATAAGTTTAGCACTACCCAATAAGTGGTTTGACGAGATAGGTCTAATTAATATTAGTACCTATCAAGTTGGTATTTTGCATCACTTTAGAAAGTGATCGAGGTCTACTAGGAGCCGTGTACGTGGCCCGTAAGCACGGTTCTGTGAGAGGAACGAAGCCACAGCTAATTACTGTGGCTTCTACCTACTCGATATTTTTAAAAAGGCTGTATTAAAGTCGATTTTAGAAAATTATTAAAAAAAACATTTAAAAGGTTTTTCAATGGTAATATAGAATATAAGATTAATAGAATAAAAGAAAGATTATGGGAGAATTATAATTATGGAGTTTTCAAAATTATTTATTTAGCAAGTTTAGTCATATTTCAAAATTATGAGAATAGTCTGAATTTGAATCTGTTTAAAACAGAACTCAAATTTAAGGAGTTAAGGAGGGTTTTTAATGACTTCTGAAAAACTAATTTTAAAAGAAATGAAAAACGATTCTGTTGCCCTATTGAAGATTAATCGTCCCAAAGCATTAAATGCCTTGAATGTCGAAGTCTTGAAGGAACTATACAATGAATTACAAGAGATTGAAAAAGATGAGACTGTTAAATGTGTAATTATCACGGGTAGTGGTGAAAAAGCTTTCGTAGGAGGCGCGGATATAGGGTCAATGAAAGATATGGATACTGTTGAAGCGAGAAAGTTCTCTGAATTTGGAAACGAAGTCATGACCTACATTGAAAATTTAAAAATTCCAGTTATAGCTGCAATAAATGGTTATGCTCTTGGTGGAGGTTTAGAACTTGCTTTATCTGCTGATATTAGAATTGCTTCTGAAAACGCTAAATTTGGAACCCCAGAAATTAACTTAGGGATTTTTCCTGGTTTTGGAGGTACCCAAAGGCTTCCCAAAATTGTAGGACTACATAAAGCTAAAGAACTTATTTTTACCGGTGAAATAATTACAGCGGAAGACGCCAAGGAAGCAAACTTAATTAATAAGGTGGTAAAACAAGAAGAACTGATGGAAGTTGTTACTAAAATGGCATCAAAGATAGCTTCAAAAAGTAGTATACCTCTTAAGTTAGCTAAACAAGTTATAAATAGAGGTTATGAAGAACCCATTGAGACTGGTTCCTTGATGGAAACTAGCTCTTTTAGTGTATGTTTTTCAACTGAGGACCAGAAAGAAGGAATGGAAGCATTTTTAGAAAATAGGAAACCAACTTTTAAAGATAAATAAGAAGGGAGGAAATTATTATGAACAAGGCTTTAGTAGTAGGTGCTGGTACTATGGGTTCTGGAATAGCCCAAGTTTTAGCAACAGCTGGTTGTGAAGTATTCTTAAATGATGTAAACAAATCTTTTATAGAAAAAGGTTTGGGTAAAATTGAGAAACAATTGGATAAGCAGGTGTCAAAAGAAAAGATTGATCTGGCTAAAAAAGAGGAAATAATGAGTAATATAAATACTCATGAAGACCTAAACCAATCAATTGATGTCGACATAGTTATTGAAGCTGTTTTGGAAGATATTGAAGTTAAGAAAGAAGTATTCAATAAGATCTCTGAAAATTGTCCTCCTGAGACAATTTTTGCTACTAATACATCTGCCTTAAGTGTTACTGAAATAGCTAACGAAACAGATAGAAAAGAACAATTTATAGGTATTCATTTCTTTAATCCAGCTCCGGTAATGCCTTTAGTTGAAATTGTCAGGGCAAAAACAAGTGATGAGGAAATAGTTGAAAAAGGATATGAGTTTGCTAAACAAATTGGAAAAGAACCTTTGATTGTCAATGAAGCTCCGGGTTTTGTAGTGAATCGAATTCTAGTTCCTATGATAAATGAAGCTGCGTTTGCTGTAATGGAAAATGTGGCCAGCGCAGAAGATATTGATAAAGGGATGAAGCTTGGTGCCAACCACCCCGTTGGCCCCCTTACTTTGGCAGATATGATAGGTCTTGACGTTTGCCTTGCAGTAATGGAAACGCTATACGATGAATTTGGAGATCCTAAATATAGACCATGTCCATTGTTAAGAAAACTTGTACGAGCTGGATATGTGGGTAAAAAATCAGGAAAAGGATTTTTTGATTATTCCTAATGGAAGTATTAAATTCCCAAATTAGGCAGAACCATTTCTTAAAAATTACTTACAGGATTGGGTTCTATATTCTAACTATAGGACTCAATCCTTTTATTTTAGCTATGTTATATTAACCTTTGATACTAAAAAATTTTATATAGCTATCAAAATTCATCTTAATACAGCCTTAGATTATGAAATGAATCATTAGCTCAATCAAAGGGTGAAAGAACCAGTGGTCTGGTCTGTTGTAGGTAAAGTAAGCCAATAATGTGCCGTGAATTATAATAAAACTTCCAGCCATTAGAGAATAAAACTCTCTTAATTCACTTGAAATCAAAGTTTTATAACTAACAGAATAAGCCAGGACAGTACCAAAAATATATGACATGATATCAAGAAAAACAATAGGTTCTTCGGTGATAGCAGTGTAAGAAAAGAAAAATAACATTATAAAAGATTGTAGAATTAGAATTGCCACTGCTTTTGCAACTAAAAAGTTATTAACTTGATCATTTAAAAAAATATATTGAATCAAACTAAAAAACACGATTGACCAAAATCCCAATTTAAGATGTTCGAAGAGACTTTCATTGACAGGACTTATTATACCAACTAAAGGTAATTCTAATAATTCATAAAGAAAATGAAGAAAAGACCCGACTATTATTACAAATAAAATTCCGGCTACTTCCCAAATAAGGACTCTATTTGAGTTTATAATTGTCATATTGAATTTCTCCGTTTTGAAAGATCTTTTTATTATCTTGTCCAATAAAGAGCGTGAATATAAGAAAATAGGGTGCCATAAATGGCACCCTATTTGTACTAAAAGTGGCTTATATATTAGGCCCTGCGGCGTATACCTGGGAAGGTATATTAGTAAACTGCTTAAAATTTTCCTGGAATTTTTGAGCTAAAATTTTAGCCTTATCATCGTATTCAAGTTTGTTTTCCCAAGTATTTCGTGGTGTTAAGATCTTTGAAGGTACACCAGGGATATTCTCTGGGACTAACACATTAAAAACTGGATCTGGATGAAAAGATGATTTTTCGATTTCTTTAGTCTGGATTGCTGTGATCATGTTCCTGGTATATTCAAGATCAATACGCTTTCCTTTTCCGTATGGTCCACCTGTCCATCCTGTATTAACTAAATATACTTGAACATTATGTCGTTCTATTTTTTCTCCTAGCATTTTTGCATAAACACATGGATCAAGAGGCATAAATGGTGCCCCAAAGCAAGTAGAAAATGTGGCTTCTGGGTAACTCACCCCTCGTTCGGTACCTGCTAGTTTGGAAGTGTACCCGGATAAAAAGTGGTACATGGCCTGTTCCTTAGTCAGCTTGGAAACAGGAGGAAGCACACCATAAGCATCAGCTGCTAAGAAAATAATGACATCAGGACTTTTGGCTTTACCCGAATTAAGTGCTCCGGGAATATTATCCAAAGGATATGCTGCTCGAGTGTTTTCAGTTAAGCTAGTATCAAAGAAATCAGGTTCACCATTTTCACGTTTGATCACTACATTTTCCAAAACTGTACCGAAATTTATAGCTTCATAAATCTGAGGTTCCTTTTCTTTATCAAGGTTAACACATTTAGCATAACAGCCACCTTCAAAATTAAAAATGCCATTATCATGCCAGCCGTGTTCATCATCCCCAACTAAGAACCTGTTTTCATCAGCAGATAATGTAGTTTTTCCTGTACCCGATAATCCAAAAAATAACGAAATATCACCATGTTTACCTATATTAGCTGAACAATGCATAGGAAGGACATTTCGTTCAGGAAGCAAACAATTAAGTACTGTAAAGACGGATTTTTTAATTTCTCCAGCATACTCAGTACCGCCAATCAAAATAATTCTTCTCCGGAATGAAATTATCACAAAAACTTCTGAATTTGTTCCGTCAATTTTGGGATCTGCTTTGAACCCTGGTGCGTTGATAACTGTAAAACCAGGATATAATAAAGAATCATTATGGTGTATTGGTTTGTTGTCATTAATAAATAACTGTTTTGCAAACAAGTTGTGCCAGGCGCGTTCAGTAATAACATGAATTGGCAAGGTGTATTCTTCTTGGGAACAAACTTTTCCGTTAAATTTATAAATTTTTCTTTCGCTAAGATAATTTAAAACCTTATCATAAAGCTTGTCAAAGGTTGATTCAGGAATAGGGCAATTGATTTCTCCCCAATTTATCTTATCTTTAATCTCTGATTCATCAACGATGAATTTGTCCTTAGGAGATCGCCCGGTATATTTGCCAGTTTTGACTGTAATTGCCCCTTGTGAAGTTAATTTCCCTTCACCATTGACAATCACTTCTTCAACTAAACTTGAAATCGGTAAATCTGCAACTCCCTGTAAGGTTAAGTCATTTAGTTTTCTCGGAAGACATTTTAAAGAGATACTTTGTGAGTAAACCATATTTTTCCCCTCCCTAATCACATCTCTATTACGTTATGTAATCCTAAGTGACATATTTCAAAAAATATGATGGAATAATCCAAAAATTATGATACAACATTTACCTAAATAGTGCAACACATTAATGTAATTTTGTAAAAATGTAGTCAATATCACTAATTTAGCCACTGTTTCACTAGGCCAAGGTGTAATTTAAGTTAGTCTATTGACAAACATGGTAGCACAGGGTAAAGTTAATCTGATTAATCATGTAAAATTCGCTGTAGTTATTTCAGTAGGTACTGATATTTACTTGTTAATACTGTAAAATTTTTAATAGAACGGATTATGCGGTTTGACAGTATATCTTATTATCATTTTTGTTTGAGGTGAGAAAATGTTACTTTCAATAAAAGGTTTGATTTTAGGATTTATTATGGTCCTTCCAGGGATGAGCGGTGGAAGTGTATTTGTGATATTTGGAATGTACGAACAATTAATTAAGGATCTTGTCCAGTTCAAAATCAAACCATATATGCCTTTGATGGTTGGTATGGCCGTTGGGATATTTTTAAGTGGTCTTCTGTTTTCCCTGTTTTTTGAAAATTATCGAGATGAAACAGCAGTGTTTTTATTAGGTTGTTTACTTGCCTCTGTGAGAGCTTTACTGCGAGATAGGGAAAGTTTTAATTTTGCCAGGGTGGGGTTATTTACTATTGGGATCGTCTTTGGATTGATTTTGGGTGATGAACCCATGGGAGTTGTATCATCAAACGAAAATGTTAGTAATGGTTATCTATTCATGGGAGGGGCTTTTTCAAGCGCCACAATGATTTTACCAGGTCTTCCGGGAAGTTCTGTGTTAATTGCTATGGGTATATATGACACAGTACTGTTTTATTTACGTGATTTGGTTATTGGCAAATTGTTTGTTTTTGGTGTCGGTGGTGTGGTAGGAATTTCCTTGTTAGTTAAATTATTGGAACAAGTATATAATCGTTATAAAGATTTAGTATTATATTTTTTCTCTGGGTTAATAATTGGTTCAGCCAGGGCATTGCTCCCCTACGAATTATCTCTGTTTGTCGTAATACTTTTTATTACTGGCTTTATATTTGTTTGGACTTGGAGCGGAAAATCTTAATCTATTTTTTTATTTAATTCTTTTATTCTCTCATTGATTCTTTCTTTTTCTTTATTCTGGACTGGAGTAGGTTGATAATTATTTCGCTCCTTTTTAGAAGATATACTTATGGGAATAATATTGTGGTCTACTTCTTCAATTTTACCATTTTTAAATTTGAATTCGTTTTGGAATATCATACTATCTTTATCTGAAGGATTTTTATTACCACCAAAACAGAAGTTTCCTAAACTATAAGCTATATAGCGTTCTTCGTATTGTTCTATCCCTTGAAGCACATGAGGATGATGCCCCCATACCATATCTGCACCGCTTTCTATGGCCGATCTTCCTAATTCTTTTTGAGTATCATTAGGGACATATTCATACTCATTTCCCCAGTGAAAAGTGACAATTACTGCATCAGAGTTTGCTTTTGCCTGTTCTATTCTTGAACTCAAATAATTTTTTCGCTCCTGATTAACGTACCATCCGGTGAATCCTAATATAGAAAACTTTTTACCTTTCACTTCTTTGGTAAATTCCAGGTCATAGCCGAAGTAGCCAATTCCTTTTTGTTCCAAAGATTTTTTAGTGTCTTGAAACCCTCTGTTTCCAAAATCCATAGTGTGGTTATTTGCCAGGTTTACTGCATCAATATGCCCTTTTTTCAAAATTTTGGCGTACTCTGGTTTACCTTTAAAAGTAAACTTTTTGTTCTTAGGTTGATCATGATTTGTTAAGGTACCTTCTAAATTTAAAATTGAAATATCGCTGTCTTTAAAAATTTCTTTTACATTGCTAAAAAAATAATTATAATTTTTGCCTTGTCTTTCAAATTCATGATCAAAACTATTGTAATAACCAAAATCTTCATCATAACCAAGAGTTGTATCACCAGCAACACTTATAATTATAGATTTTACTTCATCGTTGTTTACGACTTCTTCCTTAGTTTGATACTCTTTTTTCATTTCTTCAAAAACGTGTATTAGGTTACAATCGATATGGTTTATATTATAACCCCCAAGATTCATAGTTAATAAAAAATTAAGAATTAATACCCATAAACTCATTTTGCCAATCACAATTGCTCACCCCAATATAAAATCAAAAGTTAATATAAAATTTTCAGAATTATCATCAAGATAGGTATATGAGATAGAAGATTAGTTATGAAATTAAAGTTAGAAAAAGCACCCACAAAACTCGAGCGATTTGTGGTATATAATTCATAAACTTCAAATACTACAACCAAATTATTTTTGTAAGATACTGTTTGGACTAAGATTAAAAATTATTAAATAAGAGATGTATTAGGGGAGGAATAATAATGACGACATCTGAGAAAGCATCTATTCAGATAATCATAGAAGGAATGAACTGTGCATCATGTGTTAAACAAGTGGAAAAAGAAATAGAAGACCTTGTAGGGGTTTACGAAGCCAGTGTAAACTTTGCTACAGAAAAGGCTTTAGTGAAATACAATCCCAGGGAAGTTTCTGAAGGAGATCTTTTAACTGCTGTTGAGAGAGCTGGTTATCACGGCGAATTACTTCCAGAGTATGGAGAGAAATCGAAAGCCAAGAAAAAATCAGGTGACAATCATGAACATAATTTTCAAACTGGTGATAAGGGGAAAAAAAGCGTAAAGCAGGCCTTTGGTTGGGAAGAAGCGGATTTATCCATATCAGGGATGACCTGTGCTGCTTGTCAGCAACGAGTGGAAAAAGGTTTAAATGAATTGGAAGGTGTAAGTGCAACAGTAAATTTGTCAACTGAAAAAGCTAGAGTTACATATGATCCGTCAATAATAGACTTATTATCAATTAAAGAAGCTGTTTCAAAATTAGGTTATGAAGCTGAAGAGGTTAAGGAACTGCAAGGAAAGGGCGGCGCCAGTATTGCAGAGGAAAGCCAAGCAGAAAAGAAGTTAAAAAAAGCGGCCTGGCGTATGTGGTTAGCAGTTGCTTTTGCTGGGCCTTTAATGATATTAATGATGATTCATATGTTTTTGATTCAAATTCCCTATTACTTTGCGTTAAGCGCTGTATTAGGTTTTCCAGCTATTTTTATAGCTGGTTCTGAAACTCACAAATCAACTCTAAAAAACTTACGTCGTCTAAATGCTAATATGGATACTTTGGTTACTCTAGGATCTACAGTTCCGTATATGTTGAGTTTTCTTGGCATCTGGTTTCCCATAACAACTTTTATTGAAATGGCTGCTACCATTCTTACTTTGCATTTAGTAGGTCGTTTTTTGGAGGCAAAAGCTAAAGGAAGAGCTTCAGAAGCTATTAAACGACTTCTGGCCATGGAAGCAAAAGAGGCTCGAGTTATTAGGGATGGAGAAAAACTTAGTATACCAGTTGATCAAGTGGAACCTGGTGATATTATGGTGGTGCGCCCAGGCGAAAAAATTCCTACTGACGGTAGAGTTATGGAAGGGAATAGTTTTGTAGATGAGTCCATGGCTACCGGTGAGTCACTACCAGTAGAAAGAAAAGCTGGAGATGAAGTGATTGGTGCAACAGTTAATAAACAAGGAGCTTTACAAGTAAAAGCTACAAAAATTGGTAAAGATACATTTTTATCCCAGGTAATAAAAATGGTTGAAGAAGCCCAAGGCAGCAAGGTTCCTATTCAGGAGTTTGCTGATAGAGTCACAGGTTATTTTGTTCCAGCAGTGCTAATAATAGCTCTGTCTGCTTTTATATTTTGGTTAATTATTCCAAGTTTTTTCCTAGGCATAATTACAGCAGCAGAACAATATTTACCTTGGGTAAATCCAGATGCTCCTCAATTTACCTTAGCCTTTTTAGCAGCAACTGCTGTTTTAGTAATTTCCTGTCCTTGTGCCCTTGGTCTTGCCACTCCTACTGCCTTAATGGTAGGTAGCGGCAAAGGGGCAGAACAAGGTGTTCTTATTCGCAATGGAGAAGCAATTCAGATGATGAAGGATATAAAAATGATTGCTTTCGATAAAACAGGAACCATCACAAAAGGGAAACCAGAAGTAACTGATATTGTTTCTACCTCAAGTTATAGTACTCAAGATATCCTTTTTTATGTAGGAAGTTTGGAGGCTTCATCTGAACATCCTTTAGGAGAGGCAATAGTAGTTAAAGCAAGACAAGAAGCGGAGAAGCAAAATTTTAATCTGGCTCAGGCAGAAGAATTTTCTGCCATAACAGGCCAAGGAGTAAGGGGACTAGTAGATGGTCAAGAAGTTTTAGTTGGGAGCAGGAAACTTATGGAATCTAAAGGTATCGATATTAATCAGATAGAAAGGGAAATGGAAAAACTTGAAAATAAAGCGAAAACAGCAATGCTTGTGGCTATTTCAGGAAATTTGGCGGGTATTATAGCTGTTTCTGACACTTTAAAGGAGGATTCAAAAGAAGCAATCAGGGAAATTGAAGAGATGGGCCTTATCACTTGCATGATAACAGGGGATAATCAACGAACAGCTGATGCAATAGCTAGGGAGGTAGGAATAAGTAGAACAGTTGCCAATGTTCTACCAGATGAAAAAGTTAATGAAATAAAAAGTCTCCAAAAGCAATATGGAATGGTATCTATGGTAGGAGATGGAATAAATGATGCACCAGCACTTAAGCAGTCAGATGTTGGAATAGCAATTGGGACTGGTACTGACGTTGCTATTGAAGCCGCTGATCTCACCTTGATAAGAGGGGACTTGAGTGCAGTGGTATCTGGAATTAAATTATCTCGAGCTACTTTCAGAAAGATTAAAGAAAATTACTTTTGGGCTTGGTTTTATAATGCCATAGCCATACCGTTAGCTTTTTTTGGATTACTTCACCCCATCATTGGTGCGGCAGCTATGGCTTTTAGTTCTTTAAATGTCATTCTCAATTCGACCAGGCTTAAAAAAAATAGATATTTCCTCAGATTTTGTTACTTCTAGCCCTGTCGACAAATAATGATCACCTTAGAGTTATTTTACAAATTTATCAAATTTAGCTAAAATAGAACTTAGGACAAGCTTAAACATCTGGATGTCCTATTTATTTTGAAAAAACTTGTGAAACAAATAACAAAAAAGTAAAGGGGGAGGAGTTTGTGTTTAAGAATGAGGAGTTGAGTAAAAGAATAAACCACTACTTAGTTAACACTTCAGAGTATGTAGAAAAAATCTTGGCTCTAATTTTAATTTTAGGGGTCTTGGGAGGAATAATATTATTATTTCAAGACCTATCAAACTTCGGGGGAGATACTCCTTACGACCAATTTAAAAATTTTGTAAGTTATGTTTTGATTTTAGTTATAGCTCTGGAATTATGTGAAATGTTACTCAATCGTAAACCCGGGACTATTATTGAAATATTTTTTCTAGCCATAACCCGTAAATTACTCGTTTATTCCAATGAGACATTTGAGTTAGTTTTAGGCGCTATTGCTTTGGCGGGAGTGTTTGCTATCCGCAAATACTTATTTATTGAAGACTTTGAGCCAGCTGATACCGTAGTAGTAGGAGGCTGTACTTTAGTTAAAGATGCCAATACTATTGCAGGAGTAGACATACTTTCTCATGAGAATCAAGATATAACTTTAAATCAATTACTGCACAGAATTGCTAAAGATGAGGGGCGTAAATTACAACAAGATAGTAGTTTTAGCATAGGTGGTGCTGAAATAACTGTACTTGAAATGTATGGGAACACTGTCACGCGTGTTAAAATAAAAAAATTAAATAATCATTAAAATAATTTTTTATGATTGTTTAAAATTGTTTTTGGTCGGTATTACTAGTGGATCTTACATAATAGCTTGATTATGAGAAAAAATATAATTGATGAGTTATCATATCAGCTAAAAGGAGGTTTCCAAGTGAAAAAAGTTGCCTTGGAAGAGGAACTGAATTTTTTGAGAGAAACCCTAAGAGAAAATGGGTATACACCCGTTTCAATTGACACAGATGACATGGTATCTGCTGCTATTATCACAGGTAGAGACGAAAATATGATGAATATTCAGGACGTAGAACAAGCAGTACCAGTTATTGATGCTAGAGGAATGGATGAAAGACAAATTATTCAAGAATTAGATAACAGAATCAGTTAGTGTTAACACTTTTTGAAAAAAATTAATAAAAAAAGGACAGTGAATCAAAGATACATAGATTCACTGTCCTTTTTTATGCTAAATTAGAAAATCATTAGAATATTTACACTAACCAGCGGTTGACAGTTTTAGTTTGAGATTTTTCGGGAAAAAATTTATGAAAAATTTTAAAATAGAAATATTCTTCTTTTGATTTAAAATCAATTCCGTGTTTTTCTTTGTTATCATAATATTCTTGGTCAGTGATTTCCGAGTCTATGATTTTTTCCATAGCTTTTTCGTTTCCTGATCCAATGCCAAACTGGGCTTTTTTGCGCCATAAAACCTGCTCAGGTAAGTCTCCATCAAAGGCCTGACGTAAAATTAGTTTTTCCATACCATTTCCTGAAATTTTCCAATCACAGGGGATCTTTAGGGCGTAATTTATGATATAAGAGTGTAAGAAAGGCATTCGACAATTTAATGAATGAGCATTTGTCATTCGATCAACTCTTTGCAATCCACCATTATGTAAACCTTTCAATAATCCTTCTAAAGCTTCATTTAACTGTTCATCACTTTTACAATCTTTTAAATGATGATATCCCCCAAAAAGTTCATCAGCACCTTCACCTGATAGTGTGATTTCAAAATTATTAGATTTTGCGAGTTTCGAGACCAAATAATTGGCAATAGAACTGTTAACAAGCTCAACATCAAAGGATTCAAGATAGTAAATCACCTCTGGTAACACTTCAAACATATCTTCTTCTGTATAAGTAAGAACCGTATGTTCTGTACCAAGATATTGACTAACTTCTTCGGCATTTTTTATATCTTCACTGTCCTCAATCCCTACAGCGAAGGTGTGAATAGGTTTATCAGTTAAATTGGCTAAAGCTGCAGCTACTACTGAACTATCAACTCCTCCACTCAAAAAAATGCCAGGCTCTTTGCCTGTTTCCCAACTGTCGGCTACTGCTTTAATTAACAAATACTTTAACCGAGCAGACTTTTCATAATAGTCCTTAGAACCTGGTTCTTCATCAATATTTGATTCGAAATGAGGTATACTGGTATACTTGTTAAAACCATCATCTTGAGAATAATAATAACCTGGAGGGAAAATTTTTATTTCTTCACATATTTCTGTCAAAGCTTTCATTTCTGATGCAAAGTAAATATTGTTTGAAGAATCATGACCGTAATATAATGGTCTTCTACCAAAAATGTCTCTTGCAGCATAGAGTTCTTTGCCATCAGTATAAATCAAAGCAAATCCATCTCCCAAAAACTTTACAAATTCAGGACCTTCCCTTTGAAATAATTTAATTAAATCATTTCTTGATAGGCGCTTACCTTCCATGAGGGGTTCGCCATCTAGTGCTAAATTAATATTGTGATTTTTGTTGTCTATAGGATTTTGGCTTTCATCAATTTTACTCAATTCGTATTCTAGATTACATTCTCCGATCAAAACATTGCTTGCATAGCTTGGAAATATATTTTGTTTTTGAGGACCTCGGTGTTTAAGTTTGTCTAACATTTTGACCATAGTATCTTTATAAGCTTGGGTACCTTTAATAGCAACAATTCCACTCATTTCGTTCACTCCTAATTAAATTCTAAGAAGTTAAGTTATTATAGTGCTATTTTTAGAATTCTCCAATGATATTTTTTATATTATACTTTTTAAGGGTTGTTTTATTGAAAATTAAAATTTCACAGTGTTCTGAACAATAAGTGTTGTGCTGTTATATTGAGTTGTTGATACTAGAATTCTTTAATTAAACGTATTATGCGTAATGTCTGTTAATCAAATGAAAAACCTCGGAGTTATAGCTCCGAGGTTGAGAGTTTCTGTAAATTATTTGGCTAAGAATCATGTGATATTAATAAATTTTTTGATATTGTCAAAATCAATGAATAATGCAGCGAAACCATAAACTACGTAAATACTAAATACTACAAAAGCAGTGGCTGGAAAAATAATAAATAATACCATAATGATGATTGGAAATAAAAAATGTCCATGTTTTTTTGGATGATGAGCTTTAAAAGAGGGATAGGGTATTTGGGTTACCATTAAAGGTGAAACAATTAAAATAATCAATGCTTCTATCGTGAATGGAAACCAATCTAGATATCCCATAATAACCAATAAAATACCTGCTGCATTTATGGGTAGCCCTAAAAGAACATTTTCAGCCGATCCATATATGAAATCAGTGTTGTATTTGGCAATTTGATAGGCGCCACATAATAGGAAAAAAATTATAAAGACGTAATGAAGTAAAGTTACATTCCCCTGGATAAGCAGATAAAACAGTGATGGAGCTACTCCAAAAGAAAGATAATCACTTAAAGAATCCAATTCTTTACCCACAATACTTGATACATTAAATTTTCTAGAAAGTCGCCCATCAATTCCGTCAAAAAATAGGGCTAGGATCAATAAAGTTAATGATAGCCTGAAGTGTTCTGAATATATAAATGTCATTGCCAAAAACCCCAGTGTAAGGTTTGCAAAGGTAAATATTGTGGGTAACCATCTTTCAACATGTTGCATTAATAATTCCTCCAGTTAGGCTCAATTTTAGCTAGTGTTTATTACTTCAATCTCTTGATAGTATATAATATTCTCGAGAGTAATTCAATTACCTTTAAAAATATCTAAAGTTTTGACAGGAGATTTAAGTTTATGATAAAAATTAGTTATGTTAAAATTAGTTTAATAATTGCTTTGGTTACTATATCCAGTTGTACGATTTTGTCAGATTCATGTCAGTTAAATAGGTACTTACAAAGATAGGTGATACTTGATATGAGTATGGAAAACAAATTATTTTTAGTAGCTATACCTCGAGGGAGATTGTTATCGGTAGCTAGTTCAATCCAGAGAAAGCTAAATGAAATTTTTGATATTTATGATGAAAAGTTACCCCCTTTACATGTAACAATTGACCACTTGACAATTAACAATCAAGATGAATATGATAAAGCTGTACAAATAATAGAAAATATATGTCATAGTAAACCACCATTTAATTTACAAGTGAATGGATTCAGTTTTTTTGGTCCTCCTCATAAATCAATAAACTTGTATGTGGAGAAAACTACACAGTTGCAGGACTTATCCTTAGAGATCCATGAGGCACTGGAGCAAGAAGGGTTATCAAGCCGTCCTATTTATAATGAATGGGAATACCATATTAGTTTGATAAATACGACTTTTGCTCTGCGTGAATGGAGTGAAACTGAATTTACAAAAGCAAAAGAGTTAGTAAAAGAATGGAACGTCAATATGAGTTGTAAAGTAGAATGGCTAGAGCTTTGGAAACCCAAATTCCAACCTCACTTGGAAATTGAAGAATTTTTTACTCTGGGGAAAGGGGAAAACTAATCATCTGTTATTGGTCAGGAAGGGGAGAGTGATAATATTTCTGAAATACTTTATGATAAAAAATATACTTGTCCAGTTTGTCAAAAAAAGTTCACATCCAAAAAACCTCGCCATTCTAAATTACGTCTAAAAGAAGAGCATGGTGACTTTTTTAAAGAATACGAACAATTAAACCCTAGTTATTACATGGTAAATGTATGTTATCACTGTGGTTACGCCTATACTGATCAATTTTCATCTCCTAAACCTGCTCAAATAAAAGAAATTAAAGAACAAGTCAGCGAAAATTGGGTTCCACGGGATTATGGTTCTATTCGCGACTTTCAAATGGCTGTCGAGTCTTTAAAACTTGGAATTCTTTGCGGACAGTTGAAAGGTGAAAAATACAATATCCTGGCTACATTACTTTTACATACTGCATGGATACATAGAGAAGCCCAAGATTATAATAACGAAAAACGCTTTTTAAATTTAGCCAGGGAGTATTTTCTAAAAGTTTATCAAGAAGATACTTCAGGTCAAGTTGATCTCCCTAAACTTCTTTTTTTGCTAGGAGAACTAAGTAGAAGATTGGACAAGCGTGACGAAGCCCTTTCTTGGTTTTCAAAGTTAGTCAGTGATAAGGGGATTAAAGACGAAAAAATGATTAACAGGGCAAGGGAACAATGGATGCTAATCAAAAAAGAAAAGGAAAGACAGAGTGGTGAAGGATAAAAATTTTATACATGAATTCCGCGAGAATCTAGAAAATGTTTTACAACGATTTACCCTTAAAACTACCAAAGTTTTGAATAAGATGAGTTAGTGGATATATTAAAAGACCTGCTTAAACAGTGCCAAACTTGTCACATAGAACATCAAGATATTTTAATAATGATATTGGCGTAATTTTTGAGAAAATAATCAATTTTTAAACTACAAGTTTTTTGTTTTCTAAATGATTAGAGTTTAATCCAATTTACTCAATAACGGAGTATAACAGCGCCTTCAAAAAAAAAACCGGGTCTAAAGTACCCGGCTTTTTCATAACTACATTAAATATAATTGTCTTATAATTAATTTCTACGTGGAGTTTGAAAAGCAGGTGGTGTGGGTTGAGGGGCACTAAAGTGTTGTCCTGGTGTAGATAAATCAAAGTATAGTCTAGCATCTTGATCTACCCCGAAATCTTTGTTTGATCCTTTACTCTGAACTTTATTTAAAGCTTCACGGAACAGTGCGTTATGAGCTTCTTCTCGGTTTAATAGAAAATCAATGGTTTCACGCACTCCATTATCATTTATTTGTCTATAAAGATATTCATAAACCACCTTGGCGCGTTGTTCAGCGGCAATATTGGAGAGTAAATCTGCCGCTAGATCTCCAGTACTATTTACATATTGAGCGGACCAAGGATTACCAGAAGCGTCCTGGAGTAATGGTGTTAATCCACCAACAACTTGAGGTTCTACATTACCTGCACGGACAGAGGTAGTTGCGGGATCGTGGCCGTATAACATATTGATTGTTGCTGCTACCATTTCCATATGACTTAACTCTTCAGCTCCGATATCTAAGAAAAGGTCTTTAATTTCAGGATCTTTAATTCTAAAGCTTTGAGATATATATTGCATTGCTGCTTTTAATTCTCCATTTGGTCCACCCAATTGTTCTTGAAGCATAGCTGCATAAGTTGGGTTAGGCCGATCTACTTTAACTTGTTGTAATAACTGCTTATCGTGATTAAACAAAATATTCCCTCCTTAAAATTGTTGTTCCGAGGTTCTGTATTATTTTGCGTAATATGGGAATTAATATGTATTTACCAATATTAATCTGGAAAAAACATTAAAAACAAAAGAAAATTTACTAATGAAATTGCTCACTAAATCTGATAATATATACTGGGGGATAATAACAATTAACACAATTATT
Source organism: Natranaerobius thermophilus JW/NM-WN-LF (assembly GCF_000020005.1). NCBI lineage: Bacteria > Bacillati > Bacillota > Clostridia > Natranaerobiales > Natranaerobiaceae > Natranaerobius > Natranaerobius thermophilus. The sequence continues at coordinate 1,950,217 of NC_010718.1, read as the reverse complement.
GAAAATAGTTATATATTATTCTTTAACAATAAGGAGGCTAAACATGAATCAACGGGGAGAAGCGCCGATTTCAGTGATTAAAAGATTGCCGGTTTATTTAAGGGTACTTGATAATCTAGTAAAACGTGACATTGAAGTTGTGTCTTCCAAAAGTTTGAGTAAGGAAACTGGCTTTACAGCAGAACAAATTAGAAAGGATTTAGCTTTTTTTGGAGCCTTTGGTACCCGAGGGACTGGATACAATACCAACTATTTACGAGAAAGAGTTCTGAGAATCATCGGCTTAGATAAACAAACTAATGTTGCTATAGTAGGTGCAGGACACTTGGGAACTGCATTTGCAAGGTATAACGTGAGAGAAAACCCGTATACAAGTGTAGTAGGACTTTTTGACGTCAGTCCTGACATAGTTGGAGAAAATATTGAAGGGGTACCTGTATATCATTTGAATGATTTACAGGAAATAGTAAGAAAAGAACGTGTTCAAGTAGGTGTAATTACTGTTCCAGCTGTTCACGCTCAGGAAGTAGTTGACCGTCTTGTAGAAGAAAATGTAAAAGCTCTTTTGAACTTTGCACCTGCTAAATTAACTGCTCCTGAAGATGTGAGGATTCACAATGTTGATTTGACTATTGAGCTGCAAAGTTTGATTTATTTTGCAAAAGATGAGCTGAATGAAGAGAGTACTCAAGATTTGGAATAATAATTTGGATTTTTTTAAAGAAAGCTATTGACTTTAGGGTAATGGTTATGTATAATTTAAAAGTGCCGACGATGAGAGGCAAAACTTAATAAACACGCGGGGCTGTAGTGAAGTGGCTCAACACGCCGGCCTGTCACGCCGGAGATCGCGGGTTCGAATCCCGTCAGCCCCGCCATTTTTGCGGGAATAGCTCAGTGGTAGAGCACCGCCTTGCCAAGGCGGGGGCCGCGGGTTCGAATCCCGTTTCCCGCTCCATGTGGAGACAAGGTGGGATGGCGAAGTCTGGCTAACGCCGCGGACTGCAAATCCGTTATTCGCGGGTTCAAATCCCGCTCCCACCTCCAATATACATATGAATCTCAAAAGCAAAGCGTCTGTAAAGGCGCTTTTTTTTATTGGCTGTATTAAAGTAGTTAAGAGTTGATAACTGTGAAATTTCAAATTCACTAAAAATGCCTAGGTTTTGCTACATCTAATACTCCTGAATTAATTAAGTGACTATAAATAGTAACTATTATAAAATTAAAAGAATATATTGAATTAATGTCAGTCTTATTATAAGTCTAAATTTATTGGCTAAAATTATAATGAGGAGAGATTCATTAATGGTTAGTAAACCAGAAGTGAAAGATTATAATCTTGAGCCTAAAACTGGATTGACTGAAAGGCCAGAAACAATTGGGATAACTTATCATCATACTGGTGTTTCAGACCGACCAATTACCAGACATGATGAATTCCACAGAAATGTTAGAGGTTGGCAAATGGTCGGTTATCATTATCAAATACGTAGTGATGGTACTATTGAGTTAGGTCGACCTCATGAGAAGCAAGGTGCCCATTCAGGCGGGAATGCAAATCAAAAAACTATAGGCATAGCTTTTTCTGGTAACATGAATGAATCCCAGCCAACTGAACAACAGTATCAAAAGGCTATTGAAATTCATAAATGGTTGAATAGCATTTACTCGAAAAATTTACTCGTTTTTTCACACAGCGACTGGGTATCTACTAATTGTCCCGGTGAAAATACCGATTTAGACTTAATAAGAAACTCTTTACAGGAACAGGAATTAGGAGAGTTACCTGAAATAGAGCGAAAAGTTAGGGGAACTGTATTAGACGAGGAAGTATCAGATGGGTTTCTCATTGATGGCAAAACTTATGTTCCCTTGCGTAAAGTAGTAGAACAGCAACTTGGATATAGTGTGAACTGGGACAGTAGTCTTGGTGAATTTGAAGTTACAAAAAACAGTAACAACTAACTTTTTTATTAATTTAGGAATACTAGTTTAAGCACCAATTATGGTGCTTTTTTTGATTATTTTGTATAAATTAGGGAAATAATAGTAATGAATGGATAATCGAGGACTCTAAAAAATTAAACTAGACAAAATCCATAGAAATTAAGGGAGGAGATAAAATATGAATGATACATTATCAGCATTAGTCATCAAGTTTTTAATGACTTTTATCGTTGCCAGTGTTGCCTTTATTGGCCTTGATGGTAATCCATGGGGGTGGGTATTTGGATTTGCTATCCTGGCTACGGCACTGAACTATGTTGTTGGAGATTTATATATTTTACCAGAGTACGGAAATATTTACGCTTCGGTGGGAGATGGAGTACTTGGATTGGTTGCGGCTTATGTAGTGAGTTTAGTGACAGTTTTCCAGACAACTATAGGTTCTTTGATTTTATTTGGAATTTTGGTTGCTGTAGGAGAATACTTCTTTCATAAAGTCATTGTTAAAGATGAAGATGTGTCACCAAATACAAAATAATCAGGATAAGACGGAATACGATCACAAAAAATAATGTTAGTAAAACAAGTCATATATAATAAAAAAACCTCACTTTTTTAAGTGAGGTTTTTTTGGGCTTTGGTGCCGGGGACCGGAATCGAACCGGTACGGACAATTTGATTGTCCGAGGGATTTTAAGTCCCTTGCGTCTGCCAGTTCCGCCACCCCGGCATGTTTTCTCTCCCATCGACGTAAATAAGTATAGCAGATAATAAACTGTTTGTAAAGAGCATAATAAATAAAAATTTGTTTTTTTAGGATTAGATTTTATTTACTGGGAAATCGCAAAAAATAAAATTAAACTGCAAAAATCTACCTTTTTCTGAGCTGATATAAAAAGTATAAAAGCAATTTTACAATAAAGGATATAAATAGACGCTAATTGACATACATTACAATTATACAGGAGAGTGAGCAGAAAATGCAACAGGAAACAAAAAAATATTTAGCAGCTTTGAGTGGAGTGCCATTTATTATGGTTCTGGGAAACTCTTTAATTATTCCAGCATTCCCTGAGATCCAAAATCAGCTCAATCTAACACAACTTGAAGTTGGATTGCTTGTAACAACTTTTTCTATAGCAGCAGGGATTACAATACCTATTGTTGGTTTTATTTCCGATAAATATGGTCGTAAAGTAGTACTAGTACCTTCTGTTTTTTTATATGCTATAGGAGGCTTAATAAGTGGCTTTGCACCTATATTTTTTAATTCCGCTTATCCCTGGATAATTTTTGGGAGAGTTGTAAAGGGAATAGGAGCTGGTGGAACTGGTCCCATTGCTATGGCTTTAGCAGGTGATTTATTTCAATCAGGTGAACGAAGTGAGGCTATGGGGGTTCTGGAAGCGGCTAATGGTATAGGAAAGGTTGTAAGTCCTATCTTAGGTGCTATAATAGTTGTTTGGATATGGTACTCAGTTTTTTTTGTTTACACTATATTTTCTTTGCCAGTTGCTATCATGTTATGGGTGGTTTTAAAAGAGCCAGAGCAAAAGGCAGGAGGTAGTAGTCAAGAAGAAAAAGGTTATTTTACCAGGATTTTTGATGTTTTCAAAGATAAAAAGATGGTATTAATAGCTACTTATTTGGCGGGATTCACTGTATTATTTTCTTTATTTGGTACTCTATCATACCTTTCGGATATTTTAGAGATAAGATATAATTTAGAGGGAGCACCTAAGGGAATAGTTATAGCGCTTCCTGTAATTGTCATGGCAGTTACTTCTTACACTACAGGGCATTTCATTCAGTCCAAATTACTTATGAGTAAATTGGTTGTAACTGGTTTGACAATTATCGGGCTTTCTTTTGGCGGAATAATTTTATTGTTGGATAATGATTACGCTTTATTTGCTGGTATAATTTTAATAGGTGTTGGTACTGGTCTTGTTTTAACATCAGTTAATACTCTAGTAACTAGCACTGCGTCTGGAAGGGCCAGGGGTGGAGTTACTTCTTTATATGGTAGTGTAAGGTTCTTCGGAGTGGCTTTTGGGCCACCGGCTTTTGGTCTGTTAGTTGAAATATCTAGGATTGCTATGTTTGGTACTGCCGGGATAATTGCTATACTTGTTATGGGTGTTAATTTAATTATGATAAAATTTGGTATAGGGAGAGAACTTAACCTATCAAACTCAAATTAATGAATAAATGACATGACCCTAGTGAGTGACCCTTATCTTAGATTAGATATGATGGCTGATCCTATCCAGAGGAACTGATGTGGTTATAAATAAATAATAAATGGAGAGGAGATACTATGAGTAAGAGATTATTACAATTAGTTTTATATGTGTTTTTATTTATTATAGGTTGGGCTGCGATTATAGCAGTTATTACATATTTAGTGGACTAGCCCTGAATTTTGTTGCATCTTACTTAATTTTAGGTGCTATATATTTATTTGTTGATACTGTAAAACTTATAAATTGTACGGATTATGTGGGTTTGACAGTATATCTTAATTAATAATAAAGTTGCCTATTTGTTGAGGTGATCTTTTGGATAATATTAAAATTATACTAAACAACAAGAGGGAAAAAACAGTTTTTACTCAGTTCGGTTTTTTTAGCTTATTGTTTGTCATATTTTTTAGTTTAGGATTAGTTTTGACAATTCAACACCCTTCATCTGTCTCTGCTGATGACGATAGTGATCAGCAGTATGAAAGAATTGATGATCTGAAAGTAACAGTTAACGAAAAAGAAATAAAGTTGCAGAATGATATCAAAGTGCAAGATGGACGAATTTTAATGCCGGCCCGGTCGGTTTTTGAAGCTATCGGTGCAACTATGGAATGGGACGGCGATAAACAAGTTGCTTATGCCCAAAGAAATAAAGACAGGGTGGCATTGCCAATAGGCGAGGATGTAGCAATAATTAATGGGGATAGAACAAACCTAGATGTTTCCTCACGGCTGATAAAAGGGCGTACATACATACCCTTTAGATTTACTGGTGAGGCCTTTGGTGGTTACGTAGAGTATGACGGGGAAGAGGGAATTGTTGATGTCATACTCCCCGATGAGGAACAACAAACAAATAAACAAGAATCGGCAGGAGAATCAAACCACAATAAAGAATTTGATGAAAGCGAATTCAAAGAAAACGAACAAGAAAATAATTTTCCTTTAGATTTCCCTGAAAGTCCTGAACACCCTGATCCTCCTGAAACTCCTAATCAAGATTAATGAAAATATACAGGAGGTGATAAATATGGCAAAGACAGCTTTTAAAGGATATTTATCAGGTTTAGTTCAAGGAGTGGGTATGAGATATTCAGTTAGTCAAGTGGCAAAAGAAATAGGGGTTTCTGGCGGTTATGTCAGAAACTTACGGGATGGAAGAGTTGAAGTGTATATTGAAGGAGATGAAGAAAGAGTTGAAGAACTTAAAAGAATTCTTGAGAGTAATGAAGTAGGAACTGGCCAAATAGAAGAAGTTGAAGGGGAATGGCTAGAACCCCAGGAAAATTTAACTGAATTTGAGATCAGAAAATGATTTGCTTTAAATTGCTTTACACCGGTTTTTTCCGGTGTAACTTTTATTTTTTCTTCGAAGTATTTGTTTAAAAGAGGAAGGGGGAGCTTGAGTGAGTGTAAAGTTTTTGTTAGGCCGGGCCGGAAGTGGAAAAACATCTTATATTATAGACAGTATTACAGAACAACTAAAAGCAGCTCCAGATGGGGATCCAATAATTTTTTTAGTACCGGAACAGGCAACTTTTCAGATGGAACAAGCTATTTTAAGGCGATCCGATATCTCAGGTTTTAGTAGATTACATATCTTGAGTTTTCAGAGATTGTCACAAAAAGTTTTGGAGGAACAAGGTGGGATAGCAAAAGCTGATCTTTCTGATACTGGTAAAGAAATGATTATTAAGAATATTCTCCTCCAACGTAAAGATGACCTGGAAATATTAGAAAAGGTGGCAGTGAAGTCCGGCTTTTCTGAAAAATTATCGCGCTTAATTTCTGAAGCCAGGATGTATGAAATAACTCCTGAAATGCTTGAACAGATAAGTCAAGAATTAGATCTAATTCATTTAAAACAAAAATTACAAGAAATCTCTCAAGTGTTTACTGATTACGAAACTTTTTTGCAACATCAGGGTTATCATCATCAAGAAGATAGGTTGAGTAAAGCCGGTCAAAAAATGGAAGGTAACAATATTTCTTTTTTAGCAGGATCCACTTGTTATATTGACGGTTTTTCCGGCTTCACTCCCCAGGAATTGAAATTATTGGAGGGTTTATTGACCAAGTGTTCAAATATTGAACTCGCCCTCACTTTACCTCCCCAGTTTACTGGTAAAATAGATGACGAGTTACATCTATTTCATCCTACTCTGAAAACTTATAATCAGGTATGGGAACTTGCTGTTAATAATGATATAGAGATCAAAAAATCTAAGCACTTTCCTAATGAAAACGAAGAACATAGATCAGCTTCATCTCTTCCAAGATTCAAAGATAATCCTGCTCTAGCTCATCTTGAGAAAGAATGGGGTAAGAACAAAATAAATCCTTACGATAGTGAGCCAACAGGTTTATCAATAGTTGAAGGTACTAATCTGAGAAATGAAATTGATAAAATCGCCCGTGAAATTAAATTATTGGTTCGAGACCATGGCATGAGGTATAAAGATATTGCCGTAATAGTACGAGAATTAGAAAGTTACGAACCTGTTATTAAAGCTGTATTTAACGATTACAAAATTCCTCATTTTTTAGATCGAAAGGAACCTGTACATCACCATCCCTTAGTAGAATTTTTGCGTTCTTCTGTAGAAACTGTAATTTCTAACTGGGATTACGAACCCCTATTTCGTATGCTTAAAACAGGCCTGTTACCTATCTCTAGTGAGGAAATATTTCAAGTAGAAAATTATGTACTTGCACATGGAATATCTGGTAAAGACTGGAAAAAACAGGGGAAGTGGAATTTTATTGCCAACTTTGATCTGGAAAGGGAAAATATTGCTCCCAGTAACAGAAATAAACAATATTTAAGTGAAATTAATTCAATTAAAGGTAAAGTTAGAGATACACTTTTAGAGTTTGATAGCAAATTGAGGGGGATAAATAAATCTGAATCATTATCTGCACAGTTTAAAAACCAAGAGGCAGAAGAGGATAATTTATTATCAGTAAGGGAGATTTCCACTTATCTGTGGGAATTAATAGAACAGTTACAAATAGAATATCAATTGGAAGAATGGTCACTTGAAGCAGAAGAAAGAAAAGATTTTGTGGAAATGCAGTTGCACAATCAACTGTGGGATACAGTTATTGATTTACTTGATCAAATGGTCACTTTTTTAGGAGAGCAAAAGGTCACTTTGTCTGAGTATTTACAAATAATCGAGTCTGGACTTGCTAATATAAAATTGGGACTGCTACCGGCGACCCTTGATCAGGTCTTGGTTGGCACTGCAGATAGAAGTAGATATCATGAAATTAAAGTATTATTTATGGCAGGAGTTTCTGATGGTTTGTATCCTGCCAAAATAGATGATGATGGCATTATAGATGATCGAGAAAGGATAACATTGCGCCAGCATGATGTAGAATTTGCACCCACTACTGAGCAGAAATTATATCAGGAACAGTATTTAATTTATAATGTTTTAACTCAACCTTCTCAAAAGCTGTATCTTAGTTATCCAGCAGCTGATTCAGAAGGTAGAACTATGAGCCCATCTACCATAATTTCAGATATCCAAGAGATGTTTCCCGAGTTATTCCAGGAATACCAAAATGATGGTCCTGAAAATGACGAAGATTTTAGACAATATATAATTGATGGTAAAAAAGCAGTATCTAACTTAATTAAATTAATTAATAAAGTAGGTCATCCCGAAAAATTAGCTGAAGATAAACAACAGTTATTAGCATATTTGATTAATGAACATCCTGATTTGTTCTATTCGACGCCAGAAATTAAGGCCTTAGATTATAAAAAAAGTTTGTCTCCTCTCACTCAAGAAGTTATTGATAAGCTGTATCCCAACAAGATTGCCACATCTGTGTCGGGACTTGAAAGTTTCTGTCAGTGTCCATTTAGACATTTTGCCGAGCAAAACTTGAGGTTAAAGGAACGAGAGTATTTCCGGCTCGAACCGGCAAGTTTAGGTCTATTTTACCATGCTGGGTTGAAATTATTTTGGGATAAATTACAGGAAAATAATTTAACCTGGCATAAACTTAAAACCGAAGAGCGCGAGGCACTTGTTTCAGAAATCGTAGAGGTATTATCCGAGCGGCTTAAAAATAGAATTCTCCTGGCTAGTGAGAGGTATAAATACTTCAAGAAAAAACTCCATGAATTATTATCGAGAGCAGTGGAGGTACTGTCCTGGTATAGTGATGATAAGGGATTTTATCCAGTAGGTTCTGAAATTGGTTTTGGTAAGGATGAACCCTTATCTACCCTAGAATTAGAGCTACCGTCTTTTCCGAATAAAAAAGTTCAATTAAAGGGTCGAATTGACAGGATAGATACTGGAAAAAAAGATGGTGACCTATACCTAAGAGTTATAGATTATAAAGGAAAATCCAAGAATTTGGAATTAAGGGATTTATATTATGGTCTCGACTTACAACTAGCAGCTTATATGACTGTGGCTATGAGAAATAGTGACAAATTAACTGGTGATCAAATGTTTCCTGGTGGAATGCTTTATTTCGGTGTAGAAAATCCGGTAGTTCCTACGGATAAGCCTGTTTCACCAGCTCAGGCTAGGGACAAGCTGAAATCTACACTGAAGATGAGGGGTTATTTAATTGATGATGAAGAAGTTCTTGATTTAATGACTAGGGAAGATGAAAATTCTCAGGACTTATTACCGTATAAGTTAAGGACAAGCTCACCGGGATTTTATAAAAACAGTAAAGTATTGAGTGAGCAGGAATTTTTAGCAGTGCTGAACTATACTGAATCAAAACTTGTTGAGCTCGCGGAGCGGGTTTTATCAGGTGAAATAGCACCGTATCCTTATAAAGACGGGGGTTACAGTGCATGTACTTACTGTCCATATCTTGCAGTATGTCAATTTGATTTGAATTATAAAGAGCATAAATTTTGGAATGTACCAGCCAAAGGCGATTATTTATCCTTAATACTGGAAGAGATGGAAGAAGTAAAGGAGTGACATTATGGTTCAAGAAAATAACAATACCCAGTCTAAATGGACGGATAGTCAGAGACAGGTAATTGATGAAAACTATCATCATATCTTAGTTTCTGCTGGTGCAGGGGCAGGAAAAACGGCAGTACTAGTGCAGAGGATTATTTCCAAGCTCATTGACCCCCATGATGATTTAACAGTTAATGGCTTGTTAGTAGTTACTTTTACAGAAAAAGCTGCTAATGAGATGCGTGATCGAATAGCCAGAGAACTGAAAAAGGCTTTATCGCAAGATCCAGAAAATGATCACTTGAAAAAACAACTATATCTATTGAATAAAGCTAATATTTCAACTCTGCATTCATTTTGCCTGGAAATACTGCGCCACTACTTTTATTATTTAGATATTGACCCTGCGTTTTCAGTGGCTAGTGAATATGATGTAGAATTACTTAGACAAAGTGTCATTGATAATTATTTAGAAGAAGAATATGGCTTGGGCGAACAATCGTTTTACCTTTTAGTAGACTCTTATGGCGGCGATAAAAATGATGAAAAGCTAAAGAAAATGATATTAACTTTACATAGATTTTCTAGAAGTCATCCTCGGCCGAGGAAATGGTTACAAAGTGTCAAAGACCATTTTGAGGTCTCAACTGATGATGATTTGACAAACACTGTGTACTATCTCGAAATACAAAAAGATATCGAAACCCTTTTTAAACAATGTATTAATTACTTTAAAAGAGCTTTGCAAACAAGTGAACAGCCGGGAGGCCCCTATCAATACGCCGAAACTTTATTAGAAGAGATAGAACAAGTTCAGAATTTTACTCAACAGTTAGTAGAGGTTGAGAACCACAGTTTTGATTGGAATTCATTTGCTGAGCGGGTTGCTGGTTTTAAGTTTTCAAAACTACCTTCTGTATCCAAAAATGACGATGTTGACGAAGATCTTAAAAAAGATTGTAAAAAACTTAGGGATCATGGTAAAAAAACTTTTCAAAAGTTGGTCCAAAATTATTTTACTAGATCAAAAGATGAACTATTACGCGATCTACAGCAGTTATCTCCATTGATGAATAAGTTGATAGATATGGTTATAAATATGGATGATAAATATGAGGAAGTTAAAAAGCAACGAGGAATTATGGATTTTTCTGACTTAGAACATTATGTTTATGAATTACTAGATCAGTACCCAGAAATAGTATCTGAACTGCATCAGCGCTATGATGAAGTGATGGTAGATGAATACCAGGACATTAATCAAGTTCAAAATGCAATTTTAGAAAAATTAACTGGACAACAAAGTATAAGCCCTGACTTGTTCATGGTGGGAGATGTAAAACAGAGCATTTACAGGTTTAGATTAGCAGAACCTGAACTGTTTTTAAACAAGTATGATACCTTTGATCAAAGATCAGAAGAAGGTAGTTTAATTGAATTACAAGAAAACTTCCGATCTTCTCCCATGGTTCTTGAAAGTGTTAATTATTTATTCAGTCGGATTATGACTGGCTCCTTATCGGGAATTGAGTATAATGAGAAAGTCAAGTTAATTCCCGCCAGTAAACCTAGAGAGCTATACTTAAATGAAGATGATAATGAAGATGATAAATATGAAGGACAAGCAGAAAATGAAAATCAGGTTATTGATGGTAGGACGGAAGTACATCTTTTGGAAAACAAGGATACAAACTCTCGAGAGGAAGATACAGAGAGGGAAGCCCAGTTGATTGCTACTACTATTAATAGCTTGGTAGAAGAAGAGTATCGAATATATGACCGGGATTTAGACGACTATAGGAAACTTGATTATAGTGATTTTGTTATACTATCACGAAAGACAAAAGAACAAGCGGAGTTAGTTACTAATGTTTTCCAGGAACATGGAGTTCCTTTATACGCAGAACTTGATACAGGTTATTTTGCTGCTCAAGAAGTACAAGTAATGCTATCTTTGTTAAAAATTATTGATAATCCTCGTCAGGATATTCCCTTGGCTGGTGTATTGAGATCCCCCTTGGTAGGTTTAGATAGTAATGAACTAGTTGAAATCAGACGATCTAACCCTGGAACGGATTATTATGAAGCATGTAAGCGAGTTTTAACAAATTCTATTGAACAACAGAATCAATGCTCTGAAAAAACAATTCAAAAAATGCAGAAGTTTTTCAGCCAGTTGGAGAGATGGCGTAGAATTTCGAGAGAAAGAAGCCTGGCAGAGTTGATCTGGGATATCTACCAAATTACGGATTATCTCGATTATGTCGCAGGTTTTCCAGGTGGTAGAGAGAGACAGGCTAATCTGTGGAGTTTTTATGATAGAGCTTTGCAATTTGATTCCTTTTCACACTCAGGTCTAGTAAAGTTTTTGAATTTTATAGAAAAACTAGTAGAGCAAGATTTTGATCTGGGAAAAGCCAGGACTGTTAGTGAAAATGAAAATGTAGTTCGCTTAATGAGTATTCATAAAAGCAAAGGACTGGAGTTCCCCGTAGTTTTTGTCATGGGTTTGGGTAATAACTTTAATTTTAATGATCAAAAGGGAGATCTTCTCCTACATAAAGATCTGGGATTAGGGCCTAAATTGGTTGATCTTACAAACAGGATAAAGTACCCTACCATTGCTCATCAAGCAATTAAAGGCTCCTTAGGCCGAGAAACCTTAGCCGAAGAAATGAGAATACTATACGTGGCCATGACCAGGGCGGAAGAAAAATTGTTCTTAGTAGGTTCAGGCAAAGATATTGAAAGTAAAATTTCAGTTCCAGAAGAACCTGCTGCAGCACAGAACTATTTAGACTGGATTTATCCACAGTTAGGAGAAGACTCTGAACTGTTTCACAAAATTTGGAATGATATTCCTGGCCAACAGGATGGTAAATCTGTTGAATACAATTGGAAATCCTATTTTGAAAGCTTGCTATCTCAAACTTTTACGTGGGAAGTGGATCAGGAAGAATTTGAAGATCAAAAACGAACACTGGAACAGGCTATTTCTTATAGCTATCCATATAATATTGCTACAGAAATAGTAGGGAAAATGTCTGTGACCGACTTGGCTAAATCCGACACTTATATAGACTCAAAGATAGTCAGTCAAAATCAATCTCTATCTTCTGTTCAGGATCATTATAAAAAGTTGGCTGCAACTCAAATTCCAATGTTTTTAGAAACAACTGAAGATGCCGGTGATAATAAATATGAATCATACAAGGAGCATCATACACCATCTAAAAGGCCTGAGTTCTTAAAATCCAATTCCGGGTTAACTGGAGCCGAAGCGGGTACAAGTATTCACTTGGCATTTCAGCATTTACCTATTAATTCTGATTTAAACAGCCAGGAGTTTAGTGAAGAACAAATAAGTAATCAGTTAGACGATCTAGTCAATAAAGAAATTATCACTCAGGCTCAGCGAGACGTCATTTCAGAGGATTTAATTATGAAGTTTTTCCAAAGTGAATTAGGGCAAGCTATCCTTGAAAGACCTAAAGGACTTAAAAGGGAACTTCCTTTTACCTTAGGTGTGCCTGCTTGGGAAATGTTAGCTGGATCTGAAGAATGTCAAGCAGAGCTTGAAGCGGAAAACATTGAAACAACAGAACTACAAGGTTTGTCTGATGAAACAGTAGTTATCCAGGGAGTTATCGATTATCTGTTTTGGGATGGAACAAATTATTACTTAATAGATTTTAAAACAGATAAATTAAATACAAGCAATATGGATGAAATTGAAAAACGGTTACAGGGAAAATATCGCATGCAAATTCAAATGTATCTCAGGGCAATTACCGAAATATTTAATATAACTCCAACAAAAGCTTATCTCTATCATGTGCCCACTGGGAATTGGATACAAGTAGAATAAAATGTGTTATTACTATTGAATCATCACCTACATTCGCCAATTAAGTGGGTGGTGATTTTTTATTGCTTTTTAGACTTGCATTCATTTTAATATAATATGGTAAATAGTACCATTAGATTTATTTGAAAACTTATGTATAATATAGATATAATCTGACAAAATTTGAGTTTGTTTTTGTATTAGTTTTTACGTAATTAATTGTGCTAATTTTCAAAATAAACAATGCAAATAAGAAAATTTAATAATAGTCCATGCAATAATTTCTACAAAATTAAATAGAAAGGAGGTATACTATTGCATTCTAATATACCAATTGATAGAGAGGAAATTTTGAATCTTGCATTTGAATTGATCAAAATAGAAAGTCACAAAGAAGTGGATTATCAAGAGAATAAGATTGCAGAATGGATTAAATCTAAATTTCAAAAAGAAGGTATTGAAAGTGAAACTGTAGCGGTAGATAATGCCGATGGTCGCCTAAATGTCATGGCTTATTTACCAAAGAAATCGGATCAGATAAGCCTGATGTTTAACGGTCATACTGATACTGTACCCCCCTATGGAATGAGCATTGATCCTTTTAAACCAGAAATAAAAGAGGGCAAATTATATGGTCGGGGAGCTGTGGATATGAAAGGTGGAATAGCAGCTTTTATGGCTACCATGTTTGCCTTAAAAAGGGCGAATATTGAATTACCGGGTGGATTAGCCTTTGCTGGAGTCATTGATGAAGAACAAAGCTGCAGAGGAACTGAGTACATTGTCAAAAATGGTCCAGTACCAGATATGGTCGTAGTAGCAGAACCTACTGACATGAAAGTCTGTCCTGCTCATAAGGGGATGGAGTGGATTGAAGTTACTTTCAAGGGACAAGCTTCTCATGGAAGCAGGCCCAGAGAGGGGATTAACGCAGTCCTATTAGCTTCAGAGTTTTCTCTCAAGGTACAAAATGAACTCTTGCCCAAATTAGAACAGAGACATCATGAAATTGCTGGTCAAGCTTCAATTAATGTCGGTAAGATTCAAGGAGGTGATGATCCTAATATTGTGCCTGATACTTGTGTGGTTCAACTAGATAGAAGATGGCTTCCCGATGAAACTATTGAAAGTATTACAGAAGAAGTAACAGAACTGGCTAACAAAGTGACAAAAAATAATAGTAAAGGCAAATATTCAGTAAGAGGGATGAGAGAAGCAACGGCTGCTTTGTTAAACACTCCTCATTCCACTGATGTAAATAGTTCGCTAGTGCAAGAAGCGTTACACATTGTTAGCCATGTTTTCCCAGACAGAGAGCCAGGTCCTGTGGCATTTAAAGGATGGAGTGATGCTGCACAGCTAAGCAATAATTTAGGTACTAAGGGGATAGTTGTTGGTCCAGGTAATATAGCTCAAGCACACGCAACTTTAGAGTACATTGATGTGGAAGAAATAGTAAAATCCGTGCATGTTTATTATGAGTTAGCTAAAAAATTCTGCACTTAACGAGGTGAAAAAATGTGAAGATAAAAGTACCACACACTTATGTGCTGCTTTTTGTAATAATCTGTATTACTGCTGCATTAACTTATGTTATTCCGGCGGGAGAATTTCAAAGAGAAATAGATCCTGAAACAGACAGAGAAATCGTTATACCGGGAAGTTACGAAACAGTTGAGTCAGATCCAATATCACCTTTTGGAATATTTGAATCAATACACCAGGGGATGGATGAAGTCGGGTTTATTATTTTCTTTGTATTGATTATTGGTGGATCTTTTAAAATGATAAGAGCAACAGGTACTATTGATGCTACAATAGGGGCAATAGTTAAAAAAGCTGCAGGAAAAGAAAAACTTGTTATTCCCATAATTATGTTTGTATTTTCGTTGGCAGGGGCTGTATTTGGTATGGCTGAAGAGTTGTTGCCATTCTATCCAATTATTATTGCCTTGTCCATAGCTCTAGGTTTTGATACTATTACCGGGGTTGCCATGGTACTACTAGGAGCTGGTGCCGGGTTTGCCGGTGCTTTTATGAATCCATTTACAGTAGGAATAGCCCAAGGTATTGCAGGCTTGCCACTGTTTTCAGGATTTGCATTTAGATTAATAGCTTATGTAGTTATTTTAGGTATTGCGATAGTGTATGTTTATAGATATGCAGACAAAATAAAGAAAAATCCAGAACTTAGCGTAACTTATGAAGAGGATAAAGAAAAACAAGGCAGCTTTGATATGGATAATTTACCCGAACTGACTTCAAAGCACAAGCGAGTTTTTGCAGTCTTTGTAGTAGGTCTATTAATTTTAGGTTATGGCCTAATCGAACTTGGATTTTATATTCCTGAACTAGCAGCACTGTTTTTAATAATTGGGGTAGCAAGTGCAATTGTCGGAGGAATCAAGCCAAATGATATTGGTAAGGAATTTGTTAGTGGGGCACAAGAACTTGTGTACGGGGCTCTGATTATTGGTGTTGCACGGGCAATAATGGTAGTTATGACGGAAGGTATGATTATTGATACAGTGATATACGGTATGGCAATGGCAATTGAAGGACTTCCACAAGCGTTATCAGGTGTCGGGATGTTTGTAGTTCAAACCCTTATAAACTTAATTGTACCTTCCGGGAGTGGACAGGCTGCTGTCTCTATGCCTATTATGGCACCTTTGGCCGATATTCTTGAAATTACTAGACAAACTGCTGTACTAGCATTTCAATTCGGTGACGGATTTTCCAATGTAATCAGTCCAACTTCGGGATATTTTATGGCAGCTATAGCTATTGGTGGTATTTCATGGGATAAATGGGCAAAATGGATGCTGCCACTCTTTGCGATTTGGACAGTAGTAGGTGCAATTTTTGTAGCGATTTCAGTTATGATTGGATACGGTCCATTTTAGAAAGTTTAGAATATGTGCTTCTTGAAAGATTCCACATTAACTGTTAGACCCCATATAAAAGGCCTGAGAGGGTTAATTGTTAATTAACTTCTCAGGCTTTTATAATTAAGTAAGTTATAGTAAAGTAACTCCCGGATAATCTCCTGTCAATTCACCATTAAATACTACTGGTTTTCCTTGTACTAATACGTATTCAATTCCAACAGGTGGTTTGACAGGCTCTTGGTATGTGGCTTTGTCAGTTATTTTATCAAAATCGAAAATGGTTATGTCGGCGATAAAACCTTCTTTTAAACGCCCTCGATCTTTTAAGCCAATCCTATTAGCAGGAACAAGTGTCATTTTGCTTATGGCATCTTGCAGGGACAATCGCTTATCTTCCCGAACATATTTACGAAGGACTCGAGGGAAAGTACTACTTGCCCGGGGATGTCCTTTGCCCTGTTGTAATAATCCGTCACTAGCAATCATGGTTAAAGGATGCTCTATTGCTTTACTTACTTCTTCTTCATCCATTACAAAAGCTATTGCCAAAGTATCAGGGTCATTGTTTCTTAAGTGATTAAACAATTTGTGATCACATGTAGTACCAGCATAAGGCCCGTTGCCGATTACTATAGAATCGTAATCTTTATTCCATCTTTCAAAACATCCTGAATCGAAAACGGCACTGCCAATCATGGTACTAAAAGCATCATAAGGGTATACATCTGCCATGATATCGATATTATTTTTCCTGGCCTCAGAAATCATCCGTAATGATTCTTCCATGTATCCAAAAGCCGAACAACTTCCTATATGAGATATTTGTAGTTTAACACCTGTTTCTCTAGCAACTATTATCATTTCAGCTATAGCTTCCAAAGATCTTGAGGCATCAAAACGGTAATGTATTGCCACCATCTTATCGGGATATTCTGAAACAATTTTGCTTAAATAAATAATTTCTTCTAAGGATGTTCCTGGAGCATATTCCAAACCAAACGCAAGTCCTATAGCCCCATCTTTAAGCTCTTTTCGCAGCATTTGACCCATGGATTTTAATTGGGAGTTAGAGGAAGGAGCGTAACAATCATGGTTTCCTACCGCCTCTCGTAATCGAACATTTCCTACAAATCCCAAATAATTGGTTGGTGCACCCTGTTTGTTAATTATGTTGTAATACTTTGAAATATTTAAATCTCCTAAACCGCAATTACCACCAATTGAAGTAGTAACTCCCATTCTGGCCATATGTTTGAATATTTCGTATTTTATTGATTTGACCTCATTCCATTCTACACAGTCTTCTGGCAGATCTTCATGCATGTGGATATCAATGAATCCCGGTGAAATATACTTATCTGTTGCATCAATATAATTGGTGCCTGTTAATTTAGTATTACTGATTGTCATTATGCGTCCATTTTCGATACCAACATTAGCTTTGTAACAACCATGGACCGGATCTACAATTGTACCATTTTTAATAACTATTTCGTACATCCTTGGCTCCCTCCAGTGTAATGTGTAATTATTAACTTTATTTCAATGTTTGAAATTTAAAGTTTATTAAATTATATCATAAAAACAAATCATACTCTTTAATCCATCAATTGAAAATTTTACAGTATTAACAACTTAATATAACAACGAATTTTTATAATATAAGCTGTGTTAAAGTTGAATGTTGATAGTTGAACTCTTCGATTTCAAATCAAATGTTTAGCAAATAACATCCTGTTATTTGACTTTAATTCTACTGTTGGATCGTTAAGATGTAATATCAACCTTACACAAAATTCGTTCAATCGAAGAATTCAACTATCAACAATGGAGTATAAAAGAGCTATAATATAAAGTAAAAGGCCTCCAAAAAAATGGAGGCCTTATTCTAAACATGCTTTATAGATAACCTTGATATTCTTTTTTAACAACGGCTGTAAATACGTGATCTATCATTGTGATGAAATCAAAAACAGGTAAGCCAGTAGCTTCTTGAACTGCTTTACCGTAAGGTGGTAGCATGCTGCACTCAATTAATATAGCCTGAACATCGGGATTTTCTTCTAATAGGTCTTCTACTGCAGAGATGACTTCTTGTTCAACGGCTTCAGTGTCAAGAATTCCCGTTTCTTCAACTCCAAATTTACGGAAGTTTTCTTTATCTTCAAGACCTTTCAGTGCTACTGACGAGCTATCGACATTGACAGCATCAAAGAAAGTCTCATCTAAGCTGCTAGCAACTGCACTTATAATACCTACTTTACTATTTTTTCCTATAATACTGGAGATGAAGGGAACCTGTAATAGACTTGATAAGAAGACAGGCACATCCAGGGCTTCTGCTACTTCTTTTTGAAATAGGGCAAAAAATCCGCAGTCAGCTGTTATCGCACGAACCCCTTGTTGTTCTAGTTCTTTAGCAGCTTTGATTAAGGAATCCAAAGCACTCTTGTCTTTGTTCAACAATCTGTCAAAAGTTAATCCTTCTACTAACTTGAATTTGACCGGATAATCATAGGTTGTGGCATTTCCTACGTCTCCAGGAATGAAAGGTGCATGAAAATCAAGTAATAAGATTCCAATCGGTTCACCATAACTTTTTTGTCCTTCTCTTGCTTTGTAGATCATTTGCAATCCTCCTTTAAAATATTTGTTTTTTATAATGTCATACCTGCTCCTTCTTCAGCAGATCTGCACATCTTGGAGTATAGTCGCATCATTCCTTGTTTTACTTTCGGTTCTGGTTGTTGCCAGTTAGCTCCTCGTCGTTTCATTTCTTCTTCACTGATGTCAATAGTAAGGGTAGCTTCTTTAATATCTACTGAGATGATATCACCATCTTCTACCAAGGCCAGAGGGCCGCCTTCAAAAGCTTCAGGGGTTATATGGCCTACTATGGGGCCGCGGTTAAATCCGGAAAATCTACCGTCTGTCACAAGTCCGACACTATCGTCGAGCCCATGAGCTACTAGAGCATCGGTACTCAACATTATTTCTTTCATTCCTGGGGCACCTTTCGGTCCCTCGTACCGAATAACCATAACATCTCCTGGTTGAATTTTGCCTTCTTTAATGGCCTTAGCACCGTCCTGATCTCTATGAAATACCCTGGCTCGGCCCGAAAACTTCTTCATGCTTTCAGGGACAGAAGAAGATCTGATAATAGCACTGTTAGGTGCTAGATTACCTCTTAAGATAGTTAGACCACCATCTGAAGTGATAGGATTGTCCATAGATCTAATGACATCGGGATTTTTATTGCTTGCTTTATTGATGATTTCTTGTAATGTTTCTCCGGTAATAGCTTTTGAATCTAAATAGAGTAAAGATTGTAGTTCTTTTAACATAGCGGGCACACCACCGGCGTTATGAAAATCTACTATTGTATAATCGCCTGATGGTTTTACACCACAAACACAAGGTACATTTCGGCCAATTCTATCAAAATCATCAACCGTTAATTCTACTCCTGCTTCTCTTGCAAGGGCAATTAAATGCAGGATGACATTAGTAGAACCACCCATGGCAATATCTGTTGTTACTGCATTTAAAAAGGTTTCTCTTGTTAAAACATTACTTGGCTTTAAATCTTCCTTGACCATATCTACTATTCTTTTTCCTGCTAGGCGTGAAGCCCTCTGTTTGTCAGCATAAACAGCAGGGATTGTTGAGACACCGGGTAATGTTAAACCTAGTACTTCCATCATAATTTGCATACTATTTGCCGTTCCCATGGTGGAACAAGCTCCAGGGCACATACAAGCAACATTTTCAATCTCTTTGACCCGTTCACTTTCCGCATCTTTACCCATAGTCATAACACCTACATCGCAGGGCAGAATTTCCTCTCCTTGGTATTCACCGACCAGCATAGAACCTCCGGTTAAAATGATAGAGGGGATGTTCATTCTAATAGCTCCTAGAGCAACACCGGGGATAATATTATCACAGCTTGCCAGTAATATAAGCCCATCAAACTGATGTACAGTTGAAACATACTCGACAGCCTGGGCGACTACATCTCTGCCTGCAAGTTCAAATTTTAATTCTTCTTCACCTACGATCATATCTCCACATGTAGAGGGAGCTCCAAACTCAAAGGGAACGCCCCCTGCAGCCCAAACTCCTTGTTTGATTACTTCGGATAATTGTTTGAGATGGGCGTGTCCAGGAGCACCTTCGTTGTAAGTGTTTACTATCCCAATATGCGGTTTGGTTTTGATATCATCATCACCGAATCCACAACCTTTGAGCATAGCTCGTCTCATAATCGCATCAGTACCGACAAACTTTTCGTTCATATTACTACCTCCCATCTTAGATTTTTATTAATTGTAATAGAGTTTTGGTTTATAAAGTTCTAGCCACTTCATACCCTTCCCAAATTCCATACATGATGTTTTGGACAGTTCTTGCATCTCCAATTAAGTGTGTTTTAGGGTGAATATCTTTAAGTTCTTCATAAAGTTTTGTATCAGACTCGTAACCGATTGCCAGTAGGACTGTATCTGCATTTAAATTTTGCTTTTTAAATTCTTTATTAATTGTCACAATTTCATTCTCTTGTACTTCTAATAGGCTAGTGTCAGTTTTAACTTCAATACCTTCATGTTTTATCATATCTTTTAGCATCATTTCATTAGCATGAGAGACGAATACAGCTCCCATTAATTCCTCTATCATTTCTACGATGGTAATTTGTTTATTTTGTTGAGCCAACCATATAGCGATTTCGCAACCTACAAGCCCTCCACCAATAATGGCTACGTTTTTGCCAACTTTATCTGGATTCATTAAAGCATCACAGGCTGTGAGGACATGGTCTTGATCGATACCTTGAATTGGTGGAATTTTTTCCTTTGCACCAGTAGCTAATATTATTTCATCAGGATTAATTTCTTTTACAAGTTGGCTGTCTACTTCAGTTCCTAAATTTAGTTCTACATCATTCTCTTTTAGTTCTTGTCCGTACCATCTCAATAGCTCTCGTTCATCTTTTTTAAACTCTGGGACAGAGGCTTCAACCACATGTCCACCTAGAGAGTTATTCTTCTCGTAAAGAGAAACTTTATGTCCGCGTATTGCAGCAACTCTAGCAGCTTCCATTCCTGCTATTCCACCGCCAACAACCATGACATCTTTTTGTTTCAATGGCGGATGAAGTTTGTATTCTTCTTCTCTTCCACAAGCAGGGTTGACAGCACATGAGATCACTTTACCGCTTTCCAATCTTCCCATACATCCGTCATGGCAACCGAGGCAGGGTCTGATTTTATCGGTTTCACCTGATTTAACTTTATTGGGCCAATCCGGATCAGCCAAGAGACCTCGACCGAGTAAAGCCATATCGGTTTTTTCGCTAGTGACAGCTTCGGCAGCTACTTCGGGATTGTCCATTCTACCTGCTGTTAAAACAGGAACATCTATTACTTCTTTGAGCTGTTTTGTATAAGGTAGATAACAACCGTGTTCAATATAGGTAGGGGGATGGGCCCAATACAGAGCTTCATAAGAACCTAAATCCGCATTAAATCCGTCATAACCCGCTTCTTCTAGAATTTTGGCAGCTTCTAGACCTTCTTCCAAATCTCTTCCGTGTTCTTGATAATCTTCTCCCGGCAAACCACCTTGATGTGGTGCTTTAATGCAGCTTTTAACACCATATCTTAAAATGACAGGAAAATCCTGGCCTACTTCTGATTTAATAGCTTGTAAGATTTCGATGGGTAGCTGCAAGCGTCCCCGTAAATCGCCGCCGTATTTATCAGTTCTTTTGTTGAAAGCCTTTAAAGTAAATTGATCGAGTAAATATCCTTCGTGCATAGCGTGAACTTCTACACCGTCATAACCTGCAGAAGCTGCAACTTTAGCCGCTTCTGCCATTTTTTCTACCATATATTCTACTTCGTTGGTTGTTAATTCACGACAAGTGACATCTGGCTCCCAAAAATGTGGGATGGCCGAAGGCGCTACAGGATGACTATCGACAAAATCTAGAAACAAAGATCTTCCAAATCCCATTGTCAGCTGTAAGAAGATTTTGGAGCCGTGGGCATGGACTCTTTCTATCATTTCACTGGAATTGAGAGCAAAGGCCACGGGATTTGTGGAGATGTTTTGGAAAATTCCCAGTTTGGTTTGTTCTATTTCATTTTCTACTTCTACTCCACCAGTTATGATTAGTCCGGCTCCACCTCGAGCTCTTTCCACATAGTACTCTGCAGCTCTTTTATCAAAACAGTTGTGAGGGGTTATCATTCCCGAGGCAGCCATAGGAGACATCCCAATTCGGTTTTTGATTTTGGTTTTTCCAATTTTCATTGGTTCGAAAAGACTAGCGTACTTGTTGTTCATACTTGACTCCTCCTTTCGCATTTTGGATAAATTAGAATTAGTTTTATAAATTTGTAAAATTGGAATGCTGAGTGGAAATCAAAATTTAGCTTTTTAATTTCACTTATACAAGTGCAAATTCTGTGCCAATATTAAACCAAGAAATAGGAGTGTAAAAAAATCTAATAAACAATTGAGTTAAGGCCTCTAGAATGCCTTGTGAGTAAAATTTCAAAAAAGATAATTAAAGCTATATCGATAGTTATCATCCTCAACGTGGGTGTAAAAAAAATGTACAACTGTCAAGGGGATTGACAGTTGTACATATGAAGTCAATCATTTAAAATATTGCATCACAAATTGTTCATTTGTTCTATAGCTCAATATTGTATTTTTTGATTTTATTATAAACAGATTGTCTCGGAACTTCTAGTAATTTAGCAGCTTGAGTAATATTGTTTTTTGATTCCTTGAGTGCTTTTTTTATCAAGTTTTTCTCCAAGGTTTCCTGATTCTTTTTTAACGATAATTCATTGTGAGAGAGAAAGTTCTCATTGATTCGGTCTTGAATGTTACTATCGCATTGGTTTTTAGAATTTTCGGCACAGGATCTTGCTTTTTTACTGATATAACTGGGCATGTCTTTTAACTGTATGATAGTACCTTCCACACTGTTAAAGGCGCCTTCTATGCAGTTCTTTAACTCTCTAATATTACCGGGCCAATCATAGTCCATAAAGATGTGTCTAACTTGACTATCTATTCCGTCAACATGTTCTCCGAAAGTAGCGTTAAAATCTTTAATAAAAAAATCATATAGGTATTCTATATCATCTTTTCGTTCCCTTAAAGGAGGAATTTCGACATTGACTACACTAAGTCTGTAAAATAAATCCTCTCTAAGTTTATTAGTTCTTAGCAAATAATCGGGAGCTTCATTTGTAGAGGCAATTATCCTGACATCTGTTTCATATTCGGTTTTGCCCCCAATTCTACGAACCTTGCCATCTTCTAGAACCCTTAATAGTTTTGATTGAAGTGTTAAGGGCATAGAATTGATTTCATCCAAATATATTGTCCCACCGTTTGCCAGTTCAAATAAACCCTTTTTATCTGTGGAGCCAGTAAAACTACCTGCAGTGGTACCAAAAATCAAACTTTCCATCAAAGATTCTGGAATAGCAGCACAGTTCTGAGATATAAAAGGCTTATTAGCTCGATTACTGGCATTGTGTATTGCGTGAACAAATAGCTCTTTACCTGTTCCGGTTTCACCATAGATAAATATATTAGAATTATTCCTGGAAACCTTTTTTAATTTGTTAATAATATTTAAAATTCCTTCATTTTGAGTAATTATATCGTCAAAGGTGTACTTGGCACCGAGCCTCTGTCTTTTTGGCTTGGTGTAGTTTGATCCCGAAGTACTGTTAATAGTGTTGATATTGTTTGATAAAAAAACCACTCCGAGGATTCCGTCTTTATTTTTGAGAGGGAAGGCCGTATTTATTGAATTGACATTTGTCCCATCACTGAGTTCCATAACTTGAGGTTGATTAATAATGGCTTGTCCAGTTCTTAAAACCGTTAAAGCTGTACTAGTCTTCTCAGTCAACCATGGATAAACTTCTAATAAATGCTTTCCCACTACATCTTCTGTTCCTAATTTATTATGAATATCGTTATAATTATTATAATAAAGTATTTTTCCATATCTATCTAAGATACAAATTAAATCTGTTTCTTTAAAGGCCTTTTTAATATGATGCAGATTTTTAGAATGAATGATAACTACCCCTCCTCATATACAGGTTGACTGTCAAAAATATTGACAACTTTATTATATCACAGGAGTATAAAGTGTTAAACTTAACAAGCTATATTAAATTTGAATTTTGATAGCTATAAAATTTTTAATTTTACTTAAAAAGGAAACAATAAAACCTAAACATCAGCGATCGAAAGTGATTTATGTATAGCTAGGAGGATATAAATGAATGACCGAATGGTAGTAGCAGTATATACTGGAAGCCTTTCAGCGCTAGCCGCCAATTTGTTTCTGTACATAATAAATTCATTAATTGCTGTACCCAGAATAAATATGCCACAGCTTACAGTTCAATTAATGTTTGAACAGCCTGATTTAACAAATATTTTTGTGATAATTTTGGGTATTGTTTGGAGTATGATAATAGGAGGAGTGTATACTTTTATATATCTAATAGTTTTAGACTTTACTGGTTGGAATAATTTGTTATTAAAATCCATTGCTGTAATAACTGGTCTTTGGTTGTTAGGGGCAGGTACAATCATGAAACTTTTTAATATTTTACCTGAAGCAAGGGCTGAACCTCTAGCTGTAGCTGCTTTTTTTATTGCTCATCTATTTTTTGCATTTGTATTAAAATATTTAATCCAAGAATTTATGAAAAGTTAATAACATGTTAGATTAAACGCAGCACGCCTAAAAACAAAACATCTAATTGATGTTAAAAAAGGATTTTTACTATAATTACAGAAATTTTATATATTGGATGATTTTTGATTGGAGGGATATTGACATGAAATTGGAGTATTTAAAGACCTTTAAGAATTATCTAGATGAACATGCGGAGCTTCGATTACAACAAAACACATCAGTTTCTTTAGTACTGGTTAATGGAAACTTAGTCAGAAACCAAAAAAACACTTCTAGTGGTATATCTTCTAGGGTATATAATCAAGGTTATTTTGGATTTGCTTCTAGTCCTAAAACAGATGAAAAAACAGTTAAGGATATCATTAAAAGATCAAAGACTAACGCTAGTTTGCTAGCCAAGTTAGAAAACTCCAATAAAGCACAATTATCTGGAGAAAGTTTTGAAGTCATCAAAGACTTTTCTACTGACAAAACTAGAGTATCAAGAAAAGACATGCTGGAATTTTTGAAAGATTTACATGAATATACAGCAAAAAACTATCCAGACATTAAATCAGACACTTTTGTTATCAATAATTTAGATATGGAAAAAAACCTGTTAACTTCTTTCGGAGCTTCTGGTCACACAATGATTCCGCGATCGTTGTTGATAATCAGCCTTTCTGTTGAAAAAGATGGTAACACGTATGATACTTACGACGTTTTTGGTGGATTAGGCCAATATGAAGACTATTTTGATAATCCTGAAGATTTTTACGAAAAGATTGATGAAGTATATCGTAAAGTTAAGGAGAAATCAGAAGGTGTCTATCCTGAAGCTGGCTATAAAGATGTGATTCTCGATTCTAAACTAGCTGGTATTTTAGCTCACGAAGCCATTGGGCATACGACGGAAGCCGATATGGTGAAAAGTGGTTCTGTTGCCAAGGATTATCTTAATGAAAAAGTTGCCAGTGATATCGTGAATTTAGCTGATTTTGCTTATGAGTACAATAATGAAGTTTGTCCCATGCCTGTGTACATAGATGATGAAGGAACGAGACCTGAAGATGCCTTCATTATCGAAAATGGGATTTTAAAGAGGTATATGAATAATAAAGATTTGTCTATAGATTTAAATGAGCAGCCAACTGGTAATGCCAGGGCCTATGGTTACTCAGATGAACCCTTAGTTAGAATGAGAAATACGGCTATCTTACCTGGTTCAGATAGACTAGAGGATATGATTGCATCTATTGATGATGGATATTATTTAGTCAAGCCGAGTAATGGACAGGCTGACTCTACAAGTGAATTTATGTTTGGTGTACCAAATGGTTATGAGATTAAAAATGGCAAACTGGGAAGAGCCATTAAAGATACAACAATTTCAGGCATTGCTTTTGATGTCCTTAAAACAGTTACCATGATTTCAGATGAAATGACATGGTCAAATGCTGGGATGTGTGGAAAAAAACAAGTGATACCAGTTGGAATGGGCGGACCTGCTATAAAGTGTAAAATTAATATAGGAGGTAGGTAATATGGAACTATTAAATAAATGTTTGACTAATTTAAAAGAAAAGGGTGCCGATAAATCTGAAGTATATTTAACAAAAGAAATTAAACAAGAGATGAATATCCACTCCGGTGAGATTAAGCTTTTGAGGACCTTAGAAGAATATAATCTTGAAATGAGCGCTATCATTGATGATAAAAAAGATACAATTAAATTGAGTGAGATAGATGATCAATCTATCGAAGAAGCTGCCAGTGAAGTAATCGAAAATGCCAAGAATTCTCAGCCCGATGAAGCTAATGATATTTCTGAAAATGCACTACAAAAAGAATTTCAAGATGACAAAACTGATGTTGATATAGAGCTGATGCATGAAAGGTTACATAATTTTATCCAGAAAGTTGACCAGGAGTTCCCTGATGTGATTATTGAAGAAGCTATTCTAGTATATAATGATAGATATGATTATTATTCCAATTCTAATGGTGTAAATTTGACATCGAATTCAGACAATTATTCGTTCTTTGTCATGTTTTTTGCTAAAAAAGAGCAAAAGACCTCTTCTTTTAATTATACATTCACATGTACAAAAGATTTGGATAAAGAAATACTCGAGCTAGGGTCTCTGTCTTATTTGTTAGAACAATCCATTGAACATTTAGAACCAAAAAACCTTGAAAACAAAAAAATCACGGGTGATGTGATTATTACTCCTGATTGTATGAACGAATTGCTATCTTTCGTGCTTGCTCACTTGCAAAACCATTATTTGATTTCAGGGATTTCAAAGTTCCAGGACAGGATTGATGAAAAAGTTATTGACGATAAATTTACATTGAGAACCGAACCTGACTCTGGAGTATTGGCCGACAAAAACTATTTTGGTAAAGATGGTATAGTAAATGAAAATGACTACATTTTTGAAAATGGAGTACTGAAAAACTATTTGCTAGATTTATACGGTTCAAAGAAAACAGGTTTTGATAGAGGTCCTTCTACAGGAGTTAACTTGGTTATGGAAAATGGGGAAAGAAGTTTTGAGGAAATGATTGAATCTGTAGATCAGGGTATTGTTTTATCGAGATTTTCAGGTGGCGCTCCTGCACCAAATGGAGATTTTTCGGGTGTGGCAAAGAATAGTTATTATATTGAAGACGGGAAAATTAAATATCCAATTAAAGAGACAATGGTTTCCGGAAATCTTTTCGATATGTTACAGAATATCAAGGGAATTTCCAAGGAAAGGATTAACAATGGCGAGTCTTTACTGCCTTATGTTCAATTCCAGAATGTTACCATTTCATCTAAATAGATTTTGTATTGTCAATTGGGCTGTGATAAAGTTGAATATTGATAGTGTAAATTAATTTCAAATTAAAAAATAAAAGTAAAAAAGTCGTAAACAATAATCACCCCCTGTTCCTTTAGAATAGGGGGTGATTTGTGATTACACTTATTCAAATAAAATATCTGCTAAATCCTTTCCATCAAGGCCTTGTTTATTTCTAAGTATGTTCATATTATACATTATCGAAAGCAGGGTTACTAGAACTACTTTAATATGGTACAATATCAGTTATTATATATACTATTAGATTTAGGAGGTAATAAAAATATGCTATCTGATAAAGCAAAACAAATAACTCCTTCACCAACTTTAAGTATTAATGCAAAGGCAAAGGAGCTTAAGAACCAAGGTATTAATGTAATTAGTTTCAGTCAGGGTGAACCGGATTTTAATACTCCTGATCATATAAAAAAAGCTGCTATCACAGCGATTGAGGATAATTTCACCCGTTATACACCGGCTAGTGGAATGATAGAATTAAAACAGGCAATTTCTGAAAAATTTCTTAGAGACAATGATTTAAGTTATGACCCAAATCAAATAATTATTTCTAATGGTGCTAAACATGCCTTGTTAAACGTTATGACTGCAATTTTGAACATTGGTGATGAGGTTTTAATACCAACACCCTATTGGGTAAGTTATCCTGAACTTGTAAAACTTGTTGACGGGTGTCCCGTTCCAGTTAAAGCTAGTGCTAGCAATAATTTTAAAGTCACTCCAGAGGATCTAAAAAAATACTTGAGTTCAAAAACTCGTGCAATAATTATAAATACACCTACAAACCCGACTGGTCAGATTTATTCTCAAAAAGAATTAGAAAAGATAGGTGAATTTGCCTTAAATAATGGTTTGTATATTATATCGGATGAAGTTTATGAATATATGTCTTATAACGGTCAACAACACATCAGTATTGCTTCACTTAGTGAAGAACTTAAACAACAAACAGTTGTTTTGAATGGCGTTTCAAAAAGTTATGCTATGACTGGTTGGAGAATAGGGTACTCAGCTGCTCCGAAAGAACTGGCTCA
Organism: Natranaerobius thermophilus JW/NM-WN-LF; assembly: GCF_000020005.1. Taxonomy (NCBI): domain Bacteria; kingdom Bacillati; phylum Bacillota; class Clostridia; order Natranaerobiales; family Natranaerobiaceae; genus Natranaerobius; species Natranaerobius thermophilus. The sequence goes on along the minus strand of NC_010718.1, from coordinate 1,921,699 downwards.
TGGGATGAGTGCAATTCAAAGTCATGGGACATCTAATCCATCTTCCATTTCTCAAAAGGGAGCCCTAGCAGCTATACGGGGACCTCAAAACTGTGTCAATGAAATGGTTGCCCAACTTGATGAACGTAGAAAGTTCATGTATGAAAGATTATCTCAAATTCCTGGATTCCAGGCTTTAGAACCAGTAGGGTCATTTTATTTATTTGCTAGTGTACGAGAATTGATTGGAAAAAGTTTAGATGAAAAAATTATTAGGGATAGCCACGATTTTGCAGAACTGTTACTTGACAAGGAAAGTGTTACAGTAGTACCGGGTAATGGCTTCGGTTCTCCTGATCATATAAGAATGACTTTTGCCATGCCGATTGAAGAGATATCCCTAGGTTTGGACAGGATTGAGGAATTTATTACAAAATTCAAACTTGCAGCTTAAGGAGAGAAGAGAGAAATAATGGTTATAAGTTTTGAGTATGGTGGGGAAGCTATACAGATTTATATTTTTAAAAGAAACAGAACTAGTTTAGAGATTCAAGTGGAAACCTCGGGTAATGTAAGAGTTCTTGCTCCTAAAGGTGTTTCTGAGAGTCAAATTAGAAAAATAGTTTGGAACAGAGCGGACTGGATCATAGAGCGAGTAAAATATTTTCAAGAGCTAAGGCGATATACCAATAAGCAATTTGTATCGGGTGAGACCTTTTATTATTTAGGTAGGGCCTACAAATTAAAGATTGTAAGTGTAAATTCAATTAAAAAACAGGGGAACAAATTTAGTTCCCCTGATATTCCAATTATAGGCTTGGAATCACATCAAAATGTGTCAATACGCAATGGTTATCTTTGTGTTGTGTCTTGTGATAATGATAGTAATTCAATTCGAACAACTCTATTAAACTGGTACTGGGAACAAACTTTAAACCAGGTGAAACAGCGAGTTAGATATTATCAGCCTTATATTAAATACCGTCCTTCTGGAATTAAAGTCAGAGATCAAAAAAGGCTGTGGGCTAGTTGTACTTCTAAAAATTATCTTCATTTTAATTGGCGTTGTTCCATGGCTCCTGAAGCGGTTTTAGATTACTTAGTAGTTCATGAGATGAGTCATTTGATTCACAAAAATCATTCTTCACAATTTTGGAAGTATGTTGGCAATATTCTTCCTGATTATAAGTGGAGGCGGCAATGGTTAAAAAATCACGGCTTGAAATTAGACTTTTAAATCAATCTATTATTCAAAGTCATTCTGGTAATTTTTAATAACACCGATCATCATAGTTGCTACTATACCACCAGCAAAACCGTTGTTATAAAGGTTAAGTCCACCGTGCAAATATCCTGTGTTCATAACCATTGACATGTGCAAAAACCCTGCTAACATTCCAAGGAGTGGACCAAGAGTCCCAGAGATGGGAGCTAGTGTGGTAGCGAATAATACTCCTAAGACTGGTCCGGGTTCTGTCGGATTCCACTGGAATAAGTATAAAGATAGATAAGCTCCTAACATTAATGGGAGCATATTTTTTATATGCTTTCCAAAGGCTCCGAAGCCAACTATGGTAAATATTCCAGTTAAGGCACCACCATTCAGTTCTCCACCAATTAGTAATACATAACTCATTCCCAAAAATCCTACAACTCCCATATTTATCAAAGAAGAACCTAATCCCTTATGAGTGACCGTATCTGTAACTAAGGCGCCACTCAACTCATGAATTTCAATGTAATTTTTGAGTTTACCTCTTGTTAAAAATAAACCGAGAATAATCATAGATCCTAAATAAACCATCAAAAATGGAAAGACAATGTCATTATAGCCTTCGCCCCAGTATGTGACTAGTTCTTTTGCATTTCCAATACCCCTGAAAATTCCAGTGAAAAGAGTTCCGATAAAACCTGCAGTAAAGCCAATATTATAGAGATTCAACCCCTGATGGGTTGCTAAGAGATGTCCTGCTAAGGGCGGAACTATAAATCCTGCTATCACACCTCCAATGATTCCTCCGGTGACACCTAAATCTGAAGTAATTGAAATACTAGAAACCAAAGGAGCTAAAGCAGTTCCAAATAAAGCATTTAAAATATAGTTATTTAACCCTTCTTTTTGAGTTAAAGAGTATAAATAGACACCCAAAAACACGGGCCAAATATTTATTATATTTTTTCCCAAAAATGAAAATCCCGCCATTGTAAAAATAGCTGCAATAATTGGTCCTTTTACTTTAACTTTAGAAACTTTGGTCAGTAAAATCCCTATCAAACCTACAAGCCCAGCATTAACCATTGCAGCTCCTAAACCACCAACTACAAAGTAATCAGTAATTAAAACAGAAGGGGCTTTAACTATTTCGTACAAATCAACTAACAAACTGTGTTCAAAACCGACTATAAATCCCATAATTATAAAGGCTAGCATATAAAGTGATAGAATTACTGCCGAAACATCTTCTTTAATTATTCCAAGAACTTTGATTTTAATTCCCTCCCCTATGTGATTTTAAATACAAGCGATTTAAGCATAAGCTATTTTAGCATAAATTTGCCCTGTTTTTCCCTTATTCAAAATAGTAAGTTATTTTAAACAATTAAAAACAAATACTTTTATAAAAAAATATGGAAAATTTATCAAAAATAGGAGGAGTTATCAATAGAAATGTTGAAATTTTCATATAAAGAATCTCAATATCGTTATATACGATTATATATAATTAAACTTAAAGCTTATCAAAGCAAGGGGGGGTTGTTATTCCTGAGGTAACAGAAGAAGAGGAACATTATAGTAAAAGTGAGTTACTTGGGGAGTATGAAACCGTTTTTGAGCACTCATATGATGCTATATTTTTTGTGAGTGTAGAGAAAAATGGAACTTTTTGTTACTTAAAAAACAATAAGAAGCATCAAAATTTAACTGGAATATCTTTAGAGGAACTTCGAGGAAAAACTCCTTATCAACTTTTTGAAAAAGAACAGGCAGACTATATAGTAAGTAAGTTTTTAACATGTTGTCAGCTTAAAGATACAATTAACTTCCAAGAGAGTTTAGAATTCCCCACAGGTAAGGGTACTTTTCAGACAATCTTATCGCCAATATTAAAAGACGGAGAAGTAGTTAGAATTGTGGGAATTGGACGTGACATTACAAATCAAAGACAAAGTCAGGAAGGTTTATGGTCCAGTGAGAAAAAACTCAGTACATACCTTGATAAAGCACCTATTGGAGTATTTATTATCAATAGTCTAGGGAATTTTATTGAAATAAATCAAAAAATTTGTACAATGACGGGATATTCAAAGAAAGATTTACTGGAACTATCTCTTATAGATATTACGACATCAGATAATTATAATTTTAATACAAAAGTATTTAACAATCTAATTAATGATGGTCAAGTAGATGAATTTTTTGAAATTAACCATAAAAATGGAAATAAATTATGGTTACATTTTCAGGCTTCCAAAATTGATAATGACCAATATATCTGCTTTGTTGGTGATATCACAAAATTAAAAGAATCAGAAAAGAGCTTGAAGAAAACTCGTAAAATCTTTAATCATTTCCTGGATGCTATTGAAGATGGGTTTTGGTATTGGGATATACAGACTGGAGAATTTTTTTTAAGTGACAATTTTTATTCTATGTTGGGATACGAGCCCAATGAATTGAAATTAAACTATAATGACTGGCATAAGTTAATCCATCCTGATGATTTAGAATCGGTAAAGAAAGAGATTTCACAGAAACTTCTAAGGGAAAAAGAAGGGGCTAATATTGAATTTCGAGCAAAAACAAAATCGGGTAGCTATAAGTGGATTAATGGTAAAGGAAATGTAGTAGAGTTTGATAATAATAGAGTCCCTATAAAAGCAGCAGGTATTCAGATTGATATTAATGCAAGAAAAGAATACGAGGAATTATACAAATCAATTGTAAATGCAGCCAAAACAGTTTCCTTGATAGTTACTGATCTTAATGGGATTATCAGAGAGTTCAGTCCCGGAGCTGAAGCTATCTTTGGTTATACAAGGGATGAAATGATTGGTAAGCATGTTAGAAAAATAATAGTGTCTTCTGATTTAAAGAAAATTCCAGACTTTTTAAACAAATTAAAGCGGGAACGAGAAGGATTTACCTTTGAAACTGAACGGATAAGAAAATCCGGTGAAAGATTTCCTGTTCGCCTGACACTGCAACCTTTATTCGATAATGAAGGTAATTTTCATGGTACTTTGGCAATCATTGTAGACATTTCAGATTTAAAAGAAACGGAGAAAAGACTTCGAAAGAGTGAGCAGCGCTTTATACTCTTATTTCTCAAACTCCAGCAGTTATTTATTCATTTAAATTGGTTGATAATAGACCAATAGCAACTTATGTAAGCCAAAATATTAAAAATATTCTCGGTTATGATCCCGACAAATTTTTGGGAAAAATGGACTATTTTTGGAAAAAATTAATCCACCCCGAAGACATAGACAATATAAAAATAGTAGGTCAGATCGGTGAAGAAATTATTAATGAATATAGAGTGAAAGATCGTAGAGGTGAATATCATTGGATTTACTCTCAACATAAAATTATGGAAAATGATGAATGTGGGTTAGAGGCAATCGGATCTTTTTGGGACATTACCGAGCGCAAACAGGCTGAAGAACAACAGCGGATGATAGATAAAATTGACACAACTGCATTAATGGCAGGTGGGATTGCCCATGACTTTAACAATATCCTTACTATCTGTAAAGGGAATGTATCTTTAGCTAAATTTTATTTAAAATCATTAGGAGACAAACCTTTAAAAACAATCAAGTTGTTAGAAGATGCCGAACAAAGCTTTGATCAGGCGGGATATTTAACTCATCAACTATTGACATTGTCTAAAGGTGATTCACCTGTATTAAAAGCAACCAGTCTAAAAAATTTATTGACTGAGTCGGTTTATTTTGCATTAAGAGGATCAAAAGTAGACTGTCAATGGGAAATAGAAGAGAATTTATATCCTGTGGAAGTTGACGAAGGACAAATAAATCAAGTAATCAATAACCTAGTTATCAATGCTATTCAATCTATGCCTGAAGGAGGCACCTTAACTGTCAGAGCACAGAATATTACTTTCCATGGACAGAATCCCAAGATTCCCTTAGAAAAAGGAGCTTATGTTAAAGTATCATTTGCAGATCAGGGGTGCGGGATATCAGATGAAGTTATTGAAAAAATATTTGATCCATATTTTTCAACTAAGAAACATGGTCGTGGTTTAGGCTTGGCTACTAGTTTTTCAATAATAAATAAGCATGGAGGTTACATAACTGTAGATTCGAAAGAAGGAGTAGGAACAACTTTTCATATTTATTTACGAGCTTCTACTAAAAAGATGGTTAAAGAGGAAAGCAATATCCCCAAGGAGATTTATAATAGTATGCAAACAAATAAAAAAGTTCTCATAATGGATGATAAAGATAAAGTACGGCGGGTTTTTTACGAATTACTAACATCTATGGGATTTGATGTAACATGTACACGAAATGGGGAAGAAGCTGTAAACATATATAAGCAAGCAAATAAATCATTTGATATTGTCTTTTTGGACCTGACAGTTCCTGGTGGCATGGGTGGTAAGGAAACTATTAAAAAACTTAAGGCCATGGACCCAAGTGTAACTGCAATAGCCGCTAGTGGTTACAGTGAAGATCCGATACATTTAAATTATTCAGATTATGGTTTTGCGGCCGCCATAACCAAACCCTTCAGTATGGCAGAATTACATAAAGTATTACATTCAGTGATATGTTAAAATTGAATTTGATAAACTATCTTAACATAAGGAGTGATAGACAGTTATGCAAGTCGGTGACAGAAATGAAATAGTCAAGGAAGTAAGTAAAGAATTTTCAGCCAAGGAATTTGGAAGTGGTTCGGTAGATGTTTTAGCCACACCTGCCATGATAGCCTTTATGGAGGAAGCTGCTTTAAAGCTTGTAGATTCTCAACTAGATGAAGACAGGGCTACGGTGGGTTCTTTAGTAAATGTTAAACACTTGGCGCCTACTCCTGTGGGAGATAAAGTTAAGGTTAATGCCGTTCTCAAAGAAGTTGATGGTAAAAGATTGGTTTTTGAAGTAACTGCTCATGACAGCAACAATAAAATCGGGGAAGGTGAGCATGAGCGTTTTATCATTAATCTATCCAAATTCATGAATAAACTGAGCTAAAATGAATAGCTAAAAGCTAAAACAAATATATGGAAATAAATACATTTACCTGCATTTCCTGTAAGAGAGGAAGTGCAGGTTTTTTTATTTTTTCTTGAGTCATCTGATATGTCAGCTTTTAGTCATAGTGATATTTTCACAGAACATTCTTATGGTGACAATATCACAGAACAATTACATCAATGTAACTCAATGATTGATTTTTTTAAATTCAATATATTATAATTAATTTGACGCCTAAAAAAATTTAGGCTAAACAAGTTTCAGGTTTTAGGGGGAATAAAATTGAAAGACTATCAGCTATTAAACAATCCAGAAGCAATTAAAGCATTAGGTCATCCCCTTCGAATGAAAATAATTGATTTACTAACTCAAAAAAAGGCTTCAGTTGGACAGATTTCTCAGGAACTTGATCTGGCTCATGCTAAAGCTTTTTACCATGTAAAAGAACTCAAAAAGCTAGGTTTGATAGAACTAGTAGATACCAGAATGATTCAAGGTATTCAGGAAAAATATTATCAAGCCGTTGCGCAAACTTTTTTCTTAGGGCAATCCTTGGGTCAGGGTCCCTCTGAAAGCATTGACAATGCTAGTCAGGCAGTTCAAGGAAGTTTAAGAGAATGGCGGAGAAGGCAGATATTAAACGTTGATTTAGAAAATCTGGCTCAGAAGGTTATAACAGACGTATTGGCACTTAAACCCGGGGAAAAAGTACTTTTTAGTGGTGAAGCGGAAGTGATGGATTTTTGTCACGCTATGACTGTGAGTTGCCGTAAAGCAGGAGGAGAAGGAATGGTCCATAATATTGATTTAGAAACATTTGCAACCATGATATCTGAAACACCATTGGAAATATTGAAGGAAACCCCACCTTTAACCGAAGCTTTATACCGAGAGTTAGATTACTGGGTTGTTTTTGTACCTTTAATACCAGAAGATTATTTGAAAGAAGTATCCTTAGAGAAAATAGAAACTTTAAAAAAAGTAGATGCTCAATTACATTATAAATATTGTACCGATTTAAAAACCGTCTTTGTCGCTTATCCTTTACCACAGCTTTCGCATCGTTATTTAGTAGATTATCAAGTTTTATATGATGCCTTTTGGAAAGGCATGAACGTCAGTAGGCAAAGAATAAAAAATGAAGCTAAAAATATTGAAGAAATTTTAAAAACTGGAAAAACATACTCAATTTGGAATGAACTAGGTACACATTTACAATTTAAACTTAAAGCTGATTCACAACCAGCTTTAGATAGCGAGTTATTTCAGGATAAAAAAAATGGCGGTGAAATAACCTTACCTGAAGGTGTTATCTTTTCATTTCTTGATGAAGAAACAGTATCTGGTCAGATTGTAGTGCCGCGTAAAGAGTTTCGGGGAAAGCTAATTTATAATCTTAAAATATTTATTGAGAGCGGTCATGTAACAGCCATTGAAGATTCGTCTTCTTGTCCTGAAGGTTTACTACAATACTTAAAAGAAATGCCTGATTTAAAAAAGGTGACCGCTTTAGGCATTGGTGTTAATCCAGAAATACAAGGTGATGAGTTACCAGAAAACTTATTACTTAGAAGTCCAGGGCAATTCCAGGTTATTTTAGGAGATAACTCCAGACTTGGAGGGACAGCCAGGGCATCCACCTGGTTGTCTATGCCTATTGGTAGAGTGGAAATAGAACAAACAGACGGATCCTTCGCATAATCCGTTCAATTGAAATTTTACAGTATCAACAACGAAATTTAACATCGCCTAAATAAAAATGAAAGGTGTTGAGCCTGTGAAAGGTTTAGGTGGCTATAGCTGGGTACTTGAGAACAGGTTGTTTTACTGGTTTTGGTTGGCTAAGGCCATAAGTTCATTGGGAGCAGTATTTTTTAGACTGACAATTTTAATTACTATTACAGAAATGACCGATTCGGCCATGGCATTAGGTTTGGTTTTAGGTGTTCAGGCACTGCCCTCCTTATTTATGTCTCCTCTAGCCGGAGTATTGGTAGATCGCTTAAACAAAAAAATAGTTTTAATAGTTCTCGATATCTTAAGAGCATCTTTAATGCTTTTGGCAATTTTCATAGTAAATGATCTGATACCTGTGATAATAATAGTTGCCATAATGGGTGTATGTACAACAGTTAGACAGGCGACAGATATGGCAATACTTCCGGCTTTGGTTGAACAAAAAGATTATATGGCAGCTACAGGTCTGTTACGTGGAACATTACAAATTATGCAGTTAGTTGGCCCAGGGATAGCCGGTATACTTATAGATATATTTGGACTGCAAACTGTTTTTGGTGTTAACTCTCTGGCATTTCTTTTTTCTGGTTTGTTTTTATTGTTTTTGCCTATATTTTTAGAGCAGGATTCTCGGGAAACATTTAATTTGAAAAAAGAAATAACAGAAGGTCTAGTAGCTATTAAGGGTTCTCGAGTTTTGATTAGTATGTTGGCTTTATACTGCGCTGTCAGTATCTTTGCCGGAGGAACAGGAGTACTAATGGTAGATTATATTCAAAATATCCTACAGGCAAGTCCCTATCAACTAGGAGTCGTACAAAGCGTCTTGGCTTTAGGAGCTATTTTAGCTAATCTGGTAGCTGGTTACTTCGGTAATCAGGCTCCGCGGTTTCATTTGCTGTTGGGAGCAACTTTTGGAATTGGTATTGTTAATTTAATTTTCTTTACTGATCCAGGTATGATTATTTTAGGAATCTGGGCTTTTATTATAGGAGCTTGTGATGGTATGAATGAAGCGCCGTTCTATAGTCTCATTATTGATTATTCGCCAGATGAAGTAAGAGGTCGTATCATGAGTTTTGTCAATGCTTTAATACGACTAACAGCTATTATCAGTTTAGGATTAGCAGGAATATTTGCAGGATGGTTTGGATCAGCCAATGTTATCGGGGCAAGTGGTATAATTCTATTATTACTTGGAATGGTTATTTTAATGGGTGATGGACGAAAAGTACTATCTAGGAAGGATGAACAGTTAGATTCTAGATGAACAGTTTGAACAGTTATATTCTAAAGGAAAAGATAGGGGGGTGCAAATCCTGAAAAAATTTTTCAGGTAGATTATGAAAATTTTAGTAGATGCAGATAGTTGTCCTGTGAAAGATATAGTATTTCAAGTAGCTCGCGAGTATTCGGTCAAAGTGGTTGTGGTAAAAGATCTCTCCCATGAAATTGATAGTAATTATGCCGAAGTTATTACTGCTGACCAGGGAAGAGATTCTGTAGATCTGATTATTGTTAACAATACGGACAAAGGAGATATTGTTATAACTCAAGATTACGGCCTGGCAAGTTTAGCATTGACCAAACAAGCAATTGTTCTTCATCCCAACGGATGGAAATTTACGGAGGAAAATATTGATGGCTTACTACTCAACAGACATATCAACCAACAGATTCGTCAACGAAATGGCAGACACACAAAAACACCTAAACGAAAGTCAAAGGATGATAACAACTTTAAAAACTTATTAAAAGAGATAATAGTTCAGATGAAGAGTTCATGATATGGTGTTTTAAAAAAAATTTAAGAAATAATTGTCAAGATAGCCGAGCTCGGGTATAATATGTAACCGTGTGTATACTTGTAAGGAGGTAGAAATTATGCAAATAGGTATTGTAGGACTTCCCAATGTAGGAAAATCGACTCTCTTTAATGCAATTACTCAAGCAGGTGCTGATTCGGCTAATTTTCCCTTTTGCACCATTGATCCGAATATAGGAGTTGTTGATGTACCCGATGGACGGCTTGAAAAATTAACAGAACTTGTTAATCCTAAAAAGACCACTCCTACGGCAATTGAATTCGTCGATATTGCGGGGCTGGTAAAAGGCGCAAGTAAAGGAGAGGGTTTAGGAAATCAATTTCTGTCTAATATCCGTGAAGTGGATGCCATTGTCCACGTAGTGAGATGTTTTGAATCCCAGGACATAACTCATGTTGATGGTTCTATAGATCCCATTAGGGATATTGAAACTATAAACCTAGAATTAGTTTTTTCCGATTTAGAATTGGTTGAAAGGCGAATAGAAAAAACGGAGAAATTAATGAAATCTGGCGGTAAAGAGTATCAAAAAGAACACAATCTATTAAAACGTTTACAAGAAACTTTAAGTGAAGGACGTTCTGCAAGAAGTTTGACTTTTACTAACGAAGAAAAAGAAATTTTGAAATCCATGCCTTTATTATCGACAAAACCAATTTTATACGTTGCCAATGTAGGAGAAGAAGATTTGATTGGAGATTCCAATGATTTAGTAAAACAAGTAGAGGAATATGCTCGGGAAGAAGGTTCGGAAGTAATCAAAGTTTGTGCTAGTATTGAATCAGAGATAGCAGAACTAGATGATGATGAAAAAGACGAATTCTTGAATGAAATTGGCCTTGAAGAGCCAGGTTTAAATAGAGTTATTAAAGCTGGGTATAAATTGTTGGGTTTGATAACGTTTTTTACAGCGGGAGAAAAAGAAGTGAGAGCTTGGACGGTGAAAGAAGGGGCCACAGCACCACAGGCTGCTGGAAAAATCCATAGTGATTTAGAACGAGGATTTATTAGAGCAGAAGTTATAACTTTTGATGATATTCTAAAATACGAAAGCTATGCAAAAGCAAGAGAAAATGGTGTCTTAAGACTAGAGGGTAAAGACTATATAGTCAAGGACGGAGATGTGACCCACTTTAGGTTTAATGTATAGTTTTTCACCTTGATTAAAAACAGATTAGTTACTGTTCATTAGAAGGGGGATTACCCCTTCTTTTTTTATTTTAATCTCAAAAATCTTAAACTAATTAAAATAAAATATTTGGGATAGATTTATAAAAGATTAGATTAACTGTTGACGACATCATTATAGTTATATATCATGTACTGTATAATATTTAATCATTTAATACATAACAGTGTTAAAATGTTTGATAGAAGGAGGTTTCAATATGAATAAGGAGCATGGGAGGTCCCCGTCATTTTTAGAAGCTCTTATCGGTCTAATTTTAATAATTACAGTGATAGTGGGAACTATTAGAATCGAACTTGTTTTAGAGACGCCACTGGTATTAGGTTCAGTTACAGCAGCTTTATTTGGCTTGTATTTGGGTTATAGTTGGGACAGTATTCAGGAAGGCATGATAGATGGTATTAGAAACGGATTGATTGCCTGTTTAATTTTAATCATAGTCGGGATGGTAGTCGGGACTTGGATTCTTGGAGGCACAATTCAAACCTTAATTTACTATGGTTTACAGTTCTTATCACCGACGATTTTTTTGCCGGCAACGTTTTTATTATGTGCTATCACTTCTCTATTTATAGGAAGTTCCTTTGGAACTATTGCAACTATGGGATTGGTTCTTTTAGGAGTAGGTGGAGGACTTGGTATCCCAGCGGGAATGACTGCAGGTGCCATCGCATCTGGCGCAATTTTTGGTGATAAAATGAGTCCATTATCGGATTCAACGAATTTAGCATCAGCAATGACTGGAGCAAATCTATTTGATCATATTGGGTCAATGTTGTGGGTGACAGCTCCTGCCACAATTATTTCCTTGATCCTATATACTATTATTGGTCTGGGTCAAAGTGGAGGAGCAGTAGACTTACAGGAAGTAAATACGATTTTGGAAACTTTACAATCCAATTTTAATATTACACTTTTAACTTTAATTCCACCTGTGTTAGTATTGATACTTTCAATTAAAAAAGTACCAGCTCTAGCTACTCTTATGATCAGCTTTTTCGCTGGTTCTTTAATAGCGGTGATTACCCAGGGAGCAAGTTTGAGTTCTATCATTACAGTCTCTGCTTCAGGTTATGAAGCAAGTACAGGAGTAGAATTTGTAGATGAATTATTAACCCATGGTGGCATTAATATGATGATGGGTACCGTAGCTATGATTTTGGCAGGAACTGCCATGGGCGGTATATTAGAACGGTGTGGTGTTTTAAAAGTATTACTCAATGGAATGCTTCAATATGTAAAAACACCCAGGGGATTAATTTTATCAACACTGGCTTCGGCTTATATTATGTTACTTGCATCAGCGGAAATGATGGTATCGATTATTGTACCTGGAAGAACTTTTCAGCCTGCTTATAATGATATGAATGTGGAATTGAGTGTCTTGTCAAGAACCCTGGAAAGTGCAGCTACTTTAGGATGTATAGCCCTACCTTGGGGAGTTGCATCTGTTTATTTACAAGGAGTATTAGATGTGGGTTTTGAGTTTATTCCCTATACCTTTATAAGCTTTTTAGCACCCGTCATTGTCATAATTTATGCAGTCACTAATACAGGTTTTGGTCATGGTAAGAAACTGGAGAGACATTAATCTTAAATCTAAAACGAGAATAGATCCTTGATAGAATTACACAATTCTGAGTCTATTTATCTGTAGAGATAAGACTTGGAATTGTGTTTTTTTTATTTTATCCATAACAGTTATGCTTAAAATATTTATTTTTGCATACTCCCACAGTAAAGCAGTGAGTTTCTCTAATATTTTTTGTAGTAAATTATTTAAGCAGGTAATTTTTAGTCGATTGTGGAAATATGAAAATAAACATCTAAATATTTAGGAAACTTTAAACATAGTTTTAAAATATACCTAAAAATTACAGAAATATCAAAAAATTAAAGGGAGGGAGTGCATGTGATTTTTAACTTATTACCCAGACCTCCAGTTATTTTTGGGAATGGAGCGTCTTATCGAACAGGGATGAAAGTTAAAGAACTAGGCTGTGATAAAGTTCTGTTAGTTTTTGATCAAGGCATAAAAAATGCAGGTATTGCAGATAAAATCCATGATAATTTATCAAAAGCTGGTATTCAGGTGATTACCTTTGATGGAGTTGTATCAGACCCTTCCGATGATGTGGTGGAAGAGGGGGCAAAACTAGCACGTGAAAACAAGGTTCAAGGAGTGATCGGTTTAGGTGGTGGGAGTAGTTTAGACGCAGCCAAAGCTATCAATATTTTATTGACCAATTCATCTCCTGTTTCTCAGTATTACGGTATAAATCCACCCATGAATAAAGTGAAGCCTCTAGTACTAATACCGACAACAGCGGGAACAGGCTCGGAAATGACCACAGTATCTATGGTTAGTGATACTGAAAAGAACCTCAAGATGAATATTTTATCTCCTAACTGCCTTCCTACAACTGCAATTGTGGATCCGGAACTTACTTTGAGATTACCTTCCCAGGTAACTGCTGAGACGGGAATCGATACTTTATCCCATGCCGTGGAATCATATCTATCTAATCAATCTAATTACATGACAGATTTGTTAAACGAGCAATCAATAAAATTAACCTTTGATAATTTACCTCAGGCCGTAAAAGATGAAAATGATTTGACTGCACGAGAAAACATGAGTTTTTCGTCAATGATAGCCGGGATAGCATTTAGTAATTCCATGGTTCATCTAGGTCATGCCATAGCTCATGCCCTTGGAACCGCTGCTAAACTTTCCCATGGTCTTGGCTGTGCCCTGGCTCTACCACTGACTATTGAATATTTAAGCCAAGAAGTACCTGAAAGAGTAAAGAAAATCGGTGATATTATGGGGTTAGAGTTAGACGAAGGACTTTCTTCTGAAGATCTCGGTCAAAATGTTGGTGATAATATTAGATATTTCATTAGGGACCTGGGTTTACCGGGAACTATAGTGGAAGCTGGACTAGATGAAGAGACTCTCAAGCAAGTTGCCAAGTTGACAGCTATAGACAATAGTCAGATTTTTGCTCCCAAATCAGCGAGTTCTCAAGAGGTGATGGAGTTATTTGGTAAGCCCTAGTGTTATTTAGCCCAAGTGAGTATTTTGTAAAGCCTTCTAAGACTTAAGATGAATACAAATATTAAGGGTGCCTATAGGAGGGGAGTTTTTATGAATCAAGAAGTTAGGGCAAACACAAGGTTCGGTGAGATTTATTATCAAGAGGAGTTGGGCCATGAATATTTGATGTTTGGTAATCGAGGTTTGGTTGCCAAAATGATGAATGAAGAAGTTGATCCTCGTTCCGACCCACTGGGTCCTGATAATAAATTATTTATAACTACTGGAATATTTGCAGGTACCCCTGTTAATACAGGGCATCGTCTATCTTTTGGCGGCAAAAGTCCTTTAACTGGAACAATAAAGGAATCTAATGTTGGTGGCAATGCTGCTTATCATTTAGCCGGTCATGGAATAAAGCTGTTGGTAATTGAAGATACACCTAAAGACGATAATTGGCGGATAATTAAAATCTTACAGGATGGACAGCTTGAGTTCGCTGATGCTAATGAATTTGTAGGCTTAAATACTTATGAGTTTACGGCTAAGGCACAAAAAGAGCATGGTGAAGAAGCGGCTATTATTTCTATTGGCCAGGCGGGAGAAAGAAAATATAATCTATCAGCAATAATGGTTACAGAAGATAAGACAGGTTATCCCTGCAGAGCTGCAGCCCGGGGAGGATTGGCGGCAGTTATGGCTACTAAAAAAATTAAGGGAATTGTCATTGAAAAACCTGATAAGCGGGTCAGTCCCAATTATTATGACAGAGAACAATTTGTTGAAGCTAATAAGCGGTTTACCCGTCATCTACAATGTGATGATTCCTGGCTAACTGCTTCCTTGAGAGATGTGGGGACAATCGGAAATATTGATGTAACTGCTGCCACGGGAATTTTACCTGTGAACAATTTTAGGGGAGATTTTTTTGATAAATTAAATCAGCTTAATTCCAAAGCTTTCCTTACCAAACTTGAACAAAACGGCGGTAGAAATAAAATTGCCTGTCAACCAGGTTGTGCTATTAGATGTTCAAATGAGTATCGCGACGAACAAGGAGAAATAGTGACTAGTTCCCTTGAATACGAAACAATATCTATGCTGGGACCTAATTGTGATATAGCTGATTACGATTTCCTGGCAGAGATTGATAGAAAATGTGATGATTTTGGTATCGATACAATTGAGTTTGGAAATACCGTGGCTATGTGTATGGAAGCGGGTAAAATAGAGTGGGGAGATAAGGACGGTGTAAAAGCTTTATTAGAAGAACTGGAAAAGGGAACTGAATTTGGAAAACTGTTAGGTCGTGGTACAAAGGCAGTAGGTGAAGAGTTTGCCGTAAAACGAATTCCAACAGTAAAAGGGCAGGCAATGTCGGCTTATGATCCCAGAAATTTAAAAGGTATTGGTGTAACCTACGCGGTAACCCCTATGGGAGCAGATCACACCTGTGGTGTCACAATGATGCCTGGTTTAGATCATATGAATAAAGCGGGTCAGGTGCAACTGTCATCAAAGATTCAGATGGTTTCAGCAGCTGCTGACAACTGTATGTGTCTATTTGCCTTTCAATCAGCTATCTTGGAAGGATTGTTACCAGATATATTTGCTGGTTATTTTGGAGGGGAGTGGACCACGGAAGAAATCATAGAACTTGGAGCAAAAACTATTGCCATGGAGAAAGAATTCAATACACAAGCGGGATTTAGCGAAAAAGATGATCTCCTCCCGGAATTTTTCTATCATGAAAGGTCACAAGCAACAGGTGAAGTTTTTGATATTACAGCAGAAGAACTAAAAAAGACTTTTCCATTTTAAAAAAGATTCTCTATGTAAAGGATAAAACTCTGTAAAATTTTGGAAACACAGGATACAGTAATCCAAATTTGAAATTTTGCTCTTTTAAAACTAAATTAAGCAGCGTGTTTTTCTCTAGCTTTTATGAACTTGCTTTCGTTGTAGGGCTCTTTGTTTACCCACATAGCAAAGAGTATCCTAACCCAAATATTAGCTAGAGTCCTTACAGCTTCATGATGCTGTTTACCTTCTTTGCGCTTTTTGTAGTAATAGTCTTTGGCCCAGGGGATCCACCTTGTAGTTTGTAGAGCGAACTGATGTAAAGCGTTTCGAAAAGGCTTAATACAAGAGTGTCGCCTTTTTACAATACGCATTTTGCCACTTTGATGGAGTACTGGTGAAGTTCCCGCAAGGGCCTGTACCACCGAGGCGTCAGCATAACGGCTGCGATCGTCTCCCCACTCTGCCAGCAGCCTCGGTGCAATTCGCTTACCGGCACCTGGTATGCTGTCGAAAATTTTACTGTCAGAGTGGGACTTAAAAAGTTTCTCGATTTCCTTGTCGTACTCATCAATATGTTCTAATAAAGGCTCTAGCTGATCTAGGATAGTAAATAAAAACTTAGACTTGGCAGAACAAATGGCTCTGTTTCCTTCTAAATTAGGTTTTTGAAGCTTTGTGAAGATCTCATTAGCTTTAGACGTAGGGTTAGGATGTTTTTGCTTTTTTAAAAACTTAAAGATCTCATCTCTACTAGCTTTTCGAGCCTGTTTTGGAGTAGGATATTTCCTTAAAAAAGCTAGAGAAACAGGTAGAGTTATTTTAGAAAACAATTCAAGAGCAACAGGGTAATATTCTTTCAGGGTTGAAATCAGTCTATTTGTTAACCTAGCACTTTCTTGTATAAGAGCTTCTTGATCTCTGGTGAGTACTTTAAGTTCTTGGATGTGTTCAGAATCAGGCTCTAGCTTATGTAAGTCATGGAGCTCTGATCTACCCATATTAGCTAGTATTTTAGCATCAATAAAGTCAGTTTTAGCCCCAGAAGCTTTTCTTCTAGCATCAACTAGTTTGGGGTTAACAGAATAAACAGTGAAGTTATTTTCTAAAAGATATTGGGTTAAAAGTCCATGTTTAGTTTCAATTAAGCAATAGAAGTTTTCAGGATCGTCATCATGTTTTAATAGCTTGTTTTTTAGAGTTTCAAAACCATCTTTAGAATGTTGAATAGTGAAGTTATCTAGTTCTCTACCATCGCCACTCATGACCAGGATATCATGTTTTGTATCAGCCCAATCAATCCCAACAAAGTACATTCTAAGACCTCCTTAAGGTGATGGTATTTAGTAGCAGAGGTAAGCCTTGTCTAGCATCAGTGCTCGAGGCACAACTTCTCTATAGTCCGTAACTGCTACTTATGATATCCGGGGAAGACAGTTCTTTTTTAAGTAGTCGTACTAACTAGGGGTGTTTGGTCTTTCCCCGGATGGCCACCTTTACTTTATTATTACGTGATCCAAGAGGGGCTTTCCTGCCCTTCTATAAATAACTATAACAGACAAGGGGTGTTTGGTCTTTCCCCGGATGGCCACCTTTACTTTATTATTACGTGATCCAAGAGGGGCTTTCCTGCCCTTCTATAAATAACTATAACAGACAAGGGGTGTTTGGTCTTTCCCCGGATGGCCACCTTTACTTTATTATTACGTGATCCAAGAGGGGCTTTCCTGCCCTTCTATAAATAACTATAACAGACAAGGGGTATTCTATTATATTTGTTGATGCGTTAATTTAAATAGTGAATTAAATTTACTACTTTGGTGGAGGTGGGTTTTTGATAAAAGTCAATCATAAGGAATTTGAATGGGAGCAGGGTATTACTGTGGAATCTTTACTTATTAAATTAAAGCATGATGAAGACTTTGAAAATCTGATTGGGGAGACTGCGACTGTTATTGTAAATCGGGAAGTGGTTCCTAAAGAGAATTATAGAAGCCATGAAATAGAGGATGGAGATGTGATATTTATATACCCTCCAATTGCCGGAGGAACGTAAAAACCCGCGGGGTAATACCCCGCGGGTTTTAATGGTGATGTGCCCGCCATGGGCAAAAAACAGATCGTTACATCCAACAGGCAATAGCCCAGCAACTATCTTTACTATTCGACGAGGATAGAACCGCTATGGATTTTATTGAGGATCAAAAAGACAGGGAAAAGCAAAGGAAAACTTTGATCGTGCCCTAAATGGTGAAAGTTTCACAGTTATTGATCAATATGGTGATGAATTTAATCCCAGATGGAACAAAAAAATATAACTCTCTTTGCGATGATAATGGCGAAATTATTGGCTTAACAAAATTTCATAGTAAAAAGTCCATCCTTGACAATAAATATTAAACCCTTATAATAATTATTAGTGTTCAAATTGTTTAAAACTATTTGAACGACTTGAATAACATGAACAACTTTAAATATAAAATTATACATAAAAAATTATGGGGAGTTTTGTATTATGAATAATGATTTAGAAAGAATAGAAGAAGCTAGAGATATAATTATTAGTGCTATAGCACAAACAATGGTGATGTATGGTTTAACTCCTTCTGTTGGCCGCATTTACGGAGTATTGTATTTTGCTAAAAAACCTATGTCATTAAATGAAATAAAAGATGCTGTTGCTATGAGTAAAGGCAGTGTGAGTAACGGCCTCCGTGACCTACTAGAGTCAGAGATGATCATTAAGGTTTGGCAAAAAGGTGATAGAAAAGATTACTATATTGCAGAACGAGATTTCGCTAAAAACTTTCTTAATTTCCTAATTAAAAATATGAGGCTTGAAAGGAACTTGATTTTAAAGGCCAATGATAAGGTTCAGCCAGTGTTAGAGGATATTGCGGAAAACCCTGATTCAGCTGAAGCAAAAGAAGAAGCTAAGAATGACTTAAAATTACTTGAACAAAGCAGAGAATATTTTGATTGGACTAAAAGGATAATCGATGCACTAGAAAGCGGGGAAATATTTGAGTATTTTCCCATGGATAAAAAGTAAATTTAATTGGAAAGGAGGTGCAAGGCGATATGGATCTAAATAAATCAGCTCTTTGTTTAATAGATATCCAAAAAGAAAGTAAGTTTGGAATTGAAAACATAGACAGTGTTGTGGAAAATTCAAAACACTTAATTGAACAATGCCGCAAGTTAAATATACCCGTTATCTATACCCGCCATATCAATAGGGCAGATGGTATTGGACTATCTAATAATGATCCGTTAGATAGCAGTGGAAAACCTATTTTTTATTGTACTGGTACAGAGGCAATTGAAGTCATTGACGAAATTGCTCCCAAGGAAGAAGATGTGGTGATTGACAAATTTCGCTGGAGTGGCTTTTATGAAACAAGTTTGGACATTATCCTAAAGAGTTTAAAGGTAAAGCATTTGATGATTGGCGGATTAGTTACAGATGGCTGTTTAATGACATCTGTTTTTGATGGGTATTTTAGAGATTATGAAATTAATCTCATAAAAGATATATGTGCAACTTCAAATGAAGGAGCACATATGGCTGCCACCCTGATTATGGCAAACTGGGTATATGGAATTAAAATATATGATTCAAGTGAATTAATTAAGAAATTACAGGGCAAAGATTATTATGTCTGGGAGTCCGAGGGGCCAGACCAATTACAATTTACCCCTGAGAATATGAGAGAAGTTTATGGAAAATTAAATCAAGATGCTAACTTGATTAAACAAAAATCTTAATAATTATTTAACAAGGAGGTTATAATTTAATGCGAAAGCTGAAATTAGTACTAGTGACAATGATAACAATTGTTTTATTAACTGCCTGTACCAATGGAGGAGGCGGTGTTACAGCTGGAGAAGAATCAAAAGAAACCATAAAATTTGGAATGACAGATTGGACAAGTACAGCAGTTCCAACAGAAATTGCCAGACAAATTTTAGAAGAAGCAGGTTATGAAACAGAAACAACTAATGCAGATCAGCCAGTAATTTTTGTAGGATTAGTGGATGAAGAAATTGATTTCTTTATGGATGCATGGTTACCCTATACAGAAGAGGCCCTTTGGGACGAGCATGGAGAAGATCTACAGAAAGTATCTGCAAGTTATAAAGAAGCTCCCTTAGGTTGGGTTGTTCCCGAATATGTGGAGGAAGACACTCTAGATGAGTTTTTGGCTAATCTAGATAAGTATAATAATGAAATTGTAGGTATTGACTCTGGAGCAGGCATATCAGAAATCTCTAAAGAAATGATAGAAGATCTTGGAATAGGTGATGAACTTGAATTTGTCCCTTCAAGTGAAGCTGCTATGATGGGTGAAGCCATGAGTGCCATGGACAATGAAGAACCAATAGCTTTCCTTGGATGGAGACCTCATTCTATGTTCACTCAATATGATATCAAATTTTTAGAGGGTCAAGAGGAATATTTTAAGGCAGATAATGTATATGTAATTTCTTATGAAGGTATTGAAGACAAACATCCGGAAGCTTATGAAATATTATCAGACTGGAGTATGCCCATTGAAGATTTAGAGGAAATGATGTACGAGCATGAAGAAAATGATGTAGAATATGAAGTACTTGCTGAACAGTGGATTAAAGAAAACCGTGACAAAGTTGATGAAATGTTGGGCAATTAAGTCTTCTTAATAGCAATCTTCTTATATAAGGTTAAAATATTGGTAGAACTCTTAGATATTTTGTGCAATTTACAAAAAATGACAGGGTCTAAAAACCCTGTCATTACTGTATTATGGTTGGTGGGTCTGGCAGGGATTGAACCTGCGACTTCTTCCGCGTCAAGGAAGCGCTCTCCCACTGAGCTACAGACCCGCGCTTTCGATTGCACATATTAATATAGCACATTGAAGAGGAATTATCAAGGGGAAATTGAAACTTTTGAAACGTGGTCATGCTTTAGTTCATATACTATTTATCGAAGGAGAGGAGAGCATGACCACAAAAATCCTATTAATGTCTAAAAATTATAAAGCACAATTGGATAAATTTGTGGAGTCTTTAGAATTTCCCCGGGCCAAGAAAGAGGACAGCGAGTTAAGTTTGTGGGAACTAAGATTAACCCAGGAGGACTATCAAGACTTTTTAAAACAAGTTTCGCGCTGGCTCACTGATAGCTTGAGTAGAGTATTAATGCGGGAACTGACCCATAGAAAACACTGGCACTTGACTGAACTAGAATATCGCGAAATTATTAATTCAGCCAGTCACACCTTAACTCTTGATGGGAAACAAATCAGAGAAGGGCTTGATAAGTACTTTGATGACTACTCCTTGCTGATTTTAGAAGGATATCTTACATTTCGGCTATCCTGGTTCCTGCGCAAATTAGATGATTTACTAGAAGATCTCATTGATGAATATTTGATAGATAGAGAATTCAATGAATATCTGCAAGTGTTAAAGTATTTTATCGATGGGCAGCCCATAAAGATCGATACAATTCATATCGTGGTTAAACAGGGAGGAATTGAGCTCAGGGATCGATCGTGGAGGCCATTTAGCCGCAATTATTTAGAACAGATCCTAGGAGAGCCGATAGAGAAGGGTACAATGCAGAAAGAACTATTAATTTCAGTTTTAATCTCGATAGTGCCAGCTGAGATAGTAGTTCACGGTGTTCAAGAGCCTTCATATTCTGTGATTGATAATTTATCTCGAGATTCAGGAGTGTTTGAAATATTATCATATATCTTTTCAAACAGGATAAAATATTGTTTTCAGTGTAAATATTGTCAAGACTAAAGTATAGCTTTTGAAAATTTTTATAATAATAGTTACAATATTAGTGATAGCAATATTTAAGAATTATAAATATTGTATCTTAACTGAGTGTATTGTTGTATCTAGTTTCCGTTATGTTAATAGAGGAGTTGTAGAAACCATGGTTTCACCGGATTTGAAACTATTACTTATCCCTATATTATCAGGCTTAATCGGCTGGTTTACAAATTTTTTGGCAATTAAGTTATTATTTTGGCCCCATGAGGGTATAATTGTTCCTAAAACAAACTTTAAAATTCAAGGTCTATTATCACGGAGAAAAACTGAAATCGCCAGGGCTGTTAGCCGAGTAATTTCCGAAGAACTTTTATCTAGTGGTAAATTAGCTTCAGGAATTGACCGGGACATGGCTATAAAAGATATCAGAAAATCAGTAGATAGTCATGTTACTGAAAGAATGGATGATAAATTGAGATTTCTTCCAAACAATATTAGGCGAAGAGTAACTGAAATAGTAAAACAGGCAGTGGGACGGGGAGTCTCAACATCCCTGTCTCAAAATTTTGATTCTATTGTAGACAACCTTACATCTAGTATCGATGTTGCTAATCTAATTGAACAAGAAATCATGAGTCTCAATACTCGTGAAGTAGAACGGCTTAGTTTTGAAGTAGCCCAGCGTGAACTAAAATTTATTGAATATTTGGGTGGAATACTGGGCTTTACTATAGGAATTATTCAAATACTCTTTGTTTGGCTAGTCTATTGACAATGTCGGTATAAAACCATATAATATAATTTAACAATATCGTTTACTATGTAAAAGCGATGAAGAGGACAGTAGAGCATTGCCACCGGAAGCAGAGAATACCCGCCGCGGCTGAAAGCGGGTAATGCCGGAAGTTGCTCGAACACCACCTCGGAGCTTGCAGCCGAACTTACAGTAAGCTGGCAGGTGACCCGGCCTTAACGGGTAGAGTGGACCGGCTAGGCGATTAATTTCAGCCAATATTTTTGAAATTTAAATGCCGGTCAACTTGGGTGGAACCGCGAGATACTCTCGTCCCTTGTATAGAGGATGGGAGTTTTTTTAGTTTTAAAAGTTATACCTTGAAAATAAACGAGAGGGAGGTCTAAGAATGCTTAAAATCACCCTAAAAGACGGTTCGGTTAAAGAAATTGAAAAGGGTAGTAATGTACTGGACCTGGCCAAGTCGATTAGTAATCGTCTGGCTAAAGAAGCTGTTGGTGCAAAGGTAGACGGAAAGACTGTGGGCTTGAATAAAGAGCTAAATGAGAACTGTGAAGTTGAAATTTTAAGCTTTGAAGATGATGAAGGCTGTGATATTTATCGTCACACTTCGTCACACATTCTGGCTCATGCAGTTAAACGCTTGTATGATAATGTTAAACTAGGTATTGGTCCTCCAATCAAAGATGGTTTTTACTATGATTTTGATTTGGAACATTCATTGTCAGATAAAGATCTGGAAGATATCAAAAAAGAGATGAAGAAAATAATCAAAGAGGATTTGCCCATTGAAAGAAAAGTATACAAAAGAGATGAAGCAATTGAAATGTTCAAGGAAATGGGTGAAGATTACAAGATTGAATTGATCCAAGACCTTGGTGAAGATGAAGAAATTTGTTGCTATCAACAGGGAGACTTTATAGATCTATGCCAAGGACCTCACTTGCCATCAACAGGAAAGATAAAAGATACTGCTCTAGACTTGTTAAAAGTAGCAGGAGCCTATTGGAGAGGCGATGAAAACAGGGCTATGCTGCAGAGGATATATGGTACTTCTTTTATAAAAAAATCTCAGCTTGAAGAATACATTCAAAGATTAGAAGAGGCCAAGAAACGAGAACATAGAAAACTTGGAAAAGAACTGGATCTTTTCAGCTTTCATGAGGAAGCGCCTGGTTCTCCTTTCTTCCATAACAATGGTATGATAGTTATCAATGAATTGATTGATTTTTGGAGACGGGAGCATCGTAAAGCGGGATATCAAGAAATTAGTACACCTATAATTTTGAACAGGGGACTGTGGGAACGCTCAGGTCACTGGGATCACTTTCAAGAAAATATGTACTTTACTGAAATCGATGATGAAGATTTTGCTGTGAAGCCTATGAATTGTCCTGGTGCCATGTTAGTTTACAATAATAATATGTACAGCTACCGTGATTTTCCCTTGCGCGTAGCAGAGCTTGGTAAAGTACATCGGCATGAACTGTCAGGGGCTCTTCATGGATTATTAAGAGCTCGAAGCTTTACCCAAGATGATGCCCATATATTTATGCTCCCTTCCCAAGTGGAAGAGGAACTGGAAAATGTCATTAATTTGGTAGATAGATTTTACAGTGTTTTTGGCTTTAATTATTATGTTGAGTTATCAACTAAACCGGAAAAAGCTATGGGCTCAGATGAAATTTGGGATCGAGCTATCAATGCTTTGAAATCCGTACTAGAAAAACGTGGTATTAAATACATTGTCAACGAAGGTGATGGAGCGTTTTACGGACCCAAAATTGACTTCCAATTGGAGGATGCCATCGGAAGGTCATGGCAGTGTAGTACCATTCAACTTGATTTCTTGTTACCTGAACGCTTTGATTTGACCTATATAGGAGAAGATGGGCAGAAACATCGGCCAGTTATGATACACAGAGTTATTTACGGAGCAATTGAACGATTTTTCGCTCTGTTAATAGAGCACTATGAAGGTAAATTCCCACTTTGGCTAGCTCCAAGGCAGGCAGTAATTATTCCCATTGCCGATAGGCATATGGAATATGGAAAGGATATTACCAAACAGTTAGAATCTGAAGGTATCCGAGCTGATTTGGACCAACGCAATGAAAAAATTGGTTACAAAATTAGAGATGCTCAGCTTAAAAAAGTTCCCTATATGTTAATTGTGGGTGACGACGAAGTGGAGAATAAAACTGTTTCCGTAAGGACCAGAGAAGATGGCGACATTGGCTCAAAAAGCGTTGCCGAGCTAGTGGATGAAATAAAAGTTGAAATTGACGATATGGACTAAATTGGCTGATTTGATATGAAATATAGAGCATAGATAGTATAAAAAGCATCGATAAATAGCAAATAAAGATTATGTATTATAATTGACTTTTATCCCTGTAAATGATATACTACTCATGAATTTAATAGGGAAGAAGCAGAAGCTACTCGCTTCTCACCTTACAACGTCTAAGTTCGTAAGGTTGTGCTGATTAAAACCAATTGTTTTGCTGTCTAGATCGTCAAGAGCATGTCAACTGATAAGTTTATGTTTTTGGCGTATTGGAATGATTAGATTGGTAGACCGAGCGAGTAGTGATACTCGCTCTTTTTTATTTTGAATAATTATCGAACTGTTTTAAAATTCCCAGGAGGTGAACAGATATTAGCAAAGAGCTACCTGTTAATGAGCAAATTAAGGCTCGTGAAATTCGAGTGGTTGGTAAGGATGGAAAACAATTAGGTGTCATGTCCCCTAAGGAAGCTTTGAAAATCGCTGAAGAAAACAATTTAGACCTGGTCACAGTGGCTCCTAAAGCCAAGCCACCAGTATGCCGAATCATGGATTACGGTAAATTCAAGTATGAGCAAAATAAGAAGGAAAAGCAAGCCAAGAAAAAACAAAAGACAATTAATGTCAAAGAAGTTAAGTTAAGACCTAATATTGAGGAACACGACTTTAATACTAAACTTAATAATGCTAGGAAGTTTTTAAAAAAGGAAGATAAAGTAAAAGTGACAATTATGTTTAGGGGCAGGGAGATTACCCACCCAGAAAATGGTAAAGAGTTGTGTCAGAAAATGGCAAAAGAAGTAGAAGACATAGCTGTAATTGAAAAAAAGCCCAGTGTAGAAGGTAAAAATATGATTATGGTTCTTGCACCAAGGCAAGAGTAATTAAACAGAAATTAGCTAACTGAAGGGAGGACTATTGCAATGCCTAAAATGAAAACTCATAAAGGTGCAGCTAAACGGTTCAAGAAAACTGGTAAAGGTAAAATCAAGAGAAGAAAGGCTTTCAAGAGTCATATTTTAACCAAGAAAACACCAAAAAGAAAAAGAAATCTAAGAAAGCCTACTGTAATGAAAAATAAAGCTGAAGAGAAGCGAATTAAAAGGCTTCTTCCCTAACTAATAAGTAAATTCGAGTATGATAAGGAGGTAATTAAGATGCCAAGGGTTAAAACTGGAACCAATAGGCGTAGACGTCATAAAAAGGTATTAAAACTTGCTAAAGGGTATCGAGGTACAAAAGGAAATTTATTTAGAATTGCTAATCAACAGGTGATGAAATCTCTAACCTATGCTTATAGAGATAGAAAGCAAAGAAAACGAGAATTTCGTCGATTATGGATTAGCAGGATTAATGCCGCTTGTAGACAAAATGGTATATCTTATAATAAATTTATCAACGGCTTGAAAAAAGCTGGTGTTGAAATTAACAGAAAAATGCTTGCTGACATGGCAGTAAATGATGAACAAGCATTTGGAGAATTAGTGGACCTTGCTAAGAAAAGCGTATAGGAAAGATTGCTATAAAAGGAACCTAGATATAACTGGGTTCCTTTCTATTGTGCGCCATGCATGACGATTAGCTAGGTGGTGTAAGTCCACTATGGGGGTTTGTAGTTACCAACCATTAGCCAAGAGCAAGGGTGCCCATCGTGAGGTGGGATCTGAAGGAAGCTTAAGGCAAAATTCCGACCCAAGGCACACGAACATCATCAGGCATAAGGTATGGGATGAGTTTGCAATACAAAACGAAGTCCAATCAACTACACGGACATACCAGTGTAAATGATGTGGGTACATGGAATGAAAGTTAATCGTCTTACCGTGGGAGGTCTCATGGACGTGGCAAGATGAACTTCGAACCACGGTTGAAATAAGATTTGTCATGAGAAGTCAGCAGATTCCATAGTACTTGATGAGGTCGACATCATTAAGGAAGGGATGAACCTAGGAGGAGATCAGTAAATGACTGTTACCAATAAAGGAATGAAGTGCCGCCAACTTCTGACAGGCGAAAGCTGCAAAGAAGGCTCACCGCAGAAGAATAGTGCGGAACACGAAGGATATGCGGGAGTGCACAGTTCTTTAAGGATAACTGAAAACAACATCTCCAATGCAAACTTGTCGAAGGGGAATTTGCTAGAGGAAATTTTGGATAGAGACAACATGAATAAAGCATTCAAGAAAATAAAATCCAACAAAGGCTCTCACGGGATTGATGGGATGGGAGTAGATGAACTTCTACAATATCTCAAAGAAAACGGGGACCACCTCAGGCAAAGAGTCCTGGACGGTAAATACCGCCCTAATCCCGTCAGAAGGGTAGAGATACCTAAAGAAGATGGGAAGAAAAGAAAATTAGGCATACCTACAGTGGTAGACAGGGTAATCCAACAAGCAATAGCCCAAGTACTATCTCCAATATATGAGGAGCAATTCTCAGATAACAGCTATGGTTTTCGCCCTGGACGCAGTACTCATGATGCAATTAAGAAAAGTCAACAAAACATAAATGAAGGATACAAATATGTAGTAGATATGGACTTGGAGAAATACTTTGACACAGTAAACCAGAGCAAATTGATAGAAGTGCTATCTAAGACAATAAAAGACGGTCGAGTAATATCTCTTATCAACAAATATCTAAGAGCAGGAGTAATGATCAAACACACCTATAAGGATACAGAAGTTGGCGTGCCCCAGGGCGGGCCTCTTAGCCCTATCCTCAGTAACATAATGCTCCACGAATTGGATAAAGAACTTGAGAAAAGGGGGCACGAATTCGTCCGCTATGCGGACGACCTGCTAATCTTTTGTAAAAGCAGAAGAAGTGCCGGACGCACCTTGAAGAACATACTACCCTTCATCGAAAATAAACTATTTCTCAAAGTAAATAAAGATAAAACTGTAGTTGCCTATGTAGGAAAGGTAAGATTTCTTGGGTTTGGCTTTTACAGACATAAAGGAAAAGCCAGATTAAGAGTTCATCTTAAATCAGTTACAAAGATGAGAACGAGAATAAAAGAACTCACATCTAGAAGTTATGGAATAAGCAACGAAGCCAGAGCAAAGAAACTTAGCCGATACATTATGGGTTGGGTTAACTACTTTAAACCAGCTGATATGAAGAATCTGTTAATAAATACTGACAGTTGGATGAGAAGGCGTATTCGCATGATTTACTGGAAACAATGGAAGAAAGTGAGAACAAAATTTAAAATGCTCAAGTTCTTTGGAGCCAATAAATACAAAGCATGGGAATATGCAAACACAAGAAAGGGCTACTGGAGAATTTCCAATAGCCCCGTCTTATCCAAATCCCTTGGAAATGATGTAATCAAAGGATTTGGTTTCCTATTCTTTTCGGAATATTATCGACAAGTTAAAGCGTAAACTAGGAACCGCCGTGTACCGAACGGTTTGCTCGGTGGTGTGAGAGGTCGGTAGATAAAATAATTATCTACCTCCTACTCGATTAATTAGAAGATTGTAAAATATAAAATTTCGCTTAAATGCTTTGGAAGGCGGTGCCATTCGACATGATTACCGGTGAAAACAATTCTTTAATTAAAAAATACCGTAAGCTCAAGTCTAAAAAATGGAGGCAAGAATATCAACTAGTACCTTTAGAAGGTTCTTTGCTTATAAAAGAAGCCTTGCATAGCGGAGTCAAATTTGATTTTGTATTATATTCTGCTGATCAAGAAGTCATAAATGCTAATGAAGACCTGCTCTTAGAAATACATAATCAGCAAATACCTGCTTATTCTGTGGACCCTTCTCTGTTTCAAAAAACTGCCTTTACAGAAACGCCTCAGGGTATACTAGCAGTTTGTACTTTCAATGAAGGTGATCTTGAAAGCCTGACCAGTGAGAAAAAAGATATTTTAATTTTATATCAAGTACAAGATCCGGGGAATATGGGTACTTTGATCAGAAGTGCTGATGCCTTTGGATTTCAGGGTGTAGTATGTTCAAAGGGTTGTGTTGATCCAACAAATGACAAAGTCGTTCGAAGTAGTATGGGATCTTTATTTCACATACCTGTTGTGATGAATTCAGAAATTGACCAACTATTTCAAGTTTTGCAAAGAGAACAGTACTTTATCCTTTTTGGAGACAAATCAGGTAGTAAGCCAATTATGACAATTGACTTGTCCAACACTGCAGTAGCCTTATTTGTCGGCAATGAGTCCCGGGGTTTACAGGATTTAAATTTTGATCAAAAGTTCAATCAGGTTAGACATCAAAAAGTGGAAATTCCCATGTTTGGGAAAGCTGAATCTTTAAATGCTGGAATTGCTGGTTCTATTATGATGTACGAACTGTCTAAAAAACGATTTTATTAGGTGCTTTACTTGTTTTGCCGGGGCCTATGTGGTATAATTTACGTAAACCAATTGAAGGGTGGGGTCCCAAAAATGATTGATGCAAACTTTTTTTGGCGAATGTTTGAACTTACGGGATCCATAACGGCTTATTTAGCCTATCGCGATTTAGTAGGGCGAGTGGAATCAAGAGACAGAAAATTTGTATAAGAACAGGATTATATTAATTCGGTCTAATATATGTTTGTTAATTTTTATTACTTTCTATAACTATAATAAAGACAATAAAGGCGAAGAAGGAGAGAGTAGGCTAAGAACAGCTTCTACAGGGAGGGTGATCATAGACTGGAAGTCACCCGTGGCTGCTTAGCTGAAGTTCGCTCCGGAGCTTCCTGATTGAATACTAGTAGGTCAGGACGGTGCTACCGTTATTGCTATTAAGAGGGTATTATACCAAATTTGGGTGGTACCGCGGAAGTGTAGCTTTCGTCCCATTGTGACGAAAGCTTTTTTGTTTGGATAAATTTTCTATAGTTCCAAGAGATAAATTATTTTAAATGAGAGTATGACAAGGAGGTTGTTGTAATGCAAGAGGAATTAAAAGAATTAAAAGAAAAAGCCCTGGTAGACATAAGTGAAGCCTCTAGTTTGGATAAATTAAAGGATGTACAGGTAAAGTATTTAGGTAAAAAAGGCGAATTAACAAAAATATTAAGAGGAATGGGCAATTTATCGCCTGAAGAACGACCTGTGGTAGGAAAATTAGCTAATGAAATTAGGGATGATTTAGAACAAGCTTTTGAAGAGCGAGAAAACAATTTGAAAGAAGCTGAAATGCAAAAACGCTGGGAAGAAGAAAAAATCGACGTAACATTACCTGGAAGAGTCATTAGTCGAGGTGCGAAACACCCTTTAAAAAAAGTCCTAGATGAAGTTCATGATATTTTTCTAGGCATGGGATATAACATAGAGGAAGGCCCTGAAATTGAAACCGATTATTACAACTTTGAAGCGCTAAACATTCCTAAAGGGCATCCAGCCAGGGAAATGCAAGATTCTTTGTATATTACCGAGGAAATTTTACTCCGGACACATACTTCACCAGTACAAATCCGAACAATGGAACAAGTGGCACCAGAAATCCCTGTAAGAATTATTTGTACAGGCAAAGTTTATCGTAAAGATGATGATGCTACTCACTCTCCTATGTTTCACCAAATCGAAGGACTTGTAGTTGGTGAACGGATTACATTGGGGGACCTAAAAGGTACTTTACTTAACTTTGCAAAACAAATGTTTGGTCCAGAAGTTGACATCAGATTACGTCCTAGTTATTTCCCTTTTACAGAGCCAAGTGCCGAAGTTGATATTTCTTGTGTGATATGTGAAGGAAGTGGATGTCGTGTTTGTAAAGGAACAGGGTGGCTCGAAATATTAGGTTCTGGAATGGTTCATCCTAAAGTTTTTGAAATGTCAGGCTATGATCCGGATAAAGTTACTGGTTTCGCTTTTGGAATGGGAGTAGAACGGATAGCCATGCTTAAATACGGTATCCAAGATTTACGTATTTTCTTTGAAAATGACAAGCGAATGGTTAATCAATTTAAATAAACTGTTATCGCGAAATAGACGGATTACTTAAATCAAATTAAATTCTAATGTAAGGGGTAAATTAAAGTAAAAAATTGGAGGGTGTTGTAATATGCAAGTTTCTTATAACTGGTTGTGTGAATACTTGGATTTAGATATATCGCCACAAGAACTGGCAGAGAAGCTTACCAACGGTGGAGTTGAAGTTGAGGGCATAGAACAGTTGAACCCTGATCTTGATGATATCGTAGTAGGTGAAGTCAAGGAAGTTACTGAACATCCCAATGGAGATAAATTATCTGTTACAAAAGTAGATGTTGGGGATGCTAGTGATTCCTCTGAATTACAAATAGTGTGTGGTGCTCCTAACGTGGCAGTTGGGCAAAAGGTGCCGGTAGCCCTGGTAGGCTCAATGCTTCCAGATGGTTTCATTATTGAATCTTGTTCAATCAGAGGAGAACGATCATATGGAATGATTTGTTCCTGTGAAGAGTTAGAACTTCTCTCACCAGAAGAAGAAGAGGGAATAATGGTTTTGGATGATGATGCCCCTATTGGTGAATCAATAGTGACATACTTGGAATTGGATGATACGATTCTAGAATTTGATTTAACACCAAACCGGGCTGATTGTTTAGGGATGCTAGGGGTGGCTAGAGAGGTTGCCGCTTTATTAGATATTCCCTTTCATGAGCCGGAAGTAACTGATTATAAGCAGAATAAAACTTTGGATGAAATTAATATTAACATAGAGGATTCGAATCTAAGTGAGCGTTATATAGGCATGCTTATTGAAGATATCAATATTGAAACATCTCCTATGTGGCTTCAACAAAAACTCAGGTCTTATGGCATCAGACCTATTAATAATCTCGTAGATATTACAAATTTTATTATGATTGAGTACGGTCAACCATTACATGCCTTTGATTACGATTGGATTAAAGGGAAAAATATAAGCGTTAGATCTGCTCAAAAAGATGAACAGATAAAAACTTTAGACGAAAAACAGAGAACCCTGACTCCACAAGATATAGTTATTGCCGATGAAGAAAGACCTATTGCCATAGCTGGAGTTATGGGAGGATATGATACGGAAGTTAGCTTAAATACCAATAGAATTCTATTGGAGGCGGCATCTTTTAATAATATTAGTGTACGTAGAACCGCCAATCGCTTAAACTTACGTTCGGAAGCCTCTCTACGCTTTGAAAAAGGTGTGGATCCAAATAATACATTAAAAGCCGCTTTTAGAGCAATTGATTTGATAGAACAACTTGATGTAGGAAAAGTGAAAATTGGAGCTGCTGACGAATATCCACAAATCAGAGAGTGTGTGGAGGTTGAACTACGAACTTCACGAGTTAGAGCTCTAACGGGTCTGGATATATCTGATGATGAGATTAAAGATATATTTAGACGTTTAGATTTCGATATAGACGGAGAAAAATCGCTTAGTAATACAGACTCTGAACGAGGACTTAAGTTGACTGTTAAGGTTCCAACTAGAAGGAATGATATCTCTCTAGAAGTTGATTTAATTGAAGAGATTGCCAGAATCTATGGTTACGACAGGATTCCGACTTCCATGCCTCAAGGTAAGATAACTCAGGGCCGAAAGACCCATAGCCAAAAAGTTGCGGATATTTCAAGGGAAACATTGTTAACTGCCGGATTCTCTGAAATTATTTCCTATACTTTTATTTCACCAGATGATTTCGATAGGATAAAACTGACAGAAGATGACCAATTCAGAACAGCAGTACCTTTAGCTAATCCAATGACTAAAGAACAAAGTATAATGAGAACTACCATGATACCATCCATATTAAAGATTTTAGAGCATAATTCAAATCATGGAGAAAAAGACTTTCAAGTATTTGAGATCGGAAAAGTTTATTTTCCTAAAGAGTTACCTTTAAAAGAATTACCAAGAGAACAGACTAATTTGATTTTTGGCGGTATGGGAAAACTAACTCCTAAAACATGGATGGAACAACCAGGGGAGATAGATTTCTTTCATTTAAAAGGTGTCTTTGAACTTCTTATAGAAAGGTTAAATCTTAATATTAGTGACTTTGATTTTATGCCAGAAAAACACCCTTCTTTCCATCCTACCAGGACTGCCACAATAAAATACCGAGGTGAAAGAGTTGGTCTCATGGGAGAAATTCATCCAGAACTAGCGTCAGAATTCAATCTAGATAATGCGGTGATTGCCGAACTTAATTTCGAAAAAATTATTGGGTCTGCTAATCTATTTGACAGTTATCAACCGCTACCTAAATATCCAGCTGTATTACGAGATCTAGCTGTATTAGTACCTGAAGACACACCAGAAGAACATGTGGCTGGAAAGATTGCTGATACGGGCTCTGGCTTAATTGAAAACATCCAATTATTTGATTTATACCAAGGTGACCGAATTCCAGAGGGTATGAAAAGTTTAGCGTACTCTATTAGTTTCAGAGATCCAGAAAGCACCTTGACAGATGAGTATGTAGATAATATTTTCGAAGAAATTGAACGGCGATTAGAATCTGAACTTGGTGCCAAGTTGCGTAAATCTTAGTATTTTAGGGCGTCCCGCCGTGGACGCCCTCTTATTACATATTGCAGCAGGAATTTTAGTTTCTAAGGAGAAATTAATTGGGTGTAAAGGGGGTAGCTAGATTGAGATCTGATAGAAGACATCGCATTGAAGTTAATATTTTTGGTGAAGAATATACTTTAAAGAGTTCTTCAAATCCAGAGCATATGAAAAAAGTGGCTTCTGTAGTCGATGAAACCATGAACAAAATTGCAGAAAGCAAACCTAGAATTAGCCTACATCAGATAGCTGTGTTGGCGGCTTTAAACTTAGCCGATGAATACTTAAAGCTTGAAGACGAACATACCGATCTATTGGAAATGTTAGACGAGAAGGGTGAAACTGATAAGGGTGATAATTGATGACTAATACGGAAATATCTTTAATATTAAAGGAAATAGCTGAAATATTAGAACTTAAAGGCGAAAATTTTTATAAGATAAGGGCTTATAGAAGGGGGGCAAGAAATGTTGAAACCCTTTCAGAAGATATGACTAGGCTAGTCCAAGAAAATCGTCTTAGACAGATATCAGGTATTGGTAAGGGAATTGCTTCACAAATAGAAGAGATTGTTAGGACGGGTAGATCTTCATTATTAGAAGAGCTGCGAAGCGAAGTGCCAACAGGACTGAGAAGAATTTTGGGGATTCCTGGTGTAGGTGTTAAATCTGCTCAAAAACTATACTATCAATTGGGAATAAGCTCGTTAAATCAGCTCAAAGAGGCTTGTGAACAGGATCAAATCAAAGAATTACCAGGGTTTGGAGAAAAAATTCAAGAGAAGATTTTACAGGGGATTTCCAAAGTTGAAAGTTCTGAACGCGAAACTTTATTGGGAATAGCTCTGCCCATGAATGAGAATATTATCGCGACTTTGGAAAAGTTCCCTGAAATTGAAAATGTGGAAACCTCGGGTAGTGTTAGAAGGAGAAAGGGAATGGTTCAAGATATTGACCTTGTAGTTAAAACACAAGAACCGAAAACAGTAAAGGAAAAAATTATCGATTTACCGGCTGTTTATCAGGTTTTAGAAGAACAAAAAAATGTTCTAAGTGTTTTAAATACAGTTGGTATAAGAATAGATTTTTATTTAACCAGTGAAAAAAACTTTTATTACTATCTATTTTTGGCTACTGGTAGTGAGGACCATATTGAAGAAGTAGCGAATCTAGCTTTTCAGAAAGGTTATGAATTAAAAAAAGCGGGTTTAATTGATAAAGAAACAGAACAAGGAGTAGAATTATATTCCGAATTTGACTTGTATAATAAGCTGGATTTACCATATATAGCGCCTGAACTTAGAGAAAATCGTGGTGAAGTAGAAAAGGCTCATAAAGACAAATTACCTTCATTAATTAATGTCAAAGATATTAAAGGTGATCTTCACATTCATACTAACTGGACCGATGGTGCAGGAGACTTACAAGATATGGTTGATGGAGCTAAAAATATGGGTTATGAATATATTGCTATTACTGACCATTCTAAATCTTTAAAAATTGCCAATGGGCTATCAGAGTTTCAGCTTGAAAGACAGGTGGAGGAGATCCAAAAACTTAATCACGAATTAAAAGACTTTACTATATTCACTGGTACAGAAGTTGATATTTTGAAAAACGGCGAACTGGATTTTTCTTCAGATATATTACGTGAATTAGATTTTGTGATTGCTTCTATCCATCAAGGATTTAATGATCCTGGAGATGTGATTACGAACAGGATTTGTAAAGCCATGGAAAACCCTTATGTAAAAGCTATCGCTCATCCTACGGGTAGATTACTGGGAAAACGACAAGGTCATGACTTAGATTTTGAACGCCTTTTCGATACTGCGGTAGCTACTAATACCGCTTTAGAAATTAACTCCTCAATTGACAGATTAGATTTACCAGAGGAATTAGTTCTCCAAGGAATTAATAAAGGGGTTAAGTTTTTAATTAGTACAGATGCCCACAGTACTGAATCTTTTAAAGATATCCAATATGGTGTTTTTATTGCTAGACGAGGTTGGCTCTCTAAGGAACAAGTGATCAATACTTACGGACTAGCAGAATTTACGGAAAGTTTTTTAGGTTAAGCTGTATTAAAGTTGTACGTTGATAGCTGAAGAGCTCAACTATCAACAACGGAGTATAACAGCACCTAGCTTAATTATAATAGTAAATGTTAAACTATCCATTAATCTCGGGAGGAATTTAACTTGACGTTTAAAAAATCTATGGATACTTTGGAATTACCTAAAATAATAGACCAGTTGAAGAAAGAAACTGTTTCAACTATGACTAAGGAAATTTGTGACGACCTGGACCCTAGTGTAAATTATAATGAGATAAAGACCTGGTTAAAGGAGACAAGTGAAGCTAAAGAACTATTAGCAGAACGAGACATCTCTCTTAGAGGGTTGCGGGATATCAGAAAGCAACTTCAGTTAGCTGCTAAAGATGGCACCTTACAGGGGCCCGAACTCTTTCAAATATCTGAAATTATTGGTGTGTCTAATAGAGTAAGAAAAATAACTGATGATAATTTTCAAGCTAATTATCCGATTTTATCTTCATTAATATCTAAATTGCCTGAATTAAACCATCTTAAAAAAGAACTTGATGATAAAATTGATGAAAATGGTGAAGTAAAAGATTCAGCTAGTGTCAACTTGAGAAATATCAGGCAAAAAATTAAAAAGCTTCAGTCCCAGGTTAAAACCAGCGTTAACCGGATACTGCAAAGTGGGGAAAAATACCTTCAAGATAAAATTGTTACTATGAGATACGATAGGTACGTGGTACCTGTTAAAGCGGAATATCAAAATATGGTACCAGGAATTATTCATGATCAATCATCTAGTGGGATGACTGTATATATAGAACCCAAAGAAGTAGTTGAAAAAAATAATGAACTAAGGCAGGCAAAGCGCGAAGAACATAGTGAACTCGAAAAAATATTACAGGGGTTAAGTCAGAAAATAAAAGGATATCATTATCAGCTTCATGATTCATTACAAATTCTTGTTGAGTTAGATTTTATTTTGGCTAAAGGTTCGTTATCTCGGCGTATGAACGCCCGAGAAGCTGAACTTAATCAAGAAAAACGATTGGAGATTATTAAAGGAAAACACCCTTTATTGGGAGAAGATGCCATACCTGTAGATGTAAAATTAGGCGATGAATTTAATACTATGGTGATCACCGGTCCAAATACAGGTGGTAAGACGGTTAGTTTAAAGATGGTAGGTCTGTTTACTTTAATGACCCAATCTGGACTTCATATTCCAGCAGAACGCGGTACGGAAATGGGTGTTTTTGAACAAGTCTTTGCTGATATTGGAGACGAACAGGATATTGAGCAATCTCTTAGTACATTTAGTTCTCATATGTCCAATATTGTAAAAATAGTTGACCACGCAAATAGTGAGTCTTTGATACTTTTAGATGAGTTAGGTGCAGGCACTGACCCAACAGAAGGGTCGGCCTTGGCTATGTCATTGTTAGAGCATTTTCATAATTTGGGTTGTCGAAGCATAGCTACTACACATTATACTCAATTAAAAAGTTTTGCTCATGCCCGAGAAGGTGTGGAAAATGCTTCGGTAGAGTTTGACGAAGAAACTTTGGAACCGACTTATAATTTGTTAATAGGAGTGCCAGGCAAAAGTAATGCTTTCGTAATTTCAAGAAGACTGGGATTAAGTGACAAAATTATAAGCAATGCTAAAAGCTTTTTAGCAGACGAAGAGATTGAAGTGGAAGAACTTATCACTTCTCTAACAGAAAAAGAAAAGTCAAGCCAGAAAATGAAAGAGGAATTAGAACGGGAGCGGGCTAAAGTCGAGCAAGTAAAAGCCCAGCTAGAACAAGAACGAAAAGAAATTTCCAGAAAAAAAGATGAAGTTTTGCAAAAAGCCAGAAGACAAGCTGAGGAAATTATTTCTGATGCTAAAAGAGATGCTGAAGAGTCTCTCAAAGAAGCTAGAAAAATAGCTGAGAAAAAGTCCCATAAAGAAATGGCGGAAGTTAGCTCTAAAGTTAGAGATAAACTATCGGGACATCAACAAAAGTTACGAGAAGAGTTGATGGATTCGGCAGACTCGGTACCTTTATCACCTGAAAAGTTAAAGCCTGGATTGACGGTATATATTTCTAATCTTGATAAAGAGGGTCAAATCTTACAAGTTAATCATGATAAAGGTGAAGCAGAGGTTCAGGTAGGGATAATGAAAGTAAACGTAAATTTTTCAGATATATTTCCTTCTGAAGAAGAAAAATCTGGCTCAACCTTTTCCGGGAATGTTAACTCTTCCTCCTCTTCAACTGGTAGAGGCAATGTTTTTGCCGGTAAAAAGGAAAGAATTTCAACTGAATTAGATATTAGAGGAGAGCGGGTTGAAGAAGCCATAAATCAGGTTGATAAATATCTTGATGATGCTTTAGTTGCTGGATTGGCCGAGATTAGAATAATCCATGGTAAAGGAACTGGTAACTTAAGAAAAGGAATCCAATTTCATCTAGAAGGCCACCCAATGGTTTCTCAGTACAGATTGGGAAACAGACAAGAAGGGGGAGAAGGAGTGACTGTGGTCAAGTTAAACAATTGATCACATTAACCCCTAAAAATCACTTTAAATATAGTCCTTTGAATAAAAAACTCTTCCCGCGCAGTTTAGGGAAGAGTTTTTTATTGGTACTGTTTTAATTAATTCTGTTTTTTACATCATTTTTAAAACCTAATCATTCTGGTTATTGCCATTTTCTAAATCATCGGTAGGATCAGTTGAATGACCATTTTCTTCTTCTTCGGGCTCATGTTCATTCTCTTTAGTTTCAGTTTCTTCGTCCTCTTCTGGGTCATCTGTGTCTTGATTATTTTCTTGTTCTTGGTCTGGAGGTGTTTCGTCCTCAACCTGATCTTCTTGTTCAGTGGATGTATCATCAGTAACAACACTGATGGTAACTGTTTGTGCAAAAGTAGATTCATTTCCTTCTTCATCAATTTCTGTTAAGCGATAGGTATAGGTTTCACCTTCACTGATATCGTTGTCAACGAAAAAGGTATTGGCTGTATTTTCCTTAATTAAAACAAATTCATCATCTTGGGGACCTTGTTTGTATAGGTTATAGCCAGCTATATCTTCTCTTAAAGAAGACCATCTAAGTCTAATCGCTCTACCATCATGAATTACATCCCCTCTTAATCCTGGTGAAACACCTTCTTCACCGTCTCCGTGAATTTCACATGACTCTTCCGGTGCCATCAATTCAGTATCTGCCGGTACTCTACCTGGACCACCAGTCCAACGATCATCAGTTGTCATATATGACCGATCTTTTAAGAATACTTTCGTTTCTAAAGTGTGTTCTGGGCAATCTTCAGTAGCTAACTGTTCGCTTTCCAAACAAATTTCAACTTCTTCAAAGGCATTATCTTCTTGAGTTGGGACCATATTATTCAAAAAATAATCTGAAGTTATATAGTCATCAGGTGTTATATCGCTTGGTAATAATCCCGATTTGGTGCTAATTGATATTGGACCTTGGATACCTGAAGGTCTCTGAAAATTTCTTATTTCCATTCCTTCTAGAGAAGGGCCCATAATTTGATTGACCATACTAGTAGTATATCTCCACGGATTGGAGATGGAACTACCTTGTGCATCATGTCGGTCATAACCAATCCAAACCGTCATAGCAAGGTTAGGTGTATAGGTTGATAGCCATCCATCTCTTTGATTTTGGGAAGTTCCTGTTTTAGCGGCTGCCGGTCTTCCCAAGTTTACTTGGCTGGCAGTTCCCCAATTAACTGTATCTTTTAACATATCGGAAACTAACCAGGCTGTTTCTTCAGATAATACTGGTTTTTTCTCGGGTACTGCTTCATATATGATGTCACCATTTCTGTCCTGTATTTCCCTAACAGCATATGGTTCCACCCTTACTCCTTCATTTGCCAAAGTAGCAAAGGCTGCATTCACCTCTATTGGTTTAACACCATGGTCCCAGCCACCGATAGCAGCAGCTGGATTCCTTTTATCAGATTCTGTCATGGTAGTAATTCCAAATTGTTCAGTGTATTCAGCGGCTTTATTTGCTCCTAATTCATTAACATATAAATCGACAGCTGGTACATTTAAAGACCGTACTAAAGCTGTTCTAGCTGTTACTAATCCTGCAAAACTGCGGTTAAAGTTCTCAGGAGTATAAGTTCTATTGGTGTCTGGTATATCAAAAACCATTGGGGCGTCATCTAAAACAGATCCTGGTGAAATAATTCTTTCCTCAATTGCTGGTGCATAGATATTTATGGGCTTCATTACTGAACCAGGTTGGCGGCGACTGAGAGTTCTGTTAACCATATTATTAATTCCGTAATTACGTCCTCCCACAAGGGCTCTTAATTCACCACTTTCCGGATCCGCAAGCACCACTGCAGATTGTGGTTGAGTAACACCAGATGCATCTTCACGGGTAGTTGGATAATTATTTGAGTCATTGACCACGTTTTCA
Source organism: Natranaerobius thermophilus JW/NM-WN-LF (assembly GCF_000020005.1). Taxonomy (NCBI): domain Bacteria; kingdom Bacillati; phylum Bacillota; class Clostridia; order Natranaerobiales; family Natranaerobiaceae; genus Natranaerobius; species Natranaerobius thermophilus. The sequence continues at coordinate 1,882,080 of NC_010718.1, read as the reverse complement.
GCAGTTTGCTGCATACTTTTGTCCATAGTAGTATAGATAGTCAATCCACCATGATACAGAAGGTTTTCTGCTTGACCCCTGGCCTCTTCAGAACTCCCACCTGTAATTTCTGTTAAAATAGGGATAACTTCTTCGTTTATTACATAATCGACAAAATGTGGATTAGGATATGTCCTTTCCGGTAGCTCTGTTAACATGTCATCTATACCAACGCTTTTCGCTGTTTTGTATTCATCTTTTGTAATGAAATCTTGCGATTTCATAGATCTTAGAACTAATTCCTGCCTTTGTTTTGCATCTTCTGGGTTATTAAATGGAGACAATCTGCTAGGGTGTTTAATTACACCTGCTAATAGGGCAGATTCTTCTACTGTTAGTTCTGAGACATCTTTATCAAAATAAACTTGGCTGCCAGCTTGAATGCCGTAAGCATTATGGTTAAAATAAACTGCATTATTTAAGTAAAATTCCAGGATTTCATCTTTAGTGTAAACTCTCTCAACTTGAATTGCCAACCATAATTCCTGAATTTTGCGCTCTAATTGTTGTTTTGGTGACAGAAAAGCATGTTTGACAAGCTGTTGTGTAATAGTACTTCCACCCTGTGGCCCTCTAAAAGGATTCCCAGTTGTTCTAAAGTTGGTGGTAGCAGCGCGCATGATCCCCCTAGGATCGAAGCCTCTATGGTCGTAAAAATTATCATCTTCGATGGCTATAAAAGCCTGCTGAGTATGTTCGGGGACATCATCTAAATCAGTTTCAACCCGGTACTGCTCTCTATCTAACCTGACAATTAAATTACCATTGCGGTCTCGGATTTCCGACGGTAGAGCTGAACTCATCCTTTCCGGGTCGAAATCGGGAGTGCCTTGTAATGCTGCAATTGTCATGCCAAAGGCAACTCCACCAGATAAGAAAATGATAACTAAAATTGCAATACCCGCGTACTTTAATATATTTCTCATAGAGTTATTGCTGAACTTAAAAGTTTTTTTGGTCTTCTTTTTATTTGACCGGGACCTAGTTACGGTTTTCTTGTTTTGACTCATGTAAACCCCCTCCTTAACGAATAATATTATAACATAAATTTTGTAAAAAAGGTGATTAATTGCTTTGCCAAAAATAGTTTATTGTGTTAAAATCACTAATAAAATTTGTCAAATATAATATCCTGCGGGAATTCCTTTGATAATAAAATTAATTTATCAAAAGTTAATAAAATTTACAGTAGGGGGATTGGAAAGTGGTGCTACAAAACTATAGTTTAGAACGACAAATGGAAATCTTTTCCCATGGTACCGAAGAAATAATTTCTAAAGAAGAATTGCAGAATAAGATTCAAAAGTCCATTGATAGTAATGAGCCATTACGGTTGAAACTAGGTTTGGACCCTTCGGCTCCTGACATTCATTTGGGGCACACTGTAGTATTGCGTAAACTAAAACAGATTCAAGAGATGGGACATAATGTTACCATTATTATTGGTGACTTTACTGGTAAAATTGGTGATCCTACAGGAAGAAGTGAAACAAGAAAACAAATGACAACAGAAGAAATATTGGAAAATGCCGAAACCTATAAGGAACAAATTTTTAAAATTTTGTATTCTGATAAAACCGACGTAAGATTTAACTCAGAATGGCTATCTAACTTGAAGTTTGAAGATATCATAGAACTATCTAGCAAGGTAACAGTTGCACGAATGTTAGAAAGAGAAGACTTTAATTGGAGGTATAAGAAAAATCGTCCAATTAGTTTACATGAATTCTTTTACCCAATTATGCAGGGTTATGATTCAGTATTCTTGGATTCCGATGTGGAATTTGGAGCAACAGAACAAAAGTTTAATTTATTAATGGGAAGGCAACTGCAAAAAGAAAAAGGTAACACACCTCAAATTGCTCTGATGCTTCCTATATTAGTGGGGACTGATGGCGAGAAAAAGATGAGCAAAAGTTTGGGTAATTATATAGGTATAGAAGAAAAACCATATGATATGTACGGAAAAACTATGTCTATCCCTGATGAATTAATAATTGATTACTTTACACTAACTACCGATCTATTACCAGAAGAAGTT